>CAWBIN010000025.1:0-247160 GCA_963788955.1 uncultured Alphaproteobacteria bacterium | reverse complement strand
TGCTGTGTGGCCTTGGTTCCGTTGCGTATTGCTTGGAGGATGGCGAGCCCGGCTATTTTGTTTCGCGATGGAAAGGCCTGAAGCCGTGCCCCCCCGCGGCCTGCCGCGTGGGCGCGAAGGCCGACGGAAAATAGCCGGGCACAGCCATTGCGGGTCCGGGCCGGCCGGTGCCCGATCGCCCTCTAGAAGGCCTTGGGCCGGCACCCCCCGCGAAGAACGCCATACACACGGGCCACCCGACAGCGAGACTTGCCGCCATCTCATCCCTCCTTCCGCTCAGGCCGCGAGGGGCATGAAGCGTGTGACGTCCTGGGGTGCGATCTGAAGCCGCAACGTCGCTCTGACCGCGTCCAGACCGAGCAGACGCAGATCCTCGTTGAAGTCGCCGAGTTGCGGCGACAGGACGATCGCTTCGATCCCGGCCGAGCTGGCGCGTTCGATCAGGGTCGCCTTGCGCCATCGCCTGCCGGATCATTGTCGCGAGCGATGTAGAGCCGGCGCAGCGTGTCGGGAAACAGGATGGCCGCGAGATGCGCCGCCGACAGCGCCGCGATCACCGGCAGGGCGGGCAACGCAGCGTAGCGACAGCATGGTCTCGATGCCTTCGCCGGCCGCCATCACGTCACAGCCGACACCGAAGCGCACCGCGTGGCCAAGCAGTTCGCCCATGGCCCGCCGCGGCGTGTCGATCGGGCGCCTAGCCGGGCCTCGCTGAAGCCGCCCGGATCGAGCCATGTGCGGTGCGCGCCGGTGAGCGTGCCGTTGAGATCGGTCACCGTCGCGATCATCGCGGGCCAAAGTCTCGGTCGGCGCATCTCGTCGGGACGGTAATAGCAGCGAGGATGGAAGCGGAGACTTCCAGTTTCGTGCAAGGCCGTTATGCCGCGTGCACGCAAATATGTCTCCACCAGCGTGCCTGAGATCGGCTGCGACATTGCGACGAGCCGCCGTGCCGCTTGCGGCGAGCCTGAGGACGCTGACGCCGCTGCATTCGACGTGCTGCAGGTTTGCGGTTCGGGCTGGGGCATGCCGAGGAAGGCGCCGCGCCTCAGTCGGCGACGTCCCGGAAGTCGCCAGGCCGAGCTCTCGCGGATGACGTCGAGGAGATCGCCATGTTCGCCAGTGGCGGCGTCGGTCCATTTGCCGGCCGCGCCCTTGCCGGATTCGCGGCCGTGCAGCCGCACGAACATCGAGCGTCCCGGCGTGTTGCGCACGTCGCCGACAAGCCAGTAACGGCCCGCGCGGCGGCCGTTCGAAAGATAGTGGCGGCATACCGCCTCGGCCCGTTCCGACCAGCCGCCGCGCAAGGTCAGCGGCATCTGTCCCATGCCGGCCTCCAAAGAAAAAGGGCCCGCCGTCGCCGACGGGCCCTAGGGTGCTGACATGTCGCTCCTGTTGCTATTCGGCCGCGATCGGCATGCGGTCTCGTTCGCGGCCGGCTCATCCTCGCCGCCGTGCGCCGGTTTCGGCCATGGCCGTTTCGCCGCCGTGCTCCGCCGTGTCTTCGAGCCGGTTCGGGCGCGGCGTCGAGCCGGTTTGCTCGCGGTCGACATCGGTCTTGGCGATGCCGGGACGTCGCGAGCCGGCGTGCGCAGCGGTTCCGGCAGCCAGCCCGAGCCGGCGAGCAGGGCTTCCGCCTTCTCGGCCATCTCGACCTTCTTCAGGTGATCGATAGAGTCGCGCCGCTCGCTCACCCTTCGCCTCGCGCACCGCGGCGAGGATGCGCGCCTTGGTGACACGGCCGAGATAGCTGTCGACCGTTGGCGTCCAGCCGGCGGCAGCCATGTCGAGATCGACCGCGCTCGCGCAGTTGGTCGGCGTGGGCGAGCGCGCGCGGCCGCCGGTTGTAAGCTTCGAACACCGCATTGACCGACAGCGCGACGCAGTGTGCAAACAGGGCCTGCCGGCGGTCGTTGTCGAACGCCTGGAGGGCATCCCACAGTCGCCGGGCTCTTTCGGCAACGCCTGCCGCCCAGGTCTCGTGCCGGGCGGCGACAGCCTCGGCCGACACGCTGTCATTGAGCCCGGCGCCTGCGCGGCGAAACTGGCGCTCTTCAGGTCGAGCTCGAGGCAGGTGTCGAGCCGTAGTGGTAGAAGGCCCGAGGCGTGAGCGCGTGAAGCGCCGCGACGAAGGCGACATCGGGCTTGCTCGCCGAGCACGTGGCGCAGGGCGAGCGTACGATGCGCAGTCAGCTCGGTCATCAGGCGGTCCGGAGATCGGCCTCAGGCCGTCGTCCTCCTCGGGCTCGTCGGCCGGTTTCAGCGATCGGCGCCGTCGACCTTCGTGGTCTTGTCGACTCGCGCCGCGACGGCGTCAGCGTCCGGTTTCGCCATCGGCTTCCGTCTCGCCTCGGATCGCTCTCGTCCTCGGGGCGAACATATCCACGCTCGACCGTGAGGTTGCCCGATCGCGTCGATGCTGACGAAGGCACCGGCGCGCGCGATTTCCTCGGGATCGAAAACGTCCGGCCGCTCGTCAAGCGCGCTCGATCGCCGTCTCGATCTCGCCGAGCCGTTCGATCTACCTCTTCGGGAAGCTCGTCGGCTTCGGCATAAGTCTGCTCCAGCCCGTCCAACTCGGCTTGCAGCGCGTCACGCGTGGCTGCTCCTGCTCGGTGAGAGCGGCACTGCTCGCCACGCAGGCGGCGCAGACCGTAGGTGTGGCCATAGGGGAAATCCGGCGCGACATCGATCCACTTCCAGCCTTCGGCCGAGAATCGCCTCAGACTTCAGCAGCTTCTCCGCAACCAGCGTTTCGAGAGCGCCGATATCCTGCAGCCAGCCGCCATCATCGCCTTGGAACAGGTCGCGCATGACGACGCCACCGGCCTCGACATAGGCGTCGAGGCCGACGAATTGTGCGCGCTTGTCGGCAGGCGCGGACCGCGCCCTCGGTCAGCATGCGGCGGATGACATACGGCTCCTTGTCGTAGGACTTTGGGCCAGCCGCTCGAAGACCTGCTCCTGGCGCTCATGGTCCCCGAGACGGTGAACGCCATGAGCTGGTCCAGCGTCATGCCATCGTCGGCATAGACATCGAGCAGCTTGGGCGAGACCGACGCGAGCCGCAGGCGCTGCTTCACGACCGCCGACCGACGACGAACGGTCGGCGGCGATCTCCTCCTCCGACATGCCCTTCTCGCGAAGGCCAGGAAGGCGCGGAACTGGTCGAGGGATGCAGCGGTGCGCGCTGGATGTTTTCGGCGAGCGAGTCCTCCTCAGCCAAGCCGCCTTCGCGGATGACGCAGGGCACCGGCGCATTCTTCGCAAGGCGCTTCTGCTTCACGAGGAGTTCGAGCGCGCGATAGCGGCGCCCGCCGGCCGGAATCTCGAACATGCCGGTCTCGTCGCCGTCCGCATCGCGAACGGCCGGACGGTGATGCTCTGTAGCAGCGTGCGCCGGGCGATGTCCTCGGCCAAGCTCCTCGATCGAGACGCCGGCCTTGATCCGCCGGACGTTCGACTGGGCAGATGACGAGCTTGTTGAAGGGGATGTCGCGCGACGACGACAGGGTGATTTTCTTCGCAGCAGTAGCCATGTGATGTACTCCGCGACGGGCGGCCGAAAGCCTCTCTCTCGACCTCCAACCCGTCACGAAGCTACGGCCCGCCCTCTTCACTCTGAGAGGCGGGCCGTAGAGATCGGACGGCAGGAGAGGTGCGGAACCGGGCCGAAGCCGCGATCCGGCTCAGGAAGTCAGGCGGCCCGGTCCAGCAGCTTCTTCGCCTTGCGCCTCCATGTCGAGCCGCGCGTCCTGATGCGTCTTGTCGCGCGCGACCGCGGTGATGCCCTGGACGAAGTCGAAGACGCTCTCGGGCGGGCGGCCCTCCTCGGCGAGCACCGTCTCGATGATCTTCGCGCGTCTCGGCCTTGCAGAAGCCGCGCTTGCGCAGGAAGTCGGCGCGCTCCTCGTCGGTGCGGGCGACGATCCGCTCGCGCGCCGCCCTGATGCCGTTGACGAACGGCATCGGGCGAGGAGTTGGCGAACCGGTCAGCGCCGGCGCCGCCTCGTGGGCAAAACGGGAGGCCGCATATTTCGAGTGGCGGATGGTGATCTCCTCGAAATCCTCGACGCCCCAGAGATTGCGGTTCTGGCAAACGGCGCGGAGATAGAAGCTCGCCATGCCGAGCGTCTTGGCGCCGACCTCCGAGTTCCAGCAATAGAAGCCGCGGAAGTAGAGGTCGGGCGAGCCGTCCGGCAGTCGGCCCGCCTCGATCGGATTGAGGTCGTCGACCAGGAACAGGAAGACGTCGCGGTCGCGAGCGTAGAGCGTCGTCGTGTCCTTGGTGACGTCGACACGCGGATTGTAGATGCCGGTCGACCAGTCGAGCACGCCGGGCACCTTCCAGCGGGTGTCGCCGGTGCCGTTGCCGGCGATGCGCTGCACCGCCTCGACCAGCTCGTGGTCGTAGATCCGGCCATAGTCCGGACCGGTGACGGCGCGCAGTTCCATGCGGCCGTCGTCGGTCTCGAGCGTCTTGACCTGCTCGGCGCGGTGTGAAGCCAAGCCATACTGCAGGTTGATGCCGGCGAGCGGGGCGGGAAGTTGGCGCAGGTAGGCCGCCGGCGCGCCGACCAGGCCGGCGAGCTGGCCGAAGCTCCAGTGGGTCGGCGCGACCGTGGCGTCGGTCGCCCGGGCAGCATCGAGCGACAGCCGCTCGGCGTTGTCGCGGCTCGCCTCGACGCGGATCGCCGCGCTCTCGACCGTCCGGGTCCGGCTGTGCTCGGCTGCGACGCTTGCACCGCCGCGAACAGTTCGGACAGGGACAGATAGCGCTCGTCGTCCGGGCGGGAGAACCACTCCGACGACACCCGGCCGATCCGCTGTCGCCGCGGCTCGACATCGACCTTGTAGCCGCCGCTTCCGTCGCGCACTGCGTCCAGAACTTCAACTTTGCTCATGGCTGATCTCCATGACGGACGCCGAGAGCCTCTCTCTCGATCCTCAACCCGTCACGGCCGAGACCGCAGCCCTCTCACTCTAACTGGGCGCTGCCTGCAAACAATATTTCGCTTGGGCCGAATACTGCCGGCAATCGCTGGCCTCGACGTTCCCAACCATCAAACCGAACTGGATTTGCAGCACGCGGACGACATTCGCATCATGACCCCGCTTGCCTGAACCCGTGCCAACCGCACCGATAGCGGAACCCATTAAAAGACTATCGCTGCACCCGCGATATTCACGCCGACGACGGTCGGCGCCAAGGGAAAACGGCGTATAAACCGCAGTCCTGCGCGCGTCCGCAACAACGGACGATTGTCGCGCGCAGGATGGAGGAAATTCGCCCCCGCCGCGGACGGTTAACGGGACAGCCGTAGGAGCGTCAGCATAGCGCCGGCCGCAGGACGGGACGCGGGACCGACTGTCCCCGCCGGCGGTGGTCCGCATGTTGCGCCCATGACGGGAGCCGAACGGCGGTCGCTCTGGGTTCCAAGTGTCGATAGCCAGCCGCCGATCGGCGACAATGATCTGCTTCCTGCGGGCAAGGCATTGCGCACCACAATTCCAGCCTGGCATTCATCCGATTTGCACTCCACAGCTTGCTTTTGCCGTACGACCTGTTGAGAGGGCTTCCGCCCAACGCAATGTTCCCTAGTGTGGCAACACACGCTCGCCGATCAAGGACATCTGCATGAAGTTAGTTTGTTCGGGCAGCATCACGGTGCCATTTCAAAGGACTTCCACCTACCGCAACCGTCCGACGCGTGCCCCGACAGTCCCGGGGCGACGCCCGTGAAGAGTGATGCAATCTCGTATCCCCCGCGAGGTCTCTCTCGTGATGAAGCGGCACGTTATGTTGGGGTTGGATCGACGCTCTTCGAGGAGATGGTTGCTGACGGGCGCATGCCGAGACCTAAGCATATCAATAGCCGCACCATCTGGGACCGTGTAGCCCTCGATATCGCTTTCACCTCGTTGCCAGAGAAGGACAGCGGTCTCCAAGAGTTGTTGGAACGAAGCAAACGGGATGGAGGAAAAAGATGATAGCTACGCCAGTTGCGTATACGCTGTAGACGTAGTATGGCTGTGACTTGTGCGGAAGGCATGATGTGGACCAGAACGAGAAACTGGCGCAAGAAGTGAAAGCCTGGCGGGCCAAAGGCGGGATTACTGCGGAAGCCGCCGCCAAGGTTCTTGGAATACCGAAGCGCACGTTTGAAGGCATAGAGCAAGGCAGAGGATTCCCTTACCCTGTGCTCCTGCGCGTTGCCATGGAAAGCAAAACCCTTTCGCTACAGGCGATGCTGGAAGACTCTCCGCGCGTCGAGCGCCGGCGGCAGAAGCCCGAAAGGAGCGTTTGATGGCTAGGCCTTTCAAGGACGCCGACTACCCTGGGGTCTCTTCGCGCCTCAAAAGAGGGAAGTTGGTTTATCGCTACCGGGCAAAGGGCATGCCCGAAATCCGCCTTCCCGGTAAGCCCGGCGAAAGTGAGTTCGAGGCGGCTTACGAGAAGGCCACGCAGGGTCAAGGCCACAAGGCAGTTATCATCGATTTGCCCGGTCGGGCACTGCCAAAGACCTTTGGCCATGCCGCGCGCCGGCTTGAAACAACGATGGAGTGGCTGGATTTCGATGAGGCTACGCAGCAGAAGAATGCGCGGTTGATTGAACGTTTTCTCAACCTGCAGGTCGACACCGGCTATCCCCTTACCTGGCGCGATACTCCCGTCCAGCACCTCGACGCGGATCGGCTGCGAACGATTATCGAGGGAATCTTCGCCACGAATTGGACAGTGGCAAAACATATGATGGTGGCGATCAGGAAACTGCTTTGGATAGCAACCGATGTGGAGAAATGGATTAAGCCGCAGGAAGATCCATCGCTGTCGATCCGTGTGCGTGTACCTAAATCGACCAAGAACCCGGCTTGGCCAATTGCGATCCGAGAGAAGTACGAGGAGCGGCATCCGATCGGTTCGCCCGCGCGAACCTGCTATGCGCTCGGCTTCTGGCTCGGCAACCGACGCGGCGACATCGCCGACCTTGAATGGGATGATCTCGTAACTGAGGAGATCGAACTGTTCGACGGCTCGCTCGAATTGATCGAGGCCTTCGATTTTCGTCAAAAGAAAAATCGCAATCGCCACGGCGGGAAGGAGATGTTCATTCCGGTCGTGGACAAGCTGGCGGTCAGCTTAGAACCGCTTGACCGCTCGAAGGGCGGCACCGTTCTAAAGAACGCGTATGGAAAGTCATTCTCGGAAAAGAGCCTGACAGGCATGATGCAGCATTGGACGCGGCAAGCAGGTATCGCCGACGGCTATACGCTTCACGGACTACGTCGCACCTTCGGGACGTATCTGGCAGAATGCAATATCCAAGCGCGTGCCATCATGGAGGCGATGGGGCATTCATCGATGACCATAACGGACGAGTATGTACGAGAGGCAAATAAGAAGCGGATGGCGGTCGACATCGCTCGCGCCATCAATGAACGCGAGGCCAAACGCGACGCCATGAAGCGGCGGGCAAGCCTGCGGGTCGTCAGATGAACCGAGCCAAGCTGGAACAACACCGGGCTGCCGTATCTCCACGGGCCCATAATGGGCCCAAAACGTTTTGGGCCCATGGCAATTTTATTTAGAAAAATCAATGGTTATGGTGGGCCCGGAGGGACTCGAACCCCCAACCAAGCGGTTATGAGCCGCCGGCTCTAACCATTGAGCTACAGGCCCCACGCGGCTGGATTAGTGTTTTTCCCCGGCCGGCACAAGGCTTTCCGGACGGGCTGGCGGCGATCGCCCAAATCAGCCCATATTCGCGCCCTAGTTGCCAGATGCGACTGGATCGCAGACCGAGGAGATTTTGATGACCAGACATCTTTTGCCGCTGACACTCATGCCCTTGGCGCTCGCCGCCGCGATTGCTTTTCCGGCAATGGCCAGCGCCGCCGATTTGCAGCCTGCGCCCCGCATCATCGTGTCGGGCGAAGGCCAGGCGACCGCGGCACCCGATCTGGCGCTGCTGACGCTCAGCGTCATGCGCGAGGCCAAGACGGCGCGCGCAGCCGCTCGACGCCAACAACGACGCCATGGCCGCCGTGATCGCGGCGATGAAATCGGCCGGCATCAAGGATCGCGATCTGCAGACGGCAGGCATCCAGATCAACCCGCGCTACAACTACACCAACAAGCCGGACGGCAGCCAGGAGGCCGAGCTCGTCGCCTACCAGGTGACCAACACGCTTTCGGTGCGTATCCGCGACATCGACCAAGACAGGCGATATCCTCGACAAGGCGGTGTCGCTCGGCGTCAACCAGGGCGGCGGCATCGCCTTCTCCAACGAGGATCCGTCGGCCGCCGTGACCGAGGCCCGCAAGAAGGCGGTCGCCGACGCCATGGCCAAAGCCAAGACGCTGGCCGAAGCCGCCGGCGTCAAGCATCGGCCGGGTGCTGGAGATCACCGACCAGAACATCGCACCGCCACCGATGCCGATCAACGCCAAGGCCTTCGATGCCGCGGGCGCGGCGGTTCCGGTGCAGGCCGGCGAGAATTCCTATGCGGTGCAGGTCACCGTCACGTTCGAGCTGAAGTAAGCGCCGTCAGCCGCCATCGACGGGACGAAAGCCAATCGGTTCGGATCGGCACAAGACATGAAAAACCCCGGAGGACTGGTCCTCCGGGGTTTTTTGAGCCGCACGCTTCCGTCCTGGCGGAAAGGGGCTCTGGCTGACCCTCGAAGACATCAGCCGATCTTCGCAGAGATCGTCTACGCAGAGATCATGCCTCGTCAGAGGTCATCCCGACGCTTCAGCCGATCCTTAGCGATAGATGACCGGACAGCCGCGCTCGTTGGCGAACACGACCACCACGCGGTCGCCATACTGGCGGCCCGCGACCTTCACGGTGCGGCGGCTGACGTCGACGATGCGGGCGCGGCGCAGGCCCATGCGCTCGGCCTTGTCGAGGGCGCGGTCCGGCGAACAGCCACGGCGGCGCCAGTCGCGTTCACGGCGGTAGCCATCATCATCGCCGCTATAGACGCCGATGCGCGGTTCATGGTTGTTGCCGAAGCCGAGGTAGATGCTGTCGGCATGGGCAGTGGTGACCGGGATGGCGGCCAGCGTACCGAGACCGACCAGGGCCGAAAGGGCTGCCGTCTTGATGTTGAACATGTCTTCTCTCCTTGTTGCGGGCTCTCGCCCGTCCTCGTGAACCGATGGGGGAACAATGCGCTTGCCAGTCTGAACTCTTTGCGAACCGTCCATTCATCTTCGGTTCATGTGGCAAATCATCGGTTGGCGATCGGAACTCAAACGCCCGATCGCCTCGCCGGTTCCGGGCAACGCCGGGTCGGCGCGTGGTATTTGCTACCGCTTTGCGGCGAAAATCGTGTCAAGGCTCGTCATCGAGCATATAGTCGAAATAGTCGTCCGGCTCGGCCAAGTCGGTCTCCGAGACCTTGACCCGGCCGCGGATCGAGATGCCGGCTTCATGCACGGTCTCGGCACTTCCCGAAACCAGCCTGTGCCACCAGTAGAGGTCATGCCCCTCCGCCACCAGCCGGTAGGCGCAGGTCCTGGGCAGCCAGGTGATCGTACGCACATTCTGCGGCGTCAGCCCGACACAATCGGGAACGCGCGCCAGCCGGTTGGCATAGTCGGCGCAGCGGCAGCTTTCGGCGTCGAACAGCCTGCAGCCGACGCTCGTCCAGTAGATTTCGCCGGTGTCCTCGTCCTCGAGCTTCGACAGGCAGCATTTGCCGCAGCCGTCGCAGAGCGATTCCCACTCGGCCGGCGTCATCGCCTCGAGCGTCTTGGTTTTCCAGAACGGCGCGTCCATTGTGCCGATGTGGCCCTCACCGACGCCAAGGTCAAGCGCTGTCATCGCCGCAAAGGCGGCCTGTGCCACTCGATCGCCGCAAATGCGGCCGGCACCATACGAAAAACACGAAGTTGCCTTCAAAAGGCCGGTCAATCGTCCTTCGTTGCCAGTAATGCCCGCAAACCGGAACCAAATCCGGATGATGAAAGTTTGGGCAGGGATGGGACCCCACAAGGAGAATTTGAGATGAAACGCCAACCACGGATTCTGGCAGGCACAGCAATTGGCCTGCTGATGGCATCCGCGCCGTTGGGCGCGTACCCGCTGCAGGACAGTGTCGCTTTCGGCCCTCTGCAGCACATCGCAGCGCCGCTGATCCTGGCGCAAGCAGCCTGTGCCGAAGGTGAATCGGCAGAGGCCTGCGCGCAGAAACAGCAGGGGGAGCCGGAGCAGCCCAAGAGCAAGAAGCGCGACCAGCAGCAGCAAACAGAATCCGCGCCGGCGGAGCAGGCTGCGCCGGCGCAGGGCGAGCAGGAACAGCAGCCGCGCAGGAAGAAGCGTGATCAACAGCAGCAGACCGAACAGGCTCCGGCCGAACAGGCGGCGCCTGCCGCTGAGGAGCAGTTGCCGCGCAGGAAGAAACGCGACCAGCAACAGCAGATCGAGGCCGCACCTGCCGAACAGCCCGCCGAGCAGGCCGCCCCGGCAAACGAAGAGCAGCCGATCAAGCCGCGCAGGAAGAAGCGCGACCAGCAGCAGCAGATCGAGGCCGCACCTGCCGAACAGCCCGCCGAGCAGGCGGCCCCGGCAAACGAAGAGCAGCCGATCAAGCCGCGCAGGAAAAAGCGCGACCAGCAGCAGCAGGAGGCCGCACCTGCCGAACAGCCCGCCGAGCAGGCCGCCCCGGCAAACGACAACAACAACAGCCCCTGCGCAAGAAGCGCAAGCAGGAACAGCAGATCGAAGCCGCCCCCGCCGAGCAGGCGCCGGCCGAGAAGGCAGCGCCCGCCGGTGAGCCCGTTCCGCAGGCCGAACCGCTTCAGCCTGAGCAGCAGGCAGCACCCGCCGAGGGCGAACAGCCTCAGGGCAAGAAGAAGCGCGGCAAGAAGCCGTCGGCGAACAGCCGGTGACGGGAGAGCAGCCGGCCACCGCAGAACAGCCGTCGACGGCCGAACAACCCGCCAATGGCCAGCAGCCCGCGACCGGCGAACAGCCGGCCAAGGCGAACAGCCGGCCAGGTGAAAATGCGGCCCAGGGCGAAGCCCCGGCCGACAAGAACGCAGCCCCCATCCTCGACAGCCAGAAGGATGTCCTGCGCAAGCGCAAGGGCAAGAACGGCCAGCAGGGAGGCGAGAATGCGAGTGGCGAGCAGGCCAACCAGCCCGCCCAGCAGAATGGCGAGCAGGTGCAAGCCCCGCAGCCGGCTCCGGTCGACCAGGGACCGCCACCCACCGACGACAAGTCGGCCCAGCAGGCGATCCAGCCTGAAAAGATCGTTCCGGTGACGGAAGAAAAGGGCACAGCGCGTCGAGCGTGCGCCCGATGAGAACGTCCGCGACCGCCGGCGTCCGAAAGGCGTCGACGTCGTCAGGGAGTTCGGCGACCGCGTCATCCTGCAGTTCAACAACCAGACGATCGTGGAAAGCAATGACGCTCCGCGCATGCACCGCGGCGCCAGGAATGTCTATTACGAGGATCTGTCGGGCGGCCGCACCCGGGAAATCGTCGAGCGTGACAACGGCGTCCAGATCGTCACCATCCGCAACCGCTACGGCGACGTCATCCAGCGTTCGCGCATCACGCCGGATGGCCGCGAATATGTGCTGAGCTATGTCGACGAGCGGCACTATGAGGATGATGGCGACTGGCGCGATCCCGGCGACGACCTGCCGCCGATGCGGCTCACCATTCCGCGCGATGAGTACATCCTCGACTCCGAGAACGTCGAGGATCCGGAAGACTACTACACCTTCCTCGAACAGCCGCCGGTGGAGAAGGTCCAGCGCCTCTACTCGATCGACGAGGTCAAGCGTTCGGCCCGCGTGCGCGACATTGCCCGTCGCGTCGATCTCGACACGCTGAACTTCGAGTTCGGTTCGGCCTCGATCTCCGACACCGAGGTGCAGAAGCTCGACGGCGTCGCCGGCGCCATGGAGAAGCTGTTGAAGAAGAACCCGGCCGAAACCTTCCTGATCGAAGGCCATACCGATGCCGTCGGCACGCCGGAGGCGAACCTTGCTCTGTCCGACCGGCGCGCCGAAGCCGTCGCCGAGGCGCTCACCAATGCCTTCGGTATCCCGCCGGAGAACCTGACGACGCAGGGCTATGGCGAGGAGTATCTCAAGGTCGACACATCGGGCGCCCAACCGGGAGAACCGCCGCGTCGCCATCCGCCGCATCACCTCGCTGGTGGCGCCGGTGGCCAGCGACGAATTGATGCTGATTTCCAGAAGCCTGAACCGGCTTCCGGAATCACGATTGCAAGAGCATGCCCATCCCGGTTTGCTGGGATGGGTATGCTGCGCGAAGGAGCACAGCTCAAGAAGAATTGTAGCCGGCGATTCGGTGGGATCATTGAATCGCCGGATTGACAACCCCAGATTTCGGAAGGGCGTTCCCTGCCCTGTCCCGACTCCAGCGGGACGCATGAGCCCCGCCGGTCCCCTCCGGCGGGGTTTTTGTTTCCCTCGACAACCGCCCTTGCAAACCGTGGCGGCCTGCCCGAAATACGACAGTGACCAAAAAGACCGGAACCAAATATGAAACGTCTCGAACTCGCCATCGAATTGATCATTCTCGCCACGCGCTGGCTGCTGGTCGTGTTTCTATATCGGGCTAGGTCTGGCACTTGCCGTCTATGCGCTGTCCTTCGGCAAGAAACTCTACGAGTTCGTCACCGTGGCGTTCACGCTTGGCGACACCGACACCATCCTCAAGATGCTCGGCCTGATCGACGCGGCACTGGTCGCCTCGCTGGTGGTGATGGTGATCATCTCGGGCTACGAGAACTTCGTCAGCCGTTTCGATGAAAATGACGGCGAGGTGCACTGGCTGGGCACGATCGATGTCGGCTCGCTGAAGGTCAAGGTCGCCTCGACCATCGTCGCCATCTCGTCCATCCACCTGCTGCAGGTCTTCCTGAACTCGGTCTCCTATACGACCGATCAGTTGATGTGGCTGACCATCATCCACCTCGCCTTCGTGCTGTCGGCCTTCATGCTGGCCTACATCGACCGGCTGATGGGCCTGGGCAAGGGCAAGAAGGCCGAGGAATAAGGACGCGCGCAGCGCCCGTCAGTAGATGCTTTTGATGTTGGTCTCGGTGCGGGCGAACACCTCGTCCGGCACAAAAAAGTCGCCGGCGAGCGGTCCGGTCGCCCCAGGCGAATAGACGGAAAAATCGCTGACGCCCTCGGCGCGCAGCACTTCTTCGTCGATGTAGAAATTGCCGGTCGCCTCGCGCGACGGCCGCATGAAGATCGCATGCGCGGCATCGGCCATGATGTCGGGCGAACGGCTCATCGCCACCACCGTGGCGCCACCCAGCAGATTGCGCACTGCCGCCGTGTCGATGGTCGAGATCGGCCACAGCGAATTGACGCGCGATGCCGTCCCTGGCGAACTCGGCACTCATCCCCAGCGTGCACATCGACATGCCGAACTTGGCCATCGTGTAGGCAACGTGGTTCTTGAACCATTTGGCCTTCATGTCGAGCGGCGGCGCCAGATTCAGGATGTGAGGATTGTTGGCCAACTTCAGGTGCGGAATGCACATTTTGGACACCAGGAACGTGCCGCGCGTGTTGATCTGGTGCATCAGATCGTAGCGCTTCATGTCGGTCTCCAGCGTGCCGGTGAGCTGGATGGCGCTGGCATTGTTGACGCAGATGTCGATGCCGCCGAACTTTTCGACGGTCTTGGCGACGGCGTCGGCGACCTGCGCCTCCTCGCGAATGTCGCACAAGACGGGCAGCGCCTTGCCGCCAGCCTGCTCGATCTCTTCGGCAGCCGTATAGATCGTGCCCGGCAGCTTCGGATGCGGCTCGGCGGTCTTGGCGGCGATCGTCACATTGGCGCCGTCGCGCGCCGCGCGCAGCGCAATCGCAAGCCCAATGCCGCGCGACCCGCCGGAGATGAACAGCGTCTTTCCCTTGAGCGACATTTTTCCTCCCTAGCCTGCACCTTGCAGCACGACTGAGGCGTGCGAAGCCATTTGCGCGGCGGCGACAACCGCAGTCGCAAGGCCCGAAGACATGCCGGACAAGCGGATGTACGCTGCCCGTAGGGTTCGCAGGCTCGAGCCCTAAACCAGCACCAGGCCCTGCCGCATGGCAATGGCGATGGCATCGGTGCGGTTGGCGGCACCGAGCTTGATCAGGATCGCGGCGACGTGGAATTTCGCCGTGTGCACGGAAATGTTCAGCCGCCTGCGCGATCACCTTGTTGGGCGCGCCTTCGGCCAGCAGCGCCAGCACTTCGCTCTCGCGCGGCGACAGCGCCGGCCGGCCGACTTTGTCATCCGCCGGTTCCTCGTCGAACAGATCGCCGTCATGGAAAGCGAAATCGTCATGCCGGTCGGGCAAGGCACGGCCTCCACCCGAAATCCGGTAGCCCGCCGCCGCCAGCCGCGCGGCAGCGGCAATCAGCAGGTCATCGGCCGTCGCCGGCAGCACGGCAAGCAAATTGTCGGCCTCCCGCTCCTGGGTGGCTCGACGGGAGCAGCAGCACCCGAGGTGTGGCGAGGTCGATGCCGCCCTCCAGACCGCTCTTGTCGACGATAGCCACATCTGCCGTCAGGCTGGAGTCGCTCCCGGCCATGACCGGCAGCAGATCATCGGTCGCGGCGAGAGCAGTCGACAGCCGTTCGGCGCGCGCGGCATCGCCGAGCGCGATCAGCACCGTCAACCGGTGGCCCGCCAGGTCGCGTCTCGCGATGCTGATCGGCTTGCGCTGTCGCGTCCATCGATCCTCTCAGCTCAGCGGCTTCTCGCCGATGGTCACCGCGACATCGCGCTGTTCGCCGCCACGCACCACGCCGAGCGTCACCGAGGCACCGGCGCTGTCCGGCCCGAGCTTGCGGATCAGGTCGCGCGGCCCATGCACGGCCTCGCCGTTCCAGGAGACGATGATGTCGCCCAGCATACAAGCCGGCGGCCTTGGCCGGCCCGCTGTCATCAAGGCTCATCACCATCGCGCCATGCGCGTCGCCATTGCGGATCGGATGCAGGCCGGCGCCGAGATAGCCGCGCGCGACATGGCCCTTTTCGCGCAGCGTCGACACCGCCCGCTCGATCGTCTCATAGGGCATGACCAGCGCCCGGCCGGCGCGGTCCGAACAGAAGCATGCCGATCAGCGCGCCCTTGGCGTCGAGCACCGGGCCGCCCTCGAAGCGGCCGCCGGCATTGACGGCGAGATTGATGCGCCGGTCGATCGTGCCGCCGCGCATCGAGCGCCAGGCCGGGCCGACCTCGCCGACCGTGCCCGAACACGGCAAGCGCCGAGCACCTTCGCTGTTGCCGACGGCGATGGCCAGATTGCCCGGCCGCACGGCATCCGCCTTGGCAAGCGGACGCGGCATTGACGGCCGCGGCCGGCTTCAGCAGCGCGACGCCGGTCGAAGGATCGCGCCCGACCAGTTCGGCCTTCACCGTCTCGCCGGAAGCCAACGTCAGCTCGATCTCCTCGCCGGCCTCGACGACTTCCTCGGCGGTGACGAAATAGCCGTCGCGCCAGTGGAAGGCGCTGGCCGTGCGATGGTGATGCGTGGCGAGGCTTGCCGTCGCCGGCGCTGCCGTTGCCGCGACATCGGCGATGGCGTCGGAAAACGCGCTCAGATTGAAGTCGCTCATGATTGGTCTCCTGGGTTTCTTCATGCCCCAGATATCGCTCGCCTTGCGCGAAGCGTTGATACTCGCCTGACGGCTAGTTTCTGGTTTCGACTGGCCATCTGGTCAGGTCGCGGCTGTTCCAGGCCGCTCCGCACATATAGTCATCGCTGATGCCTGATGACACGGAGCCCCGCCAATGGCCCTGCCCGCCCAGAAACTGCAATCCGACGACACGCTTCTCGACGCCTATTCGACGACCGTTGCCGACGCCGTCGACCGCATCGGCCCGGCCGTCTGCCGCATCGAGCGCATCGGCGGCCAGGGCGGCCATGGCTCCGGCTTCGTCATCGCGCCGGACGGGCTGGTCGTCACCAATTTCCATGTCGTCGGCGACGCCAAGACGGTGCGCGTGTCGATGCCGGACGGCGCCTCGCGCGAAGGCCGCGTGCTCGGCCGCGACCCCGACACCGACATCGCGCTGGTGCGCGCCGACGGCAGCTTTGCCGATGTCGCGCCGCTCGGCGATTCCAAGCGCCTGCGGCGCGGCCAGATCGCCATTGCCATCGGCAATCCGCTCGGCTTCGAATGGACCGTGACGTCAGGCGTCGTCTCGGCGCTCGGCCGCTCGATGCGCGCCTCCACCGGCCGGCTGATCGACGACGTCATCCAGACCGACGCGGCACTCAACCCCGGCAATTCCGGCGGGCCGCTGGTGTCTTCGGCCGGCGAGGTGATCGGCGTCAACACCGCCATGATCCACGGCGCGCAAGGCATCGCCTTTGCGGTTGCCTCCAACACCGCCAATTTCGTCATTTCGGAGATCATCCGCTTCGGCCGCGTGCGCCGCGCCTTCATCGGTGTCTCCGCCGACACGACAAACCTGCCGCGCCGCGCCGCTCTTCTGTCGCAGGTGTCGAGCAATACGGCCGTGCGGCTGCGCAGCGTCGAGAAGAACGGCCCGGCGGCGAAGGCCGGCCTGAAGGAGGGCGACATCATCGCCGCCATCGATGGCCGCCCGGTCACCGGCGTCGACGACCTCGTGCGCATGCTCGATGCCGAACGCATCGGCCGCGAGACGCTGTGCACCGTCGTGCGCAGGACCGGCGTCAGCCAGGTGATAGTGACGCCGGTGGCGAGGGCAAGTTGAGGCCCCTCGTCTCTCCGCCTAGGCTGCCACCCCTTCGGTAAATTGAGCCTGAAACTCCGGGCTGGGCGGGATCGGCTTGATGACATCGATCAGCACGCCGTTGGGATCTTTGGTGATGAAATGGCGCTGGCCGAAGGGTTCGTCGCGCAAGGAGCGCAAGACCGGCAGGCCGGCAGCAAGGATCCGCTCATAGATCGCGTCCGGATTCCTGACCTCGAAATTAATCAGCAAGCCTGACGTGCGGCCGCGTCCCTCCTCGGGTATCGTCTCGTGGTCGCCCTGGACGATACCGAGATTGACGCGGCGATCCTCGGTCGACTGCAGATGCACATACCAGTCGCTTTCGAACAGCGCTTTGAAGCGGAAGTGCTCGATATAGAAGGCTTTCGTTCCAGCCACGTCGCCCGTCATCAGCACCGGGTAATAGCTCGTCGTCTTCATCTTTCCTTCTCCCATCAGATAACATACAGTCTGCATGTAAATTGGAATAACATACAGGCTGCATGTATGCAACGAGAAATCACGCGCCGCTCCAACCGTGATCGAACTGAAGCGACGCGCGCCCACCTGATCGCAGCGGCGCGAAAACTGTTCATTGAAAAACCCTATGCCGAGACCGGAACACCCGAGATCGTCGCGGCCGCCGGCGTCACGCGCGGCGCGCTCTACCATCACTTTGCCGACAAGCAGGCGCTGTTTGCCGCCGTCGTCGAACAGGAGGCGGAGGCCGTCGCAGCGGAGGTCGATCGCGCCTCGCCGCCGTCGCTGTTTGCCCGCGATGCGCTGATTGCCGGCTCGGACGCCTATCTCGCCGCCATGCGCGCGCCCTGGCCGCACCCGGCTGCTGCTGCTCGACGGGCCGGCCGTGCTCGGCCGCGCCGGCATGGACGAGATCGACAACCGCCACGGCAACCGCTCGTTGCGCGAGGGCCTTGTCGCGGCGATGCGCGAGCAATCCATGGCGAGATTGCCGGTGGAAGCACTCACTGCCCTACTCGCTTCCGCCTTCGACCGTGCAGCTCTTGCCATCGAGGCCGGCGCTTCAGCCGAGGACTACCGCGCCATTCTCATGGCGCTGATCGACGGACTGTCTCCGGCTCGTCATCCGGCACCTGGCCCGGCTCGAACTCGTTGAAACAGCCGAGCTGGCGCTTGAACTGGTCGATCAGCCAGGCAGCCACGGGCTTCGGGCTGCGGTCGCTGCGATGCATGGCAAACAGCGGCGAGCGCACCTCGCTGAAGGACTCAAGGTCGAGTTCCACCAGCCGGCCGCTCGCCAGATCGTCGGCGATCAGCCAGCGTGGCAGCCCGCCCCAGCCCAGCCCCTCGCGCATCAGCATATGCTTGGTGCGCAAATCCGTCAGCCGCCAGGTGCGATAGGCGAAAACGCCAAAGTCGCGCCCTTTCGTGCGCTCGGACTGGTCGGTGACGACGAGCTGGGTGTGTTCGCGCACATCCTCGATCGCCACCGGCTTCGGCAGCAGCGCCAGCGGGTGGCTGGGCGCGGCAGCCAGCACCATCGACATGAAGCCGATGCGCACAAGATGGACGTCGACCTCGCCCAGCAGGCCGCCAACCCCGAGATCGGCCTGCCCGCTGACGACATGATCGGGGATCAGGCCAAGCGTGCCGATATGCAGGCGCAGCATCACGGTCGGAAACTGCGCCTCGAACGCCTTCAGCACCCGCACCAGCACCGCAGAGGGCAGCGACGCATCGACCGACAGCGCGACTTCGGCCTCGAGCCCCTGATGATGCCCGTCGACACGCGAGCGGATGCGCTGCAGCACACCGGTCATGCGCCGCGCATCCTCCAGCATCGCCCGGCCGATCTCGGTCAGTTGCGGCTCGCGCGTGCCCTCACGCTCGAACAGTTTCAGGCCAAGCTGCGCCTCGAGATTGGCGATGCCGTAGCTGATGACGGACTGCGCCCGGTTGAGCTTGCGGCCGGCGGCCGAGAAGCTGCCGGTTTCGGCGACCGTCACAAAAATCTGAAGCTGGTCGAGTGTCGGATTGGGTTGCATCGCCATATCCAATTTATGGATGGGTCATATAGAAAATATACCAGTTTTTCGAATGGGTCGATAGTCCCATATCTGGCGGGACAATTCATTCCAACCCTGGAGAGCCCCATGTCCATCCTTCTTGTCACCTCAAGCCCGCGCGGCGGCGCCTCGCACTCGACCCGTATCGCCACCGAGTTCGCCGAGAAGCTCCTCGCCGCCGATCCGTCGAACACGCTGGTCGTGCGCGACCTCGTCGCTAACCCGCTGCCGCACATCGACGCCGACTATTCGACCGGCATCTACACGCCGGCTGAATCCCGCACCCCGCGCCAGGCGGAAGTCGTCGGCGTTTCCGACGCCGTGCTGGACGAGCTGTTTGCCGCCGACACGGTGATCCTCGCCACCGGTTTCATCAACTTCAACATCTCCTCGACGCTGAAGTCCTGGGTCGATCACGTCGCCCGCTCCGGCAAGAGCTTTTCCTATGGCGAGAATGGCCCGAAGGGCCTCGTCACCGGCAAGAAGGTCTATATCGTGCTGGCTTCGGGCGGCATCTATTCCGAAGGTGCGGCCGTGCAGTTCGATCACGCCATCCCTTACCTGCGCGGCGTGCTCGGCTTCCTCGGCATGACCGATGTCGACGTCATCCGCATCGAAGGCGTCGCCATGGGTGCCGACGCAGTGACCGCGGCTCTGGCCAAGGCGACAGCCAAGGTCGACGCCGTGGTGGCGGCGACCGCAGGTGAGCGTGTCGCGGCGTAACGCGCACGCCATCCTTGGCCGAAAACAAAAGGCAGGCGCCAGCACGGCGCCTGCCTTTTTTGTGCTCCGAAACAGGACTTGCAATCAGCAAGTCTTACCCGAACATCCTCTCGCCCTGCTCGTCGACCAGCTGGATGCCCTTCTTGATCGAGATGTCGATGGCGTCGTCGAGCCCGGCGAAGCGGTCGGCACGGATGAATTTGTGCTCCTTCAACACGCCCTCGACTTCCTTCGAAACCACGCCGCAGGTCTGGTACTGGCCTTCGGCCTTGTAGGGCGTGGCACTGATCAGGAAGCCCTTGTGCTCGACCTGCTTTGCCGGCGCGGCGCTCTTTGGCTCGCCTGCATCACCGCCGCCACCGCCGAAAAGTCGTTTCAGAAAAGACATGGTTCAAATCTCCACTTTCACCCCGGCGCCAAGGCATCGCCGGCGCCGACCGTCACGATTTACAACGGTGCTGTCCCAGCATGATCGAATGTCCCGCCGCGTTCCAGTCCCTTGATGAAGACGGCGACCAGCAGCTCGACCTGCTCCCAGGTTTCATCGGCCTGCCGGCCGGCGGAATTGGCTGCATAGCCGCTGGTCACGATGCCATGCACGCTTGACCACAAGGTTCGGGCGGCGATCCGCAGCCGGGTCTCGTCGAGGCCGAAGCGGCCATCGGCAAGCACCCTGGCGATGATCTGCAGCAAGGCGCTGAGCCGCGCCTCGTAGGCATCCGGCTCCGCATGCGGCAGCTGACGACGATTGAAGGCGAGCAAGGCCGGCCAACTCGCCGGATGCGCCGCGACGAACCCGGCATAGGCGCGCGCCAGCGCCAGCAGACGTTGGCGCGTATCGGTCACGCCGGCTTCCTGCAGCTCGGCCATAGCCGAGGCACCGGCGTCGCCCAGCCGACCGAGCAGCCGCATGTTCACCGCACGATGCAGATCGTCGATGTCGCGGAACAGATTGTAGATGGAGCCGACGGCGATCCCGGCCTGCGTGGCGATGGTCCTGGCCTTCAGGTTCTCCGCCCCGCCCGCCTCGATCAGATCCTCAGCGATGGCGATGACACGCTCGCTCATCTCTTCCTTGTCCAGTGCCAAACCTGCTCTCCGCAAATCCTGTCAACCCGCGCGCGATGGCGGCAGGCTGCCCGTGCTTACCATGATCCAGCGTCTATGAACAGCGTTCAAAATTCTACTTGAACACTGTTCACTTTCTGTTACAGTGCATTTCGTGAACAACGTTCATAACCGGAGGAACAAACAAATGCTCAGTCTTATCAGGACATTGCTGGACGGCGCGAGCGCCAAGGCGGAAGACCGGCTGAAGGATCAGTTCGCTGTCGATCTTCTCGCCCAGCGCATCCGCGATGCCGAAGCCGGCCTCGCTTCGGCCAAGCAGACACTCGCCTCGCTGATCGTGCGTCAGCGGGCCGAACAGGCCAGCCTCGACCAGCTCGATCGCCGCATCGCCGATCTGGAGGAGCGCACCCGCAGCGCCCTTGCCGCTGGCAATGAGCCCCTCGCCCGCGATGGCGCCGGCGCCATCGCCGAACTGGAGAACGAACGCGAGGTCCGCCGTGCCACCGTGCGCAGCCTGGTGGAAAAGACCTTGCGTATGCGCATGTCGCTGGAACAGGCGCACCGGCGCATCGTCGACCTCAACCAGGGCATGATCTCGGCCCGCGCCATAGACGCCGAACAGAAGGCGCAGCGCCGGCTGAATTGGTCCATCGGCCGGACGGCGAGCCTCAACGAGGCCGAGGCGCTGCTGGCCCGCATCAGGGAGCGCAGCGATCCGTTTGAAGAGGCAAGCATTCTGGACGAGATCGATGCAGGTCTCAGCCAGGAAGCCATTCGCGGCAGGCTTGAGGACGCCGGCCACGGCTCCTCGACCAAGGTGCGGGCACAAGATGTGCTCGACCGTCTGAAATCCGCCCACTGATCCACCAAAGCCGATTCCTCACCAATCCCGATTCTTCACCAACAACGGAGAAAGACTATGAACGCCAATCAGACCTACATCATGTTCAACAGCATCTCGGTCGGCGCCGCCTATTTCATGCTCGGCCTGTCGCTGTGGCTGGCCCCGGTCGACCTGTCGACCAAAGGCTACTGGGGCATGGGCATCCTGCTCCTCACTGGCAGCCTGGTGAACCTGGTCAAGTACCGCACCGACGAGCGCCTTTCGGCCGAAATGACCGCCAAGATCGAAAAGGCGCGCAACGAGAAGCTGATCAGCGAATATGTCGGCAAGGAATGATGCCGGCCGCACATTCCTGAACTCACCAGACCAAATGAAAAAGCCCGGATCTCTTCGGGCTTTTTTCGCTTGCGGCGATGGAGAGGCTAACGCCTTCAGCGGCGCGACAGCGCCTCGAGAGCTTCGGCGGCGTCTTGCAGGATGCTCATCGCCTGGGCCTGCGTGCCTTCAGGCGCATCGACGATGTCGCTGAGCGCGGCGCGCAGCCTGTGGCGTACGGCGCGGAACGCGTCGCGCTTTTCGTGACGGCCACGCCGGCCCCCCTCCTCGCCGTCGTCGTTCCAGCCGAACCAGTCGCGCGCCTTGGCCATCTTGCGGCCGAAGCGCTCGAGATGGTCGAGCACATGGTCGATCATCTCGCGGTTTTCCTCGAGATGCGCCTGCCCGGCCTCGGTGATCGAAAACACCTTCTTGTTGCCTTCCGCCGAGGAGGTGGCGTAGCCGGCCTCTTCCAGAAAGGTCAGCGTCGGATAGACCACTCCCGGGCTCGGGCTGTAGACGCCGCTGGTACGCTCTTCCAGCGCCTTGATGATGTCGTAGCCGTGGCGCGGCGCCTCGGCCAGCAGCGACAGCGCGATCAGCTTCAGGTCGCCGTCGGCCAGCATGCGCCCGGCGCGGAACATGTCGCCCGGCCCGCCGCGGCCGCCGCCCCGCATGCCCTGCCCGAACGGGCCGAAGCCACCGCCGCGACCGCCGAACTTGCCGGCCATATGCATGAAAGCCCGCAACGGGTGCTCGCCGAAATGATGATGTCTGTGCATGGATTGCTCCTTGAGTTATGTCTTACGATATATCTTAATTAGGCGTCGGCATCGAACCTGTCAAGATATATCTTACGATGTATCTGAGACGACGCCAGCAGGATTGAAGTCGAGGGATATGAGCCAAGAATGCCTTGGCTCGGCCTGCGAGCAGATCGCGGCTACCAGCGGCCCTTGCGCCGGTTCCAGGCATAGAGAAGATCGGCGAAACGATCATAGACAAAGCGCGTCGGTGGCAGGAGAACCGGATTGCCGAACAGCGCCGCCAGCCAGCCCTCGCCCGGCGTCGCCTTCCAGACGGCAATCGCGACATCGGCACCGACAAGCAATCTGCCATCGGCGTCGGTTGCATGCAGCCGGCGGCGGATGTCTTCCAGCGAGGCACCGTATCCGGCTAAAGCCACCGGCTCGAGATTGATGTCGCGGAACTCGATCCGGCCTGATTTGACCGCCTCGATCAGCCGCCGTTGCTGTCTGGCAATGCCGGCATCACAGACAGGGCAGCGTGTGTTGTACCAGACGGTCAGCATAGCTCCGGCATTCGATTGGCAGCGCACCCCGAAGGACCATGGACGATCGGGCGCCGTCAAGACGGCGCCCGTCTGGCTTGCGCGAACGACAATGGACCGCCGGTCCGAGCCCCTCCGCCTATCCGAGCGAGGAGATGATCTCGCGATAGGCGAATTCAGGGAAGGCCTTCAGCGTCCGTGTCTTGACGTTGCCGCCTGTCGCCAGCATCAGCGCGAAGCGGGCGAGCACGGCATCGTCGGGCGCTTCGACAATCGCCACCATGTCGCATTCGCCCATGGTGAGATAGAACGACTTGAACGATCCGCCCATGTCCCCCAAGAGCTTCTTGGCGGCGTCGAGCCGCTTCGGCGAGTCGCGCACGTTCTTGGCGCCCTGCTCTGTCCAATTGATAAGCACGATGTAAGTCGTCATGGCACACCTCCCTCCGGCGCCACGGAGCACGGCGGTTAGGTCGCGGACCTTCGCCGGGGCGGGCATCCGGTTTGTCGCCCGGAAAAATGCATCCGACCCGGGAAGTATCCTCCCGACGGAGATGGGCCACAAGAGCCGTCACGCCGGCAACAAAAAGGGCGCCATCGGCGCCCTTCGAAAATTGTCGGTTGCTGTTGGTGTCAGCTATCCAGGAAGCTCCGCAGCTTTCTGCTCCGGCTCGGGTGCTTGAGCTTGCGCAGCGCCTTGGCTTCGATCTGGCGGATACGCTCGCGGGTGACCGAGAACTGCTGGCCGACTTCCTCCAGCGTGTGGTCGGTGTTCATGCCGATGCCGAAGCGCATGCGCAGCACGCGCTCCTCGCGCGGTGTCAGCGAAGCCAGTACGCGCGTCGTCGTCTCGCGCAGATTGGCCTGGATCGCCGCGTCGATCGGCAGGATCGCCATCTTGTCCTCGATGAAATCGCCGAGATGCGAATCCTCCTCGTCGCCGACCGGCGTTTCGAGCGAGATCGGCTCCTTGGCGATCTTCAGCACCTTGCGCACTTTTTCGAGCGGCATGGCGAGCTTTTCGGCCAGTTCCTCCGGCGTCGGCTCGCGGCCGATCTCGTGCAGCATCTGGCGCGAGGTGCGCACGATCTTGTTGATCGTCTCGATCATGTGCACCGGAATGCGGATGGTGCGCGCCTGGTCGGCGATCGATCGGGTGATCGCCTGCCGGATCCACCATGTCGCATAGGTCGAGAACTTGTAGCCGCGGCGATACTCGAATTTGTCGACCGCCTTCATCAGGCCGATATTGCCTTCCTGGATCAGATCGAGGAACTGCAGGCCGCGATTGGTGTACTTCTTGGCGATGGAGATGACGAGGCGCAGATTGGCCTCGACCATTTCCTTCTTGGCGATCGCCGCTTCGCGCTCGCCCTTCTGCACCTGGTTGACGATCTTGCGGAATTCCAGGATCGAGATCGCCGTTTCGGTGGCCAGATGCTGGATCTCGGCGCGCAGGTCGCGGATCGCGTCCTTCTCGTTCTTGGTGAATTCCTTCCAGCCGCGCGACGTCAGATTGGCGATCGAGCGCGTCCAGTTCGGGTCGAGCTCGGAGCCCTGGTACTCCTTGAGAAATTCTTCGCGGCGCACGCCATAGCTTTCGGCGAGCCGCAAAAGCTTGCCTTCGTTCTGCACCAGCCGCTTGTTGATGTCGTAGAGCTGCTCGACCAGCGCCTCGATACGCGCCGTGTTGAGCGACAGCGACTTAACCGCCTTGATCAGCTGGTCCTTCAGTTCCTTCAGCCGGCGGTCCTGGCTGGGCGACAGCGTGCCGGCGGCGGCCAGCCGGTTCTCGACCTGCTGGTCCTGCAGCTTCCTCAGCTTCTTGTAGGTGTCGGCGATGACGTCGAGCGTCTCCATCACCTGCGGACGCAGTTCAGCTTCCATCGCCGCCAGCGACAGGCTCGCCTCGTCCTCGTCTTCCTCGTCGTCATCGGTCAGGCCGCGAGTATCGCCGCCGACATTGGTGATGTCGTCCTCGTCCTCGCGGCCGGCGCGGCGCGGCTTGTCCTCGACCTTGGGGGCTTCCTCGATGCGCTCGACCACCGGCGCCTGCTTGGCCTCCGGGCCGGCATAGGTGGCTTCGAGATCGATGATCTCGCGCAGCAGGATCTTCGAATTCGTTGAGCTCGTCGCGCCAGATGATGATGGCCTGGAAGGTCAGCGGGCTTTCGCAGAGGCCCGCGATCATCGTCTCGCGGCCGGCCTCGATGCGCTTGGCGATGGCGATTTCGCCCTCGCGCGACAGAAGCTCGACCGAGCCCATCTCGCGCAGATACATGCGGACCGGATCGTCGGTGCGATCGGTCGGCTCTTTCTTGGTGGTCGTGGTGGCAACCGCCGTACCGGTCTGCTCGGCCAGTTCGTTGGCGTCTTCCTCGGCATCGGCGCTGGTGTCGGCGGCCTCGGACTCTTCGCCCTGCTCGTCGTCCTCGACCACGTTGATGCCCATGTCGGAAAGCATGGCCATCGTGTCCTCGATCTGCTCGGAGGTCACTTCCTCCGAGGGCAGCACCGAATTCAGCTCGTCCATGGTGACATAGCCGCGCTTCTTGGCGGCCTTGATCATCTTCTTGACAGCATCATCGGAAAGGTCGAGCAGAGGGCCATCGGTGGCGCCTTCACGTTCGGTCTCGACCTCTTCCTTTTCCTTTGTCGCCATTCTTTATCGTCTCCAAGCGGCTCTGTATCGAAACCGCGTAAGCTGCCGCGCCGGTCAAATCGGATGCGCTCGCTTCAAACGCACGTCACCGGGCCAGTAACCGCATCTCTCGTTAAGTCCAGATTAACCCTGGTATCTGTGGCAGGCCTGCCGCCTGTCCAGTGACCAGTACCTCACATCGCTCATTTCCCGTCGACGCCGGGCACGGGTTAACGTTTCGAATCGTCCTGATTCCGCCATTCTGCCAGAAGGTCAAGCGCCTCTCGCATGATTCGCATGAAAAAAGCGAATCAATTACCCGACTTAGGGGCGTCTAAACGACGCGCGGCACATTCCCACTTCATTCTTGGCGCAGGATTCCACCTATACGCGACCTGCCCTGCCCGAGGACACGCCGAACCCTTCGATCAGCGCTTCCGTTGCTTGCACATCGTTGAATTGCGCCTGAATCTCGACCAGATGCCGGAAGTTTTCGTCCGACGGATCCTGATCGAGCGCTGCCTGCGCCTGTTTCAGCTCTCTATGTAAGGTGCGCGCGCTGCGCTGCAAGTGCAGCGCCTGGTTGAAGGCGTCGCGGGCATCCTCAAGGGCGGCGGTTTCCAGCGCCGGCCATTGCCGTGCGCGCTTGATCAGCGCCACCGCGCGCTCCCAGATGTCGCCGCAGCCTGCCCGTTCGACCGTGGCGATGACCGCGTTGCGGTCGTTGGCCATGTCATGCGCCATCGCATCGAGGATGGCGGCGTGCAGCCGCTTCAGGTCAGTGTTGGCGAGATCGAGGAATTCGACATGGGCAAAGTTCTCGTCGATCAGCGCCGGATGGTTGATCAGCGCCACGATGATCGTTGCCTCGCGCACCGACATGCCCTCGGCGCCGCGCTTGACCAGCGCCGAACGTCCAAGGCTTTCGGTGATCGCGGTGCGTCCGCCGGCGTTGCCGCCTCGTGCGAACTGCCCGCCCGGCCCCACACCCTTACCGCGCTCGCCGGGCCGGCCGCCTTGATGACCTTGCCGGGCGCCGCGCTGGGCACCGAAGAAGCTCTAGCACCCGCTCGCGCATTTCCTGTTGGTAGTGATATCGCAGGTTTTCGTCGCGAATGCGGCTGGTCAGCTCGCGCAGCGTCTTTTCCAATTCCGCCCGCCGTTCCGGCGTGTCGAAGACGCCGCCTGACGTCTCGCGCATCCACAGCAGATCGGCGAGCGGCCGCGCTTCCGCGAGCACGACGCGGAAGGCGTCCGCACCTTCGGCCTTGACCAGATCGTCGGGATCCTTGCCTTCGGGCAGCAGCGCAAAACGCGCCGAGCGTCCCGGCTGTACCGCCGGCAGCGCCAGATCGGCGGCGCGCCACGCCGCCTTCAGCCCGGCCTGGTCACCGTCGAAGCATAAGCATTGGCTCGCCGGCCATGCGCCACAACAGCTCGAGCTGGTTTTCGGTGAGCGCGGTGCCGAGCGGCGCCACGACGTTTTCGAAGCCGGCCTGCGCCAGCGCGATCACGTCCATATAGCCTTCGACGGCGATGACCGTGCCGCCCTTGGCCAATGCCTTTCGGGCACGGGCGAAATTGTAGAGCACATTGCCCTTGTGGAAGAGCTCCGTGTCGGGCGAATTCATGTATTTGGCCAGCGCATCGGGCGCCAGCGCCCGCCCGCCAAAGGCGATGATCTTGCCCCTGGAGTCGGGGATCGGAAACATGATGCGGTCGCGGAACCAGTCATAGGAGACCGGAATGTCGTCGCCATGGCGCACCAGCCCGCAGGCCTCGATATCGGCTTTTGGAACGCCCCTGGCGGCAAGATGCTCCTTCAGCGCATTGCGGCTGTCCGGCGCATAGCCGAGGCGGAACGACTGCTGCGTCGCCGATGTCAGCCCACGTTCGCGCAGATAGGCGCGCGCCTTTGCGCCTTCCGGTCCCTGCAGACGCTCCTGGAAGAAGGTGGTCGCCATCTCCATGACGTCGGTCAGGCTGGCGCGTTCCTTTTCGCGCCGTTCCTCCTGTTCGTCGCGCACCGGCATCGGCACGCCGGCCATGTCGGCGATCTTCTCGACGGCTTCGGGAAAGCTCATCCCGTCGAGTTCGGTCAGGAACTTGAAGTGATCGCCCGACACCGAGCAGCCGAAACAATGGTAGCGGCCCTTCTTGTCCTCGCAGTGGAAGGACGGGCTCTTCTCGCCATGGAACGGGCAGCAGGCCCAATAGTCGCCGCGCGGCGCGTTGGTCTTCTTCCTGTCCCACGCAACGCGCTGGCCGATCACCGAGGAAATCGGCACGCGGTCGCGGATCTCGTCGAGGAAGGCGGGCGGAAAGCGCATGGGGAACTCGTTTCACCCCCATATAACCATGCCCGCGAAGTCCGACGACCCCTAATGCGGACGATGCCCGGTTTCCACAGGGCAAAAAGGAAGGCGGCCGTCACCGGCCGCCTTCCTGCGATACGATTCGAGATGGATCAGTGGGCGGCGATGGCGCCGAAGACGATGCCCGACAGGATACTGACCAGCACATAGTCGTTGCCGACGCGGATCCACTCCTGGCCGGGGCCTGGACGACGCAGGCCATAGCGGCCGTAGTCGCGGATCGCCTGGTGGCGCTTCCAGCTCGAATATCGCTGGCCGTTGCGCCAATGGTTCCGCTTCACCACAACGACCTTCTTCCTCACCACGACCTTCTTCTTCACGACATGCCTGTCGGGCTTCTGCCAGTCGACCTGGCTGTAGTTCGACTGCGGCGCGACGGGCGCGTTGAGCGGCGCGGCCTGGCCCGAGAAGGACGTGGCGGCCAGCATCGAGGCGGCGACAGCGGAAAGAACGAGACGTTTCATGACAGGTACTCCTTGGTTGTCGATGCCCAAGCAATAAGGCGCCAAGGATGAACCGAAACTGAACAGCAAGATTACGTTTCTGTAATGATTTCATATATTTAAATGATCTAATTCAACGTCAATCTTAGACTTGGTTGGAAACGGACGCGGGAGCTGAGCGGCACCACTGTCCTGGCGGCGGGCCGGCCATGCAACCAATCTGCCGTCCATCCATTTCCGACACGCCCTGTCGCGTGCCGGCAGCCAGCCGAATCGGTGCGAAATTTATTATCCGGCTAAATGCAATCAGAGTATGCTCGATCCTTGCAATGCCCATGATTCGCGCCCTTCTTGACCTCTTCGACGGCGTGGCCCCCGCGCCGCGCGCGTCTCTTGGATTGCGAGGCCGGGCGTGAGCGGTTCGGTCGTCCTTTTGCATCTTGCCGGCGCGGTGGCACTGATGCTGTTCGCCACCCGCCTGGTGAAAACGGGTGTCGAGCGTGCCTATGGCGACGTGCTGCGCCACCGGCTGCGCGCCACCATGCGCAATCCGCTGATGGCGGTGCTGGCCGGCTGCGGCCTGTCGATCGCGCTGCAAAGCTCCACCGCCGTCACCTTGCTTGTCGGCTCCTTCGCCGGCGCCGGCATCGTTTCGGGCATGTCCGGCCAATTGGCAGTGCGCGGCGCCGAGATCGGCTCGGCGCTGGTGGTCAAGCTGCTGACCTTCGACCTGTCGCTGCTGGTCCCGGTCTGCCTTGTCGCCGGCACGGTCATGTTCATGGCCACCGAGCGGCGCGACTGGCGCCAGTTCGGCCGCATCCTGATCGGCATCGGCCTCCTGATCCTGTCGCTGGAAATGATCGGCCAGGCATCGGAACCGCTGCGCCAGAGCACGCTGATGCCGGTCATCGTCAACTACTTCTCCGGCGATCCGGTCACCGCCTATCTGCTGGCGGCATTGATCACCTGGCTGTTCCATTCCTCGATCGCCGCCGTGCTGTTGATGGTCACGCTGGCCGGCCGTGGCTTCATCCCGCCCGAGCTTGGCATCGTGCTGGTGCTCGGCGTCAATCTCGGCTCCTCGATCATTGCGCCGCTGCTGACCCGCAATGCCGAGCCCGGCGTGCGCGTCGTGCCGATCGGCAATCTCCTGATGCGCGGCATGGGCTCGCTGGTCATGCTGATCCTGTTCCTGACCTTCAAGCCGCCGGTCGCCTTCCTCGGCACCAGCGTGCCCGACCAGATCGTCCACGCCCACATCCTGTTCAACGTTCTGATCCTGCTCGCCGGCCTGCCATTGGCCGGTCTCGTCTACCGTGCTTCGGAGAAGATCGTGGCGCTCGGCACCAAGTCGGAGCCGGCCGCGCTCGACGTCATCGAACTGTCGGCGCTCAACGAGAGCGCTCTCGATACGCCGAGCCAGGCGCTGGCCAATGCCACACGCGAGGTGGTGCGGGTCTGCGAGACGGTCGAGATCATGCTGAAGCGCATCATCGAGCTCTACGAGAGTGCCGACGCCGACAAGATCAAGGCGCTGGCGGCACTCGACGATCGCGTCGACAAGAAGCATGCGGCGATAAAACTCTATCTGGCCAAGGTCACCAAGAACCCGCTCTCCGAAGACGAGGCGCTGCGCTGCCAGGAACTGATCGGTGCCTGCGTCAAGCTGGAGCAGGTCGGCGACATCATCGTGCGCAACATGCTAGTCCATGTCAGGAAGAAGCTCGAGCGCGGCCTGGAGTTCACGCCTGAAGGCTGGCGCGAACTTTGTGCCTTCCACGCCTCGGTGCTCGCCAATGCCAGGCTTGCCTTCAACGTGCTGGTGTCGCGCGATGCCGAGACAGCGCGCCAGCTTGTCCTGGAAAAGGACCGCCTGCGCGACCGCGAGAAGGAAACCAGCGCCAGCCATTTCCTGCGGCTGCGCGACGGCACCGCCAAGAGCGTCGAGACCAGTTCCATCCACCTCGACACCATCCGCGACCTGAAGCAGATCAACTCGCTGCTGGCGTCCATGGCCTACCCGGTGCTGGAGGAACGCGGCCTGCTCGGTGGCTCGCGGCTAAGGCGAGCTTGAAGCGCGGCGCGAAATTGTCTTCGCCCCAGCCATCCGTCGGCTAAGCATCGGCAGGCCACGGGAGGATAGGATCATTCGCGCAGCTTCCAAGGCGCTTCGTGGCGCGCACGGCATCGATACGATGATGATCTCGCTGATCGAGGAGATCAAGCTTGCCGCGCCATCGGCGCACAGTCGTCACCAATCGCGCCTCGAGCGGGCGTCTGAAAATCCCCTACGGAGGAAGAACGCCCTTAGCCCTTGCTCAAGAAAAGCTAAAGCGGCGTCGACAATTTCTGCATTGCCGGCAGCGCTCATCCGTGGTTTGAGGCCAACTCATCCTAGGATTGCTTGCCGCGCCATGCTTCCTCTATTCGCCCTGTTCATTGCCGCCTTCGCCTTCGGCACCACGGAATTCGTCATTGCCGGCGTGCTGCCGCAGGTCGCCGACGGCTTGAGCGTGTCCATCCCCACCTCGGGCTACCTCGTCTCCGGCTATGCCTGCGGCATCGCGATTGGTGGCCCATTGCTGACGCTCGCCACCAAGAGCTTTTCCCGCAAGGCCCTGTTGCTCGGCCTTTCGATCGCCTTCACCATCGGCCAGGCAGCCTGCGCGCTGGCGCCCGACTTTGCCTCGATGCTGTTTTTGCGCATTGCAGTCGCCGTGGCGCATGGCGCCTATTTCGGCGTCGCCATGGTGGTCGCGGTCGGCCTCGTCCCCGAGGACAAGCGCGGCATGGCGGTGGCGGTCATCCTGTCCGGCCTCACCGTCTCCAACGTCATCGGCGTGCCGGCCGGCACGGCGATCGGCACTCTGTGGGGCTGGCGCGCCACCTTCTGGGTGATGTGCGCACTGGGCGTGGTGGCGACCTTGGCCATGCTGGCGCTTTTGCCGCGCACGGCAGGCGCATCGAACCAGCAGGCAGGCTTTGCCCGCGAGGTGCGCGTGCTGGCACGCCAGCAGGTCTGGACCTCGCTCATCCTGATGCTGATGCTGATGATCGGCCAGTTCACCCTGTTCACCTACATCACCCCGACGTTGCTTGAAGTTACCGGCCTCGACAAGAACCTGGTGCCCTGGGTGCTCCTGCTCAATGGCGTCGGCGCCACGATCGGTGTCTTCGTCGGCGGCAAGCTCTCCGACTGGAAGCTGATGCCGTCGCTCATCACCTTGCTCTGTCTACAGGCGGTCACGCTTGCGGTGATCTATGTCGTCAGCCCCTATCCCCTGCCGATGATCGTTGCGATCGTCATCTGGGGCGGCCTCAACTTCTCCATCGGCACACCGATCCAGACCCGCATCCTGGCCTGGACGGCGGATGCATCGAACCTCGCCTCCTCGCTCATCCCTTCCGGCTTCAATGTCGGCATTGCGCTCGCCGCATCGCTTGGCGCCGCCATGCTCAACGCCGGTTACGGCTATCGCACCTTGCCGGTGGTTGGCGCCATGGCCATGCTGGTGGCAGTGGCGGTGGCACTTGCCTCCTATGTCTGGGAAGGACGCAGCCGCGCCACGCCGCCGCTGCCGGCCGCCGCCGAATAGCGCAGCTTACAAATCAATCCGGAACCGCAGGCTCTCAGCCCCGCCATAGGCGGCATCCTCGAAGAAGCGGCCGACGAGCTTGCCGCCATTGGCCAGGATCACCTTGTGCGAGGCCGGATTGTGCGGCTTGGCGGTGATTTCCACATAAGGCAGGCCGACCGCCCTCGCCTCGTCCAGCATCAGCCGCACCGCTTCGGTCGCGTAGCCACGCCGCCGCTTCCACGGCACCACGGCATAGCCGATATGGCCGAGCACATGCGGCGGCAGCGCCGCAGTGCCGGGCTGCCAGCGAAAGCCGATCGAGCCGGCGGCTTCGCCATCCCAGATCCAGCGCCGGAATCCCGGCAGCCTTGGCACTTTCGTCCCATCGGGCAGAGTGATCGGCGGCCCCTTGCCCTCGGGATCATCGAGGTCGGCGAGGAAGGCTGCAGGATCCTGCTCGATGGCCGCAAGCTGCTCGCGCGTGGCTTCCTCAAGCCGCACATTGTCCGGCGACCAGCCGCGCTCAAGTGCAGCCTTGTAGGACGGCAGATGCTCGAGCGAGGGTTTGACGATTTCGATCATTGACGACAGACTATCCCGCGCCCGGCTCGCAAACTGGGCGTAGGGGGACAGAGACCCTCTTACTGCAACAGGCTCTTGACGATGCCGCTCGCCTTGCCGAAATCCATCTGGCCGGCATACTTCTGCTTGAGCGCGGCGATCACCTTGCCCATGTCCTTCTGGCTGGCAGCGCCGGTCGCCGCGATCGCTTCGCGCGCCGCGGCCGTCACCGCGGCATCGTCCAATTGCGTCGGCAGGAAGCCGCGGATGATCTCCATCTCGCCGCGCTCCTGCGCGGCAAGCTCGGGCCGCTTGCCGTCTTCGAAGGCCTTGGCCGATTCTTCGCGCTGCTTCACCATCTTGGCCAGGATCTGCAGGATCTCTTCGTCGCTCGCCGGCTCCTTGGCCGAACCGCGATTGGCAATGTCGCGATCGTGGATGGCGGCCTGGATCAGCCGCAGCGTCGGCAGCCGGTGCTTGTCCTGCGCCTTCATCGCGCTCTTCAGGGATTCGGCGATTTTGCCACGCATGATGCTCTTCTCCTTCGATCGGCGCGGACCATAGCCCCGCCGAAAGCACAAGGCAAATCCCGAAGAAGCGAGCAAACCACTGATATTGTTAGACGAAATAAATCGATGCCGGTCACTGGCTGTATCATTGACCGTTCTGGCGCCTTCCCCTATGTACTCGGCCTTGCATAAGACAATGAATTGATGCGCGGCGGCTCGAGAAATCGCTGCCGCGCTGTTTGCTGCGCAGGGCAATCCGCAAGCAGCCTTTAGGAGTGCCGCCATGGCGACGATGACCGCCGCGTCTACCCCCGCTTGGGCCACCGAGAAGCCGACCGCCCTTTTGGTGCTGGCCGACGGCACCGTCATCGAGGGCCGCGGCCTGGGCGCCACGGGTTCCGCCGTCGCCGAGGTCTGCTTCAACACGGCGCTGACCGGCTACCAGGAAATCCTCACCGACCCGTCCTATGCCGGCCAGATCGTCACCTTCACCTTCCCGCATATCGGCAATATCGGCACCAATGACGAGGACATCGAGGACCTCAATCCGGTCGCCCGCGCCGGCGCCGTCGGCGCCGTCTTCAAGGCCGATGTCACCAACCCGTCCAACTACCGCGCCGCCGGCCACCTCGACCAGTGGCTGAAGAAGCGCGGCATCGTCGCCCTGTCGGGCATCGACACCCGCGCGCTGACCGCGCTGATCCGCGAGAAGGGCATGCCCAACGCCGTTATCGCGCATGCGCCCGACGGCGTCTTCGACCTCGACGATTTGAAGCGCCGCGCCGCCGCCTGGTCGGGCCTGATCGGGCTCGACCTTGCCAAGGAAGTCACGTCAGGCCAGTCCTCGGTCTGGCGCGAGACGCCCTGGGTCTGGAACGAAGGCTTTGGCGAGCAGGCCGAGCCCTCGCATGCATGTCGTCGCCATCGACTATGGCGTCAAGCGCAACATCCTGCGCCTGCTTGCCGGTCTCGGCGCCAAGGTCACCGTCGTGCCGGCCAAGACTGGCGCAGACGAGATCCTCGCCATGCAGCCCGACGGCATCTTCCTCTCCAACGGCCCCGGCGACCCGGAGGCCACCGGCGACTATGCCGTGCCGGTGATCCAGAACCTGCTCAAGACCGACATCCCGGTGTTCGGCATCTGCCTCGGCCACCAGATGCTGGCGCTGGCGCTGGGCGGCAAGACCGCCAAGATGCATCAGGGCCATCACGGCGCCAACCATCCGGTCAAGGACCACACCACCGGCAAGGTCGAGATCGTCTCGATGAACCACGGCTTTGCCGTCGATGCCGACTCGCTGCCCGATGGCGTCGAGGAAACCCACGTCTCGCTGTTCGACGGCTCGAACTGCGGCATCGCGTTGACCGGCCGTCCGGTGTTCTCGGTCCAGCACCACCCCGAGGCCTCGCCCGGCCCGCAGGATTCGCACTATCTGTTCCGCCGCTTCGTCAATCTGATCCGCGAAAAGCGCGGTGAGGAATTGCTGGCGGAGCGGGCTTAAGCCGGACGCGCCGCCTTCATCTTCTCCGTGCTTCGCGTATCTCAAACCGTGTCGGTCACCGTCTCCTGCGCATGCAGCCGCTCGACTTCCTTCGGCGTCGGCTTGGCGACCTTCGTGACGAACACGATGAGTGCCAGCGTGAGGAAAACCGCGCCGAGCAGATAAGGCGCGCCACCGAAGATCACCGGCGCGTTCGGCCCCGTGAACCAGGAAAAGATCCCGGTATAGAGCAGCGGCGTGATGATCGAGGTGATCGAGAAGATCGACGTCATCGCGCCCTGGAATTCGCCCTGCGCCGACGGCGGCACCTTGGCGGCGGCGAGGCTCCTCAGCGGCGGATCGGCCAACGCTTCGAGGCAGCCGACGACGATCACCGCATAGATCATCCAGCCTTGCCACGCGAACGCGTAGCCGAAGGCGCTGAGCGCGGTGAAGGCAAGGCCGATGACCGCCGTCCGCCATTCGCCAAGCCTGGGGATCACGCGCGGCAGAACCGTCGCCATGATGATCGCACCGCACAGGCCGAAGGCGCCGAGCGAGAAGCCGATCTGCTGCTCGCTCCAGCCATAGCGGTAATTGGAGACGAACGACCAGACCGCCGGATACATCATGTGGCCGAGCGTCATCAGGAAGAAGGCAAGCCCGATCCAGCCAATGCCTTGGTAGTTGCGCATCTGCATGAGCGTGCCGACCGGGTTCGCGCGTTTCCACTCGAAGCGGCGACGGTGCTTGTCATCGAGCGTCTCCGGCAAGAAGAACAGCGCGATCATAAAGTTCACGAAGGCCAGCCCGGCAGCGAAATAGAACGGCACGCGCGGCCCGAAGGTGCCGAGCAGCCCGCCCAGAACCGGTCCGATGACGAAGCCGACGCCGAAGGCGATGCCGAGCAGGCCGAAATTCTTCGCCCGGTTCTCGTCGTTCGAGATGTCGGCGATGAAGGCGGACGTCGTCGAATAGCTGGCGCCGGAAATGCCGGCCAGCACGCGCCCGATGAACAGCATCGGATAGGACCAGGCGACGGCGCAGATCAGATTGTCGATGGAAAAGGTCAGCACGGAGGCAAGCAGGATCGGCCGACGCCCGAACCGATCGCTCAAGCCGCCCATGATCGGGCGCGAAAACGAACTGCATCGCTGCATAGACGAAGAACAGCCAGCCGCCCTCGATCGCCGCCTCGCTGACGCCGACGCCGGTCAACTCCTGCAGATAGGCCGGCAGTACCGGCATGATGATGCCGAAGCCGATGATGTCGAGCAGCAGCGTGGTGAAAACGAGCGCAAGGCCCCGCTTGGCGGTTTTGGGATCGATCATGATCGGTCTAGCTCCTCTGGCCGCCTCGGGGCAAAAGCGGACGCACTTTATAGGCGAGCGCCCAACCGGGAACAATAAGGGAACGAGCAGGATGCTTCCATCCTGACATCCCCTGACGGCAATGCCGCCGTCGAGATCAGCGAGGAAACCGGCCGCTTCAGATCGGGTTGTTGAAAGTATTGCAGTCCGAAAGCTTGCCGCTCTTGTAGCCGCGCGCCAGCCAGGTCTGCCGCTGCTGCGAGGTGCCGTGGTTGAAGCTTTCCGGCACGACATAGCCCTGCATCTTCTTCTGCAGCGTATCGTCGCCGATCTGCTTGGCGGCGTTCAGCGCCTCTTCCATGTCGCCCTGTTCGAGAATGCCCTTCTGCGCGGTGAAATGCGCCCAGACGCCGGCGAAGCAGTCGGCCTGGAGTTCGACCTGCATCGACATCTGGTTGGCCTCGGCCTCACCCATGCTCTGCCGCATCTGGTTGAACTTGGGCAGGATGCCGGTCAGGTTCTGCACATGGTGGCCGACTTCATGGGCGATCACATAGGCCCGGGCGAATTCGCCAGAGGCGCCGAACTGCTGGTCGAGCTGCTGGAAGAAGGTGGTGTCGAGATAGACCTTGTGGTCGCCGGGACAATAGAACGGCCCGGCCGCCGACGAGGCAAAGCCGCAGGCCGAGCGGATCTGGCCGCTGAACAGCACCAGCTTCGGATCCTCATAGTTCAGGCCCTCGGCCTGGAAGATGCCTGTCCAGGTGTCTTCGGTTTCGGCCAGCACTGTCGAAACGAACTGCTTCATCTCGTCGGAAGCGGGCGCTCCCGTGCCGCCGTCCTGGCCGCCGCTGTTGTCGGTGATCTGGCCGCCGCCGCCCGGCACACGCCGCCGCTGTCGCCGCCGCCCAGGATCTGCGACGGATCGAAGCCGAAATACCATCCGGCAAGGACGACTAGGATGACAATGAAGATGCTCGCACCGCCGCCGGCGCGTCCGCCGATCGGGATGCGGAACTGGCCGGGGCTGCCGCCGCCCAATCCACCGCCGCCGCCGCTGTCGCTGCGCTCGTCCTCGACATTGTCACTCTGACGACGGCCTCTCCAGAGCATGGCAACTCCCCGTGATGCGAATTTCCGACCGACCAGGACGGCTTCCCGATGCCGGCCATACCCAACAAACAATTATCCCAATGGTTGCACCAAGTCACAGTATTTTTCGCGCCGGATGGCGTGCCGGCCTGTCGGCTCGCCGCTCTGGCCGAGACGGCGCAACGCCTGTAGCATGCATGTCGACAAGGGGTTGCGAGGGGCACTTGCGGACGATTGGCCGGTTCCTGCTGTTGCTGGCGGCATTGATGGGTCTCGGGCATCGGGACAGCTGGTGCCGTCACGCTCGATTCCAGCGTCGCCGTCACCGACCCCGAAACGCTGCAGGCGCTCGAGCGCGGCGGCCTTTCGATCAGCCGCCTGCTTGGCCCGGCGCTCGGGTCTGACACGTGACGTCGACAATCGCGGCCTGTTTTCGGTGCGCGCGCTGACGCCGGTCCGTAACGCCGTCAAACAGCAGATCGCCGACGAGCCCGGCAACAGCCCTGACCCCTATGTCGCGGCATTGGCAAAGTCGAAGGACACCAGCCAGAAATTCAACCCGAAATACATCGACGATGACGGCTCGACGCTGGACCTGACCGGCGTCGTCAACCGCATGGATCGCGGCTATCTCGGCCACACCGAATGCGGCGAGATCAGGCTGATCTATCGCTTCCACTATTCGGTCGACGGAGAAACCGGCGAAGGGAAGACGGCCAGCGCATCTCGTCCCGCCTGCCTCTGACCATGAGCCTGGTCTTCAACGCCAAGCCCACGGCCGCCGCAGGCCCGCGCTTCGAAGGACCGGCCGCGCTCGACCAGTGTCTCGTGCGCCGATGTCGCCAAGCGCTGGCTGGCCGCCGGACAGAAAGACCTTGCCGCCCGACCAGCTTGCGGCCTGGCTGCGCTCCGATGAAGGTCCGCTCTCCGGCGCCATGCTGAATTCCATCGCAGATCATGCGGCTCGAACTCAACATGCAGGTTCTGCGGCTGTCGGCCTCGACCCGCCGCGACTTCGGCGGCCATGCCGAATACCTGCTCAAGATTTTCAAATGGGATCCGGCGACCGCGACCTTCCAGGAATCGAAGATGGAGAACCAGATCGACAGGAAGGTGGTGCTGGCCGACAGGCCGGCCTTCGCCAAATGGCTGCTCACCGACCGCAACATCTACGACCTCGATCGCGGCCGGCTGGTCATCGACGACAAATTCCTGGCGACCAGCGCCGTCTCGGTGGCGCCGGGCGGCATGAGCCGCTCGCAGAACAACATCGCCTATGGGCTGCTCGACGACGATGCCGTATCGACAAGGCGCTGAAGGACTATGTCGCCAGGGGCAACCAGCTGCGCAGCCGTGAAATCGGTGGCCGGCTTCAATCTGCGCCTCAACGAGATGACCTGCACCGGCTGCCACCAGACGCACGGCATTGCCGGCTTCCACTATACCGGCGCCGATCCGGCCAGCGAACCGCGCCGCAATGCCGTCTTCGTGCCGGGCTCGGCCGTCTTCTTCGCCGACCTGCCGCGCCGCCGCGCCATCGTCGAGGAGTTCGCCGCCGGCGGCCATCCTGATTTCACCCGGGGCTTCGCCGCCCGTCCGGATGCAGAAATACGCCGAGGCGCTGAAAGGCACCGACCTCTACGATGGCTGGGGCTCGATCTGCTATCGCGGCGAGGATGCCAGCTTCAAGGACTGGAGCTGCGGCGAAGGCCTGCGCTGCGCCGGCGTCCACGAAAGCGCCATCCATCCGGGCTTCGGCACCTGCGTCAGCGAAGCAGGGCACCGCGGTCGGCGATCCCGTCGAATTCGGCGAGATCAAGATGTCGAAATGGGGCAGCGACCAGTATTGCCGCCTGTCGCCGGCCACCGCGAAGGCCTGCGCCATCGACCCGGCGCGCGACAAGAAGCCGCTGGTGAAGCTTGCCGGCTATGGCGCGGCGCGCCAGCGCTACGACAATCCCGAACAGAAGACCGGCGGCTTTCCCGGCGGCATGCTGCGCAAGGCAAGCTGCGACAAGCTACCCGACGAGGCAACCTGCGGCCGGCTTGCCAAGACCGGCTTCAACGACTGCATCGCGTTCCGGCAAGGATCACAAATTCTGCACCAGGGAATTCACCAAGACCGCCGGCCTGCGCGCCTGCGACAAGGCGCATCCCTGCCGCGAGGACTATATCTGCACCGCCGGCTATGACGATCTGGCCGAAGCCAAGCCTGGCAAGGGCACCTGCATCCCGCCCTATTTCATCTTCCAGTTCCGCGTCGACGGCCATCCGCGCAGCTGGGTGCAGGACACGCGAGGACTGAAACGTGCTTGGCGCGAGCGAACAGCCTTAGCTCTTCTGCTTGGTGCCGGCGCTCTTGCCGTCCGAACTTTTCGAGCGCTCCTCGAAACGGGCGGCGCCCTTCTTCAGGGGCCGGCCGGTTTCGGCCTCGGTCTTGCGTTCGTTCTTTGCCGCGGCCTGCTTCAATCCCTTGGCAGCCTGCTTGCCCTTTGCGGTCGGTGCCTGTTCCACGCCCATGATGTCCTCCTCGGCGCGCGCCAAACGCGCGGCATGACATCAAACGCAGGGTTCCGGCGATATCTCTGTTCCGGCAGGTCGAAAAGAGATCAGCGCGGCGCGTCATCGCCTTGCGAAACGCTTCGAGCGTCTCGGCGCTGACATGGTGCTCGATGCCCTCGGCATCGATGCGCGCTGTTTCGGCGCTGACGCCGAGCGAGCGCAGAAAGGCTTCCACCGTCTGGTGGCGGATGCGGCTCTCCTCGGCAACCTTGCGGCCGGCCTCGGTCAGGAACACGCCGCGATAGGGTTTTCGGGAGACCAGCCCCTCGGCGCACAGCCTGGTCAGCATCTTGGCCACGGTCGGCTGGGCGACGCCCAGCCTGGCCGCGATATCGACCTGGCGCGCCTCGTTGCCGTCCTCGATCAGGTCGGCGATCAGCTCGACATAGTCCTCGACCAGCGCGCTGCGGCGCGCTTCGCGCGTCTGCCGGAACCCTTCGGAATGAATATCGGCGTCGGGAAGCGGCTTTTCGCGTCGAACCGGTCTGTGCTTCAGCGCCAATACGCGCTCCTCCTTGGCGCTTTCGAAGTATCAATCGCCCTTCGCATTCATAGCACGGGCTCGATTGTTCTGGCCGTTTATTTGCATTCCAGGGCAGGCGCAACCGGCGTTTGCGGTTATCGGTCCGGGGCATCGATCGGCACATCACAAGAAGCATGATCAATGAAATATAGCATATTGCATAATGTTGAGCCCTGGCATAGGTAGGATGACAGCAGCCATCCATTCCAGCGGAAACCCCTCCATGTCCGACGCCGAAGCCACCGTGGAACCCCGATCCGCGTGGCGATTTGCCAGGCCGGACGAAGACGACCAGCCCAGCCTGCGCGAGGTCAATGCCTCGATCGCCGTGCCGCAGTCCGGCGTCTGGTTCCGCCGGCTGTTCGCCTTCATGGGACCGGGCTACATGGTTTCGGTCGGCTATATGGACCCGGGCAACTGGGCGACCGACCTCGCCGGCGGCGCCCAGTTCGGCTACACGCTGCTGTTCATCATCATGCTGTCCAACCTGATGGCGATCCTGCTGCAGGCGCTTGCCGCCCGGCTCGGCATCGCCACCGGCCGCGATCTCGCCCAGGCCTGCCGCGCCTATTATCCGCGCCCAGTCAATTTCCTGCTCTGGATCGCCTGCGAACTGGCCATCATCGCCTGCGACCTCGCCGAGGTCATCGGCACGGCGATTGCGCTGCAGCTTCTGTTCGGCATTCCGCTGATCGGCGGCGCCATGCATCACCGCGCTCGACGCCTTCCTGCTGCTTCTCTTGATGAACAAGGGCTTCCGCTTTCTCGAAGCCTTCATCATCGCGCTTCTGATCATCATCTTCGGCTGCTTCGCCATCCAGATCTTTGCCGCCGCCCCGCCGGTCGGCTCGATCCTGCATTCGATGTTCGTGCCGTCGTCCGCAGATCGTCACCAACCCGGCGATGCTCTACATCGCCATCGGCATCATCGGCGCCACGGTGATGCCGCACAATCTCTATCTGCACTCCTCGATCGTGCAGACCCGCGCCTATGAGCGCACCGAAAAAGGCAAGCGCGACGCCATCAAATGGGCGACCACGGACTCGACCATCGCGCTGATCCTGGCGCTGTTCGTCAACGCCTCCATCCTGATCGTGGCCGCGGTGGCCTTCCACGACACCGGCCACCAGGACGTCGCCGAGATCGGCCAGGCCTTCGAATTGCTGTCGCCGCTGCTTGGCCTCGGCATCGCCTCGATCCTGTTTGCCGTGGCGCTGCTGGCCTCCGGCCTCAACTCGACGGTCACGGCGACGCTTGCCGGCCAGATCGTCATGGAAGGGTTCCTGCGCCTGCGCATCCCGCAATGGGCACGCCGCCTGTTGACGCGCGGCATCGCCATCATCCCGGTGGTGGTCGTCACCGCGCTCTACGGCGAAAAGGGCACCGGCCAGCTCCTGGTTTTCAGCCAGGTGATCCTGTCGATGCAGCTGCCCTTCGCGGTCATCCCGCTGGTGCAGTTCGTCTCCGACAAGAAGAAGATGGGCAACCTCGCCATCCCGCGCAGCGTCGCCGCCCTTGCCTGGGTGGTCGCCGCCGATCATCCTGGTGCTCAACTTCAAGCTGCTCTACGACACCGTCTTCGGCTTCGGCTGAGTTCTCTTCCTGCCATCGCGACAAAGCGGCGGCCTGCGCTATCTTTTGCAGCGCCATGAACAGGATCGAAGACGCCAGGAAATTCTACGCACGGCTGATGGCTGCCCATGCCGGCATCGGCCGATCCGCGTCTCGAGGAGGTGATCGCCGCGGTGCCGCGCGAGGCCTTTCTCGGTCCCGGGCCGTGGACCATCATTGCCGGCAACGGCAGGGTCGATGACGCCGAGCGCCGATCCGGTTCACATCTACCAGAACGTGCTGGTGGTGCTCGACGCCGACAAGGGCATCAACAATGGCGAACCGTTCCTGCACGCCATGTGGATCGGCAGGATCGCGCCAAAGCCTGGCGAGGCCGTCACCCATATCGGCGCCGGCACCGGCTACTACACCGCCTTGCTGGCGAAGCTGGTTTCGCCCGGCCCGGTCACCGCATTCGAACTGAATGCCGGCCTTGCCGCCCGGGCGAAGAAAAATCTCGAACCCTATGGCAATGTTTCGGTTGTCCACGGCAACGCCGTCGAAAGCGAACTGCCGCCTTCCGACATCATCTATGTCAATGCCGGTGTCGTGGCGCCGCCTTCTGCTGGCTGAAGGCGCTAAAGCCCGGCGGTCGCATGATCTTTCCCTGGCGTCCGGCCGATCGCGTTGGCCTGGCAATGGTGGTGACCCGCACCGCGCAGGGTTTGGCCTGCGATCCGTTCATGGGCTCATGGTTCATCCCTTGCGTCGGCGCCTCGCTCGCCGGCCCGGCGGCGAAAATCCCCGACCGCCAACAGGCCGCGAGCAGCCGCTCGATCTGGCTGACGGCCGACAAGACGCCGGACCGCACCGCCACCGCCATCATCGGTGATATCTGGTTCTCGTCGCGGGCCCTTGGCAGGCGGCGGCGATGAGCACCGCTCAGCGGCAGCGGAAATTTATCCGTAGCGTGTCGGACGGCTGTCTGCCCGCCCGTCCTTAGGTCGAAATCCGGCCCAGACGGCGCGGATCATCGAAAGGGAGAAGACCAATGAGAAAGATCATCGCCGCTACATTCGTCAGCCTCGACGGCGTCATGCAGGCGCCAGGCGGTCCGGAAGAGGATCCGGTCGGCGGCTTCAAGTTCGGCGGCTGGACCTTTCATTACTTTGACGAGGTGGCGGGCGCGGCAATGGATGAAATGTTCTCCAAACCCTTCGCCCTGCTGCTCGGCCGCAGAACCTACGACATCTTCGCCGCGTACTGGCCGTATCAGAAAGATCCGATCGCAGATGCCTTCAACCCTGCGACCAAATATGTGGCGACGCATCGGCCGGATTCGCTCACCTGGCAGAACACGCAATGGCTTGGGGAAGATATCGTCGCGACGTTGCGCCGCCTCAAGCAGGAAGATGGACCTGACCTGCTCATCCAGGGATCGGGCAATCTGATCCAGACCCTGCTCGCCAACGGGCTGATCGACGAGATCCGGCTGATGATCTTCCCGCTGGTGCTGGGCAAGGGCAAGCGGCTGTTCGGCGATGGCGCGATGCCGGCCGCCTTCAAGCTTGCCAAGTCGCAAGCTTCCAGCACCGGCGTCATCATGGCGACCTATGAGCGCGGCGGCGAGATCAAGACCGGGTCGTTTGCCACGGAGAAGCCTTCGGAAGCCGAGCTCGAACGGCGCAAGAACTGGAAGTAATCCGAGGTGAAATTCGGGCGACCGGACAATCGGCCGCCCCTGCCTTTCAAGCCGCCTGCTGCCGCCGCGCCAACCCGTCGCGGATATGAGCCGCAAACTCCCGTGCAGCGGGTTCGATGCCATGCTTGGGCAGATGCAAGTTGATCGCAAAATTCGGCAAGGGCGGCAGCTCGGCATCGGAAGGCAAAATCTCGAGATCCGCCGGCACTGTCGAGGCCAGCCAGGTGGTGACGGCGAGGTCGGAACGCACCGTCGCCGTCGTCGCGTCGATGTTGCCGTTCTCGAACACGGTGCGCCATTCCAGCCCATGTTCGTTGAGTGCTGAAATCACCGCCGGGCGGAAGGCGCAGGTGTCGGCAACCATCGACACCGGCAAGGGGCGCTTTTGGCGGGCGACGCCGCCCTTGGCGCCGACCCAGACCAGCCGGTCGATGAGCAGGCATTCGCCGGCTGACGGGCCGACCTGCTCCTCGATGACGGCAAGATCGATCGTGCCGGCTGCGAGCGCCGCGGCGAGCTCCGGCGAGGAGGCGCAGAGAAGCGATATCTCGATCTGCGGATAGGTCCCGGCATAGGCCTTCAACACCGGAGCAAGCAGCGTGCCGACAAGGTCATAGGGCACGCCGAGCCGCACCTGCCCGGCTACCGCATTGCCTGCCATCTCGGTCCAGATCTCGTCATTGAGCGACAGCAGCCGCATGCCCTTGCCGAACAGCCGTTCGCCGGCGCGGGTGAGTTTTAGACCGCGCCGGTCGCGTTCGAACAGGCTGGAGCCCAAAATATCCTCCAGCCGCTTGACCTGCTGGCTGACGGCGCCTTGCGTCAGATGCAGCGCATTCGCCGCCGCCGTCATGCTGGCCTTGTCGGCGACGGTGACGAAGGTGCGGATCAGGGCCGTGTCGAGATTGCGGATCATATTTGCATTATGAATGCTAATGCCAGCCATGGCAAACATTGCATTTACTGATGCCGGACAATCCCTAGAAATGCTGGCTTCCACAAGAGAAACAGCATGCTCGAGACCATCCTTCCCCTGATCCTGTTCGCGCTGGTCTCCACCGCCACGCCGGGCATCGCCACGACCTTGTCGACGGCCTCCGGCGCGCAGTTCGGCTTTCGCCGTTCCGTGCCGCTGATGGCCGGCAGCGCCGCCGGCCTGGCTTCTGTGGCGGCGGCCGGCGCCGCCGGGCTTGCCGGCCTGCTCGCCGCCGTGCCGTCGCTGCAACTGGCGATGAAGATCGCGGGATCGGCCTACCTTGTCTGGCTTGCCTTCAAGATCGGCCGCAGCGGCCCGCCCAATCTCGATGTGTCGATGGCAAAGCCGAACAGCTTCTTTGGCGGTGCCAGCGTGCAATGGATGAACCCCAAGGGCTGGGCCATGGGGCTGGGCGCCGCCGCCTCGTTCGCGGCGCTCGCCGACGGTCCGCTGCAGCTCGCGCTTCTGCTTGGCGCGGTGTTTGGCCTGGCGGCGGCGCTGTCGCTTTCGCTGTGGTGCGTGGCCGGCACGCTGCTTGCGCGGCTGCTCAAGACAGAACGGCAATGGCGGGCGCTCAACGTCGTCCTTGGCCTGGTGCTCGCCGCCTCGATCGTGCCGATGTGGCGGCCGGCCTGAGACCGGCCGCCTTGGTGTTTCAAGCCGCGTAGCGCGCCGCCGGCTTGCCGGCGATCAGGCTGACGTAGAAACTGTCCCTGGCGCCGATGAACGCATCGAGCTTGGCCGGATCGGCGAGCCCCGGCGCAGTTACCGTCTCGCCCTGGGCAAAGCCGGCAAGCGCCGCATCGACCAGATCGTCAACGGTCATCACCCAGTCCTGGTTGAGAGAGTTGAGATCGGCGCCGGCCAATTCCCAGAAGTCGGTGCGGATCGGCCCGGGCAGCACGACCTGCACCCTCACCCCGGTGTCGGCGACCTCGCGCTGCAGCGCCTCGGTGAAATTGACGACATAGGCCTTGGTGCCGCTGTAGATGCCGCCGATCGCCGTACCATAGGCGAGCCACCGAGGCGATGTTGACGATGGCGCCGCGATTGCGCGCGAGCAGCCCCGGCAGCACCGCGCGTGTGAGCCGGGTCAGCGCCACGACATTGACCTTGATCATGCGCTCGGTCGCATCGGCATCGGCGTCTGCCACCACCTGCTGGCCGCCGAGGCCGGCATTGTTGACGAGCAGCGTCACGCTCTCATCGGTGGCGATCGCCTGCTCGACCCGGCGAACATCGCCATCATCGGAGAGATCGGCGGCGATCACCTCTGACCTTGCGGCCATAGGCGTAACCAAGCCTGTCCGCCAGTTCCTGCAGCCGGTCGGCGCGCCGCGCCACCAGTACCAGGTCGTAGCCCTGTGCGGCCAGCCGATCCGCATAGACGGCGCCGATCCCCGACGACGCGCCGGTGACGACGGCCGTGCCCTTGTTGTCCTTCGTGCTCATTGTCGTGTTCCTTTTTGCTGCCAAGCGGGACGTGCCCTATGGCGCTCGTCCGCGTCAGATTTCAATTAGTGGCATATGCCACTTTCACGAAGTAGGTATATGCCACTATCTTGTCAACGGCGGCGACAAAAACTATTTCTGCGGCAGGTCGGCGGAACCATTCGTCGGCAAGGAGTTGTCATGACCAAAGCCGCGCTGCCGGGACTTACCCTTTGCAACAACGCCACGCTGCGGCGCGCCGGTGCGCAAGCTCGGCCGGTTCTATGACGATGTGTTGGCGCCTTCGGGCCTGAAGGGCACGCAATACGGCCTGCTCTACCAGATCCATATCGGCAGCGAGCCGGCGATGGGCGCCATAGCCGAGGCGCTGATCATGGACCTGTCGGCGCTCGGCCACACGCTGAAGCCGCTGATCCGCGACGGCTATGTCGAGACCTTCGCCGACAAGGACGACCGCCGCGTCAAGCGCGTGCGGTTGACGCCGCAGGGCAGGCTCAAGCTCGATGAGGCGACGAAGCTGTGGACGCATCGCCCAGCAGCGTTTCGAGGCCATGGTCGGCAAGGACCAGGCGGCGAAGCTGCGCGCGGCGCTCGATGCAATCGCCGCGCTGGATTTCGATATGCCGCCGGCCACATAAGCGGCCGGCGACTTTGTAGAAGACTACTCCGCCGGAACCGCGACCGGCCGCGCCAGCATCCGCCCGGCCAGCACGACGCCGAGCCCGATCAACGGGAACGCCGCGGCGATCAGGCCGAGATCGGCCGGCGCGCCGTAGCGCAGCACGGCACCGCCGACCACCGCACCCAGCGCCACGCCGAGATAGAGCGCCGAAGCATTGAGCGACAGCACGATGGGGGCGGCGTCGGGCGCGAGCTTGATGATGCGGCTGGCCTGCGCCGGCGGGAAGGCCCAGCCGACGATGCCCCACGGCACCATCATCGCCATCAGTGCCGGCCCGGCAATATGGTGCGGCAGGAAGGTCGGGATGACCGACAGCATGACCAGCATGGCCGCGCTCAGCGCCAGCGACCAGCCGACGGTGCGCGTCGCGCCGAAACGGTCCGCCGCCTGCCCGCCGGCGATGTTGCCGATGACGGCGCCGACGCCGAAGGCGAGCAGCATGCCGGGCAGCGCCAGCGCGCTCAGACCGCCGCTCTCGATGGCCAGCGGCGCGACATAGGAAAAGACGGTGAAGGCGCCGATCAGTGCCAACATCGTCGTCAGCAGGATCGGCATCACGCCGGGACGCAGAGCCGCCGCCAGCCGGCGCTTCAGCGGCAGCCTGGTGCCGACGATGCCGCGCGGCAGCCGGTACCACAGGATCGCGCCGGCCAGCGCGCCAAGCCCGGCTATGGCAAAGAAAGTACCGCGCCAGCCGGCGATAGTCGCGACGAGGGCGCCGAGCGGCGCACCGAGGGCAACTGCCACCGTGGTGCCGCCGACGACGACGGCAATGGCGCGGGCCCGGTGATGGTCATCGACCAGCGCGACAGCCGTGCCTTGCGCGGTGGCGGCGAACAGGCCTGACGACAGCGCCATGATGATGCGGGCGATCAACAGCAGTTCGAAGGACGAGCTCAGCGCCGCCACCAGATTGCCGAGCACGAAGAACACCAGCGTCCACAGGATGACGCGGCGCCGATCCCATTCGCCGGTCAGCGTCGCCAGGATCGGCGTGCCGACCGCATAGGCCAGCGCGAAGGCGGTGATCAGCGTGCCGGCGAGCGGAATGGAGATACCGGCGTCGCTGGCGATGTCGGGCAGAAGGCTGGAGATGACGAAGCCTTCGGTCGAGATCGTGAACGATCCGAGCGCAAGCCAGAAGAGGCGCTTGTCCATGGCGGGTGTCCTTAGTTCAAAAGTTATTGAACAATTGGACATAACAGGGCATGATGTCAATGAAGCCGCGGAAAAATAACTGAACCCTGCTGACAGCCCTGTGTCAGCACAAGCGGTGGGTTCAATAAACTCTTTGCACCCGCCATGAGACGCCGTGTGCAGCCGCTGACGGAGGAGACGCGTTGAAATCGACCCCGATTGTGCTTAATTCCTGCGCATGACACTGCCCCACCCCAACGCTGACCAGATCAGCCTGCCGATCGTGCTCGCCGTGCTCGGCGATCCGACCAGGCTCGCCATCGTGCGTTATCTCGCCAGCAAGGAAGGCGTCGCGCTGAACTGCAGCCAGTTCCTCGATCTCGGTTCCAAGACCAATCTCAGCTACCATCTGGCCAAGCTGCGCGAGGCCGGCGTCACCCGTGCCGAGGTCGTCGGCACCAACCGCATGATCACGCTGCGCCGCGCCGATCTCGACGCCCGCTTCCCCGGCCTGCTCGACAGCGTCATTGCCGCGGCCGGCGAGGACAAGGCACTGCCCGCGGTCGGCGGCGCCGACGAGATCGATATCCAGGCTTGAGGCCGTTTCCCCGCCCCGCGCGGTGGAGAACCCAAGTTCTGCAAGGTCCACCCTTCCCGACCAGTCATTCGTAAACCCACGGAGCTCCCTCATGCGCATCGCCGTCCTCGCCGACATCCACGGCAACGTACTGGCATTGGATGCCGTGCTCGACGATCTCGAACGCCGTGGCGGTGCTGATCTCACCGTCAATCTCGGCGACTGCGTCTCCGGCCCGCTGTGGCCGCGCGAGACCATGGAAAAGCTGGAGGCGCTCGGCCTGCCGACGGTGCGCGGCAACCACGACCGCCGCGTCGCCGTCGATCCGGCCGACGACACCATGTGGCCCTCCGACCGCTATGCGCAGGAGCGGCTGACGGAAGCGCAGCGCGAGGCGCTGCTTGCCTTGCCCTTCACGCTGGAGATCGTGCCCGGCGTCATCGCCTTCCACGCCCGGCCCGACCATGACGAGAAATATCTGGCTGACGCGATTATCGACGGCCAGCTGGTGCGCGCGCCGCTCGCCGCCATAAGGCGAAGGCTGAAGCCGCTCGACCCCGCCTGCCGCATCGTGCTCTGCGGCCACAGCCACCGCAGCGAGCTGATCCGCATTCCCGGCGGCCCGGTGATCTTCAATCCGGGCAGCGTCGGCTGCCCGGCCTATGACGATTCGACGCCGCCGGCGCATGTTTCCGAGCAAGGCTCGCCGCATGCGCGCTACGGCATCGTCGAGCTGGATGTGCCCGGCCGTCCCGACCGTTTCGAGGCCATTCGCCGTCGACTACGACCATGAGGCGGCGGCGCGGCAGGCCGAGCAGGCCGGCAGGCCGGAATGGGCGCACGCGCTCAGGACAGGGTTTATGTCAGACCTGAACGCAGAATGCGTTCGTGCCCCCTGAACACGCAGCAGCATCTTTTCGGGATGACATGGCATCGCGTCGTCCCTTATAAAACGCTCCGGCAAGCGGCGGCGACGCCTGAGTCGCGCCGCGCTTTAACGCACGCCCACGGCCAGGTGATGAGGCGCACGATTACGCTCCCGAAGACGCTGCATCTCTTGATTGCCGTTCCGTTTCTGCTGGCGGCACTGCCGGCCAGGGCCGAGGAGCAGCCGGCACCTGTCGTCTCCTATGTCAGCGGCCTCGCGCCCGACGATCTCCTCAACATCCGCGCCACGCCGTCGGCGATCGGCAAGACCGAGGCGCGCCTGCCGGTCGGCGTACCCCTCAAGAACTTCGGCTGCGCCGACGTCAACGGCAATCCGTGGTGCAAGGTCGAAGAGGTCGACAATCCGCAAGTGCGTGGATGGGCCCCGGCGCGCTACCTGAACCCCGCCAGCGTGGTGGCGCTGACGGAAGCGGATATGGCATTTTCCGCTCAACCGAGCCCCGACGCCGCGACGCCGCCGCCCGACCTCACGGAGCGCCTGGGCGCTGCGGACGAGACCACCGATCCCGAAGGCGCGCCGAAATCCGCCGAGGCAATCGGCAGGACCGCCATGCAGGATGCCTATAGCCTGGCATTCGCGACCGTTGAAATCGCCTCGACTGGAGAGGCATCCACCGAAATCCCCTGCGCGCGCCATGTCGGCCAGCCAATGACCCGCTGCGAGATAAGCGTCGCGCATACCGGTGGCGACAGCGCGGTGACCGTGACCTGGCCGGATGGCGGCACGCGCATCATCAGCTTTCACGGCGGCCTGCCGACCGGCTCGGACTCGTCAGACGAGTTCCGCTTCACCCGCGAGGGCAGCCTCAACATGATCCGTATCGGCACTTCCGAGCGCTTCGAGATCACCGACGCTTTGACGACTGGAGGTTAGGGGTCGGGCATCGAGGGACAGCAAGGCGCTTGTTGGGGGCAGCCCCTACAAACCCGCATTTTCGGGGTTACATCAATCAAAACTCTTCCCTATAAGGCCCTCCTAGCCTGATACCAGAATCGCAAGCACAACCGGCCGGGTCTTCCCGCCCGGTTTTTCGTGCAAGCCGCTCGCCGAACGGAACGCCTCGACCATGCCAAGACGCACCGACATCAAGTCGATCCTGATCATCGGGGCCGGCCCCATCGTCATCGGCCAGGCCTGCGAGTTCGACTATTCCGGCACCCAGGCCTGCAAGGCGCTGAAGGAAGAGGGTTTCCGCGTCATCCTGGTCAATTCCAACCCGGCCACCATCATGACCGACCCGGAACTGGCCGACGCCACCTATATCGAGCCGATCACGCCGGAAGTGGTGGCCAAGATCATCGCCAAGGAGCGGCCGGACGCGCTGCTGCCGACCATGGGCGGCCAGACCGCGCTCAACACCGCACTGTCGCTGCGCCGCATGGGCGTGCTCGAGCGCTACAATGTCGAGATGATCGGCGCCGACGCGCATGCCATCGACAAGGCCGAGGACCGCGCGCTGTTTCGCGAGGCGATGAAGCAAGATCGGCCTGGAAACGCCGAAGTCGATGCTGGCCAACGCCACCGACGTCAAGAACGCCGACCGCAAGACGCATGAGGCCGAGCGCGCCGCGCTCAAGGCCGAGAAGCCGGCCGAACCTCGACGCCGCGCTCGACGCGCTGGAAACCCGCTGGAACCTCGGCGAAGGCGACCGCAAGCAGCGCTACATCAGCCACGCCATGGCGATCGCCGCCCAGGCGCTCGACCATGTCGGCCTGCCCGCCATCATCCGCCCGTCCTTCACCATGGGCGGCACCGGCGGCGGCATCGCCTACAACCGCGCCGAATTCTACGAGATCGTCCAGTCCGGCCTCGACGCCTCGCCGACCACCGAAGTGCTGATCGAGGAGAGCGTGCTCGGCTGGAAGGAGTATGAGATGGAGGTCGTCCGCGACAAGGCGGACAATTGCATCATCGTCTGCTCGATCGAGAACATCGACCCGATGGGCGTGCACACCGGCGATTCCATCACCGTCGCCCCTGCGCTGACGCTTGACCGACAAAGAATACCAGATGATGCGCAACGCCTCGATCGCGGTGCTGCGCGAGATCGGCGTCGAGACCGGCGGCTCCAACGTGCAGTTCGCCGTCAACCCGGCCGACGGCCGCCTGGTCGTCATCGAGATGAACCCGCGCGTCTCGCGCTCCTCCGCGCTGGCCTCCAAGGCGACCGGCTTCCCGATCGCCAAGATCGCGGCAAAGCTCGCCGTCGGCTACACGCTGGACGAGCTGGAGAACGACATCACCGGCGGCGCGACGCCCGCCTCGTTCGAGCCGAGCATCGACTATGTCGTGACGAAGATCCCGCGCTTTGCCTTCGAGAAATTCCCCGGCGCCGAGCCGGTGCTGACCACCGCCATGAAGTCGGTCGGCGAAGTCATGGCCATCGGCCGCACCTTCCAGGAATCGCTGCAGAAGGCGTTGCGCGGGCTGGAAACCGGCCTGACCGGCCTCGACGAGATCGAGATCCCCGGCCTCGGCCATGGCACAGCGCCCGCCAGCCATGTCGACGACCGCAACGCCATCCGCGCCGCGCTCGGCACGCCGACGCCCGACCGGCTGCGCATGGTGGCGCAGGCGATCCGCATGGGCACCTCGCTGGAAGACGTGCACGCCATGTGCAAGATCGACCCGTGGTTCCTCGAGCAGATCGCCGGCATCCTCGCCATGGAAGACCGCATCCGCGAGCACGGCATCCCCGAGGACGCCGCCAATCTGCGCATGCTGAAGGCGATGGGCTTTTCCGACGCCCGCCTCGCGTCGCTGACGAAGACCGACGCCGAAGTGATTCAGAAGATTCGCGAAAAGCTCGACGTTCATCCGGTTTATAAGCGCATCGACACCTGCGCGGCCGAGTTCGCCTCGCCCACCGCCTACATGTATTCGACCTATGAGGTGCCCTTCGCCGGCGCGCTTGCCAATGAAGCGCAGGTGTCATCGCGCAAGAAGGTCGTCATCCTCGGCGGCGGTCCGAACCGCATCGGCCAGGGCATCGAGTTCGACTATTGCTGCTGCCACGCCGCCTTCGCGCTGCGCGACGCCGGCTTTGAGGCGATCATGATCAACTGCAACCCGGAGACCGTGTCGACCGACTACGACACCTCCGACCGGCTCTATTTCGAGCCGCTGACGGCGGAAGACGTGCTGGAGATCCTGCGCGCCGAACAGGCGTCGGGCGAGCTGGTCGGCGTCATCGTCCAGTTCGGCGGCCAGACGCCGCTGAAGCTGGCCGACGCGCTGGAGAAGGCCGGCATCCCGATCCTCGGCACCTCGCCCGACATGATCGATCTCGCCGAAGACCGCGACCGCTTCCAGAAGCTGCTGCACAAGCTCAACCTCACCCAGCCGAAGAACGGCATCGCCTATTCGGTCGAGCAGGCCCGCCTCGTCGCCGGCGAGCTCGGCTTCCCGCTGGTGGTGCGCCCCTCCTATGTGCTCGGCGGCCGCGCCATGCAGATCATCCACGACGAGGGCATGCTGCAGACCTACCTGCTCGACACCGTGCCCGGCCTGGTGCCGGAGGACATCAAGCAGAAATACCCCAACGACAAGACCGGCCAGATCAACACGCTGCTCGGCAAGAACCCGCTGCTGTTCGACACCTATCTGTCGGGCGCCATCGAGGTCGATGTCGACTGCCTCTGCGACGGCAAGTCGACCTTCGTCTCCGGCATCCTGGAGCACATCGAGGAGGCCGGCATCCATTCGGGCGACTCGGCCTGCTCGCTGCCGGTGCATTCGCTGCCTTCGGACCTCGTCGACGAGCTGGAGCGCCAGACGGCGGCGCTTGCCCGCGCGCTCAATGTCGGCGGCCTGATGAACGTGCAGTATGCGATCAAGGACGGCACGGTCTATGTGCTGGAGGTCAACCCGCGCGCGTCGCGCACCGTGCCCTTCGTCGCCAAGACCATCGGCCGGCCCATCGCCAAGATCGCCGCCCGCATCATGGCCGGCGAAACGCTGGAAGACGCCTTCGCCCATTACGGCGCCGATGCCCGACCCGCGCAATCCCGGCCACATCGCGGTCAAGGAAGCCGTGTTCCCCTTCGCCCGCTTCCCCGGCGTCGACATATTGCTCGGCCCGGAAATGCGCTCGACCGGCGAGGTCATGGGCCTCGACCGCGATTTTGCGCTGGCCTTCGCCAAGAGCCAGCTCGGCGCCGGCGTCGACCTGCCGCGCTCCGGCACGCTGTTCGTCTCGGTGCGCGACGAGGACAAGAAAGGCATCCTGCCGGCGGTCAAGCGCCTCGCCGGCCAGGGCTTCAAGGTGATGGCCACATCAGGCACCGCACGCTTCCTCGCCGAGAACGGCGTCGTCGCGGAGAAAATCAACAAGGTGCTGGAGGGCCGCCCGCACATCGAGGACGCCATCCGCAACCGCCAGGTGCAGATCGTCTTCAACACCACGGACGGCCAGAAGGCGGTGTCGGACTCGAAGTCGCTGCGCCGCGCGACGCTGATGCAGAAGGTGCCGTATTACACGACGCTGTCGGGCGCGGCCGCGGTGGCGGAGGCGATTGCGGCGCTGAAGGCGGGGAGCCTGGAGGTCAGGCCGCTGCAGGAGTATTTTGCTTAAGCGATTAGCTCCCTTCTCCCCGTTCAACGGGGAGAAGATGCCGGCAGGCAGATGAGGGGCAGCGCCGGCTGCCGCACTAAAATTTGGGGACCTATATACGTGCTTGATCCAAACTGAACCAGGAATAAAGCCGCATATTATACTTGACGTACCCACGTAAACGGATTAGGTTGATTCCATAAGGAGTTAGACCGATGTCCGTGCTTTCAGACCGCCACTTTCACGACGAAGCCGCCGCCTACAAGTTCGTAGAGGCCAGGATTTGGCCGAATGGTCCTGTCTGCCCGCATTGCGGCGGCGTCGAGCGCATTTCGCAAGATGGAAGGCAAGAGCACCCGCATTGGCACCTACAAGTGCTACCAGTGCCGCAAGCCCTTCACCGTCAAGATCGGCACCATCTTCGAGGCCAGCCACGTCAAGCTCAACCATCTGGCTACAGGCGATCTTCCTTATCGCTTCGTCCAAGAAGGGCATTTCGAGCAACCAGCTTCACCGCACCCTTGGCGTGACCCTGAAGACCGCTTGGTTCATGTCGCATCGCATCCGTGAAGCCATGCGCGACGGCAAGCTTGGCCCGCTCGGCGGCAACGGCATGATCGTGGAAGCCGACGAAACCTACTACGGCCCGACCAAAGAGAAGCGCAACGTCACCACCAGCGGCAGGGCCCTTCACCAAAAGCGGCAAGACCGGCCCGTCGAATAAGCGCGCCATCCTTGGCCTGGTCGAGCGCGGCGGCAACGTTCGCACCTTCCATGTCGTGCAGGCGACCAAGGTCAATGTCGCGGCACTGGTGACTGAGAACGTCCACCACGAAAGCACCCTCTACACCGACGAAAGCAAGCTCTACCACGGCATGAAGGACCACTTCGCCGGCCACGATAGCGTCAAGCACACCGGCGGCGAATACGTTCGCTACGAGGGCGACGCTGTCATCCATTCGAACACCATCGAAAGCTATTTCAGCGTGTTCAAGCGTGGCATGCGCGGCACCTATCAGCATTGTGCCGAGAAGCACCTGCACCGCTACCTTGCCGAATTTGACTTCCGCCATAATTCGCGCGTAGCCCTTGGCGTGAACGACGAAGCGCGTGCCGCTCGCATCCTTGATGGTGTCGTCGGCAAGCGCCTGACCTATGAAACGACTAGTGCAAGGTGAGGCACCCTATGGCGTCTGGCGACCGTCCAAATACCGCCCCAAAGCCAAAGCCAAAAAAGGCTGGAAAGCTTAGTCAGAAAGAGCAATCCGAGCGGTTCAAAGAAGCCGCCCGGGAGCTTGAGATTGATGAGTTTGGGAAGGACTTTGACCGGGCGGTGGAACAAATCGTAGGCGCAAAGAAACCTTAGTCAAAGTCGATTACATCAAATTCGTCGTGCGCATCTGGATATGGGCTAAGTCCCTTTCGAACTCTCAAAGCGGGCAGCGAAACCCTAAGACGCCTTGCAAGATCTGAAAGAGATATCCCCGGCTGCTGAGCCTCGATTGAGCGAATTAGAGCAAGCGGCATCAGTATGTTGGCTGCAAACTGATTTGCTTGAGTCTCGTGACGCTGCTGCAGGCGAGTTCCCCCGTAAACATCAGGATTTGGCGCCCTATAAGCCGGACTATCCGCCACACCATCACCGATGAGGTTCCGGTGATACAGATAATGGCCAATTTCGTGCGCTATCGTAAATCTTTGGCGTTCGGGTGTGTCGGTGGCGTTAACGATGATCGAGTACCGGCCACCGTCATTTTTCTTGATCATGCCAGAAATCTGGGGGCTCAAGAAAGCACGATGCACATCTACCCCCAAAGCCCCGGCGATTGCTTCGACATCGACCGGGGCTCGGGATGTGTACTGTCGCAAAATATCAAGCGATTCGGTCATTGGTTGCCCTCCTGCCGCTGCGCATAGGCAGCAGCCACGTCGTCTCCTGTGGTTCGCGATGTGCCATTGGGTGTTACCAATGACATATAGTCACCAATGATCTGTGGTGCACGATCATTTAGGAAAGCCCGCATCTCCTCGCGTGCCGCTTCCCTAGCCACCTCCTGCGCACGAACTCGTATTTCCGAGAACCCTATAACGGCGGCGATGCCGACCAAAATTCCAAAGACCGTCAGCAGCAACGTGACGTAATCGAGCCGCCCGATTTGAACCGCAAAATTCAGAGCGTCTAGAGCATCGTCCTTTTTCGCCGCCTCGTATAACCCAGGGGTCACGAAATTGTAGTTTTTAAGAACCGCCACGAGAAGGAATATCGTGGCAATATGAAGCGCGATCGAAAACGGAGCAAACCAACGCATTTAGACCCCCATGCCGCCCCCCGAAGCTTACCGCTGCGGCCTGTAGGATTTCAACCAAGAAAGGCCGAGAAAGTTCGGCCTAAACCAGCGGAGCTAGCCGGCGCATAAATGCACGGCACGCTTCGAATACCTCGGTAGCCTCCTCCACGGTATATTTTTGCATCGGGTGCATGGTGGTATTCCGCCAGACCTCCTTGACGTGAAAGAGGAGGCTCATCGCTAAATCCCACGCATCCTTCAAATCGTCGTCCGGCATAGCTTCGATTTTACCGCGACAATTCGCTATGATCTTGCCCCAAACCAGCGGTTTCCCATCCTTATCCCGAACGGTGGCTGATAGCTTCTCCCCCAGCGCAGTAAGGGCGATATCCATTGCCCTCATGAGGTGGAACACAGTGGCCGTTCCACGCTCGAACGAAAGCGTCTTGGCGGCTTCCTCAAGATCATACTCAACACTCGGAAAGGCTGCCGCCACTTCCGGACCAAACCCATGCACAGCGTTATTGAGGTAATCCGACTGCTTTCCGGACATGCAGTAAATCTTGCGATCCTCCAACTCGTCAAAAAGGCGTTCGCGAAAGTCCCCTATCTGCTGAGATATGAACCTTGTGTAGGCGGCGGTTGGCGCTGCAATCGCAGACGCCAACGATCTGTCCACATACGAAAGTTTTTTTGCTGATTGGCGAAGGTCAAGCCGTTCAAGCTCCGGGGCAAGCTGACTGATCCAAAATCGTATTCCGTTATCCGGTGATTTGTTGGCGAACTGCGACGGATCGTTTTCTGCGACATCCATGTTTTCTCGAATTCGATGTACGGCCTTCACAAGAAGGTTGGTGTCGATCTGAAGCATATCCCACAAGCTCCGCAGCTTGCCGGGCTCCCAAATATTCTCCCGGTCAGCGCGCTTCATAGCACACCGATCCGGGCTTGGGTACGCGAAGTACAATATGCGGCGACGAACTGTGTGCTCCCGGGATCGGAAACACCCGAAGCCGCATTTTTCGGGCCTCGGCGTCACTGGCGAAGAGCATCGAACAGAATGCTGCCAGCGCGAATGCCGCCACGAGCTTCATAACTTCCCCGGATCAACAACCCAGACAACCCTGTTGATCCAATACACGGGAAAGTAGTATTTCTGGTTTTTGCAGAAACTAAAATTTTAAAGAACAAACAGCACTGTTATCCCTGCTGCTGATGCCTATACATGTCTGGATGGCTCACCCCTGCCCCGGATACGGCGTGCCATCCTTGTGCAGGAACCGGCCATCACTGCTCGGGCTCATCGTGTCGATGTCGCAGCAAGTGATGACATCGTCGGAGTTGCGCGAGCCGACTTCGCTCCTCCACTTCCGTTGTCGCGATCCAACAGCTCTGGTCTCAGTCAAGAACGTGTCTCATTCCGCCGCTGATACAGGGCAGCTCGAAATCGTCTTCCTGGCAATTGAGATACCTTTGAAGGTCCTTCAGCCGGTCCTCGGTAAGAAACCTGCGGCATGTTGTGACGAGCAGCGGATAGATGGATCCGCCAGCACCACGCGATGACCGAACCATACATTCGGCATCGCGAAAGGCGATCCATGCGCGTTGAGCGTCGACCAGCAACTTCTTCGTAGCAGCATCATCCCCGACTCTGCTCATTATATGCTGATAAGTGTCGTTGAGCTTCCTGTCGGCTTCCTCGAAGGCTTTGCCGCTGCATTCGTTCATCGCCAGCTGGTTCGGCGGATCAGCACATTCGTCAGCTTGAGCTGGGTTTGTGAGACCCAGCAAGCCAACGAACATTGTGACCAGGTTGATTGACCGCATCATATTTTCTCCGGTTCGGTCGGGCCGATCGCGACGCGCCCGACATCTGAGCTCCAAGCGGCGGTGGGCTATCTACAAAAACCCGATGAACCGCCCGGCGAAAAGCACCGAAGTCCACAGCAGCATCGAGAGCACGGCCAGGACGGTTGTAGTCCCGCCGGCCGGTACGTCGCCGCCTGTTGCGTGGCTGAGGCGCATGAAGGCGAAAAAATTGAGGCCGGCGAGCAGGATGAGGGACATCTTGGCGAGGAAAACAGGCATCGCCGCATAGGTGCTCGCCTTGACCGAGAACAGCAGCGAGCCGGTGACCAAAGCGCCGGCGAAGGCACCCAATGCGGTGCGGCGCAGAAGCGCGACGAACGCCACGTAGGGCAGCGCGCGGAAGGCGCCGCAGATCCGCAAGTCCATGAGCATGACGCTGGTCAGCAGCGCGCCGATCGCCATGATGTGGAGCGCATTGACGATCGGATAGGCGACGAAGGAGGCCTTCAGCCACCGCGCCAATGCAAGTTGCTCGATGCCGGCGAGGAACTCGGCCATTTATGCCGGCGGCACGCGGTCGGGATAGACATCGTAGGTCTTGCCGCCGACGATGACCCGGACCGCCTTCATGCGCTTTTCGGTCTCGTCGAGCGAGCGGTTGCCGATCGCGGTCACCTCGTCGCCGACCTTGGCGACCTCCTCGGTGAAGCCGGCGGCGATCGTGCGAGCCGGCGGCGCCATCTCCACCCGCCAGGCCTCGCCCTCCGCATCGACATCCAGCGTGGCGTGCGGATTGCCGATATAGATGGCGGTGATCTTGCCCCTGAGTTCGAAGAACCCGTCCGCCGTCCACGACCAGCCATGATGGGCATAGGCCGCGGTGCCGGCGGCAAGCATCACTGCCGCTGTCAGCGCGACGCTGCGTATCTGGTTGAAAGGTGACTGCATCGCTCGTCTCCTCGGTTCATCCAGCAGGAAGTCGAGAGTAGGTCACGGCACGCCAACGTCAACTCACATCGGAACGAATGCCTCTGGCATCGCGCGAATTTCGGTTCTGCGGCTTCCACTGCACGATCAGGCCTTGCTAATGGCGTCCATGCGCACCACTTTCGCCTCTCCTGGCCGCTCGTCCCGGACATCGGATGACGGTCGAACTCACATCTGAGCGAGGCAAACCATGAGCAGCATGAGAGACCGTCAGGAAGGCTTCGAAAAGAAGTTTGCGATGGACGAGGAAACGAAGTTCAAGGCCATGGCGCGCCGCAACAAGCTGCTCGGCCTGTGGGCCGCCGAAAAGCTCGGCAAATCCGGTGCGGATGCCGACGCCTATGCCAAGGAGGTGGTGCGTTCGGACTTCGAAGAGGCCGGCGACGACGATGTGTTCCGCAAGGTGCGCGCCGATTTCGACGCGGCGGGCGTCGCCCAGTCGGATTTCAGATTCGCGCCGCCATGGCAGACCTGCTGGTGACCGCGGTCGAGCAGATCAGGACGATCTGAGCACCGCTCACCCCTGCCCTGGATACGGCATGCCGTCCTTGTGCAGGAAGCGGCCGTCGGAGCTCGGGCTCATCATGTCGATGTCGGAGCAGGTGATGACATCGTCCGGGTTGCGCGAGCCGACTTCGAGGTAGCGCGCCGTTGCCGAGGACCGGTTGATCATGTGGTGGCCGTTGCCGCTGTTCCTGGCGAAGGTGGCGCAGTCGCCTGCCTTGAGCAGCGTCTCGCCGCCATCCTCGACCAGCGTCAGTTCGCCCTCCAGCACATAGACGAACTCGTCCTCATGGCTGTGCCAGTGGCGCTGGCTGGACCAGCCGCCGGGCGGCAAGGTCATCAAATTGACCCCGAAATCGTTGAGACCGCCCGCATCGCCCAGGCGCCGCCGGTGCGGGTTGGCGCAGGGTTCGTCGAAAGGCGCTGGATAGGACGAGCCCTTGCGGGCGGGCACGGCTGATAGGTCGATCTTGGGCATGAAGTTCTCCCTTCGGACTGTCCCGACAGTGTAGACAACGACTGCCGTCGAAGCGCCTTGCCTTCTCCCCTTGTGGGAGAAGGTGGCCGAGCGAAGCTCGGTCGGATGAGGGGTGCTCCAGCTTGGCGATACGCCTGCTCACAACCGACCATCAGCGCCGAAGATGGCGCAGAATTGTCGCCGTCTCATTTCTTCCAACACCCCTCATCCGTCTCGGCGCTACGCGCCGATCCACCTTCTCCCACAAGGGGAGAAGGCAAGGTTGCGCTTCACCCTACCCTCTCAATGACAGCACGCATCGTACTGCAGCTGTTCATGCCAGTTCGGTCGGCCCGCCGGGGTAAAATCCATCAGGTTCCACAGGATCTCGCAGGTGCCGACGGCGCGCGGGTCCTGGCCGGGTTCCGGTGGCGCGAAGCCGAGCTCCGACGACCAGAAATGCCTGACACCATCGCCGTCGCGCTGGAACACCGACAGCACCGGCAGTTGCGCGCCGTCTTCGGCCTCGGCCTGATAGTCGCGCTTGAAGCTGTTGCCGGCCGAGGAGATGAGCCGCATGTTCTTCCAGCCGCGGTCGCGGCCGAGCGTCAGCAGATTTTCGAGCGCGGTCTTGGCCACCACGGCGAAATTGAAGCCGGAGGCTTCGAGATGGCCGACGGCGCCATCGAACTGGTCGAGCAGCGCGGTGCAGGACGGGCACGGCTGGTCTGCCGGGGCGAGCTTCGCCGTTCCGCCACTGGTCGCCACCTCCCGCGTCTCCTGCGGATGGCGCGGGAACATCATGCTGTAGAGGATCAGCGTGTCCTTGCCGGGCGCAAACAGCTCCGACAGCTTTATCCGCGCCGGCTTGCCGTCCGGCCCAAGCCCGTCGAACACATAATCCTGCGGCACCAGCCCACCCTTGCGGCAGCGCGCGCCGGGCGACCGCCACGTCCTCCATGGCGCGGCGCAGCTCGATTTCCTTCTGCAGGAGTTTTTCGCGGGCGGCGCGATATTCGCTGGATTCGTTGGGAAAGCTGATCATTGTCATCTCCATCTCCGGACGACGCGTGCCGTTGCCAGCGACGCGCCTTGCCTCTCAAGGACGCACGGCACGGCACGGCTCCGACATTCCGAACTTTTTCTTTTCGACCCCTGGCGGAACCAGCCCGGCTTTCCGGCATTCTAGATCTCTTGGGGATTTGGGGAGAAACAATGCACGAGCCGACAAGGACGAGATCGACCTGCGCTGCCCGCAGATCGTCGCCGACAATGCCGCCAAGGGGCTCGAACTGCGCAGGCAGTTCGGCCGCGGCGGCACCGAGGTCGGCGTGGCCCGCGCTACCGAACTGAAGAACCGGGAAAAGCTCGCGCCGTCCACCATCAGGCGCATGGTCAGCTATTTCGCCCGCCACGAGGTCGACAAGCGCGGCAAGAACTACGGCAATGGGAAAAACCCGTCGGCCGGCTACATCGCCTGGCTGCTGTGGGGCGGCGACGAGGGCCGCGCCTGGGCGATCGAGCTCAAGAAGAAGATCGGCAACGCGCCGGATATCTGAAGTGCAAAGGGCACACGAGCAAGCGGGCCCCGAACCCGCCGCCGGGACCCGCCGTGGAGTGGCTGACACATGCCGGCGCAGCCGCCCCGATGCCTTGCCAGCCCTCGATCCCCCGATCGGCGCCCCACGTGGCATGACGCAGGGGTAGCATCTGGGCGCGGCGGCCTATGTGAAGCAGTTCACAAAGCCGCTGCGAAGCCGGAGGATTCCACGCCAGGGCCGAAGATTCGTCCCGCGGGCCGAAGATTTCGGGCCCCGATTGAAACACAACCGGGGCACGAAGGTACTGATCAGTCGCCGATCGGATTGAGCCCCTTGTCGGGATTGGCCGGATCGGCCGCCTTGGCGACGAACTTCAACAGGTCGGTCATGAAGAACGTGCCTGGCTTCGCCGCGGGCAGGTCCGGCTTCCAGCCCGGCTTGGACAGGAAGGATTCCTCGTCACCCTGGACGAGGCCGACAAAGACCTCGCCGACGATGCGCGCGCCCACCGGTCCGAGCCGCTCGCCGCCGCCCTTCACCTGCGCTTCCTTCAGTATGTAATACCAGAGCGGCGTGTTGGTGTGGAAATTCAATGACTTGGCCACCGCACCGTCAGGTCCGGACGCGATCTCGTCCGCAGTGATCGGTGTGAAGGTGATCTTCTTGCGCATTTCCTTGGCCACCGCCTGGCCCGAAGGCAGGCCGAGGCGCACGCCGCGCTTCAGGTTGCGGAAGGCGAGGCTCGCCTCCGGGCCGGTGGCGCCGGGCAGCTTGTGCAGGGCATCGGTCAGCAACGGGTCGATCTGGTGCGAGAAATTGAACTCGAACTGCGCGGTGTTGGCCGGTGGCGGCAGTTCGAAGAAGCGCCGCCAGTCGATCACCCAGTTGCTCGGCAAGGTGCCTTGACCAGGCACGCTGCTGGACAGACTGCCGGAAAGATTGCTGAAGCGGAAAAGCGTCGCCAGCCTGGCTTCCGCAATATGCGGATTGGGTGTCCTGAAAATGCGGTTGTGGCTGTATTTCTCGCGCACCATCGAATGCCCCATGCGATAGGCTGCGGCCGAGAACTCCCACGGCATGAACGGCTTGGTCTTGAAGCGGTAGAACTTGCGGCCCTCCTGCAGGATCTTCGCCACGAAGCCCTTCTCGGTCAGTCGCTCGACCCAGTCGTGCAGCACCAGCCATTGATAGTGCCAGCGCACGGTGCGCGCCGCGTCCTCGAACAGCTTGTCATCAGGCACCCCCTTGGCCTTCAGGTGATCGATCACCGCATTGTGGAATTTCAGGAACGCCAGGTGGATCTGCGCCACCAGCAGGTTCTCGTCATTGCGATGATCGCCGATCAGCGCGACGCCCTGCATGTTGCGCGGCAGATCGTTCGGCAGTTCGGGCACCTGCCCCACCCGGTCGCTGTTTTCCTGCGAAGCCTGCGCGGTGCCGATCAGCAGCTTCGGCGAATCCACCGCGCCACTGCCGCCAGGGGCTGGCTCGCGCGCGAACAGGAAGCGATGCGGACCGGGACCGGCGCCGTAGACACAATCGAGGTCGAGGCTCGGCGAGCGGAAGTTCTTCACCATCCCCGGATCGGCCAGCGCAAGGCTGAGCGGCGTCATGTCGAGCGTGATGTCGTGATCGACGAACTGGCCGAGATAGGTGAACCCGGACGGGATCTTCTTGTTGTCGTGCGGATCGGGATTGGGCTGGTCGACCGGCGCCGGATCCTTCATGGCTTTTGCCAGCGTATCAAGGTCGGCATCGCTGGCGGTAAAGGCGGGCAAATTCTTGAACATGAAATCGAAGAAGCCAGCACCCAGCTTTCCGCCGGGCACGATGGCCGCCGCGGCGCCGGCCTTGGCCTTCTTGGCCCCGGGCGCGGCCGCCGTCTTGGCGGCCATCGCGACCTGTTCAATCGCCTTTTCGGCGAACACTTGCCGGCTAACAAAGCCGTGCCCAATTCTCTTTCGAAGGTTTGGTCCTGCCATAGTCTCGTCCCTCCATTTTGAAATTCGACTATCCAAAATATTTGGTCAGATGCACTGCGTGACGAAAATCTATTAGCAGTTACTTTTTGCCGGACGCTGTGAAGCGGTTCACAAAGCCGCCATGCTTCCCACCGCGAAGCGTCGCGATGACAAGACAGCGCAAAAATCTTGGTAAACGGAGACTTAGCCTTCCCAGGCGACCGGTATCATGCCCAGCCGCTCGTAGAGCCTGAGCGCGGCGGCGTTCTCGACCGTGTTGGTCTTCAGGTCGACATGGGCGGCGCCTCGGTCGCGAAAGGCGAGGAAGGCGTGCCACATCAGCGCCTCGCCGATGCCCTTGCCGCGTGCCTCGGGATGGACGGCGAGGTCCTTGACGAAGGCCCTCGTCCAGCACAGTGCCGCCGCCGCCAGCCGCCCCTTGCCGTCGATGACGAGGAAACACAAGCGCCGGGTCGAATTCGGCATCGCTCGGAAATACGCGGCCACCATTCGTCGAACGGCCCATCGGCGCCGTCGTCGAACACCTCGGTCAGCAGCGCGTGCAGCGGCAGCGCATCGGCCGTCGTCGAAGCCGCGCATGACAAAGCCTTCGGGCCAGTGCGGCGGCAGCGAGCGTGTCGTCGAGGATCTTGCGCAGCCGGATGTCGTTTGGTGCCGGCGGACGCGGTTCAGGCATCGGGCGGCAGGCGACCGGCGGCGCTCCGGTCGACGCCGAGGCCGGTCGCTTCGAGCAGGCCCTTGCGCTTGGCGTCGTAATAATAGCCGCTCTGGTAGAGCCAGTCGGCGTGCTTGGCATTGCCGCCCGACACCAGCCAGGCACCGCGCAGATATTTGACCGCGTATTTCAGATTGGTCTCGGCATCGAACAGGCCGGCTTGCCGGCCCAGATAGCCCATGCCGCGCGCCGTCGCGTGCTTGATCTGCATCAGCCCCCAATGGCCGCGATTATAGGCCTTCGGATTGAAGGTGCTCTCGCGGTTGACGACATGGCGCACCAGATCGACCGGCACCTGGTAGAGCGCGGCAGTATTTCTCGATCAGCCGCTCGATCTCGCCGCGGGGGCCTGTCGCGTGTTCGGCCGGCGGGCCGGCGCGGGGCGAATGCACAGGCAGCCGGTTCTGCGGCACGACATAGGCGACCTGCTGGACGCCGGGCATCGCGGCTTTCTTGACCGTCTGTCGCGGTGACCGGCATGGCCATCGCGGCCGTTGCATAGACAGGCGCCGGCTCGACCGAACCGGGGCTGGTCGGAGAGGTTCCAGCCATCACCGCGGGCATGGGCGGCCAGCGGCGTCGGCGCCGGCAAAGGCTGCCGGCTGCGCCGGTGCGCGGCAAGGCTCTCCTGGCGTCGCGGCGACAGCATCGCCGTCAGCGCCGCCGTCTGCACAGGGACCAGGCCGGAGGATTCCGGCAGCACCGCAACCGTGTCGGGCAATGCCAGTGTCGGGCTGGCATCGCTGACGGCTGGCGGTCGCGGCCTCGGTCAGCGCCGGCGCCGCCTTCATCTGCGACGTCGAGGTGCAGCCGCTGAGCGCGGCCGCAGCGACGATCACGCAGATCGCAGATAAGGTTGAATTTTGCTGGCAAGCCGCGCAGGGTCCGGTTTGTCGGGTTGTTAAGAAGTCCTTACACCAGCGATTTCCCCCGGCAATCCGGGCCAGCAGAAGGTTTTCGGGTGGTCGAGAGCGGACCGAGAACTGCCATATTGTTCCTGATTTGTGCTGGATTCCTTCTCGCCCTTTACGGAAAGGAGCATGTCATGGAAACCGACCTCTCATCACCGCCGGCCATGCGGTGTTCGAAACCGTGCTCGGCTTCATGGGCATCGCCTGGAGCGAGACGGGCCTGATGCGGCTCTGCCTGCCGGAGAGCAACCGCGACACGGTGGAGCGCCGGCTGATGCGCCATCCCGGCGTTGCTGCATCGAGATGAGCAGCCACGCTGGGTTGTCGAGCTGATCGCCTCGATCAAGGCCTATGCCGCGGGCGAGGACGTCGATTTCTCCGGCGTGCCGGTCGATCTTGCCGGCGTCGACGATTTCCGCCTCGCCATCTATGACGCGGCACGAAAACTCGGCTACGGCGAAACCACCACCTATGGCGAATTGGCCAAGCGCGCCGGCCATGCCGGCTTGCCCCGCGAAACCGGGGCAGCACTCGGCGCCAATCCGGTGCCGCTGGTCATCCCGTGCCACCGCATCCTTGCCGCCGGCGGCAAGATCGGCGGCTTTTCGGCGCCCGGCGGCTCGGCCACCAAGGAAAAGATGCTGGCCATGGAAGGCGTGCGCGTCGGCCCGCCGCCGCCGGCACAAGTGTCGTTCGGGTTCTGAAATTCAGAACTCGGTTTCAGTGCGCTGCAGGATGCGCCGGCGGAAATGCCGGTCAAACTCCGTCCGCTTGCAGATGATAGACCGGGCAGGATTTCGTGTCGGCGCTCGGCACATAGGCGCGCTCCCTGACCTCGCCGATGTTGCAGAACCGCTGGCTCTGCACATAGCGGTCGTAGAGCGGCAGCCCCGGCACGCGCGTCGACTGATAGCGCAGGATGACCGCGCCCTGGCGGGCGATCGTCGCCTGCACCTTGCCGCAGCTCATACGTGTCGGATCGTAGCGCGAGATCGCCTGCGCCTCGGCGGCCGCCAGCGTCAGGCAGGCGGCAAGCAGAATGGTTTTCATGGCCGTCTCCCAAACCCGAGGCGCCCGCCGCATCGGCCCGAAAATCGCAATCGATTTTTCGGGAAGGCACGATGCCCAGCCTCCAAAGGCACGCGATCCCGCCGCCACGCTTTCACGCGACTGGGGCGGCCGTTGGGCATGCCGCAATCACGCTCTTCTCACACAGTCTTGTTTTTGGTGCGGAAACAGCCTATATGCCGTCCCATTGATATTTCGGCCGATCGATCGGGCCTCGCGATCTTCGCGTTTGCTGACGTCTATCTCCAAAATCTCGATACCACCGGCTGGACCTCGGTTCGGTCAAACTAAAGCAAATGTGAAGGACTATCGAAATGGCAACTGGTACGGTCAAGTGGTTCAACGCCACCAAGGGCTTCGGCTTCATTCAGCCTGACGCGGGCGGCGCGGACGTTTTCGTCCACATCTCCGCTGTCGAGCGCGCTGGACTGTCGACCCTGGTCGAAGGCCAGAAGATCAACTTCGAGATCGAGCAGGACCGCCGCACTGGCAAGTCCGTCCGCTGGTTCTCTGAGCAAGGCAGCCTGATTTTGCGATAGCGCGCGCCGGACGAAGGTTCGGGGCGCGCGGCAAGTCACGGATGTACTGACGGTCGCGCGAGAAGCGCGCCGGAGCGGAAGGACCCGACAAGCCGAAGCAGCGGATTGCTGCCGGCCCGGCCCCAAGCTCCCGATCAGGCTACCGGAATGGGAAGGCGGGATTTTATCCCGCCTTTTTATTTGTCTGGATTTCAGACGCCGACAATTGGCGAAATCGGCGGTGCTGCTCCTTCTCCCCGTCACCATACGGGGAGAAGTGCCAGGCAGGGCGATGAGGGGCAGCGCGACGCCTTTGCAAAAACGGCAACGCACACCAACAAATCAGGGCTGCCATTCCATCGGCACATGCCCCGCATCCGCCTCCACTCGGCCAAGCCAGGCGGACACTGCCGGATAGGCATCGAGCTGGAAGCCGCCCATCTCGGCCGTGTGCGTATAGGCATAGAGCGCGATGTCGGCGACGCTGAACGCGCCGCCCGCGAAGAAGGTGTTTTCCTGCAGATGCCGGTTCATCACGCCGAGTGCCTTGTTGCCGCGCTCCAGCGTCAGCGCCAGCCGCTCCGGCGTCGCATCCCCAGCTCTTTCAGGGAAGGTCAGCAGCGCCTTGCGCACGGCGATGTAAGGCTCGTGGCTGTACTGCTCGAAGAACAGCCACTGATAGGCAAGCCCCCGCTGGTAGCGGTCGGCCGGCAGGAAGCGCGTGCCTTCGGCAAGATAAAGCAGGATGGCGTTGGATTCGGCGAGCCGCCTGCCGTCGTCGAGCTCGAGCAGCGGCACCATGGCGTTCGGGTTCTTGGCGACATAGTCGGCCTTGCGGGTGTCGCCGGTGTGCGAACTCACCTCGACATTGGTGAAGGCGATGCCGAGCTTGGCCATCAGCAGGCGCGGCTTGTAGCAATTGCCGCTGTCGATCATTCCGTAGAGTATCATCGCCGCTCCCTCGCGCGTTCAGCCCGCTGCAAGGCTCTATCGCGACGCGGACGAGATCATCCAGTGATTTGTTTTGGCGTTCCCATCAGCGCCGCTGATGCAACGGCACGACCTTGTTGTCCATGCCGAGCAGCGCCTCGATGGAAAGCGGCTCTTCGTTGAAGATCGTGCCGGCCAGCGCCGGCCGAGCGAGGTGGATATCCCTGCAGCAGGTCGACGCCGCCATCGAGCGCCACCCGCAGATGCACGGATTGCTCGATCCCTTCGACCAGCACCTTGGCGCCGCGATCGTGCAGCGATCGAGACAAGCGGCCGGAAGAAGCGTTCGGCGGCGGCATGGCGGCAGAATTCGCGCAAACCATGTACCGTCGATCTTGACGATATCGGGCGAAAGCAGCGCAATCCGCTCCTCCGTCGAATGCCCGGTGCCGAAATCGTCGATGGCGATGCGGATGCCGTTGCGGCGCATTTCATGGACCAGGCTGACAAGCACCTTGTCATCGGCCGCCTGCTCGGTGATCTCGCAGACCAGCATGCCCGGATGGAGGTCGAAGTCGCCGAGATGCCTGGTCATCAGCCGGATTTCAGCCAGAGCGCGCCCGGGATGGTCGTTGATCAGCGGATTGTAGTTGAAGAACAGGTCGAGCCCTTCGACGCCGATGTTGCGGAAGTTCCTCAGATGCAACATCCGGCACATCGTCTCGACGAACAGGCGATCCGCCGCCGCAATGCCATCGAAGAACACCGGCGGGGCAACCGGCCTGCCGGCGCGATGCGGCTCGATCAGCCCTTCGACGGCGACCGCCGCCAGCGTTCCGCTGCGCGGCGTGAAGATCGGCTGATAGGCGCTTCTCAGCCGGAAGGCGCCGTAGACGCCATATTCGATACCGACCTCGTCGGCAAAGATCGCGTCGGCGACATCGCGCCGCCTGTCCGGCCGCCCGCTCATGGCACCACCTTGCGCCCAAACGCCCGCGCTGGCCGACCCGAGGGCGTCACGGCCGGGCTGGCGGGTGCCTTGGCCGGCTGTCTGTCGCCTGCGCCTGTACGTCCTTGCCGAAACCGCGAAAACTGGTCGGCGCAAGCTCCGGCCGCGCCAGCACGAAGCCCTGCACCATCGAAGCGCCGGACTTTTCCGCCAACTCGAGCTGCCAGCCTTCCTCGATGCCTTCGAATACCGTGCGGATGCCTTGCTGTTCGAAGCTCGTCACCATGGCGGTCAACAGCGCAAAGCCGGCGCCGGACTCCATCAACTGCGTGATCCAGTGCGCGTCGAACTTGACGATGTCGGGCCTGAGCTCCTTGATGCGGTTGATGTCGGAATCATCGGCGCCGTAATCGTCGACCGCGATGCGGAAGCCGTTGGCCCTCAGCGCCTCGACGAAGCTGTAGAGCGTTTCCTGCGATGCCGACTTCTGCTCGGTCACCTCGCAGACGATGCGGCGCGGATCGATGCCGGCCTCGTGCAGCACCAGCCTCATATCGCGCAGCGCCATGTCGGCGATGGCGCGGTCGCTGAACACCGACGGGTCGAAATTGATGAAGATCGATGCCTCTTGCGGCAGGCAGGCGCCGGCATTGAGGAGATGCAGTGTCCTGGTCAGCGCCTCGATATGCAGGCGGTCGGCTGCCGGACAGGTGCTGAAAAAGCCCATCGGCGACTGCGGCTCGCCGTCACGAAACGGCCGGATAAGTCCCTCGAATGCGACGACCGACAACTTGCCTTCCTTGAAGGCGAAGATCGGCTGGAAGGCGCTCTGCAGCGTATAGATGCCCCAGACACCGCTGGAGGTGCCGTCATCGTGACGGATGATGTGGGCAAGCCCGATGCTACGCGACACGGTTCCTCGCTCCGCAAGACTGGCGGAATTTGGGTTGCGATCCTGCCGCCCAAGGTTCTACCGGCCGTTGATGAATTTATTGTTGCTCGCGGATTTGAGGTCTCGGTTCATCCGACAATGCTTGCGCTTGGCGGCATGATGCGACAAGAGAAGCGCCGCGGCCGCTCCTGGCCGCGCCGATCGTCCCTGGAGATATCTGGTCATGGCCTTTCTTGCCGACGCTCTTTCCCGCGTAAAGCCTTCCGCGACAATCGCGGTGACGCAGAAAGCGCGCGAGCTGAAAAATGCCGGCCGTGACGTGATCGGGCTGGGCGCCGGCGAGCCGGATTTCGATACGCCCGACAACATCAAGAATGCGGCGGTCGAGGCGATCCGCCGCGGCGAGACGAAATATCCGCCGGTCTCCGGCATCGCGCCGCTGCGCGAGGCGATCGCCAAGAAGTTCAAGCGCGAGAACAATCTCGACTACCGGCCGGAGCAGACCATTGTCGGCACCGGCGGCAAGCAGATCCTGTTCAATGCCTTCATGGCGACGCTGAACCCCGGCGACGAGGTCATCATCCCCCGCCCCTACTGGGTCAGCTATCCCGAAATGGTGGCGATCTGCGGCGGCACGTCGGTCTTTGCCGACACCTCGATCGACAATGGCTTCAAGCTGACGGCGGACGTGCTGGAAAAGGCGATCACGCCGAAGACCAAATGGCTGCTTGATGAACTCGCCGTCGAACCCGTCGGGCGCCGCCTACACGGAAGCCGAACTGCGCGCTCTGGCCGACGTGTTGTTGAAGCATCCGCATGTCTGGACGCTGACCGACGACATGTACGAGCACCTGACCTATGGCGACTTCGTCTTCAAGACCATCGCCGAGGTCGAGCCGAAGCTCTACGAGCGCACGCTGACCATGAACGGCGTGTCGAAAGCCTATGCCATGACCGGCTGGCGCATCGGCTACGCGGCGGGCCCGGTAGCAGCTGATCAAGGCAATGGACATGATCCAGGGCCAGCAGACCTCAGGCGCCTGCACCATCGCGCAATGGGCGTCGGTCGAGGCGCTGAACGGCCCGCAGGATTTCATCGCCAAAAACAAGGCGATCTTCCAGGGCCGGCGCGACCTTGTCGTCTCGATGCTCAACCAGGCGCGCGGCATCACATGCCCGTCGCCGGAAGGCGCCTTCTATGTCTATCCGTCCTGTGCGCAGTTGATCGGCAAGAAGACGAAGGCCGGCAAGGTGATCGACACCGACGAGACCTTCTGCTCGGAGCTGCTCGACGCCGAGGGCGTGGCGGTGGTGTTCGGCTCGGCCTTCGGCCTCGGCCCGAACTTCCGCATCTCCTACGCCACCTCGGAGGCCCTGCTTGAAGAGGCCTGCACGCGCATCCAGCGTTTCACTGCCTCGCTGACCTGATTGGGCACAGTGCTGTTGCCAAGAAAAACCCGGCCGCGGACGGCCGGGTTTTTTGTTGCGCCTCAGACAACATAGCAAGATGTCAATCGCCATACTGCTCGTCGGTGACCTGCTTCCAGCCAGTCCGCATGGACGCCGTCGAGCGCCTCCTGCATGGCGATATGCGTCATCGCCGTTTGCGCGCCGCGCGCCATGCCAGTGCTTTTCGCCGGGATCGAACGAGATGACGTCGCCGGCCTTGATCTCCTGGATCGGCCCGCCCCAAGTCTGCGCGAGGCCGGCGCCGGATGTGACATAGAGCGTTTGGCCAAGCGGATGCGTGTGCCAGAAGGTGCGTGCGCCAGGCTCGAAGCTGACCAGGGTGGCCCTGAGCCGGGCCGGCGCTTCCTTCTCGATGATCGGTGTCTGCAGCACGCGGCCGGTGAAATATTTGTCCGGAGCGATAATGGTCGGCACGCTGCCGCAGGCAATAATCTTCATGGTACTGATCCTCAAGCTGACGGCGCGGCAATCATCGATCCGGTGGCGCCGATCATGGAAGCGGGCGGCACTCTCGTCCGATATCGGCTGTTGCGCAACCGCCTCCTCGACACCGTCCAGCAAGCGGCACGCACGGATAATTGCGGCAGCGCTACCCCAGCCGCGGCCAGAACAGGCCGGCTCGCTTGCGATGGGCCGCATAGGCGTCGGCCAGTTCGGTGCGCGAAAACTTCTTCTCTTCGTCCAGAGCCGCGATCACATAGATCACGATTATCCCGGCAACCGGCACCACCGCCAGGATCGACCAGGTGGCGATGCCCCATCCGATCCAGAAGATGATGTAGGATGTGTAGAACGGATGGCGGATATAGCCGAACGGACCGTCGGTCACCAGGCTATGGGGATTGTCCTCGGCAAAGGCAAAGCGCAGCCGCGCCTTGCGCGACGTCGAGATCGCCCACCAGAACAGGGCAGAGCTGACCAACTGGATCGCCAGCCCGGCGATCAACGCGAGCGGCGGCTGCGGCAGGATCCAGAGTATCGCCAGAAAGAACAGTGCCGTCGCGGCCACGACCGCTGAAATCACCTTCGCGCCGGCAGACATGGTCGTCGCCTGGAAATGGGCACGCATCGACCAGAGATACTGGCCGACCGTTGCAATGCTGCTGATCGAGAGAAGAAGATCGAGCCCGCGTTCCATCACCATCCCCATCGTTAGGATTCGGCCACCATAAACGGTCGCCGCTTATAAATCCTTTCTTAACCAGAAACTTAAAGGCGGTGTAGACCCCGCTGTGAGATGTTGCCGGCCACGCAATCCGGAGGTTCAATCCAGCATGGCCGTTGCCGAGCGCACGATCCGCACATCACAGGCCGATTTGCGCCTCAGCGAATCGTCGGGCCTTGGCATGCCGATCCTGATGATCCATGGCTCGGGCAGCTCGCGCGCCGTGTTCGCCAGGCAGTTCGACAGCCCGCTCGCCGATGCCCACAGGCTGATCGCCTTCGACCTTCCCGGTCATGGCGGATCCTCTGATGCTCACGATCCGGCAACAGCCTATACGATCGCCGGCCTCGCCCGGTCGGCGGGTGAACTCCTCGACCGACTGGCCATCAGGCGTGCCATCGTTTTCGGCTGGTCGCTCGGTGGCCATGTCGCCATGGAACTCGCGAGCTTCCATCCGGCAGTCCGCGGACTGATGCTGACCGGCGCCCCGCCAGTATCGAAAGGGCTGTTCGGCATGCTGCGCGGCTTCCACGCGCATTGGGACATGCTGCTCGCCTCCAAGAAGATATACTCGGAGCGTGATGCCGAGCGTTTCGAGACATTGTGCTTCGGCGACAGCGCCGGCCCAACCTTTCGACAAGCCATACTGCGCACGGACGGCAGGCTGCGCGCCACGGTGACGCGCAGCATGATGAGTGGCGACGGCGCCGACCAGAGGCAGGTGGTCGAGCAGGCCGCATTCCCGGTTGCGATCGTCAACGGCGAAAATGATCCGTTTGTCCGGCTCAGTTACTTTGAGGCGCTGCACTACGGCGCTCTGTGGGAACATTGCCATGTCGTCCCCGGTGTCGGACACGCCCCCTTCTGGGAGCGGCCGGACCTGTTCAATCCGATGCTGTCGCGCTTTGCCGACGCGGTCGAGGCGCAGAGCGCGGATGGCGCCCTGGTGGGGCAGCGCCGAAGCCAGGCCGGTTGAACGGACCGCTTCAGCGACGATGCCAACCCACGATCAGGTCGCCCAGATCTTCGTTTCTGCGCTGGCGCAGATCGAGCGTATCCAGCATGTCACCATCGTTGCCGAAGGCATCGAGACGGAAGAAGAATTCACCCTCGCCAGGGCCGCCGGCTGCAACGGCTTCCAGGGTTATTTCTTCGGCAGGCCGGCACCGCGCGACAAGGCCGGCGCCCTGCTTGCCGCGCGCACCGGATCGCTCGCCCGCACCGCCTGAGACAACCAAGCCGGCGAATTTCCTATTTTCCTTGCCCTCCCCGCGAACCCGTGGGACGATGCTATCGGGCAGGTGGCGAAACGAAAAGAACCCCCGCCCGCGACGGCCGTACAGGCCGGCCGCCGCTCCCAGGGAAACGCCTGAGTGGAGGTCAGCCATGGGTACTCGCGCCGGAGGACGACGCACGGGACCGAAATGCATTGCCATAGTCGGTCCCTTCGCAAGCGGTAAAACGACACTTCTCGAAGCCATACTCGCCCGCACGGGCGCCATTCCCCGCCAGAATCCCGTTTCGTCGGGAAGCACCGTTTCCGATCATTCGCCCGAGGCGCGCGCCCACGCCATGAGCGTCGAGGCGACCTTCGCCACCACCGAATTCATGGGCGAGCAGCTTACCTTCGTCGACTGTCCCGGCTCCATCGAATTCTCCTTCGAGGCCGAGCCTGTGCTCGCCGCCTGCGACGTCGCCGTCGTCGTCGCCGAAGCCGACGAAAAGAAGATTCCCGCCCTGCAGCTCATCATGCGCAAGCTCGACGATCTCGGCGTGCCGCGCATCCTGTTCCTGAACAAGGTCGACAAGGCGATCGCGGGCGTGCGCGACACGCTGAAGATGCTGCAGCCGGCAAGCTCGGTGCCGCTGCTGCTGCGTCAGATTCCGCTGCGCAAGGACAGCGTCGTCATCGGCTCGATCGATCTGGCGCTTGGAGCGCGCCTACATCTATCGCGAGTATGCCGAAAGCGAGGTCGCCGACATCCCGGGCGACGACAAGGCGCGTGAGCTTGAGGCACGCTTCTCCATGCTGGAGACACTCGCCGACCATGACGACCAGCTCATGGAGCAGCTGCTCGAGGAGATCGAACCGCCGAAGGACGAAATCTTCGACGACCTCGCCGCCGACCTGCGGGAAGGCATTGTGACGCCGGTGCTCATCGGCACCGCCGAGAAGGGCAATGGCGTGCTGCGCCTGCTGAAGGCGATCCGTCACGATGCGCCCGACGTCGAGGCGACGCGCAAACGCCTGGGCGCCCCCGACGGCAATCAGACGGTGGTCCAGGTGATGAAGACCATCCACACCGCGCATGGCGGCAAGCTGTCGGTCTCGCGCGTGCTCTCCGGCCAGGTCGCCGACGCCGCCGAACTCTTCCTGTCGAGCGGCGAAACGGCAAAGGTGTCCGGCATCTACAAGATGCTCGGCAAGGACCAGTCCAAGCTCGCCATCGCCAAGGCAGGCGACACCGTCGCGCTTGGCAAGCTCGACACCGTCAAGACCGGCGAAACGCTGAGTTCGGCCAAGGGCGGCATCAAACCGCTGGCCACGCTGGCGCCACCGCAACCGGTCTTCGCTTTCGCGCTGCGGCCGAAGGAACGCAAGGACGAGGTCAAGATGTCGGCGGCCATCCAGCGTCTTGCGGAGGAGGATCCCTCGCTCAGCCTGCGCCACAACCAGGATTCCGCCGAGACCGTGCTGTCGGGGCATGGCGAGATGCATCTGCGTGTCGTGCGCGAGCGGCTCGAAGGCAAGAACCAGATCCCGGTCGAGGGCCACACACCGGCCGTGCCCTACCGCGAGACGATCCGCAAATCGGCGCAGCAGCGTGGTCGCCACAAGAAGCAGTCAGGCGGCCATGGCCAGTTCGGCGATGTGGTGATCGAGATCAAGCCGCTGCCGCGCGGCTCGGGTTTCCAGTTCACCGACACCATCACCGGCGGCGTCGTGCCGAAGACCTACATCCAGTCGGTCGAGACGGGCATCCGCGATTATCTGAAGTCCGGCCCGCTCGGCTTCCCGGTGGTCGACGTCGCCGTCAACCTGTCCGACGGCTCCTACCATGCCGTCAATTCCTCGGACATGGCCTTCCAGATGGCGGCCAAGCTGGCGATGAAGGAAGGCATGGCCGCCTGCTCGCCGGTGTTGCTCGAGCCGGTGATGAAGGTCGAGATCGTCACGCCGTCCGAAGCGACCTCGAAGATCATCGCGCTCATCCCGCAGCGGCGTGGCCAGATCCTCGGCTATGACGCGCGGCCCGACTGGCCGGGATGGGATGTCGTCGAGGCGACCATGCCGCAGGCGGAGATCGGCGACTTGATCATCGAACTGCGCTCGGCGACGGCGGGCGTGGCCAGCTATCGCGCCGTGTTCGACCATATGGCCGAACTCACCGGACGCCTGGCCGACGAGGCGATGAACACCAGCGGCAAGGCTGCGTAAGAAAGCAAAAGACGGCGCCCGGGTTTTCCGGACGCCGTCTATTGCGGACCGTCTTCCTGGGAGGCAAACGGCAGGTCCGCCGCATCGCTCCGCCGTTGGCTGACGGACAAAAATGGTTCGGACGCGGTAGCCGCCTGAGCCCGGTCCGTCCGAGTGATGCCCCCATCTCCCGGACGAGCCAACCGCGTCCTATGATCTGCTTAATCGATGAATCGCGCCTGCGCCATGTTACCTGAGGTTACATGTCACTGTTACGTGGCAATGCCGATCGACTTTTTCGAGGTCCGTGGACTTCGGGCAACAAAAAAGCCGGATCAATAAAGATCCGGCTGAGTTTGATTGGAAGTGCCTGTTAAGGCTAACCTCCAGAGGGGAACACTCGAGGGCGCTAATGGGAGGAGAACGCGCCCAGGAGATGATCTATATATGTGCTCATCATGCCCAAGAAACAAGCATCTATTTTGCAACACACGCATGCAAAAAGACGCAGGCTGTGGTCCAACCCATTCCCAGGCACGATAGGACCAGGAAAATCGCCGGAAATGGCGACGGTTTCGCGGCCAAACCCGTTGCGGAACGCCGAACCAGCCCGATTTTGCCACCCAAAAACAGAAACTGCCCGATGATGCGGAATCTGGGCAGTGTCCGTTCAATTCTACGGCAGGATTTCGTGATGCGCACAATGCAGGCAATCGCCGGCAGCGCGTTGTTCTTCATTGCGGCACCCGGCGTCGTCGCGGGCGTGATGCCCTGGCTGTTGACCGATCGCTATCGTTTGCCGCTGTCGACGCTGCCGGGCTTGGTCCCGCCGGCTGGATCCTGATCCTCGCGGCAGCGGCCCTGCTGCTCCATTCCTTTGCCCGCTTCGCGCTCGAGGGGCTGGGCACGCCAGCACCGGTGGCGCCGACCGAAAGACTGGTCGTCGGCGGCATCTACCGCCATGTCCGCAACCCGATGTATGTCGCCGTGCTCTCGATCATCCTCGGCCAGGCGCTGCTGTTTTCGAGCTGGGCCGTCTTCGGCTACGGCATCGTCGCCGCCGTCGGCATGGTCTCCTTCGTCAGGCTCTACGAGGAGCCGACGCTCGCCCGCCGCTATGGCGCGGAATACGAAGCCTATCGCCGCGCCGTCCCCGGCTGGCTGCCTCGCCTGACGCCATGGCGGGGGTGAGCCGCGTTGTCTCAGGGTATGTCGAGATTCAGATCAGGCCGGCGTCACCTGAATGCAGGCCTACCCCTCAGAACGACCAGCTGCGCGCCTTGGCGATGATGAAATCGCGGAACACATGCAGCTTCGCCTGGTTCTTCATCGCATCCGGATAGGCGAAATAGGTGTCGAAGGACGGCACTTCGGTCTCCGGCAGAAACTGCACCAGGCCCGAGTCCTTGTCGATCACATAGTCGGGCAGCATGGCGATGCCGGCGCCGCCCTGCACGGCGCGCTTGATCGACAAGATGTCGTTGATCTGCAGCGTCGGCACCCTTTGCCCGCCTTCGAAATCGCCGACCGTCTCCAGCCAGTTCAGCTCCGACAGATGCGACGGCACCGGCACGCCGAAGGTGACGATGCGATGGTTCTTCAGTTCGGCGACCGAGGCCGGCTTGCCGTGCTTGGCGACATAGGCCGGCGAGGCATAGAGATGGAAATGCACGGTGAACAGGCGGCGCTGGATGAGGTCCGGCTGCTGCGGCTGGCGCAGCCGGATCGCGCAATCGGCCTGACGCATGGTGAGGTCGAGTTCCTCATTGGCGAGGATCAGCTGCAGGCTGATCTCGGGATAGAGCTCGATGAACTCCTGCACGCGTTCGGTCAGCCAGCCGGCGCCCAGCCCGACCGTGGTCGTCACCCTGAGCACGCCGGACGGCCGGTCCTTGGCCTCGGTCAGCCGCGACTTGATCGTCTCCAGCTTCATCAGCACGTCATGCGCGGTGCGGAACAGCATCTCGCCCTGCTCGGTCAGCACCAGGCCGCGGGCATGGCGGTTGAACAGCGGCACGCCGACATCGTGCTCCAGCGCGCTGACCTGCCGCGAAATCGCCGATTGCGACAGGTGCAGTGTCTCGGCGGCATGGGTGAACGACCCCGCCTCCGCCGCAGCGTGAAACACGCGTAGCTTGTCCCAGTCCAGCGCCATGAGTTCCCCTCGTTCTGTTTTTGGCGTCTGAATGAAAAATCAGGCTTTTGAACGGCTTGCTCAAGCCGTCTTGACGATTTATTCCGCCGCTTCGCGGTGCACCTCGATGCCGGCGAGATACTTTTCCGCCTCGAGCGCGGCCATGCAGCCGAGCCCGGCAGCCGTCACCGCCTGCCGGTAGATGTCGTCGGTCACGTCGCCCGCCGCGAACACGCCGGGCACGTCGGTGCGGGTCGAGTCCGGCGCCGTCCACAGATAGCCGTTCGGCTTCTGCTTCAGCTTGCCGACGAACAGCTCGACCGCCGGCGCATGGCCGATCGCCACGAACACGCCGTCGACCTTCAGCTGCGCTCACCTCGCCGGTCACCGCATGTTGCGCAGCTTCAGCCCTTCGACCGAAGGCGGCAGCGGCGCCTTGCCGGGCTGGCCGGTGATCTCGTCGACGATCGTGTCCCAGATGACGCGGACGTTTTCCTTCTTGAACAGCCGCTCGCGCAGGATGCGCTCGGCGCGGAAATCGTTGCGCCGGTGGATGACCGTCACGCTCTTCGCCAGATTGGAGAGGTAGAGCGCCTCCTCGACCGCCGAATTGCCGCCGCCGATCACCGCGACGTCCTTGCCGCGATAGAAGAAGCCGTCGCAGGTGGCGCAGGCCGACACGCCGAAGCCCATGAAGGTCTGTTCGGTCGGGATGCCCAGCCATTTGGCCTGCGCGCCGGTGGCGATGATCAGCGCGTCGGCGGTGTAGGTGGTGCCGGAATCGCCCTTGGCGCGGAACGGCCGCACATTGAGGTCGACCTCGGTGATGATGTCGTTGATGATGTCGGTGCCGACATGCTCGGCCTGCTTCAGCATCTGCTCCATCAGCCACGGACCCTGGATCGGATCGGCGAAGCCCGGATAGTTTTCGACATCGGTGGTGATCATCAGCTGGCCGCCCTGCTGCAGGCCGGCGACCAGCATCGGCTTCAGCATGGCGCGGGCGGCATAGATCGCGGCCGTATAGCCGGCGGGACCGGAACCGATGATGAGGACAGGCGCGTGCTTGGTGGTCATGTAAAGCCTCTGCGGAGGGCAGCCAATGGATTGCGGCATGGAAATCACGCCGTGAAATGTCGCGCGTAATGTAAGTGCTGCCCGCGACGCCAGCAAGGCGAAGTTGGCCTTCGTCCCCGGAAAGCTTCGGCGCACAGGCATATCCGGCAATGTCGCTTCGTCCCGATCAAAAATCGTCTGGCAGAGGGCTGGCATGCGCCACAGAAGTCGTTTAATTACGAGATCGCGAAAGATTCTTGCGCAGCTGGGACAGCCGACAATGCCGCTCAAAGCCGACCTCGACGCCATCGACTGGAAGATCCTGCGCGAGCTTCAGGACGACGGGCGCATGACCAATGTCGAACTGTCGAGCCGTGTCGGCATTTCGGCGCCGCCCTGCCTGCGCCGCGTCCGGCGGCTGGAGGAGACCGGCATCATCCGCGGCTACCGCGCTCTGCTCAACGCGCCGGCGCTCGGCATGGATGTCGTCGCCTTCTGCCTGATCGGCCTGCATCACCAGGCCGACGCCGAGCTCAAGACCTTCGCCGAGCGCACGCGCGGCTGGCCGATCGTGCGCGACGCCTGGATGGTGTCGGGCGAATCCGACTTCCTGCTGCATTGCGTGGCAAGCGACCTCGGCACGTTCCAGACCTTCGTCATCGAGGAACTGGCCTCGGCGCCGAATGTCGACACGGTGCGCACCGCGCTGACCATCCGCCGCGTCAAGGACGAGGGGCTGGTGGCGTTTCCGGCCTGATCGACAACCTCGTCCGGTGGTATCCGCCAATCTGAAAATCACGGAAAACCAGCAGCATAGCGCCGGTTCTTGAATCGATTGCGGTCAAGCGCTTCAGAGTGCCTCTGATCGCCGCCACAGTCCATCCAGATCTTCGCGGTCGCGCAGCGGCAAAACCTCGAACCCCGGCTGCTCGCAGCCCATCGCCATCGACCAGCCAGCCGCTCGACAGGCCGGCGCGCTGCCCCGCCTCCATGTCCGCCGGCTTGTCGCCGACGATCAGCGAGCGCCGGAGATCGAGCTCGAGACGCTTCTGCTGCCTCGAACAGCATGCCCGGATTGGGCTTGCGCATCGGATGGTTGGCGACCGCCAGCGGCCCGCTGCCCGCGTCGTGATAGGCGCAGGCCAGAACCATGTCGACGAAGGCATTGCCGTCCCGCAAGCAGTTCGAGCACCCGGCCATTGACGGCGGCAAACTCATTCCAGCCGAAATAGCCGCGCGCGATGCCGGACTGGTTGGTGACGATCACCACAGGGATGTTGGCCCGATTGGCGGCCGCGATGACCGGCACGATGCCGTCGCGCAGCACGATTTTGGCGGGATCGTCGGGATAGCCGGTATCGACATTGATGGTGCCGTCGCGGTCGAGGAACAGCGCTGGCGTGTTGGCCGGAAACACCTGCGAACCGACCCGCTCGACCCACAGGCCGGGCTCGGCCAGCGGGTACGGGAAGTCCGGAGGTCGCCGGTGTCAGCCATCGCTGAGACGCGCTTCGACCACTTCGCACAGATAATGGTAGAGGCACAGATGCCCCTGCTGGATGATCGGCGTCGAGGTCGAGGGCACGTTGAGCAGGATGTCGGTGAGCGGCTTCAGCTTGCCGCCGGTGTCGCCGGTCAGGCTGACCACCGTCATGCCCATCATCCGCGCCTGCTCGGCGGCGGCAAGGATGCTCGGCGAATTGCCGCTGGTCGAGATGGCGAGCAGCACGCCGCCGGCCGCGCCATGCGCCTCGACCTGGCGCGAAAACACCGTGTCGAAGCCGTAATCATTGCCCCAGGCGGTCAGCATCGCCGGCATTGGCCGGCAGCGCGATGACATTGTAGGCCTTGCGCTCCTTCAGGAAGCGGCCGACCAGTTCGCTGGCGATGTGGATGGCGTCGCTGGCCGAGCCGCCATTGCCGCAGACCAGCAGCGCCTTGCCCGACGAAAGCGCCGTCGACGACAGCGCTCACCGCGCGTTCCATCTCGCCGGTCAGGTCGCGCTCGGCCATCGCGGAGATCGCGGCCGCCGAGCGGACCAGGTAATCGTTCAGTCCGGACATGAAATCCCTCAGTTGGTGGCGCCGCCGGCGCGCAATTTGCCGATGGTGCCGGTGGTGCTCTTGCCGGCGACGAGATCGACCAGCACGACGCGACCGCCGGCCTTCTGCACCACATCGGCGCCGACCACGGTTTCGACGGTGTAGTCGGCGCCCTTGACCAGAATGTCGGGCAGCAGCGCCTCGATCAGCGCCAGCGGCGTATCCTCCTCGAAGACGACGACGGCATCGACCGAGGCCAGGGCGGCGAGCACGCAGGCGCGGTCATGCTGGTCGTTGACCGGGCGTCCCGGCCCCTTCAGCCGCCGCACCGAGGCATCGCTGTTGAGCCCGAGCACCAGCCTGTCGCACTGGCTGCGCGCCGCGTGCAGCAGGCTGACATGGCCGGCATGCAATATGTCGAAGCAGCCATTGGTGAAGCCGACGCTCAGGCCCTCATCCTTCCACGCCGCCACCATGCGCGCGGCCGATGCGGCATCGAGGATGGCGTCCTTGTGGGCGGTCGGGCCGTGCGAGCGAAACAGCGCGCCGGTGAGTTCCTCGACCGTCAGCCGCGCGGTGCCGCGCTTGCCGACCACCACGCCGCCGGCGGCATTGGCGATGGAGGCGGCCATGACGCGATCGGCGCCCGCGGCCAGCGCCAGCGCGAAGCTCGCGATCACCGTGTCGCCGGCGCCCGAAACGTCGAACACTTCGCGCGCCTGCGTGGCGATGTGGCGCGCCTCATCAGCGCCGACGACGCTCATGCCCTTTTCGCTGCGCGTGGCGACGACGAAGTCGAAACCATGCGCGGCGATCAATTCGCGTGCGGCGGCCACGATCTCGTCATCGGCGAAACACCGCGATGACCGACCGCTTCGCCGAGTTCCTTGCGGTTGGGCGTGATGGCGGTCGCGCCGGCATAGCGCGCATAGTCGCGGCCCTTCGGGTCGACCAGCACCGGCTTTCCCGCCTCGCGGCAGATGGCGATCAGTTCGGCCGGCGACGCCGTCGAGCAATATGCCCTTGCCGTAGTCGGACAGGATGACGATGTCGGCGCGCGCGAGTGCGGCGCGGAAATGCCGGATCAGGCCTGCCCGCTCGCTTGTCGTCGAGCGGCTTGATCTCTTCCTCGTCGAAGCGCAGCACCTGCTGGTTGAGCGCGCTGAAGCGGCTCTTCGACGACGTCATGCGGCCGCGCGCCTGCGCCAGGCCGCCGTGTCGGCGCCAAGCTCGCCAAGCATGCGCACCAGATTGTCGCCGGCCACATCGGTGCCGATCACCGAGACGGGAATAGCGCTGGCGCCCAGCGAAACGATGTTGGCGACGACATTGCCGGCGCCGCCCATCGTCGAGGTCTCGCCGCGCCCGTGCAGCACCGGGATCGGCGCTTCCGGCGAGATGCGCTCGATGACGCCGTTGACGAAACGGTCGAGGATGAAGTCGCCGACCACCAGCACGGCGACGTCGCCAAAGCGGGCAATGGCGCGGTGCAAAGGTTCGGGCGAAGGCGGATTGTGCTTGATCATGTCACTGGCAATGCGCGGGAAAGGCCAGTTCTCAATCGTTGCTGAAAATTGTCAATTTACGGGCCGGATCGTTCATGGCGAAGCCGATATACCGCAAATCCAGCGCAGCGCAACGTCAGGGCAGCCGTCAGCTCTTCTGCAAGGCGACATGGACGCCCAGTCCGACCAGCACCGCCCCGCCCGCCCGCTGCATCATGCGCTGCGCCCGGCTGGAGCGCTTGAGCCGGCCGATCACCACGCCGGCCAGGAACACGCAGACGATGTCGGCCGAGGAAAACATCAGATTGACGATGGTGCCCAAGAACGACGAACTGCAGCCAGACCGGAAACGCCGCCGAGGCATCGATGAACTGCGGCAGGAACGCCATGAAGAAGATCGCCGTCTTCGGATTGAGCACCTCGACGGTGATGCTCTCGAAAAAGGCGCGGCGCGCCGATTTGCGCTCGATGACGCGGCAATGCCGCATCGCCCTCCCCGCGCTTGCGGAACAGCGAAACGCCGAGCCAGATCAGATAGAGCGCGCCGATGAGCTTGACCGCCATGTAGAGCGGCGGCACGGCGTGGAACAGCACCGACAGGCCGGCGGCAGCGGCAAAGACATGGAAATAGCCGCCGAGATGGATGCCAAGCGCCGCCGTCAGCCCCGACCAGCGCCCGCGCGCCATGGTCTGCGCGGCGGCATAGAGCATGGCCGGGCCCGGGATGTAGGCGAAGATCGCCGTGGTGGCGAAAAAGGCGATGAGCAGTTCGGTCGACGGCATTTTTTGTCCCTCGCGATCCCGACGGTGGCGCGAAACCGACTGAAGCGGGAGCTTTGCGGCCTCACTGTGACATGCGCCGCAGCCGCCTGCTTTATCGACAGCCCGACCTGCCTCCCTTATAAGGGCCGGAATCGGCAAGCGAAACCAGAGGCCATCAATGATCATCGTCACGGGCGGCGCCGGCATGATCGGCTCCAACATCGTCGCCGCGCTCAATGCCGAAGGTCATGACGACATCCTCGTCGTCGACGACCTCACCGACGGCCACAAGATCGCCAACCTCGCCGATTTGCAGATCGCCGACTATCTCGACAAGGACGAATTCCTGCCGCGCATGGAAGCCGGCGGCCTCGGCCGCATCGAGGCCGTCTTCCATCAGGGCGCCTGCTCGACCACCACCGAGTGGAACGGCAAGTACATGATGGAGGTGAACTACGCCTATTCGAAGCGGCTGCTGCATGCCTGCCTCGTCGCTGCGCGTGCCCTTCCTCTACGCCTCCTCGGCCTCCGTCTATGGCGGCGGCTCGGAGTTTCGCGAGGAGCCGGCGCTGCGAGCGGCCGCTCAACGTCTACGCCTATTCGAAGAAGCTGTTCGACGACTATGTCCGCCGCACCGTCTTCGATACCGATCATTCGCAGGTCGCCGGCCTGCGCTATTTCAACGTCTACGGGCCGCGCGAGGCGCACAAGGGCGCCATGGCCTCGGTCGCCTTCCATCTGTTCAACCAGGTCGGGCGCGGCGAGAACCCAAAACTGTTCGGCGCCTATGACGGTTTCGGGCCGGGCGAGCAGAGCCGCGACTTCATCCATGTCGGCGATGTCGCCGACGTCAATCTGTGGCTGTGGAAGCGCGGCTCGAGCGGCATCTTCAATTGCGGCACCGGCCGCGCCCAGCCCTTCCGCGCCATCGCCGAAACGGTGATCGACACGCTGGGCAAGGGCGAGATCGAGTTCATCGAATTCCCCGACCATCTCAAGGGCAGCTACCAGAGTTTTACCCAGGCTGATATGTCCCGCTTGCGCGCAGCCGGCTATAATGGGCAATTCCGCAGCGTGGAAACCGGCGTCAGAGACTATGTCGAATGGCTGAAAGCCCAACGATCCTCGTGATCGGCCCACGCTGGGTGGGCGACATGGTCATGGCGCAGTGCCTGTTCTCGGCGCTGAAGGAACTCCATCCCAACGCCGCCATCGACGTGCTGGCGCCGGCCTGGGCAGCACCTTTGGTCAAGCGCATGCCCGAAATGCGCCAGCAGATCGATTTCCCGCTGAAACCCGGCGCGCTCGAATTCACGCATCCGCCGCCGCTTCGGCCGCCTGCTGCGCGGCCGCTACGACATGGCCTATGTCCTGCCGGGCAGCTGGAAATCGGCGCTGATCCCGTTCTTTGCCCGCATTCCGCGCCGCTTCGGCAATCTGCGGGAAATGCGCTATGGCCTGCTGACCGACATCGTGCCGCTGCCCGACGCGCGTGAAGCGGCGCACCGCGCAGGCCTATTTCGGTCTTGCCCAGGGCGGACATTTCCGGCCGCCGCAGGCTCACCGTCGACGCCGGCAACCAGAAAGAGCTTGCTCGCCCGCTTCGGGCTGCAGCCGGAGAAATTCGTCGCCATGATGCCCGGCGCCGAATTCGGCCCGGCCAAGCGCTGGCCGAGCGAAAGCTATGCCGGCCTTGCCCGCGAGATGATGGCCAAGGGCTTCAAGGTCGCGCTGTTCGGCTCGAAGAACGATCGCGACGTCACCGCCGAAATCGCAGCCCTCGCGCCCGGTGTCGTCGATCTCGCCGGCAAGACGCGGCTGGAGGACGCCATCGACCTGATCGCGGCGGCCAGGCTGGCGGTGTCCAACGACAGCGGCCTGATGCATGTCGCGGCCGCCGTCGGCACGCCGGTCGTTGCCGTCTACGGCTCGACCTCGCCGGAAAACACGCCGCCGCTGGCCGAACAGCGCGAACTGATCTGGCTGCATCTGTCCTGCTCGCCCTGCCACCAGAAGATCTGCCCGCTCGGCCATCTCAACTGCCTGAAGACGCTTGATGTCGCGACAGGTCGCGGCGGCGGCCGACCGATTGCTGGAAATCCCGGCCGCCGCATGAAGGTGCTGATCGTCAAGACATCGTCGATGGGCGACGTCATCCACACCTTCCCCGCCGTCGAGGATGCGCGCCGCAACCGCCCCGATATTGCCTTCGACTGGTGCGTCGAGGAGGCCTTTGCCGGCATCGTCGGCGCTGCATCCGGCGATCGGCAACCATCCACACGGTCGCGATCCGGCGCTGGCGCAAGCAGCTTTTCGACAGCGGCACATGGCGCGAGGCGGCAGGCCTGCGCCGCGCCTTGCGGGCCTGCCAGCTACGACCTGGTCATCGATGCGCAAGGGTTGTTGAAGTCGGCCTTTGTCGCCATCCAGGCCGGCGCGCCGGTTGCCGGTTTCGACCGCGCAAGCGCGCGCGAACCCTCGGCAACGCTGTTTTACAAGCGCAAATACGCCGTGCCGCGCGACCTGCACGCCATCGAACGCACGCGGCGGCTGTTCGGGCTGGCGCTCGGCTACGAGCCCGATCTTTCCGACGCTGGCATCCGGGATTGTGCCGCCGGCCGGGCGGCCTGGCCGGCATCGACGGCAAAACGGCCTTCCTGCTGCACGGCACCAGCCGCGAGGACAAGAAATGGCCGGCCGAAGACTGGATCGAAACCGCCCGGCTGCTGGTCTGAACGGGCAGTTGACGCCGGTCACCACCTGGTCGAACGAGCGCGAGAAGGCGGTGGCCGAGGCGATCGCCAAGGCTGTGCCGTCAACTATCGTGGTGCCGAAATCACCGCTGGCCGACATCGCCGCGATCCTTGGCCGCTCGACGCTGGTCATCGGCGCCGACACCGGCCTCACCCACCTCGCCAGCGCCTTCGGCCTGCCGACGGTCGCGGTGTTCCTGGCGACGGAGCCCGGTTTGACCGGCCCGCGCGGGCAGTATGCCTCAACGCTGCTGGCCGCATCCGGCAGAGCGTGTGACGCCGGCTGAGGTGGTGGCGGAGGCTGAAAAGCTATTAGCGCCAGACGCTTGCAAGCTCCAGCATAGGACCTTTTCAGCAATTCGCTCTGGTGAGCCGAATAGCGTGGTTTTCGAGAACGGAGCGGCAGCGCACTTGAGTACGTGAGCACCGGAAGCGCAGTGAACCGCGTAGGTCGGCCGCCAGGGTAGAATTATCAGAAGGTGCCTAGATGAACTGCACCTGGACGATCTCGTAGCCCCTGTGCACCGCCCGGCGCATTGACCTCGATGGCGTCGCCGACTTCCTTGCCGATCAGCGCGCGGGCGATCGGCGAGGAGATCGAGATGCGGCCGGACTTCACGTCGGCTTCCTGGTCGCCGACGATCTGGTAGGTCTTCTTTTCCTCGGTGTCCTCGTCGACCAGCACCACCGTGGCGCCGAACTTGACCTTGTCGCCGCTGAGCTTGGTGACGTCGATCACCTCGGCGCGCGCAATATAGATCTTCGAGCTCGTTGACGCGGCCCTCATTGAGGCTCTGCAACTCCTTGGCGGCATGGTACTCGGCGTTTTCGGAAAGGTCGCCATGCGAGCGCGCTTCGGAGATCGCCTCGATGATGCGCGGCCGCTCTTCCTGCTGGCGCCAACGCAGTTCTTCCTTCAATGACGCGAACCCCTCGCCTGTCATCGGGACCTTGTTCATGATGCCTGACCTTTCCTGCCGCCACCCCCGCGTTTCGGGGAAAGCCTTGTCGATGGGTACAAAAAGAAAACGGGTCCGGCAGCCTCGGGCTAACGGAACCGTTTCACCGCAATTTCCCTGAATATAGCAATCTTCGCGCGCTTTTCACGCTGAAAAAGCGGGCTTTTGAAAAATCACGAGCCGATTTGCAGTTGCCGTGACGGCACGGCAGTTGTGTTGCGGCTGAGACAGCAAAAAGCCGGCTGCGATCGCTCGCAGCCGGCCCGAGAAGCCGTTGGGGATGGGGTCAGCTCCTCATGAAATGGTAGATCTGTTCGGCCAGCATGCCGTATTCGCGCGAACCTTTGCCGGTGCGCTTCTCGATCTCGGCCGAGTTGCTCCTGGGCGCCGGCGAGATCGCCGATCTGCAGATGCGCCTCGCCGAGATATTCGCGCACCAGCGTATAGTCAGGGTTGATGCGCAGCGCTTCCTCGTAATAGCCGAGCCCGACCGTGACGCGGCCGGAATGGCGATGCGAATAGCCGAGATAGTTGAGGATGCGCGGATCCTGCTTGTTGGCGGCAAGGCTGAGCACGGCGATCGCCTCGTCATAGCGCCCGGCCATCGCCAAATCGTGGCCGGCCTCATAGATGTTGTCGTCGTCGAGCATGCCGTATTTCGGCGCGACGCACTTCTTCAGCTTCTTGTCCCAGACCTCGCCCTTCTTGCACTTCGGGGTGCTCGCCGCCACCGCCGCCTCCACCGCCTTCACCGGCCGTAAATGCGGGCGCCGCAAACAGCGGCAGAGCGACAACAGCCATGACCTGAATCAGCAAACGTCTGCGCATCGAAGCCTCCTTGAGGGATAACAATGAAATGCTAACGCCAGGCGCGTCGCCGTTTCATCCCGGAAAAAGCCGCGCCGCCAAAACTATTTCCCAAAACACTTCAAAAGACAGCGCGCGAGTCGAACCGCGGCGGTGAGCCGAACGGCCGAACTGACGTGACGCGCGCTGCAAATCCGCTATCATCCGGGAAACGACCAGCGGAGCATGCGGAGAAGGCCCGTGCAGCAGCGCCGTGAAAGGGAATGGGAGCTATCGATCGGCCCGGACACCGTGCGCCTGTTCATTCTCAAGGCGAAGGCGTCTGAGCGCTGCCGTCAACGAAGACTATGCCGACGGCGCCGAGCATGAGGTCGAGTTCGACGGCGACAGTCGCACGACAACCACCACCATGACGGTCTTGCCGAGGAAAGCTCGGAAAACCTCACCGAGGAAGAATTGCGCGAACTGATCAACGACCTCAATGTCGACGAAGCGGCCGAACTGATCGCGCTGGCCTGGGTCGGCCGCGGCGACTATGACGCAGCGGAATGGGCCGATGCGGTGGCCGCCGCGCGCGAGCGCGCCAACAAGCGCACGGCGAAATATCTGCTCGGCATGCCGCAGCTCGCCGATTGGCTGGAGGAAGGGCTGGAAGTGATCGGCGCGTGACATTGCGGTTACCGATCGTGATCGGCCGAATGCGCTTTCCAAGGCAACTTCCGCACGGCCCCGCCGTTTGGGGGCGATGGCGGCGCTGACCTTCCCCGGATTTTACAGATTGGCGCTGCCTTTGGCGGCGGCGATGCTGTTGGCGGGGCCAGTGCTCGCCAAGGCTCCGAAACTTCCTGAATCCGTGCCGGTGCCCGAGCTCAATCAACCGGGACCAAAGCCGGAACCCGAGCCGGCGGACGTTCCGGTCCCGAGCCGCGCCCGACCAACGCGCCGTCCGCTGAACCGCCGGCAACGGCACCCATGCCTGCCGAAAAGCCGACGCAGGCAGAGCCGCCGGCTAGCGCGCCGGGCCCGCCGGAGAAACCGCCGGAGGAGAAAAAGACCCTTCCCGATCCGCGATCGGCCTCAATTCCCGCCGGTGAAATGCCCGAGGAAGAACTGGCCTGCCGGCGACGGCTGAAATCGCTGGGCGTCGACTTCGAGGAACACAAGGCCGAAGCACGATCAAGAGATCGGCTGCTCGATCCCTTACCCGATCACGCTGAAGACACTCGGAAAATCCGTCGCGATCACCCCTGCCACCGAGCTGAATTGCGCCGATGGCCGAGGCGTCGGCACGCTTTGCCGCCGATGTCGTCCAGCCCGCGGCGAAAGCCGAATTCAGCGCCGACCTGAAGTCGATCGGCCAGGCCTCCGCCTTCGTCTGCCGGCCGCGCCATGACGGCGGAAAGCTGTCGGAACACGCCTTCGGCAACGCGCTCGACATTGCAAGCTTCACGCTCTCGGACGGCAAGAAGATCGAGGTCGGCCCGACGCCGCCCGAAAAGGACGCGAAATTCCTCAACGCGGTGCGCAAGGCAGCCTGCGGGCCGTTCAAGACCGTGCTTGGCCCGGGCAGCGACGCCGACCATTCGCTGCATTTCCATTTCGACCTTGAGCCGCGTCGCCACGGCGGCACTTTCTGCCAGTGAGCGAAAGGCGTGGTGTAGAGAGCGGCGCGCCGCAATTTGGCCGCAGCCGTGAACGCCAGCGCTGATTTTTCCTTTACCCTTGACGATAGACTTGCGCCATCCGGGGACAGGGATGCCTTTCAATGGCCGGAAGATCTGGCGCCATGTTTGCCATGGCACGGTACAGGCAAACATGCGCGCATCGCCGTCGGGCGGCTGGCGACAGTGCTTGCGATTGCGGCGGTGTCCGCCTGCACCACCGGAGCATGTCTTCTCGCTCCAGCCCGCCGTCGATGTCGGCAGCCAGACCGCCGCTGTGCCCGCCGCCGCCCCGGAATACCAGGGCATGCAGCGGCTCGTTCCCTCCAACCCCTACATGACAGCCGCCTATCCGCGCATGGACGAGCCGATGTCGCCGCTTGAACAAATGCCGGCCAGCGAAATCGACTGCCGCAGCGAGTTGAAGCGCCTCCGCGTCGCCTACACCGATCTGGCGCCGATCCATGAAGGACAATGCGGCATCGACTATCCGGTCAAGGTCTCGGCCATCGGCAGCATCCAGATGAAACCCGCGGCGACGCTGACCTGCGACATGGCCGCCACCTTCGCCGGCTGGACGAAGAACGAACTCGTGCCGTCCGCCCGCTGGCGCTATTTCTCCGGCGTCAAGACCATCCACCAGGGCTCGAGCTATTCCTGCCGCAACATCGCCGGCGAAGGCGTGTTGTCCGAGCACGGCAAGGGCAACGCGCTCGACGTCATGAGCATCGAGCTCAACAATGGCGACGACATCGACGTGCGCAAGCCCGGCCTGTTTGCCTTCCGCACCCGCGGCTTCCTCAACAACGTGCGCGCCGACGGCTGCCAGTATTTCACCACCGTGCTCGGCCCCGGCTACAATTACGACCACCGCAACCATTTCCATTTCGACATCAAGAACCGCAAGAGCGGCTACCGCGCCTGCCGCTGAGCCCAGACGGATGACCTCTGCCCAAGCCCGCAACGCCGCATAGAGATGACGCCGTCACATGTTCAGGCGGCATCGGATGAGCCAACGACCCTTCGACGACGCGCCGCGATCTGGCTGGCGGCTTTCGTGCGCCGCCTATCTGGCGCTCGCCTATTTCGCCGCGCCTGAATTCTGGACGTTGCGCGACCGCGGCTTTCGCACGCAGCGCTTCGAGATGATCACGCACACGCCGCAAGGCATTCCGGGCGACCCGATCAATGTCGGCCTTGTCGGCACCGAAAAGGAGGTTGTCCATGCCTTCGCCGTCGCCGGCTGGGACACGGCCGACGCCGTCACGCTGAAGACCGCGATCGAGATCGGCGAAAGCGTGCTGTTCGACCGTCCCTATCCCGACGCCCCGGTCAGCCGGTTGCTGTTCGAAGGCCGCGCCCAGGATCTCGCCTTTGAAAAGCCGGTCGGCGACAGCGCCGACCGGCGTCATCATGTCCGCTTCTGGCAGACCGACGCGACGCGGCGACGATGGCCGCCCGCTCTGGCTCGGATCGGCCAGTTTCGACCGTGGCGTCGGCCTCAGCCACGACACCGGCGCCATCACCCACCATATCGGCCCCGACATCGACGCCGAACGCGATCTTCCTGATCCACGACCTGCCGCGCCGCCGGCATGCTGATCTCGACGAGCGACATCCCAGGCATCGGCGCCACCAAGACCGGGCGCAATGGCGGCGGCGATCCCTATTTCACCGACGGCAAGGCAGTGATCGGCATGCTCAGGCAATTGCCTTGAGATCATGGGTCCGGGTTCGGTTTGAAATGGTCGTGAGGCGTGATCTTCTAAAAATCATGCGCCGACTATTTTCGAAGACCTCGCCGCAATGCTATTGACCGCGCATGCTTTACGTTGAAATCGCCACCGTGGTCGTCCTCATCTGTGTGAACGGCCTTCTGTCGATGTCGGAACTTGCCATCGTCTCGTCACGGCCGGCCCGGCTCAAGACGATGATCGACCGCAACGTCAAGGGCGCCGGCCGCGCGCTGGCGCTTGGCGCCAATCCTGGCAAATTCCTGTCGTCGGTGCAGATCGGCATCACCCTGGTCGGCGTGCTCTCCGGCGCCTTCTCCGGCGCCACGCTCGGCGACGCGGCTGGCGCAGTTCCTCGCATCGACCGGTATTCGTGAAAGCGCCGCCGACCCGCTCGGCGTCGGCATTGTCGTTGCCACCATCACCTATGGTCTCGCTGATCGTCGGCGAGCTGGTGCCCAAGCAGATCGCGCTGCGCGATCCCGAACGCGTTGCCGCCAGGGTCGCGCCGGCGATGACCATCCTTGCCACCGTCGCAGCGCCGCTCGTTTTCCTGCTCGACATTTCCGGTCGCGCCATATTGTGGCTGCTTGGCCAGCGCGGCGAGAGCGAGGAGAAGGTCACCGACGAGGAGATCAAGATGCTGGTCGCCGAGGCCGAGCACCACGGCACCATCGAATCCGACGAGCGGCGCATGATCGCCGGCGTCATGCGGCTTGGCGACCGCGCCGTGCGCGCGGTGATGACGCCACGCACCGAGGTCGACTGGATCAACCTGCAGTCCGACGAGACCACCATACGCAAGCTCTTGATGGAGACCCAGCATTCGCGCCTGCCGGCCGGCGACGGTGGCGTCGACGCCATGATCGGCGTCGTCCAGACCCGCGACGTGCTGGCGGCGATCCTCGGCGGCAGGGCGCTGGAGCCGCGCCGCCATGTGCGCGCCGCCCCCATCGTGCATGACCAGGCCGATGCACTCGACGTGCTGTCGAAACTGAAGGAATTCGGATGTGCCGATGGCCCTGGTCCATGACGAATACGGCCATTTCGAAGGCATCGTCACCCCGGCCGACATCCTGGAAGCCATCACCGGAGTCTTCCGCGCCGACCTCGACGCCGGCGAAGAGGAAAACGCCGTCAAGCGCGAGGACGGCTCATGGCTGCTCGCCGGCTACATGCAGGCCGACGAGATGGCAGACATTCTGGGCATCGACCTGCCGGAAAACCGCGACTACGAGACCGTCGCCGGCTATGTCCTGTCGCACATGCACCATCTGCCGGCGACCGGCGAATGCGTCGACGCGCAAGGCTGGCGCTTCGAGGTGGTCGACCTCGACGGCCGCCGCATCGACAAGCTGATCGCCACCCGCCTGCCCGACAGCCACCGCCCGATGGCGCGGTAAGCGGCTGCCCTGTCGCGTGCCACCGGATGAAATAGACTTCCTTCCCGGTGATGTCCCGCACCGTGTTCAACAGCGCCTCATGCAGCTTCCGCATCGAGCGGTAGTCGTCGCATTGCGGCGATATCAGCGGCGCGACGATGCCCTTGTGCAGTCCTCCCGCAGCCAGCAGGAACCGCTCCAGTTCCGGGCCGGATAGCTGCTTGGGCTTGTTGCGTCTGACCATTGCGATCCCCATTGCAAAATTGCCCTATCTAGGATAGTATTCCTAGAATGTGATTTGCAGGAATTGAGCTTCGCTTTTCTCACCGATGATTGTCCGGCCGAAAGGCTGGGACGCGCAACGAAAACCTTCTATATCGGCAGCCATGGATGCATCGAGCGAACACCCGCTGAACGACGAGCTTCTCTCGGACACCCAGCGCCTGTCCTTCGAATATTTCCTCAACGAGGCCAACCCGGCAAATGGCCTGGTCGCCGACCGCAACACGCCGGCGTCGCCCGCCAGCATAGCCGCCGTCGGGCTCGCTTTGTCGTCCTATCCCGTCGGTGTCGAGCGCGGTTTCATGACGCGCGCGCGCCGCCGCTGCACGGACGCTCGCCACGCTTCGCTTCTTCTGGAACGCGCCGCACGGGCCGGAACCCGACGCCACCGGCTACAAGGGCTTCTACTATCATTTCCTCGACATGCAGACCGGCCGCCGCGTCTGGAATTGCGAGCTGTCCACGGTCGATACCGCGCTTCTGCTTGCCGGCATGCTGGCCGCCGGCGCCTATTTTGACGCGGACGACGAATCCGAACTGGAAATCCGCCGGCTTGCCGATGCGCTCTACCGCCGCGCCGACTGGCGCTGGGCGCAGAACGGCGGCGCCACCGTCACCCATGGCTGGCGGCCCGAAAAAGGCTTCCTGCGCTACCGCTGGCAAGGCTACGACGAGGCGCTGATCCTCTATGTGCTGGGCCTCGGCTCGCCGACCCATCCGCTGCCGCCCGAGAGCTATGCGGCCTGGCTGTCCACCTACAAGTGGAAGAAGATCTATGGCCGCGAGCTGGTTTATGCCGGTCCGCTGTTCATCCACCAGTTCTCGCATATCTGGATCGATTTTCGCGGCATCCGCGATGCTTTCATGCGCAATCACGGCAGCGACTATTTCGAGAACAGCCGCCAGGCGACCTATCTGCAGCGCGACTACGCCATCCGCAATCCGAAGGGCTTCAGTGGTTATGGCGAGAATTGCTGGGGCATCACCGCCAGCGACGGCCCAGGCCCGACAAAACGTCAGAATGACGGTCGGTGGCCGCCGCTTCTTCGGCTATCTGGCGCGCGGCGCGCCTTTCGGTCCCGATGACGGCACGCTGTCGCCATGGGCGGCGATCACCTCATTGCCCTTTGCGCCGGAGATCGTCCTGCCGGCGCTGCGCCATTTCCACGAGATCGACCTGCACGAGGGCAACCCTTACGGCTTCACCGCAAGCTTCAATCCGACGATCGCCGCCGCCGACGGCCGCTCCTGCGGTTGGGTATCGCCGGACCATGTCGGCATCAATCAGGGGCCGATCGCTCTGATGATCGAGAACTACCGATCGGACTTCCTGTGGCGGCTGATGCGCCGCGTGCCGGCCATCGCCGCGGGACTGCGCCGAGCCGGCTTTTCGGGCGGTTGGCTGTAGCAAGTCCGCTCCCGGCGGCAGTGTGGACAGGGTCCGCGACCGGACTCTGGACGATTTGAGCAACCGCGATACTCAAGGCACCAGCACGACCTTGCCGGTCGAGCGGCGATCGTCCTGCAGACGATGCGCTTCGCTGGCCTGGCCGAGCGGAAAGCGAGCGCCTTTCGTCACGACAAGCGCGCCGCCGGCGGCAAGCTGGAAAAGTTCCGACAGGTTCTCTCGCAGCCCCGCGGGCGAAAGCAGCGGCAGCAACGCGAACCCCCTGAGCGACTGGTTGCGGCCGATCATCGCTTCCAGGTCAGCTGTGCTCAGCGCGAATTTGCCGAGCGCGGCAAACACCAACTCGCCGCAAGGCGCGAGTGCGGCGAGCGCTGCCGCCGTTAGCGAGCCGCCGACGGTATCGTAGACGATGTCGACGCCGGCGCCGCCCGTTGCTTCCCGGACCGCGGCGACCCAATCGGCCTGGCTGTAGTCGACCGCGCCATCGGCCCCGAACGACACGGCAAGGTCAAGCTTGGACTTGCTGCCGGCAGCCGCGACGATGCGGCTTGCGCCGCCTCGTTTGGCAAGCTGGACAAGCAGGGAACCAACGCCACCGGCAGCGGCCCCGATCAGTACTGATTTGCCGGCCGGCGGGCTTTGGCGCAACAGATGCAGGGCCGTCAGCCCCTGCACCATCAACGCCGTCGCATCCTCAAAGGAGAGCGTTTCAGGCAAAGGCACCGCCAGGCCTGCATCGATCGTCACATATTCGGCATAGCCGCCGAAGGGGTGGCTTGACGCAAAGAGCGGTGCCGCGACGCGTGCGCCAAGCAGCTTTGCATCGACCCCTTGCCCAATGGTCTCTACAACCCCGGCAGCCTCCACCCCGAGGATCACGGGCAATTGCGGCGTGACCGCGTAGCGATCGGCGCGCATCAGCACCTCGAAGAAATTTACGCCGGCCGCATGGACGCGGACCAGCACCTCGCCGCCCTGCGGCTCGGGCTTTGGCATGTCGACGACGTCAAGAACGTCGGGACCGCCGAAACGGGTGAGTTGAATGGCTCTCATGGCAACCTCGCTATGGCAACGGCTGCTGATTGCCACTATTTGCGAGGCTCGGACTACACACTCATTTCTCCCCTGCTGACCGGAAGGTGACCATGACCGGACCGATCAAGAGACTGCCGATGCTGCCGGCGGAACGCGCCCTGAAAGTAATCTCGGGCCGATGGAAAGCTGTGATCCTCTATCACCTCTTCGATGGACCCAGGCGGCTGTCGGCGCTGAAATCGCAAGTGCCCACTATTACCCAGAAGGTGCTGATCCAGCAGTTGCGCGAAATGGAAGAGCACGGCCTCGTCAGCCGTGAAATCTTGGCCGAAATCCCCTCGCGCGTCGAATATTCCGCGACGCCGCTTGGCCTCAGCCTCGAGCCCATCCTGCTGGCGCTCTGCGAATGGGGACAGCACCATGCCGACGAGCTGGACGAACAGGATCGCCTGGCCGACTGCATCATCAGGCCAAGACAGCCGCAGCACGCGCCAGCAGCTTCCGGAAATTGAAAAGGGCGGCGCAAGCGCCGCCCCATATCCTTGGGAGGATAGTTCGAAAGCGATCAGGCGGCCTTGGCTTCCTGGTCGATCGCATCGGCGTTCCGCGCTGCCTTCAGGACCTTGGCCCACCAGGCGACGTCGTTGACGAGCGCCGTGGCGGCCTGGTTCAGGTGTTCCAGCTCCTCGAGCTTCTTCTCACCTTGACGGACGGCGAGGAAATCGCCCCAGGCGATGTGAACCGCCGACTTGACCGGTGCCATCTGCAGTTCGACCGCATGCAGGCGCAACTGCTCGACGGCGCGCGCGCCGCCGACGCTGCCATAGCCGACGAAGCCGGCGGGCTTCTTGTTCCACTCATTGGCGGCGTAGTCGATGGCGTTCTTCAGCACGGCCGTTGGGCCGTGATTGTATTCAGCGGCGGTGAAGATGAAGCCGTCGAACTCGGCGACCTTCTTCTGCCAGCGCTGCGCAACTTCGTTCTGCGACGGCGCCCAGGCGGAGGACGCGACCTCGTCGAAGAACGGCAGCGGGAAATCGCGCAGATCGACGACTTCGACGTCGATGTCGGCATGCGTCTTGGCGATCTTGGCGATCCACTGGGTGGGCACGTCGGCGAAACGCGCGGCGCGGGTCGAACCGACGACGATAGCGATTTTGGGCTTGGACATGTTGGGAGGCTCTCCATGTAGGAAATAGTGGTATCGTTTGGATACCTGCGATATATGAGTGACTGTCCGCGCCAAGCGCAAGGAGGCACTTTTTTGTTACCAAGGCACCCACACCGCTCCGAGGATTGCCGCGCCATCTCGGAAATCCTGCAGCGCGTCGGCGACAAATGGACCGTGCTCGTCGTCGGCAAGCTCGGCGACGGACCGCTGCGCTTCAACGAATTGCGCAGCGCCGTCGGCGGCATTTCGCAGAAGATGCTGACCACCACTTTGCGCGGGCTGGAGCGCGACGGCTTCGTCACCCGCACCGTGTTTCCGACCATCCCGCCGCGTGTCGACTACGAGCTGACCGAGCTTGGCCACGAGCTGCTTGTCCCAGTCAGCGCGCTCGGCGAATGGGCACGCAGGAACACCGATCGCGTCAGGGCGGCACGCGAAAAGTTCGACGGCATGCACGCCTGAAACCCTTGCATTGCAAGACGTTCTCCGCCCTGTTCAAGTGATGCACCCTGCTGCTGCAGTCGCGTCTGTCGCTGCGGAGTTTTTTGAACCGGCCGGCTCCCGGATCGATTTCGGACCGAGCAATTTCCGTGGACCGGCAGAGGATGGCTGTCTGGTCATGGCGACTGCATAGGGGGTCCGCGGATGCGTCAGACGGCATCACGGATGCAGGTCAGGCACTTGGCCGGCTACCGGATGTGGCGCGGTTCTCCGATACTCAATTGCGCTCGCAATGCCTTCCTGGGGACCTCAGCCAGCGAAGATAGCACCGCACCGTCAGACCAGGGTCGCAAAGAGCACTCACAAGTGCACCGTTCAGCATGTGTTGACTCATTGTCTTCCGGCCGCGTCGCCCTGCTGTCGCCGCATTCGCGGGCAGCGCACCAGGGACTGTTGGAGGTCGCCATTGGCGGCTCCCGGCAAGAGCTTTCTGTCGTCGGGAATGTGCGAAAATCGCGCCGGTCAGCTTTCCGCCGGGACCGCCTTCGGCTTGCCCTCGCCGTCCAGCGCCACCATGACGAAATCGGCATGGGTGACCTTCTCCATCAGGTCGGACAGGTAGCGTTGCGCCCAGGCCTCGACCTTGAGCGTCATCGAGGTACGGCCGACACGTTCGACATGGGTGTAGATGCACAGCGTGTCGCCGATCTTCATCGGCTTGGCGAACGACATCTCCTTCACCGCCGCCGTCACCACGCGCCCCTTGGCGCGCTCGGCGGCGCGGATGCCGCAGGCAAGGTCCATCTGCGCCATCACCCAGCCGCCGAATATATCACCGGCAGCATTGGCGTCCGAAGGCATGGCCAGCGTCCTCAGCGTCAGATCGCCGATAGGCCGTCCTTCAGCGTAATGCACCATGCGGAAATCCCCTTGCGATCGACAGTTCCAAGTCACGTATCGGCATGCCGTCAAGGCGTCAACGCGCCATCAGCCAGGTGACTGTCTTCGTCCGCGACTTGGGACCGCCACTGCTTGACGAGGTCCCGCCGGCGACCCGGATAGCGGTCGGCTTGAAGCTCGGCACGCTCGATCCGATCTGTGCGGAAGGTTCGGAAATCCTGCCGTAGCTCGCACCAGCCGGCGACGAAGCGCGCGGTCTCAATAAACCCCAGCGAGATCGGCCAGATGACACGCTCCGTCGAAACTCCCTGTGGATCACGATAAGCGATGTGAACCTTGCGCTGCTCGCGCATAGCCTTTCGCAGCATACCCAAATCCAAGGATTGCAGCGGCGTCGGGCGACGGCCGACATGAAAGGCATTGTCGTACAGCTCATGCCGCACGTCAGATGGCAGCACCGCGCCGATCTTGCCGAGTGCGTTGTCGGCCGCAAGCGCAAGTCCGTTGTCTGTTTGCCGGCTGACCCATTGAGCACCAAGCGCGAGAGCGTGGATTTCTTCCTGTGAAAACATCAAGGGAGGCAACAAAAAGCCGGGCTTCAGGACATAGCCGACGCCCGGCTCTCCATCGATCTCCGCTCCCATGGCCTGCAAGCTCGCTACATCACGACGGATGGTCCGCAACGAGACGCCGGCTTCGCGTGCAAGCTCGCCCCCTGCCACCGGCTGGCGGTGCCGGCGCAGGACCTGCATGAGGTCAAACAATCGATGGCTCTTCGACATGGGATACTATAGCACAGCTCGTGCCAAAAAATGTCACCAACACTTTGGTCATCCAATGGCAATCAACCCCTTGCCGCCGATCTTTCGCCCCTTCTCAAGATCGGTGATCAGTCCAATGGATTCGGTCAGCGACACCGTTTCGCCGATGGTCATGTGCATCTTGCCATTCACCGCCGCAGCGGCGAGCCCGTCGAGAATTTCCGCCCGCGGCGTACAGAAGAAAAGCTTGAGCTTCCTGTTCAGGAACGCGCGGAGGAACTTGCCGGGAGTGGCGTGGATATCCAGCAGTGCTCCATTGCCTTCAAGGAGACGAAGGCCCGCGCTCACCGGCATCGTACCCGCCGTATCGTAGACCGCATCGAAGCGACCGCCGATGGTGGCCAGGTCAGTTTGGCGGTAGTCGTAGACGGGAAAGACGTCGAGATCCTGGGCTCTGCGCATCGAATTTGCGCCGCAGCTCCCTGAGACCTTGGCTCCGAGCATTTGAGCGAGTTGCACCACGGCCTCACCGACGCTGCCCGTGCAGCCATTGACGAAAACGCGCTGTCCCGCCCCGAGGCCAGCCTTATCGACAAGGCCGATCCACGCCATGATGCCGGCGGTCGGAAGGCATGCGGCCTGCTCGAATGACAATTCGCCCGGCTTCTTGGCGACGAATGATTCATTGGTGACAACGGCCTCGCCGAAGCTGCCGCTCTCCTTCAACCGCGACAGCCCAAACACCGGGTCGCCGGGCTTCAATCGAGACACGCCTGCGCCGACAGCCAATACAATGCCGGAGAAGTCGCTCCCCATTGCGCGCGGGAAGGCCTTCCCCGTCAGCATTTTCAAGTTGCCCTGGCGTACCTTCCAGTCGATCGGGTTGGTCGCGGCGAACTTCACCTTGACGGCGACCTGGCCCTTTGCGAGCGCCGGCAGCTCGAAGTCTTCCAGCCGCATCGTCTCGGGGCCGCCATATGCGCGATATTGAATCCTTTTCACAGATGTACTCCATAGGGGCGCTCACCCGAACACCCATTGCAGGTGTCCGGTCGGCGCCTTGTGGGAATGGTGTCCGAGGCGGGCGACAGCCGGAGGCGTGTTGCTTCCGGCTGCCCCGAATCTTCCGGTGCCTCAGTGCTGCGCCTGCAGCGACGCCACGTAGGCAGCAAACGGCGTCGCGTCGTAGATCACCCGCGTGGTAGCGATCTTGCCATTGTTGACGACGAGGTGTTCGGCGACGACCGCGTTCGCAACCGGGCGTGTGTCCGCGTCGTAGACAATGACGGCATGCTCGTCGTCGCCAAAAACCGCAACGACAGTCACCTTCTTGATCATCTTTGCAAAGCCTTCCTGGAACCCGCGAAAAGCCGCGGCTCCATCGGTCTGGCCGAGCGGCGACGTGCAAATGACGTCTTCGGCAGACACCGACATGATCTTGTTGACGTCTTTGCTTGCTATCCCGTCGGCATAGATCCGCGCGACGGCCAGCGCCTTTCCGGTTGTCTCAGTCATCACTTTTCCTTTCGTGTGTGGTGATGACCTGAACTAGCGCAGCACAGGGACAGATTTTGTCACCATGATGCAAGATCGGTGGCGGTGCCGCCGGGGATGCAAGCAGAATGCAGGACAAAACACCTTGTGCTCTCTCACACCGTTCGTGGGAGACTGCAGCAAGGTCGCAGGCCAAATAGACCGACAATTGCCAGTCGCTTTTTTCACAACGCATGCCGGAAGGCCCGGCGACTTCGGAACAGCCGCCACGTCTAGGCTGCAGCCTGAAATTCCGGAGCCGCCCGCAGCCATCATGCAGAGCTTATGATTTCATCGTCGTCGGCTCCGGCTCGGCCGGCTCGGTTCTGGCCGACAAACTGTCGGCCTCGGGCCGCTTCTCGGTGCTGGTGCTGGAAGCCGGCGGCACCGATCGGCGCTTCTACGTGCAGATGCCGCTCGGCTACGGCAAGACCTTCTTCGATCCGGCGGTCAACTGGAACTACAAGGCCGAGCCCGACCCGGGCCTCGCCGGCAATGCCGACCACTGGCCGCGCGGCAAGCTTCTCGGCGGCTCGAGCTCGATCAACGCCATGGTCTGGATCCGGGGCGCGCGCGAGGATTTCGACGCCTGGGCGGCGCCGGCAATCCGGGCTGGGGCTATGACGATCTGCTGCCGGCCTTCAAGGCGCTCGAGGACAATGAGGCCGGCGCGGACGCATGGCGCGGCGCCGGCGGTCCGCTGCATATCACCGACTGCACGAACGCCGTCCATCCGCTGACCCGGCGCTATCTCGCCGCGGGCCAGCAGGCCGGCCTGCCGCTCAATCCCGATTTCAACGGCGCCGCCCAGGAAGGCGTCGGCATCTACCAGATCACCGACCAAGGAACGGCCGCCGCATGTCGGCCGCCCGCGCCTTCCTGCGCCCGGCGATGAAGCGCAAGAACGTCCGCGTCGAGACGAATGCGCTGGCGACCACGATCCTGTTCGAAGGCAAGCGCGCCGTCGGCGTCGAATATCAGCAGAACGGCGAGACCAGGACTGCGCGCGCCGGCCGCGAAGTGATCCTGTCGCGGCGGCTCGATCAACTCGCCGCAACTGCTGCAGCTCTCCGGCGTCGGCCCCTCGGCGCTGCTCAAGGGGCTCGGCATTCCGATCGTTCATGCCAACGAGAATGTCGGCGCGAATCTGCAGGACCATGTCGGCATCAACTACACCTTCAAGGGCAGGCTGCCGACGCTCAACCAGATCCTGCGCCCGTGGTGGGGCAAGCTGCTGGTCGGCATGCAATACATCCTGTTGCGCTCCGGCCCGCTGTCGCTGTCGATGAACAATGCCGGCGGCTTCTTCCGCACCGACCCGGCCGCGGCACGCCCCAACATGCAGCTCTATTTCCAGGCCTTCTCGACCGTCATTCCGAAGAGCGGCGAGCGCCCGATCCTGACGCCCGACCCGTGGCCGGGCTTTTCCATCGGCCTCTCCAACTGCCGGCCGTCGAGCCGCGGCGAGATCATGATCCGCTCCAAGCAATCCGCGCGACTATCCGCAGGATCGTCGCCAACGCCTATTCGACCAACGCCGATGTCGACGAGATGCTGGCGGCGGTGAAATTCGTGCGCAAGATCGCCTCGATGCCGGCGATGGCCGAGATCATCGAGGAAGAGGTTTTGCCCGGTCCGTCAATCACTTCGGACGCCGACCTGATCCAGGATTTCAGGAAGCGCTCGGGCACTGTCTATCACCCGGTCTCGACCTGCCGCATGGGGCCGGACGCCGCGCGCGCCGTCGTCGACCCGCGCCTGAAAGTGCATGGGCTCGAAGGCTTGCGCGTCATCGACGCCTCGATCTTTCCCGACAACATCACCGGCAACACCAACGCCGCCTCCATCATGACCGGATGGAAGGGCGCCGAACTGGTTCTGGAGGATCAGAAATGAAAATCACCGACGTCAAGACCTGGGTTGTCGGCAATCCGCCGCCCGGCATCGGCGGCAAATATTTCATCTTCGTCAAGCTCACCACCGATGGCGGCGTCGTCGGCTATGGCGAGGCCTACAACGCCACCTTCTCCGGCCATGTGACGGCGAAGATGATCGAGGACATGGCCGAGCGCTATCTCGTCGGCCGCGATCCGCACGACATCGAGAACTTCTTCCGCCGCGCCTATTCGTCCGGCTTCACCCAGCGCCCCGACGTGTCCGGCATGGGCTGTTTCTCGGCGCTCGAAATGGCCTGCTGGGACATCATCGGCAAGGAGGCCAACAAGCCGGTCTACAAACTGCTCGGCGGCCAGGTGCACGAGACGCTGCGCTCCTACACCTACCTCTACCCGCACACCGGCAGCGTCCATTCCGAGGACGCGCGGCGGCAAGAACGTCTACAACGACCCCGACCTGGCCGCCGCCTGCGCGCTCGAATATGTCGAGCAGGGCTTCAATGCGGTCAAGCTCGACCCGGCCGGCCCCTACACCGCCTTCGACGGCCACCAGCCGCGCCTCGTCGACATCGATCTCTCCGCCCGCATGATCAAGGCGATCCGCGAGGCGGTCGGCACGCGCGCCGACATCCTGTTCGGCACGCACGGCCAGTTCACCGCCTCGGGCGCGCTGCGGCATGGCGCGCGCCATCGAACCCTACGATCCCCTCTGGTTCGAGGAGCCGGTGCCGCCGGACATGCCCGAGGTGATGGCGCAGGTCGCTCGCGGCACCTCGATCCCGATCGCCACCGGCGAGCGGCTGACGACCAAGTTCGAATTCGCCCGCGTCATCGAGAACCGCGCCGCGACCATCCTGCAGCCGGACCTCGGCCGCTCCGGCGGCATTCTCGAAACCAAGAAGATCGCCGCCATGGCCGAGGCCTACCACATCCAGGTCGCGCCGCACTGCTATTGCGGGCCGATCGTCGGCGCCGCCAACATCCAGCTCGCCGTGACGCTGCCCAACTTCCTCATCCTGGAATCGCTGAAGCAGTGGGACGGTTTCCACGCCACGCTGCTGAAGAAGAAGATCGAATGGCAGGACGGCAACGTCATCCCGTCGAAGGAGCCCGGCCTCGGCGTCGAGCTCAACGAGGCGGTCTGCGAGGCGCATCCCTATACCGGCAAGGACCTGCATCTGCAGATGATGCAGACGCCGCTGATGCCGTGAGCGAAAGCTACGCCTTCATCGGCCTCGGCCATCTCGGCGGCAATCTTGCCGCCAGCCTGCTGCGCAACGGCTTCGCCGTCACCGTCTTCGACCGCGATCCGGCCGCCGTCGAGCGCCTCGTGACGCTCGGCGCCGTTGCCGCCAAGCAGTCCCGCAGAGGCCGCCGCCCGCGCCGGCAATGCCATCACGTGCCTGCCCTCGCCGAAAGTCAGCGAAGCGGTGCTCGTCGGCCCCGGCGGATTGCTCGAAGGCCTGCCCAAAGGCGGTACCTGGATCGAGATGTCGACCAATGGCCGCGACGAGATCGTGCGCCTGGCCGCGCTCGCTTCGGCAAAAGGCGTCGAGACGCTGGAATGCCCGGTCACCGGCGGCGTGCATCTGGCGGCGGTCGGCAAGATCACTGCGCTGGTCGGCGGCGATCCAGCACTCTACGAGCGCCACCGACCGGCCATCGAGGCGATGTGCGCGAAGTCGTTCCTGATGGGGCCGATCGGCTCGGCGGCGGTGATCAAGGTCATCACCAACATGCTGGCCTTCATCCATCTCGTCGCCGCCGGCGAGGCGCTGATGCTGGCCAAGCAGGGCGGGCTCGACCTCGCCCAGTCCTACCACGCCATCGTCGCCTCCTCCGGCAACAGCTTCGTCCACGAGACCGAAAGCCAGCTCGTGCTTAACGGCTCCTACGACATCGGCTTCACCATGGACCTGGCGCTGAAGGACCTCGGCTTCGCGCTCGCCATGGGCGAGACAATTCGGCGTGCCGCTCGACCTCGCCACGCGCGTCAACGCGATTTTCGAACAGGGCAAAGCGGCCTATGGCGGCGACGCCTGGTCGACCATGATCGTCAAACTGCTCGAGGACGCGGTCGGCACCGACCTGCGTGCACCCGGTTTTCCCGCAAAGCTGGAAATCTGAGGCGGCTAAATTTTACAAGCGATTTCAGACCATTGAGCGGATCGCCGGATTCATGCTCGTAACTGCCTGAATCAATTGCTTAACGGCCTGAATCAATACCTTAAGCGTCAGCGCGCCGGGCAGTATCTCGAAGGTCGCGGGTATGCGCCCCGGCGACTCGCCGTCAATGTCGACCAGCGCGCCGTTCTTTTCCACATCGCCGAGCGGTTCGACCACCACTTTCTTGCCGCGCAGGATGGTGATTGCCGGATGGTTGCGGTGCCGCCCGCCATAGAGCAACCGTAAGTCCCAGATCAGCTTGAGCTTGCCTGCCGCGCGCAGTATGACGATGTCGAACTGGCCATCGTCCAGTTCGGCATCCGGCGCGATCATCATGCCGCCGCCGAAGAACTTGCCGTTGGCCACCGCCACCAGCGCCATGCGCGCCTCGACCGGCGCGCCGTCGTCGATGGTGATCCTGACATCCTGGAACCGATAGCGGACGAACTCCACCACGGTGCGCCAGAAGAACAGCGCCTTGGCCGACACCTTGCCCTTGCGCTTGTCGGCGTTGACCGCGCGGTCGGTGGCGCCCGACATGCCGAGGCTGGCGATGTTGATGAAATGGCGGCTGGCCAGCGCGCCATGATCGTCGATGTAGCAGATGCGCCCGGCATCGACCTTGCGCGGCCTTGGCTTCGGCAATCTGCCTGAGCGTCGGCGTCGACCTCGCGCGGCAGGCCGAGCCCGCGGGCGAAATCGATGCCGGTGCCGCAGGGCAGCAGGCCAAGCTCGGTCGTGCGGCCGCTTTCATCGAAAGCCTGCAGCAGCCCGTCGGCGACTTCGCTGGCGGTGCCGTCGCCGCCCGCCGCGATCACCAGATCGAAGCCACTGGCGGCAAAGTCGATGCGCCAGCCTTTCGGCATCGCCCTCGGCCTGCGTCTCGCGCAGCTCGAAATCGCCGAAATGCTTTTTCAGCGATGCCGCGACCTCCGGCCAGTGCCGCTTCAGCCTGCCGCCGCCGGCTATCGGATTGAGAACCACCCCGACTTTCAAGCAACCTCCCGCAAGGCCATTGCAGACGCTTCAACGCTTGCGTCTCAATTGTTTTGCCGGCATTGAAGCCCGCGCCGCCTTGCGGAGCAAGTGCGGAATGTCCGGCAACGCGCGATCGGGCAAAACAAGGCTGGATCACCTCATTTGGCCGATCAGAATGCTCCGCGAAAAAAGCCTCGCCGCCGCGCGTGGTCCCCGATAATCCCGCTATCCACAGGCCCAGGGCGGTTTCCCCGGACACTTACCCGGCGTACATTGAACCCATCTCAGGCGGCTACCGATCGCCAAGCCGAAAGGCAAAGCGAAAAGGCGGATTTCCTGAGGCCCGTACGGCCCTGAGCGATAGCAGGCTTGCCTGCTAGAGGGACGGAAGCCGAGACCTACGGGGCCGCGGAAAGCGTGCGAACGCCAACGGCGGACCGATGCTGCCATGAAGGACGGCAAAGACCTTCGATGGCACGCTGGGCGAAGCTCGCAAGGGTGGAGATCGGCGTGGTCCGGAACGGACACTACCCTCGGGTGGTGACTGGCAGGACCGTCAAAATCAAGGCCGGCTTGGCGCGATGACTTTGCGGAAGTTGCTGCCGTGACCGTGTCCTGATCTGACAGGGAGGCGCTGGGAGAAATCCCAGCGCCGACTGTTTTTTGGGCTATCCCCACGCACATTGTTCAGCCACGCGCCGCACCGGGTTAACCGTCGCCATGCGCAAGCTGCACACGGTTCTGTCGGCGCTGATCGAGGTCGGCCAGGAGCGCGTCTACGACGGCTGACGTTTTTCGGTCACAGCCGGCATCTTGGAAACATTCCGTCACGCACATTTCACAATCGCGGCCAAATCCCGCCTTGTTCCGCAGCGATTGGTGCTGGTGGGGGAGGCAACATAAAGGGACAAGACCGTGATCAAGACCGCCCTTGTCGCCATGACCATCGTCGGCTGCGACTGCGACGCCAAGCTTTGCGAATATATCGGCGAGACGCCGGCCAAGTGGGCGACCATCGCCGACTGCGAGGCGGCGATGAAAAGCCAGATGCTGCACCAGAAGAATTTCAACTATCCGCTGGTCTCTGGCATTTGCCGCACCAAGGGTTCGGTACCGTCCTCCGAATTGGCGGCGATCGCCTCAGGGCCCGAGTTGACGACGCCGAGGCAAGCCGCGAGCGACCCGCTGCCGCCTGAACTCAGCCACAGGCCGAGCATTCCCGTCGGATCGCCGGCGACGGCGATGGAAACGGAAGCCGCAAGGCCCGTCGCCTATGAAGCGGCGGTCGATGGTGGCCGCGCAGTACTCTACCGCACCAAGGCCGGCTACGCCGTGGTCAAGACCGATCTCAGCCGCGCCGCATCCGCGACCGTCGACGTGGCGAAGCGATCGGCAAACTGGCTGGCGGGGATGATGCCGAGCGGGCTGTAGTCCTTCCTACAGCTTGACCTTGAGGTTCTCCCAGAACTTGTCGATCAGCGGCTTTTCGGTTGCAACGTCCTGATCGCCTATTCGTGTGATGAACAGCAGCCCCTGATCAGCAAGGCCGAAGCCGACGATCTCAAAGTCGGCGCTGTCGGTACGTGTCTTCACGGTGGCCTTGACGCCGGTCAGTTCCCTGCCATCGGCGAGCTTGCGGGTTGTCGGTTCCTGCGTCAGAGTTCCGCCCGCCTCAACGGATTCCCTCGTCATCTCCTGCAGCATCAGCTGGTTGAGAGACACCGGGTTCATCTGGTCATATTCCTGCACCAAGACGATCGTGCCGAGGGCCGAAGCCATGAGATACTGGGTGATGCTGTCGCTGAGATCGCTCTTGGTGATCGAAATGTTGCTTGGATGAACGAAGGAAAAAGTCGTGCCGGAGAAGGTGGCGAAGTCATTGCGATCGATCCGCACCTTGCTCGTCTTGCCGCCGGGCAAGGTCACGTCCACGTCCTCGCCGGGGTCGATGTCGACCACCAAGCCATCGATCGTCAGCTTGAAGGCTTTCAAATCATCGGCGCGGGCCAGCCCGGCGCAAGACACGATCACGGCAAGCGCTGCAGCCGCAAGTCTCGTTCGCATGGCTTTTCCTCTTCTCTTCAAGCGGTTTGGCTAAACGCCTTCATTTTCGTTCAACCGCATAGCATCCCTCGTGACGGATAGCTTGGCCGCCTCGCGAAAACCATAGGCCGTTGCCGAAACGGCGTGCCCTCACCCGTCCTTGGAACACGGACTGCTTGGTCCGGAACCGGTAGCCTGGCGTTGATCCGCGATGCGATCCGCCCGGATTGGTCTGTTCATTGGGCCAGCCGAAACTGGCTGCTTCCCAGGGTTCGACCGATCTGGCATATGGTGCACCGCACAATCCATGCCTCTTCGAAAGTCGCCATCTTGCATCCCACAATCGAAATTATCGGCGCGCTGGCCGCGCTCATCACCACGCTTGGCTGGATTCCGCAGGTCGCCAAGGTCGCGCGCGAGCGCCGTGCCGGCGACATCTCGCTGTTCGCCACCGGCTCGATCGCCACCGGCGTTTTACTGTGGACGCTCTACGGCCTCTTGATCGGCTCCTGGCCGGTCATCCTCGCCAATGGCGTCACATTCCTGTTCGTAGTCGCCATCCTCGGCATGAAGCTGCGCTTCGGTTGAAAATCCGAATTTGATGCATGATGATGCCGGCCATTCTCGTGAGGGGCCGCGCAATGAAGTTTCCAGCCCACGCCATGCTGTCCCTGATGCTGGCGTTTGTTCCCGCGCCTGTTCGAGCGCAAAGCGCCGATCAAGGCGACGACAAGATCGTGATGGTGGCCCGGGATGATCCGGAGATGACGGCGGCGATTGCGCAGGCCCGATCCAGCCTGGACGACTTCCTCGCCTTATCCGAAACTCCGCCGCCGGGAACGCACGACTTCAAGTTGAAAGTCATGATCGTGGACGGAAATGCGACGGAGCATTTCTGGGTCATCCCTTTCGAACGGACCACTACCGGCTTTGCTGGCGTATTGGCGAACGAGCCGAAACTGGTCCAAAATGTCGTGAACGGCCAGTATATCAAATTTTCCCGCGACGACATTTCCGACTGGGGCTACACCAGGAACGGCCATCAGGTCGGCAGCTTTACCGTTTGCGTGATGCTGAAGAAGATGTCCAAGCAGGACGCGGACTATGTACGCAAGCAATTACCGCTTCGACTGCTGATCGCGCGCCTGCCTTTCTAACCCTGCTCGTCCTTCGCGCCGATCTTGCGCACCAGTGCCGCCGTCGCCAGCATCGCGCCCATATCCGCGATCATTGGCGCGACATGGGTCTGGTAGTCGAGCGGCACCGAAATATCGGGCAGCTCGAAGAAGTCCTTCGGCTGCGGCAACAGCAGGAACCCGTCGCTGCCATCGAGCGCCACGCGCGCCGGATCGTCGGGCCAGGTTTCACCGAGCCATTTCAGCGCCTGCGCCAGCCGGCCGCTCACCAGCGGCCGGGCCGCTTCGACATTGTCGGTGCGGAATTCGTAGGCGGCATCGAGTTCGCGAAACGCCGGAGGACAGCTCTTCCATCCTGCTGGCGAACATGCCGCGGAAAAAGCCGACGACCACATTGGCCCGGCGCGTCGCCACCAGCGTGCCGGGGAATGGTGCGATCGTCTCGAAGGCGACGATGACGCCTCTGAATGCCGTCGACGAGCCCTTGCCGGTCCCTTCGCGCAGCTCCGCCTCGTAAAGCTCGAACGCAAACCCCTCGTAGCGGCCGGAAAAGACATCGTCGAATGATCTGCCGGTTGAAGGCGCCGACCGTCTCGCGTGGCAGCCGGTCGAAGGAATTCGGGCGTAACGCCATGCTGGTAGCGCATGTCCTGGATGAAGCCGAAGATCATCGGCAGCAGCGTCTCGCGGAAGGATTGCTGCAGTCTGCGTCGCTGGCTTCATCGCCTGGAAGTAGAGCAGCAGCGCCGCAACGAAACTGCCGAAATAAAGGAACACGTGCGGAGTCGAGAACCATTGCTCGTTGGGGTCGGCGACCTTGTTGAAGAGCCAGGCGACAAGCACCATGAAGACCACCACCAGGCCGACGAACACCGGCACCCGCCAGCGCACCTGCCGGTAGGCCGACGCCCGCCTGGCCTCATAGTCTTCGATATCCTTCCTGATGCCGGCGATCACCGCCTCGCTCGGCATGAAATCCGTTGTTTCCACCGCCACCCCCGCAAGCCTGCCTCTGTCGCATGATAACCGCTTTTGCCGGAAAGTCGCCAGCCTGCGGCTTTCACACGCCTGCGAACTGCCCGCCAAAAATCGCCTTCAGCCTGGCGCTCGACCTTGCCGCGGATGCCACCCTCCAGCGCCTTAACCGGAACCAGCCGCTCATGGTCGCTGGCGCGCAGCCGCATGAACGGATGCATTCGATAGGCGGCGATCTTGCCGCGCATGCCAAGGTCGGCGCTGACGTCGACGGTAAGGATGCAGCCGATACGGCCCGGCCACGGCTGGCGGGCAAAGGCGGTACCGAGAAAATCGCCAAGCCCGTAGGCGACAAGCGTGTCGCCGATCCGCTCGCACCGGCTGCACGACATGGGCGTGGTGCCCGGCGATCAGCCCGACGCCGTGCCCGGCCAACTGCCTGGCCAGCGCCCGCGTTTCGGCGCGCGGAAAATGCCGGAACTCCCAGTCCCAATGCGGTACCGCGCAGACAAGATCGACGCCCTTGGCCGTAGCAGGCGGCCACAGCGCCGGGTCGCCTTGCATGGACACGCGGCCCGAAAACGTTTCGGCATCGGCATTGCGCCATAGCGTGAAGGCGGCAAAGCCTATGGTCAGCGGCCCGACCGCAAGCCGCTCGACCGGACCTTTGGCGAGCGGTGCCGATGCTGCGGATGCCCAGCCGCTTCAGCGCCGCGACCGTCTCATCGAAGCCAGCGACGCCCTGGTCGAGCACATGGTTGTTGGCCAGCGACAGCACGAGCTTTTCGCGCGCAATGCCGACAGCCGCCAATGCCTCGGCGAGGAAGCGTTCGGTCATCGCATGATGCGTGCCGAGCCGCGTGCCCATCACCGCGCTCGGCCGCTCGACGATGGGGCTTTCGCAATTGCCGACCACCAGATCGGCGGAGGCAAGCAACGCCTTGATCGCCGGATCGCAGTCCGGTGCACTGCGGTTGGCGACCGCCGAAATATCGCCGACGAAGGCCAGCCGCACCATCCGCGCCGGCGGCGGTTCGATCAGCATCCCGGCCGCGATCGGCGCGAAACCGCCTGACGTCGCCGCCGAGCGACGGCTGCAGGAAGCGCGGCAGCCAGGACAGTTTGTAGGAAAGCGGATAGTTCGACACGCGACGCCCAATTGTTTGCCTTGTGTAGACTGTCTGCCCGATCGGTTGAAGCACATCTGTCGGCAGTCGGCTACCGCGCCGTCGCATCGTTGCGGTTGAAGACCGGCAGGCGCGGCGATCCGAATGCGTGTATGTTGCGGCAGGATCGCAACGGGAGGGACCCAAATGAAGCGATTGTCGAGCCTGATGGCCTCCGCCTCATCCTGCTGCTGCCGCTTGTCTTCCGCCAGCGCCGCCGCCCCCGATCCGGCAGCCGCTGTTCGAGGCCAAGACCGTGGCCGACCGCGATGGCGCGCTCGCCGCGCTCGAAGCTGCCGCCCCCAGCGATCCCGCGTCGGCCTATGCCGCCGGCGCCGGCGAATTCTTCACCGCGCTGGAGATCCTGGCAGGCGGCCTGCACCGCCACGGTTTCGACAGCCCGCAATCCTTCATGCTGCCGCTGATGCGGCTCCCCGTGCCCGACAATCCCAACCCGGAGCCGCTGACCTACGAAGAATTCCGCGCCATCCTGACCGCCTTCCGCGACCGGCTGGAGAAATCCGCCGCCACGCTGGGCTCGGTGCCTGCCGATGCGGATATCGGCATGGCCATCGACCTCGGCCGTCTCGGCATCGATCTCAACGAGGATGGCACCAGATCGCGCCGGACGAAAGCGCCGTCGCCATCATGGCGGCCCTGTCGCGCGGCAGTGTGCAAGACACCGCCGCTCCCGCCCTCACCTTCCGCTTCGATCGTGCCGACGGCTACTGGCTGCAGGGCTATGCCGAGTTCCTGATGGCGCAGGCCGATTTCTGGCTGGCGCATGATTTCAGGAGCATGTTCGACGGCTCGTTCCACATGCTGTTTCCGCGCGCCAAACTGCCGCTGCAAGACATGCTCGTTCCGCTCGACGGCGGCATGAACGGCAGCATCTTTTCGTCCGAATGGCGCTTTGCCGATTTCATCTCGCTGGTGCATCTCATCAACTGGCAGGTGGTCGAGCCGGAGCGGCGGCAAGCGGCGCGCCGCCATTTGCTCGAGATGATCCGGCTGTCGCGCGAGGACTGGAAGGCGATCCGCGCCGAGACCGACAATGACCGAGAATGGCTGCCCGGCCCGCAGCAGAAGGGCGCCAACCCGCTCACCGGCCTCGAGGTCGGCGAGGAACAGGTTCAAGCCTGGTTGGCAGCGCTGACCATGGCCGAGGACCTGCTCGAAGGCCGTTTGCTGCTGCCGCATTTCCGCATCGCCGACAAGGGCATCAACATGAAGCGCTTCTTCGACGAGCCGAAACCCTTCGACCTCGTACTGTCGATCACCGGCCCGGCCATCGCGCCCTATCTCGAAAGCGGCAAGATCCTGACCGGCGAGGAGTTCGACCAGATCCAGCGTCAGTTCGGCGGCGCCGGCTTTTTGACTTTCGCGCTTTGGTTCAACTGAGCGGGTACATCTCGGCACGCCATCGCTCCTGACAGCCTTCTGTCAGCAGCTTGACCTGGCCGTACAGCCCTGCTCACTCCGCTCTTTCCATTTTGGCCGAGTTCTGCCCATATTCGGGTCATGGCCAAACTTCCCGACAAGAAAACGCCCTCGGCGGCGCAAGACGACCGTGGCGCGCCGAAGCGGCGCAGCCCGCTGACCGATTTCCTCGATGCCTCGGAGCCGCTGCACAAGGGCGGCTTTGCCGAGGCGCCGCAGACCGAATTCTCCGGTACGCCGCTGACCGGCTCGATCGCCGACTGGGCCGAACAGATCGAGCGCGAGGCCGAGCAGCAGCCGAAACCGAAAGCCGCAAAGAAAATCCCCGAGCGCTCCGCCTCTCCTGGCCGGACGGCGCGTGGCACCTCGATGGGTGGCGCGGCGACCGCCAGGGAGCGCACCGCGGCCGGTCTCAACCCGGTTGCCGGGCTCGACATCTCGCTGGAAGAAGCCGAGACGATGGCGTCCAGCGGCGTCACCGCCACGGTGGCCGCGCTCTCCGCGCTGATCGAATCCGGCAATCCCCTGCACAAGGACGGCGTGCTGTGGACGCCGCACCGCCCTGCCCGCCCGGAAAAATCCGAAGGCGGCATCGCCATCAAGATGGTATCGGATTTCGAGCCGGCAGGCGATCAGCCGACGGCGATCAAGGATCTCGTCGAGGGCGTCGACGGCAACGACCGCACCCAGGTGCTGCTCGGCGTCACCGGCTCCGGCAAAACCTTCACCATGGCCAAGGTGATCGAGGAGACGCAACGCCCTGCCTTGATCCTGGCGCCCAACAAGACGCTGGCCGCGCAGCTCTATTCCGAGTTCAAGAAATTCTTCCCGGAAAACGCGGTCGAGTATTTCGTCTCCTACTACGACTACTACCAGCCGGAAGCCTACGTGCCGCGCACCGACACCTTCATCGAGAAGGAATCCTCGATCAACGAGCAGATCGACCGCATGCGCCATTCGGCGACGCGCTCGCTGCTCGAGCGCGACGACGTCATCATCGTCGCCTCGGTCTCCTGCATCTACGGTATCGGTTCGGTCGAGACCTACACGGCGATGACCTTCCAGATGCAGATCGGCGACCGGCTCGACCAGCGCGCTCTGCTCGCCGACCTCGTCGCCCAGCAATACAAGCGCCAGGACATCAATTTCGTCCGCGGCTCGTTCCGCGTGCGCGGCGACACGATCGAGATCTTTCCGGCCCACTTGGAAGACCGCGCCTGGCGCATCTCGATGTTCGGCGACGAGATCGAGGCGATCACCGAGTTCGACCCGCTGACCGGCCAGAAGACCGGCGAGCTGAAGAGCGTCAAGATCTACGCCAACTCGCACTATGTGACGCCGCGCCCGACCTTGAATCAAGCCATCAAGTCGATCAAGGAAGAACTCAAGCACCGCCTGCAAGAGCTTGAAAAGGCTGGCCGCCTGCTGGAGGCGCAGCGGCTGGAGCAGCGCACCCGCTTCGACCTGGAGATGCTGGAAGCGACCGGCTCCTGCGCCGGCATCGAGAATTATTCGCGCTATCTGACCGGCCGCCAGCCGGGCGATCCGCCGCCGACCCTGTTCGAATACATTCCCGACAATGCGCTGGTCTTCATCGACGAAAGCCACGTCACCGTGCCGCAGATCGGCGGCATGTATCGCGGCGACTTTCGCCGCAAGGCGACGCTGGCCGAGTATGGATTCCGGCTGCCCTCCTGCATGGACAACCGGCCGCTGCGCTTCGAGGAATGGGACGCCATGCGTCCGCTTTCCGTCGCCGTTTCGGCAACGCCGGGCGGCTGGGAGATGGAACAGTCCGGCGGCGTGTTCGCCGAGCAGGTCATCCGCCCGACCGGCCTGATCGACCCGCCGGTCGAGGTGCGCCCGGCCAAGACCCAGGTCGACGATGTCGTCGGCGAGATCCGCGACACCACCAGGGCCGGCTACCGCACGCTGGTCACCGTGCTGACCAAGCGCATGGCCGAGGACCTGACCGAATATCTGCACGAGCAGGGCATCCGCGTCCGCTACATGCATTCCGACATCGACACGCTGGAGCGCATCGAGATCCTGCGCGATCTGCGCCTCGGCGCTTTCGACGTGCTGGTCGGCATCAACCTTTTGCGCGAAGGCCTCGACATTCCCGAATGCGGCTTCGTCGCCATCCTCGATGCCGACAAGGAAGGGTTCTTGCGCTCGGAAACCTCGCTGATCCAGACCATCGGCCGCGCCGCCAGAAACGTCGACGGCAAGGTCATCCTCTATGCCGACCAGGTCACCGGCTCGATGGAGCGGGCGATGGCCGAGACCAACCGCCGCCGCGAAAAGCAGATGGAGTGGAACGCGGCCAACGGCATCACGCCGGAATTGGTCAAGTCGCGCATCTCCGACATCCTGGATTCGGTCTACGAGAAGGACCATGTCCGCGCCGACATCTCGCAGTTCACCGACAGCGCCGGCGCCATGATGGGCAACAATCTCAAGGCCCATCTCGAGGCGATCGACAAGCAGATGCGCGACGCCGCCGCCAACCTCGACTTCGAGAAGGCCGCCCGCATCCGCGACGAGATCAAGCGGCTGCGCGAGATGGAACTTGCCATCTCCGACGACCCGCTGGCGCCGAGATGGAATGGCAAAGTCCCGGCCTCAGGCCGCGAGAAGGGCAAGCACAACAAGGGCGTGGCCAAACATCGTACGGCCGAGGAACAGGAGCGTTTCCGCAAGCTCGACGAAGCACGTGCCGCCGAGGAGGCGGCCAAGGCTGCCCGGCCCAACCTCTTCCGCAAGCCGGCGCTAGACGAAATGGGCGCCGATGGCGCCGTACCGGTGAAGAAGCCGCTGTTTGCCAAACCGTCGATTGACGACATGGGCCCGGGCACCGACATGCCGACGCCGGCGGGCGCCGTCTCGCGCTCGCTGTTCAAGAAGCAGTCGGCGGCGGAGGCGCACGGCTCCGACTTCGGCATTCCGGGCGAGGCCACCAAGCCGCTGTTCAAGAAGAACTCGCTCGACGAGATGACGGTGCGGCGTACGGAAACGCCGATCGAAGGCGAAAAGCCGGTCAAGCGCGAACGCGCCGGTATCGGCTCCTACGAGGACCCGGGAGATGCCCGCCGCGAAAAACGCCGGCCCGGCAAGACTGGCAGACCCGGTCGGTAGTACACCGCCCTTGCCATCGGCCCCGGCTTTGGTGTAGCCAGTTCTCCAACTCAAACGTCTTGAAAGGAGGGCTGCGTGTTTATCGATCACCACCGTCAGCGCGGCCCTGTCTGTGCCCTGCGAGCTTGCTTGCAGGGCTGACCAGGGACGGTCCGGGTTTTTTCCCGCTTCGATTTTTTGGTCTGCCCTTCGTGGTGCTGCAACGCCGAGCCTGATGGCCTGCAGGCGCACCGTCAAAGTGCATTGAGCCGGTACTATCCGGCAAGACCAGAGAAATCAAAATGGCCCTGATCAGCCTCAAATCCCTCGGCGTCACCATGAGTGCGCCGCTCTTCTCCAACCTCGACCTCACCATCGGTGCCGGCGACCGGCTCGGCATCGTTGCCGCCAATGGCCGCGGCAAGTCGACCTTGCTCAAATGCCTGACCGGCGCGATGGAACCGACCTTTGGCGACATCACCCGCACGCGTGGCCTGCGCGTCGGCCATGTCGAACAATCCGTCCCGGACGCTCTTCTCGATTACAGCTTCCATCAAGCCGTGGCCGACGCCTTGCCCGCCGAGCAGGCCGAGAGCGAACTGTGGCGCGTCGACGTGGTGCTGGATTCGCTCGACGTGCCCGAACCGATGCGCGAGCGGCCGATGCAGGCGCTTGAGCGGCGGCTGGCAGCGGCTGGCGCTGATCGCCCGCGTCTGGGTCACCGACCCGGACGTGCTGCTGCTCGACGAGCCGACCAACCATCTCGACCTCGCCAAGATCAGCCAGCTGGAAACCTGGCTGAACGCGCTGCCGCGCGAGGTGCCGGTCGTCATCGCCAGCCATGACCGCGCCTTCCTCGACGCCATCACCAACCGCACGCTGTTCCTGCGCCCGGAACAGTCGCCGGTGTTTTCCCTGCCCTATTCACGGGCACGCGAGGCGCTGGACGAAGTCGATGCCTCGACGGAGCGCAAATTCCAGCGCGACATGAAGGTGGCGCAGCAATTGCGCCGGCAGGCGGCCAAGCTCAACAACATCGGCATCAATTCGGGCAGCGACCTGCTGACGGTCAAGACCAAGCAGCTCAACCAACGGGCGGAGCGGCTGGAAGAGGCGGCGGCATCCGGCGCATCGCGAGAAATCGGCCGGCGCGATCAGGCTCGCCAATCGCGGCACCCACGCAAAAGTGCTGATCACGCTCGACGACGCGGCGGTCGAAACACCCGACGGCACGCTGCTGTTCAGGACCGGCAAGCGCCACATCTGCCAGGGCGACCGCATCGTTCTGCTCGGCCGCAACGGCGTCGGCAAGTCGCGCTTCGTCACCCTGATCCGCAGCGCCGTTGTCGAGCCGGAAACGGTGCCGAACGTCAAGGTGACGCCGTCGACGGTGCTCGGCTACAGCGACCAGGCGCTGTCGGGCATGAGCGCCAACGACACGCCGCTGGCGATGGTCTCGCGAAGATACGATGTCGGCGAGCAGCGCGCCCGCTCGCTGCTCGCCGGCGCCGGTGTCGCCATCGAGATGCAGGAGCGCAAGATCGGCATGCTGTCCGGCGGCCAGAAGGCGCGGCTGATGATGCTGGCGCTTCGGCTTGCCAACCCCAACTTCTATCTGCTCGACGAGCCGACCAACCATCTCGACATCGATGGCCAGGAAGCGCTGGAAGCGGAACTGCTGGCGCATCAGGCAAGCTGCGTGCTCGCCTCGCACGACCGCTCCTTCATCCGTGCCATCGGCAACCGCTTCTGGCTGATCGAGAAGCGCCGGCTGACCGAGGTCGACTGCCCGGAGGATTTCTTCCGGCAGGTGGCTGAGACAGCCAGCTGACGACAGGCCCAGGGGCCGGCCTGTCGTGGGCCGGCCAAAATTTTCGACGATCTGTAGGATCGCATTTGCCTGCCACGTCCTTGGGATGCCGACACGATGATGCCGGCTTCAATCGAGGAGAAAGCATCATGTCCATTCTGTCATCCGTAAGCCGGATAGCGGCCCGCTACGCGGCGAACCGTGCCCGTTACCGCAGCGAGCGCGCGCTCCTTTCACTGCCGATCGAATTGCGCAAGGATATCGGCTGGCCGGAAATCATCGTCGACGCGCAAAACGGCCCTCGGATTTGCAGGGCTCCCTGAGCGAGCGAGATGAAAGCGGCCCTCCGGCCGTTGCGGCAGGCGCCATCGACGACGACCGTCGCCTCGGTCGCGGCACTGAAAAAATCCCGTCGGCCGTGTAGGATCGCCGCCACCTCATTCGTCCTACGGTTCGCAAGGCCCAACCAAACGCAAAGAGGAGCAAAACATGAACGATCAGCCGCAAACCCAGCCTGCCGCGAAAGTGCTCGGCGGATTGACGCCCTATCTGCAGCTGGACGGCGCCTTCAAGGCCGCCGAATTCTACAAGAAGGCCTTCGGCGCCGAGCAGGTCTTCTTCTATCCGCCGGATGAGCAGGGCCGCACCATGCACATCCATCTTCACATCAACGGCTCGACGCTGATGATCTCCGATTTCTATCCCGAGCACGGCATGCCCCCGGTCAAGCCGCAGGGCTACACCATGCAGCTCCATCTCGGCAGCGACGACATCGAAGCCTGGTGGAAGCGCGCCGTCGATGCCGGCTGCGAAGTCGTCATGCCGCTGCAGGTGATGTTCTGGGGCGACCGCTGGGGCAACATGCGCGACCCCTTCGGTGTCGAATGGGCGATGAACGCGCCGCGTGAACGAAGACGGCACCTGAGGAGAAGCACGGAGAACCCATGTCCTATGTCGATGGTTTCGTGCTCGCCGTGCCCAAGGCAAATCTCGATGACTACAAGAAGATGGCCGGGCACAGCCGGCTCCATCTGGATGGAGCACGGCGCGCTCGCCTATGTCGAATGCATCGGCGACGACGTGCCCTATGGCGAGCTCACCTCGTTTCCGCGCGCCGTGCAGGCCAAGGATGACGAGGTCGTCGTCTTCGCATGGGTCGTCTATGAATCGCAGAAAACGGCGCGACGCGGTGATGGCCAAGATAATGGCCGACCCGCGGCTGAAAGCCGATTGGCCGACCATGCCGTTCGACGGCAAGCGCATGATCTTTGGCGGCTTCCAGCCGTTCATGGAGCTTTGACCCATCGCTTCGTCATCCTATGGCGGAGCAAGGAGCGAAGCGACGCGGCGCAGACCATCGGATCCATGCCGTGACCTAAAGGCGTTGCAACGGTGCAGAATTCTACTCCGCTGCATCGTTCGATCGAGGTCACGGAATGGATCCTAGGGTCTTCGCGACGGAGCTGCGCTCCTGCTTCGCCCTAGGATGACGAAGCTGAGATGCTTCGGCCGGCGACCAGCACGCTACGCCAGCTTGTCCAGCAGCGGCTTCAACCTGTCGCCATAGCGCTTCCACAGATCGACCGACCCCTGGTACATCGGCTGGCGCACCTGCGCGGCAGAGGCCGTGCGCACGGGACGGTCGGTCTCGTGGAACGACAGCACCGCATCGTCCCAAGGCAGGCCGAGATGGGCGATCAGCGCCCGCGTCTGGCCTTCCTGGTCGGCGACGAAATCCTCGTAGCGCACATCATGCACCACGCCCGGCAGCACGGTGCGCCAATGCGCCATGATGTCGGTGTAGAGATTGTGGAAATCGGCAAGCTCGCCAAGATCGTAGCCGTAGCGATGGCTGTCGCCGCGGAAATGCACCTTGTAGATCGACAGGCAGGTCGCCGCAGCATCGCGCGCGCAATGGATGATCTTCGCCTTCGGCAACATCAGATGGATGAAGCCGATCAGCAGGAAGTTGCCGGGCATCTTGTCGGTGACATGCCGGAAGCCGGGATAGCGGGCGTGCAGCATATCGAGATAGGCTTGCCCCGCCTCGGCGAACGCCTTGTCGGACATGTCGGCGATCCCCCAGGGAAAGCCGCCCTGCATGTTCAGCGGGAACTGCTTGCCGACCGCCGTCTTCAGGATGCTGAGCTCGCCCGCGCCATAGACTTTTGGATGGCTGGCGATGATCTGCTCGACCAGAGTCGTGCCCGAGCGCGGCATGCCGACGACGAAGATCGGCGTATCGTCAGCGATTTCGCTTGGCTTGTGCTTTTCGAAGAAGCCCTTGTCGAACACCGCCTTCATCGCTTCGAATTCGTCGCGCGTCCTCGCCGCATCATAGTCGATGCCCTTGCGGCGGATGGCGTTGCCTTCGGCGAAATAATCGAAGGCGCGGCCATAATCCTTCAGATCGTCATTGGCCTTGCCGAGGCCGAACGAAAGCTGCATGCGCGCCAGGCTGCCTGCCGGCGCCTTGGCATGCTGGGCCTCCATGCCGGCAAGTTCGGCGTCGCGCTCCTTCTGGCGCTTGACCTGCGTCAGCATCAGCCAGGCCTTCGCCATGCCGGGATCGATCGCCAGCGCCTGCCGGAACAGATCGGCAGCTTCATCGAGCTTGCCTTTTTCCATCATCCCGACGCCCAGCCCATGCAGAAGTTCGGCATCCTTCGGCCGGATCGTCAGCGCCTCGCGGAAGACGGCGAGCGCCCCGTCCAGACGCCCCGCTTCCTGCAGCGTTTCGGCAAGCCCGATGCGGGCACGGACATGGAAGGGATTGCGGCCGATCGTCCCGCGATAGATCTCTTCCGCACCCTCGAACTGGCCGAGCTGTTTCAACGCCGAGCCGAGATTATCGCGCGCCGCAAGCTGGTCGGGCCGGATGTCCACCGCGCCACGGAAGAAATCGGCGGCAGCATCGACGCGGCCAAGATCGCGCATCACCGTGCCGAAATTGTTGAGGAAATCGGCATTCTTCGGCTGCAGGCTCACCGACTGCTCGATGAGATCCAGCCCTTCCTCGCTTCGCCCGGTCTGATGCAGCAGAAGCCCGAGGAAATGCAGCGCGGCGGCATGGTTCGGCTTGTGCGCCAGCACCTGCCGATAGAGCGTCTCGGCCTCCTGCCGGCGCCCGGCCTGATGGAGCTGCAGCGCCTGCTGCACATACTGGTCGAGCCCCGTGGGCGGCTGCCCTCCGCCCGTCTGCGCCCGCGCCCGCCGCTCTTCTCTGATCTCTGTTGATGGGAAACCTGCCGTGTTTGTCCGCATGCCGGACCTAAGGCATACCGCCGGCAGTTTCAAGACGCGCCGGCATTGCCGCGCGCATCATGGAACCTGGCAGGCAACATCGCGCCCCATCTCCCCGCCAAAACGGAGAGAGGGGACGCCGATCGCAGCCAAGGCAGGCGAGATCCTGCCTCGTTCAGCACGGACCGTCGCCGACGATGCGATAGTCGGCCGCGCGAGCCTCGCATTCGTTCGGGAAGGTGCGCAGCTCGCCATGGCGGCGGGCACAGACCGGAGCGTATTCGCGGGTGCAGAATGTCTGCTCCTCGCCGCCACCACCGCCGCCATCGCGGCATGGCCCGTCGCGGACGATGCGGTATCCCGCCCGGTCGGCGAGGCAGGCATTGGCGAAGGTCTGGCGGTCGCCGCCGCGACGGGCGCAGACCGGCTCATACTCCCTGGTGCAGAATTGCGGCTCCGGCCTCGGTGGGCGCGGGCGCGGTCCCGGCCCCTCGTCGACCACCACGGTGCAGGCGGCCAGAAGTGCCGACAGGAATAGAATGGCAAAACCCTGTCGCGAGAAGATCGTCGCAAGAAATTTCATGAATATCTCCCTCGAGCCCCCGTCCCGGCGCAAAACACGCCTGCCGATCCTCGCCATTCCCTTGCCAAATGCAACCCCCGTTTGCGGAAGACCGGAGGCGTATGCGATGCCGCCGCCCGCGTCTCGAATAGCATCGTGGCATGCGCTCTGGACCATGCGTGGACAGGCTCTGGCCGATGACCGGACACGGAGGCCGGGTCTATCGAAGCCTTGCGTTGCGGAGCGCCCATCAGGGCGCCTCGCGGCCCCTGTCTTGCAACCATCACGTTTCCGTGCGATAAATTTTGTGTTCGGGCATTTGCGACCCGGAGAGCGGAACGTTTTGGACGACCTTTCCCCGATACTGTGAATCTCTGACGGCCCCGTTTTCGGCGGGGGGTTTGACCATGCGCCAATGCATGACTGCCGAAGCAACCACCGGGACTTGCCCACGGCGCCAGGCGGCGGGCAAACCACAAGACTGACACGGGTGAAGGAGTTTCCCCAATGGCCCAGACCGGCACCGTTAAATTCTTCAACGCGACCAAAGGCTTCGGCTTCATCACGCCCGATGGCGGCGCCAAGGATGTGTTCGTCCACATTTCCGCGATCGAGGCCTCGGGCCTGCGCACGCTGGTCGACGGCCAGAAGGTCACTTTCGACGTCGAGCCCGACCGCATGGGCAAGGGCCCGAAGGCGGTCAATCTCCGCGCTGCCTGATCCGTCTGACCGCGCGTCCGTCCGGGCGCGCGACCAGCGAAGCAAGCTTGAACCGGCTTCGTCAGCCGACCCGGCTTTCGAAGGCGCGGCGATTCCCGTCGCGCTTTTTCGATGTGCGCCGACGCGTCACCCAAAGTCGCGCCGTTCGGATCGGCATCGCCGAGACGCTGAAATGCTTGCCGAGATCATTGAGCCCCGTGCGTTACCGCTCGCAAAACTTTCTCTTGCCGATAGCGCTAAAATAAAGGACAAATTTCCATTCGGGCATTTGCCGGCCCGAGACTGGAGTTTATGGGATCAAAGGGAGCTTCCCATGCCGCAGACCGGCACCGTCAAATTCTTCAATCATGCCAAAGGCTTCGGCTTCATCACGCCGGACGATGGCGCGAAGGATGTCTTCGTCCATATTTCGGCCGTGCAGGCGTCGGGTCTTCCCGGTCTGGAAGATGGGCAGAAAGTGACATTCGACACCGAGCCGGACAAGCGCGGCAAGGGTCCGAAGGCCGTCAATCTGTCGATCGGCTAAGCCGGCTCAGGACAGATCTGGACGGAGACTGATGAGGCGGAGTCAGCCTTCCGCACGAGCATGTGGTTTTTGCCGCATGCGCCTTGAACCATACCGGCGAATTTCCGTTCAGCCCCCGTTCAGCCACGGTCTCCTATTAATCTTCGCCAAAGCCGGACCGCATCCCCTGAAACTACCCGGGCCGGCACGAAGGAGACCGAAATGAACCGCATTTTCAAGACCGCCATCCTGTCCGCCGCGCTCGCCGCGACCACGCTCGCCACTCTGCCGGCCGCCAATGCCGACGACTGGCGCTGGCGCCATCATGGCCACCACAACCATGGCGACGCCCTCGCCGCCGGCGTCGTCGGCCTTGCGGCCGGCGCCCTGATCGCCGGCGCGCTGAGCAACCCGCAGCCGCGCTACAGCTAGCTATGACGACGACTACGACTATCGCGAAGTGCGGCCGGCGCCGGTTCGCCGCTACTATGCGGCAGCCGCGGGTCGTCTATGCCGACCGCTATGCCGAGCCGTGGACCCGCGCCTGGTACGAATACTGCTCGGACCGCTACCGGAGCTTCAATGCCCGCAGCGGCACGTTCACCGGCAATGACGGCGAGCAGCATTTCTGCGTCGCCAACTGAGGCATTTTCTGTCTCGCAAAAGCGCCGCCCTCGGGTAGCGCTTTTCTTGTGGGCTTCGAGCCGCCAGGGTGTGTTGAGAGTCAGGTCAGGCCAAGTCGAGAGTGGTGGGTTCCGAGAACCGGAGCGGAGCGTACTTTTTGGGTAGGTGAGCATCGGAAGCGCAGGAAGTCGCCGTTCGCAGGCCGGCATCACTGAATATCGGCGCACCCTAGGTCAAGAACGGATTGGTCCGCCGCTCCTCGCCGAAACGGCCGCCCGGGCCATGGCCGCAGATGAAGCCGATGTCGTCGCCGAGCGGCAGAAGCTTGTCCTTGATCGAGGCGATCAGCGCCGCATGGTCGCCGCCAGGCAGATCGGTGCGCCCGACCGAGCCGCGAAACAACACGTCGCCGACATGGGCGAACTTGGCCGCCCGGTTGTAGTAGACGACATGGCCAGGCGCATGGCCCGGGCAATGCAGGACTTCGAACGACATGCGCGCCGAATGACACGGTCTCGCCTTCGCTGAGGAACCGGTCGGGCACGCAATTGCGCACCGCATCGGCGATGCCGAAGCGCTTTGCCTGGTTTTCCAGATTGTCGAGCAGCGGCCGGTCGGCCTCGTGCGGGCCGATGATCTCGACGCCGAGCGCCTCCTTCAGCTCCATCGCGCCGCCGGCATGATCGATATGGCCATGCGTGATCCAGATCGCGCCGGCGGTGATCGCATTGTCCTTCAGCACCGCCAGCACCTTGTCGATGTCGCCGCCCGGATCGACGACGACGCCCTGCTTGTCGTCCATGTCGAACAGGATCGTGCAGTTCTGCTGGAAGGGCGTGACCGGCACGATGCCGGCATTGAGCTGACCCATGATTGTCCTTTCGCTGCATTGGAGCGCGGCATCCTCTCGGACGCGCAACAAGCTCCAGTTCTGTGAAAACCGGCTCTGATGTAGAGCCACATGCGAACCGCGTCCACCGCCGGCGGCCATCTCGATTGGCCAAAAACAAAATGGGCGGCCGCAAGGCCGCCCATGCGAAAAGCCGATGATCTCGAGGCTTACTTCTTCATCGCACCCATGACCGCACCGATGATGCCGGTCAGGATGGCGCCGCCGCCAGCGCCGCCGACGATGTTCTCCAGGTTCAACGCGCTGCCCAATCCGCCCGCTGCCGCCGCAGCCGCTGCCGGATCGACCGTGCCGCCGCCCAGCAGGCTGCCGAGGATGGCCGCGCCGCCGACGCCGCCAATCGCGCCGCCCAGGATTTTGGGCAAGCTGACCCATCGCCGCTTGCTTCAGCGCAGCGCCCACCGCCTGACCACCGATAATACCCGCTAATACCTGCACAATGATCGGAAGAGCGTGTTCGTGTCCATGTTCCTAGTCCCTCCATGACTGCCAGCCTCCCGGGCCGACGCCATCATGAGACGCCGAATCGGACGAAAGTCAAATGCAGAGATGCTGAAATAAAAGGGGCGGCCCGAAAACCGCCCCTGCTTGCCAAAAAAGCTGTGATTTCCGTTATTCTGCAGCTATCGCATGCTTCGGCTGCACTGCGGCAGAATAGTCGTTCATCAGTGTCTTGGCGATCTCGCCGACCTCGAATCGGTAGGGGCCGATCTCGGAAACCGGCGTCACTTCGGCCGCCGTTCCGGTGAGGAAGCACTGCTCGAAGCCTTCGAGTTCTTCCGGCATGATGGCGCGCTCGATCACCTCGATGCCGCGGTCCTTGGCGAGGCCGATCACCGTGCGGCGGGTGATGCCGTCGAGGAAGCAATCGGGCGTCGGCGTGTGGATCTTGCCGTCCTTGACGAAGAAGATGTTGGCGCCGGTCGCTTCGGCGACCTGGCCGCGCCAGTCGAGCATCATCGCGTCGGCATAGCCCTTGGCCTCGGCGGCATGCTTGGAGATGGTGCAGATCATGTAGAGGCCGGCGGCCTTCGACTTCGACGGCGCGGTGCGCGGGTCGGGGCGGCGCCATTCGGCGATGTCGAGGCGGATGCCCTTCAGCTTCTGCGCCGGGTTGAAATAGCTCGGCCACTGCCAGATGGCGATGGCGCAGTTGATGCGGTTGTTCTGCGCCGAGACGCCCATCTTCTCGCTGCCGCGCCAGGCGATCGGGCGGACATAGGCGTCCTGGAAACCCTGCTTCTTCAAGAGCGTGCGGCAGGCGTCGTCGAGCTCGGCGACCGAATAGGGAATCTTGAAGCCGAGCAGGCGCGCCGATTCATGCAGGCGCTCGGTGTGCTCGGTCAGCTTGAAGATCTCGCCGCCATAGGCGCGCTCGCCCTCGAAGACGGCGCTGGCATAGTGCAGGCCGTGGGTCAGCACATGGATCTTGGCGTCGGCCCATTTGACGAACTCGCCGTTCATCCAGATGAAGCCGTCCAGCTGGTCGAAGGGAACGGATGCCATGGATAACCTCCCGCGGGCGCGACGCCCGCATATCGTTGTGTCGTTGTGTGTTTCGTGTCAGCCGCACCGGGCGACCGGGTATCTCAAAGCGTAAGCGGATATTTGAGCTCTGGCAAACTCAGGAAGTTCCGGAAAAACGGCATCCTCTTGCCTTTTCGTTCGCAATCCGCCGAAAAGCTTGTCAAAAATTACCATTGCCGGGAAATTATGTCAATAGTACTGACATAATTTCCCTTCGCATGGAGACGATGATGACGGATCGAAGCCCCGCAGCCGGAAAACCGATCAGGACGGCGATCACCGACGAGGACGGCATCGACTTCGCCATCATCGAACTGTTCTTCTTTGCCTATCGCGACTTCACCTCCGATCCCGATCCGATCCTGGCCGACTACGGCTTTGGCCGCGCCCATCACCGCGTCCTGCATTTCGTCAACCGCAAGCCGGGCCTGACGGTCGCCGATCTGCTCGACGTGCTGAAGATCACCAAGCAGAGCCTGGCGCGCGTGCTCAAGCAGCTGATCGACACCGGCCATATCGTCCAGCTGCAGGGCCCGCGCGACCGCCGCCAGCGCGAACTCTACCCGACGGCCAAGGGCCGCGCGCTGGCGCTGGCCCTGGCGCGGCCACAGTCACGCCGCATCCGTGCTGCATTGGAAGATTCCGGAGCCGACGAACGCGCCTCGATCGAACGCTTCCTGGAAGCGATGGTCAATCCGGAACTAAGAGCGCAGATTGACATTGTGCCTGCGAAACATGTCAGGGAAGAGCCATGGAGACCATTGAGAGGGTTGATCATCCGACGGCACCGGACGATGACGCGCCGCATCTGCTTGTGGTCGACGACGACACCCGCATCCGCAATCTGCTGAAGCAGTATCTGACCGAAAACGGCTTTCGCGTCACCGTCGCCGGAAACGCCGGCGAGGCCAGGCGCAAGCTTGCCGGTCTCGATTTCGACCTGCTTGTCCTCGACGTCATGATGCCGGGCGAAACCGGCGTCGATCTCACCAAGGCGCTGCGGGCGGAAAAGAACGTGCCGATCCTCATGCTGACGGCGCTGTCCGAGACCGACAGCCGCATCACCGGGCTCGAGGCCGGCGCCGACGACTATCTGCCGAAGCCCTTCGACCCGCGCGAACTGATCCTGCGCATCAACAACATCCTGCGCCGCGGCGGCCCGGCGACGACGCCAAAGGTCGAGCAGCTGGTCTTCGGTCCCTATACGTTCCAGATCGCCAGGCGCGAACTGAAGCGTGGCGGCGAAGCGCTGAAGCTGACCGACCGCGAGCAGGAGATCCTGGCGATCTTCGCCGCGCGCGCCGGCGAGACCATCCCGCGCCATGAACTGGTCGGCGACGATTCGGAAGTCGGCGAGCGCACCATCGACGTCCAGATCAACCGCCTGCGCCGCAAGATCGAGCGCGACCCGTCCAACCCGGTCTGGCTGCAGACGGTGCGCGGTATTGGCTATCGGCTCAGCGTGGAATAGAGTGCCGCCGGCGGCCCGAATGGCTGCGGACGAGTGAAAAGGGCGAATGGCGACTACGCAGCTGGACAGGCCGGGAAATGGCGGCTTGAGTGATCGCTTGATGCGAAAACTGAAAGCCATGCCGCGCGCCTGGAACAGGTTCTGGCGCCTGGTTGCGCTGTACATGCCGAAGCGGCTCTATGCCCGCTCGCTGATCATCGTCATTGCGCCGATGGTCCTGCTGCAATCGGTCGTCGCCTTCGTCTTCATGGAACGCCACTGGCAGACCGTGACGCAGCGCCTGTCGCAGGCGACCGTGCGCGACATCGCCGCCATCATCGATATGATCGAAACCTATCCGCACGATGCCGACTACGCCAACATCATCCGCATCGCCCAGGACAGGATGCAGCTGAAGGTCGACCTGCTGCCGCCCGACCCGCTGCCGCCGCCCGGTCCGAAACCGTTCTTCTCGATCCTCGACGAAATCCTTTCGGCCGAGATCACAAGGCAGATCAACCGTCCGTTCTGGATCGACACCGTCGGCAATTCCAACATCGTCGAGGTCCGCATCCAGCTTGAGGGCAAGGTGCTGCGCGTCTTCGTACGCCGCAGCCAGGCCTATGCGTCGAACACCCACATTTTCCTGATCTGGATGGTCGGCACCTCGCTGGTGCTGCTGATGATCGCCATTCCCTTCCTGCGCAACCAGATCCGGCCGATCCTGACACTCGCCGAGGCCGCGGAAAGTTTCGGCAAGGGCCGGCCGATGCCGCGCGATTTCCGCCCCCGCGGCGCCGAGGAAGTCCGCCGCGCCGGCTTTGCCTTCATCCAGATGCGCGAACGCATCGAACGCCAGATCGAGCAGCGCACCGCCATGCTGACCGGCGTCAGCCATGATCTCCGAACCATCCTGACCCGCTTCAAACTGCAGCTGGCGCTGGCCGGCGGCAAGACCGAAACCAAGGCGGCGCTCGACCAGGACATCGACGACATGCAGTCGATGCTCGAGGGCTATCTCGCCTTTGCCCGTGGCGAAGCGTCGGAAGACGCCGGCCGTTTCGATCTCGCGGCTTATTTCCAGAAGCTTGGCGAGGAGGCTGCGCTGCGCAAATGCAAGTTGTCGACCACGCTTGTCGGCGATCCCGACGTGCACGTGCGGCCCAATGCGTTTGCCCGCCTGCTGTCCAACGTCATCGGCAATGCCTTCCGCTACGCCAAAACCGTCGAGATCAACGCCAACCATGGTCGCGGCTCGCTCGTCGTCACCATCGACGACGATGGGCCGGGCATTCCGCGGGATAAGCGCGAGGAGGTGTTCAAGCCTTTCTTGCGACTTGACGAGGCGCGCAATCTCGACGCCAGCGGCACTGGCCTCGGTCTTTCCATCGCCCGCGACATCGCCCGCAGCCATGGCGGCGACGTCACGCTGGAAGACAGTCCGCTCGGCGGTCTGCGCGCCATCATAACGGTTCCCGCATGATCTGCGGGCAAGGGGGGGCTTCATCCGCCCGTCATGAAACCATGGTGAAGAGCGCGCATGAAGCGCGCGATTTCAATTGATTCGGCTCTGACGCCTCACTTCGACGCCGAGCCCGCCCGGGTGCGCTGGAGCGAAGCGAGGGCTGCCGCATGGTCGCCGTTCCGGCATCGTCTCAAGGCAAAAAACGACCTTTCCAGCAAAGGGCCGCCATGCGCATATTGATGGTCACCGACGCCTGGCGCCCGCAAGTCAACGGCGTCGTCCACACGCTGGAGCGGCTCACCGAAACGTTGAAATCCTTCGACGTCGAGGTCGGCTTCCTGACCCCGAACATCTTCCGCACCTTGCCGCTGCCGACCTATCCCGACATAAGGCTGGCGCTGACCACTCCCGGCCATGTCGCGCGCCTGATCGAGGCGCGCAAGGCCGACCACATCCACATCGTCACCGAAGGTCCGCTCGGCATCATGGCGCGGCGCTACTGCCGCAATGCCGGCCGCCCCTTCACCACCAGCTACCACACGCGCTTTCCCGAATATCTGAGCGCACGCTTGCCTGTCCCGGAAAGCTGGGCCTATCGCTGGCTGCGCGATTTCCACAATTCGGGACAAGGCACGCTGGTCGCCACCCAGTCGCTGGCCGACGATCTGGCGGCGCGCGGCTTCAACAAGCTGAGGCCCTGGACGCGCGGCGTCGACACCGATCATTTCCGGCCGGAAAAGCGCAAGGACCTCGGTTTTCCCGGCCCAGTGTTCCTCTGCGTCGGCCGTGTCGCGATCGAAAAGAACCTGACCGCCTTCCTCGACCTCGAACTGCCCGGCAGCAAGGTCGTCGTCGGCGAGGGGCCGGAACTGGCCAAGCTCAAGGCGCGCTACCCCAACGCCCATTTCCTTGGCCACCGCCCCAATGACGAACTGGCCGAGATCTATGCCTCGGCCGATGTCTTCGTCTTTCCGAGCCGCACCGACACGTTCGGCAACGTCATCATCGAAGCTTTAGCCAGCGGCACGCCGGTCGCCGCCTATCCGGTGACCGGGCCAATCGACATCGTCGGTGACGGGGTTGGCGGCGCGGTCTCAAACGATCTGCGCGAGGCGGCCCTTGCCGCCCTCAACGTCGACCGCGCCGAGGCGCGCGAACGCGCCATGCGTTACAGCTGGAAAGCCTGCGCGGAAATGTTCCTCGACGCTGTCGAGGAAGCACTGGGGACGACGCGCAAGCTGGCCGCCTAAAACAACCTGCCGCCGTCCGGCACCTTGCGCTCGATTGCGCCGAGTACCACGGCTCCCTCCTCATCGGGAAAGCCGAGCGTCAGGACTTCCGACATGAACGGGCCGATCTGGCGCGGTGGGAAATTGACCACCGCGAACACCTGCCGGCCGACAAGCGTTTCCGGCGCATAGTATTTGGTAATCTGCGCCGAGGATTTCTTCACCCCGATCGCCGGACCGAAATCGATCTTCAGCTTGAACGCCGGCTTGCGTGCTTCGGGAAACGGCTCGGCCTCGATGATCGTGCCGGCGCGGATGTCGACACGGTCGAAATCGGCAAAGCTGATCTCGGGCTTGCGTGCGTTGCTCGAACTCATTCGGCTCAGGCGTTTCCGTAGGTCTCGAACAACACGCCGGCGAGCGCGTCCTTGGCCGAGGTCCCCGACCAGACGACGAACTGGAACGCCTGGAAATAGCATTCGCAGGCTTCCAGCGCCGACGACAAAAGCACCTCGACCTGCTGGCTCGACGGCTCGACTCCGCCGGCCAGCAGCAGCGACTGGCGGAACATGATCGCGCCTTCCTGCTCCCAGAGGTCGAAATGGCCGAACAGCATCTGCTCGTTGATCAGCGACAACAAGCCGCATCACCTCGAGCGCGCGTGCCTCCGGCACCTTGATATCGAAGGCGCACGCCAGATGCAGCGCCTCGAAATCCTCCATCCAGGAGAATGAGACATGATAGTCGGTCCAGCTGCCGGCTACCGAAATCGAAATCTCGTCGTCGCCTGCCCGCTCGAACGACCAGTCATTGTTATGCGCCACCTGCTCGATGACGTCCACCGGGTGGATTTCGCGGGAGAATTCGAGTTCGAGAAGTTCCATGGAATGCTTCCTGTCGTTCTGGGAGCGCCACCACACGCTCCGCGGGAGAGGCACACACGACGAACAATCTTGTCTAGAACTCGGACGGCCAGGACCTTCTCAAACGCAAAGACCCCAGACCGGACCCCACCGCCCGGCGCATGACCCTGCTCCGAATCATGCAACAAATTCAGTCTATTGATCGGGAGTCGCGTGAACAGCCCAATTTTTCGCACTGCGTCATTCGCATGTGGAAAGGCGCTGTCACAAAGATTCATGCAATGCCGGTAAGCGATTCACGGCAAAGCGCTTTTTCGGATCGTGCTTTGTGGAAAAGTTTAAGATTATTTTTTTGATTTGGGCTTTGCCGCCGCCGCCGGTGCGGCCTGCCCGGTCAGTTCGGCAAGCTTCACCTCCAGTGCTTCGATGCGCGCGGCAAGGCGGGTGTTCTCTTCCCGCGCCTTTGCGGCCATCTCGCGCGCGGCCTCGAATTCCTCGCGCTGCACCACGTCCATCGAGTTCAGGATGCGCTCGGCCTGCCCTTTGAAGGCGGTCTCCATTTCGCGTCGAACCCCCTGAGCGGCCCCGGCGGCGTCCGTCATCAACTTGGCGAATTCATCGAGAATGCGGTTCGGTCCCGTCGACATGGCAAATCCTCGCTTGCTTGGTTTGACGTAGTGGCGTGCGGCGCGGAATGCAAGAACGTTGAAGCTGGTGCGGCATTGCACCTCGATAGGCTGGCCTGTACGTGATGGCGCCACGTCGCCTATTGTAGTTCTTTCAAGTCGACTTGCGTCAAGCAACGGGTCGCTCTCAATCAGGGTTCAACCAATGGCAACGCCTCCGCGCCGACCGACAAATCCGATGGCAGCCGCAGAGGCCGCCTTCAAGCCGATCAAAAAGCCGGCGCCGCCAATTCGTGAGCCCGCGGCTGCACCGAACGTCAGGGAGCTTGTTTCGATCAGGATCGATCGAGCCGTGCTCGACCATTTTCAAGAAGATGGTCCTGGGTGGCAGGACAGGATCAATGACGCCCTCAGGCAAATGGTCGCCGGCAAGCCGCAGGGTTGAGTCCGCCATCAGCGACGACTAGGGCAAACTCCACCTTGCCTTGACCCTGCCAAAACCCTGCCGCATGGTCCGCGCCCGGACGTGACCGCACCCTTGGAGACCCTGTTGAGCGAATATTTCCTGCTGCCGCTGGCCTCCCTGCCCTTCCCCAACATCAACCCGGTCATCGTCCAGATCGGGCCGCTGGCGGTGCACTGGTATGGCGTCGGCTACATCGTCGGCATTCTCTTCGCCTGGTGGTACGCCAAGCGTCTCGTCACCAATACCAGGCTGTGGCCGGACGGCGTCTTGCCGATGAAGCCGGAGGATCTCGACGATTTCATCGTCTGGGCGGCCATCGGCGTCGTGCTCGGCGGCCGCACCGGCTATGTGCTGTTTTATGATCTGCCGCGCTACATAGGCCATCCGCTCGACATCTTTGCCGTTTGGCAGGGCGGCATGTCGTTCCATGGAGGCCTGCTCGGCGTCATCCTCGCCATGACCCTGTTTTCGCTCAAGCGCGGCATCCGCACCTGGTCGCTGTTCGACGTCGTGGCGGCCGGCGTGCCGGTCGGCCTCGGCCTGGTGCGCGTCGCCAACTTCATCAACTCCGAACTCTGGGGCCGGCCGACAGACGTGCCGTGGGCGGTCGAATTTCCCAATGGCGGGCCGTTTTCGCGCCATCCTAGTCAGCTCTACGAAGCGCTGCTCGAAGGCCTGGTGCTGTTCCTCGTGCTGCGCATCCTCACCCATTCCAGGCTCAAGCTGAAGACGCCGCGCTTCGTCGGTGGCGCTTTCATCTGCGGTTACGGCCTGTCGCGCATCTTCGTCGAATTCTTCCGCGAACCCGACCAGCAGCTCGGTTATCTCTTGGGCACCAACTGGCTGACCATGGGCATGATCCTTTCGACGCCCATGGTGCTGGCCGGCATCTGGGCGATGGTAACCGCAAAGCCGGTGCACGCAGCCGCAGCCGGCATGACGCGGCTGAAAGCCCGCATCGTCGACCTGATCGGCGCACTGGGGCCGATCCCCGTCAACGAATACATGGCGCTTTGCCTGTTCGACCCTGCGGACGGCTACTACACGACACGCGAACCTTTCGGCGCCGGGCGGCGACTTCGTCACCGCGCCGGAAATCAGCCAGATGTTCGGCGAACTGGTCGCTGTCTGGCTCTACCAGGCCTGGCAGGCGACCGGCCGGCCAATGCCGGTCACCATCGCTGAAATCGGCCCCGGCCGCGGCACGCTGATGAAGGACATGCTGCGGGCCTTTTCGCGGCTCGATGCGGCACTCGTAGCCGACGCCTCGTTCGCCCTGATCGAAACCAGCCCGCGCCTGACCGGCATCCAGAAACAGACACTTGCAGGCCAGTCGGTGAGGCCGGGTTGGCACGAAACCATCGATACGCTGCCGAAGGCGCCGCTGCTCATCGTCGGCAATGAACTGTTCGATGCCGTTCCCATCCGGCAATTCATCCGCGCCGGCGCAGGCTGGCGCGAACGGATGGTTGGCCTCGACGAGGCGGATGCTTTGCGCTTCTTCGCCGGCGCCGGCTCCATCGACCCGTCCTTGCTGCCGGGTGACGCCGCCGATGCGCCGGAAGGATCTGTTGTCGAGGTGGCGCCGGCCCGCAGCGCGCTGATGGCGGCCATCGCCGAACGAATCGCCGGACAGGGCGGCGCCGGCCTGTTCATCGACTATGGCCATCTCAGGCCCGGCGTCGGCGACACGCTGCAGGCCTTGCGCAAGCATGATCACGACAATGTGCTGGCCAATCCGGGCGAGGCTGACCTCACCGCTCATGTCGACTTCGCCGCCCTTGCCGCGACGGTTCGGGCGCACGGCCTCGATGCGCAGATGACGACGCAGGGCGACTTCCTGCTCGGCATGGGCCTTGTCGAGCGCGCCGGCCAGCTTGGCGCCAACGCCGATGAGCAGGCGCGGCAGGCGATTTCCGACGCCGTCGAACGCCTGGCCGGACCGGACGCGATGGGCGGGCTGTTCAAAGTGTTGAAAATTCAGCCTAAAATGAGTGCTTCCTGACCAGGATACAACTCATGGCCGGCAACAGGGTCGTGCCACCTCTCCGAACTTCGCCTTGACGAAATCGCCCGCGCGGACAACAAACCCATCCATGCTGAATCAGACCAAACCGGATCCCGTTCGGTCGCCCTTGCTGGACGAGGCGAGAGCCGCAAGGCATCCGCCACGGCTATTTCACCCGCATTGGCGGTGTCTCCGGCGGCATCTACCGCGGCCTCAACATCGGCACCGGCTCGAACGACGACCAGGCACTGGTGCGTGAGAACCGCCGCCGCGTCGCCGACTGGATGGGCGTGCCGGCGAACCATCTGCTGACCGCGCATCAGATCCACTCGCCCGATGTCGTCATCGCCAGGGAGCCCTTCCGCGGCGAACGGCCCAAGGCGGACGCCATCGTCACCGACCGGCCGGGCATCGCCGTCGGCGCCTCCACGGCTGATTGCGGACCGGTCCTGTTCGCCGACGCCGAAGCGCGCGTCATCGGCGCCGCGCATGCCGGCTGGAAAGGCGCACTTCACCGGCGTGCTTGAGAACACGATTGCCGCGATGGAGGGCTTCGGCGCCCGCCGCGAACGCATCGTCGCCGTTCTCGGCCCCTCCATCGGCCCGGAAAACTACGAGGTCGGGCCGGAATTCGTCGCCCGCTTTGTCGAAGCGGACGCCGGCAATGCGCGCTATTTCGCGCCTTCGGCAACGACTGGCCATGCGATGTTCGACCTCAACCTCTACACGGTCGACCGGCTCACCAAGGCCGGCGTGACAGGCCGAGGGGCTCGGCCGCTGCACTTATGCCGAGGAAGACCTTTTCTACTCCTACCGGCGCACCACGCATCGCAAGGAAGCGGATTACGGACGGCAGGTTTCAGCAATTGTCTTGGAGAATGAATGATGGCGTTGCATTTCGAACGCTCGGAATTTGACGCCCGGCGTGACCGGCTGATGATCGAGATGGCCGAGAAGAAGCTCGACGCCGTGCTGCTGTTCGCGCAGGAGAGCATGTACTGGCTGACCGGCTACGACACGTTCGGCTTCTGCTTCTTCCAGTGCCTGGTGGTGAAGGCCGACGGCTCGATGGTGCTGCTCACCCGCTCGGCCGACCTGCGCCAGGCGCGCCACACCTCGATCATCGACAACATCGTGCTGTGGACCGACCGCGACGGCGCCAATCCGGCGATCGACCTGCGCAATCTGCTCAACGAACTCGACCTGCTCGGCGCCCGCATCGGCGTCGAATACGACACCCATGGCCTGACCGCCTTCAATGGCCGGCGCCTCGACGAGCAGCTTGCAGACCTTCGGCCAGATCGCCGATGCCTCCGGCATCGTCAGCCGGCTGCGCCTGTTCAAGAGCCCGGCCGAAATCGCCAAGGCCGAGAAGGCCGCGAACCTGTCCGACGACGCGCTCGATGCGGCCCTGCCGCTGATCAAGCAGGGCGGCGACGAGGCGCTGATCCTTGCCGCCATGCAGGGCGCGATCTTTGCCGGCGGCGGCGACTATCCGGCCAATGAGTTCATCATCGGCTCGGGTATCGACGCCCTGCTCTGCCGCTACAAGGCCGGGCGCCGCAAGCTGACCAAGAACGACCAGCTGACGCTCGAATGGGCCGGCGTCTTCCACCACTACCATGCCCCGATGATGCGCACCGTGCTGACCGGCAAGGTGTCGAAGCGCCATCAGGAGCTGTTCGATGCCGCGCATGCCGCACTTCTGGCGGTCGAGAAGGCGATGACGCCCGGCAACACCTTCGGCGACGTCTTCGACGCGCATGCCCGCACGCTCGAGGCGCACAATCTGACCAAGCACCGGCTGAACGCCTGCGGCTACTCGGTCGGCGCGCGCTTCACCCCGTCCTGGATGGACATGCCGATGTTCTACCAGGGCAATCCCGAGCCGATCGCGCCCAACATGACGCTGTTTGCCCACATGATCATCATGGACTCCGAAACCGAGACGGCAATGACGCTTGGCCGCACCTACCTGACCACCGAATCCCAGCCGAAGCCGCTTTCCCGCCATGATCTCGACTTGATCGTGCAGTGAATCCATAATGAGAGGGGGCGCGTTCATCAGGGCATACGTCGCCAAGGAGTTGTCAGGCAAATGAGGCGATCGCATGTGACGACCGTGTCATTGCTTTCGGCGCTTGGCGCTGTCCGCCTGCACCAATGCCAAGGACGTGCTCGAACCGTCCGCCATCACCCCACCGACGACATCGGCGCAGACTCTGCCAGGCACACCGGGGCCGGCCACATCGGGCAGTACCACGGCCGCCGCCCCTGCCCCGGCACCACCTTCGTCAACTCCGGCTGCTCCGGCTGGATCGTCACCTGCCACGCCGGCCCAGAGCGCCGCCCTGTCGAAGACGCGGCTACAGGTCGCACCGATCGTCGGCGCCTCCGTCGAGGCCGCGACGCCGCTGACGGCGGAGCTTCAGGCGCGCGCAAGGCAGCGCGGCATCACGCTCGCCGGCAGCAGCCGACCAGACCGCCACGCATGTGCTGAAGGGCTACTTCTCGACCATGACGGAAGGCAGCGACACCACCGTCATCTATGTCTGGGACGTCTATGATCCCGCCGGCAACCGGCTGCATCGCATCAACGGCCAGCAGAAGGCGCCCTCGGTCAAGGGCGGCGAAGGCTGGACCGCGGTGCGCTCCGGCGACCATGCAGGCGATCGCCGACCAGACGATCGACCAGTTTGCCGCGTGGCTCGGCGGGCAGCGCCGGGTGAGCCTGTTGCAGGCTTTCCTCGGGGGCAGGTTACTTTCTTGAGATTAGCCGGCGGATTCCCGATCACGAGCTTGCAATACCGGCACGGGCCGCTAAAAGCCCGCTTAAGAGGCTCACGAAGTCTGTCGGGTCTCTCCATCCTTCGCCAGGAACGGTGCATGAAGCTTTTCGCGGGCAATTCCAACCGGGTGCTGGCCGAAGCGGTCGCCCGCTATCTCAACATCCCGCTGGGCAAGGCCAGCGTCAGGCGCTTCGCCGATCAGGAAATCTTCGTCGAGATCCAGGAGAACGTGCGCGGCGAGGATGTCTTCATCCTGCAGTCGACCTCCTTCCCGACCAACGATCATCTGATGGAACTGCTCATCATGATCGACGCCTTCATGCGCTCCTCGGCCAAGCGCATCACGGCGGTCATCCCCTATTTCGGCTACGCCAGGCAGGACCGCCGCGCCTCCGGCCGCACGCCGATCTCGGCCAAGCTGGTCGCCAACATGATCACCCGCGCCGGCGTCGACCGCGTGCTGACGCTCGATCTTCATGCCGGCCAGATCCAGGGCTTTTTCGACATCCCGACCGACAATCTGTTCTCGGTGCCGGTGATGGCCCGCGACGTGAAGGCGAAATACAAGCAGCTCGCCAATGTCGTCGTCGTGTCGCCCGATATCGGCGGCGTGGTGCGCGCCCGCGCGCTGGCCAAGCGCTTCGACGCCCAGCTCGCCATCGTCGACAAGCGCCGCGAACGTCCCGGCGAATCCGAGGTCATGAACATCATCGGCGCGGTCGCCGGCAAGGATTGCCTGCTGATCGACGACATCGTCAATTCCGGCGGCACGCTGTGCAACGCCGCCGACGCGCTGCTTGGCCAATGGCGCCACCAGCGTCACCGCCTACATCACCCATGGCGTGCTGTCCGGCGGCGCCGTCGCCCGCATCAGCGGCTCGAAGCTGCAGGAACTGGTGATCACCGATTCCATCCAGCCGACGCAAGGCGTGCTCGACGCTCCCAACATCCGCGTCATCTCGATCGCCGACCTGATGGGCGAAGCGATCTCGCGCACGGCAACCGAAGAATCGGTGTCGAGCCTGTTCGACTAGAGCAATTCCAGAAAGTGTGAAGCGGTTTTCCCGGAAAAGCGCGTAGCGTTTCCCTGAGGAATTGCGTAAATAGAAGCGGACGCCACATTCGCGGCTCGCAATCTGCACTGTCGCGGACGCAGACGTTTCTCCTGACGCGCTTACCATGGCATACTGCTCCCTCCAAACAATGGAGGAGTAGCAGATGCCAATCCGGCGAAGGACTTTGCTTGGGCTTGCGGTTTCCGTCGCGGCTGTCTTTTCGGCGCCGGCGGCCTGGGCCGCCGATTTTCCGGACCGGACCATCACAATGGTTGTCCCCTTTTCCGCCGGCGGTTCGACGGATCTGGTCGCCCGACTCGTCGCCAACAAGATGTCCGAAAAGCTCGGCCAGCAGATTGTCGTCGAAAATGTCGGAGGCGCCGGCGGCAGCATTGGTGCTGCCCAGGTCGCCCGGGCCGAACCGGACGGCTACACAATCCTTATGGGCACGGTTGCGACACACGCGCTCAACCCTCTGATCCTGAAGACAAAGCCCTACGATGCGGAGAAGGATTTTGCTCCGATATCGCTGCTTGTCCTGGTGCCGAACGTCCTGGTCGTGAACCCTGAATTCCCTGCCAAGGACGTCAAGGAACTGATCGAGATGCTGAAGAAGGACCCGGACAAATACGCCTACGCCTCATCAGGCAATGGCACCCCGCTGCATCTCTCCGGCGAGCTTTTCAAATCGATGGCCGGCGTCAGCATGCAGCACATTCCCTACAAGGGCGCCGGACCGGCCTTGAACGACGTCATCGGCAATCAGGTGCCGATGATGTTCGACAACCTTCCGTCTTCATCGGGACATATCAAGAGCGGAACGCTGAGGGCTCTGGGCGTTACCACCAAGGAGCGTGTCCCCTCCTTCCCCGACGTACCGGCCATTGCCGAAACCATTCCCGGCTATGAAACCTATAGCTGGAACGCTCTGTTCGCACCCGCAGGCACCCCGCCGGAGGTGATCGCCGTGCTTCAGAAGGCGGCAGTCGAATCCCTGAAGGATCCTGATGTGATTGCCCGCATGGCCCAGTTCAGCGCCTCGATCGTAGCCTCCACCCCGGAGGAGCTTGGCAGCGCATGTGAAGGCTGAACTCGCCAAATGGGAGCCGATCGTCAAGGCCAGCGGCGTTCAGCTGGACTAGAGTGTTTGACGCAATTCCAGGAAACCGCTGCGCTTTCCTGGAATTGCTTACGGCGCCGGACCATCGAGGCGAGGCGGAGCCCGCCGCATGCCTTCGCCGGCATCGCGCGCGCCGCGCATATAGCCGCGCGGCGAGGCGCCCAGCATGCGCTTGAACATGGTGATGAAGGCCGGCACGCTGTCATAGCCGAGATCGAGCGCCACCCTGGTGATCGGCTCGCCGTCGGCCAGCCGGGCAGCGCCGCGAACAGGCAGGCCTGCTGGCGCCATGTCGACAGCGACAGCCCGGTCTGGCGATGGAAGGCGCGGGTAAACGAGCGCCGGCTCATGCCGACGATGTCGGCCCATTCGTCGATCGTCGCGTGTGGCGAGGGTGCCGCGACGAAGCGCCGGCACAGTGCTGCCAGCTTCGGATCGGAAGGGAACGGCAGCCCGAGCGGCCGTTCCGGCAGGTTGGGGATCTCGTGCAGCAAAAGGCCCATGATCAACCCGCCGCGCCCTTCCAGTTCGCGCGCCTTGCGGCAGCTTTTCCGATTCCACGATCAGGCTGTGCATCAGATCGGTGATGCCGACGACGCGCAAGCCTTCCGGCAGCCCGGGGATCGCGTCCGGCATGACATAGACCGAGCGCATCGAGACATCGCCCAGCATTTCGACGGAATGCTCGATGCCGGCCGGAATCCACATGGCATGGTCGGGCGGCACCATCCAGCGCCCATGCCTGGTCGTCACCAGCACGACGCCGACCAGCGCATGCAGCAGCTGGCTGCGGCTGTGGCGATGTTGCGGCACGTGGTAGCCGTCGGGATATTCGGTCGGCAACGCCACCGCCGGCCCGACACCTGCTCCAGCCACTGCCAGCGGCTTTGGTGCAGTCGCCCGAGTTCGGCATCGTCGCCGCGGAATATCTCCCTGCCATGCGGCATCGGCTATGGCCCACTTGCGAAACTATTGGACCAAACCACGAAAGAAGTCGCCCGATGCAACCAGGCATTATCAAGGCGCCAACGCGACCTTACGGTCGCGGAGCGGCCGCCCTTGCCTGCGGGTGAGCCCGCCGGAAGACCACGGAGCATGCCTTGACCGATACGACAGCCACCGCCGTCGCCGCACCTGCGACGGCCAGCCACACTTCAGCGCAAGCGACCGCCTTCACCGTCATCCTGGCGGTGAGCTTCTGCCACTGCATCAACGACATCATGCAGTCGCTGCTGTCGGCCATCTATCCGTTGCTGAAGGAGAATTACGGCCTCGATTTCTGGCAGATCGGCCTTTTGACCTTCACCTTCCAGGTGACGGCATCGCTGCTGCAGCCGATGATCGGCATGATCACCGACAAGCGGCCGATGCCCTATTCGCTGCCCTACGGCATGGCCTCGTCGCTGATCGGCCTGATCGTGCTTGCCTATGCCGGCCATTACTGGCTGCTGCTGATCGGCGCCTCGCTGATCGGCATCGGCTCGGCCATCTTCCATCCGGAATCCTCGCGCATCGCCCGCTTTGCCTCCGGCGGCCGCTTCGGTCTTGCGCAGTCGCTGTTCCAGGTCGGCGGCAATTTCGGCCAGGCGATGGGGCCGCTGCTCGCCGCCTTCATCGTCGTGCCCTTCGGCCAGACCAGCATTTCCTGGTTCGCCGTCGGCTCGCTGATCGGCATCATCGTTCTGTGGCGGGTCGGCGGCTGGTACAGCCGGCTGCGCGCCGCGCTCGCCAACCGCAAGGCGGCAAGCTTCGTCTCGCCCTTCCCGCGCCGCAAGGTGATGGCAGCGCTGGCCGTGCTGACCCTGCTGGTGCTGACCAAGAACGCCTACATCGCCTCGATCTCCAGCTACTACACCTTCTACGCCATCCATAAATTCGGCGTTTCGGTGCAGATGTCGCCAGGTCATGCTGTTCCTGTTCCTCGGCGCCTCGGCGCTGGGCATCCTGCTCGGCGGCCCGTTCGGCGACCGCTACGGACAAAAGGCGATGATCTGGTTCTCGATCGTCGGCGTGCTGCCCTTCACGCTGGCGCTGCCCTACGCCAATTTCGAATGGACGATGGTGCTCACCGTGCTGATCGGCCTGATCCTGTCGTCGGCCTTCTCCAACATCGTCGTCTTCGCGCAGGAGCTGGTGCCGGGCCGTGTCGGCATGATCGCCGGCATCTTCTTCGGCTTCGCCTTCGGCATGGGCGGCATCGCCGCCGCCGTGCTCGGCGTCGTCGCCGACATGAAGGGCATCGATTTCGTCTTCCAGATCTGCTCGTACCTGCCGCTGCTCGGCCTGCTGACCGTGTTTCTGCCCAACATGAAGGAAGCCAGGAAGGTCTAGGCAGAGGCCGCTAGAGGCCGAGAGCGCTCCGGAAGCTCGAAACCGAGCGCTCCGGCAAGCTTTCAACGCGCTGGTCATAGCCATAGACCGCGCGCCGGCTGTTCTTGATGACGGCAATCCGGCCATCATCGTAAGTGCAGCGTGACCACAGCCGTGTCGACATCGCCAGCCGCGCCGATTTCAGGATCGACGATCGAGGACTCCGACGGCGCTCACCATCATCGGGCACGGCCGCCCATAATGCCAGTTCGCCATGTCGAAGTCGTGGATCATCATGTCGCGTAACAGTCCGCCCGAGACCTTGATGTAGGAAACGGGCGGCGGCGCGGGATCGAAGTATGTGATCGGACAGGAGCTCGGTCTTGCCGATTTCGCCTCTGTCGGCGGCAGCCTTCAGCGCCGCGAAATTTGGGTCGAAGCGACGGTTGAAGCCGATCATCACCGGACGCCCGTGTGCGGCAGCTGCCTTGCGGCATTCCAGCGCGCCCGTTCGAGGCTGAGGTCCACCGGCTTCTCGCAAAGAACAGCTTTGCCAGCAGCTGGTCGCCGCTTCGATCAGTCAGTATGAGTGTCTGTCGAGCTGGCGATCAGCACCGCATCGATGGCGGTATCGTTCAAGATCGCTTCTGTGGTTCGCGCCTCAGCGCCGTATTGAGCAGCGAGCTTTTCGGCCGCCTCCTTGTTGACGTCCGACACGGCGACGAGTTTGCTGCCAGGATGCGACGCGATCGCCTTCGCGTGAACATCGCCAATCCGCCCGGCTCCGAGAAGTCCAATATTAAGCATGTTCCAATCTCCGTAGACATTTGAAATCGCTTTCGCTGCCGCGAGACGTCACATCGCAAGTTCGTGTTCACTTGCGCCGTACATGCGATGGCCCTCAGGAAGTCAGATCGTTTGGCATTCGAAGCGCGCGAACTCCTCATCGGTGATCGGCACCACATGCTGCGGCTCGGGATAGGCGCCGGTCTGCACGTCGGAGATGAACTCCCGGAAGGCGGCAATGCGCTCATGCTGCAGCCGCTCATACTCGGCGGCGAAGTTGCGGTAGGTCTTGGCGTGGCGCGGCTTGTGGCCAGCGGTGTGGCCGAGCACGTCCTCGGCTGAACAGATATTGCGCGTCGGCATGCGGGCCCGGCGCCCATGCCAAGCATGATCATCGGCGTATTCGTGGTGATCAGTTCGCCGATCCGGTCAGGCACCACCTCCAGCTCGGCGCCGAAGCAGCCGATGGCCTCCAGGCGCTTCACGTGATCCCAAACCGCACGCGCGCTCTCGGCCGTCCTGCCGACGGCCTTGAACCCACCGGTCCAGGTGCATTGCGAAGGGATCAGCCCGACATGGGCGACGATCGGAACGGCGTTGTCGCAGAGTGCCTTCTGGATATCGAGCGAGGCGGCGCAGTAGAAGCAGTCGCCGCCGATGCGCATGAAGTGGTAGGCGGCTTTGCAGATAATCCTCTGCCGTGACCAGATTGCCGGCGGGGCCGTAGGGCAGCCCGACCTGGACGAAGCAGCGGCCGGCCGCCTCGCGCATCTCCGGCGTGAAGAAACGGCCTTCGATCGAGAGCATGTCGATGCCGGCCGCGTCCGCCGCCGCGGCCTCTTCGAGCGTAGTGACGTAGAGCATCGAGATCTTTTGTCCGCGCGCCTTCATGGCGCGAATGTCGGCGACGGTGGGGCGGGTGTTCTTGCTGACCATTTCTGTTTCCCTCAAATGGTGAAAGCTTCGCGGAAGGCCTCGAGCGCGGCCTCGGGATCGCCGGAGGCAAACGCCTCCATGCCGACCGGCCCGCGGTAGCCCATGTCTTTCAGCGCGCGGGCGATGCCCTGGTAGTTGATCTCGCCGGTGCCGGGCTCCATCCGCCCCGGCACGTCGGCCACCTGGACCTCGCCGATCCACGGCAGGCAGGCACGGCAGAGCTCGATCAGATTCCCCTCGCCGATCTGCGCATGGTAGAGGTCGAGGTTGAGGCGCAGACCGGGCCGGTTGATGCTCGAAACCAGCGCCAGCGTGTCTTCCGCGCGCCCGAACGGCACGCCGGGATGGTCGACCGGCAGGTTCAAATTCTCCAGCGTGAAGGTCACGCCCTCCTCCTCGGCGAGGTCGGCGATGCGGTTCAGCGTGTCGCGCGCCTTGAGCCACATCGCACCGGTGACCGTCTCGCAAGGCGTGACCGGCAGGCCGCCTTCGCCCAGTCCGGTTCCATGCAGATTGAGCCGCGCGACGCCGAGGCGCTTGCCGACCGCCGCCGTCTCCTTCGCCGTCTTCAAAAGTTCGGCAGCACCCTCGTCATCGGCGAGCCGGCCCCGCAGATAGCCGTTCATGATCGAGAAGGTCGCGCCGGACTTCTCCAGCATGGCGAGATCATGCTCGGGCCAGTTCCAGAGGCCGACCTGAAAACCCATTTCGGTCAGGCGCTTGACGCGGAATTCCATCGGCCGGTCGCGCCACAGCATCTCGGCGCAGGCCGCAAGGGTGAAGGTGTCGGACATGTCAGACCTCGATGTACACGCGGCCGTTTTCGACCTTTGTCGTGTAGGTTTTGAGGTTCACGCAGACCGGTGCGCGCACCGCTTCGCCGGTGCGGTAATCGAACACGCCGTTGTGCTTCGGGCATTCGATCCTGTATTCCATGACCAGCCCGTCGCTCAGATGCACCTTCTCATGCGTGCACAGGCCGTCGGTGCAGAAGAACGCATCGTCGGGACTGCGATAGATGGCGAATGTCCGGCCTTCGTGATCGAAGCGGATGACGTCCTCTTCATCGATATCATCCGTCGCACATGCATCAATCCACTTTGCCATTGTCTTCCTGCAGCCTGGTCCTCGGTTGGTCGAAAAGTCGGCCGGCGGAATACATGTCCGCCGGCCGCCCCGGGAGGGAAGATGCCCGTGTGGAAGGCATCCTCACTGGGTTACGCATGTGCTCCGTCGCGCGGCGCATCGTTGGTCGCCGAGAAGCTCTCGATCTCGGCTTCGAGTTCGGCCATCTGCTCGCCGCCGGCCATCAGGTCGGTGATCTCCTCGCGGCTCTTCTCACCCTTGCGGAAATCGGCGGCCTTGGAGCCTCTGATGAGGACGGCGAAATGGTCGCCGACGGTCAGCGCATGGATGACGTTGTGGGTGATGAAGATGACCGCGATGCCCTTGCGGCGCGCCTGCAGGACGATGCGCAGCACGTGCGCCGCCTCCTTGACGCCGAGCGCGGCGGTCGGCTCGTCGAGGATCAGCACGCTGGCGCCGAAATGGACGGCACGGGCGATGGCCAGTGCCTGGCGCTCGCCCCCGGACAGGCCGCCGACCAGGCGATCGCCGTCGTCGATGCGCGTGATGCCGAACTGGCGCATCTCGGTGACGGCGATCTCGTTGGCCCGCTTGCGGTCGTAGATCGTGAGCGGCCCCCAGCGCCGTGTCGGCTCGGCGCCGACGAAGAAGGAGCGGCCGATGCTCATCAGCGGAAACGTCCCGCCGAACTGGTGGACCGTCGCGATGCCATGATCGCTGGCGTCGCGCGGGCTGTCGAACTCAACGGCCTTGCCGTCCATTTCCAACCTGCCCGATGTCGGCTTGTGGACGCCGGAGAGGATCTTGATCAGCGTCGATTTTCCCGCGCCATTGTCGCCGAGCAGGCACAGCACCTCGCCTCTGTTGACCTCGAGGGAAATGTCATGGAGCACGTCGATCGGACCGAACGACTTGTTGATTCCGGTGAGCCTGAGCAGGGGCGTGGTCATGAGCGGGCCCTCGTCTTGCGTGCGTGGCGCGTAGGTCAGCGCCATGTTGCGGAAGGTATTGTTCATCAGCACGGCGGCGAGCAGCAGGACGCCGATGATCAGGCTCGCCCAGTTGGCGTCGAAGCCGGTGTAGTAGATACCCTGGTTGACGATTGCGAAGGTCAGCGTGCCCAAGAACGATGCCGACCACCGAGCCGTAGCCGCCGGTGAGCAGCACGCCGCCGATGACCACCGCGATGATCGAGTTGAAGATGAAGGACTGCCCGGCGGCCACCTGGGCGGTGTTGTAGAGGATCGCCTGGGACATGCCGACGAAGGCTGCGCACAGGCCGCTGCACATGAACAGCGCGATGGTGACCCGGTCCGTCGGGATGCCGGCATTGCGGGCGCTGACGGCGTCGCCGCCCATGGCGAAGATCCAGTTGCCGAAGCGCGAGAAATTCAGGATGAAGCCGACGATCAGGACGATGCGCGATCCACCAGAACAGTGTCACCTGGAACTTGCCGCCGAGATAGTCGCCGAACACAAGCTTGGCGATCGGTCCGCTCTTCAGCGCGACACTCGTGCTGCCGGACAGGATGATCGAAAGCCCGAGCGTCAGGCCGGCCAGCGCGAACAGCGTTGCCAGGGTGACGACGAAGGACGGCACCTTGGTGCGGATCACCAGGACCCCGTTGATGAAGCCGACGGCCAGGCCAAGGCCGAGCGCCGCGAGGATGCCGACGATGATCGGCAGGTCGTAGTGGCCCGAGACGATGGCGATGGTCATCGAACTGGCGGGGACCATCGAGCCGACGGAGAGATCGAGATGTCCGGCGATCATCAGCAGCCCCACCGGGAGGGCGATGATGCCGAGTTCGGCGGCGACGTTGAGCCAGCTGGCGGCACCGCCGGCCGACATGAAATTGGCGCCGCCGAAGATCGAGAAGAAGACCAGCACGGCGATCATGCCGATCAGCGAGCCGACCTCGGGGCGCCGCACCAGGCTGCCGATCGAGGGCATCGAAGAATGCGGGCGGCGCAGTCGCTGCCACAGCGGGTTGGTCATGGGCTTGGGATGTCATCGAAGTGGTCCCTGGCTTGAACAATGGGGGAGCCTGGCGCGGCCTTCGTCGGCGGCGCCGGCTGGCGATGTCCGGCCCGCGGATCGGGCCGGACACTCGGTTTGCGCAGCTTAGCGGGCGCCTGCCGCGGCACCAGCCAACGTCGCGTCGACATTGGCGGCGTCGACGATGCCCGGTCCGGTCAGCACCGGCTTCGTCGGCAGGTCGAGCCCATAGTTGACGAAGCCGTTGCAGCAGCGACACCGCAAGATAGCCCTGCAGATAGGGCTGCTGGTCGATCGAGAACATCTGCGTGCCGTCCTTGATGCGCTGCAGGCCGGTTTCGTCCATGTCGAACGAAGCGAGCTTGACCTTGTCGCCGACACTGGCCTGGCTGATGGCGTTGGCCGCACTGTTGGCGTCGCCGGCGCTGATGGTGATGAGACCATCGATGGTGTTGTCCTTCAGCACGGCGGCCTTGATCGCCTCGGCGACCGCGGTCGGGTTGCCGAAGCTGGATGAAGGCAGCGGCAGCTGGGTCGATTTGCCGCCGCTCTTGGCGATGGCGTCGGCGATGCCCTTGCAGCGGTCTTCGGTATTGGTGGCGCCCGGCAGGGTGTTGACGCAAAGCACGTTCTTGGCGCCATGGCTGCCGAAATATTCGCCGCCGCCGAGACCGGCCGCGTATTCCTCGTTGCCGACATAGTTCATGGCGCCGAGCCGCTTGGCTGCATCCATGCCGCCGGAATTGTAGATGATGAGCGGCACGCCCGCGGCGACGACTTCCTTGAAGGCGTCATCCATGGCCTCGGGCACCCAGTCCGGGCCGACGATGGCGCTCGGCTTCTGGCTGAGCGCGGTGCGGATCAGCTTGGCGGCATCCGGGCCGAGATTGTCGTAGTTCTGCGGACCGAGCCAGGTCACCGAGCCGCCGGTCAGTTCGGCGACCTTGCCGGCGTCGTCGGCGCCCTTCTTGACCTTCGACCAGAACGGGTCGTCGGCCTTGCCGCCGATGACGAAGATCTTCGCCCCATCGGCCATTGCGGCGGTGGCGACTTGTCGCCATCACGGCCGCCGTCATCATCGCCGTCAAGAGTTTCGTTGCACGCTTCATGTCGTCTCCTCCCAGTTGCCGTCGTCAGACGGGTTTTGAAAAACTTTGAATTCGCTCCAGCGCGCCTCTCTCCCGTTGCGCGCCGCGTTGATCGATGCTTCGCCCGGCTCACGCCCCGGCGTTCATGCGCTCCCTCTTCTTCTGGAAGCGGGCGTCCATCATGGCATCGCCCTCTTTGGTGCCGTCGTGCCAGGTGCCGAACCATCTATCGAGCGGGATCAGCCCGTCGCCGCCGTAGTTCACCTCGAAATATTTGTGGTGCAGGTAGTGCGCGTAGGCGTGGCTATTGATGGCCGTGTCCTCGGTCACCTCCAGCTTGTCGAAGCCGAGATGGCCGTTGACGGCGCCGAAACCCGCAACATGCAGTTGGAACAGCGCGACGATCGGGTTGGACGGGATGACCAGGTGCCAGAAGGCGACCGCGTGGTACAGAAACCCCTCCACCGGATGCATCGACAGCGACGACCAGGGCGACGGGTTGATCGAATTGTGGTGGACCGAGTGGATCCAGCGATAGAGCGGGCCCCAGTGGATCAGGCGGTGGATGAAGAAGAAGTGCACCTCGTGGATGGCCGGCGCGACCAGCACCAGCGCCGCGAGATAGACCGGGTGGTCCTGCCAGCCGACCCACGGCACGTAGCCCTTGGCAAAGCACCACAGGAAGATGACTTCGACCACCGTCCACAACGGGATGGTTATGAAGAACGAGCGCAGGAAGTTGTCGAGGTTCTGGCTCTGGAACCAGAACACGTCGGACGGCGCATCGCCGGGGAATTTGTGGTTGTATTTGAACCGCGTCTGCTGGGCGCGCTTGATGTAGTAGCGCAGCTCGAAGATGCCGTAGAAGACCAGGATCGCCGCTGCGTTGACGGCATAGAGCCACAGCGCCCAGCGCCAGTCGATGGTCTTCATCGTCTCGACGCTGGGGACGACATAGAACCAGTAGATCAGCGCGGTGGCCATGTGGAAGGCATTCCACGGCCAGATATAGCCGGGCAGCCATGCCAGGACCTTCGGCAGCTTCGGTGGCCAGCTCCACAACGGCACGGCCTCGATGCGCCCGTTTGGCTTCCAGTCGCCGCGCTTGTCGCGCACGCCGTATTTGAGATCGTCCATGCAAATCCTCCACCCGCAACGCCTTGGGATGGCTCGCACGCGCACGCTGCCTCACACCGCCATAGGGGCGGAGGGTCAGAACCTGTCTGCGCTGTGCTGCTGCTATCCTTGGGCTGGCGGTGCTTGCGCCTTCTTTGCTTCTGCCCGAGATAAACATCTTGATCCAAAATGAATTAAGAATAGAATGTCTATTCCAAAATGATTGTATCATTCGTCTCAGGATTGCCTGATGAATGATACGTTTGTATCAATTGCTACAGGCTGATGACACGAAATGGACCAAACCAAGCGGCCGACGATAAAAGATGTCGCCGCCGAGGCGAGTGTTTCGGTGGCCACCGTCAACCGGGTGCTGGGCGGCTCGGGTGCCGTCCGCCAAGGCACGCGCGAGCGCGTCAGGCTGGCGGCGGAGCAGATCGGCTTCTACGGCATGGGTGCGCTGCGCAGCCGCATAGCGGCCGCCCGGCCGCGCTACCGGTTCGGCTTCCTGCTTCACCAGCCCAGCCGCGCCTTCTACCGCAACATTGCCGAGGCGCTGCGTGCGGCGGTGCCAACGATGCCCGACTGCGAAATAGAGCTGCGCACGGAGTTCCTTGACGATCTGTCGCCACAGAACGTCGCCTCGCGCATGCTGGCTTTGGGCGCCGAATGCGACGCGGTCGGCGTCGTCGCGGCGGTCCATCCACTCGTCACCCAGGCGGTCGATACGCTCAATGCCCGCAACGTGCCGGTGTTTGCGCTGATCTCGCAGATCTCGGCGACCGGGCACGTTCGCTATATCGGGCTGGACAACTGGAAGGTCGGGCGCACCGCTGCCTGGGTGTTCGAACATGTATGTCGAGCGCCTGGCAAGCTCGGCATCCTCGTCGGCAATCATCGCTACCGCTGCCAGGAAATGAACGAGAGCGGCTTTCGCTCCTATTTCCGCGAGCACGCCCCTGGCTTCACCCTGCTCGAGCCGCTGCTGACCTTCGAATCCAGCGCCATCGCGCAGGAGATGACCGAAAAGCTGCTGAACGAAAATCCGGACCTGTCCGGCCTCTATGTCGCCGGCGGCGGCATCACCGGCGCCATTGCCGCACTGCGCTCCACCGGCCGGGCCGGCAGCCTCGTCGTCGTCGGCTACGAGCTGATGGAGTTCGACCCGCCCGGCGCTGCTCGACGGCACGCTGACCTTCATCATCTCGCACCCGCTCGCCCGCATCGCGCAGGAAGCGCTGGCCGGCATGGTCCGCGCCGTCTCCGCCCCGAACGAGGGCGGCAACGTCACCACCATCCTGCCTTTCGAGATCTACACGCGCGAGAACATCTAGGCGGATCGATCTCTTGCAGCGACAAGCGCGTGACGCCCTGCAGGTCGCACGAAAATGGTTGCTCATCGCCCATGCCTGCCACGGCTTGCACCCTTTCGCGCCTTCCGCTATAGAGCCGCCACCCGCGTAGACACCCTTGGAGGCAACGCGGCGGAAGGCTGCCTTCCCTTGTGATCCCGAACAAAGGTCCGCGTATGCGGCTTCCGGCTTTCGGACATCCAGGCCTGGCGGCTTTCGACGTTTACGGTCCAGGCAATTTGCCCTCCGCAAACGCTCCATAACACGCGAAAGGAAATGCCATGAGCCACGATACTTACGAGCTCAAGGCCGAAGCGCGCGAACAGGTCGGTAAGGGGTCCGCCCGTGCAGTTCGCCGCAACGGTAAAGTGCCTGCAGTAATTTACGGTGACAAGCAGCCTCCCCTGGCGATCGCGCTCTCCTACAAGGACATCTACTACAAGATCCATGGCGGCGGGTTTCTGACCACGATCGCCACGATCGATGTCGACGGCAAGAAGATCCAGGTCCTGCCCAAGGACTACCAGCTCGACCCGGTCAAGGATTTCCCTGTCCATGTCGACTTCCTGCGCATCGGCAAGGACACCGAAGTCAATGTCGACGTGCCTGTCCACTTCATCAACGAGGACAAGTCGCCCGGCATCAAGCGCGGCGGCGTGCTCAACATCGTGCGTCACGAAGTCGAGTTCCACTGCCCGGCCAACGCGATCCCGGAATTCATCACCGTCGATCTCACCGGCGCCGACATCGGCGACTCGATCCACATCTCGGCGGTTAAGCTGCCGGCCGGCGTCAAGCCGGTCATCTCCGACCGCGACTTCACCATCGCGACCATTGCCGGCTCCTCGGCGATGAAGCCGGAGGTCGAAGAGACGACCGAGGCGGCTGCCCCCGAAGCGGCTCCGGCCGCCGAAGAGAAGTAATCCCTTTCGCGCCCGGAGAACGACGATGCTTGTCTTTGCAGGCCTCGGCAATCCGGGCGCGAAATACGCCAACAACCGGCACAATGTCGGCTTCATGGCGGCGGACGCAATCGCCCGCCGCCATTCCTTTTCGCCCTGGTCGAAGAAGTTCCAGGGCCTGATCGCCGAAGGCACGATCGACGGCGAAAAGATCATCCTGATCAAGCCGCAGACCTTCATGAACCTGTCCGGCCAGTCGGTCGGCGAAGCGCTGCGCTTCTACAAGCTCGACGCCTTCCGCTCTCACGGTCTTCTATGACGAGATCGATCTTGCCGCCGGCAAGGTTCGGGTCAAGGTCGGCGGCGGCGCTGGCGGCCACAACGGCATCCGCTCGCTTGACGACCATATCGGCAAGGATTTTCGCCGCGTGCGCATTGGCGTCGGCCATCCCGGCGTCAGGGAGATGGTGCACGGCCATGTGCTTGGCGACTTCGCCAAGGCCGACCGCGAGTGGCTGGATGTGCTGCTCGACACGATCGCCGACGACGCCGGATTGCTGGCCAAGGGCGACGACAACTCCTTCATGAACCGCGTGACGCTCGCCTTGCGCGACAGACTGACACCGACCGGCGACGACGACCGCCCGCCGCCCAAGGCCCCGAAGGCCCAGAGCCACATTCGCCAGGCACGGCCGCAGCAGGCGCCTGCCAAGCTGCCCGAAACCGGCCCGATGGCCGCCATGCTGAAGAAGCTGTTCGGCGGCAAGGGCTGAACCGGGACGCGATCGCGGCCGTAGGGCTTGACGATCCTTGGCGCTATCGCCCATAGCCCTGATCAAATTTCGCTTTCCCGATAGGACCGGACAAAATGGGTTTCAAATGCGGCATCGTTGGCTTGCCCAACGTCGGCAAGTCGACGCTTTTCAACGCGCTGACCAGGACGGCGGCGGCGCAGGCCGCCAACTATCCGTTCTGCACCATCGAACCGAACACCGGCGAGGTGGCAGTGCCCGACCCCCGCCTGCAAAAGATTGCTTCCATCGCCAAGTCGAAGGAGATCATTCCGACCCGCATCTCCTTTGTCGACATCGCCGGCCTGGTGCGCGGCGCCTCCAAGGGCGAAGGGCTGGGCAACCAGTTCCTGGCCAACATCCGCGAGGTCGACGCCATCGTCCACGTGCTGCGCTGCTTCGAGGATGACGACATCACCCATGTCGAAGGCCGCATCGATCCGGTCGCCGACGCCGAGACCGTCGAAACCGAACTGATGCTCGCCGACCTCGACAGCCTCGAGCGCCGCATCGTGCAGATCCGCAAGCGCGCCGGCAGCAAGGACAAGGAAGCGACCACCGTGCTGCCGATGATGGAATCCGCACTCGAACTGCTGCAGGCCGGCAAGCCGACGCGCATCCTGCTCAACGGCATCTCGGCGGAAGACTTGCGCATCCTGCAGGGGCTGAACCTGTTGACCTCCCACCCGGTGCTCTATGTCTGCAACGTCGCCGAGGCCGATGCGGCCACCGGCAACGAGCACACGAAGGCCGTGGAAAAGATGGCCACCGCGCAAGGTGCCGGCACCGTGGTGATCTCGGCCGCGATCGAGGCCGAAGTCGCCCAGCTCTCGGACGAAGAAGAGATGGAGTTCCTGTCCTCGCTCGGTCTCGACGAACCTGGCCTGAACAAGGTCATCCGAGCCGGCTACGATCTGTTGCATCTCATCACCTATTTCACCGCCGGACCGAAGGAAACGCGCGCCTGGACGATCCACAAGGGCGACAAGGCCCCGCAGGCGGCAGGCGTCATCCACACCGATTTCGAGCGCGGCTTCATCCGCGCCCAGACCATCGCCTATAACGACTATGTCACGCTGGGCGGCGAAGTGGCGGCCAAGGAGGCCGGCAAGGCCCGCGACGAAGGCAAGGAATACGTCGTCCAGGACGGCGACGTGCTGCTGTTCAAGTTCAACACCTGACCTTGCGGGCAGGCCGCCCTCGCAGCGGTGCTCCAGGGTAACGCGAATTTCGGATTCGCCACATGAGCAAGGGAGACCCGGCGATGATCAAGGCCTTCGTCGTGGACAATGATCGCCTGCGCGTTACCGAAAACCTCGACGACAATGTCGTCTGGGCCGACCTCCTGAGCCCGACAAAGGAAGAAGAGGCCGCCATCGAGAGCTGGCTCGGCGTCGCCATCCCGACCCGCGAAGAGATGGAGGAGATCGAGATTTCGAGCCGCCTCTATGTCGAGGACGGCGCCTATTTCATGACCGCCACGCTGCCGGCTCAGACCGAGATCGACGATCCCCTGATGTCGCCGGTCACCTTCGTACTTGCCGGCACGAGACTGATCACCGTGCGCTATCATGAGCCGAAGGCGTTCAAGACCTTTCCGCAGCGCGCCGAGAAGGTGGTGACCGGCTGCACCAGCGGCGACACGATCCTCATCGGTCTGCTGGAGGCGATCGTCGATCGCCTCGCTGATATTTTGGAGCGCGCCGGCCGCGACGTCGAGGCGATCTCGCGCGACATCTTCCAGGCGACCTCGACCAAGGTGTCAAAGCGCAACCGCGATTTCCAGGAATTGCTGAAGGCCATCGGCCGAAAGGAAGATCTCACCTCCTCGATCCGCGACAGCCTGATCTCGCTGCAACGCCTGGCTGGCTTCTTCGCCCATGCCTCCACCCGCACCAAGATGAGCAAGGATACGAAGGCGCGCATCAAGACGCTATCGCGCGACGTGCTGTCGCTCGCCGACCACGCCACCTTCCTGTCGCAGAAGATCTCCTTCCTGCTCGACGCCACGCTCGGCATGATCTCGATCGAGCAGAACGCCATCATCAAGATCTTCTCCGTCGCCGCCGTCATCTTCTTGCCGCCGACGCTGGTCGCTTCGATCTACGGCATGAATTTCGACATCATCCCCGAACTCAAATGGCAGCTCGGCTATCCCTTCGCCATTGCCATGATGGTGCTGTCGGCGATCCTGCCCTTCTGGTATTTCCGCCGCCGCGGCTGGCTTTAGGCGTCCCAGGCCCACGCGCCGTCGATGCTGGCGCACCAGAAATTGCTTGACCAAAACCCGTGCGGCCTTCATCCGGGAAACCCCGGTCCGTCCTGATCGGTGTTCCGCAACCGGATTTAGACCATGACCGGAGACTTGGAGATGACCGGAAAGACCTGGGCCTATGAGGATTTCGTCGAGGGCGCCTCGCTCGACCTCGGCGTGAAGCAGGTGATGGCCGCCGAGATCATCGAATTCGCCAGTGAGTTCGACGCCCAGCCGATGCATCTCGACGAAGCGGCAGGCAAGGCCAGCATTCTGGGCGGTCTGTCGGCTTCGGGCTGGCACACCTGCGCGATGTTCATGCGCATGCTGTGCGATGCCTTCCTGCTCGAACTCGACGTCGCAGGGCTCGCCGGGCATCGAACACGTCAAATGGAAGAAGCCGGTTCTGGCCGGCGATACGTTGAGCGGCACGGTCACCGTGCTCGCCAAGCGCCAGTCCAGATCGCGGCCTCAGCTCGGGCTTATCACCATGCGCAGCGAACTGTTCAACCAGCGCGGCGAAAGCGTCTTCGAACTCGAAAACACCGGCATGTTCCTCGCGCGTGATGCCGCAAAAGGCCTGTCATGACCTTGGACGAATACTTCCTGATCGGCGTCACCGTCACGCTCGGTTCGCACACATTCGGACCGGACGCCATAAAGGCATTCGCCCGCAAATACGATCCGCAGGTCTTCCATGTCGACGAGGAGGCGGCGAAGACGAGCGTGCTCGGCGGCCTCTGCGCTTCCGGCTGGCACACCGCCGCCACCTGGATGAAGTACAACCTCGAAAAGCGCATGGAGACGGAAGGCGTCCGCTGGACAGGCCCAGGCCCGCAGCCGGAATTCGGCCCCTCCCCGGGCTTCAGGAACCTGAAATGGCTGAAGCCCGTCTATGCCGGCGAGACCGTGACATTCACGCGCACCGCGCTCGCCCATCGCCCGCTCGCCGCGCGCCCCGGCTGGCATTTGCTGACGCTGCTCTGCGAGGCCTCCGATTCGACCGGCGACAAGGTCATCGAATTCGACAGCGCGGTGCTGGTGAAGGTCGAGTAGCTCGCCCTTTTCAATGCCCCTCGAAGCCGATCAGCGTCCTCACCGGCACGCCGAGCGACTCCAGCTTCTTGCGGCCGCCGAGATCCGGCAGGTCGATGACGAAGCAGGCGGCAAGGATGTCAGCGCCGATCTGCCTGAGCAGCTTCACCGCTGCCTCCGCCGTGCCCCCGGTGGCGATCAAATCGTCGACCAGGATCACCTTTTCGCCCTCGGCAACGCCGTCCTTGTGCATCTCCATCTCGTCCAGCCCATATTCCAGGCTGTAGGCGACGCGCACCGTCTCGTAGGGCAGCTTGCCCTTCTTGCGGATCGGCACGAAGCCCGCCGAAAGCTGGTGGGCTACGGCACCGCCGAGGATGAAGCCGCGCGCCTCGATGCCGGCGATCTTGTCGATCTTCAGCCCGGCATAGGGATGCACCAATTCGTCGATGGCGCGGCGAAAGGCGCGCGCATTGCCGAGCAGCGTGGTGATGTCGCGAAACAATATGCCGGGCTTGGGATAATCGGGAATGGTGCGGATCGCCGAGAGCAGCGTCTCTTCGAGGGAGGATTTCATGGTTCGCACTCCACACTGGCGTATTCGATGTCTTGCCGCGAAGAGCGAGACCCGTTGGCTTGATCGGGCGTCCGCCCGTTTCGCGCGAGATTATCTGAAACGCAGATTTTCGCGCGTCAATTGTTCGATCGAGGTGCAGCCCATGAGCCTCATGCCGCGTTCGATCTCGACTCGCATCTGTTCAAGCGCCCGTTCGACGCCCGCCTGCCCGGCCGCCGCCAGTGGGAACAGATAGTAGCGGCCGACGCCGACGGCCTTGGCGCCGAGCGACAGCGCCTTCAGCACATGCGTGCCGCGCTGCACGCCGCCATCCATGATGACGTCGATCCGGTCGCCGACGGCATCGACGATCTCGGCAAGTTGGTCGAAAGCCGCCCGCGAGCCGTCCAGCTGCCGGCCGCCATGGTTCGAAAGCACAATGCCGCTGCAGCCGATCGCGACGGCGCGCCTGGCATCCTCCACCGACATGACGCCCTTGAGGCAGAACGGACCCTGCCACAGCCGGACCATCTCGGCGACGTCGTCCCAACTCATCGACGGATCGAGCATCTCGGTGAAGTAGCGGCTGATCGACATGGTGCCGCCGCCCATGTCGACATGCTCGTCGAGCTGCGGCAGCTTGAACCCCTCATGGGTGAAATAGTTGATTGCCCAGGCCGGCTTGACGGCGAACTGCAGCATTCCGGACAGATTGAGCTTGAAAGGAATGGCAAAGCCCGTGCGCTTGTCGCGTTCGCGGTTTCCTCCGGTGATGCTGTCCACGGTCAGCATCATCACCTCGACGCCGATGTCCTTGGCGCGCTGCATCATCGCCCGGTTCAGACCGCGATCCCGGTGGAAGTAGAACTGGTAGACCTGCGGCCCGCTGCTGATCTTGCGCGCCTCCTCGAGGCTGACCGTGCCGAGCGAGGAGACGCCGAACATCGTGCCGTATTTGGCAGCGGCCTTGGCCACCGCGCGCTCGCCCTGATGGTGGAACAGCCGCTGCAAGGCGGTCGGCGAACAATAGACAGGCATTGCCAGCTTCTGGCCCATGACCGTCACCGACATGTCGATCTCGCTCACCCCACGCAAGACGTTGGGAACCAGGTCGCATCTCTCGAAGCTTTCGGTGTTGCGGCGATAGGTGACCTCGTCGTCGGCCGCACCGTCAATGTAGTTGAAGATCGGCCCCGGCAGCCGCTGCTGCGCCATGCGCCGGAAATCGGAAAAATTGTGACAGTCGCGTAGCCGCATCATCGATTTCCAAACATCATGCCGTCGACGATCTCCCCGTCACAGACGCCACGTGGCATAGCAATCACATGGCGCCGTGCCAACGGGCTTGTTCAAGCGGCCAGCAATCGACCATGCCGCCGGCCCGGGCCTCATCCAAGCAAAAAGGGCGCCTTCCGGCGCCCTCCATGATCGTCATGATCGTCTTGCTTCAAAGCGGCTTAGGCCCCTGTCAACCAGGCCTTAGTGTGCCACGCCTTCCCACACCTTGCGCTTGGTCAGATAGACCAGGGCGCCGAACAGGAGCAGGAAGACCAGCACGCGAAAACCAGTCTTCTTGCGGTCTTCCATATGCGGCTCGGCCGCCCACATCAGGAAGGCCGACACGTCGCGCGAATACTGGTCGACCGTCTGCGGCGCGCCGTCGTCATAGGTCACCTGACCGTCGGAGAGCGGCTTGGGCATCTTCAGTGACACGCCGGACAGGAAGTATGGATTGTAGTGCGTGCCCTCGGGGATCACCATGCCCGCCGGCGGCGTCTCGTCGTAGCCGGTCAGCAGCGAATGGATATAGTCAGGGCCACCCTGCGCATACTGCGTGAAGATGTCGAAGACGAAACGCGGGAAGCCGCGCTCGACGCCGCGCGCCTTGGCCAGCAGCGACATGTCGGGCGGAGCAGCGCCGCCATTGGAGGCAGCAGCGGCCTGCTCGTTGGCGAACGGCGCCGGGAAGTAGTCCGACGGCTTGCCAGGACGGTCGAACATGTCGCCTGCATCGTTGGGGCCGTCATGGATAGTGTATTCGGCGGCAAGCGTCTTCACCTGCGCTTCCGAGTAGCCGAGCCCTTCCAGCGTGCGGAACGCCACCAGGTTCATCGAGTGGCAGGCCGCGCAGACTTCCTTGTAGACCTTCAGGCCGCGCTGCAGCTGCGCCTTGTCGTAGGTGCCGAACGGCCCGGCGAAGCTCCAGTCCATCTCCTTCGGCTCATCGATCGGGAAGTGCGTCGGCGCGGCCGCGTTGTGCGCTTCCTCGGCGGCGATCGCAGCGGTGCCAGCAATCACGAGGCCAAGCAGCGCCAGCGAGGTGAGAATCTTCTTCATGCCAAATCCCCTTAGATTCTCTGCCGCTCAGCCCTTGGTTTCCGGCGCGGCCGTAGCCCCCGCAGGATGATGTCCGCCACCTTTGTTCTTTTCGAGCACCGCCTCGGTGATCGAATTCGGCAGCCTGCGCGGTGTCTCGATCAGGCCCAGCACCGGCAGAGCGACCAGGAAGAAGGCGAAGTAGAACAGCGTCGCCATTTGCGCCATGAAGACATAGGTGCCTTCGGCCGGCTGCGAGCCGAGCCAACCGAGCAGGACGGCGTCGGCCACGAACAGCCAGAAGAACAATTTGTACCAGGGCCGGTAGACCGCCGAGCGCACCTTAGAGGTGTCGAGCCACGGCACCAGGAACAGCATGACGATGGCGCCGAACATGCACAGCACGCCGCCAAGCTTGGAGTTGATCGGCCCGATGTTGAAGGTGATGGCGCGCAGGATCGCGTAGAACGGCAGGAAGTACCATTCCGGCACGATGTGGGCGGGCGTCTTCAGCGGGTTGGCGATCGTGTAATTGTCCGGATGGCCGAGATAGTTCGGCAGGTAGAAGACGAAATAGGCGAAGAAGAACAGGAACACGATCATGCCGAACGCGTCCTTGATGGTCGCGTAAGGCGTGAAGGCGACGGTGTCGGTCTTCGACTTGACCTCGATGCCGGTCGGGTTCGACTGGCCGACGACGTGCAGCGCCCAGACGTGCAGCACGACGACGCCGGCGATCATGAACGGCAACAGATAATGCAGCGCGAAGAAGCGGTTGAGCGTCGGATTGTCGACGGCAAACCCGCCGAGCAACAGCTCCTGGATCCAGTTACCGACGAGCGGGATGGCGCTGAAGAAGCCGGTGATGACGGTGGCGCCCCAGAAGCTCATCTGTCCCCACGGCAGCACGTAACCCATGAAACCGGTCGCCATCATCAGGAGGTAGATGATGCAGCCGAGGATCCACAGCAACTCACGCGGGGCCTTGTAGGAGCCGTAATAGAGGCCGCGGAAGATATGGATGTAGACGGCGACGAAGAAGAACGAGGCGCCGTTGGAATGCAGATAGCGCAGCAGCCATCCCGAATTCACGTCGCGCATGATCTTTTCGACCGAGTTGAAGGCGAGGGTCGTGTCGGCCGTATAGTGCATGGCCAGCACGATACCGGTTAGGATCTGCGAGACCAGCATGATCGACAGGATGCCGCCGAAGGTCCAGGCATAGTTGAGGTTGCGCGGCACAGGATAGGCGACGAAGCTGTCATAGATCAGCCGCGGCAGCGGCATGCGGGCGTCCAACCAGCGTTCGATACCGGTCTTGGGCGTATAGGTCGAGTGTCCCTCGCTCATCGAAATATCCCCTGCCTCAACCGATAAGGATCTTGGTATCGGAAATGAACTTGAATACCGGCACCGCCATGTTCTCCGGTGCCGGACCTTGGCGGATACGGCCGGCGGTGTCGTACACAGAACCGTGGCACGGGCAGAACCAGCCGCCGAATTCGCCTTCCTGGCCGAGCGGGATGCAGCCCAGATGGGTGCAGACCTGCACCATCACCATCCAGGCTTCCTTGCCGGGCGTGGTCCGGTTGGCATCAGTCGCCGGGGCATCGGCCGGCAGGTTGGCGTTGCGGGCGATCGGATCCTTGAGCTCGGCGAGGTTGACGGCCTCGCCGTCCTTCATCTCCTGCTCGGTGCGGTTGCGCACCACGACCGGCTTGCCGCGCCATTTGACGATCAGCGACATGCCCGGCGTCAGCGAAGCGACATCGACCTCGACCGAGGCCAGCGCCAACGTCGAGGCATCGGGGCGCATCTGGTCGATGAACGGCCATGCGACAGCGCCCGCCCCAACCACAGCGGCCATGCCGGTGGCGACGTAGAGAAAATCACGACGGTTGGGATCCTGGGTGTCGGTTGCGCTCACGGGTGCCTGATCCTTTCGCCTCGTCCGTGCCGGTGGTCGAGCCTGTTCCCCGCTCATTCACGCCAACCCGACAGCGCATGGCGAACAGGCTAGCGAATTCCTCCGGCATTTGGACTTCGGTTTATGCGTGAAGCCCGTTTTTGTCCAGCGGGGTGGAGGCACAAGGGCAGATTGTCGCGGGGACACGGCGCCGCATTCCAAAGCACTGTGCCGGCTGACCGCCCGACGCAGCGAAACGACCGGAAATCCCGCGCGAAATCCAGGCCCGTGGTCGCCTCGACAGCCGCCGCAGGCCGGGTCTATTCTTCTCCTATGGCGCATATCATAGACCGCGACACATGGGCCGATGCGCCCGACTGCTGGCAAGGCGAGCTGCAGTGCGGCGCCTTTGGCTCCAACAGCTGCCTGATCTTCAACTATTTGCCCGACGTCGGCGGCGGCCCACGTCTGCACAGCCATCCCTACGCAGAGATCTTCATCATCCGTCAGGGCACCGGGCTGTTTACGGTCGGCGACCGGCAGATCGAGGCGTCCGCCGGCCAGATCGTCATCGTGCCGCCGGACACACCGCACAAATTCACCAATCTCGGCCCGGGCGCGCTCGAGACCACCGATATCCACGAGAACGGCAGCTTCATCACCAAATGGCTGGAGTAGACCATGATCCCGAACCGAAGGTCCGCGTAGCAAAAAGCGGAGGCCGGTTTTTCGGAAAAGATCATGGTCAAACAAAAAGATAGCGCTACTTGGCGCCGAGCCTGACCAACACGGCCCTTGGGATATCGTACTCACGGATCACCGCGTCGTGCTTGCGCAGGCCGCAGAGTTCGCGCTGGATGAAGTAGCCGTGCACGGCTTCGGCCGCTTCCTTGAGGAGCCTGGGCCGCCGCTCCTTGTCGTCGCCATTCTCACGCAGCTTGGCCAGTGTCTCCTCGACGCGCTGCCCGGCGCGTCCGAGCGCAGCCGCCTTTTCGGCCAGGATTTCATGGCCGAGCGCGTCGAAGGCGGCTTCCCCGACCGAACTGCCGGTGGACGGCGGGCGCAACGACATCTCAGTCTCCTTTCCTGCCGACCGCGGACTTTGTCTCGAACGTCATACGATGGGTGACGAATTCTTCGCCCTTCACCGCCTTGAAGCCCAGTCCCTCATAGAAAGCGAAGGCTTCCTGCGGCGCCCTTGTGTTCAGCGCGGCGAAATGTCGACGTGCCCTGTCGACAACCGTCTCGACCAGCATTCTGCCGACACCGTTGCGGCGATGCTGCGCGCTGACGAACAGGTGACGGACCCGGCCTTGCTCCCTGCCGTCGAAATAGGGGTCGATGTTCAGCCCACACACACCAACGACTTCGCGGCCCTGCCAGACGCCAAACAGCGCCTCGCCATGTTTCAGGAACCTGTTGCGGCGGCTTGTCCAGCCATCAGCCAGGCGCACCAGCATCCAGTATCCCTCGAGGCGGCTCTCTTCCATCAATGCGCGGAAGGCTGGCGTCGTCGGCCGCAGCCGCTTCAGCACATAGCCGGTTACTATCGATCCGCCCATGCCCTACTCCGCCGGACGCGTCTCTTCCAGCACGCTTTCCTCGTTGAACAGGAAGCCGCCGGACTGCCGCTTCCACAGCCGTGCATAGAGCCCGTCGAGCGCCACCAGTTCGTCATGCGTACCTTGTTCGACGATGCGGCCGCCGTCGAGCACCACCAGCCGGTCAAGCGCCGCGATCGTCGACAGCCGGTGCGCGATGGCGATGACCGTCTTTCTCTCCATCAGCCGCGCCAGATTTTCCTGGATCGCCGCCTCGATGTCGGAATTCGAGCGCCGAGGTCGCCTCGTCGAGGATGAGGATCGGTGCGTCCTTGAGGAAGACGCGGGCGATCGCGACGCGCTGGCGTTGGCCGCCGGACAGCTTCACGCCGCGCTCGCCAACATAGGCTTCGTAGCCCTGGCGGTCTCTGTTGTCGCGCAGGCCGAGGATGAAGTCGTGCGCCTCGGCCTTCCTGGCCGCCGCGACCACTTGCGCCTCGGTCGCATCCGGCATGCCGAGCTTGATGTTGTCGCGCAGCGAACGATGGAAAAGTGCTGTGTCCTGGCTGACGACGCCGATGTTGGCGCGCAGCGAGTTCTGCGTCACGCCCGATATGTCCTGCCCGTCGATCAGGATCTTGCCGCCCTCGAGGTCGTAGAGGCGCAGGATCAGATTGGCCAAGGTCGTCTTGCCGGCGCCGGACGGCCCGACCAGCCCGACCTTTTCACCCGGCCGCACCACGAGGTCGATGCCGTCCAGCACGCCGAACCCCTTGCCATAGTGGAAGGTGACGTTCTTCACTTCGATGCGGCCGCCGGCCACGACAAGTTCGTCAGCATCCGGCGCATCGGTCAGGCCGAGCGGCTGCGAAATCAGCGCCTTGGAATTCTCCAGCACGCCGAGATTCCTCAGGATGCTATTGAGCTGCATCATCAGCCGGCCAAGCAGCATGTTGAGCCTGAGCACCAGCGACAGCGTGAAGGCGACCGCGCCGACGGTGATCGAGCCTTCCACCCAGAGATAGATGGCAAAGCAGGCGATCGCGGTGATCATGATGCCCGACAGCGTCGTCAGCGCCATGCGCACGCCGGTCAGCCTGCGCGTGAAGGGCCGCAGCGCATCGAGATAGATATCGAAGCCGTTCCGGATATAGCGGTCGTCGCCATCGGCCGAGAACAGCTTCAGCGTCTGCACGTTGGAATAGGAATCGACGAAGCGGCCGGTGATCATCGAGCCCGCCTCGGCGGTCGCCTCTGCATGCTTGCGAATCGCCGGCAGGTAGAACTTGGCGAGGAAGCCGAAGGCGGTGATCCAGATCACCACCAGCACCGCCAGCCTGAGATCGAGCCCGGCGACCAGCGCCAGCGTCGTCACCGTGTAGACCATCATGAACCAGACGACCTCGATGAAGCTCTCCATCAGGTCGCCGGTCGCCTGCCCGGCCTGCCAGACCTTTGTGGCGATGCGGCCGGCGAAATCGTTTTGGAAGAAGGTGTAGGACTGGCGCGAGACGTGGCGATGCCCCTGCCAGCGCACCAGATTGTAGAAGCCCGGCGTGATCGTCTGCTCGTTGACCAGGGCCGACAGGCCGACGACGAGGGTGCGGATGACCAGCACCACCGCGGCCATGAAGACGAGTTCGGGGCCGGCGGCGGCCCACAAAGCGTGCCAGCTGCGTTCGGGAAGCTGGTCGAGAATGTCGACCAGCCGCCCGACGAAATAGAACAATCCGGCCTCGACCAGCGGCGCGATGCCGCCAATGACCAGCATGGCGAAGAAGGCGAATTTCGCCTGCCCGACATAGTGCCAGAGGAAGCCGCCAACGCTGGCAGGTGGCCTGAGATTTGCCGGCTCCCGGAACGGATAGACCCAGTTCTCGAACCAGCGATAGACGGCAGTCATCATTCGGCGGCTTCACCCTTGGCGCCAATGTCGTTGGCGACAGCGTCGTTGGCAGCCTCGGCCGGACCGTCATCGAGCAGGAACCCGCCCGACTGGCGTTGCCAGAGCTGCGCGTAGAGCCCGCCGCTGGCGACCAGTTCATCGTGCGAACCTTCCTCGATGACATGACCCTTGTCCATGACGACGAGCCTGTCCATCGCAGCGATGGTCGATAGCCGGTGCGCGATGGCGATCACGGTCTTGCCCTGCATCAGTCTGTAGAGGTTCTCCTGGATGGCGGCCTCGGCTTCCGAATTGAGCGCCGACGTCGCCTCGTCGAGAATGAGAATCGGCGCGTCCTTCAGCATAACGCGGGCAATGGCGATGCGTTGCCGCTGGCCGCCGGACAATTTGACGCCACGGTCGCCGACATGGGCGTCGAACCCTTTGCGGCCGCTGGCGTCGATGAGTCCGCCGATAAAGTCGAGCGCCTCGGCCCGCCCCGCCGCCTCGAGCAGCATCTCGTGGGTGGCGTCAGGCCGGCCATAGAGGATGTTCTCGCGCACCGAGCGGTGCAGCAGCGAAGTGTCCTGCGTCACCATGCCGATCTGCGCACGCAGCGAATCCTGCGTCACAGAAGCGATCTCCTGGCCGTCGATCAGGATCTTGCCAGCTTCGAGGTCGTAGAACCGCAAAAGCAGGTTGACCAGCGTCGACTTGCCGGCACCGGAACGGCCGACGATGCCGACCTTTTCGCCCGGCTTCACCGTCAGCGAAAGGTTCTCGATGACGCCCTTCTGCTTGCCGTAGTGGAAGCGGATGTCCTCGAAACGGATCTCACCCCTGGCAACGGTGATGTCCTTCGCACCAGGCCTGTCTTCGACCAGCCGCGGCAGCGAGATCGAGGCGATGCCGTCCTGCACCGTGCCGATGTTCTCGAACAGGGCCGACATTTCCCACATGATCCATTGCGACATGCCCCACAGCCGCAGCACCAGGCCGATGACCACCGCGACAGCACCGATCGTCACCGCCTGGCCGAGCCACAGCCACAGCGACAGCGCCGTGACCGAAAACAACAGCAGCGCGTTGAGGATATAGAGCAGGCCGTAGAGCACCGTCACCAGCCGCATCGACCGGTAGACCGTATCGAGAAAGCCGGCCATGCCTTCCTTGGCGAAGGACGCTTCGCGGCGCGCGTGGCTGAACAGCTTGACCGTCTGGATGTTGGTGTAGCTGTCGACAACGCGGCCGGTCATTGTCGAACGCGCATTGGCCTGCTCCTGGCCGACCTTGCCAAGCCGCGGGATAAAGAAGCGCAGCAGCCCGACATAGCCGATGAGCCAGACGGCCAGCGGCGTGGCCAGCCGCCAGTCGGCCGAACCGACGATCAAGAGCATGCCGAGGAAATAGACGATGATGTAGTTGAGCACGCCGATCAGCTTGATGACGCATTCGCGCACGGCGAGCGCCGTCTGCATCAGCTTGGTCGCGATGCGCCCGGCGAATTCGTCCTGGTAGAAGGCCATCGACTGCTTGAGCAGATAGCGATGCACCTGCCAGCGGATGCGCATCGCGTAGTTGCCCATCAGCGTCTGCTGGTTGAGCATCGAATGCAGCCACACCGTGCCCGGCAACGCGAACAGCACGATGAAGGCCATGCCGGCGAGCTTCCAGCCCTCGGTCTGCAGGAAGGTTTCGCGGTTCTGCCCGGACAGCCAGTCGACGATGCGACCGAGGAAGCCGAACATCCACACTTCGGCAAAAGCGATGGCCGTCACCAACACCGCATCCACAACGATGTAGGGCCAGGCGCCGCTTGTGTAATGCACGCAAAAAGCAACCAGCGTTTTCGGCGGCTCGACCGGTTCCGCTGCCGGGAACGGATCGAGCCTTTTCTCAAACCAGCTAAACATTGTCATGCTCATCAATCTATTTCCGCTCACGCGGCACGGGAACGGACGAAATCCTTGGAGCGCGTAGCGTCCTCGGAGCCTGTGGCGCCTCCTGACCGCGTGGCGTCAAGGACCGACGGCTCGGAATCACCTGGGCCGTCGGTCCTTCGCGCAATATAGGGTGTCGCGGGCTTTTCGCCGACAGGCTCGCTTGACGATCCTGACGGCACGGTGCCGCCAGCCCGGTCCTTCGCCCCCGGCCGGATCACCCTGATGATCCGGCGCACCAGCGACGGCCGGCTGGGGTCGGGAACGGCGTGCGAGAAGTCGACATCGGGCAGCATGCCGCGATGCGGACGCCGGCGCGTTTCGGCGTGGACCGCCGACGAATAGGTTTCGCCGATCAGCAGCGCCCAGGTCGCCATCCGGCGCTCGTGCAGGTTTCTTGAACCAGGTATTTTGTAGGGATCGAACATCGGTCCGTCCTCCATGTGCAAATGCGATAAAAAGGGTGAAGCAAGCTCGACTGCCGGCATTCGGGCAAAGGCACGGATGGCGTCGGCGCGCATTGCGTCGGTCAGGGTATGACGGCAAGCGTCGGCCCGGACACGTTCAGGTGGGGCGTCGAGCCCCTTTGACAGTTTGAAAAACATCGCAAGATTCCTTCGAGTGCCGAAAACTGGGTTCGGCGGGAATTGGTGCGATCAGAGTTTAGAAAGTCAGAAGAATTGTCGTACCGAAACCGCCATCGGGCCTACATGGCCCCAGGAGAGGTGCTGGATGTGCATGGTCATCATGAATTCCCCCTCCATCGGTTCGGGTTGACAATGAGAGGGCTATACTCGACTTCGCAGAAAATGACCACCCGCCAGTCCAGCAATCTTCGAAACCGCGAAATCCCTGTGGCCGATCTGCCACTTATTAGAAAGACGCGGAAATGAACGACCGTCTCCGCATCGCGCTCTACCAGCCTGACATCGCCGGCAATACCGGAACGATCCTGCGCTTCGCCGCGTGCCTCGGTCTCGGCGTCGACATCATCGAACCGGCCGGCTTCCCGCTCTCCGACAGGACGCTGAAACGGGCCGGCATGGACTATCTCGAAATGGCGGCGCTGACCCGGCATGTCGACTGGCACGCCTTCGAGCAATGGCGCAAAAGTGGCGCGCGGCGCCTGGTGCTGCTGTCGACCAAGGCCGCGACCGCCTACACCGACTTTGCCTTCGCCGATGGCGACGTCCTTTTGTTCGGCCGCGAATCCGCAGGCGTGCCGGATCCGGTCCACCATTCGGCGGATGCGCGACTGGTGATCCCGATGCAGCCGGGCGCGCGCAGCATCAATGTCGCGCTGTCCGTCGCCATGGTCGCGGGCGAAGCGATCCGGCAGCTGCGATAGAATCCCCAGCCCGGCGGCAACGCCGTCCTTGTCGCTGACCTCGGCTGCTTCCGTTATTTTCACCCAGGCGCACATCGCCTTCTCCTGATTTGCCTTGTCTGGATCTCTTCGCTACAAGCTCAACTTAACTTGAGGTCAAGCGGAAAGTGCGAGATGGCTCCGGTAACGGAATTGACGGTCGGCCAGGTGGCGATGCGCAGCGGCGTCGCGGTGTCGGCGCTGCATTTCTACGAGGCGCGCGGGCTGATCCGCAGCCACCGCACGTCAGGCAACCAGCGGCGCTACGGCCGCGACGTGCTGCGGCGGGTGGCGATCATCCGGGTCGCCCAGGAGGTCGGCATTTCGCTGGCAGAGATCGCGGCAGCACTTCATTCCTTGCCGGAAGGCCGCACGCCGACGCGCGAGGATTGGAATCTGCTTTCAACGGCCTGGCGCGACGAACTCGACCAGAAGATCAGCCAGTTGAAGAAGCTGCGCGACGGCCTCACCGACTGTATCGGCTGCGGCTGCATGTCGATCGACAAATGCCCGCTCAGGAACAAGGGCGACAAGCTGTCGAAGCAGGGCGCGGGCGCACGGCGCCTGTTGGTGGTGCGCTAGTCCGCCGCCGGCAATCTGCGGATCGTGAATTCGATGACGTCACCCGGCCGTTCGAACCAGCTTTCGATCTCGGTCCAATAGGCCTGTTTGGGAAACCGCTCGAACCACTCCTTGGCCTTGAGGCGCGCATCGGAGCGCGGCAAGACGAAGGTCTCGCGCAGGAAACCGTCGCGCGGCATGCGCTCGCGCTCGGCGCGCGAACGATCGAGCCTTTTCTTCAAGCCATCCAGCGGCGGTCTTGCCGGGGTGCGCATCAAAGAAACTCCTTGGGCCTTAATGACACTTGACCCTTGCCCTTAAGAGATTAGGGATCGCGCCCGGAAAAGACGAGTTATTTGTCGGCTGCGACGGGAGACAGCATTTTGGAACGACCTGAAATACCCGTGGGGCTGCCGGACGACATCGAACAGAAGAAGATGAAGGCCAAGCTTTGGTTCGAGACGCTGCGCGAGCGCATCTGCGCCGCCTTCGAGCAGATCGAGCAGGACCTTGAAGGACCGCTGGTTTCATGGTCGCCCGGCCGCTTCGAGAAGACACCTTGGGAGCGCGACGAAGGCAAGGGCGGCGGCGGCACCATGTCGATGATGTATGGCCGCGTCTTCGAGAAGGTCGGCGTCCACACCTCGACCGTCTATGGCGAGTTCTCGCCCGAATTCCGCAAGCAGATGCCTGGCGCCGAGGAAGACCCGCGCTTCTGGGCAAGCGGCATCTCGCTCATCGCCCACCCATGGAACCCCAACGTGCCGGCCGTGCACATGAACACCCGCATGGTCGTCACCTCGCGCCAGTGGTTCGGCGGCGGCGCCGACCTGACGCCGGTGCTCGACCGCCGCCGCGTCCAGGACGACCCCGATACTTTGGCCTTTCACCGCGCTATGCAGTTCGCCTGCGAGAAGAACGCCGGCGTCGCCGATCACCCCAAATTCAAGGCGTGGTGCGACGAATACTTCTTCCTGCCGCACCGCAACGAGCAGCGCGGTACCGGCGGCATCTTTTTCGACTGGCTGCATTCGGACGACGACAAAGGTGGCTGGGACGCCGATTTCAGCTTCGTCCAGGATGTCGGGCGTTCTTTCCTCGTCGTCTATGGACATCTGGTTCGGGCCAATTTCAACGAGAACTGGACCGATGGCGACCGTGACGAACAGCTGATCCGGCGCGGCCGATACGTCGAATTCAACCTTCTTCACGATCGCGGCACCATCTTCGGCCTCAAGACGGGCGGCAATGTCGCCTCGATCCTGTCCAGCCTGCCGCCGGAGGTAAGATGGCCGTAAAAAATCGGTGAGCGGGGCGTGAGCCGCAATGACGTCCCATTCGCCGAATTCTGGCAGGGAATGTGGCACCACAGATTTCTTTTTCGTCTAATATCCATTTGAAAAAACTGGGTTATTTGTCGTCTCGGGTCGGGAAGCGCCGGCGGTTCGCCCGCGAAACCGCAACTCGACGCAACCGGACGGCCCAAGACGACGCGGACCATCTTCTCGACAAGGATGTCCGCTTTTCCCAGGAGTACTTTGCAATGCGCAAAATCATTGTGTCGGCCGCCGCGGCTGCCCTTCTCGCCTCCGGCTCGGTTGCCTTTGCCGCCGTCAAGCACACCACCGGGACGATCAAGGCCTTTGACGCAACGGCCATGAGCCTGGTTCTCGAGGATGGATCATCTTTTACGCTTGCCCAGACCTTCAAGGATCCTGGCCTGAAGGCCGGCGAAAAGGTCCGCGTTTCCTGGGACATGAGCGGCAAGAACAAAGTTGCCGAGGCAGTCAAGATCGTGAAGTGATGGCCTGCTCGTCGGAACAAGACCAGCTTTTGTCTGGTCTTGTTCCGGGGTAGCGTAAGAGGGCGGAGCAGTGATGCTCCGCCTTTTTGTTCCTGGCCGCAACCAAAACCAGGCATTTGTGTTATGGTTGCTCCCCCGAGCATGTCCCGAACCGAAGGTCGGCCCAGCAAGATCGGAACCGGTTTCGGAAGGATCATGCAACGATCAAAGTGCTGGAACGCCCGTGTCTCAGCTGCCGCGCGCTCCAGGGAGGAAAAAGGAGAATCCCATGAAGGAATTCCACTGCGGCTCGCTCGTCCCCGGTTGCGACTGGCATACGCGGGCCGACGAGGAGGCCGAGATCATGCGCCGCGCCGTTGAGCACATGCGCGAGACCCACGGCGAGACGGTGATCCGCGAGACGATGGTCGAAGCGATCCGCTCGCGCATCGAGAAAGCCCGCGACGCGGCCTGATCTTAGCTGATCTCAGCTGGCTTTCATGGCTTCCGCGGCGCGCTCGAGCAGCGCGCCGCGATCAAGCGCAAAACCGGACTCGATCCACTCCCTTTCCAGGTTTCTCAGGATGGCGCCGAGCTTCGGTCCCGGCGCAGCGCCTAGCTCGGTCAGATCGGCTCCCTTGACCGGGAAGTCGGGCCTTTGCCACTTCAGCGCGAAACCAAGCAGGCGCGAAAAGCCGCCGGCGTCGAGCAGCGCTGCATTGTCCTCGACAGCCCGCGCCCGCGCCGAGGCCAGCGCAAGCCGCAGCCGGTCGACAAAACCCCGGCGATCGCCACGATAGAGCTTTTTCGCCAGATCGCCCTCGGTTGTCTTGGGTTCGACAGCGGCCGCCAGCGCCCAGTGGCGCAGGCGATCCGCCTCGCCGGTCGAGAATTTCAGCCTCTCGGCAAGCGTTTTCATCCGCGCCGCATCCGGTGGTACCATCGCTTCCAGCCTGAGCAGCGGGTCCGGCGTCCAACCCAGCTCCTTTTCGGTCCTGGTCAGTCCGTGGATGGCGTCGATGCCCCATTTCTCGCTCTCCGGCAGGACGCTGGTGAGAACGCCGGCCTGGCGCATCCAAAGAAGCGCCCGTGACGGATCGGGCGCCGACAGGAGCTTCTTCAACTCGGACCAGACGCGCTCGGCCGAAAGCTGGCCGAGCCCCTCCTTGAGCCGCGCGCAGGCCTTCAGCCCCTCGGCGTCGGGTCGGCCATCACCATACCAGGCGAAGAACCGGAAGAAGCGCAGGATGCGCAAATAGTCCTCGCGGATGCGCGCTTCCGCATCGCCGATGAAGCGCAGCCGGCGCGCTTCGATGTCGGCGATGCCGCCGACCAGGTCGACCACGGTGCCGTCGGCTTCGGCGTAAAGCGCGTTGATGGTGAAGTCGCGCCGCTCGGCATCAAGCTTCCAGTCGCGCCCGAACGACACCTTTGCCCGCCGCCCGTCGGTTTCGATGTCGGCGCGCAGCGTGGTGACCTCATAGGCCTTGCCGCCGGCGACAGCAGTGATGGTGCCGTGCTCGATGCCGGTCGGCACCGTCTTGAACCCCGCCGCTTCGGCGCGGCGCTTGGTTTCCTCAGGCAGGCAAGTGGTGGCGATGTCGATGTCGGCGACGGGCTGGCCGATCAGCGCGTTGCGCACCGCACCGCCGGCAATGCGCGCCTCTTCGCCGCCGTCAGAAAGCGCGGCGAGCAGACGCTGCAGCTGCTTTTCGCCGAGCCAGTCGGCCCTGCCTGCAAGCGACACCGGAGCACTCACGCATAGAGCCTTTCATAAAGCGTGCGGATGATGCCGGCGGTGACGCCCCAGATACGCCGGTCGCCATAGGGCATGTCGTAGAAGAACCATTCGAGATCGTTCCACATGCGGCTGTCCCGCTTGTGATTGGCCGGGTCCATCAGGAAGCGCAGCGGCACCTCGAAGGCGGCATCGACCTCCTCGGAATTCAGCGTCAGCTGGAAACCCGGCCGCACGATGCCCAGGACTGGCGCGATGCGATAGCCGCTGCCCGCGACATAGTCGGGCATGCGGCCGATGATCTCGATGCAATCCTCGCCAAGCCCGATCTCCTCGAAGGTCTCGCGCAGCGCCGCCGCCTCCGGGCTGGGATCGGTTGCATCGATCGTGCCGCCCGGGAAAGCCACCTGCCCTGAATGGCTGCGCAGCTTCTCGGCCCGTTTTGTCAGCAAGACCGTCGCATCGCCTTGATGATCGACCACCGGGATCAACACCGCGGCATCGCGCAGTGGCTTGGCTTGCGTCAGGCGCGGATGGCCGGGATTGAAGCGATGATCGCCAAAATCATCGCCGGCATGCGCATCCGGCTGCGCGGCGAAGCGCGCGCGAAATTCAGCGGTGGAAAACGGCGCCGGCGTCATTTGGTCCATCACGCGCTCAGCCGCTTCAATTTTTCCGCCGGCATGATCGGATAGACCTCGCCTTTCGAGCGGACGGCAAACATCGTCCGGCCGCCGATGTCGATTTCCTCGCCATGTTCGACCAGCTCGTACATCACCGGCCGCGCCACCAGCGCTTCCAGCCGCCCGCGCACCAGAACATAGGGCTTCAGGCCGCCGGTAGCGTCCTCGTCGACGAAGCGCAGCGGATGGCCGGGCCCCGCCTCGACCACGTCGCCGACATTGGTGCGGAAGGTGATGACCTGATCGTCGCCAGTGCCGGAAACGTCCATTTCGACGGCCACGAAGGGCGCGTCGACGACACGGATACCCACCCTTTCCACCGGCGTCACCAGATAGGTCTTGCCGTCTGCATCCTTGCGCAGAACCGTGGAAAAGAGCTGCACCAGCGGCATGCGCCCGATCGGCGTGCCCAGATAGAACCAGGTGCCGTCGGCCTTGATCTCCATGTCGAGATCGCCGCAGAAGTCGGGATTCCAGCGCTCCACCGGCGCCGGACCCTTGCCGGCGCGCGTTGCCCGCGAGATCAGCGCCTCCAGTCCGCGCGCTTCCCTGGCGGCCGTCAGACTCTCTTCAGCATGTTCGGAGCGTTCCGTCATGGTCACGAAATAGTCACTGTTGTTCCGCTTGTCAGCCTAAGTCTGTGATTTAAATTTCAAACGCAGGCGCCATGCGAGGCCGAATTGCGGCATTCTGCGGCACAGACAAGTGCAAGCCGGTATTTCCAACACAAGGATCGATGCGGCCATGAGCGTGATGATCAAGGAAAGCCCGATCAGCGAAAAGGGCATGATCGCCGAGGCGGAGAAGGCATTGGCCGACATCTCCAGGGTCCGCGACGGCGTCGGCCGGGTCATCTTCGGCCAGGAAGCGGTCGTCGAACGCACGCTGGTGGCGCTGCTGGCCGGCGGCCACGCGCTACTGGTCGGCGTGCCAGGCCTCGCCAAGACCAAGCTGGTCGAGACGCTGGGCGTCGTGCTCGGCCTCGATTCCCGCCGCATCCAGTTCACCCCCGACCTGATGCCGTCGGACATTCTCGGTTCCGAGGTGATGGAACAGGACGAATTCGGCAAGCGTTCCTTCCGCTTCATTTCGGGGCCGATCTTCGCGCAATTGCTGATGGCCGATGAGATCAACCGCGCCTCGCCGCGCACCCAGTCGGCGCTGCTGCAGGCGATGCAGGAATACCACGTCACCATTGCCGGTGCCCGCCACGACCTGCCGGCGCCCTTCCATGTGCTGGCGACACAGAACCCGCTGGAGCAGGAAGGCACCTATCCCCTGCCCGAGGCCCAGCTTGACCGCTTCCTGATGCAGGTCGACATCCTCTATCCGGAAATCGAGGCAGAACGCCGCATCCTTTTGGAAACCACCGGCGTCGAGGATGCCAAGGCCGCGAACGTGCTGCAGCCGGCGCGGCTGAAGGAGATCCAGACGCTGATCCGCCGCATGCCGGTGCCGGAAAGCGTCGTCGAGGCGATCCTCAAGCTGGTGCGCTCGGCCCGTCCGGGCCAGGGCCATGCCGAAACCGACAAGCACGTCGCCTGGGGTCCGGGGCCGCGCGCCAGTCAGGCGCTGACGCTGTGCGCCCGCGCCCGCGCGCTGTATGATGGACGGCTGGCACCGTCGGTCGACGACATCCGCGCGCTGGCCGAGCCGGTGCTGCAGCACCGCATGGCGCTGACCTTCGCCGCTCGCGCCGAAGGCACCTGCGGTGCGCGACGTGGTGGCGAAACTGGCAAAAGGCATCTGATGGCGCGCATCGGCGAGGTCCAGGCACCGGTAGCGACGCGCGACGCGCTCGCCCGTGGCCGGTTGCGGGCCTCGCTGGTGCCGGACCTCCTGGTCGAGGCGCGCCGCATCGTCAACACTGTGATCGCCGGCTGGCATGGCCGCCGCAAGCGCGGCATTGGCGAGAATTTCTGGCAGTTCCGCCCCTATGTCGAGGGCGATTCCTCGCGCATCGACTGGCGCCGATCGGCCCGCGACGACCACACCTACGTACGCGACCGCGAATGGGAGGCCGCCCATACGGTATGGCTGTGGGCCGACCCCTCGCCGTCCATGCTCTACAAATCCGCAGGCGCCAGCGTTTCCAAGGAATCGCGCGCGCTGGTGCTGACGCTCGCCATGGCCGAGCTCCTGTCGCGCAGCGGCGAACGCATCGCCTGGCCGGGCCTGACCGATCCTTTCACCGCCCGCAACGGCGCCGAACGCATCGCGGCCCACCTCGCCCATGCCGCCGCGTTGCCGGCAAAGCCCGACCTGTCCAGCATCCGCCGCTTCTGCGACATCGTCATCGTCAGCGATTTCCTCGATCCGGTCGAGGAAACGATGGCCTGGCTCGACGTGCTCGCCCGCCACGGCGTGCGCGCCCATCTGATCGAGGTCGCCGACCCGGCCGAAGAAACCTTCCCCTATGCCGGCCGCACCGAATTCACCGACCCCGAGACCGGCGACAAGCTGACCGCCGGCCGCGCCGAAATGCTGGGCGACGATTATCGCCTGCTCTACACCGCCCGCCGCCAGGAACTGGCCGGCTGGTGCAAGCGGCTCGGCTGGAGCTTCACCGTCAACCACACCGATCGACTGGCTTCCGAGGCGCTGGTGCGCATCCACATGGCGATGACCGCTGAAAGCAGTTATGCCGGAAAGATCAGCGCATGAGCTGGCTGCCGCTTTCCTTCGGGCGTTCCGATGGTGTTGTGGGGCCTGCTGGCGCTGCCGGTGATCTGGTGGCTGTTGCGGCTCACCCCGCCCAAGCCGCAGACGGAAGTGTTTCCGCCGCTGAAGATACTGGCGCGCGTGCTGAAGCGCGAGGAGACCCCGCATCAAAGCCCGTGGTGGCTGACGCTGCTGAGGCTGCTGATGGCCGCCCTTGTCGTCACAGCCCTTGCCGAACCCGTCTTCAATCCGCGCGAGAAGCTGCCTGCCGAGGGCTCGGCCCTTGCATTGGTCATCGACAATGACTGGGCAAGTGCGGCCGACTGGGGCAAGCGCGTCGCCACCGCGCAGCGCCTGATCGCCGACGCCAGTTCGAATGGCGTGCCTGTCGTCATCGCCTTCACCGCCGAAAAGCCCAACGCCGAGATCGGACCCTTCGATGCCGCCACCGCGCTCGACCGGCTGCGCGCGGCCAAGCCGCGGCCCGATCCCGACCGACCGCCCGGCCATCTATGCGCGTGTCGCCGCGGCCCTGGAGCGCCTGCCGGGCGCCAGTGTCGCCGTGCTCGCGGATGGACTGGCGGCGCAAGGCGACGAAGCCGCCTTCAACACGCTGCTGTCGAAGAACGCGGCGCGCCTCGTCTGGGCAACGTCCGACAGGCTGTCGCTGACCGGCCTCACGGTCGCCGATAACCAGGTCGACGGCTTTGCGCTCACCGCCATCCGCGCACCGAACGATCCGGCGCCGGCTCAAGTCACCGCCGGTGCCTTCGACGACAAGGGCCGTCGCATCGCCGACGCGACGCTGACCTTCTCGCCGGGCGAATCCACCGCTACCGGGACGATGGCGGTGCCATTCGAGCTGCGCAACGACTTCGCCTCGATCGCGCTCGACGGCGAGCACCAGGCCGGCGCCGTGCGGGTGCTGGACGAAAGCTCCAAGCGCCGCCGTGTCGGGCTGTTGTCGCAGGCCGAGGCCGACCAGGCGCAGCCGCTTTTGTCTCCGCTCTACTATATCCGCCGCGCGCTGCAGCCTTTCGCCGATCTGGTCGAGCCATCGAGCGTCGACCTTGCCGACGCCATCCCGCAGCTTCTCGACCAGAAGCCGGCGATGATCGTCATGGCCGATGTCGGCACCATTCCGGAACAGGTGAAGCAGAGGCTGGTCGACTGGGTCGACAAGGGCGGCACGCTGGTGCGCTTTGCCGGTTCGCGGCTGGCCGCCGCTGGCAATGATGACGATCTGCTGCCGGTCAGGCTGCGCACCGGCGAACGCTCGATGGGCGGCGCCTTGTCATGGACGACGCCGCAGCCGGTCACCGAGTTCCCGAAGTCCGGCCCGTTTGCCGACCTCGCGCCGCCGGCCGAGGTCACCGTCACCAGGCAGGTATTGGCCGAGCCGACGCCTGACATCGTCGAGCGCACCTGGGCGACGCTTGCCGACGGCACGCCCCTGGTGACAGGGCTGAAGAAGGGCAAGGGCACGCTCGTCCTGTTCCACGTCACGCCCGAGGCAACCTGGTCGAACCTGCCGATATCGGGCAGTTTCGTCGAGATGCTCAGACGCATCGTGCAGCTGTCGCGCAACCAGGGCGCGGCGATCGCCAACGCCGAAGCCGCCGCCGCCTCGCTGGCGCCCTACCGCATGATTGCCGCCGACGGCGATCTGGTACCGCCAACGCCGGATGCACGACCCCTGGTGCCCGGCGCCGGGCCGCTGCCTGTGACGTTCGAGAACCCGCCCGGCCTCTACGGCTCCGAGACCGGCGTCTTCGCCCATAATTTGCTCGAGGCCGACAGCACCTTTGCGCTGCTGGACCGGCCGCAGATTTCGTTGCCGGTCACCACCGTCCAGTACGCTTTCGACGAATCGCGCAATCTGAAAGGCGCGCTGGTCGCTGCCGCCCTGGTGCTGATGGTGCTCGACACGCTGGCGGTGTTCTGGATGGGCGGGCTGTTGGCGCGCCGGCCGCGCCGCGCCGCCGCAACGATGGCGGCCGCCGTGCTGATCGCGCTGGGCGCACTCTTTGGCCATGCCGACCTCGCCCGCGCCGACGACGCGAAACCGGGCGATGCCCAGGCGATCGAGGACATCGCGAAGACGCGCATCGCCTATGTGCTGACCGGCGAGCCAGGCGTCGATTCAATCAGCCGCGCCGGTCTCGAAGGCCTGACCCGCTTCCTGATCGAAAAGACCGCGCTCGAACCCGGAGCGCCGGCCGGCGTCGACATCGCGAAGGACGAACTGTCCTTCTACCCGCTGATCTATTGGCCGATCGACCCGGCAGCCCCGATGCCGAGCCAAGCGGCGATCGCGCGCGTCGATGCCTATATGCAGCAGGGCGGCACGGTCCTGTTCGACACCCGCGACCAGTTCGCCAACGGCATCGGCGCCGATTCGACCAGTCCGGCGACCGAGCGGCTGCGCGACATTCTCGGCGATCTCAACGTGCCGCCGCTGGAACCGGTGCCGTCGGACCATGTGCTGACCAAGTCCTTCTTCATCCTGCCCGAGTTTCCCGGCCGCTTCGCCGGCAGCCCGCTCTGGGTCGAGGCCTCGCTCGACGCCAGCAACACCGAGAACCGCCCGGTGCGCGTCGGTGACGGCGTCTCGCCGATCCTGATCACCGCCAATGATTTTGCCGGCGCCTGGGCCGTCGACGAGAATGGCGACCCGCTTTTGCCGACCGTGCCGGCGGACCCGATGCAGCGCATCTATGCGCTGCGGCGCCGGTGTCAACATCATGATGTACATGCTGACCGGCAACTACAAATCCGACCAGGTGCACGTGCCCGTCCTGCTCGAACGGCTGGGGCAGTAAGCCATGAACTGGTCGATCAATTTCGAACCGCTTCTGTCCTGGCCGCTGCTTGCCGCCGTGCTGGCGCCGCTGGTGTTGCTGGCGCTGGTCGGCCTGTGGTTTCGCCAGCGCGGCTCGGTCTTCCGCTTCGCCGCCTTGCTCGCGCTCGGCGCCGCTTTGCTCAATCCGGTCTTCCTCGACGAGGAACGCGAGGCGCTGAAAAGCGTCGTCGCCATCGTCGTCGACCGCAGCCAGAGCCAGGATATCGGCGAGCGCACCAAACAGACCGACGACGCGCTGGCCGGGCTGCAGCAGCGCCTCGGCCGCTTCAAGCAGTTCGACGTGCGCGTCGTCGAGGCCGGCCGATCCGAGGCGGCCGAGGAGCGCACCGACACCAGGCTGTTCGGCGCGCTCGAAGGCGCATTCCGCGACGTGCCGCCGTCGCGCATCGGCGGCGCGATCATGATCACCGACGGCGAGGTGCATGACGCGCCGGCCGGCGCGCCCGACTTCCATGCGCCGCTGCACGCACTGATTACCGGCAACGACCATGAGAAGGATCGCCGCATCCGCTTCGAGAATGCGCCGCGCTTCGGCCTCGTCGGCAAGCCGCTCGAGATGAGCTACCGCGTCATCGCCACCGACAATCAGACCGGCCCGGTCGATGTCCGCGTCTCGGTCAATGGCGAGCAGGTGTCGGTCGAGCACGCCACCATCGGCCAGGCGATGCCGCTGCAGGTGACGATCCCGACCGCCGGCCGCAACATCGTCGAGCTCGCCATCGACCCCGTGCCGGGCGAACTGACCGACGCCAACAACCGCGCCATCGCGCTGATCGACGGCATCCGCGAGAATTTGCGCGTGCTGCTCGTTTCCGGCGAGCCGCATGCCGGCGAACGCACCTGGCGCAACCTCTTGAAGTCGGACGCGTCGGTCGATCTCGTCCATTTCACCATTCTGCGTCCCCCGGAAAAGCAGGACGGCACGCCGATCAACGAATTGTCGCTGATCGCCTTTCCGACGCGCGAACTGTTCGTCGAGAGGATCAAGGATTTCGACCTCATCATCTTCGACCGCTACCAGCACCGCGACGTGCTGCCGATCCTCTATTACGACTACATCTCCGAATATGTCGAAAAGGGTGGCGCGCTGCTGATCGCCGCCGGCCCCGAATATGCCGGCGAAAGCTCGATCGCCCGCACGCCGCTGATGTCGGCGCTGCCGGCGATGCCGACCGGAGAGGTCGTCGACAAGGCCTTCTACCCGCGCCTCACCGAGCTCGGCCAGCGTCATCCGGTAACGCGCGGGCTCGACGGCGCGGCCACCGATCCGCCGCACTGGAGCCGCTGGTTCCGCACCATCGGCGTCGAGAACCCCGAGGGCGAAGTGGTGATGAAGGGCGCCGACAACCGGCCGCTGCTTCTGCTCGACCGAAAGGGCGAAGGCCGTGTCGGCATGCTTCTGTCCGACCAGGGCTGGCTGTGGGCACGCGGCTTCGAAGGCGGCGGCCCGCATGTCCAGCTCTATCGCCGCATCGCCCATTGGCTGATGAAGGAGCCCGAACTCGAAGAGGAACGCCTGACCGCCGACGGGCGCGGCATGACGCTGGAAATACGCCGCCAGACGATGAGCGACGACCCCGGCCCGGCGCAGGTGATCACGCCATCAGGCAAGGCGCTGATCGTCAGGCTCGAAAAATCCGAGCCCGGCATTTTCCTCGGCACCGCCCAGACCAGCGAGATCGGCCTCTACCAGGTCGGCAATGGCGACCTCACCGCGCTTGCCCATGTCGGTCCGATCAACGCGCCGGAGTTCACCGACGTCATCTCGACCGAAGACCGGCTGAAGGCGCCGGCGGAGGCGACCGGCGGCAGCGTGCGCCGGCTGGCGCCTTCGTCCACGCTCGGCACCCTTGCCGGCGGCGTGTCGCTGCCTTCGATCGTCCCGGTCCGCTCCACGGGTGCAGCCTCCGGCAATGACTGGATTGGGCTCCGCACCACCGACGACAGCGTGCTGAAGGCCGTCTCGCGCGTTCCGCTCTTCGGCGGCTTCCTCGGTCTCGGCCTGCTGCTTCTGGCGATGGGCTCGATGTGGTACCGCGAGGGGCGGTAGCGCTCTTCACTCTTCCGGTTCGGTCGTGAACAGCAGCGGGTAGCCCTTGGCCTTGCCGGCGTCGGTGGCCCGCGTCGCCTTGGTCTCAGCGACGTCCCTGGTGAAGACGGCGACGACGCAGACGCCGCGCCGGTGCGCGGTGATCATCACCCGTTGCGCCTGGTCTTCGCTCAATTTGAACTCGCCCTTGAGCACGGTCACCACAAACTCGCGCGGGGTGAAATCGTCGTTGATGAGGATGACCTTGTAGAGCTTCGGCCGTTCGGTCTTGGGTTGCGTCTTGGTGCGCGGTGTGGTGGTGGTTTCAGGCATTGGAAACCCGGCAACTGCAAGCGAAAAATTCGCCTTCACTTTGTCACGGGCGAAAGCGGTCGTCCATTTTCGATCGGCCAAACAGCAGCGCGATCTCTGACAGACCTATGTGGGTCACTGTGGCGGGCCGTTCAACGGCCATGCCGGCCGAACATGCGCCGCGGCGGGATCTGCCGCACCGTCCCGACAGATGGCGGACGGGAACGCGTATCAGGTGCATCGACCCGGCGCTCCATCCAGGCCGCGACCGGCCAGGCGATGAAGCAGATCAGCACCGTGCCGGTCAGCACGATGAGCAGCCAGGTCTGCCCGGGCGTAATGTAGTCCCAGTCGGTGGATATTTTCGGTGCGAACAGCGACGGCTCGGTCCGTCCGCTGGCGGGGTCCGGCACCGGGCTGGCGGAGAGCAGGATCAACACCTTGGCCACTCCGCTGACCACCAGGCCGCCGATGACCATTGAGCGCAAAATGGACGAAAGCCGCTTCATGCGGATTGTCCTACAGGGCCGGCATTGCGATCGGGTTAAAGGATCGCCGGCCGTTGAACCAGTTTGGCATGTCGGGATCGGACGTCACCGGTATTCCGGCTCGATCCAGGCCGCTCCAGCCGAATTCCGGCTGGAGCGGCCTCGTCAGGAGCGCTGGCTGTAGCCAGGCCTGGATCAGGACTTCTTGGCCGCCTTCGGCGCCTTCTTGACCGGGCACTTGTGCGTCTTGGTCACTTTGCAGGCCTTGACGGTCTTCTTGGCAGTGACCTTCTTCGGGGCAGCCTTGGCAGGCGCAGCCGCCGGCGCGGTGGTCGAAGCAGCGGGAGCAGCGGTCGTGGTCGCGGCTGCGTTGCCGAGAGCCGGCATCGAGAAGGCGAGAGCAACAGCGAGACCGAGGGCGGAGAGGAGGGACTTGTTCATGGCTTCATTTCCTTTTTATGCGGGTCGGGGTCTGAGCGTCACTGAACCGGGTCGTTCGGTGTCACTCCAAGCAGCTTCAAAGCGTTTGCGAGCATCCGGATGCCCTGTGCCTGCTTCTTGTTGGCGCAGAACCGGGTTCCCTTTCTTTGCAGTGCTTTCGCCGCGGTGACCTGCGTTGCCGCGGCATGGGTTTCGAGGGCTTCGTCAACCTGACGGTTGAGGTCGCTGCAGCGCTCGGCCCGGGTGATCGGCGCCACCTTTGCATCGGAGGCTCCGACCGCGGCCGTGACGAGCGAAATGCCGAGCAACGCACCCATCAAGCTGATCGTGAACCTATGCATTGGTCTTGTCCGTTACTCCGGAGACTTGCGTCGCAGCCGATGACCTGACCGCCACGACACCGTTATGCCCTTGAATTTTTTCGTGAGTTTTTCCGGACTATAGAAATTTGTTTCTGGATTGTTTCTACCGAATCCGCCTTGGGCTGTGCTATCGCCACTGGCCAACATATGGCCCGAATTCTATCGTGTGGGAGAGGATCGAATGACCGCTTGGCCACTAGCAATGACAGGGTTCCCGTGAAATCCGACGCACACATACTGATCGTCGACGACGACAAGGGCATACGCGACCTGCTTCAGGAGTTCTTGCAGAAGCGGGGCCTGCACACGACGGTTGCCGCCGACGGCGTCGAGATGGAGGCCATCCTGCGCCGCATGCAGGTCGATCTCATCGTTCTTGACGTAATGCTGCCCGGCAAGAGCGGGCTGGAGCTTTGCCGCGAACTGCGCGCCAACCACACAACGCCGATCATCATGCTGACGGCCGTCACCGAGACGACCGACCGTGTCGTCGGCCTCGAGATGGGCGCCGACGACTATGTGCCGAAACCCTTCGATCCGCACGAGCTGCTGGCCCGCATCCGCGCCGTGCTGAGGCGCAACGGCGCCGCCGAGCCGCGCCGCCCGACAACCAAGCAGATCTACCATTTCGCCGGCTGGACGATGGATTGCTCGCGCCGCCGCCTGACGGCGCCCGGCGATGTCAGGGTCGAACTGACGATGGCGGAGTTCAACCTCCTGCAGACCTTCGTCAAAAGCGCGCAACGCGTGCTCACCCGCGACCAGCTCATCGAGCTCTCGGGCGGCGATACCGGCTACAGTTTCGACCGCAGCGTCGACATCCTGGTCAGCCGGCTGCGGCGCAAGATGGAAGACGATCCCAAGACGCCGAAACTGATCCTGACCGTGCGCAGCGGCGGCTATCAGTTCCTGCCCGAAACGACCTCCGAATGAGACGCTTCCTGCCGCAGACCCTGCCTGTCTGGGTGCTGCTCATCGTCATTGCCGGCCTGCTGATCAGCCAGATCGCGACACTCTACATCGTCGCGCGTGACCGCGACGCTGCCAACGACGTGGTCGATCTCTACCGCCTCAACGACCGCGCCTTCTCGCTGGTGCAACTGATGCACGATGCGACGCCCGAAGAACGTAAGGCGACCGCGTCGGGACTGTTCAACGCCACCTACGCGCTGACCGTTTCGGACACTCCGGCCGTCACCTCCTCGATCGCCGGCGACGACGAACTCGCCGAACTGGAGGACATCCTCGTCGGGCGCCTGACCAAATTCGGCATCACCGACGCGCGCGTGCGGCGCGATCCGGCAACGCGCGAGTCGGATGCTCCCGGCGGCGCGATCATGAACAAGGATGTCGGCCAGGTGGAGCGCGACCTGCTGGTGCTGGCGGCGGATTTCGCCCAGAGCGACAAGCTGACAGCCTCGCTGCGCTTCGCCGACGGGCAGTGGCTGAATTTCACCGAGCCGATCACGCCGGTGGGCCCGATATTGAGCTTCGACAGCCTGCCGCTCTATGCCCTGATTGCCGGGCTGGTGGTGGTGATGTCGATCTGGTCGCTGCGCCGGCTGACCGCGCCCTACCGGATGATGGAAACCGCCGTGACGCGCATCGGCCACGATTTGAAGAGCCCGCCGATCGCCGAGTTGGGCAGCCGCGAGATCCGCGCCGCGGCCAAGGCGGTCAACGCCATGCAGCTCAGGCTGCGCGACTACGTCGAGGATCGCGAGCACCTGGCGGCAGCACTTGCGCACGATCTGCGCACGCCGCTGACGCGGATGCGGCTGCGTCTCGAACTGCTGCGCAAATCGCCGGCCCGCGCGGCGTTGGCGCATGACCTTGCCGACATCGAGAGCATTGCCAGCTCGGTCATCGACTTCGCCAAGTTCGAGGTGACGGAGGAGAAGGCCGAACGCATCGATTTCTGGTCGCTGGTGGAGGCGGTCGCCGACGGCTTCGAGGAGGTCTCGTTCGATCACGACGGTACACGGCCGCGCGGCCTGATCTGCATGGCCCGGCCGGTAGCACTGAAGCGCTGCGTCACCAACCTCGTCCAGAATGCCGTGACCTACGGCAAGAAGGCGCATCTCAGCCTTGAACGGTCGCAGGACACAATCACGCTCACCATCCGCGACGAGGGACCCGGCATCCCGCAGGCACAGCTCGACACGGTGTTCGGCTCCTTCGTTCGCATCGAGCAATCGCGCAACCGCCAGACCGGCGGCCTCGGTCTTGGCCTGACCATTGCCCGCAACATCGCGCGTGCCGCCGGCGGCGAGGTCAGCCTCTCCAACCATCCCGGCGGCGGCCTGCTGACGGAACTGCGCCTGCCGCTGGCAGCATGAGTCAGTAGGAGGCGGCCTGATCGGTACCGGGGCTGGATCAGTCCCGCGATCCTTGTGATATTGCCGCCCGATCCGGCACCACAGCGCCGCGCGCCCTCTTGGACACGCAAGGGACGCTGTAGAACTTGATTTGAGGAGACCGTCCCATGTTCTACGCCATCCTTGCCTATCACGTCGAACAGACCGTCCAGTCCTGGACGCCTGAGGAGGATGCGGCGCTGATGGAAGACTTGCTCGAGATCAACGCCAGGCTGACCCGCGACGGCAAACTTGGGCCAGCGGCAAGATTGGGCGGGACCGCCGAGGCCGTTACACTGCGCGGTCCGGGCGACGGCGTGGTGATCGACGGTCCCTTCGCCGAGACCAAGGAGCAGTTGCTGGGGCTCTACGTTCTTGACTGTGACAGCCAAGACGAGGCGATTGCAACAGCGCGCGACCTCAGGCGCGTCAATCCCACTGCCGTCTACGAGATCCGCCCGATCATGCTTTATCTCCCCGGCGCGCCGCTTCCCGCAGGTCAGGATTAGGCCACCATCGCGCGTTCCGGCAGTTCCGCGTCTGCAATCGTTAGGAACCGTGTCAGCAGCGCGGCACATTTTTGCGCATGGGTTGCAATGAGGGAGTGGCCGGCGTCCTCGACAACCGCGCTGTGCACATGCGGCAAGGCGTGTTGCAGCATGTCGGTCATTGCCACCATGGTCGGATTGGCCAACCCGCCTCTGACGAGAAGCACCGGGATATCGAGGGCACCATAGTCACGCAGTTCGGCTTCGAAACTGAAAACCGTCAGCCAGTCGATCACGTTTGTCGGGGCAGTCTGCCGGCAGTGGGTCCGCACGATTTCGGGTAGCGCTGCAAAGGTGCCTTGACCGCCCCAGAAGTCGATGATGATGCCGGCTGCGTCGGCGTCGCCGGCATCGACCGCCGCGCTGAACTCCCGGCTCAGCCTCAGAACGTCCTGATAAAGACCTTGCCTCGGCTCGCTGTTGAGGAGCGCGATGGGATTTGCCTCGAAGAGCGACAGGCTCGCCACGTCGATGGAATTTGCCAGGGCCGCGGCAAGGGCAACAGCACCGCCAAAGGAATGCCCGACCAGATGCACGGGTCCCCCGGCACGACGTGCCGCCTGCTCGATGATCCGCAGCTCGTGCCGCATGCCGAAATCATTGCGCGAGCGGGTCTCCGCCGTCGCGCCATATCCGCAAAGACTGGTGCCGATCATCCGGTGTTCAGGCGACAGCCATTTCTGCATCGGCCGCCAGGCCGCGTATGTGCTGAAGGATCCCGGGATGAACAGCACGGTCGGTCCCGAGCCTTCTTCCGCATAGTCTATCGCATAGTCCATGGACGACATGCGTCCCTCCTGTGCTGCGCCGCTCACGCGGCAAGTTCTACGCCGAGACGCAGGATTTCCGCGACCAGCAGGTCGAGATCCTCGTACCGGGTGCGGTGATTGGTGATCGCCACCCTCAGGCAATGCTGGTCATGCACGGTGGTGTCGGAAAGAGCCGCGATGCCTTCTTCCTGGAGGCGCAGCATGATCTCGGTGTTGAACGCCTTCAGCCGCTCGCCCGACAGCCCGTTGGCGCGGTGGCGAAAGCAGACGATGTTGATGCTCACCGGCGCCATCAGCTCCAGCGCCGGCTCGGCCTCGATCAGGCTGGCCAGATACTTGGTTTGAGCGATGTTCTGGTCGATCAGCCGGCCGAATTTTTCAATGCCGTGCTCCTTTAGCGCCATCCACACCTTGAGCGCACGGAAGCCGCGCGAGGTCTGCAACCCGTAATCATGCAGCCATTTTCCGGACGCGATGCCGCGCGACGTCGATTCCAGATATTCCGGTATGACAGCAAAGGCGCCGCGATGCGCGTCGGCATCGCGGACCAGCGCGCAGCCCGCCTCGAACGGCGCGTGCAGCCATTTGTGCGGGTCGAGCGCAAGCGAGTGGGCTTGTTCGATGCCTGCAACGAGAGCTGCATTCTCCGGCGCGATGGCGATCAGCGCGCCGATGCAGCCATCGACGTGGAACCAGAGATCCTCGTCCGCCGCCAGCCTTGCAAGCGCCTGCAAATCGTCGATCGCGCCGGTGTTGACGGTGCCGGCATTACCGATGACACAGGCCGGCTTGAAGCCCGCCTTTCGATCTTCCGCGATCGCCGCCCGCAAGGCGGCGATGTCGATGCGCATTTCGGCATCGCTCGGGATGCGGCGAAGCGCACGGTTGCCGAGGCCGAGCACCTCCATCGCCTTGCGGTGGCAGAAGTGGGTCTGGTCCGAGCTATAGAAGCGCAAGGGCTGCGCGATGGCACCGACGCCATGCTCGCGCACGTCGATGCCAGCCTTGGCGTTGCGCGCCACGGTGAGCCCGATGATGTTGGCCATCGAGCCGCCGCTGACCAGCGTGCCGCTGGCCGAAGCGGGAAAGCCCACCATCTGCTTGCACCAGTCGACCACCTGGCTGTCCATAAGGCCGGCGGCATGGTTGCCGCCGCCCAGATTGGAACCCTGGATCGCCGCCAGGAAATCGCCGAGCGCGCCGGTGAAATTGCTGGAGCCCATATACCAGGACCAGAAGCGCGGATGGATGTTGCCCATCGGGTAGGCCATGACGTTGCGCGCAACATCGCCGTAAATCTCGGCGATCGGCGCAGGCGAACGCGGCAAGGGCGCGTCAAAGAACGCCCTCACCTCGCCCGGCATCTCCCGCCACACCGGGCGGTCGCGAACGTCGCGCAGATAGCCGACGGCATCATCGACGATCCGGTGCGACAGGGCCTGCATATCGGCCCAGTCAAGGGGATCGAGCGTTTCCTCCGCTGTCGCGCTCGAGGTTTGCGGCATCGCGTCCATTGCGGTGTCTCCCTGCGATCCGCTGTCAGGCGTCGAACTGGCAGCCGGGCGTCGAACGCGAAAGCGTGATCTCTTCCGCATCCATCTCCGCCTCGATGCCGTCGAACAGCGGCGTCGTCATGTAGCGCTCGCCGGTGTCGGGGAGCATGCACAGGATCACCGAACCGGCCGGCGATGTCCCGGCGATCTGGCGTGCCACGGCGAAGGTGGAGCCGCCGGAGATGCCGGTGAATATCCCCTCCTGCTGCGCCAGCGCCTTGGCCCATTTGATGCCTTCGGGCCCGGCGATCGGCATCACTTCGTCATAGTAGCGCTTGTCGATCGCTTCCTGCAGCACGTTGGGAATGAAATCCGGGGTCCAGCCCTGGATCGGATGCGGCTCGAAGGCCGGATGGCTGGCGGCCGGTGCGCCGTTTTCATCGCGCTCCTGCGGCTTGCCGCTGCCGACAAGCTGCGCGTTGGCCGGCTCGGTGAGCACGATCCGGGTCTCCGGCCGCTCCCGGCGCAGCACGCGCGCCACGCCGGCGACGGTGCCGCCGGTGCCATAGCCGGTGACGAAGCAGTCGAGCCTCGAGCCTGCGAAATCATTGACGATCTCGCGCGCCGTGGTCGCTTCGTGGATGGCCGCATTGGCCTCGGTCTCGAACTGCCGCGCCAGGAACCAGCCATTGGCTTCGGCGAGTTCCACCGCCTTCTTGTACATGCCGAAACCCTTCTGGGCGCGCGGCGTCAGCACCACCTTGGCGCCGAGCATGCGCATCAGCTTGCGGCGCTCGACGGAGAAGCTGTCGGCCATCGTCACCACCAGCGGATAGCCCTTCTGCGCGCAGACCATGGCAAGCCCGATGCCGGTATTGCCGCTTGTCGCCTCGACGACGGTCTGCCCAGGCTTGCAATGCGCCGCTGCGTTCGGCCGCCTCGATGATGTTGAGCGCCAGACGGTCCTTGACCGAGGCGGCCGGGTTGAAGAACTCGGCCTTGACATAGATCGTCGCGTGCGCGGCGCCGAGATTGTTGATCCGGATCACCGGCGTATCGCCGATCGTATCGAGAATGCTGTCGAACAGGCGGCCGCGGCCGGCCGTGGTCCTGATCTTTGACTGATGCAACATGTCCGCTCTCCTCAAGCTGTCGTCACGAGCCGGTCACAGGCCGGCGGTTTGAGCGGCGCGGTTTCGAGACCTTGCCGCGCTATGGTTCCGACTTGCCGACAGTGCGGCAATGGCGGCATCCGGCGCCGAAATTCGCTGCCGGATGCAGCCTTGTCGCGTTCGGTGATAAAACAGGACCGGTTGGCCAGCGTGGGAGCAGGCGTGGTATTGCCCGTGGAATCCGACTCGAACGATCCAAGGTGGCGAAGTTGCCGGCCTTTCCGTGCGCCTGCTCGGGCCGCTGGCAATCTTCGCAGCGGCGCTGCCGTGGCGCTGCCGGCATCGCGCAAGCTGCGTGCGTTGCTGGCCTATCTCGCGCTCACGCCGCATGCCGTCGGGCGCAGTCGCCTGTGCGAGCTTCTGTGGGATGTGCCGAACGACCCGCGGGGCGAGCTTCGCTGGTGCCTCAGCAAGCTGCGCGGCGTTCTCGACGACCCTGATGTCAGCAGGATCGAGACGCAGGGCGACACGGTCGGGCTGCGCCTGGACGGCGTCTCGGTCGATGCCGTCGAGATCGCCGCTGCCGCGCGGCAGGAATAGAGACACTCGGCGCCGGAGCGACTGCAGGCGCTGTCCGACCTGTTCGCCGGCGATTTCCTTGATGGGCTGGAGCTCGACCGCTGCCCGCATTTCGACAGCTGGCTGGTCGCGCAACGCCGCCGGTTCACCTCCTGCCACATCGCCATCCTGGAACATCTGGTCAACACCCTGCCGGCTGGCTCCGACGCCTCTCCCTCATCTCGACAAATGGCTGGAGCTCGCGCCCTTCGACGTGCGCGCGCATGTGGCCCTGCTGGAGCACCTGGCCAGGCGGGGCCAGATCGGCCAGTGCGAGGAACACCTTGTTGTCGCCGCCCAGCTGTTTCGATCGGAAGAGCTGGATTCGCACCCGTGCGCGAGGCATGGCGGGCGATCAAGGACCGGCATCGGATCGCGGCGCCGGCGCGCAGCCGGCGATTGCCTTCGCGCCCAGGCTCCGATCGCGCTTGCCGAGCCGGATGCCGCCGCATCGCGCCGGGCCTCGCTTGCGGTGATGCCGTTTGTCGAGCACGCCGGCACCGACGGCATTCGCGGCGGGCTGGCCGACGGCATGACCCACGACATCATCACCCGCCTCGCCAAGCTCAGGGATTTCTTCGTCATCGCGCGTGGGTCGATGTTCGCGCTGGCCGAGAAGAACATCGCCCCGGAGGATGCCGGGCGCCGGCTGAACGTCGATTACGTGGCCACCGGCACCGTCCGCAGCCTGGCGGGCCGCATCATCGTCTCGGTCGAACTCATCGAGGTGCGCACGGCGAGGATCGTCTGGGCCGAGACCTTCGAGCGCAAGCCGGACGACATCTTCATCGTGCTCGACGATATCGGCAACAGCATCGTCTCCTCGATCGCGAGCGAGATCGCCACGGTCGAGCGCAACCGCGCCATGCTGAAGGCCCCCAACTCGCTCAATGCCTGGGAGGCCTATCATCGCGGCCTCTGGCACATGTACCGCTTCACCCGCACGGAGAACGAACTGGCCCAGCAGTTCTTCGGCATGGCCTTGAAGCAGGATCCGACCTTCGCCCGCGCCTATGCCGGCCTCTCCTTCACCCATTGGCAGAACGCCTTCCAGCGCTGGGGCGATCGCGACCAGGAAACCGCGCTTGCCTTCGAAAGCGCCGGCCAGAGCCTGCTGGTCGACGACCACAACCCCGCCGCCCACTGGGCCATGGGCCGCGCGCTGTGGCTGCGTGGCGAACAGGACGGGTCCTTGCTCGAGCTGGAACGGGCCGTCGACCTCAGCCCGAACTTCGCGCTCGGCCATTACGCGCTGTCCTTCGTGCAATCCCAGTCGGGCGACCCGAAATCCGCGATCGGCTCATCCGACCATTCGCGCCACCTCAGCCCCTTCGATCCGCTGCTGTTCGGCATGATGGGGTCGCGGGCCATGGCGCTTGCCCGGCTCGGCCAGTTCGAGGAGGCGGCCGAATGGGCCCTGAAAGCGGCCGCACGGCCCAACGCCCACACCATCATCCTGTCGATCGCAGCGCATTGCCTGGCGCTGGCTGGCCGACAGGATGAGGCACGAAACTTCGCCGCCGCCATCCGCAAGACGCTGCCGGACTACCGCGCCGACGATTTCATCGCCACCTTCCGTTTCGATTCAGAGGGGGAGGCCCTCTTTCGCAATGGCGCCAGGCTCATCGGATTGAATTGAACTTCCGTGGCTGATCATCTGCGCTACCGGATGAGCGGTCCGTCCGCCTTCTTCCAGGCGGCGATGCCGCCGTGGATGTGGCGGGCGCGGGCGATACCGGCGTCCTGGGCCGCCTGAACCGCCATCGCCGAGCGCTCGCCGAAGGCGCAGTAGAACAAAAGCCGCTTGCTGGTCGACCTGGCAAGCTCGTGCAGCATGCCGCCGGCGGCGATGTTTTCCTGCAGCCGGGGATAGGGCAGATGGATGGCGCCGGGGATGACGCCGTGCCGTTCGCGCTCCGCATTCTCGCGCAGATCGATCAGCGCGATGTCGGGCCTGCCAACCAGCGCCAGGGCGGCCTCGGCGGTGACCGACCAGCCCCGTCCGGCAATCTCGTCCTGATGCAGCCCGACCTTCATGTTGGCCGGCACGGCGACATCCATCATCTTCGGGTTGGAGAGCTTGAGATTGTTCATGATCTCGACATACTCATCCATCGACTTCACCTGCAGGCGCGGGTTGAACGCCTTCTCCTCGCCGATGGTCGAGACGGTCTCGCCCTTGTAGTCATGCGCCGGATAGATCAGCGTTTCGTCGGGCAGCTTGAGCAGCCGGCCGAAGATCGATTCGTATTGCTGGCGCGGGTCGCCATTCTGAAAGTCGGTACGGCCGGTGCCGCGGATGAGCAGCGTATCGCCGGTGAACACCCGGTCCGGCAGGATGAAGCTGTAGGAATCGTCGGTATGGCCAGGCGTGTAGATCACGTCGAGCGCCAGCCCCTCTATGGCGAGCTTGTCGCCGTCGGCAAGCCGCATCGACACCACGTCGGCCTTGGTCTGCTCGCCCATCACGGTCACGCAATGCGTTTTGTCGCGCAGCGCGCCGAGGCCGGTGATGTGGTCGGCATGCAGATGCGTGTCCACCGCCTTGACCAGCCTGAGGTCGAGTTCGTTGACGAGTTGCAGATAGCGGTCGACCTTCTCCAGCACCGGATCGATGATCAGCGCCTCGCCGCCACGGCGGCTGGCAAGCAGGTAGGAATAGGTGCCCGAAACGGAATCGAAGAGCTGTCGGAAGATCATCCCTTGCACCCTACCCGTCCGCGGCACAACCGGCCGCGCGAATAGTGTAACACTAGGGCGCGGTTCCGACACCTGCCAGCCGTACCAAGGTGCGGCCCTTGCCTCGCGGCCGCAACTTCGGCCACTTGTTGAACCGCAGGCGGCTACCGCCGCAGCACCGCGCTCAGCACGTCCCTGATGCCGATCGCGCCGACAAAGCGCGACTGGTCGTCGAACAACGCCACCGGCGCCGTCTGCGAGCGGTGCATGGCCAGCATCACCGTCTTGAGCGAGGTGCCTGGGGTTGCCCAGAACACCTGAGCGGTCTCCTCTGGCTGGGTTTCGATGTCGGTGCAGGACACCCACACCGCCGGCTTGCCGTCGCGTTCCGCCGCCGCCACCAGCCCGTGCTCGTCGATCTTGAAGCGCGTCGTCTTGCGCCGGTCGAGCCAGACCCAGCCGTCGGTGCTCTCTTCGAGGTCGCGGCGGTCGCGCATCACGTTCCAGGCCGTCAGCACCGAGAGCGGGTTCACATTGGCGATGAAGTCGCGGACATAGTCGTTGGCGGGCCTGAGCACGATGTCTTCCGGCGCGCCGGTCTGCACGATGCGCCCGCCCTCCATGATGGTGATATGGGTGCCGATCTTGAGCGCCTCCTCGAGATCGTGGCTGACGAAGATGATGGTCTTCTTCAGCTCGGCCTGCAGCTGCAGCAACTCGTCCTGCAGCTTGGTCCGGATCAGCGGATCGAGCGCCGAAAACGGCTCGTCCATCAACAGGATCGGCGCCTCGGTGGCAAAGGCGCGCGCCAGGCCGACGCGCTGCTGCATGCCGCCCGAGAGCTCGTGGGCGTATTTCTTCGCCCACTGGTCGAGATTGACCAGCTTCAGCTGGCGATGCACACGTTCCTTGCGCTCGGCGTCGGGCATGCCGGCGAGCTCAAGGCCGAGGCCGACATTCTCCTCCACCGTGCGCCACGGCAGCAGGCCGAACTGCTGGAACACCATCGCCACCTGCTTCTGCCGCAGCCTTCGCAACGTCACCTCATCGCAGGTAACGACGTCGACCGTGCCGTCACCGTCCTTGACCAGAACCTGGCCGCGCGAAACGACGTTCAGCCGGTTGACGGCCCTGAGCAACGTCGACTTGCCTGAACCGGACAGACCCATGAGGACCGAAATCTCGCCCTCATGCACGGTCAGGCTGGCGCCAGCGCAGCCCAGCACATTGCCAGTCTTCTCGAGGATTTCGGCGCGGGTGGCGCCGCTGTCGATGAGCGCCAGCGAACCGGCCTGGTCGGCGCCGAAGACGATATCGACGTTCTTGAAATCAACGGCGACGGTCATTTCTTGCCTCCAACGCCAATACGGGTCATTCGGTCGAGCACGATGGCAAGCACGACGATTGCCAGACCGGCTTCAAGCCCCAGGTCGATCCTGCGTGAGCCGAGCGCCCGGTTGATCTCTGTGCCGAGGCCGCCGGCGCCGATGAGGGCCGCGAACACCACCATCGACAGCGACAGCATGATCGACTGTGTCAGGCCGGCCATGATGGTGGGCAGAGCCGAGGGCAGCTCGACCTTCCAAAGGAGTTGTCTTTTGGTGGCGCCGAACGCCTCGCCGGCCTCGACGATCGACTTCGGTACCGAAGTGACACCGAGATGGGTAAGACGAACCGAAGTCGGGATGACGAAGATGATGGTGACGATGAGGCCGGGCGCGTTGCCAAGGCCGAACAGGGTCAGCACCGGGATCAGGTAGACGAAAGTCGGCAGCGTCTGCATCAGATCCAGCACGGGCAGCATGATGCGGTAGACTTTCGGCTTGTGCGCGGCCCAGATGCCGAGCGGCACGCCTATGGCCATCGAGGCGGCGGCGGCGGCAACCACCAGCACCAGCGTCTCCACCGTCTGTTTCCAGAGGTTCTGGTTCAGGATGAACAGCAGCCCGAGGAAGACGGCGATGGCCAGCCCCCTGGAGCGCTGCAGGAAATAGGCGAGCACCGCAATCAGCGCGATGAGCAGGACGGGCGGCAACAGCAGAAGTCCGTCGACTATGCCCGTCGAGCAGGAAATTGAGGCTGTTGGAAAAAGCCCTGAAGACGGTATCGAAATTGTCTGTAAGAAAGCCGAAGAAGGCCTTCCCCACGGACCTATGGGGATCTTGTAGGCGACCAGGAATTTCGAAATCGGATCCATCTTGCCCCTCTATGGCTGCGCCATCCTTGCCGGACGGTCATCTTGTCACAGGATATGAAAAAGGGCAGCCTTTTCCACGATGGCTGCCCTTTCCGGTCATGCCGGATTCAAAGTCGGCTCAGCCTCCGAGTGCGGTCTTGACCGCCGCGGCGGCATCACCGCCGTCGAAGGTGGTCACGCCGGCGATCCAGGGCGCAACCGCGTCCGGATTCGCCTTCAGCCAGTCGGTCGCGACCGTGTTGGCGTCGCCGCCCTTGAGGATCGCGTCCATCATCTCGCCTTCCATGTCGAGGTTGAACTTCAAATTGGCGATGAACTTGCCTACATTCGGGCACTCGGTGGTGTAGCCCTTGCGCACGTTGGTATGCACAGTGGCGGCGCCGAAGCCGCTGATCGCCCATTCCGTCGAGATAGGTGATCTTCATGGCGCCCATCACCGGATGCGGCGTCCAGCCAAGGAAGGCGATCCATTCGTTGTTCTTCATCGACTGCTCGGCCTGGGTGAGCATGCCGGCTTCCGAGAACTCGACCAGTTCGAAGCCTTCAAGGTTGTCCTTCGGGTTCTTGATCATGTCGAGGATGATGCGGTTGCCGTCATTGCCGGCCTCGATGCCGTAGATCTTGCCGTCGAACTTGTCCTTGAACTTGCCGAGGTCGGTCAGCGTCTTGACGCCGGCGTCCGCGACATAGGTCGGCACAACGATGCCGTAGCCAGCACCGCTGAGGTTCTCACTGATGGTCTCGACCGAGCCGTCGGCGGTGTAGTCCTTGATGTCGGCGGTCATCGACGGCATCCAGTTGCCGAGGAAGACGTCGAGATCCTTGTTCTTCAGCGAGGCCATAGGTGACCGGCACCGACAGCTGGATCACCTGCGGCTCGTAGCCGAGCGCGGTGAGCAGCACCGAGGCGACGCCGGTCGTCGCCTGGATGTCGGTCCAGCCGACATCGGAAAGACGCACCGCCTTGCAGCTTTCCGGATCTCCGGCAAAGGCAGCGCTCGTGGACAGGAAAGCCGCCAGACCGAGGCCTGCGACGTAAGAATTCATACGCGACATAGATGTTCTCCCATTGCAATTCTCTTGGCGAAGCGAAGTAACGGTTTTCATCTCCGCCTTGTTTCGTCAGCCAAACACCATTCTGGTGCGGTTTCAAGCACCTAAGGCAATCACGATGAACGGCGCCGACTGGCCGATCAGCGACACCCATGCTCGCTTTTTTGATGGCAGGCGGCTTTTTCAGGGGAATGAGCCACCGCCCCCTCCCCGCGCCAGCGACAAGTCGGCTTAAAAGAGCAGGATGGCCAAGCTCTATTTCCACTATGCGACGATGAACGCCGGCAAGTCGACGATGCTGCTGCAGGCGTCCTACAATTATCGCGAGCGCGGCATGCGACGATGCTGTTCGTCGCCGGCCACTACCGCAAGGGCGACATCGGGCTGATCTCCTCGCGCATCGGCCTGGAGGCGGAGGCCGAGATCTTCAGCGACGGCGACGATCTCTTCGCCCGCGTCGCCGAGCATCACGAGCACACGACCGTGCATTGCGTCTTCGTCGACGAGGCGCAGTTCCTCGACGACGAGCAGGTCTGGCAGCTCGCCCGCGTCGCCGACCGGCTCAACATCCCGGTCATGTGCTACGGCCTGCGCACCGATTTCCAGGGCAAGCTGTTCTCCGGCTCGCGCGCGCTGCTGGCCATTGCCGACGAATCTGCGCGAGGTGCGCACCATCTGCCACTGCGGCCGCAAGGCGACGATGGTCGTGCGGCTCGGTCCGGACGGCAAGGTGGCGCAGACAGGGCGAGCAGGTGGCGATCGGCAAGGACGTCTATGTCTCGCTCTGCCGCCGCCACTGGGAAGAGGAAATGGGAAGGACCGCACCCGACGATTTCATCGGCTTCACCAAGGCCTGATCGGTCCGGCGGCCGGACCGGGCATCCAATCCCGCCACGATGCGTTTGTTTTCGTTAAGGCCTCGGTCCTATAGACCCGTCAGGTAAACTCTCCGGGGTCAGCCAATGCTTCGAGCCGTTTCGTCCGCCACTGTCCTTTTCCTCGCCAGCGTTCTTGCCGCGCATGCCGACGGCGACGCGGCCCTCGGCAAGAAGGTCTTCAACCGATGCATCGCCTGTCACGAGGCGGCAACCGAGCGCGACAAGGTCGGCCCGCATCTGCTGGGCGTCGTCGGCCGAACGGCCGGTACGGCCGAAAGCTTCCTTGGCCATTATTCGCAGGCCATGAAGGATGCCGGCGCCGCCGGGCTGGTCTGGGACGAGGCGAACCTTGCCGTATACCTGCACGCGCCAAAGCTGAAGGTTCCCGGCAACAAGATGGCCTTTGCCGGCCTGAGCAACGACGCCGACATCGCCAATGTCATCGCCTATCTGAAGGCCGACCCGAAGCCCTGAGCCCGGCCGGCGGGCAAGATTGCCTTGCCGCCGGTCCAGCATGCCCACTGCTGTCGCCGAGCCTGCTGCAATCATTTGCCGAATATTGAGGCAGCCGTCCCGTTGGGAATCGAATGCTTTTTTGCCGCTGCTTCCGTCCAAAAGTCCGGCGGCAGGTGAACTGCGCCCGACCGACCGGGTAGTCAACCCATGAGAATGGTTCGTTTATCTTTCAAGGGAGGATCGAAACCTTTTGTTTTCGCAGCTCCTCTTGTCTTGCGTCTTTCAATCCCCGGATGCTCCACATATATTCGCGCCGACACGAAACCGATGCCGATGCGGGAGGCCCCTATGGCGACATTGCAGAATTTCGATGCCGAAATTGCCAAGACCAAGCAGGTCGTGCAGGACATGCGCGCCAAGATCGAGCAGTCCGGCACCGTGCTCGACACGCTCGCCCAGGCCGACAAGAAGATCGGCGACGCCAATTTCGAAATCGAGAACGCCCGCATCGAGGATGTGCTGAAGCAGCAGAAGGTGATGGAAGGCAACATCGCCGACCTGATCATCGGGCTGGAGGACGCCACCAACGTCTTCGGCGCCGAATTCGAGAGCATGAAGAACTTACACCGGCTGGGAAAATTTCATCGGCATGTTCTCGGCCCAGAGCAAGCAGCGCATGCGCACCGACCGCGTGCGCAACATGTCGCTGGCCGGCAATCTGCAGGAGCTGCTGGCCAAGTCCGACACCATCGTCGGCATTCTCAAGGCGCAGAAGGAGGTTCTCGACCAGCGCTACAAGACCTCCGAGGCCAGCCTGTCGCAGGTTATCGAGCGCCGCAAGACCACCATGTCCAACCTCGAAGCGGTGCAGAAGCGCATCGAGGAGGTCAATCCGTTGCTGCTCGACATCGAGAACAAGATTGCCGCTTCGACCAGCCAGAAGGAGCGCACGCAGCTCGAGGGCGAGCGCTCGAAGCTGGCCACCGAATACAATGAGAAGCAGGCCAAGGAGCAGGAATTGCTGGCCGAAAGCCAGACGCTGGAGCGCTACACCTCGATGTTCCAGACCTTCGTCGATTCGCTCAACAACCAGATCGCCGCGCAGTCGACGCTGATCAACAAGCTGACCATCGATACCGAGCAGCGCATCGTGCTCTACAAGGCGCTGGAAGACTCGCTGAAGACCGCCGCCCAGCAGGACGTCGCCCACAAGATCAACACGCTGGGCAGCCAGGTCGACAACACCGCCGAGGAGACCATGGCCGGCATCGGCGCCGCTTCGCAGAAACACATCGGCGATCTCCTCGAAATGCACGAGAAGAACATGGTGGCGACCGCCGACATCCAGCGCCGCAAGAAGCTGGCCGACGATGCCTTTGCCCGCCGCTTCGACGAGGTGATGAAGAAGCACAATTCGGCGAATTACGTGCAGTCGTAATTGCCGCGTGCGCACTGCTCCATAAGGTTGACGGCATGACCCCCGAGAACGAGGCGGCGGCGCGCTATTTCTCCGCCATCACGGCGGCGCTGAGCGGGCTGGAAGTGTTCATGCGCGACGACCGCTCGCCGCTCTACCGGCACGGCATCGTCGCCAAGATCGTCGCCGAATACATTGCCCGGCTGGACAAATCGTTTTCCTGCTGGCGCAACCGTCTCGGCTTCATGGACACGTTCCGCATCTCGCGCGCCGACAGCGGCTATCCGGTGTTCCAGAACCTGCTGGAACTGGAAAACGACCGCCGCCAGGCCGACACGCGCCTTGCCGGCATCCCGCTGGCCGGCGAGCTACGCGAGGAGATGGCCGACTTCATCCTGCGCCACAAGGAATTCCCGCAAGCGCTACAGAAGTCGATGGCCGAGCGGCTCTATCTGGAGGACGTCAAGAGCGGGTCGACCTTCGGCCCGTTCACGCTGGCGCAGACGGCAAAGGTCTCCGTCAACCCGAAGACGCTGCGGCCCTATTATCTGGTTCACTGGGCCAGTTTCGACGGCAGCGCGAACCTGCCGCTGATCTACATGGTGACCGTGGAGGACTCTTCCGAGGACATGATCCGGCAGCTCGTCGACAGCAGCGGCAAGCTGAACGAAAGGGTCGACATTCCGCTGCCGGTGGACGGCCTGCTCAATCCCGAACTAGCCCACCGCTTCGACGATTTCACCGAGAAGAACTCGGCCTATACGCTGTCGCCGGCGACCATTGCCGTCAACCTCGACAAGGATTTCGAGCCGCTGCATCCCAAGCAGCTGCGCCGCGTCGTGCTCGGCCCGTTCTATTCGGCGGGGATCACCGACAACAACACGACGGTCACGGAAGTGCTGGCCAAGGTGCGCAAGCCGGAGAATGCCTGGCTGCTGACCTGGACCATCCAGGAGGTCTATTCCAAGGGCGAAAAGCCCGGACGCAAGGGCCTGTTCTCGAGCGAGAAGACGACGCAGGAATTCTTCATCAACACCGACGACCTGGAGGCCGCGCGCCAGGGCGTGTCGAGCTACGAGAACCATGCGCTGATCCCGCACGAGGCCTACCAGGCGCTCTACGCCGCCGGCGAGGCGCAGAAGATCTTCTCCGGCTACAAGGTCCACATCCTGTCCAAAGGACAGGTCATCAGCGACGTCTGACCGTCAACCCACGGAGCATCCTTCATGGACACCGGCCTGACCACGATTTCGGAAGCCGCAATCGAAAAGCACCGCGCCACCGCGCAGAGCTTCATCACCCGCATCGTCGTGCTGGAGGATCCCTCGCGCGAATCCGGCACAGCGCTTGCCGGCACCAACCGCCGATTCGTCTCGACCGTCTCGGTCGGCTCGGTGCGCCGCACCCGCGAGGTCGAGCTGTCGAAAACTGTCGCTGCCATCCATCCCGACGACCAGCTGATGACCATCCAGCAGCACACGCTTTTGTTTCGCGCCCGGCGCGGGCTGGCGATCGCGCTGGCCATATCGGATGTCTTTGCCGAAGGCTCGGACCTCGAAAGCCTGCAGGCCAAGAACGCCCGCGCGCCCGCTTGAAGGCGACGAAGCCGCCACCTTCAAGAAGCTTCTGTCGGCCTCGGCCTACATCTCCGCCTTCAGCCTCGCCTCCTATCTGTTCCAGCTGGTCGACAGTGACGGCGAAGCGCCGAACGATATTGCGGAACCGGATTTCCTGTTCGACACCCAGCAGGATGCGGTGAAGTCGATCGTCGCCGGCCTCGACAAGGCAATCGCCGGCTCGAAGGACGATGCCGATCTGACGACCCGGGCGCGCGCCTTTGCCCGTGTCGCGATCGATGGACTGCTGGCGCGAAAGGGCCGTTTCGACGGCATCGGTCCGTTCGAGAATGCCCATATCCGCATCGACGTCGACGACTTCACCCTCGACGGCTTCGACGTCGCGCCCGGCAAGCGTTCGAAGCCGCTGGTGATGACCTTCAAGAAACCGGAAGAGGTCGTCGGCAACCACATCGCCAAATACCAGTCGGTCAAGCTCGCCAAGATGCTGATGGCCTATGATTTCGAGCGCGAGTTGAACCCGTTCGTCGAACTCGGCGGCTTCCTGTTCACCTTCATCGGCGACGGCGCGCCGGGCACCGGCAAGACGACGCTGATCCAGATGATCGCCGGCCTCGTCAACAATTACTGCCAGGTCGCCGGTTATCCCTTCGCCTATGAGAATTTCGGCGTCGACCAGATTTCGTCCTACCAGGGAAAATCCGGCCAGAACTGCCGGCAGTTCATCAACAATGTGCTCAATCCGCGCGTCATCGGCTTCGGCACCGTCGACGACATCGACCAGGTGGCGGCGCGCCGTTCCGACGACCGCGCCTCGGCCGGCCAGCAGGAGATCACCGGTGTCCTGATGGACGCCTTCGCCGGCGCCGGCACCGTGGTGCGCGGCAACTGCTCCTTCGGCATGTTCTCCAACTATCCTGAAAATGTCGATGACGCGCTGCGCCAGCGCGCCGGCGCCCGCTGGCTGGTCGACGGGCCGCAGAGCCGCGACGACTACGTCGACATCTTCGTCCTGCTCGCCGGCAAGAACCACAAGATCCCGCTTGGCGACCACAAGCTCTATGCCGCCCAGGAAATCCAGCGTGCGGTGACGGAAGCCTATGAGGAGCATGAAAAGCCGCAGGAAGACGGGCTGATGAAGGTCTACGAGCGCTACATCAAGGAAAGCGGCGCGCCGAAGTCGATGGCCGACATCGGCACCTATCTGCACATGATCAAGGACGCCGAGCCACGCTTCACCGGCCGCGCCATCAAGAACGTCACCGACGCCATCAAGATGCGCGCCATGGACATCGAGCTGCCCGATGAGTGGTTCGAGAAGCCGGAAGCCTTCATGCACAAGGGCTACGATGAGAAGAAGGCGATGATCGAGGAACTGCGCGGACCGTTTTCGATGGATATGGTCATGCAGGAGATCAACCGCTATGCCGACTCGGAATTCCGCTACTCCGACAAGTCGGACGACGCGGCAGTGACCAAGATGATCCGCGACACAAGGCTGCGCGACCGCGCCGTGCGCGAAATCGAGGAGATGAAGGCCAAGGGAAATTGGAATGCGTAAGGGCGTGCAATGAAACCCGCCAAGAAACCCGATCTGCTGCGCGACAACGAGCTGATTTACGGCCGGCTGCTGACGGTTGACGAGCCGCATCTGATCCAGCGCTACAACAAGGCGATGGTAGCCTTCGGGCTCGAAGCCACCAAGCTGAAGAGCTTCCAGATCGACCGCACCGGCTTTTCGCCTGAGGTCGCCGACGAATGCGGCGATTATGACTATCTCGATCCCAACGAGGTCAACCGCCGCTTCATCATCCTGACGCCTTCGCAGATCGACCTGCCGGTGGTCCACACTGCCTTCTCCAACACCTCCCAGCTGATGTTCGAGTTCATGTCGAAGAACCAGCGCGCCATCGATGCGCTGACCATCAAGGACGTCATCTACGGCGAGATCGAGGATTCAGTTCCCAAGGTCAACGACATCGAGGATCTGCTGTCGATCAACCAGGTCGAGTTCAAGGTGCTGTCGGCCGAAGACGTGCTGGGCAAGGCGGCCGAACTCGGCAAGCTTGTCGACCGGCTGAAGCAGGAACCCGATGCCTGGCGCGACAGCGCCATGCTGCAACGCATGGTGGAGCTCGCCAAGATCTGCGGCGACATACGCGAGAACGCGCTGGTGCCCGACCAGGTGATCTTCCGCCACAACGCTTTTTGGACCAGCCATTTCGGCGGCCTCTACGTGTTTGTCGATCCGGATATGACGACTGTCATCGGCGACCCGGCAGCTCCGGGCTTCCGCCGTTCGCGGCCGTGGCAGGTGAGCTATCTGTCGATCAACGACGCCGACAAGGTGTTCAGGTTCCTCGCCGCGACCGGCCGTATCGAATTGCCGCGCGCTTCATGGATCGAGGCCTCCGGCTATCTCGAGCACCGCGCAGAGATGGTGGTGCGCGCGCTGATCCGCGACACCGAACCCGACCGCAACCTGACCGACGTCGACAAGGTCTGGCTGCAAACCTGGATTCACGGCCATACCGATTTGATCACCAGGGACGGCAATTTTCCGTTCCTCAACGCCGCCAAACGCGAGGTCGCCCAGCTTGGCCAGCTCAAGATCGAGGACGTGTTCCCGCAGCAGCGCTTCCTGGTGATCCGGGCGAAGCCCGATCATCCCGATGCCTGGCTGACCAACCAGCTGATCTCGGATTTCGTGCCGCAGGACTTCGTCTCGCGCTACGTCTTCAACAAGCCGGGCTTCTACAGGGACTTCGACGGCTACAGCGACGCCTGGCGATCGCATGTTGTGGACGTTCTGAAAACCACATATTTGAAGGACAAGGTGGCGTTTCGCACACGCCTCTACGGCCTAACTGACTGATGGGGGTGTCATCGCCATGCTTGATCCGATCGTGAATTTCTTCACCCGGATTTTCCAGTGGATCGGCCGCGGCGTCGGCCTCGCCATCGGCGTCATCCTGTGGCCGTTCATGTGGGCCGGCCGTTGGTACACGCAGCGCGGCTGGATCCTGAAGGCCGTGCTCGGTACAGCGCTCGTGATCTTGGTCGGACTGTACGGCTATTTCTTCTGGAACACGCAATATTGGAAGAACTTCAATCCTGCCTATGCGGATGCTTATACATTCGCGCCGCCGTCCGGATCCGGCGAGCAAGTCACCGACGAAGGCGCGGAAGGCCAGGTCAAGACATGTACCAGGTCTGGCATCGTGACGGTTGCGGCGGATTTGATCGATTTCAATGTCAATCAAAACGCCTGGATCTCGTCGATGATCCTGTACAAGTTAGGGCTCTTCGGCGTGGACTGGGATCACACACCGTTCCTGGACAACAAGGCGGCTTTCCAGCGCGGCGTACACCAGGCTGTTCGACGCACCGCGGTCGAATTGGTTGACACGATCGGCCGAGTGCGCGGCACCAGCCAGATCGATCAAAACCTGCAGGATGCAAGAGGCGCGGTCGAATTCGACGAGGAAACGTGGTATTTCGGCCTTAGGCCATTCGGCCCCAAGACGCCAAGCCCCAGCTTCTACCGCACAGGCATCACGTCGCTTCGCGCCTTCAACGACCGCCTGTTGAAATGCGAGGTGGTGTTCAACGCCCGCGCGGACAATCTGGCGAAGTTCGTCGACCGTATAGCCAGTGATATCGGTTCGACATCGGATATCCTCAGCAGACAGTCGCAGACAAACAACAATGGCTGGTTCGATACGCGCGCGGACGACCGATTCTGGTTCGCCTACGGACAGCTCTACGGCTACTACGGAATCCTGAAAGCCACGCGCACTGATTTCAAGGCCGTTATCGACACTCGCGGGCTCGGTCCGCTCTGGGACCAACTCGACCAGCAGTTTCAGGCGGCGCTGAAAATTCGGCCCCTCATCATCTCAAATGGTCGGGAGGATGGTTGGATCATGCCATCTCACTTGACCACCATGGGGTTCTACATGTTGCGGGTCCGCTCCAATCTCGTTGAGGTCCGATCGGTTCTCGACCGCTGAACCGCGCCGGCACCGCCGCGAGGATGGCCGCACCTGACGACGATGGGTTTTTATGTGCCGAGAGTGCGTTCCAACATGGTCGAGACAGCAACGTGCTGACGCAGTAGCGGTTTTGCCGGCATGGGCGGCGCTTGTTGATTTGCGTCGTCGCCCCTGTCGCATTCCGTGCATTGTGCGGCTGTTTTGAGACGGCGCGCCGGCGCCCGCTCTGGCTTTTATACGGCGCGACAACCGGGCGCGAAGACCCGAGACAGGTCGACCAAGATTTTTCTCCATGGGAAACATAGTTGCATGAAAGTTGACGCCAAGGCAGCGACAAGGGTAGAACATGCCCGCGCCTGCAGTGCCGGGCCGTTTCGAGCTTGCTTGCGACCAAACTGATCAAACCCGTCCCCTCCATCGTCCAGTCCAGAGGAAAGCCGTCATGGCCGAAGTGAAGTCCGACATCGAGATCGCGCGCGCCGCCAAGAAGAAGCAGATCCAGGAGATCGGCCAAAAGATCGGCATCCCGACCGAGCATCTTTTGCCTTACGGCCACGACAAGGCGAAGATCTCCGCCGAGTTCATCAAGTCGGTGAAGGGCAACAAGGACGGCAAGCTGATCCTGGTCACCGCCATCAACCCGACGCCGGCCGGCGAAGGCAAGACAACGACGACGGTCGGCCTCGGCGACGGCCTCAATCGCATCGGCAAGAAGGCCATCGTCTGCATCCGCGAAGCCTCGCTTGGCCCGAATTTCGGCGTCAAGGGCGGTGCCGCCGGCGGCGGCTACGCGCAGGTCGTGCCGATGGAGGACATGAACCTCCACTTCACCGGTGATTTCCACGCCATCACCACCGCGCACAATCTGCTTTCGGCGCTGATCGACAACCACATCTACTGGGGCAACGAGCTCGGCATCGACACCCGCCGCGTTGTGTGGCGCCGCGTCATGGACATGAACGACCGGGCGTTGCGCGAGATCATCTGCTCGCTCGGCGGCGTCGCCAACGGTTTTCCGCGCGAGGGAGGCTTCGACATCACCGTCGCCTCGGAAGTCATGGCGATCCTGTGCCTCGCCACCGACCTCAAGGACCTCGAAAAGCGCCTCGGCGACATCATCGTCGCCTATCGCCGCGACAAGTCGCCGGTCTATGCCCGCGACCTCAAGGCCGACGGCGCCATGGCCGTTCTCCTGAAGGACGCCATGCAGCCTAACCTCGTGCAGACGCTGGAGAACAACCCGGCCTTCGTGCATGGCGGCCCCTTCGCCAACATCGCCCATGGCTGCAACTCGGTCGTTGCCACCACCACGGCGCTGAAGCTCGCCGACTATGTCGTCACCGAAGCCGGTTTCGGCGCCGATCTCGGTGCTGAAAAGTTCTTCGACATCAAGTGCCGCAAGGCCGGCCTCAAACCGGCGGCTGCCGTCATCGTCGCCACCGTGCGCGCCATGAAGATGAATGGCGGCGTCAAGAAGGAAGACCTCGGCAAGGAGAACATCGAGGCGGTCAAGAAGGGCTGCCTCAACCTCGGCCGCCACATCGAGAACGTGAAGCAGTTCGGCGTGCCGGCAGTGGTGGCGATCAACCACTTCACCACCGACACCGACACCGAAATCCAGGCGATGAAGGATTTCGTCGCCTCGCTCGGCGCCCAGGCGATCCTGTGCAAGCACTGGGCCCAGGGCTCGGCCGGCATCGAGGATCTGGCGAAGAAGGTGGTCGAGATCGCCGAGTCCGGCGCCTCGCAGTTCTCGCCGCTCTATCCCGACGAGATGCCCCTGTTCGAGAAAATCAACACCATCGTCAAGCGCATCTATCGCGGCGACGAAGCGATCGCCGACAAGTCGATCCGCGACCAGTTGCACGCCTGGGAGCAGGCCGGCTACGGCAATCTGCCGGTCTGCATGGCCAAGACCCAGTATTCCTTCTCGACCGACCCGAACCTGCGCGGCGCGCCGACCGGCCACACCGTGCCGGTGCGCGAAGTCAGGCTGTCGGCCGGCGCCGGCTTCGTCGTCATCATCTGCGGCGAGGTCATGACAATGCCCGGCCTGCCCAAGGCGCCGTCCTCGGAGAAGATCTTCCTCAACGAAACCGGCCAGATCGAAGGGTTGTTCTAGAGCAATTCCAGGAAAAGTGTGAAACGGTTTTCCGTCTGGAATTGCGTCAAAACCAACAATAGAGCGGTTCGGCGTTTCCGTGAAACGATGAACCGCTCTGAAAGTCTCCTGCACCACAAGCAGCAAGGGGCGCCGCAGCCAATGCGGCGCCCCTTTTGTTTGCGGATCGTGCTGACTTACGCGGCATTGCGCGCCAGCGCCCGCTGGTTGGAGGCGTAGATGGTATCACGCTCCGGCAAGGCGCCGGTCTTCAGACAGTCGATCCACTCGGCGGTCTTGAGCACCGCCGCGAAGCGCGACTGCAGGACGATGCTCACCACGCGATGAATGTCCTCGGCCGAAGCATAGCCGGCGCTGTTGGCATAGGGCACCGAGCCGGTGGCGTCGGAGAGGAACTCGACGGCAAAACCCATATGCACGGCGTGGATGATGGTCGAGAGATCGCAATTGTGCGTCATGTAGCCGACAATGACGATCGTATCGATCGCGTTGGCGCGCAGCCATTCCTCGAGGTCCGTGCCGGTGAAAGCACTCGGCAAGTTTTTTTCGACATAATGGTCGCGGCTTCGTCTGGCGATCTCCGGATGCAGTTCGCCGCCATGGCTGCCCTTGGCGAAGATCGGCGACGTCTCCGGCGCCATTTGCTTGACGACCACGACCTTCACGCCGGCCTCAGCGGCCGCGTCCATGGCGCGCGCCACGTTGACGACGCTGTCGTGGAACGGCGGATGCTGGATGGCGAGGTTGCCGCCGTCATAGTCGTTCTGGACATCGACGACGACGAGAGCGCGGCGCGGCGCCTTGCTGTTGGCTGCTGCAGACATGGTGTTTTCCTTTCGGGCTTGGATCTGATTGGGCGAGGATAGGCGTGCCGCCGATCCTCCAAAAGTGTCCCGGTTGACATCATTCGAAAGAATGGGGACAAATTGCTTTCCAACCAAAGGTGTCCCATGGCAGACCCGATCATCGCCGCCATCGCTTTTGATGGCATCAGTCCATTCCACCTCTCCGTGCCGTGCCTGGTGTTTGGCGCCGACCGCACCAGGCTTGGCCTGCCGCGCTTCGACTTCCGCGTCTGCGCGTTGGAACCGGGCGCAATCCATACCGACGCCGGGTTGACGATTGCTGTGCCGCACAGGCTCGCCGCCCTCGACGAGGCCGATATCGTCATCGTTCCAAGCTGGAAGGATCTCGAAGCGCCGCTTCCCGCCGTGCTGACGGACGCGCTCACCCGCGCCCATCGCCGCGGAACGCTGATCGTCGGGCTCTGCCTCGGTACCTTTGCCATCGCCGCCGCCGGCCTGCTTGCGGGACGGCGAGCGACGACGCACTGGGCCTATACGGACCATTTGCAGGCGCTTCATCCCGACATCATCGTCGATGCGGATGTGCTCTATGTCGACGACGGTGACATCGTGACATCGGCCGGCGTCGCCGCCGGGCTGGATTGTTGCCTCCACATCGTGCGCGCCCGCTATGGCGCGGAATTGGCGCTGCGGCTCGCCCGCCACATTGTCCTGTCACCGCACCGGCAAGGTGGACAGGCGCAGTTCATCGAACGTCCGGTGGCGAAAACGCCGACCGCCGACCGGTTCGCGCAGACCTTGGACAAGGTACGGGCAACGCTGGGCAACACGCACAGCCTTGACAGCGTCGCCAAGGCCGCCGGCCTCACCCGCCGGACGTTCACCCGCCGCTTTCAGAAATCGAACGGCACCAGTTTCGGCGACTGGCTGGCCGACCAGCGCGTGGCGCTGGCGCAAAGGCTGCTTGAGGCGACCGACAAATCGATGGATATGGTGGCCTTCGAGGCCGGCTTCGGCAGCGCCACCTCGCTCCGCCAGCATTTCGCAGCGCGGCTGAGAACCTCACCGATGCAATACAGGCGCGAATTTTCAAAGTGCGCTCAGGGCGAGGCCCACGCCGCGGCGCTCTGAGCGGCAGTCGCCAGAAACCGCTCAGCGCTGCTTGACCGGCCGCGCCGGATTGCCGACGACCGTGGTGTTCGCAGGCACGTCGCGTGTCACCACGGCACCAGCGCCGACAATGGCGCCCTCGCCGATGCCGACGCCGCCGAGGATGATCGCGCTGCCGCCGATCCAGGCGTCATTGCCGATGGTGACCGGCTTCGCGATCTCCAGTCCTGCCTGTCGCCCCGTCGCCTCCTTGTGGTGCTCGGCGCAGTAGATCTGCACATTGGGGCCAAGCAGCGTTCGCTTGCCGATGTGCACCGGCGCTGTATCGAGGATGGTGCAGCCGGCGTTGAGGAATGCACCGTCGCCCAGAAAGACATTGAAGCCGTAGGCACAATGGAACGGCGCCTCGATCCGGGCGCCCTCGCCCGTGCTTCCAAGCAGCACCATCAGGCTTGGCCCGAGGTTTCCACGTTGCCCCGGCGGGAGCGAATTGTGCTCGAACAAGGCGTCGCGGGCGATGACGCGCAACGCCTCCAGTTCGTCATCGAGGCACGTATACCACTCGCCCGCCGCCATTTTCGTGCGTTCGCTTTGTGCCAAGGCAGTGCCTCCTGTCTCTGCGTCGTGTTTCGATGTTTTACTAAAGTACAGTCGGCCCCAATACGAGAAGTGCCGACCCGTCTCTGGTCAAATGTTCGACCTATGCTAGCTTGCGCCGGCGGGGCTGTCCCGGCCCTGATATCGAGGGGGTCAATCGTGCTTTACCTGCTTGCACTGCTGATCGGCGTCATTGCCGGTCTGCGCGCCATGACCGCGCCGGCCGCTGTCGCCTGGGGCGCCTATCTCGGCTGGCTGCCGGTCGCCGGCACCTGGGCGAGCTTCATGGGCCACTGGGCCGCCGTCGGCGTCTTCACCATCCTGGCCATCGTCGAACTGATCACCGACCAGTTGCCGTCGACGCCGAGCCGAAAAGTGCCGCAGCAGTTCGGTGCACGTGTCATCGCCGGCGCCTTCGCTGGCGCGGTGATCGGCGCGACCGGCGGCGCCACCATCGGCGGGCTCATCGCCGGCGCCATCGGCGCGGTGATCGGCACGTATGGCGGCGCCGAGCTGCGCGGCCGGCTGGCAGCCGCTTTCGGCAAGGATCCACCCGCCGCCTTCATCGAGGACGCCGTAGCGATCATCGGCGGCCTGCTTATCGTGGCGGCCGTGGCATGACGGCAAGGACCTTCGACGCCATCATCATCGGTGCCGGACAGGCCGGGACGCCGCTCGCCGGCCGGCTGAGCGCGGCCGGCATGAGCGTGGCGCTGGTCGAGCGCAAGCTGGTCGGCGGCACCTGCGTCAACACCGGCTGCATTCCGACCAAGACGATGGTGGCAAGCGCCTATGCCGCGCATCTCGCCCGCCGCGCCGCCGACTACGGCGTGACGCTCGGGGGCACCGTCGGCGTCGACTATAAAGCGATCAAGGCGCGCAAGGACAAGGTGTCAGGCGCTTCCCGCACTGGGCTGGAGACCTGGATCGCCGGCATGGACAAATGCACGCTTTATCGCGGCCATGCGCGCTTCGAATCCGCCAACAGCGTGCGCGTCGGCGACGACCTTTTGACCGCGCCAAAGATCTTCCTCAACACCGGTGGCCGCGCCTCGGTGCCGGACCTGCCCGGCATCTACGACATCGACTATCTGACCAATTCGTCGATGATGGATCTCGAAATATTGCCGCGCCATCTCGTCGTCGTCGGCGGCAGCTACATCTCGCTCGAATTCGCGCAGATGTTCCGCCGCTTCGGCGCAGAAGTCACCGTCATCGAAAAGAGCCCGCGCCTGACCGGCCGCGAGGACGAGGACGTCTCGGCCGCCATCCTGTCCATCCTCGAGAATGAGGGCATCACCGTCCACACCGGCGCCGACGATATCGGCTTTGCCAGGCAAGGCTCAGACATTGCCGTGACCTTCTCTGCCAACAAGGCGCCTGCCGTCGGCTCGCATGTGCTTTTGGCGCTGGGCCGCACCCCCAATACCGACGATCTCGGCCTCGACAAGGCCGGCGTCGAGGTCGACAAGCGCGGTTTCGTCGTCGTCGACGACCAGTTGCGCACCAGCGTGCCCGGCATCTGGGCGATGGGCGACTGCAACGGCAAGGGCGCCTTCACCCACACCTCCTACAACGACTACGAGATCGTCGCCGCCAATCTGCTCGACAACGACCCGCGCAAGGTCAGCGACCGCATCGAGGCCTATGCTCTCTACATCGACCCGCCGCTCGGCCGCTGCGGCATGACCGAAGCGGCGGTGAAGAAATCCGGCCGCCGTGCGCTGGTCGGCCAGCGGCCGATGACCCGTGTCGGCCGTGCTGTCGAAAAGGGCGAGACGCAAGGGTTCATGAAGATCCTCGCCGATGCCGACACCGGAGAGATCCTCGGCTGCGCGGTGCTCGGCCCCGGCGGCGACGAGGCGATCCACAGCGTGCTCGACCTGATGTATGCCAAGGCGCCGATCTCGACGCTGGCACGCGCGATGCATATCCACCCGAACGTCTCGGAACTGCTGCCGACCATCGCCCAGGAGCTGAAGCCGTTGGCCTAGCAGGCACTCGACCGTCGGACACCGGCCGTTGGCCTAGCAGGCACTCGACCGTCGGACACCGGCCGTCGCCCTTCAGGCTCCCGCCGAATAGCCTCATTGCGCCCATAGCGGCGCAAGCTGGACCAATCGACAGCCCAGTCGCAAAAGTGCATGTGTTCCGCCTCTTTCCTGGAGGCCTCCCATGCAGAAATCGATCGAACGCATCGCTGGCGACACCGACGGCATTTCCTACGAATTCCCGGTCTTCCGCTTCAGGGGAACGGATCAGGCGGCGCCATCGGCCTATCTGCAGGCAGCGCTTCATGCCGGCGAATTGCCGGGCGTCGTCGCCATCGACGCGCTGATGCCGATGCTGACCAAGGCCGAGAGCGAGGACCGCCTCAAGGGCTCGATCACCATCGTGCCCTGGGCCAATCCGATCGGCCGCGCGCAATATCATTTCGGCGAGCACCAGGGCCGCTTCCATCTGGGCACGCGCACCAACTTCAACCGCGGCTTTCCGCTGCTCGCCGCGCCCGACACCGCACTCTTGCCAGCGCATGGCACGCCCGACCAGCAACTGAAGACGCGTCTGCTGCAACTCTCGCTCGGCCGCGACATCGTGCTCGACCTGCATTGCGACGACGAAGGCCTTGCCTATCTCTACATCCACACCAGCCTGTGGCCGGCGATGGCCGATTGCGCGGCGGCGATGGGTGTCGATGCGGTGGTGCTGTGGAGCGAGGATAGCGATGGCACGTTCGAGGGGGCTTCGATCATGCCCTACCAGAACGTTCCCGCCGATGTCGCACGCTTCGACCGGCGCGTCGCCACAACGGTAGAATATCGCGGCATACTCGATGTCGATGGCGCTTTCGCCATCTCCGATGCCGAAGGCCTCTACCGGCTGCTCGTAGCGCGCGGCGTGATTGCCGATCCGGCCCTGCCCGCACCCACCTCTTTCACCGGCACCGTCGCACCGCTGGAAAACATCGACATGATGCCGGCACCCCGGGCCGGCGCGATCCTCTATGACGTCAAGCCCGGCGACCGCGTTGCCAAGGGCGAGCGGCTGGCCACCATCGTCCACGCGCCGGGCGAAGCCGACGGCCGCACGGAAGTGTTCGCGCCGCAAACCGGCCTCATCCTGACTCGGCGTTCGCGGCGCATCATCCGCGCCGGCGAGGATCTTCTAAAGCTGGTCGGCGACAGGAAGAGCGCCGATGCAAGGTCGGGAACGCTTGAGGACTGAGGGTTCCGGTTTTACCACCTTCATTGAATCCAGTTGCGCGGCCGTTCAATCGCCGCTATGGGAATCCGCCATGAACATGCGCTCGAACAAGACCATTTGGTGGTGGGCTCGCTGACAGCGGCCTGTTCGAACGCGTGCGCGTGAAAGAGAGGGTGGCCGCAACGGAATGTCCGGGCGGCCATTTGTTTTTTCAAGCCATTCCCGGGTCCGTTGCCCAAGATGGAGACGGCGATGACGACGATCATTCTGGAAACCGGGGCGGAGCGCTTCGTCACCGCCGGTGGCGTGACGATCACCCGCGAGCGTCACGAGCAGCCTTATGAAGGCGCCATCGACGCCTATGTCGACGGGCTGAATTCGCGGCGCGGTGCGGTGTTTTCCTCGAATTACGAATATCCGGGCCGCTATACGCGCTGGGACGCCGCCATCATCGACCCGCCACTGGTCGTCTCGGCGCGCGGCCGCACTGTCCGCATCGAGGCGCTGAACAGCCGTGGCGAGGTGCTGCTGCCGGTGATCGGCAAGGCACTGGCCGACCTTGCCGAGGTCACCGTCGCCGAGGCATCGAAAAAGCTCATCCGCCTCGACGTGGCCAAGCCCGGCCGTGTCTTCACCGAAGAGGAGCGCAGCCGCGTTCCTTCGGTGTTTACGGTCCTGCGCGCCATCACCGCTCTGTTCAAGACCGAGGAAGATGCCAATCTCGGCCTTTACGGCGCCTTCGGCTACGACCTCGCCTTCCAGTTCGATCCGGTCGACTACAAGCTCGAGCGCAAGCAAAGCCAGCGCGACCTCGTGCTGTTCCTGCCCGACGAGATTTTGGTCGTCGACCACTATTCGACCAAGGCCTGGACCGACCGCTACGATTATTCCGGCGACGGGTTCTCGACCGAAGGACTGTCGCGCGACGCCGCCGTCGAGCCGTTCAAGAGCGCAGACCGTATCCCGCCGCGCGGCGACCATGAACCGGGCGAATATGCGAATCTGGTGCGCCGGGCGATGGAGAGCTTCAAGCGCGGCGACCTGTTCGAGGTCGTCCCCGGCCAGATGTTCTACGAGCGCTGCGAGACCCAGCCTTCCGACATCTCCCGCAAGCTGAAGTCGATCAACCCCTCGCCCTATTCCTTCTTCATCAACCTTGGTGAAAACGAATATCTGATCGGCGCCTCGCCCGAAATGTTCGTGCGCGTCAATGGCCGCCGCGTCGAGACCTGTCCAATCTCTGGCACGATCAAGCGTGGCGATGACGCCATTTCCGACTCGGAGCAGATCCTGAAGCTGCTCAATTCCAAGAAAGATGAATCCGAGCTCACCATGTGTTCGGACGTCGACCGCAACGACAAGTCGCGCGTCTGCGAGCCGGGCTCGGTGCGTGTCATTGGCCGTCGCCAGATCGAGATGTATTCGCGCCTGATCCACACGGTGGATCATATCGAAGGCCGGCTGCGCGAAGGCATGGATGCCTTCGACGCCTTCCTCTCGCACGCCTGGGCGGTCACCGTCACTGGCGCGCCGAAATTGTGGGCCATGCGCTTCATCGAGCAGCACGAGAAGAGCCCGCGCGCCTGGTATGGCGGCGCGATCGGCATGGTCAATTTCAACGGCGACATGAACACCGGCCTGACGCTGCGCACCATCCGCATCAAGGACGGCATTGCCGAGGTGCGCGCGGGCGCCACGTTGCTCTTCGACAGCATTCCCGAGGAAGAAGAAGCCGAAACCGAACTGAAGGCATCCGCCATGCTCTCCGCCATTCGCGACGCCAAGACCGGCAACGCAGCCGGCGCCGAACGCACCACCGCGCGCGTCGGCGACGGCGTCAACATCCTGCTGGTCGACCACGAGGACTCCTTCGTCCACACGCTGGCCAATTACTTCCGCCAGACCGGCGCCAATGTCTCGACCGTGCGCACACCGGTGCCCGAGGAGGTTTTCGAGCGGCTGAAGCCCGATCTCGTCGTACTCTCGCCCGGCCCCGGCACGCCGAAGGATTTTGATTGCGCCGCAACCATCAAGAAGGCGCGCGCCCGCGAGTTGCCGATCTTCGGCGTCTGCCTCGGCCTGCAGGCGCTGGCCGAGGCCTATGGCGGCGAACTGCGGCAGCTGCACATCCCGATGCACGGCAAGCCGTCGCGCATCCGCGTCTCCAAGCCGGGCATCATCTTCTCCGGCCTGCCCAAGGAAGTGACCGTCGGCCGCTACCACTCGATCTTCGCTGATCCGGTGCGCCTGCCCGACGATTTCATCGTCACCGCCGAGACCGAGGACGGCGTCATCATGGCCTTCGAGCACCGCAAGGAGCCGATCGCCGCCGTGCAGTTCCACCCGGAGTTGATCATGACGCTCGGCCACAATGCCGGCATGCGCATCATCGAGAACATCGTTGCGCATTTGCCGCGCAAGGCCAAGGAAAAGGCTGCCTAGCAACGATGGCCGCAACGGAAGACATGACGACGGTCGCGGCAAAAGCCGCTGCCAAGCGCAGGATTGCCAGCCTCGCCTTCTGGTCGATCGTCATCGCCTTCCTGGTGATGGGGCTGAAGTTTGTGGCCTGGCGCATCACCGGCTCTGTCGCCCTCTATTCCGACGCCCTGGAATCCATCGTCAACGTCATCACCGCGGCCGCAGCGCTGTGGGCGATCCGCATCAGCCACAAACCAGCCGACAGCGACCATCCGTTCGGTCACCACAAGGCTGAGTACTTTTCCGCGGTCCTCGAGGGCGTGCTGATCGTCGTGGCGGCGATTCTGATCATCGCCAAAGTGTGGCAGTCGCTGCAGAACCCACCAGTGCTCGAGCAGCCCTGGCAGGGTTTGATGATCAATGCCGGCGCGGCTGTCTTCAACGCGGTATGGGCCTTGGTGCTGATCCGCAACGGCCGCGCCGAACGATCGCCGGCACTGGTCGCCGACGGCCAGCACATCATGACCGACGTCTTGACGTCCGTTGGTGTCATCGTTGGCCTTGTCGGCGCGGTGATGACCGGCTGGCATATTCTCGACCCGCTGCTTGCGCTGCTGGTGGCGCTGAACATTCTCTACCAGGGTTGGAAGCTGACCGGAGAATCGCTGAGCGGCCTCATGGACCGTGCCGTAGATACGCAGGAGCATATGCGCATCCGCGACATCATCTCGGCCAATTCGAAGGGCGCGCTGGAGGTTCACGATCTGAAAACGCGCATCGCCGGCCGCGCCACCTTCATCGAGTTCCATATGGTCGTCGACGCCGACATGACGGTGGGCGACAGCCACGTCATCTGCGACCGCATCGAGGACGCGCTGAAGGCGGAAATCCCCTCGGTCCGCGTCACCATCCACGTCGAACCGGATGATGAGGCAAAACTGCCCAAGGGCACCACGGCGGTGCCGTTCGCCTAGTTCCCTTCTAAATTACGGTGCGCAGGCAGATTGCGGCATCGGGTTCAACCGGTAGACCTTGTCGTCAGACGTGGTCTTGCCCTCGGCTGCCTTCGAGCACATATCGATGATCGGCAGGCTGCTGTTCGGGTTGGCCAGCATCATCGTGCCGTTCACGCCGCGGCGCAGGAAGATCTCCTTCTGGGTGATGTCGCAGGAAAAGTCGCTCATCTTCGCGCTCGCCGCACAGCGCCACTGGTCGGCCTCTCCCTGGCAGGAATAGGTCTGCGTGACCTTGCCCGATTTCTGCCGCGTCGTGACGGAGATGGCGATATCGGCGCCATCGGGCCAGTTGGCCGCGTCGCCGCCGGTAGCAAACGACGCCAGTTCCACCGAGCCGCGGAAGACGCGGATCGATTGCGTCACCTGATCCGGGTGCGAGCCGAGATGCGCGGCGTTATAGTCGCGCCCATAGCAGAAAGGCTGTTCCGGCTTCAGCCGCTCGCGCAACGGCGGACCGAGTGCCGGATCGATCGGATCGATGCGCGCGAATTCCGCCTTGCAGGTCGCCGCAGGCATCGGGTCGAGCCGGAAATTGTCATCCTCCTTACCAAGCGCCTGCCTGTCATATTCAGCCTTGCCAAGCTCGTCTTCCGCCCCTGCATCGAGATAAAGGTCGGGTTGCACGTCCGTGACGATCAGCCGGCCTTTTTCATCAACCTTCAGCGAAGCCAGGGTGCGGTCGCAGTCCATGCCGCAATGGATCGGCCCGCTCTTGCCATCCTCGGACTCGTGATTGCACCAGCCGCCGGCCCATTCCGGCGCCTTGGCGCCGCGCACGGTGGTGGCGATGAAAGAGTTGTAAGAGCTGTCGGCCCCTACGCTCGGCTCCTCGTTCGGCCGGCTGACTGGGTCGTGGCCATAGTGGAAGAAGATCCGCGCCACCTTCTGCTTCGGATGCGCCTTGAGATGGGCTGCATCGTAGACGCGCCCGAAACAGGCATCGGCGCCGTTCGGACTGAGTTCGGTGAGTTTGGGTGCGTCGTCGGCAAAAGCCGCGCCGGCAAGCGCCGCAAGCAAGACGGCACCAAGCCCGGAGCCAACCATGATCCTCGACGTCATGTGATCCCTCCTCGTACCGACAGGACGTGCCCGCGATTTATGCTAATCTAGGAGCGAAGCCGGGGCCATGCAAAACTGGCGGATGAGGAGGACGCGATGCGACGCCGCGATATGTTCCGCGCCGGTCTTGCCGGGGCCGCCGGCCTTTTCGGGCTGCGCGAGGTCAAGGCCGCGGCCGCCGAGGAAAGGCTGAAGGTCGCCTATCATCTGAGCGACGTCGACAAGGTCAATTTCGTGCTCGGCAACATCAAGAACCACTATGAAGGCACCGGCGGCAATGTCGACATTGCGCTGGTCGTGCACGGTCCGGCCCTTGCCGCCTTCAAGTCGAAAGGCATATCGGCGGCGATTTCCGGTCGCTTCGCCGGCCTTGTCCAGCAGGGCCTCAGTCCACATGCTTGCGGCAACACCATGCGCGGCATGGAGATCACGCTCGCCGACCTGCTCGACGGCTTCCATGCCGTCGACGAGGGCGGCGTCGTCAAGCTCGCCGAACTGCAGCGACAGGGCTATGCCTATCTCAGGCCCTGAGCCGCCACGGACTTGAACGTGAGGGCGGTGAGAGCCTACGAAGGGAGAGCAGTATATCCCAGAGGAAAGTGCCCATGACCGCCCCCACCCTTGTCATCCCAGATCTCGCCGGCAAGGCGGTGCTGGTCACTGGCGCCTCGACCGGCATCGGCGCAGCACTGGCGCTGGCCTATGCCGCGCAGAAATGCCGCGTCGCGCTGCACTACAATTCAAGCCGCGATTCGGCCGAGAAACTGGCCGGGACCATTCGCGACAGCGGCGGCGAGGTTTTTCTCACGCAGGGCGATTTCTCCGTGCCGGCCGATGTCGAGCGCGTCGTCGAGGAAAGCGCGGAAAACTTCGGCCGGCTCGACGGACTGGTCAACAATGCCGGCGGCATGCTCGGCCGCGTGCCTTATGCCGAACAGACCGAGGCGCATTACGACGCGGTGATGGATCTCAACGCCCGTTCCGTGCTCACCGCCTCGCGCAAGGCCATGCCATGGCTGAAGCGTCAGGGCGGTTTCATCGTCAACACCTCCTCGATCGCCGCCCGCAACGGCGCCGGCGGTGGCGCCGGTCTCTACGGCTCGGCCAAGGCTTTCGTCTCCAATGTGACGCGCGGCATGGCCAAGGAACTGATCGGCTTCGGCGTCCGCGTCAACGCCGTGGCGCCGGGCACTATTCGTACACCTTTCCATGAGCGCTATTCGACCGAAGAGCAGATGAAGGGCATGGTCGCCACCATTCCTCAAGGCCGCGCCGGCACCGCCGAGGATTGCGTCGGCGCCTACCTGTTCCTCTCCTCCGACCTTTTGAGCGGCTACATCACCGGCCAGGTGATCGAGGTGAATGGCGGCCAGTTGATGCCATGAGCCGAGACCTGCATACTCCGTTCGCGCAACCCTGAAGGGAGACGAGGGAATGTACGGACTGATCGGCAAGATGCGGGCGGCGCGCGGCAAGCGCGATGCGGTCATGGACGTGCTGCGTGAGACCACAGGCGCCCTGCCCGGCTGCCTGAGCTACGTCATCGCCATCGACCCGGTCGATGCCGACGCAATCTGGGTCACCGAAGTGTGGACCGATCAGGCAAGCCACAAGGCGTCGCTGCAACTGCCCGAAGTCCAGGCGGCGATCGCCAAGGCGCGCCCTTTCATCGCCGGCTTCGAATTCCAGGTCGAAACCCAGCCGGTCGGCGGCTTCGGGTTACCGAAGGGCGAGCCCGGCTGACGCCTCAGGCCAGCGGCTGATTTTCTGCGGCAGACAGGGGGTTCGCATTTTGGCTCGTCCGGTCTAAGACGCGGGTTATGGACTCCTCGCCAGACCAGCCCCCCGTCGAGCGCATGGCGCAGTTGCACAGGCGCTGGCAATGGCTGGTCCTGCTGGTTTTCTCGCTCCTGTTCGCCGGCGCCCTCGAAATTGCCGCACTGCCCGCGGCGCTGCTGATCGGCCCGATGCTGGCGGCGATCCTCGCCGGCACCAACGGCGCCACGGTGCGCATACCGAAGCCGCTGTTCGGTTCGGCACAGGCGGTCGTCGGCTGCCTCGTCGCCGCATCGATCTCCACCGATATCTTTCCCGTCTTCTACCAGGAGTGGCCGCTGTTCCTCGGCGTCGTGGTGGCGACCGTCGCCGCTTCGAGCCTGCTCGGCTGGCTGATCAGCCGCTGGCGCATCCTGCCCGGGACCACGGCGGTCTGGGGCTCGTCACCCGGGGCTGCTACCGCCATGGTGCTGATGGCAGGCGCCTTTGGGGCCGACCAGCGCCTCGTCGCCTTCATGCAGTATCTGCGCGTCATCTTCGTCTCGATGACGGCGGCGTTGATCGCCAGGATGTGGGTCGATACGTCAGGCATCGAAGTCCCGGCCATCGTCTGGTTTCCGCCGATCGATCCGCAAGCGTTCGCCGCCACCATCGGCATCGCGCTCGTCGGCGGCCTGCTCGGCAAGTTATGCCGGCTGCCTTCGCCCTTCTTCCTCGGCACTTTCATCTTCGGCTCCATCATCCATCTCGGCCTCGGTGTGCCGATGCAGTTGCCGCAATGGCTGCTCGCGGTCAGCTATGCCTTGATCGGCTGGTCGATCGGGCTGAATTTCACCCGTCCGATCCTACGCCACGCTGCGCGTGCCCTGCCGCAGATCATCGGCTCGATCGTCGCGCTGATCGCCTTTTGCGGCGGCCTCGCCTTCCTGATCAGCCATCTGCTCGGCATCGATCCGCTGACCGCCTATCTGGCGACCAGCCCAGGCGGCATGGACAGCGTCGCCATCATCGCCGCCGCGGCGCAGAACGTCGACATCTCCTTCGTCATGGCGCTGCAATCGGCCCGCTTCCTCGTCGTGCTCCTGATCGGACCGAGCGTCGCGCGCCTGGTGGCAAGAAGCGTGAAACCATAAGCATTTTCCGCGCCTTGACCTGAGCCCGGCTTCACCAGAACCGGGTGATTCTTGCTGCCGGGTAACAGTCCGGACAAGTCGTCGCGCAAACACGAGAAATTACTTGACTCTAACACTCATATTTGAGAGCGCGGGATCGCAATCAGACATGAGACAGTGGAGACGAGCGATGCGGACGCGGACGGCAACTTGGTGCTGGAGACTATCATTGCTGGCCGGCACCGCCCTGCTCGACCACGCCCTGCCGGCCGGCGCACAGGAGAGTGGGGACGCCACCGTCCTCGGCAAGATCGAAGTCAGCGCCGAGAGCGACGAGATCCTGGTTCAGGATGGCTATGTCGCCAAGAAGGATCGCATCGGCACCAAGCTCGACACGCCGATCGCCAAGATCCCGCAGGCGGTTTCGGTGGTGACGCAAAAGCAGATCGAGGATCAGAAGCCGCGCACGCTGAACGAATCGCTCGGCTACACGGCCAGCGCCAACCCCAACAGCTTCGGCTTCGATACCCGCTACGACGCCTTCTTCCTGCGCGGCTTCCAGGCCTTCTACAATGGCATGTTCCGCGACGGGCTGCGCCAGTACAACGGCCCCTCGGCCTGGTTCAAGACCGAACCTTACGGCATCGAGGGCGTCACCACCCTGAAAGGCCCGGCATCCTCGCTCTACGGCATCAGTGGCCCAGGCGGGATCGTCAATGTCGTCACCAAGCGTCCCAAGGACGAACCTTTCCACGAGATCGAATTGCTGGCCGGCGAGCACAACCGTTTGCAGGCCGCCCTTGACGCCTCCGGACCGGTCAACGCCGACGGCAGCATCCTCTACCGCTTCACCAGCCTCGGCCGGCTGAGCGAAACCGATCTGCCTGGCTATCCCGACGACAAGCTCTATCTGGCACCGGCGGTCACCTTCAAGCCGGACGAGGACACCAAGCTCACCATCCTCGGCGAGTACTCGAAATCCGTCACCGGTGGCACCGCCGCCTTCTACAACTCGGCCTACGGCGTGCTGTCCAACGTCTATGAGGGCGATCCGGCGTGGAACGATTTCGACCAGATGCAAGGCCGCATCGGCTACGAATTCGAGCATCGTTTCAACGATGTGCTGACGGTGCGCCAGAACCTGCGCTACAACGCCGTAGACAGCGACATCGAATACAGCGGCCATTATTCGATCGGCGCCGACCAGCCGCTGCAGCGCTACTGGGGCCACTACACCGAGACCATGAAGAACTTCGTCGTCGACAACATGGCGCAGTTCGAGTTCGACACCGGCCCGGTCAGGCATACCGCGGTCGGCGGCATCGACTACGCCTGGTCGGATTATGATGCCGGCAGCGGGATCTCTTATGTCTCGGTCGACGACATCAAGTCGGCCGCGGTTCCGCACTATGGCGGGCAGGAGATGAACCAGCTCGGCGTCTACCTGCACGACCAGATGGAGTGGAACGATTTCATCCTCTTTACCAGCGGCCGCTACGACTGGGTCGATACCACCTCGACCGCTGCCGACTTCAGCACCTCCAAGCAGAAGGACAGCGCCTTCTCCGGTCGGCTCGGCCTGTCCTACCAGGCCGAATGGGGCATCACGCCCTATGTCAACTATTCCACCTCGTTCTCGCCCAACATCGGCTTCGTCTTTGACGACGCCACCAGCACCGTCGGCCGGGTCGCCCGCCCGACCATCGCGACGCAGAAAGAGATCGGCCTTAAATACGAGATCCCGGATTACAATGCGACCGTCAGCGCCGCGCTGTTCGACATCGACCAGAAGGACGGCGTCGTCTTCGACGCCTCGACCGGCATCAACAAGCAGCGCCAGCTCGACCTCAATTCGCGCGGCATCGAACTGGAAGCCAATGCCTCTTTGGACAATGGCTTCAGCTTCATCGCCTCCTACACCTATCTGCGCGTCAAGATCGAGCGCGGCGCCGAATTCACCGCCGGCAAGGAACTGTCGGCGACGCCGAACCATATCCTGTCGCTTTGGGGCCACTTCCAGTTCGAGAACGGCACGCTGGAGGGGTTGGGGCTGGGAACAGGCGTGCGGGTCGCCGGCTCGAGCTACGGCGACGACACCAACACCTTCAAGAACGAGGCGCGCGCTTTCGTCGACGCCTCGCTCTCCTACGATTTCGGCTACCGCAATACGAAGCTTGAAGGCGTGAAGCTGCAGGTCAACGCCAAGAACCTGTTGGACACCCAGAAGACCATATGCTCGGCCGGCTATTGCTACCGCGACGAAGGCCGTTCGCTGTTCGCCAGCCTGCGCTACCGCTTCTGACCGACGACGCCATCCGCCAAGTGGCGGCGCGGTGCTATTCCTCGTCCTTGTCATCGCCCTCGGCGCCGCGGCGCCAATAGGCGGTGACCAGATGCCGGCCGCGCGGCAGGCCCCACTCCTTGCGTACGATCTTGCGGATCTCACGGAAATCGGCGAATTCGCACGCCGCCCAGACATAGAGCTCGTCAGAGAGCGCAGCTTGATCACGTGCCCGCAGCGCCGCCGGCAACAGAGCGGCGGTGCCGGGTTCAACGCCTTGCCGGTAAAGCCAGGTGACAGCGATGTTCTCGCCGTCAGGCAGCGACATCCGGTCCTCGGGGCCATCGACTTCGACAAGCACCTCGGCGCGGGTCGAGGGCGCGAGCTCCTCGAGGATCCTGCCGATGGCGGGAAGCGCCGTATCGTCGCCGACCAGAAGCAGCGTCTCCGCATCGGGCGTTCCGCCTCCGCCGGGTCCGATCATGCCGATGATATCGCCGGCTCGCGCGTTCTCGGCGAAGGCGGCCGCTGGCGTGTCCTGGCCGGGATGCAGGACGAAGTCGACATCGAGCCAGCCGCTGGCGGCGTCCATCGCCCGGATCGTGTAGACCCGCACGACCAGCGCATCCTCGTCCGAAGGCCAGACCAGCAGGCCGTCCGACCCCATCGACGGCCAGACCGGCTGCCGGTCGCGCGGCGGCAGCAAGAGCCGCACATGCAGCCCGCCATGCGCAAACCGGCCGAGATCGCTGCCTGAGAAACGAACGCGCTGCATATGCGGAGAAATCCGCGTTGCCGACACGACCCTGATCTCGCGAAAGAAGACCGGCGTGCCTGCATCGCTGCCATCGCCTTGCCAGCGAATACCTTTCGTCGTGCCAAGATGCTCCGAAAAATGGCCGGCGACCGTCATCTTCATGTAGGACAGGCAGGTCTCGTCCTCGGCCGCGACCCGGATCAGCACGCTGCCGTCGTCGAGCGTCGCGTTCAACGAGCCGTAATGCATGCGGAATTCCCACTGGTCGGCAATGCCGGTGTCGATCTCGGTTTCGCCGTGCTCGGCGCGCAGCCTGTCCATGACGGACCGGATGGCACCATCGACGATGCGGGTTTGCGCGCTCAGTTGCTCCATGGATGCAGCCTTTCGAATACCGGTTGAAGCGACGCCGCCCAGGCGCAGCCATCGCCGGCATGCCACAGCGGCGGCACCGTTTCCATAGAAACATGATGAAATAAGTCATATTTTCTTGAGCTATTGAACCTCAAGAATGCGACGCGGTTCCTAGACGATCACCAGTAACCGGAAACTGGCAACCATCAGTCTAGCCTGTGCATCAAATCGTCATCCAGCCAGCGGCCGAAGAAGTAGACCAGCTGCTTGTGCCACCACGGCCAGTCATGACTGACGTCGCCGCCCCAATAGTCGACCCAGGCGGGGATGGACTTGTCGCGCAGCACCTGCTCCAGCGCCCGCGTCTCGGTGAGCATCCGCTCTTCCCAGGCACCCTGCCCGCAACAGAAGATCAGCCTGAGCGCCTTCAGCCGGCTAAGCAGTTTCTGGTCGACGATCCCCGGCAGATAATCGAGCGGCGAGTTGTAGAAGATATTGCCGTCGAGCGCGCCGCCGAAGAAATCGCGGGTTGAGTAGACGCCCGACAGCGCGATCACGCCGCTGGCCAGTTCCGGAAAGCGGAAGACGAAATTCGACGCGTGGTAGCCGCCCATCGAACAGCCTGAAAACAGCGGCCTCAGTTCGCGCCCGCCATTGGCTTTTGCCGCGGTCGCCAGCAGTTCCGGCAGCGCCTCTTCGCGCACATAGCGGAAATAGGCTTCGTGGCGGGCGATACGGTCGGCCGGGTCGGCATGCTTGTCGAAGAAGGATTCCGAATCGATGCCGTCGAGCGTGAACAGCTGGATGCGGCCGGTGTCGATGAATTCCGAAAGCGCGCCGACCCCGCCGGAATCCTCGAACTGGTAGAACCGTCCTTGCGAGGTCGGGAACACCACCACCGGCCGGCCGGCGTGGCCGTAGCGCTTGTATTCCATGTCGCGGCCGAGGTTGCGGGCGAAACCCTTGTGATAGGAAACGTCCATCGCCTCACGCCTTTTCCGCGTGGATGTAGTCGACCGCCTGGCGCAGCGCCTTCGGATCCCTGGAGCGCATCTGATAGGCGTAATGTCCCATGGCGCGGCTGAAAACCTCTTCGATGGCCTGATGGTGGACGATCTTGTCGCCGTGGGCGGCTAGCACGTCCGCATGGCTGTGCAAATAGGCGAGGTGGCGTTTACGGCTGGCATAGGCGGTGAAGTACTTGCCTTCATAAGGCCCGCCGGCGGCATCCTTGACCACCATTTCGGCCCAGGCCGCATAGACGTCAATGTCGAATGTGTAGTTGATGGCGTCGGTCATCCAGGCGCCGGGCGGGCGCATGTTGACCTCGAGCGCGATGATGCGGTTGTCCTTGGTCTCGAACAGCTCGATGTGGAAGAAGCGCTCGCGCACGTCGAACGCCTTCAGGATTTTTCGGCCGGCCTCCGCTACCGCCGGGCTGATCTCGGGAAAGCAGGTGTAGCTCATGTGGCGATCGCGGTTGACCACCTCCATGACGCTCTGGTCGTAGCGGTGACTGGCCGCCAGCACCACCTCGCCGTCACGGTTGACCAGTCCGTCGAAGGTCACCACCAGCCCTTCGATGAACTGCTCCATGACGAAGCTGACATCTTCGGGCTTGTCCTTAAAGAACTGATCGAGTTCCTTCGAGTTGGAGATCTTGAAGGTGTTCGAAGCGCCGGAGCCGGAATCCGGCTTCACCACCACCGGATAGCCGACGCGGCGGATGAAGGTCATGGCACCGGCGCGATCGGAGCACTTGCGCTGCGGGATGGTCTCGACGCCGCTCTTGCGGAAGAAGGCGCGCATGCGGCTCTTGCGTTTCAAATTCTTCACGAAATCGAGCTTGGTGCCGAAGATGTTGAAGTCGGTGCGGATGTTGGCCTCGAGTTCCAGCCAATGTTCGTTGAGCGACTCGAAACGGTCGATGCGGCCCCATTTGTGGATGAAATGGCCCATCGCCCGGAACACCGGCTCGTAGTCCTCCATGTCGGCGACACGGTAATACTCCGACAGCGCCGTCTTCAGTTTTCCGTTCAGCGCCTCATAGGGCGCATCGCCGATGCCGAGCACCGTGGCGCCGGCCTTCTTCAGCCGGTCGCAGAAATCGGCGCCGTTGGCCGGAAAATGCGGCGAGAAGAAAACGAAGTTCATGGACGGGCTCCCCCGGCGTCGCTGTCAGGTCGAGGCGAGTTTGGCGTATTTGCTCCCTATGGGGAAGAGCGTGCGCATCTTGCCGAGGAGGCGGTCCCACTTGCCTCCCACAGCCTGCTCCTGTATGAGAACCGCCATGAACACGCGCGCCTCTTCCGTCGCTTCCCGTCCGACCGGCTTCGCCGGCGAGACCGTGCGCGCGCTTGCTTCGACCCTGCTTCTTCTCGGCCTTATCGGCGATCGCCGGGTTCGCTGAAGGAGCGCCCGGCGGTCGAACCGCCGCTTACGCGCACGCTCCTCCAAATTGGCAAGTCACATCAAGCGAACGAAACTTTGGTAAAGGCGCCGCTCGGCACCAAAATCCGCCTGCAGTGGCCCCGCGAGCCGCCGGGAGATACGACGATGAACGCACGAAAGATCCGTCCAAATGACCAACGCCGCCGTGCGCAAGGGCATGCCGGACGCCCCGCGCAAATATCAACCCTATCCGACCGTCGGCCTCACCGACCGCACCTGGCCCTCGAAACGCATCGACAAGGCGCCGATCTGGTGCTCGGTCGACCTGCGCGACGGCAACCAGGCGCTGATCGACCCGATGGGCCATGAGCGCAAGGCGCGCATGTTCGGCCTGCTGCTCGACATGGGCTTCAAGGAGATCGAGATCGGTTTCCCGTCGGCCTCGCAGACGGATTTCGATTTCGCCCGCTGGTGCATCGAGGACGGCAATGTGCCCGACGATGTCGCGCTGCAGGTGCTGGTGCAGTGCCGTCCCGAACTCATCACCCGCACCTTCGAGGCGCTGAAGGGTGCCAACAATCCGATCGTGCATTTCTACAACTCGACCAGCGAGTTGCAGCGCCGCGTCGTCTTCGAGAAGGACGTCGCCGGCATCAAGCGCATCGCCACCGACGCGGCCAAGATGATCACCGACATGGCGGCGAAGGCCGGCGGCGGCTATCGCTTCGAATATTCGCCGGAAAGCTTCACCGGCACCGAGCTCGAAGTGGCGCTGGAGATCTGCAACGCGGTCACCGAGATCGTCAAGCCGACTCCGGACAACAAGCTGATCATCAACCTGCCGTCGACGGTCGAGATGTCGACGCCCAACATCTATGCCGACCGCATCGAATGGATGTGCCGCAACCTCGACAACCGCGAGAACCTGTTGATTTCGCTGCATCCGCACAATGACCGCGGCACCGGCATCGCCACCACCGAACTCGGCCTGATGGCCGGTGCGGACCGCGTCGAAGGCACGCTGTTCGGCAATGGCGAGCGCACCGGCAATGTCGACATCGTCACGCTAGCGCTCAACATGTACACGCAAGGCGTCGATCCCGAACTCGACTGCTCCGACATCAACCGGATGAAGGACGTCTACGAGTATTCGAACCAGCTGAAGATCCCGGAGCGCCACCCTTATGTCGGCGAGCTCGTCTACACGGCCTTTTCCGGCTCGCACCAGGACGCCATCAACAAGGGCATGAAGGCGCTGCGCAAGGCCAACAAGCCGCACTGGGAAGTGCCGTATCTGCCGATCGACCCGGCCGATGTCGGCCGCAACTACGAGGCGATCATCCGCATCAACTCGCAGTCCGGCAAGGGCGGCATCGCCTATGTGCTGCACGCCGACTATGGCCTCAATTTGCCGCGCAATCTGCAGATCGAGTTCAGCCAGCACATCCAGGCGATCACCGACGCCGAAGGCAAGGAAGTGGCCGCCGAGGCGCATCTACGAGCGATTTCTCGAAACCTATGTCGACCAGCCGGCTGCGCGGCTGAAGTTCCTCGACCACCACACCTATCCGGACACCGAGACGCAAGGGGCGCCGCGTGGTCGAGGCCGTCATCCTCGACAACGGCAGGGAAATGACCATCAGCGGCTCGGGCACCGGCCCGATCGACGGTTTCGTCGACGCGCTGTCACGCCACGTCGGTGTGGAGATGTCGGTGCTCGACTATTCCGAGCATTCGATGCAGCGTGGCTCGAACGCCTCGGCGATTTCCTATGTCGAGATGGAACATCCCGGCGGCAAGCTGTTCGGCGCCGGCATTAACACCAACATCGTCGCCGCCTCGCTGGAAGCCGTGGTTTCGGCCGCCAACCGCATAGTAGGCCGCAAGGCCGGCTGACCCTTCCAAACCCCTGGCGCGGCGCATCGGCGGCGCTCCAGGGCCCTGCCGGCGAGCCGGCTCTCGCGTTAACCATGGGCAATTATCCGGTGGCTTACGCGATAGCATAATACAACCATGCTTGTGCGGCAGTGCCAGCGCTATATGATCGCGCCTCAACCTGTGCCGACTTCGAGAGGATCGACACTTGCAGCATGCCACGCCTGCCGCCCCCGCAGTGCGCGAGACATTGGAGCGACTGCTAGCCAGCGAAACGTTCGGACGGTCCGAGCGTGCGCGAAAACTGCTGCGCTATCTGGTCGAACGCGAACAGGCCGGCGAGGCTGACCGGCTCAAGGGCTTTTCCATCGCCATGGACGTCTTCGGCAAGGACGGCGATTTCGATCCGTCTACCGATGCCGTTGTTCGGGTTCAGGCTGGCAGGCTGCGCGAGCTTCTGCAGAACTACTTCGCCAATGAAGGCGTTGGCGAGCCGGTGCGCATCGCCATCCCGCGCGGCGGCTACGTTCCTTCCTATGAACTGAATGCAATTCGCCTGCCGGCCGAGTTGGAGCCGGCGGAAGGCACTGCGCCGACGATCGCCCCCACGGAACTGCCCGACCTCGACATCGTCCACGCCGCCCCGCTGATGTCACCCGCTGCCGCGCCCGAACCTGGGCCGTCGCTCACCCGGCAGCTGAAGTTCTTCTGGGGCGCGATTGTCGTGGTCATCGCCATGCTCGGGGTGCTGATCCTTCGTCAGGGCAGCGATATCCTGCTCGGCAGCAATGGTTCCACCTCGGCCGTAGAGACCGCGGTGGCGACGAGCAGCGTAGCGTCACCTCCGGTGGAAACCTTGCCGCTCGTCTACATCGCCGTGAAGGCCAATGGCCCGGAGGCTGCCCGTGTGGCTGCTTCGCTGCGCGCCGGCCTCGCCGGGTTCGACACGATAGACTTCATCGGACGTGATGCCGACGGCACCCGCGATCCGGCCGGCGACGCCACCAGCTTCGTATTCGATATCCTGCCGGGACCCGCGGCGAGCGACGTGACGCTTGAACTGCAGAATGTCGCGACCGGCCGGGTGCTGTTGTCACGCAACCTGTCGGCCGTCGACAGCGCGCCGGGCGCGATCGAAGACAGTATCGCCAACATACTGACCTCGACCATCCCTGCCTACGGACCGATCTACACCTACATCGAACAGAGCGGCATCGAGACCGGCTTGATGGGGTGCCTTGTGCTCAATGACAGCTACTACCTCGACCAGAGCGCCAAGACGCACGAAGCTGCCTATCGCTGCCTGGAAAATCTCGCCAGCCAGGGCGCGAAATCATCGCTGGTCTATTCGGAACTCGCCTCCCTGCATCTCGAGGCTGTCACCGATCACTATTCCTATCCGCCCGGCGCGACGATCGAACAGGCGATGTCGTTTGCCCATCGCGCTGTTCAGATGGGGCCGACCAGCCCCTACGCACATCGCGCTTATGGCTATCTCAATTCGCGCCTCGGCAATATGGATGAATCGATCCGCTGGATGCGCAAGGCCCATGAGCTCAACCCCTACGACCTCGGCATGGCGGCGGCTTACGGCTATGGACTGATTTTCGCCGGCAAATACAGCGAAGGAACCCCGATCCTGGCCCACGCCGTCGAAACCTTCAGCGGCCACCCGACCTGGTGGGACTACGGGCTTTTTGTCGGCGCACTCATGCTGGGCGACACGAACAGGGCCGCCATTGCCAGCGAGTTGTTGCGCACGACGGCAACCAAATCGCACTATCTGGCGGCGCGCCTGATCGGCGCCAAGATAGCCGGCCGCGATCAACTGGCGAGCCAGCTGACGAACGAGTTGGTCGCCAAGTTTCCGAAGTTCGCCGCCAATCCGCGCTCAACCTTCGTCGACAGGAAATACCCTGCCGACTTGACTGACCGGCTGGTCGGGGCGCTGCGCACGGCAGGGCTCGGCAACGCCAGTTGACGTGCGCCAAGCGCGCGCCGGATCGCGAAAATTTTACTGGCCATCGATCTGGTCTGGGAGCAATCCAGCCACAACCCGGAATTCGCTATCCGTCCGGTTCTGCAACAATCATCAGTTTTCATGAGTTCATCCCTCCACGCTGCCGAACGCGGTATCGGTCCGAAGACTGTCGCCTTCCTGCACGGCTTCGGTGGCTGCCATGAGGTCTGGCGCGACGTGACGTCGATGCTTGCGCCCGACATGCGGACGCTGGCCTACGACCTTCCCGGGCATGGGCTTTCTCTCGATTTCCCTGGCAGTGGTTCGGCCAGGACGGCCGCTCGGGCCGCTCTGACGGACCTTGCCGCGCGTGGCATGAAAAGGGTGCATCTGGTCGGCCATTCGATGGGCGGCGCGGTGGGTGTGCTGATGGCATTGGCCGAGCCCGAAAGAATTGCCTCGCTGACACTTTTGGCGCCGGGCGGCTTTGGCCCGGAAATCAACGGCCCTCTCTTGCGCCGCTATGCGGCCGCCACCGGCAAAAGTGAGATCCGTACCTGTCTCGCCGCCATGTCCGGGCCGCTGGGCCAACCCCCGGAGCACGTCGTGGATGTGCTTGACGAGATGCGTCGACGCCCGGGTCAGTTGCAAAAGCTTGTCGAGTTTGCCGCGTCCATGACCAAGGATGACCGGCAGGGCGCCATCCCGCGCGAACAGCTCGAAACGTTGAGAATGCCGGTGATGGTTGTCTGGGGAACCGACGACGCTGTGCTGCCCGTTTGCCAGGCCGACGATATGCCGGTGCATTTTCATCTGCACCATGTTCTGGAGGCCGGCCACATGCTGCCCGAGGAAGCGCCTGACCTTGTCGCCACTGCGGTGCGCCGCAACATGAACCGCCGCAGCAGCAGGCGCCTTCAGCCCAGACTTGACGCGGCGGCGAGCTGATCCGCAGCCATTATCTCGCGGGTGCATTTTGCCGACGACTATGTTAACTCGCTGTTAACCAACCGCGAGGCAACGCCGATGAAGGACACAGGCGAGAAAATCACCCCGATCGATCCGTCGCGAAACCTGTCCGACGCCATTCGCGATGTGAAGAACGCCTTTGCCGACCGCGACGACGTGGTCGTCGACTTGCGCGAAGCGCACCGCATGCGGCTCGAGTTGCTTGCCGCCGAACTCGCTCCCGTCTTTGCCGATGTGCCCGCCGATATGGACAATTTCGACTTCGCCGTATCGTCCGGCCTGCAACCACGCCTGTGGATCGATGCGGTCAGCCATGTCGCCATGGGCCGGGATCGCCGCACCTACCGGTTTCTCAGGGATACCCGCATCGGCCGCGTGGTGCTCGCCGAATCGACCGACATGAAAATCGTCGCCGACCAGGTGACGCGCTATGTGGCCGAGCGTGTCGTCGAACGTCAAAGGATGATGGAGGGCGGAGTCGAGTACGCCGCCTCCGGCATGACGCGTGTCGCGGTGGCCGAAGCCGAGCCGCCATTGCGGGCCACTCAGCGCGGCAAGGCCGGGTCGACCTTCCTGTCCGGCCTCGGCCTGATCTTTGCCGGCGCTTTGGTTGGGCTGGCCGTCTCGATCGTGCTGTTCTGGGACCGCCTCGTGGCGATGAAGATCAGCTTCTGACCAGCTGGCGCGATGCTTCGGCATCGGCGCCAAGTTCGAGCACCTGCAGCTCCGAAGGCGGAAGAGCTGGCCCGGTCAGGCCGCGTCGCGTCAAACGCACCTGCCAGTTGCCCTTGTCGCCGTCGATATCGATCAGATTGTACTGCGCGGCCGGGTGCCTGTCGCCAGGCCCCTGTCCGGCGGCTGCGACACCGACGGCCGGGATCTTGGTGCCACGGCCACCGATGAAGAACAGGCTCGGATCGTGCGAATGGCCGTGCAGGATAAGTTCGGCCCCATGCCGGCGAACGATCTTCTGGAAGAGCGCAATGCCGAACAGCCGCTTGTACTGCGAAACGGCGCCGCGCACCGGCGGATGGTGGATCATGATGACCCGGAACAAGCCGCGCTCGCTCGTCGCGTCGAGCATTCGGCCGAGTCTCTGCGCTTGGCCCTCCCTGAAGAAGCCATTGGCCATGAATGGGGCGGTGGCGCGCGCCGTCGAAACGCCGATCAGAGCGATGTTGTCGCGTACCCGCAAATAGGGAAAGGAATGGCGGTCGACCGGTGTGTTGACGTCGTCGCCGGTCATCCACGCCGCCCAGGAACGGCAGGACTTGTCGAAAGCGCCCGGCACATAGGCGTCGTGATTGCCCGGAACGACCGACACGTCATGCGGCGAACCCAGCGTCTCCAGCCAGTGCCTGGCCATTTCGATCTCGCCGTCGAGCGCCAGATTGACGAGGTCGCCGGTCACGGCGAGGTGGTCGGGCGCGCTCGCCTTCAGGTCGGTGACAATGGTGTCGATGACCGCGTCGTGCATGTGGCGGCGGCGGTTGCGTTGCCAGTTGACGTAGCCGACCACGCGCTTGGAGGCGAGTTCGCGATAGGTTAAACCGGGGAGCGGTCCCAGATGGACATCGGAAATATGCGCGAGCCTGAACATCCCTCATTCATAAGCGACGCGGCCCCCGCTTACCACTCATGGTTTCACGGATGACGACAACGTCAGACCCGGAATTGGCCTTGCGCCAGACCGGCTGGCCGGGCCTGAGATCAAGGCTGTTCCATCTCTATTTCCTGCTGCGCCGGCCAATGACACTCGGCGTGCGCGGCCTCATTCACGATCGCGGTTCCAATAGCGTCTTTCTGATCCGCCACACCTATGTTCCAGGCTGGCAGCTGCCGGGCGGCGGCGTCGAAACCGGCGAGACACTGGTCGAGGCGTTGGCGCGCGAGCTTGCCGAGGAAGGCAACATCGCGCTGATCACTCCGCCGGTGCTGAGGTCGATGCATTTCAACAGCCGTTCCAGCAAGCGAGACCATGTCGGCCTCTATCTGATCGAGGCCTTCAGCCAGACCGCGCCGAAATTGCCGGACCACGAGATCGCCGAAGCCGCCTTCTTCCCGCTCGACAACTTGCCGGAAGCAACCACGCCGGCGACGCTGCGCCGGATCGCCGAGATTTTTCACGGCGAAAAGCCCTCTCCCTACTGGTAGATCATGCGGCTTTTCCGAACCGCCCCCGGTCATGCGGTGCAGCGTAGTCCAGGTCGGGGCCGACCGGCACGATACCGGTCGGATTGATCGTCCGGTGGCTGGCGTAGTAGTGCGCCTTGATGTGGTGCAGGTTGACCGTGCCGGCGACGCCAGGCACCTGGTAGAGATCGCGCAAATAGTTCGACAGATTCGGATAGTCGGCGATGCGGCGCAGATTACACTTGAAATGGCCGACATAGACCGGGTCGAAGCGTACCAGCGTGGTGAACAGCCGCCAGTCGGCCTCGGTGATACGGTCGCCGACGAGATAGCGTTGCTTTGACAGTCGTTCCTCCAGCGTATCCAGTGCGGCGAACAACTCCCCGAACGCCTCTTCATAGGCGCGTTGCGTGGTGGCGAAGCCGGCCCGATAGACGCCGTTGTTGATGGCGGGATAGACCAGCGCATTGATGCGGTCGATCTCGCCGCGCAACTCCTCGGGATAGAAGTCGAGGCTCGCATCGCCCCATTCGTCGAAGGCCGAATTGAGCATCCGGATGATTTCGGAGGAACTCGTTGGAGACGATCGTCTGTTCCTTTTTGTCCCACAGAACCGGCACCGTCACCCGGCCGGAATAGGCAGGATCGGCCTTGGCATAGATCTGGTGCAGGAAATCGAGGCCGTAAAGCGTATCGGCGGTGGCGCCGTCCTCGGCCAGGAACGTCCAGCCGTCCGCACCCATGAAATGATGCACGACCGAGACGGAGATGATGCCTTCCAGCTTCTTCAGCACGCGCAGGATCAGCGTCCGGTGCGCCCACGGGCAGGCAAGCGAGACGTAGAGGTGGTAGCGTCCGGGCTCGGCCTTGAAGCCGCGCTTTCGCCCCTCCGTCGGCGACCCGTCAACGGTGATCCAGTCGCGCCATTGCGACTGCGCCCGCACGAACCTGCCGCCGCTGTCCGCCGTATCATACCAGCGATCCTGCCACCTGCCTTCGATCAGCAATCCCATGCAAAACTCCTTGCGTGTTAATGGTGCATGTAGGCGCAAGGTTGCCCTGCCGAAGTCGTCATGTGCTGAACAGACCGTCACTCGGCCGAAACGGCGGACGAAAACGGCCGATTGCAGCGGCCGGAATTTGATGCTAGCGGACAATCCGCATGTTCGACTTTGCCACAATCCGGTTTGACCGACGACGAAAGGACGCCCGCGCTTGATGAAGCGCTGATTGGCGAACGCTGCCGTTTGCAGCAAACCTTTCCTCCTCTACCGGAACGCAAAGACCATGAGCCTTGCCGACGTGAAATACCTGCCGGAAACCCCGGCGCACGATCCCGAAATCGAAGCCATCAACGACGAGGCCTTCGGGCCGGGCCGTTTCGTGCTCGCGGCCTACAAGATCCGCGAAGCCGGAGGGCATGAGCGCGCTTTGTCCTTCGTCGCCGTCGATGGCGATATTGTCGTCGCCTCGGTGCGGATGACGCGCATCGCGGCCGGCGTCGGCCGCGCGCTGATGCTCGGGCCGCTCGCGGTGCGGCCTGCCTTCAAGAATCTCGGCATCGGCCGCCGGCTGGTGGCAATCGCACTGGAGGCCGCCACCAAGGCCGGCATGCCGGCGGTGATGCTGGTTGGCGACGAGCCCTATTACGGCCCGCTCGGCTTCAAGAGGATCCCGCGCGGGCAGATCTCCATGCCACGCCCGGTCGACCTCGACCGGCTTTTGTCGCACGAGATCGTACCAGGCGCCGTCGCCCGGTTGTCGGGCGAGGTCTGCCATGCGGACGTGGCGCGGGTTTCCGATCCCGTCCCGGTCATGGCTTGAGGCTATCCTGCCGGTTGCGCCTGCGCTGCGAGCTTCGTAGCATCATCCAAAATCTGTGGAGGACGCCGGCATGAACCCCAATGGCCAGATTGCGATCGTCACCGGCGGCGGCTCCGGCCTCGGCGAGGCGACGGCGCGTGCGCTCGCTGCCCAGGGTGCGCGCGTCGCCATCCTCGATGTCGGCATCGACCGTGCAAAGACGGTGGCGGCCGATATTGGCGGTATTGCCGTCCAGTGCGACGTTAGCAGCAGCGACAGCGGTGTGGCCGCCTTCGCCGAAGTGGCGGAGCGGCTCGGTGAACCGCGCATCCTGGTCAATTGCGCCGGCATCGCCATCGGCGTGAAGACGATCGGCAAGGATGGTCCGCATCCACTCGAGCAATACCGCAAGGTGATCGAGATCAACCTGATCGGCACCTTCAACATGATCCGCCTCTTCGCCGACCGGGCGGCGAAGCTCGAGCCGCTGCAAGGCGGCGAGCGTGGCGTCATCGTCAACACCGCTTCCGTCGCGGCCTATGACGGTCAGATCGGCCAGGCAGCCTATTCAGCGTCCAAAGGCGGCGTCGTCGGCATGACGCTGCCGGTGGCCCGCGACCTTGCGCGTTCCGGCATCCGGGTCAGCACGATTGCACCCGGCATCTTCAGGACGCCGATGATGGCCGGCATGCCGCAGGAGGTGCAGGATTCGCTGGGTGCCGCCGTGCCCTTCCCGTCTCGTCTGGGCGAGCCTTCCGAATATGCAGCGCTCGCGCTCCATATCGTCGAGAACCAGATGCTGAACGGCGAGACCATCCGCCTCGACGGCGCCATCCGCATGGCGCCGAAATAGCCAGCGATGAGCACTCCCGTCCCGGCCAGGAGCGGCCCGCTCAGCGGTCTGGTCGTGATCGAGATGGCCGGCCTCGGCCCGGTGCCGCTGGCTGGCCTGATGCTGTCCGAGATGGGCGCCGAGGTGCTGCGCATCGAACGGGCGGGCTCCGGCCGGCCGCTGATGGCGCTGCCGGAAGAATACGACCTCGACCGCCATGGCCGCTCCATCCTGCGCGTCGACCTGAAGCGCCCCGAAAGTTCAGAACTGTTGCTCAGTCTTGCCGAAAAGGCCGACATGCTGATCGAAGGGTTTCGTCCCGGCGTCATGGAACGGCTTGGCCTCGGGCCTGATCTGGTGCTGGCACGCAACCCGGCGCTGATCTACGGCCGCATGACCGGCTTCGGCCAGGATGGGCCGCTCGCCGGCCGCGCCGGCCACGACATCACCTATCTTGCCTATTGCGGCGTGCTGCACGCCATCGGCAGCGAGGAAGGCAGACCGGTGCCGCCGCTCAACCTCGTCGCCGACTATGGCGGCGGTGCCATGATGCTGATTGCCGGCGTGCTGGCCGCCTTGTTCCAGCGTTCGCGCTCCGGCAAGGGCCAGGTCATCGACGCGGCAATGGTCGAGGGCGCCTCGATGCTGGCGGCGCCAGTCCATGCCCTGATGGCGGCCGGCCTTTGGCGGGATGCACGCGGCGTAAACCTGCTCGATTCCGGCGCGCCCTTCTACGACACTTACGAGACGGAGGACGGACGCCATGTCGCCGTTGGCTGCCTTGAACCCCGCTTCTTCGCCGAATTCGCCAGGCTGCTGCCACTCGACGAGCACTTCGTGCGCGGCCAGTTCGACAAGGCGTTATGGCCGGAGATGCGTGCCACCATCGCCGCTCGGGTCAAGCGGAAGACGCGCGACGACTGGGCCGCCCTGTTTGCGGATACCGACGCCTGCGTCGCGCCGGTGCTATCGCTGCAGGAGGCCAAAAACCATCCGCACAATCGTGCCCGCAGCGCCTTTGTGAAGGCAGACAGGCTCGAGCGCCCTGCCCCGGCGCCGCGCTTCTCGCAAACGCCGTCAACGCTCGCCACAAAGCCGGACGAACATGATCTCCAGCCGGTGATGGTGCTGAGGCGTTTCGGTTTTGCGCAAGGCGAGGTCGAAGCCCTTGTCAAATCAGGCGTGATCGGTTGATAAGTGGAGAAGAAAAATCAGCTTATGACGGTGAACACTTTTGGTTGATCGGAACAAGGACGTCATCCGCGAGACCGACGCCGAAGCGATCCGGCTGGCAAGGACGCTGATCCGCAGCGCACGTTTCGGCGCACTGGCTGTCATCGAGCCCGCGACCGGATCGCCATTGGCGAGCAGGGTCGGCGTCGCCACCGACGTTGACGGCGCGCCGCTAATCCTGGTGTCGATGCTGTCGGCGCATACTGGTGCCATCCTCGCCGACCCGCGCTGCTCGCTGCTTGTCGGCGAACCGGGCAAGGGCGATCCGCTCGCGCATCCGCGTGTCACCCTGGTCTGTCGGGCGCGGCGGCTCGAGCGTGGATCGGACGAGCAAGCCCGCGCGGAGCGGCGCTATCTCAACCGCAATCCCAAGGCACGGCTCTATGCCGGGCTTGGTGATTTCTCGATCTTCCGACTCGAGCCCGAGCGCGCCAGCCTCAATGGCGGCTTCGGCAAGGCCTATCTGCTCGATCGTAGCGAGCTGGTCACCACCGGGCCGGTCGTCGACGAACTGGCTGCCGGCGAACAACCGGCTCTCGAGCACATGAATGCCGACCACCTCGACGCGATCGCCATCTATGCGCATCACTATGCCAAGGCCGATGGCGATGGCTGGATTGCCACCGGCTTCGACGCCGACGGCATGGACCTGGCCTCGGGCGACGCCATATGCCGGGTGTTCTTCCCCGAACCGCTGAAGACGGCCCGCGATTTACGGCCGGTCCTGGTCGATATGGCCAAGGCGGGACGCGCAGCCGGCTATTCACAAGATCGATAGTTAATTGCCTTGAATCAAAAGCAAGTCTTGAGATTTGGAAGAAATGTTCTACCCTCGCACGTGACGCTGATTCAGCAGCGTGCATCCACACGTGAATTTATGGAATCTGACGCTATTGCCCCCATAGCGTCAGGATGAGCTCAAAAACATGGGGCATCGATGATCTCGAGCAAGCTACTCGCCAACGCCGAATCAGCAGCCACGTTCCTCACGCTTATGGGCAACGAGAAACGGTTGCTGATCATGAGCTACCTGATGGACGGTGAAATGTCGGTCGGCGCCATCGCCGACAAGGTCCAGTTGAGCCAATCCGCCCTGTCGCAGCATCTGGCCAAGCTTCGGGCGCTCGATCTTGTCGAGACCCGCCGCGACCGGCAGATGATCTACTATGCCTGCAAGTCCGAAGCCGCGCGCGAGCTGCTTCGCATGCTGGACGGCATTTTCGGCGACGGCGACTTGTCGCAGATGGCCCATCGCCTGCGCCGCGCCGGGGCTTGACCGGCAGGTCCGATCGTTCCTTATCTCGCTGACGACTTTCCGAGCGGCGTGCGTCCATCTGGGCGCACGCCGCTCTCCATGTCATATCCGCGCATCGCTTTCCGAAAATCCACATTCGGATTGATGCGACCAGGCCGAGGCAATGCATGGACCTGATCCACATTGATGATCCGCAAGACCCGCGTGTCGCTGCCTATCTCGACATACGCGAGCGCGACCTTGTTGGCCGGCACGGCCGTTTCGTTGCCGAAGGCAAGGTGGTGCTCGAAATCCTGCTGTCGGCCGGCCGCTTTGCCGCCGAATCGGTTCTGGTTCTCGAGAACCGGCTGGCCGGTCTCGACGAGACCTTGCGCAAGGCGCCGGCGGACCTCCCGGTCTATGTCGCCAGCGGCGAGATCATCGACCGGATCGCCGGATTTCACATGCACCGCGGCATATTGGCGATCGGCAGCAGGGGCGCCTCGCAGCCGGCCGAGGCCTTGCTGGAGGCCCTGCCTGCCAATGCGCTGGTCGTCGCTCTGGTTGGCATCGCCAATCACGACAATATGGGTTCGATCTTCCGCAACGCCGCCGCCTTTGGCGCCGATGCAGTGCTGCTCGATGCGACCTGTTGCGATCCGCTGTACCGCAAGGCAATCCGCGTCTCGGTCGGCGCGGCGCTGAAGGTTCCCTTCGCCATCTTCGACGATACCAGCGGCTTCATCGCCATGCTCGACCAGCTGAGCTTCAGCCAGGTCGCGTTGTCGCCACGCGGCGAGGCCGACATTCGTGATGCAAGGAGGCCGGACAGGCTGGCGCTCTATCTCGGCACCGAAGGCGAAGGCTTGCCCGAAAACCTGCTCACCCGCCTGAAAACGGTGCGGATCGATATGGCGCAAGGCTTCGACAGCCTGAACGTCGCCGCCGCCTCAGCCATCGCCCTGCATCATTTTTCGCGTTGCTGATCGCATAAACCCGTCATCGACAACGCGCGTCGTGCCGGTCTCGCTCGGCGCGCGGCCCCCAACTTTCAGATCGGAAAATCCGCCTTCTGCAGCGCCCGCACGCGGTCTGCAAGACTGCGGTGGCCGGATCTGGTATCCGAGGGCGCCGCCAATGCCTTGGCGATCGGCGAATCGGGCCCTTCGAGCTTGGCCGTCAGGTGGACGACCTCCGCCGCCAGTTCATTCATCTGCTCGCGCAATGCGGCGCTGCCATTCGTAGGGCTGGACGCAGCCAGCGCGCCGAGATCCGCCTTGAGACGCTTGTTCTCGCGGGCCAGCGTCGTCAGCCGCGCCTCCAGCCGCTCACGGTCGCCATCGAGCTTGGCGATCGCCTTTTCGATGTCGTCGCTCCTGACGGCGGTCAGGCTGTCACCTCCGCCGGCAAGCAGCGCCGCCGGAGCGTTTGCCTCGGCCTCGCCCTTCGATCGTTCGCGCAGCCGTGCCATTTCCCTCTCGCGGCGGTCGAGCTTCTCCTCACGATCGGCAAGCGTGGCGAGCAGGCGCTCGACCTTCTTGTCGAGCTCGACGCTTCTCTTCCTCTCCAACTTCAAGGCCTCCCGCGCGGCCTTGGTTTCGGCCGCGGTTTCCTGATTGCGGCGGTCCGCCTCCTTGCGCTGGCTGCGCAGCACGGCGATGTCGTTGGCAAGGCTTTCCAATTCGGATTCGCGCGCCACCAGTTCGATCTGGCGGTTGCTGGAGGAGAAGCTGGCGTCGTCATACATATGCTCCAGCTTTTCGAGCTCGAGCGCGCGCTTCTCCAGCATGCGCTCGCTCTGCGCGAGCTTGTCCGAAAGGTGCCGCAACTGCTCCTCGCGCTGATGAAGCTCTTGGGTCCTGGCCTCCAGCTCGGAAAGCGCCTGCTGCTTGTCCTTCCGCTCGACCGCCAGCCCCTTCAGGGCCTCGCGGCCGCGACCGATCTCGACCAGCTGTTCGGCCGCCTTCTCCCGCAATGCCTTGACGCTCATCTCAAGCCGGCGCGCCGACATCGCGAACTCGGCCCTGATCCGGTCCTTGTCGGCCTGGATTTCGACCGGCGTCATTGGCATGGACGCCTCGAACCGCTTGCGTGTCAGCGCAACGGCCCGCCGCCAGATGGCCGGGGCGACCAGCAGCGCCAGAAAGCCGGCGCAGAGAAAGCCGAGGGCGAAAAACAGGATCGACTGGATCAAGGTGACTATCCGCTATGATGGCAACAACCGCCAAAGCTCGACTTTGCCATCTTCGCATGACGGAAATCCAGCGCCGCGGCAAGAGTGTGCCGCAGGCCACGTTCAGCCTGCGGCCTCACAAAATCCCCGATGGCACGATCGCGAGCGGAACGCATGTTGAGATTCAGGTCAGGCCGGCCTCACCTGAATATCAATATGTCCGCTCAGAACGGGTTCCAGGTCGGCCGCTGCGTGAGCTTCAGATAGCCGAGATTGACGCCAAGCCTGGCGCCGACGCCGGTGCGGATCGGCACCAGCAGAACCCTGTTGTTCTGCAGCACGTTGAAGCCGACGCCCGCCACCACATAGGCGGAACCAGCGACGCCGCCGAAGCGGTTGTAGAGGCTGTTCACATCGTCGAGATTGTAAACCAGCATCATCACGCGCGAGCCTTCGCCGCCGAAATCCCAGCCGAGCGACGGACCTTGCCAGAACACCTTATGGTCGCCGGCGTTCTTGGTGTAGAGCGTTCCCTCGCCATAGGTCAGGCCGCCGATCAGCGCACCGGAGCCCTCTTCGCCAAGCAGATAGCCGTTGGGCAGGCCATAGGAAGCGAAAATCTTCTCGACGACGGTGGCAAGGCCGCCCGACGTAGCGCCGAAGAATTTATGGCCGGAATCGACGATCTCCTGAGCGGTGTATTCCTGGGCCCGCAGCGCGGAGGTCGAAAAGACGAGAACGCCCATCAGGGCAATCGCCATTGAGATGACTCGGAAAAAACTCCGGTCGTAGAATCGGGAAAACATGCTTCCAATCTCCGTCAGGGAGCACTTTCGCCGACGCCTCGCACCCATGCGGCTCTTGGCGGCTGCTAGGGGTAACTGTCACAGGCAAACTATGCCGTAATCCTTTTTCAACCATTAAGCTTCCACATGAAGATGGCAGTTCGAAGGCTGGCGCTCCTCACACACTGGCTTCGAACCGCCTGCGCAGGCCGGGAATCCTGCGTGAACGCACCATTTTCGCTAACGACAATTTTGGATTTGTTGCCGCACGCACGGGCGCTGTGTATTCAGATGACCGGGGGAGAGAGCGTGATTCGTGTGGGCAGGCGTGACAATGATCGCTCGGCCATGAGTACGTGGATTTTATCAGGGACTTCGCCCATGGCCGAACTGTTTGCCCTTTCAGCACCGGATCTTGCAGCGCTTCTATGCAGCCGGGTCTGTCATGACATCATCTCGCCGGTCGGCGCGATCAACAACGGCCTCGAACTGCTCGATGAGGGCGGCGCCGACGAAGACGCCATGAAGCTGATCCGCCAGAGTGCCAGGAACGCTTCGGCCCGCCTGCAATTTGCCCGCATCGCCTTCGGCGCCGCCGGCTCGGCTGGCATGATGATCGATACCGGAGATGCCGAAGCAGTCGCCATCGCCTTCCTCAAGAACGAAAAGCCGGAACTCTCCTGGAACGGGCCCCGCGCGCTGCTGCCCAAGAACAAGGTCAAACTGCTTCTCAACCTCCTTCTCGTCGCCAACGCTGCCATCCCGCGCGGCGGCAAGCTTGTGGTCACGCTGGAGAATCTCGACACCGAGCCGCGTTTTGCGCTGTCGGCCGCCGGCCCGATGCTGCGCGTGCCGCCGAAATTCCTGGAGCTTCATTCCGGCCACAAGCCCGAGGAGCCGATCGACGCCCATTCGGTGCAGCCATATTACACGCTGCTGCTGGCGCGGGAGGCCAACATGACGATCTCGATCCACGCGACCGCCGAGGAGATCGTGCTGTCGGCGGCCTGAAGCCCTTCGCCCAGTCAGTAAGAACAGCCAAAGTATTTATTTCTGCTAATATTTGTTAATTCGGCGATAATTCAGGCAGAGCAAGTTTTGCCGGCTTGGTCTCGCGGCATTCGCGACGAAAAAGACGCACGCGGCGTATCTTTGCAAAAACTTTACCTAACGGCTTTTCGGCTTCTTTACCAGATTGCTCTAGTATGCCTCGTGGTTGCCCGCAGATTGCCGGTTCGCCAGATGGCCGAGAGGACCCGGAAATGAAACGCTGCCTGTTCGTCGACGATTCGAGCGTCATCAGGAAGGTTGCAAAGCGCATCCTTGGCGGCTCCGATTTGACCGTGATCGAAGCGGCCACGGGGCTCGACGCGATCGAGATGTGCGCCGCCGACATGCCCGACGTCATCGTCATCGACGGCGCCTTGCCGGATGTGCAGGCTGTGGACCTCATCCGCCGCATCCGCGCCATGGAGAGCGTGGTCAAGCCGCAGATCCTGGTTTCGCTGGTCGAGGTCGACGTCGCCTCGATCATGAAGGCAAAGCGCGCCGGCGCTCAGGGCTATCTGCTGAAGCCGTTCAACCGGCCGCAATTGCTCGAGCGTTTCCGTGCCCTGAAAATCGCCGCCTGATCCGCCAGCATCGGATAGCGGGCGGCTTCAACGCCCAGCACGCAAAAACCCGGCCGAAGCCGGGTTTTTTATTGGAAAATCAAACGAAGGTCTTTGCTCAGGCGCTGACGCGAATGTCTTCCGGTTCGCGCAGCACATAGCCGCGGCCCCAGACCGTCTCGATGTAATTTTGGCCACCGGACGCGGCGTCAAGCTTCTTGCGCAGCTTGCAGATGAAGACGTCGATGATCTTCAGTTCCGGTTCGTCCATGCCGCCATAGAGGTGGTTGAGGAACATTTCCTTGGTCAGCGTGGTGCCCTTGCGCAGCGAGAGCAGCTCCAGCATCTGATATTCCTTGCCGGTCAGGTGAACGCGCTGGCCGCCGACTTCGACGGTCTTCGCGTCGAGATTGACCACCAGGTCGCCTGTGGTGATGACAGACTGGGCATGGCCCTTGGAGCGCCGCACGATGGCATGGATGCGCGCCACCAGCTCGTCCTTGTGGAAAGGCTTGGTCATATAGTCGTCGGCACCGAAGCCGAGGCCGCGCACCTTGTCCTCGATGCCGGCCATGCCGGACAGGATCAGGATCGGCGTCTTCACCTTGGAGAGGCGAAGTGTTCTCAAGACTTCGTAACCCGACATGTCGGGTAGATTGAGATCGAGAAGGATGATGTCGTAGTCGTAGAGCTTTCCGAGATCGACGCCCTCTTCGCCGAGATCGGTCGTGTAAACATTAAAACTTTCGGATTTCAGCATCAATTCGATGCTTTGTGCGGTTGCACTGTCATCTTCAATCAGCAGAACACGCATTTCATTCCCCTTTTCTGCTGCCGGTCCATGTCACGACCCGTCCCGGACCGGAGCAGTGATTGCCTGAACAGAAGGTGCCATCGAATGGTTAACAAAACCTAATTTCGTGCCGAGGACGATACCAGATTTTTTAACCCCTTTCTACACCCTCTTGAATCTAATAACGAATCACAGACCCAAACCGCTAATGCACCACATTAATAAGTCAGCCTAAGTGACTCCAGGGACTCGCCGGTTGGCTTTCCGCCGAAAACCGGAATTTTTACCCGGCCTTAAGTCCTCGCCCGTATGATTAACAATGCCCGTAAACGAATGGTTACCAACGGCAAAAAACTTTAGGAGTTTGTTTCCCATAGTTCGGGGAAAGCCGGGGGAAACGGGTGACGCCTGGGCCTTTCCAGGCGGTTTGGACGATATGTGCGGGTGTGCGTTTCCGGGAGTACCGAATCATGAAGTCACGTGAAAACCTCGTTCGGCTGAAGCAGTTTCAGGTGAATGAGAAGCGGCGGCAGCTGCTGCAGCTCGACATGATGATCGCCGAGTTCGAACGGATGGCTGTCGAACTGGAGCTTCAGATCACCGCTGAAGAGAAGAAGGCCGGCATCACCGACATCAACCATTTTGCCTATCCGACCTTCGCCAAGGCGGCACGCTTGCGCCGCGACAACCTCAGAAATTCTCAAAGCGACCTCGCCCAGCAGCGAAGCACTGCCGAATCATTACTCGGCGAAGCTGAAGCGGAGCTTTCCAAGGCCGAGATGCTCGAATCGCGCGACACCAAGATCCGCGATGCCGAACTGGGTGGCCGCAGCGCCATGATCGGCTGAAAAACAGGCCAATCGGCGTTCCCGGAGCGCCATCGAAGCTGCCACGGCCGGAACCTGACCAGGCTGATGCCGGCCTCAGCCTCGCGCCACAGAATCCTCTTGAGATTCCATCGATGCCCGCGCGCGGGCATCCTTGATGTCGGGCACATGCTGCTCCGACCAGGACCGTATCTGATTGAGCAATCCCGCCAGGTTCTGGCCGAGTTCGGTCAGCTCGTATTCGACCCGCGGCGGAATGACCGGAAAGATCTCGCGCCGCACGATGCCGTCGCGTTCGAGGATGCGCAGCGTCTGCGTCAGCATCTTCGGCGTGATGCCTTCGAGCTTGCGCGCCAGTTCGCCATTGCGCAGCCGGCCGCGGCGCAAGGCGCAAACGACCAGATAGACCCATTTGTTGGCCAACGTCTCGAGCACGGTGTGCGAAGGGCACGTCCGCCGGAAGGCGTCGTAACCGAATGAGGAGTTATCTTCACTATCCATAAGGTATCTATATATAGAAAAGGTACATACTAGACAAGAGAATATTACTATCCAAATGATAGTGGCGCACCAACCAGCAGGAGATTTCCATGCGTGCCATTATCCAGAACTCCGTCGGCGGACCCGACGTCCTCGTCATTGCCGATCGGCCCGACCCCTCGCCAAAGGCCGGCGAGGTGCTTGTCCGCGTCAAGGCGGCAGGCATCAACCCCGTCGATGGCGCCGTTCGTGCCGGCTATTTCCCGCTGCTTGGCGAACCGCCCTTCATCCTCGGCTGGGACATCTCGGGAACCATCGAGGCACTGGGTCCTGACGTGACCGGCCTCAAGATCGGCGACGCGGTGTTCGGCATGCCGCGCTTTCCCAGGCAAGCGGCCGCCTATGCCGAACTGGCGGTCGCGCCAGTGGACGAAATCGCGCCGAAGCCTGAAGGCATCGACCACGTTCAAGCCGCCGCGCTGCCGCTGGCCGGCCTGACGGCATGGCAGGGCCTCATTCGCCATGGCCGCCTGAAACAGGGCCAGCGCGTGCTGATCCACGCGGCGGCCGGCGGTGTCGGTCATCTGGCGGTGCAGATCGCCAAGGCGCGCGGCGCCTATGTCATCGCCACGGCCAGCCCGGAAAAGCTCGACTTCGTCCGCTCGCTCGGCGCCGATGAGGTCATCGACTACACCACGGGCGATTTCACCAGCAAGGCCAGCGATATCGACCTGGTGCTGGACCCGATCGGCGGCGACCATGCGCAACGCTCACTGAAGGTACTGAGGGACGGCGGCGTTCTGGTGTCGCTGCTCGATGTCAGTGACGCCACCAAAGCAGACGCCGGCGCCCGCAATATCCGTGTCGAGCGCATGTCCGTCGTGCCCGATCGCGACGGCCTTGCCGAGCTTGGCGGACTGATCGATGCGAAAGAGCTCGCCGTCCACGTGGCAAAGGCTCTGCCGCTGGAAGAAGCCGGTGCCGCCCATGCCTTTCTCGCCACTAGGCCGATCGGCAAGGTGGTGCTGACGGTCTGAGGTACGGGATCGTTCCAGCAAAACAAAAGGGCGCGGCATTGCCGCGCCCTCTATCTTTGACCCGGCCTTGTCTAGTGCCGGTATTGCTGGATGCGCGTCGTGCGCAGCCCGGCAAGGCCGTATTCATCGATCGACGCCTGCCAGGACAGGAATTCCTCGGTGGTGAGCTTGTAGCGCTGACATGCCTCTTCAAGACTCAAAAGGCCGCCGCGTACCGCAGCCACCACTTCCGCCTTGCGCCGAATAACCCAGCGCCGTGTGTTCGTCGGCGGCAGATCGGCAATCGTGAGAGGGCTGCCGTCAGGCCCGATAACATATTTGACTCGCGGTCTAACTAGATCGGTCATCGTACTCTCTACAAAAAACTCAAAGACCCAATCCCCGCCACAGTACCGCCACAGCTTTAAAAATTGCCTAAGCGAACCCTAATAGCTAGGTAAGGATCATGAACGCCGCGTTAGTCTTTTCGTCGGCATTTGAAATATCGGCCATCGGACGCTGGATTCGCAGGCAAAAATCGCTTGGGCGCGAGATGCTGGCGCCACGCAGGTGCTTGACCTATATTCCGGCCATTGGCATTCAGGCGCCACGCAGAACGAAAGAACCATGAACAGCCTCGACCTTCCAGGACGTCCCGAAACCACCCGTGTCGTTGTCGCCATGTCGGGCGGCGTCGATTCATCGGTCGTCGCCGGCCTGTTGAAACGCGAAGGCTATGACGTCGTCGGCGTCACACTGCAGCTCTACGACCATGGCGCCGCGACGCACCGGGCCGGTTCCTGCTGTGCCGGCCAGGATATCGACGATGCCCGCCGCGTCTCCGAGACGCTCGGCATTCCCCATTACGTGCTCGACTACGAGGAGCGCTTCCGCAAGGCGGTCATCGACCCCTTCGCCAACTCTTATGTCGCCGGCGAGACTCCGATCCCTTGCGTGTCCTGCAATCAGACGGTGAAGTTCGCCGACCTTTTGGCGACCGCCAAGGAGCTTGGCGCCGACGCGCTGGCTACCGGCCACTACATCCGCTCCGGCGCCAACGGCGCGCACCGCGCGCTCTACCGGCCCGTCGACGCCGACCGCGACCAGAGCTACTTCCTGTTCGCCACCACGCAGGCGCAGATCGACTATCTGCGCTTCCCGCTCGGCGGGCTTTCCAAGCCTGAGGTGCGCACCATTGCCGAGGACATGGGGCTGACGGTCGCCGCCAAGCAGGACAGCCAGGACATCTGCTTCGTGCCGCAAGGCAAATATTCAGACATCATCGCCAAGTTGAAGCCGGCTGCCGCCAACCCAGGCGACATCGTCCATATCGACGGCCGCGTGCTCGGCCGCCATGAAGGCATCTTGCGCTACACGATCGGCCAGCGCCGCGGCATCGGCATCGCCTCGGGCGAGCCGCTCTATGTCGTGCATCTCGATGCCGACCGGGCGCGCGTGGTCGTCGGCCCGCGCGAGGCGCTGGAGACGCACAAGATCTATCTGCGCAACATGAACTGGCTGGGCGATGGGCCGCTGTCCGACGTGCCCGCCGGCGGCCTTGAGCTGTTCGCCAAGGTCCGCTCGACGCGTCCGCCGCGCCCGGCCGTGCTGCATCACCGCGACGGCATCACCTCGGTTGAGCTGGTCGACGGCGAGTCCGGCATCGCGCCCGGCCAGGCCTGCGTGCTCTATTCTGACGACGGCAACGAAGCCCGCGTATTCGGCGGCGGCTTCATCGGGCGCTCCGAGCGCGGCGCCGAGGCCGAGGCCATGCTGAGCCGGCTCGCCGCCCGCCCGGCACATATCCCCGCCGAATAAGGGCGGCTTTTTCTCTCAGAGACTTTTTCGAAACTTGCTCTGGCGCGCCATATGGTGGTGGTTTCGAGAACCGGAGCGCAGCGGACATTTGGGTCCGTGAACACCGGAAGCGAAGAAAACGCCATCAGGTGACCGCCGGAGTAGAGTTTCCAGACGGTCTCTCAGGAACTGGATTTGCTGTGGGTGATGGTGCCCGCCGTCAGGATGCGCAGCACCCTGATCGCTTCCTCGCCGCTGGTGCGCGGTTCGGCCCGCGTCTCGATGCACTGGATGAAATGCGCCAGCTCCCGGGTCAGCGGCATGCCTTCGCCGACCGCCACATAGGACGGCTCGTTGGCGGTAAAAGCCCACTGGCCGCTGTCCTGCCAAACCGCATGGCGGTAGACGGCAAGCTTGCGCTCCCATGGCTCGACATCGTCGAACACCGCCATCGCCTTGGTGCCGACCACCGTCAGCCGCCGCTCGCGATAGGGATTGAGCCGCGAGGCGAAGAGATGGCCGCGCAGGCCGTTGGGGAAGCGCATGTGCAGATGCGCGAAGTCGCTGAGATTGTCGAGGAGTGCGGCACCCTCGCCCCTGACCTCGATCGGCTCGGTGCCGGTGATCGCCAGGATCATCGACAGATCATGCGGCGCCAGATCCCACAGCGCGTCGTTCTCGGTATGGAACTTACCGAGCCCGAGGCGATGCGAGTGGATATAGCGGACTTCACCGAGCTCGCCCTTGTCGATCAGCGCCTTCAGCGTCTCGAAAGCCGGGTGGAAGCGTAGCACATGGCCGACCATGAAGACGCGGCCATTGTCCTTCGCCGCCTGCACCGCGCGCTCGGCATCGTCAACCGTCAGCGCGATCGGCTTTTCCACCAGCACGTCCTTGCCGCCCTCGACGGCGCGCACCGCCATGTCGGCGTGGAACTGCGGCGGCAGCGCCATGACGATGGCGTCGATGTCGTCGCGAACGAACAACTGCTCCGGCTCGATCGCCAGGCAATCCTGCTCGCTGGCAAAGCCTTCCGCGCGGGCGCGGTTGTCGTCCGAAACCGCGTGCAAGGCGCCAAGCGCCTTGAGGGTGCGGATGTGGTTGCTGCCCCAGTATCCGCAACCAAGGACTGCAATGCGCGGCTTCATTGTTTTCAAACTCTAAAAATCGTGGCCGAGACATAGCGACGTGCCGGGTCGAACTCAACCCCGCACCCCTTTCGATTGCCTGCCCGGCAAAGCTTTTCGATGGCGAGATTATGCCGGCACGCAGGCCGCTTCGAAGCTTGACAGGCTTGCCCTCCCAACCTTATATCCGCGCGACCTTGGTGAACGCCTCGACATGCCTTGCAACTTAAGGCGGATTTCGAGCCTTTCGCCGCCCTGGCGGGGTAGCTCAGTTGGTTAGAGCACGGGAATCATAATCCTGGGGTCGGGGGTTCAAGTCCCTCTCCCGCTACCACCCTCAAATTCCGAACAATTCTCTGGCTCGTTTGCAGGGTCGACAAAGCCCAGCATTTGCGCGGTTTGGGGTCGAAAGCTGGGGAGTGCGAAGACCACGTTTTCCCCCAAACTGTTCTCCGAATGCCCATCATTCTCCGAAGCTGGGGAGTAGCCCCAAAAATCCCTAGGTTTTGACGACAGCAATATCAATGCTTTAGCGCCGGCCTTGCTGCGGGCAGTTTTGCGGTTCGCTCGCCTGCCAAACAAGACCACAACTATGCCATCGCTCCCTAGGTCCGGCTTGCGCCAGGACCGGACCTTGCCAATTATGTCATGTCCGCGCATGTCGCGTCTCGACCCTGCCGACTTCCTTAGGGCCTGAGCACGGGCAAATGCTGAACCCAAAGCGGTTTTCCGGATACGCATCGTAACTCCGTTGGCGCGGACGAAAGGCAGCATGAACCATGTCCAGCCCTCGATTGCTCCAAACTCCGACCCTGCTATTGTGTGCGAGTTCCACTCCAGACAGGGCCGTTACCCATCAGAGGGGGTCACCCGAAATGACGGAGGAGGCAGTGCAGCGTCGTTTGACCGCCATCCTCGCTGCCGGTGTGGCCGGCTACAGCCGGCTCATGAGTTTCGATGTGGGCGGATGAGAGGTATCTGCTATGGCGCAAGCGTCCATCAAAGTCGGCATGATCGCGGAAGAGACGGGAGCACTTTCGTTCATGGGCCGCGCCAACGCCAACGTGGCAAGGATGGTGGTTGACGAGATCAACACCGACGGCGGACTGCTGGGGCGGAAGATCGAGCTCTATCTCGAGGACGGCGCAACGACCGACACTGTCGCGGAGGCCAAGGCGGCCAAGCTTGTGGCGCAGGACAAGGTGGATGTGATCTTCGGCGGCATCTACAGCTCCACGCGGCAGGCCATCAAAGGCCCAGCCGTCGTGAAGGGCAGGACGCTTTACATCTACCCCGAGCAATACGAAGGCCAGGAATGCGACCCACTGATTTTCTGCACCGGCCCAGTGCCGGCGCAGCAGCTCGACCCGCTCATTCCCTGGCTGATGCGCAAGACCGGGGCCAAGACATTCTACCTCCCGTCCGCAGACTACATCTGGCCGCACGTGATGAACGAGAGGGTCCGCCAGCTCGTCAACGCCGAAGGTGGCAGCATCGTCGGCGAGGAATACTATCCGCTCGATCACATGGAATACGGCGAAACGGTTGAGAGGATCATGTCCAGCGGAGCGGAGGTGGTGTTCAATACCATCGTTCCGCCTGGGGTCGTGCCATTTTTCGCGCAACTCCATGACGCTGGCTTCCAGAACCGCGGCGGGCGGCTAATCTGCACGTATTTCGACGAGAATCTGCTCGGCCTGCTGCCGCCGCCGCATGTGGAAGGCCTCTACGGCTGCCTCGACTACTACCAGAACGTCAGCGATCCCTTCAGCAAGACGCTGCTTCGCGCGTACGACGAGCGCTATCGCGGCCACGAGCAGTTCACGGGCGGCAGCGCTTGCTCTGGCCTCTACAGAGGGATGAAGCTTTGGGCGGCGGCCGTGAACGAGGCCAACTCGCTCCGCCAGGAGGACGTCATCGCGGCCCTCGATCACGCAAGGATCGTCGAAGGGCCGGGCGGTCCCGCAGAAATGGTTCCTGGCCAGCACCACGTCCGTATGAACATGTATATCGCCCAGGCGCAGAACGGCCGTTTCGAGATCGTCGAGAGCCTGGGGGCCATCGACCCGGACGAGGCGATGGTACCGTCCGCCGCGGATTTCGGCCGGGGGCCGATAGTGTAGTCAGTCCGTCAGGTAGGGTGCATGAGATGAGTGTCCTGTCTCCGGTGAACGATAGTGTCCTGAGCGAGCGCCTCGGCGCACTCAGATCGGCAAGAGACTGGGTACCAAACGTTCTACCGGAGCTCGAACGCTTCATCCGCACTGCGATGATTATGATCTCTTTCGCGTCAACCCAATCCAATACGGCAGCGCTGTCGACCTTTCCGAGGCGGACGCAATAGAGTTGTTCGTGCATGCCGCCAAGGTGGGCCTGTTCGAGATGGACTGGCTCCTCATCTGCGCATATTGCCCACAAGTCGCCGGGAGCTTTCGCGAACTTGACCAGGTCCATCCGCGCTTTCAGTGCGCGTTTTGCAACGCGATCAACGATGTCGCGCTGGACGACTACATTCAGGTCACCTTTACGATCTCGAGCGGCGTGCGGGACATCAGGTTCCGACATCCCGGAAGTGCTGTCTGTCGAGGATTTTTACCTCCGCTACAACTTTTCCAAGGGCTTCATCGCGCCGCATGGGATGACGCACCAGCAACTGGTCGCCGTGCTCTCGCGGGGTTTCGCCGATATAGAGCCCCACGAGACCGAAGCTTCGACTTCGACGTCACGGCCGGCCGTTTCGAGGTACTGGATCTGAGCCACAAACTCCTTCTGGTCTTCTTCGCAGACGGGGAGCCGGCGGATCCGCAACGGACAACTGGTCCAGCTCGAGTCGGGCCGCTTCCTCCTGCCTGACCGGCCTACAGCACAAGAGACATAATTCTCGGTGACGGAAAATTCTCGTTTCGGCAGACAGCCGATCTCAGTCCAGGTAAGCACACAATCCAGATCGAGAACCGGACCGACGATCGCGGTCGCTTCTGGTTCGTCCAGTATCCCTTCGGTTTCGAGCCTCATCTGGTCGAGTATGAACCGCTTCTCACCGGCAAGCGGTTGCTGCTCACCCCGAGCTTCAGTGAACTCTACAAGGCGCAGCTTGTGGACGAAGGCGAGAGCCTTCAAGTCTCCGACGTGACTTTTCTTTTCACCGATCTAAAGCGGTCGACTCCCCTTGTATGAAGCCGCGGGCGACGTGAACGCATATTTCCTTGTTCGCCAGCACTTCGAGATACTGAACAAAATCATTCGGGAACGATCCGGCACCATCGTCAAGACGATCGGCGACGCGGTCATGGCCGGTTTCGAGCGCCCCCAGGACGCCGTCCGCGCCTCCATCGAGATGATCGAAGAACTGTCGCAATTCAACCGGACCGCTTCGCGTCCACTCGGCTCAAGGTTGGTGTCCACAGGGGGCGGGCGATTGCAGTGACGCTAAACGACCGCATCGACTATTTCGGACACGACGTGAATATCGCGGCACGAGTGCAAGGCCTAGCCGACGTGAACGAAGTTTGCATCAGTGCAGCGGTGATGGAGGTGCCGGGCGTCGCTGACATCGTCCAATCACGTCCGGTGTCGCGCAACTACGAGAACCTCAGGGGCATCGGCCAAAAGATGGAAGTCCATCGCATAGCGATCATGCCGACGCAGACATGACCGCGATACTAAGGTGGAGGATGGAGGTTCCCCCAGATTGCTGAGGGCAGTTTTGCGGTTCGCTCGCCTGTCAAAAAAGACCACAACTAAGCCATCGCTCGCTAGGT
>CAWBIN010000024.1:0-377726 GCA_963788955.1 uncultured Alphaproteobacteria bacterium | reverse complement strand
TCTCCTCGGTGCGCATACAGCCGCCGATGCGGTCGTTGCGCTCCAGCACCAGCACCTTCGCGCCCTTGCCGCCAAGCATCGCCGCGCAGACCAGCGCGTTGATCCCGCTGCCGACGATGATGTGATCGGGCGCATTCATCGACAATCGCCCCCTGTCGGCAGGTGGGGGTCAAATGCGTGGGGTAGTGTTCCTTCGCGCTCCCCTCTGTCCTGCCGGACATCTCCCCCACGAGGGGGGAGATCGGCTGTCACCACCGCCTTCGCCATGATCTTCTCCCGAAGACCGCCGCCTCGCCTATTTGCCCGGCACCAGCGCCAGCGCGCGGATCGGGCTGCCGGTGCCGTGCTCGATCTTGAGCGGGGCAGCGATCAGGATCGCGCCCTTCGGCGGCAGTTGGTCGAGGTTGCAGAGGCTGGCGAGGCCGTAGCGGTTGGCCTTGTGCATCAGCGTGTGCGCCGGGAATGGCGGCTCCATGCCTCCGGCCTTGCCGGCATCGGTGCCGATGGTCTCGCTGCCCCAGCCTTTGATGTCCTTGCTGATTAGGAACTGGATCGCCTCGGCCGTCGGGCCGGGAGTGTGAGGCCCGGTTTCGTTGGCGTTGAGGAATTCGGCCTCCGAGCCGTTGCGCTTGTACCAGTCGGTGCGCATCACCACCCATTCGCCGGGATTGATGGCGCCATGCTTTGACTTCCCATGCCTTGATGTGGTCGACGGTGAGCAGGAAATCGTGGTCGGCGGCGGCTTCCTTCGAGCAGTCGATGACATTGACCGGGCCGACGAAATTTTGGGCCGGAATGGTGTCGGTAGCGCCGTCCGGATAGTCCTTGCCGGTGATCCAGTGCTGCGGCGCATCGAAATGCGTGCCCGAATGCTCGCCGAGCTTCAGCCAGTTCCAGGCCCACCACGGGCCGTTCTTGTCATAACGGGAGATCGAGTGGATCTCGACCTTTGGGGTGTCGACGGCAAGCTCCGGCGGCAGCTTGATCAGCGGCGTGTCCGGTCCGAGCGGCGCCGACAGGTCGACCACCTTGATGCCGCCTGAAAGCAGCTGACCGGCGACCTCGCCGAGGAGTTTTTGGGTGTCCATGGTCTCAGTTCCCTCTTTGTCGATGATGATCGAGGCTCGTCTCGGCCCTTAATATCCTACTAGACGAAAACATATGCATCTGCAATTATCTTTAAGCATAAAGGAAATGGGTTTGGGGCGTGAGCGAGTTCGACGCCATCTTTGTCGGGGCAGGCCACAACAGTCTGGCATGCGCCGCGCATCTGGCGCTCAAGGGCTGGAAAACTGCTGTTTTTGAACGCAGTGCAACAATGGGCGGCGCTGTCCAGACCCACGAATATACCGTTCCCGGCTTCCGCCACGATTTCGGCGCGATGAATCTGAGCCTGTTCGCCGGCTCAGCCTTCCACCGGAAATATGCAAATGAATTGAAAACCCACGGGTTGGAATTCGCACCCGTAGCTGATTGTTTCGCCAGCGCCTTCCCCGATGGTCGCTGGTTCGGCGTCAGCAACGACCTGGAAAAGACCGCGTCCCGGCTGGCCGCCTTTTCCGCGGCCGATGCCGCGACATGGCGCCGACTGGTCGCCGGTTTCATGCCCGAGGCCGAGCATCTGTTTCGCCTGCTGGGCTCGCCGATGAGCGCACGCGCCCTTGCGGGCACCGGGTGGAACCTGTGGCGCAAGAAGGGTTTTTCCGGCGCGCTCGATACTGGTCGATTGCTGCTTTCTTCACCTCGCGCGTGGCTCGAGGAGACTTTCGAATCCTCGCATGTCCGGACGACGCTTGCCGCCTGGGGCATGCATCTCGACTTCGCCCCCGACATCGCCGGCGGTGCGGTGTTCCCCTATCTGGAATTGATGGCCAATCAGGCTTTCGGCATGGTGCTCGGCAAGGGTGGCGCCGACACCATGATCCGCGCGCTCTCCGGCATGGTCACCGCGGCCGGCGGCAAGATCGCCACCGGCGCCGAGGTGGCCGAGATCACGGTTGCCGGAGGTAGGGCTACCGGCGTGCGGCTCGCTTCCGGCGATTTCCATATCGCCAGCAAGGCCGTCATCGCCGGCGTCGCGCCCAAGGCATTGCCTGGCAAGCTGCTGCCTGATGGATCCGGCGACGCCGGCTTCGATGCGGCGATGAAAAAATTCCGCCATGCTCCGGGCACGATGATGATCCATCTGGCGCTCGACGATCTGCCGGACTGGCGCGCCGGGGCAGAGCTCCGGCAGTTTGCCTACGTCCATCTTTCACCCTCGCTCGATGCGATGTCGCGCACCTATCAGCAGGCGATGGCAGGCATGCTGCCGGACGAGCCGGTGCTGGTCGTCGGTCAGCCGACGGCCATCGACCCGTCGCGCGCGCCCGAAGGCAAGCATGTTCTGTGGGTGCAGGTGCGCATGCTGCCGGCCGAAATCCTCGGCGATGCGGCAGGCAAGATCGCGCCGGACCGCTGGGACGAGGTCAAGCAAGCTTATGCCGAGCGCGTGCTCGATATCATCGAGAGCTACGCGCCGGGCCTGCGCCAAAAAATCCTCGGCCGCGCCGTGTTCTCGCCCATCGACCTCGAGCGCGAGAATCCGAACCTCGTCGGCGGCGACCAGGTCTGCGGCAGCCACCATCTGGCGCAGAACTTCTTGTTCCGCCCGGCGCGCGGTTATGCCGGCTGGAACACGCCGGTCGCCAACCTGCACCTGACCGGCGCTGCGACATGGCCGGGGGCCGGCACCGGCGCGGCATCCGGCTACATGCTCGCCCAACAGCTTGGCGGGAATTAGGAGCCGAAGACTTCCAGGATGGAGCAAGGCGCGGTTGCCCAAGGAGCCTGAACCTGACAATCGAACAATGATGCCGCGCGAGACAAAGACCACCAACAGGGGAACGACCATGACAATCAACAGACGCGACTTGCTCGGATACAGTGCTGCAGCGCTTGGCGCGACCGCCCTCGGCCTGCCTAAGATCGCCAAAGCCGCGGCGGGCGAACTGACCATCGCCTACAACGTCAACCTGCCGTCCTGGGATCCGACGACCGGACCGTCGGCGGTCAACCCGACCATTCAGGGCCTCTACCAGTCGGTGTTCGACCAGTTCATCCCGCAGAAGCCGGATCTCTCCTTCGCGCCGGGCCTGCTCACCGAATGGGGCTGGAACGACGACCGCACCAAAATCATGATGACGGTGCGCGACGGCGTGAAATGGCATGACGGCTCGCCGTTCACGGCCGAGGACGTGGTCTGGTCGCTGCAGCGGGCGGGCGACGAGAAGACCGGCAACCCGATCCAGTTCGTCTGGAAGAACGTCAACAATTTCAAGATCGATGGCAACAAGATCACCGGCGATGTCGTGCAGTTCGACCCGGTGTATTTCAAATGGATGTCGTTCCTGACCGGCTACATCATGCCGAAGGCCTATTACGAGAAGGTCGGCGCCGAAGGTTTCGAGAAAGCGCCGATCGGCACCGGCCCCTATATGGTCGACAAGTTCGAGCGCAACGCCTTCCTGCGGCTCAAGGCCAATCCGAACTACTGGGGCGGCAAGCCGGCCTTCGAGAATGTGACGATCAAGTTCGTCACCGATGCGGCGAGCCGCGTTGCCGAAATCGAGTCCGGTTCCTCGCAGGTGACGCTCGAAATCCCTTATGAGGAGTATGACCGGCTGATCGCCAAGGACGGGCTTGCCGGCTCGTGCAAGAACGTTTCCGACATCGGCATGATCTTCTTCAACGACATCGAGGCGATGCTGGACAAGAACGTCCGCCAGGCGGCGGTGATGGCGGTAGACAAGGAGCTTCTGGTCAAGCGGCTTCTGCGCGGATACGGCCAGCCGATCGCCACGCTGGAGACACCGGAATACACGGCCTACGATGCCTCGATCAAGGTCGAGCACAATCCGGAAAAGGCCAAGGAACTGCTCGCCGCTTCCGGCTATTCGCCGGAAAAGCCGGTCAAGTTCACCATCCAGACGACCAAGGGCTTCAAGCCCAAGGACTACGAGATGATCCAGGCGATCGTCGGCATGTGGCGCAAGGTCGGCATCGAGGCGACGATCGAGGTCTACGAGATCGCCAAGCACTACGAACTGCGCGCCGCCGACAAGCTGGCGCCGGCCGCCTTCTACAATTGGGGCAATGCCATCGGCGATCCGACGACGTCGACCGGCTTTGCCATGTATGGCCCGAGCCCGCATTCGGTGTGGGACAGCCAGGACCTGATCGACATGATCAACCCGCTATGGGGCGAAAAGGACGAGGCCAAGCGCATCGCCGGCTGGAAGGCGGTCGACAAATACATCGCCGAGCAGGCCTATGTGCTGCCGCTGATCCAGTATGCGCAGCCGATCGTGCATGCCAAGGGCGTCAACGTCGTCCAGCATGTTTCCGGCGCGCTGCTGCCGGCGCTGATGACCCCGGCCTGATATCGGCATAGACTGCATGCGCGCCACCGCGACCGGTGGCGCGCCCCTTTTCGCCGGAAATACAGGCGACCATGCTTCTGCAAAGATTTCTGATCCGTCTGCTGACGATGGCGATTACGCTGTTCGGCGTCGCCGTCGTCGTCTTCGTCGTCATCCGCGTCGCGCCCGGCGACCCGATCGCGATGATGCTGCCGCCCGGTGCGACCCAGGAGGATATCGACCGGCTGCGTGCGCTCTACGGGCTGGACAAGACCATCGTGCAGCAATTCTTCATCTGGCTGTCCGGCGTCGTCAGGGGCGATTTCGGCACCTCGATTTCGCTCAGGCAGGACGTGCTGGGGCTGGTCTTCAACCGGCTGCCGGCGACGCTGGAGCTCGCCATCGTCGCGCTCATCATGGCGGTGGTGATCGGCGGCACGACGGCGATCCTCGGCGCGCGCGAACGCGGCACGGCGGTCGAGGCCGGCATCGACATCGCCAGCGGCGCGGCGCTCTCCATTCCCGATTTCCTGTGGGGGCTGGTGCTGATCCTGCTGTTCGGCGTGCTGATCCCGATCTTCGACATTTCCGGCCGGGTGTCGCCGCAGCTCGACCTGCCCTTCGTCACCCAGTTCTATCTCTTCGAGAGCATCCTGCGGCTGCGCTTCGACCTGACCTGGGACCTGCTGAAGCACATGCTGATGCCGGCCGTGGCGCTGGCGCTGCCGCTGGCGGCGATCATCGCGCAGTTGCTGAAACAGTCGCTGAAGGAAGTGCTCGACCTCGACTATGTCGTGCTGGCGCGGGTGAAGGGTTTTTCGGAGACGCAGGTCATCCTGCGCGAGGCGCTGAAGAACGCCGCCCTGCCGACGCTGACGCTGGTCGGCGTGCAGTTCACCTTCCTGATCGGCGGCACGGTCATCGTCGAGCGGCTGTTTTCCTATGAAGGCCTCGGCAACATGGCGATCGATGCCGTCATCAACCGCGACCTGCCGCTGATCCAGGGCATCGTGCTGGTCTTCGCGCTGCTGTTCGTGCTGATCAACCTTGCCGTCGACATGATGTATGCGCTGCTCAATCCGAGGCTGCGCCATGGATGAGGCGCGCATCGCCAGGCGTGGCGTGGGGCCGAGGCTGTGGCTTGCCGGCGGCTGGCTGCTGCTGGCGCTGCTGGCGGCGATCTTCGCGCCGCTGGTCGCGCCGCAGGACCCGCTGGCGCAGGATCTGATGCTGGAGCGGCTGCCGCCCTTCTGGCTCGACGGCGCCGAGCCCGGCTATTGGCTGGGCACCGACAGCCTCGGCCGCGATCTGCTGTCGCGATTGATCTTCGGCGGCCGCATCGCCTTCATCGTCGCCTTCGCCGCGGCGATCGCCGCTTGTCTGGTCGGCTCGGCGCTCGGGCTGATCGCCGGCTATTTCGGCGGCTGGGCCGACCGCATCATCTCGCGCATCGTCGACATCTGGATGGCGTTTCCGCCGGTGCTGTTCGCCATCCTGCTGGTCGCGGTGCTGGGCACCGGCCTGAGCTCCGTCATCATTGCCATCGCCGTCATCGACTGGACGCGCTTTTGCCGGGTGATCCGCGCCGAGGCGATGGGCCAGTCGCGCATGGACTATGTCGAGAATGCCCGCATTGCCGGCTATGGCCGCATCGGCATCATGCTGCGCGAGGTGCTGCCCAATGTGGTGCCGTCGATCGTGGCGCTGCTGTCGCTGGAAATGGGCATCGCCGTCATCGTCGAGGCGATCCTGTCCTTCGTCAATCTGTCGATCTCGACCGACGATCCGACCTGGGGCGGCATCATCGCCGAGGGCCGGCTGTCGATCCACCAGGCCTGGTGGGTGCTGGTGTTCCCGCTGATCACGCTGATCCTGACCGTGCTGTCGTTCAGCCAGTTCGGCGAGGCGCTGAAGGCGCGTTTCGATCCGGTGTTGCGATGAGTGCCGCTTGCCTCGACATCCGCGTCGTTGAGTGCCGTGCTGCCGAACGGCCAGCGCGTGCTGCGTTCGGTGTCGCTGTCCGTCCAGCCCGGCGAAGTCCGCGCACTGGTCGGCGAGAGCGGCGCCGGCAAGACGATGATCGGCAAGGCGGTGCTCGGCGTGCTGCCGTCCAGCGTGCGCATCGTCGAAGGCGACATGCTGCTCGAAGGCGAAGACCTCGGCCAACTTCAGCCGAAGGCAAGACGCACGCTGATCGGCGCCCGCACGGCGCTGATCCCGCAGGACCCGCTGACCGCGCTCAACCCGTCGCGCCGCATCGGCCCGCAAATGACCGACCGGCTGGTGCGCATCCTCGGCTGGAGCGGCGAGAGGGCCGATACGCGCATCCGCCAGTTGCTGGACGAGGTGCAGATCCGCGACCCGGAGCGCGTGCTGAAAAGCTATCCGCACGAGCTTTCCGGCGGCATGCGCCAGCGCGTGCTGATCGCCGCCGCCTTCGCCGCCGAGCCAAGGCTGATCGTCGCCGACGAGCCGACGACGGCGCTCGACGTGACCGTGCAAAAGCAGATCCTGCGCCTGATCGCGCAATTGCAGCGCGAGCACGGCACGGCGATCCTGTTCGTCACGCATGATCTCGGTGTCGTCGCCAAGATCAGCCAGAAAGTCTCGGTGCTCTATGCCGGCAAGGTGGTGGAGGAGGCCGACACGGCCGATCTCTTCGCCGCACCGCAGCACCCCTATACGCGGGCGCTGATGGCAGCCACGCCGCGCTACACCGATCCGCTCGCCTCGCTGAAGCCGGTGGACGAGGCGGTGCTGGCGGGGCTGGCGGCGGAGATCGCCGCGGCCGACCAGGCCTGGAGGCCGCGCCATGGCTGAGCCGCTGATTTCCGTGCGCGGGCTGAAGGTCGCGCTGCCCGACATGACGCGCAAGCCGCTGATCGGCCGCGCGCCGCTGGCCGAAATCCTGAAAGGCCTGGACTTCGACCTGCCCAGGGGATCGGTGACCGGCATTGTCGGCGAATCCGGGTCCGGCAAATCGACGCTCGGCCGCGCGCTGGTGCGGCTGATCGAACCCAGCGCCGGCACGATCCGCTTCGATGGCCGCGACATCAGCCATCTGTCGGAGGCGGAGCTTCGGCCGCTGCGCCGCGACCTGCAGATGATCTTCCAGGATCCGATGTCGTCGCTCAATCCGCGCCGAACCATCTTCAGCATCATCGCGGCGCCGCTGAAGCAGAACGGCCTTGGCGACAATCTCAAGACCCGAGTTGCGGAGGCGTTGCAGCGCGTCGGCCTGCCGCAGAATTTCGCCGGCCGCTACCGCCACCAATTGTCGGGCGGCCAGCGCCAGCGCGTCGGCATTGCACGCGCGCTGGCGCTGTCGCCGAAATTCGTGCTGGCCGACGAGATCGTCTCCGGCCTCGATGTGTCGACGCAGGCGCAGATCCTGACCTTGTTGGAAAAGCTCGCGGCCGAGATGGGCCTGACCGTCGCCTTCATCAGCCACGATCTGTCGGTGATCCGGCGGCTCTGCCAACAAGTGATCGTCATGCGCGAAGGCAGGATCGTCGAAGCGAGCGCCACCGACGCCCTTGTTCGACAATCCCAAGGACGCCTACACGCGCGACCTGATATCAGCCATTCCACTGCCCGAAATCGACCCGGCCTGGTTGGGTACGCTTGCCATGACAAAGGCATCGGCGTGAACTCATCCGCATGTCACGCGCGAATGCGGGGAATCATTTCAATATAAAACTTTAAGCTTGAAATAATTTGCCAGCGGCGCGATACTCAACGTCGGGATCGCCGGCCTTGCAGGCGATCCCGAAAGCGAAGAGGAGATCGCAGGCATGAAGGTTGCGGTTCTCGGCGGCGGACCGGCCGGGCTCTACTTTGCCATTTCGATGAAGCTCCGCGACGCCGCGCACGAGGTGACGGTGTTCGAGCGCAACCGTGCCGACGACACATTCGGCTGGGGCGTCGTGCTGTCGGCAGAGACGCTCGATAACCTGACCAGAAACGATCCGGTCAGCGCGGTCTGGATCAGGAAGCATTTCGCCTATTGGGACGACATCGCCGTCATCCATGATGGCGTGCGTACGGTCTCGACCGGCCACGGTTTCTGCGGCATCGGCCGCAAGCGGCTGCTGATCCTGCTGCAGCGGCGGGCGCGTGAGCTCGGCATCAGACTGGAATTCGAGACCGACATCGCCGATCCGCGCCCGTACATGGAGAGCCACGATCTGGTGGTTGCCGCCGACGGTCTGAACTCGAGAGCGCGCGGCACTTTCGTCGACGTCTTCAAACCGGACATCGATACCCGCAAATGCAAGTTCGTCTGGCTCGGCACGCAGCAAAAGTTCGACGACGCCTTCACCTTCATCTTCGAGAAGACGGAGCATGGCTGGGTGTGGGCGCATGCCTACCAGTTCGACAGCGAGACCGCGACCTTCATCGTCGAATGCAGCGAGCAGACCTGGGAGCGCTTCGGCTTCGGCGCGATGACGCAGCAGGAATTGATCGCCGTTTGCGAGCGCATCTTCGAAAAACATCTTGGCGGCCATGCGCTGATGACCAACGCCAACCACATAAGAGGTTCGGCCTGGATCAATTTCCCGCGCGTCCTGTGCGAACGCTGGTCCTACAAGAATCTGGCGCTGATGGGCGACGCGGCGGCATCGGCGCATTTCTCGATCGGCTCCGGCACCAAGCTGGCGCTGGAAAGTGCGGTGGCGCTGGCCGACTATGTCGAGTCCGAGCCGGACCTCGAAGCGGCGTTCCGCAAATACGAGGATGCGCGGCGCACCGAAGTGCTGAAGCTGCAGTCGGCGGCGCGCAATTCGCTCGAATGGTTCGAGGAGGTCGAGCGCTATCTCGGCCTCGATCCGGTGCAGTTCAACTATTCGCTGCTGACGCGCTCGCAGCGCATCAGCCACGAGAATCTCAGGCTGCGCGACGCCGAATGGCTGGCAGGTGCGGAGGAATGGTTCCAGCGCCAGGCCGGCGCCGGCGGCAACAGCCTGCGCCGCGCGCCGATGTTCGCGCCGTTCAAGCTGCGCGACATGGTGCTCGCCAACCGCATCGTCGTTTCGCCGATGGCGCAGTACAAGGCGGTCGACGGCTGCCCGACCGACTGGCATTTCGCCCATTATGCCGAGCGCGCCAAGGGCGGTGCCGGCCTGCTCTATATCGAGATGACCTGCGTCAGCCCGGAAGGCCGCATCACGCCCGGCTGCCCTGGCTTCTACGCGCCGGAGCACGAGGTTGCGTGGAAGCGCCTCGTCGATTTCGTCCATGCCGAGACCGAGGCCAAGATCTGCGCCCAGATCGGCCATTCCGGCGCCAAGGGCTCGACCCGCGTCGGCTGGCAAGGAACCGACGTGCCACTACCCTCAGGCAACTGGCCGGTGATGGCGCCATCGGCGGTGGCATGGTCGCCGCAGAACCAGGTGCCGAAGGCGATGGACCGCGCCGACATGGATCTGGTTCGCGACCAGTTCGTCGCTTCGGCCGAGATGGCCGAACGCTGCGGCTTCGACATGCTGGAGATCCATGCCGCGCACGGCTATCTGCTGTCGTCCTTCATCACGCCGCTCACCAACCGGCGCACCGACGACTATGGCGGCTCGCTGGAAAATCGCATGCGCTTTCCGCTTGAGGTCTTCCGCGCGGTGCGCACCGTCTGGCCGGCCGAAAAGCCGATCTCGATGCGCATCTCGGCCAATGACTGGGTCGGCATCGAAGGCGTGACGCCGGCCGACGCGGTCGAGATCGCACGCATGCTGCATGAGGCGGGCGTCGACATCTGCGACGTGTCGGCAGGCCAGACTTCTGCGCTGGCAAAGCCGGTCTATGGCCGCATGTTCCAGACGCCGTTTTCCGACCGCATCCGCAACGAAGTCGGCATGGCGACGATGGCGGTCGGCAACATCTACGAGCCCGACCATGTCAACTCGATCCTGATGGCCGGCCGCGCCGATCTGGTGGCGCTGGCGAGGCCGCATCTCACCGATCCCTATTGGACGCTGCATGCGGCCGTCACGCTTGGCGACCGCGGCGTCAAATGGCCGGATCCCTATCTGCCAGGCCGTGACCAGATCTATCGGCTGGCCGAGCGCGATGCGGCGGCGGGGCTGAAAGTATGAGCGCGCCTGGAACAATCACAGGCAAGCACGCGCTGGTCACCGGCGGCGGCTCCGGCGTCGGCCGGGCCATCGCGCTGGCATTGGCCGGTGCCGGCATCAACGTCACCATCTGCGGCCGGCGCGAGGCAGCACTTGCCGAAGTCGCGGGGCAAAGCGACCGCATCTTCGGCATTGCCGCCGACGTTACCGATGAGGCGTCGATGACCTCCCTCTACAGCCAGGCGGAAGCGGCGCGCGGACCGTTCGACATCGTCGTCGCCAATGCCGGCATGTCCGGCAGCGCCCCGGCGCACAGAACCGCGCTCAGCGACTGGCAGCGGACGCTCGACGTCAATCTGACCGGCGCATTCCTGACGGTGAAGCCGGCGTTGGCCGGCATGGCTGCGCGGAAGGCGGGCCGGATCGTCTTCGTCGCCTCGACCGCCGGTCTGAAAGGCTACGCCTATGTTTCGGCCTATGTCGCGGCCAAGCATGGGGTCGTCGGGCTGATGCGGGCACTCGCTGCCGAGACCGCCAGATCCGGCGTCACCGTCAATGCCGTCTGCCCGGGTTTCGTCGAGACCGACGATGCTGGAAACCTCCATCCAGCGCATCGTCGAAAAGACCCGCCGCTCGGTCGAGGACGCGCGCACAAGCCTGTCCTCGACAAATCCGCAGGGACGTTTCATCCAGCCGGAGGAAGTCGCCGCCGCGGTGCTGTGGCTATGCGGCGATGCGGCAGCATCGATCACCGGACAGACGATTTCGATTTCAGGAGGCGAGACATGGTAGCCGGTCCCCTGCCCACCCCTTCAGGACCCGGCAAGGACCGGCTGCGTCTATGGATACGCCTGCTGCGCGCGTCGCGCACGATCGAGGCGGAGTTGCGCGAGCGGCTGAAGAAGGAGTTCAACACGACGCTGCCGCGCTTCGACGTGATGGCGGCGCTCTACCGTGCGCCGGAAGGCATGCTGATGAGCGATCTGTCGCGCTTCCTGCTGGTGTCCAACGGCAATGTCACCGGCATCGTCGACCGGCTGGTGTCGGAAGGGCTTGTCGCGCGGGCCCGCCGCAATGGCGACCGCCGCACTTCGATGGTGCGGCTGACGGAGGAAGGTGTCGAAGTCCTTCGCCATGATCGCCGCCGCACATGAAGGCTGGGTCGGCGAGCTGCTGGGCAATGTCAGCGAGGACGAGGCGCGCCGGCTGACCGGCATGCTGACCTCGTTCCGCAGCAATTGGGAGGGACGCGAATGACCGCGATGGCAGGCCGCAAGCCCAAGCACTTTCTCTGGCAGGTCGAAGGCAGGGTCGCCAAAGATCCGGCTCGACCGGCCGGAGCGCAAGAACCCGCTGACCTTCGACAGCTATGCCGAATTGCGCGACACGTTCCGCGACCTCGTCTATGCCGACGACGTCGATGCCGTGGTGTTCCTGCCCAATGGCGGCAATTTCTGCTCGGGCGGCGATGTCCACGACATCATCGGCCCGCTGGTCAAGATGGACATGAAGGAGCTGCTCGCCTTCACCCGCATGACCGGCGATTTCGTCAAGGCGATGCTGAATTGCGGCAAGCCGATCATCGCGGCGGTCGACGGCGTGGCGGTCGGCGCCGGCGCCATCATCGCCATGGCCTCCGACATCCGCATCGCCACGCCGGAGGCGAAGACGGCGTTCCTGTTCACGCGCGTCGGCCTTGCCGGCTGCGACATGGGCGCCTGCGCGATCCTGCCGCGCATCATCGGCCAGGGCCGTGCCGCCGAACTGCTCTACACCGGCCGCACGATGACGTGCTGCCGAAGGCGAGCGCTGGGGGTTCTACAACCGGCTGGTCGATGCCGCGACGCTCGAGGCCGACGCGCTGGAGATGGCAGCGCGCATCGTCTCCGGCCCGACCTTCGCGCACGGCATCACCAAGACGCAGCTCAACCAGGAATGGTCGATGGGGCTCGACCAGGCGATCGAGGCGGAAGCGCAGGCGCAGGCGATCTGCATGCAGACGCGGCGATTTCGAGCGCGCCTACAAGGCGTTCGTGGCCAAGGAGAAACCGGTGTTCGAGGGCAATTGATGGCTGACCGTTCCTTCCTCAACTGGCCGTTCTTCGAAGATCGCCACCGCGAGCTCGCCGAACAGCTGGACGCATGGTGCGCGAAAAACCTGCCGGTCGATCACCATGATGTCGATGCCGCCTGCCGCGAGCTGGTGGCGAAGCTCGGCCGGGACGGCTGGCTGAAGCCGACGGCGCTCGATACCGACAATCCCGGACCGCTCGACGTGCGCACGCTGTGCATCACGCGCGAGACGCTGGCCCGGCATGACGGGCTGGCCGACTTCGCCTTTGCCATGCAAGGGCTCGGCACCGGCGCGCTCAGCCTGTTCGGCACGCCCGAGCAGCAGCAATGGCTGGCGAAGACCCGTGCCGGCAAGGCGATCTCCGCCTTCGCGCTGTCGGAGCCACGCTCCGGGATCGGATGTCGCCAACATGGAGATGACCGCCAGCGCGCGACGGCGACGACTATATGCTGTCCGGCGAGAAGACCTGGATCTCCAATGGCGGCATCGCCGACCTCTATATCGTCTTTGCCCGCACCGGCGAGGCGCCGGGCGCAAAGGGGCTTTCCGCCTTCATCGTGCCGGCCGAAACGAAAGGCCTGAGCATCGCCGAACGGCTTGAGGTGATCGCGCCGCATCCGCTGGCGCGGCTCTCCTTCGACAAGGTCCGTGTTCCAGCCTCGGCGCTGATCGGCAAACCGGGCGACGGCTTCCGCATCGCCATGTCGGTGCTCGACGTGTTCCGCTCGACCGTCGGCGCGGCAGCGCTTGGCTTTGCCCGCCGGGCGCTGGACGAAAGCATCGGCAGGGTGGCCGAGCGCAAACTGTTCGGCGCGCCGATGGCCGAGCTGCAGATGGTGCAGGGTCACATCGCCGACATGGCGCTCGATGTCGATGCGGCCGCCTTGCTCGTCTACCGCGCCGCCTGGACCAAGGACATGGGCGCCGCGCGGGTCGACCCGGGAGGCGGCGATGGCCAAGCTGTTCGCCACCGACAAGGCGCAAGAGGTGATCGACAAGGCCGTGCAGCTGCATGGCGGCGACGGCGTGCGCAAGGGCCATATCGTCGAGAGCCTCTATCGCGAGATCCGGCGCGCTGCGCATCTATGAGGGTGCATCCGACGTGCAGAAAGTGGTGATCGCCAGACAAGTGATGGGCGCGGCCTGAGGGCCATAGACCGGACTGTTTTCGAAGCTGACTTTTTGACAAGCAGATTGAGTATCGGGAGGCTTGACATGCACACCATCCTGCAGCCGGAAGGCTGGGCGAAACCCGTCGGCTATGCCAATGGCGTCGCCGCGCGGGGGCAGCTCGTCTTCGTCGGCGGACAGGTCGGCTGGAACGGGCAATGCCGGTTCGAGACCGACGATTTCGTCGGCCAGGTGCGGCAGACGCTTGCAGAACATCGTCGCGGTGCTGGCCGAGGCCGGCGGGGAGCCTGCGGCATATCACCTCGATGACCTGGTATTTCACCGACAAGGCCGAATATCTCGGCCAACCTCAAGGGGATCGGCGAGGCCTATCGCGAGGTGATCGGCCGGCATTTTCCGGCGATGGCCGCCATGCAGGTGGTGGCGCTGGTCGAGGATCGCGCCAAGGTGGAGATCCAGGCGACCGCCGTTATCCCGGAATAGCCGAATCTCCGGAATAACTGTCCGTGCAGAATAATCTATTCGCGAAGCCCAGCCTGCCTCAGCAGCGGCAGCACGCGGTCGCAGAAATAGGGCAGTTCCTGCGTGTAGTTGACGAAGGACAGCGCGATCCCCTGATAGCCGTGCCCGGCGATGGCGATCATTCGGCGGCGATCGTTTCCGGCGTGCCGATCAGCGGGTAGGTGCCGGCGCCGCCGGCGAAACGCTGCCGGTAGCGGTCATAGGCATGCGGGTCGTGCGACTGCGAGAATTCCTTCTTGCCGGCCATATGGGCATCGACCGCGTCGTGGTCGGCCATATCAACGGCATAGCGCGTGTAGTAGGCCTGCGCCTCTTCCATCGTCGGACGGCAGACGACATGCGCCACCGTGTAGACGCCGACATCGCGGCCCTGCTTGTCGGCGCGCTCGCTTATGTCGGCGACATGCTTGCCGGCGTCGGTCATCTCGGAAAAGGTCGTGAACAGATAGTCGCATTTGGCGGCGGCGAAATCCCGGCCCGGGCCGCCGAAAGCGGCGTTCATCGTCACCGGCCGCGGCCGCTGCAGGCTGGCCGGCCGGCTCACCGCTTCCTTGAGGTGGTAGTAGGTGCCTTCATAGTCGAGCAGGCTCGTCCGACGCGTAAAGTTTTTCCAGGATTTCGATCCATTCGGCCGCCTGGTCGTAGCCCTTTTCGACCAGCGGCGTGCCGAACATGCCGAATTCCTTCGGGTTCCAGCCGCAGACGATGTTGAGCCCGGCGCGGCCCTGGCTGATGTGGTCGACCGTCGCCAGCGCCTTGGCGGCGTAAAGCGGATGCACCAGCGGCACGTGCACGGTCATGAACAGGCCGATCCGCTCGGTGGCCACTGCTGAGTGCCGCCGCCCAGGTGAAGGTCTCGAACGACCACTCGCGCACCTTGTTGCGGCCGCCAAAGCCGCGCCAGCGCGCGATCGGCAGCATGAATTCCAGCCCGGCGCGGTCGGCGATCTGCGCCGCCGTCAGATTGTCCTGCCAGCTCGCCGTCCAGCGTTCCGGCACATCGGTGATGGCAAGCCCGCCATCGGCATTGGTCGAAAAGACGCCGAGCTTCAGTCTGTTCGGGCCGTGCAGGGGATGCGGCTTTGATCATGTCTGGAACTCCCGGCGGGAGACGGCACGCTACGGCTCCGGCAGAAATATTTCAAGCCTGAAATAGCTTCGCCTCGATCGCGCGTTTGCGGATATGGATTTGGACAGGATGGAAAAGGGGATCGGCATGAGCGAGTTCCGCCAGAAATGCATCGGCAAGACGAACCTCGTCGGCATCGTTCGCCGCCATCCCGCATGCCGTCGCGGTGGAAGTGATGGCGCAGTCCGGCCTCGATTTCCTCTGCATCGACTGGGAGCATGCCCAGATTTCGCAGCGACACGATCGAGAACATGGTGCGCGCGGCCGACGTGCATCGCGTGCCGGCCATGGTGCGCGTTCCCGGCCACGCGCCGGAAGCGATCGCGGCGGCGCTGGACAGCGGCGCGCAAGGCGTGCTCGTGCCGCGCGTCTCGACCGCCGCCCAGGCCGCAGGCGGCGGTGAAGGCCTCGCGCTATCCGCCGCAAGGCGAGCGCGGCGTCGGGCCCGGCCGGGCCGCCGGCTATGGCTACCGCATTCCGGAATATCTCGCCGAGGCCAACGCCAGGATCGTCGTCGCGGTGCAGGTCGAGACCGCCGAAGGGCTCGCCAACATCGAGGCGATCGCGGCCGTCGACGGCGTCGATGTGATCTTCGTCGGCCCCGGCGATCTTTCTGTGTCGATCGACGCTATTGGCCCGAAAGGCGCCGACAAGCTCAACGCAGGCGATCCGGACGATCATCGGCGCGACGATCGCGCACGACAAGACCGCAGGCATATTTTGCGCCAGCCCGCAGCCGGTCGGCCAATGGGCCGCCATCGGCGCCAGCTTCTTCATCCTGGCCAGCGACACGATGTTTCTCGGCGCCGGCGCTGCGGCCAACTATGCCGCCGCGCGCGCCGAACTGGCACGAGACGAACGCCGGTAGCTCGGCAAAGCGCATCGGCCGTGCAACAGCGGAAAACTTTTTAAGCTTAAAACTTTTACCTTGAAAAGCGCCGCACTTTGGATAAGCATTCCAATATCGATCGCGGCTGCCGTGCCGGACGGGCTTGCCGGGCAGTCCTGTCGAGGCGCTCCGGGTGCGAGGGGTTCAGTCCTTGTCGTTCATGCTGCCCCAGTCGTCGTCTGTGGCCAGCGCGCGCTACGCTTTCGATGGCGTCCGCGCGCAAATCCGCGATCTGCACACCGAAAACATCGCCAACCTTGCCGTGCGCGCGCGCGAACTCGGCGACGTGATCGCGCTCTGGTACGGCGAAGGCGACATGGTGACGCCGGCCTTCATCCGCGACGCGGCGAAGGCGGCGTTCGACGAAGGCCTGACCTTCTACGTTCCCAACATGCGCGGCCACGGCCCGTTGAACGAAGCGCTGTCGGAGTACCAGACGCGCATCCACGGCCGGCCGATCCCGATCGCGCGCACCACGGTCACGCCGGGCGGCATGCAGGCGCTGTACCTGGCGCTGGAGCTGCTGGTCGATACCGGCACCAACGTCGTCTACGTCGCGCCGCAATGGCCCAACATCCACAACGCCATCCACCTGATCGGCGGCGAGCCGCGGCCGTTTTCGCTCGACTTCAAGGGCGACTGGCAGCTCGATCTCGACCGGCTGTTTGCCACCTGCGATGCGCGCACGCGCGCGATCTTCCTGTCGACGCCGTCCAACCCGACCGGCTGGACCGCGTCGCGCGAGGAGATGCAGGCGCTGCTCGATTTCAGCCGGCGCACCGGCATCTGGATCATCTCCGACGAGGTCTACGGCCGGCTCTATTTCGACGGCGACGTGGCGCCTTCGATCCTGCAGGTCGCCGAGGACGGCGACCGGGTGCTGTCGGTCAACAGCTTCTCGAAAGCCTGGGCGATGACCGGCTGGCGCGTCGGCTGGCTGACGCATCCCTCTGGTGTGGCCGACCAGCTCGGCGCCATGACGCAGTACATCAACAGCGGCACGGCCAGCTCCGATCCAGGCCGGCGCCGTCGCGGCGATCCGCCAGGGCGAGCCGCTGGTCGAGGAGATCAGGCAGCGGATCAAGACCGGCCTCGACCTCGCCTATGACAGGCTGGCGCAGATCCCCGGCATCGTCCTGCCCGAAAAGCCGCGCGGCGGCATGTATGCGTTCTTCGCGATGGAAGGCGAAAGCGACGCCCGTCGCGCCTGCGCCAGAATCCTGGAGAAGGCGCGCGTCGGGCTGGCGCCCGGCCATCTGTTCGGAAGTTCGGCAACGGCCTTCCTGCGCATGTGCGTCTGCCGTGACCGCGACCAGATCGCGACCGCGCTCGAGCGCATGGTCGCCGCCATGAATTGACGCCCTGCCGGAAGCGGGGCGGCAAAAAACCGTGCGGGACGAACCCGCCCGATCAACAACCAGAGGGAACACCAAATGAGCTTCACCCGTCGCAATCTGCTTCTTCTCGCCGCCGCCATCGGCATCGCCGCCGGCCCCGCCACCGCCTATGCCGCGGATGTGCTCAATGTCGGCGCCTATCCGACCAACCCGCCGTTCGAATTCAAGAACGAGAGCGGCACTTTCGAGGGCTTTGAAGTCGACATCGTCAACGAAGCGGCCAAGCGCATCGGCATGACCACCGAAATCGCCGATCTCGACTTCCAGGCGCTGTTCGCCGCCACCAGTTCGAAGCCGCATCGACGTCGCGATCTCGTCGATCACCATCACGCCGGAGCGGCTGAAGTCGCAGTCCTTCACCCAGCCCTATTATGATTCCGACATGGGCATCGCCACCAAGACCGACAGCGCCGATCAAGGCCGAGGCCGACCTCAAGGGCAAGATCGTCGGCGTGCTGTCCGGCTCGACCGGCGAAACCTGGGTCAAGGAGCACCAGGCGGCCGACGGGCTTCAGCGAGGTGAAGGGCTACGACACGCAGCAGAACTGCTGCTCGATCTCAGCGCCGGCCGCGTCGACGCCGCCGTCAGCGACATTCCGGGCATGGAATACTCCTTCACCAAGATGAAGGACCTCGCCGTCAAGGAGCGCATCAAGACCGGTGAGCAGTACGGCCTGATGATGACCAAGGATCATCCGCTGCTCGGCAAGCTGAACGACGCGCTGAGCGCGATGAAGAAGGACGGCACGCTGGCCGCGATCCACAAGAAGTGGTTCGGCAGCGACGCGCCGGCCGATTCCTCGACGGTCAAGGAAATGCCGCTGCCGAAGGCCTGACCGGCACGGCATCGCTGAAATCGTGCCGGCTCTCAAGGCCGGCACGTCTCGTTTGCCGGCATGATCCGTCCGCGGAGCGCACAGCGTTCAGCACGCGCAACACCGCTTTGCGACGTTTCACGAGCATCCTTTGCTCTAGCGTCACGGGACGCCAACCGTTCGGGAATGCTCCCATGTCGCTGCTCGACACCTTCTTCAATCGCCGATGTCATGATGTCGAGCCTGCCGGCGCTGCTGCGCGGCTTCCTGAACACGCTGCTGCTCGGGCATCCTCAGCATCGGCATCGGCATTCCCGATCGGCCTGGCGATCAGCCTGGTGCGGCTCTACGCGCCGAAGCCGCTGCGCTGGCTGGCGGTCGGCTACATCGACATCTTCCGCGCCATGCCGGTGCTGGTCGTGCTGATCCTGATCTACTACGCGCTGCCCTTCCTCGGCATCCGCCTGTCGTCCTGGGCGTCGGCGGTGACGGCGTTCGCCATCATCATGTCGGCCTATTCGGCCGAGGTGTTCCGCTCCGGCATCGAGAGCATTCCGCAGCGGCCAGTTCGAGGCGGCGCAGGCGCTCGGCCTGCCGTTCCTGCTGACCTTGCGCAAGGTGGTGCTGCCGCAGGCGATCCGCGTGGTCATTCCGCCGATGACCAGCAATTGCGTGTCGATGTTCAAGGACACGTCGCTCGCCTCCACCGTGGCGCTGCCGGAACTGCTCAAGGAAGCGACCAACGCGCAGTCGCTCTACGCCAACCCCTCGCCGCTGATCGGCGCGGCCCTGGTCTATCTCATCTTCCTCTGGCCGATGGTCCGCCTCGTCAGCCTGCTTGAAGCGCCGCTTCAAGACCGAGAAGACGCGCTGACCTCGGCCAATCGATCCCATCTGCCAAGCACTACGCAGGAGACGTACCGTGAACAAGCATCAAACCGCCAATGCCACAGCGCCGCCAGCGCTTTCCGGTCGAGACCATCCGCGCCATGTTCCCCGCCCTGCAGCGGGCCGGCGACTTCATCTTCCTGGACAATGCCGCCGGCGCGCAGATCCCGCAGAGCGTGCTCGACGCGGTGACCAACCATCTGGTCTCGCACAATGTGCAGCGCGGCGGCCGCTATGGCCGCAGCGTCACGGTCGACCAGTCGGTCGCCGATGCGCGGACAAGCGTGGCGCTGCTGATCAACGCCTATAGCCCGTCCGAAATCTGCTTCGGCATGAACGCCACCTCGTTCATCCGCCTGGTCAGCCTCGGCATCGGCCAGATGCTTGCCAAGACGCGATGGGGCGCGCGACGAGATCGTCGTCACCGACATGGACCACGACGCCAACATCGCGACCTGGCTGGCGCTGGAATCCGCCGGGCGCCAAGTTCAACTGGTGGCGCATGCGCGAGGACGGCAATCTGCATGTCGACGACCTTCAAGCCGCTGGTCTCGCGACCGCACCCGGCTCGTCGCCTGCACGGTGACGGCGCATTCGATCGGCTCGATCGTCGACGTCGCCTCGGTGGCGAAGATCGCGCATGCCGCCGGCGCGGAAGTGTTCCTCGACTGCGTGCATTACGGGCCGCACGGGCTGATCGACGTGCAGGCCTGGGACTGCGACTATCTGGTCTGCTCCGGCTACAAGAATTTCTCGCCGCATATGGGCTTCCTGTGGGGCCGCTTCGAGACGCTGAAGCGGCTGCCGACCTTCCGCGAGGATTTCATTCCCGACGAGCCGCCCTACAAGGTCGAGGCCGGCACCTTCATCTACGAGAACGTCTCCGGCATGGACGCCGCCGTGCAGCTATCTGGAATTGATCGGCCGCAATCTGTTGCGCCGTCGAACAACCGCTCGCGGCGCGAGAACATCGTCGCCGGCATGGGCGCCATCCGCGACTACGAGCTGGTGCTGGCGCGCGAGATGCTGGCCGTGCTCAAGGAGCTGCAATGCCACGATCTACGGCGTCGCCGACGAGGCCCGCATCAATGAGCGCGTGCCGACCTTCTGCTTCAACATCGGCAAGCTGTCGCCGCAGCGTGATCGTCGAGGAAATGGCCGAGCTGCAGATCGGCATCCGCGATGGCCACATGTACGCGCCGCGGCTGATGAAGCGCCTCAACCTGTCGATGGACAGCGGCGCCATCCGCGCCTCGCTGGTGCACTACAACACGGTCGACGAAGTCCGCCGCTTCGGCGAAGCGCTGCGCGCGGTCATCGCCAAGCTGTCGTGATCACCTTGGCCACGACGGCTGTTAGGGCGTGTTGAGAGGTCGGGTCGAGTCGAGAATGGTGGCTTCCGAGAACCGGAGCGGAGCGTACTAAAGTACGTGAGTACCGGAAGCGCAGGAAACCGCCATTCGGAGGCCGACCTCACCTGGATATCGACACGCCCGGTCAGGCCGCCTTCTTCTTCGCCAGCCTTGCCTTGATCGAGGCGACGTCGGCGCGCGGCGTCGCGGCGAACAGCGTCTTGGTGTAGCTGTGCTTGGGATCGGCAAAGACCTCGTCGCGCGAGCCGTATTCGACCGCCTCGCCGAAATACATCACCATCACGTCGTCGGCGATGTAGCGCACCACCGAAAGGTCGTGGCTGATGAACACATAGGTCAGCTGGAACTCGTCCTGCAGATCGGCGAGCAGGTTGAGCACCTGCGCCTGCACCGACAGGTCGAGCGCCGAGACCGGCTCGTCCAGCACCAAGAGGCTCGGGTTCAGCATCAGCGCGCGGGCAATGGCGATGCGCTGGCGCTGGCCGCCCGAGAACATATGCGGGTAGCGGTTGTAGTGCTCGGTTCCGAGGCCGACCTTCTTCAGCATCTTCATCGCGAGGTCGCGGCGTTCCTCGGCCGGCTTGTCGGTGTTGATCAGCAGCGGTTCGCCCAGCACGTCGCCGATCTTCTGGCGCGGATTGAGGGAGCCGTAGGGGTTCTGGAAGACGATCTGCACCTTGCGGCGCATCTCCTTCGTCAGCCCGTCCCTGGCGATGTCGACCTTGTTGCCGTCGATGAACAGCTCTCCGGAAGTCGCCGGATCGATCAGCGTGATGATGCGCGCCAGCGTGGACTTGCCGCAGCCGCTCTCGCCGACGATGGCGAGCGTCTTGCCCTTGTCGACGCTGAAGGAGACGCCCTTGACCGCATGTACCGTGCGCGCACCACGAAACAGCCCGCCGCCGACATGGTAGTCGCGCCTGATGTCCTTGCCCTCGAGGACCCTGACGCTCATCGGGCGGCTCCCGCCGCAGAGGGTGCCGGCTCGAACAGCATGTCGGAGACGGTCGGCAGCCGGTCGCCGACGGCGTTCTCCGGCAGCGCCGACAGCAGCGCGCGGGTGTAATTGCTCTTCGGCGAATTCAAACAGCGACAGCACGTCGGCCTCTTCCATCTTGCGGCCCTTGTACTGGACGATGACGCGGTCGGCGGTCTCGGCCACGACACCCATATTGTGGGTGATCATGATCAGGCCCATGCCGTATTTGGCCTGCAGCGAGACAAGCAGATCGAGGATCTGCTTCTGGATGGTGACATCGAGCGCGGTGGTCGGCTCGTCGGCGATCAGCAGCTTCGGATTGCAGGCGATGGCGATGGCGATCATGACGCGCTGGCACTGGCCGCCCGACATCTGGTGCGGGAACGAGTTCAGCCGTTCCGCCGGGTCGGCAATGCCGACCTGCTTCAACAACTCGATGGCGCGGGCACGACGCTGGGCTTTGTCCATGCCCATATGGAAGCGCAGCACCTCCTCGATCTGGAAACCGATGGTGAAGCAGGGATTGAGGCTGGCCATCGGCTCCTGGAAGATCATCGACATGTCCTTGCCGACGATCTTGCGCCGCTCGGCGGAGCTCATCTTCAGGAGATCGCGGCCGGCAAAGCTCATCTTGTCGGCCGTAACCGTAGCCGTCCACGGCAAGAGGCCCATGACCGCCAGCATCGACACCGACTTGCCGGAGCCGCTCTCGCCGACGATGGCCAGCACTTCGCGCTCGTCGACGTGAAGCGAAACGCCGTCGACCGCCCGGAACGGACCGGAAGCGGTCTGGAACTCGACGACGAGATTGCTGGATGTCGAGCAGCGCCATCACGACCTCCTGAGCTTCGGATCGAGCGCATCGCGAAGGCCGTCGCCGATAAGGTTGATGGCCAGCACGGTGATCAGGATGGCGAGGCCCGGGAAGGTCACCACCCACCAGGCGCGCAGGATGAATTCACGCGCCGAGGCGAGCATGGTGCCCCATTCCGGCGTCGGCGGCTGGGCGCCGAGGCCGAGGAAGCCGAGGGCGGCCGCCTCGAGGATGGCGTTGGAGAAGGACAGCGTGCCCTGGACGATCAGCGGCGCCAGGCAGTTGGGCAGGATGGTGCGCAGCATCAGCCTGAGATGGCCAGCGCCGGCGACCTTGGCGGCGACGACATATTCGCGGCTCTTTTCCGCCATCACCGCGGCGCGCACCAGCCGGGCAAAATGCGGCTGCAGGACGAGCGCAGATGGCCAGCATCGCATTGAACAGGCCGGGCCCGAGGATGGTGACCAGCACCAGCGCGAGCAGCAGCGACGGAAAGGCCAGGATCAAAGTCCATGACGCGCATGATCGCCACGTCGACCCAGCCGCGGAAATAGCCGGCAAGCAGGCCGAGCGTGATGCCGCCGGTACAGCGCCAGCGTGACGACGACCGCGCCGATGAGCAGCGAGAAGCGCGCGCCATAGAGCAGGCGCGAGAGCATGTCGCGGCCGACCGCGTCGGTGCCGAGCAGATACTGGGCGCTGCCACCGGCCTGCCATGCCGGAGGCCGCAAGAACGCGGTCTTGTCCTGGACGTCCGGCGCATAGGGCGCCAGCAGCGGCGCAAACAGCGCCGCCAGCACCAGCAGGATGAAGACGAACAGGCCGATGACGGCGCCGCGGTTCACCGAGAAATAGTGCCAGAAGGTCCTGAAGCCGAGTCAGGCGGTCAGGGTTGCCGGCGGCCATCGGCGCGATTTCGGTCGACTGGCTCATCACGCCGCCCGTATGCGCGGGTTGATGACGGCATAAAGCACGTCGACGATCAGGTTCACGGCCATGACGATGAGGGCGATCAAGAGCAAGCCTGACTGCACGACGACATAGTCGCGCTTGAAGATGGAATCGACCATCCACTTGCCGATGCCCGGCCAGGCGAAGATGGTTTCGGTGAGGATGGCGCCGGCAAGCAGCGTGCCGACCTGCAGGCCGATGGTGGTGACCACCGGGATCAGCGCATTGCGCAGCGCGTGCACGCCGATGACGCGGGACGACGAAAGGCCCTTGGCGCGGGCGGTCCGCACATAGTCCTCGCCCAGCACTTCGAGCATGGCCGAGCGCGTCTGGCGGGCGATCACCGCCAGCGGGATGGTGCCGAGCACGACCGCCGGCAGCACCAGATGGCTCAATGCCGAGCGGAAAGCATCCCATTTGCCGTAGAGCAGGGTGTCGACGGTCATGAAGCCGGTGATCGGCTTGAAGAAGAACTGCAGGCCGATGCGGCCGGAAACCGGGGTCCAGCCGAGATAGCCGGAGAAAAAGATGATCAGCAGCAGGCCCCACCAGAAGATCGGCATGGAATAGCCGACAAGGGCGGTGCCCATCAGCGACTGGTCGAACCAGGAGCCGCGCTTGACCGCGGCGAAGATGCCGGCCGGGAATGCCCAGCACCATGGCGAAGATCAAGGCGAAGAACAGAGAGCTCGATGGTTGCCGGGAAGAGCGTCATGAAATCTTCGATGACCGGGCGCTTGGACGAAATCGACACGCCGAAATTACCGGTCGCGGCATCGCGGACATAATGCGCATATTGCTGCCAGATCGGCAGATTGTAGCCGAACTGTTCCTTCAGCTCCTCGTAGCGCGCGGGCGACACGCCATGCTCGCCGGCCATGGCAAGGATGGGATCGCCGGGCAGCAGCCTGACGAAAGCGAAGGCACAGATGGTGATGCCGATCAGCGTCGGGAGCACCAAGACGATTTTGTGGAGGAGATATCGGAGCATCTTGAAAAGGGGGCGGCGCTTGATTGCGCGCCGCCCGCCTAACAGTTCTATTCGGCCTTGTCGACGCCGTCGAAGCGATGAATGCCGAGCGGGTCCATCATGAAACCGCTGACATTCTTGCGCACGACTGCGTAGACTTGGCTGTGTGCCATGAGGAAGGCCGGAGCCTGCTTCTGGAAGACGACCTGCGCCTGCTTCATAGAGCTTGGTGCGTTCGGCCTGGTCGCTGGTCTTCTTGGCCTTCTGGATCAGGTCCTCGAAGTCCTTGTCGCACCAGCTGGAGTAGTTCGACACGCCGATGGCCGAGCAGGCGAACAGGGTGGCGAAGAAGTTGTCCGGATCGCCATTGTCACCGGTCCAGCCGATCTGGAAGGCGCCGGGGCGTTCCTTCTTCTTGCCTTCCTCGCGGTACTTCGTCCACTCGTAGCTGACGATCTCCGCCTTGACGCCGACCTTGGCCCAGTCGGCCTGGATCAGTTCGGCGGCGCGCTGGAAGTTCGGGTTGTAGGGACGAACGCGATCGGAGGCCCAGAGCTGGATCTCCTTCAGTCCGGCATCGGCCAGCACCTTCTTGGCCGCTTCCGGATCGTAGGCGTCGGACTTCACGTCCTTGTCCCACGACCACATGGTCGGCGGGATCAGGTTTTCGGCAGGCGTGGCGCCGGCGTCCTGGAACAGCGACTTGATGAGCGATTCCCGGTCGATCGCCTGGTTGAGCGCATGGCGCACTTCAGGCTTGTCGAGCGGCGGGATGGTGGTGTTGTAGCTCATATAGCCGATGTTCAGGCCGGCCTGATCCATCAGGGTCACGTCGGCGTTGGCCTTGATCGTGCCGATGTCGGCAGGATTCGGATAGGGCGCGATGTCGCATTCGCCGGCAAGCACCTTCTGGATGCGGGCGGTCGCGTCGGGCGTGATGGCGAAGACGAGATCGTCGATCTTTTCCTTGCCCTTGAAGTAATCCGGATTGGCCGCATAGCGGATGACCGAATCCAGCTGGTAGTCGACGAACTGGAACGGACCGGTGCCGATCGGCTTGGTCGAGAAGTCGGCCATCTTGCCGTCCTTCTCCAGCTGGTCGGCATATTCCTTCGACACGATCGAGGCGAAGTCCATGCCGAGATTGGCAAGCATCGGCGCGTTCGGCTCGGTCAGCGTCAGCTTGACGGTCAGGTCATCGACCTTTTCCCACTTGGCGACGTATTTCGGCATGTCCATGCCGGTGTAGTAGTCCCAGGTCAGGTTCGGCAGGTACTTCTCGCCGTTCCAGGGGTTTTCCTTGTTGAACTGGCGATCGAAGGAGAAGACGACGTCGTCGGCATTGAGGTCGCGCGTCGGCTTGAAATAGTCGGTGGTCTGGAACTTCACGCCCGGATGCAGGTGGAAGGTATAGACCAGGCCGTCGTCCGAGATTTCCCACTTGTCGGCGAGGCCGGGCTCGATCTCGGTGCCGCCATGCTTGAACTCGACCAGGCGCGAATAGACGGTGCGCGACGAGGCGTCGAAATCGTTGCCGCCCGTCGTGGTACCCGGATCGAAATTGGCCGGCGATGCCTCCGAGCAGTAGACCAGCGTCTTTGCGTTGGCCACGCCGCCGAGGACGCTTGCAGCCAGCAACGCGGCTGCAAAAGTCAGTTTCTTTTTCATTGAGCACTCCCTGATGTTCTTCCAAGCCCCTCTATCAGGCTCGCGAAGCGCGCATATAAGCACCGTTTTTCCGGCTTTGGAACACCCTGTTTGCGTACCCCATGGGAAGCAGAAAATACTTCTTGGTTTTTGCTGAATTTCAGAAAAAAATAGCAAAATCTACCAATCACAGGATTGTTAACGACTGCATTTTTTTATTGATCGCCGATGTCGCGAATACAATGAACCACAGGCTTCGCATCGCCGCCGGCGCTGACAGGAGGCAAGGGCTCGAGAGGGTCAGCGCCGAAAGATTTCGACGGCAAATCTTTCCCGTTCTGCCGCAAGGGCAAGACTTGCACGGCTCGCCGATAGTCGCAATACATAGACGGCATGCTGGATTTCTCGGGAATCCGCAACGGCTGCAGCGGAGGACGTTTCTGTCATTCAGAAGCGGCGCGGCACAAGGAACAGATCGAGGGAGGCAACAGGTGGCAAAAGCAGCAAAGACAACGGCTCCGGAGAAGGCAAAAGCCAAGGCCGCTTCAAAGCCGGCCGGCGGTGCCGACAAGGCGAAAGCGCCAGCCGCCAAAGCCGCCGCGCAGGCCAAGCCGAAGGCCGCCAGTCGCGCCGGCGAAGGCAGGCGCAAAGCCGGCGGCGAAGCACAAGCCGCGGCCGCAAAGACAGCCAAGTCGGCAACGCCAAGACAGCGGCGGCGGCCAAGCCGGCTTCGGCAAAGCCCGCGTCGAAGCCGGCATCGAGCCCGGCCAAGCGACTGCCGAAGGCGCTGACGGCACTTGCCGCCGGCCTGCCGGAAAAGCCATGGCTCGAAAGCTATCCGAAAGGCGTGCCGGCCGAGATCGGCGCCCTGCCCTACGGTTCCATCGGCGACTTGCTGGTCGGCGCCTGCAAGCAGTTTGCCGGCCAGCCCGGCCTTCATCTGCATGGGCAAGTCGATCACCTATGCCGAACTCGAGCGGCAGTCGGCCGCCTTCGGCGCCTATCTGCAATCGAAGGGCCTGCAGAAGGGCGCACGCGTGGCGCTGATGATGCCGAACGTGCTGCAATATCCGGTGGCGATGATGGCCATGCTTGCGCGCCGGCTATATCGTGGTGAACGTCAATCCGCTCTACACGCCGCGCGAGCTCGAGCACCAGCTCAAGGATTCCGGCGCGCAGGCGATCGTCATCCTGGAAAATTTCGCCAACACGCTGCAGGCGGTGATCGCCAGGACCGCGGTCAAGCATGTCGTGGTCGCGGCGATGGGCGACATGCTCGGCGGCCTCAAGGGCACGATCGTCAACTTCGTCGTGCGCCGGGTGAAGAAGATGGTGCCGGCATGGTCGCTGCCCGGCCATGTCAAGTTCAACGCGGCGCTGAAGGCCGGCGCCGGCATCGCCTTCAAGCCGGCCAAGGTCGGCAGCCGACGACGTCGCCTTCCTGCAATATACGGGCGGCACCACCGGCGTCTCCAAGGGCGCGACGCTGCTGCACTCGCAACGTGCTCGCCAATGTCGCGCAGAACGCGCTGTGGCTGCGAGGACGCCTACACGGTCAAGCCGAAGCCGGCGCATCTCAACTTCATCTGCGCGCTGCCGCTCTACCATATCTTCGCGCTGACGGTGAACGCGCTGATGGGCATGCAGCAAGGCGCCCAGAACGTGCTCGATCCCCAATCCGCGCGACATTCCCGGCTTCGTCAAGGAACTGCAGAAATACCCGATCCACATCTTCCCGGGCCTCAACACGCTGTTCAACGCGCTGCTCAACAATGAGGATTTCCGCAAGCTCGACTTCAAGCCGCTGATCCTGACGCTGGGCGGCGGCATGGCGGTGCAGAAGGGCGTCGCCGAGCGCTGGAAGGCGCTGACCGGCTGCCCGATCACCGAAGGCTACGGCCTGTCGGAAACCTCGCCGGTGGCCACCGCCAACAAGTTCAGCGCCGGCGAGTTCACCGGCACGATCGGCCTGCCGCTGCCCTCGACCGAGATCGCCATCCGCGACGACGACGGCAACAATCTGCCGCTCGGCGAGGTCGGCGAGATCTGCATCCGCGGGCCGCAGGTGATGGCCGGCTACTGGAACCGGCCGGACGAGACCGCCAAGGTGATGACCAAGGACGGCTTCTTCAAGTCCGGCGACATGGGCTTCATGGACGAGCGCGGCTACACCAAGATCGTCGACCGCAAGAAGGACATGATCCTGGTCTCCGGCTTCAACGTCTATCCGAACGAGCTCGAGGAGGTCGTGGCCCAGCATCCGGGCGTGCTCGAAGTGGCGGCGATCGGCGTGCCGGACGAGCATTCGGGCGAAGTGCCGAAGCTGTTCGTCGTCAAGAAGGACCCGGCGCTGACCGTCGAGATGCTGACCGCCTATTGCCGCGAGAACCTGACCGGCTACAAGCGGCCGAAGTACATCGAGTTCCGCACCGAACTGCCGAAGACGCCGGTCGGCAAGATCCTGCGGCGGGCCTTGCGGGACTAGACGCGATCTTGAACGACGGCACGGGCACCGGCGGGATAGCGCGACAGTCGACGTCCCGACCCGGCGACGTTCATCAAGGCGAACATGCGCCTTGCGCCTGTTCCGGCGCTTCCCGAAATCCGGCTCTACACGGCCCATCCCGGCAGTGGCCTGAGACGGCTGCTCGAGCCGGACGGGAACGATGTCGACGCGGACGAAGCCGCCGATATCGACCAGGCGGCAGCCACTGCCGCCCTACTGGGCCTATGCCTGGGCCGGCGGCGCTGTGCTTGCGCGCTACATACTCGACCAGCCGCAGACGGTGGCGGGGCGGCGCGTGCTCGACCTCGGCGCCGGTTCGGGCCTCGTCGGCATCGCCGCGGCAAAGGCCGGCGCCAGCACGGTGATCGCGGCCGAGATCGACCGCAACGGTGTTGCCGCAATCGGCCTCAACGCGGCGGCCAATGGCGTCGCTGATTACCTTGATCGGTGAAGACATCACCACCGGCCCGCCGCCGGCGGTCGATCTCGTTCTTGCCGGCGACGTGTTTTACGGCCGTGAGGTTGCCCTACGGGTTACCCCGTTTCTCGAGCACTGCCTGGCAGCCGGCCTCGAGGTGCTGGTCGGCGATCCCCGCCGCGCCGATCTGCCGCTGTCGCGGCTGCGGTTGCTCGCCGAATACCAGGTGCCAGATTTCGGCGACGCGAAGGGTGCTGCGAGCAAGTCGAGCGGCGTGTTTTCCTTCGAGGTGGAAGATCGCTAGCGTAGAGTTCAAACCCGGTCGTTCAGTTTCGAAGGGTCGCATGACGCGATCTGACTCGAAGCAGTCGCTAGCTCCATCCCCGATTGGAATATCCCACTGGACCGCGGCCGGGATCGACCGCAGAGTGGAACGACAGGGGAGGAGGGGTGCCGTGAACAACGAGATGACAATTCGTGAACTCAATGGGCTCGATGAGATGCTCTCGATCTATCCTGTGTTCCGGCAGAGCAACTCGCATCTGAACCAAGCAGCATTTCGTGAACACTCTCGGCGATGCTCGCTCAGGGCAATTACCGCTGTATCGCGGCTTATATCGGCGATCGGCTGGTGGGTGTCTCCGGCTTCTGGACGGGCATTCAGCTGTGGTGCGGGAAGTACATCGAAGCCGACCATGTGGTGGTCGACACGACGCTACGCAGCCTTGGCACAGGCACCAAGCTGATGGCGTGGATCGAGGCGGAGGGCGAGCGGACTGGATGCTCTGTCTTCCGTATTGCCATGGTGCTTGGCAAGTACCGCACGCGCCAGTTTTACGTTCGAAACGGCTTCTTTGATGATGGCCTTCTCATGGTGAAGGCCCTGAGCCGAGGCGCCGCGGAGTTCCCGGAGTATGCATCGCAACCTGCCGAGCCAGGCTTGGGGGTCTAAAGCGCGTCGCACTGAAACGGATTCAGTCGACGCGCTTTTTAAGTCTTTGTTTTTTGCATGTCGCCCAAAACCGCTGCGCACTTTTGGGCGACATGCATTAGCGGTTCGCAACCATCCTCTCGGCAATTGGCGGGAAAGCCGACGTCGATTAGAGTTTTGACACTAGGCCTTGCCGGTCAAACCGTCTCCTTGACCCGCGCCGAAAGAAAGCCGGGCAGATCGGCAACCGAATCCAGAACGACGTCGGCGATCGACGACAGCGATTTCACGCGTGCCGGTGCCGGAGAGCACGCCGACCGCCAGTCCGCAGCCGCCGGCCCGCGCCATTTCGAGATCGTGGCGGTTGTCGCCGACCATGGCGATCTCCGCCGGTCTCAGCCCGGTCAGGTCGCAAAAGGCGAGGATCGTATCCGGCGCCGGTTTCGGCCTTGCCACGGAGTCGTAGCCATAGGCGGCGTCGAAAAGCTGCGCCACGCCGAGCGTCACCAACGTCTTTTCGGCGCCGCTGGTCGAATCGTTGGTGGCGACGCCGAGTCGGTAGGATCTCTTGTGAAGCGCCCTCAGCGAATCGACGATCCCGGGCAATTCCACCGCCATGGCCGAGCCCTGGACCGAGGTGATCTCGTTGAAGCGGGCGACGGCAAGCATCTGGTCCTCGTCGGACAGGCGCGGGAACCACAGCTCGACGACATCCATGTTCGAGCCGGACGCGAAGATCGAATCCGGCTTGAAACGCTTGTTGACGAAATCGAAGCCCGCCGCGGCCAGCAGCCTGTCGGCCTTCCAGCGATCGCCTTCGGCGGCATCCATAGCCATGAAATCGGCGATGCCGAGCCATGTTGCGTTGAAGTCGACAAGCGTGCCGTCCTTGTCGAACAATATGCCCTTGATATCCGCCAAACTTTTCACTCCTGGCCGCGCAAGCGGTGAATGTGTTCCACCAGTCCGGCAGTCGAGGCGTCGCGCTTTGCGGCATTCTCCTTGCCTTCCACGACAGGCAGCAGGCCGGTCGCAAGTTCCTTACCGAGTTCGACGCCCCACTGGTCGAACGAATTGATGTCGAACAGCGTGCCTTCGACGAAGACGCGATGCTCGTAAAGCGCGATCAGCCGTCCGAACGTGCGCGGGTCGAGCTTCCTGTAGAGGATGGTGACCGAGGGACGATCGCCGGAGAAGACGCGGTGCGGCGCGATCTTGTCGACATCGGCCGGCTTCATGCCCTTGGCCAGCATCTGCGTGCGCGCTTCCTCCAGCGTGCGGCCCTTCATGAGGGCCTCCGATTGCGCCAGGCAGTTGGCGAGCAAGAGGTCGTGGTGGTGCTTGAGATCGGGTTCGTGGCCGACGGCGGCGGCCAGGAATTCGACCGGAATGAAATCGGTGCCCTGGTGCAGCAACTGGAAGAAGGCGTGCTGGCCATTGGTGCCGGGCTCGCCCCAGACCAGCGGACCGGTCGGCGTGGTGACCGCGCCACCATCAAGGGTCACGCTCTTGCCGTTCGATTCCATGTCGAGCTGCTGCAGATAGGCCGGCAGACGCGACAGGCGCTGGTCGTAGGGGATGACGGCGCGGGCCGGATAGTTGCAGATGACGCGGTGCCACCAGCCGACCAGCCCCATCAGCGCCGGCAGGTTCTTCTGCAGCGGCGCGGTGCGGAAGTGCTCGTCCATCTCATGTGCGCCGTCGAGAAAGGCGCGGAAATTCCTCGGGCCGATGGCGATCATCACCGGCAGGCCGATGGCGCTCCAGACCGAGTAGCGGCCGCCGACCCAATCCCAGAAGCCGAAGACGCGGTCGGCCTCGATGCCGAACTTCGCCACCAGGTCGAGCGCGGTCGAAACCGCGACGAAATGCTTGCCGACGGCTTCCTTGCCGAGCGCCTTCTGCACCCACTTTGCTGGCCGTTTCGGCATTGGTCATCGTCTCGACCGTGGTGAAGGTCTTGGAGGCGATGATGAACAGCGTGGTTTCGGCGGACAGGCCCTTCAGCGTGTCGTGGATATGGGCGCCGTCGATGTTGGAGACATAATGCGCGCGCGGCCCGTCGTGATAGGGCGCCAGCGCCAGCGTCGCCATGGCCGGGCCGAGATCGGAGCCGCCGATGCCGATGTTGACGATGTCGGTGATCTTCTTGCCGGTGGCGCCGGCTGCCTTGCCGGAGCGCACGGCGTCGGCGAAGGCGCCCATGGCGTCGAGCACGGCGAGGACTTCCGTCTTCACGTCCTGCCCGTCGAGCACCACGCCCTTGCCGCTGAGGTTGCGCAGCGCCGTGTGCAGCACGGCGCGGCCTTCGGTGACGTTGATCTTCTTGCCGGAGAACATAGCGGCGCGGCGGCCCTCGAGATCGGCGGCCCCTGCCAGTTTCTCCAGCAGGTCCATCGTCTTCGCGTCAACCGCGCATTTCGACCAGTCGAGCAACAGGTCGCCGTCGGTGGCGGAGAATGTCTCGAAGCGCTTGGGATCGGCGGCGAAAGCTTCGCGCATGCCGGCGGACGCGGTTGTGCGATGATCGCGCAACGCGGCGAACTGTTTTTGAAAGGACGATTGATCCACTGCAAACTCCGAGACCTGAGAGCCATCATTAAGGACCGGATGTTTCCGGCGCGTGTCGTCGCGACAATGTATTGAGCCGAATTCCATCCGGTTCAATGCGCGGCGGTGACGCAGTGCAGCATCAAAATCACGTGAAGGATCACTGGCATAAATCCCAGCGATCAGAAAAATTGATTGGCGCAACCCCTTGTGCCACGGTTACGTTCAGCTGGTCCAGCCAAGCGAAAAAGGCTGGCCATCGAGGAACATTTCCCATGCCACAGCGTAACGACACGGCCATATGGTCCGGCCTGTTCCGGATTTCTGCGGAATCCGGGCAGACCCTGCAGGCGCAGATCCGTCAGGCGATCGTCGCCGCCATTCTCGACCGGCAGATTGCCGCTTCGATGCCGCTTCCGTCCTGCCGCATCCTGGCCGAGAAACTCGGCGTCGCGCGCGGCACGGTGGTGCTGGCTTTCCAGCAACTGGTCGACCAGGGGTTCCTGGTGGCGCGCGAACGGCGCGGCCATTTCGTCAACCCGGACGTGCTGGCGACGCCGGCCAAGCCGCACCAGAAGGCGCCCGACCAGGCCAACGAGATCGACTGGAAGGCGCGCCGGCAGATCGCCGCCAGCGACATGCCGCCGCCGGCCAAGCACGACAACTGGATCAAGTCGTCCTACCCCTTCGTCTACGGCCAGTTCGACCCGGCGCTGTTTCCGACCGCCGAATGGCGCGAGTGCAACCGCATGGCGCTGGCCGTGCTCGAGATCCGCAACTGGGCCTCCGACATGGTCGACCGCGACGATCCGCTGCTGATCGAGCAGATCCAGGCGCGGCTGTTGCCGCGGCGCGGCATCTTCGCCAATCCGGACGAGATCATCGTTACGCTGGGCGCCCAGAACGCGCTCTATATGCTGGCTTCGCTGCTGATGACCAAGGGCTCGAAGGTGGCTATGGAAGATCCGGGCTACCCCGACGCACGTTCGATCTTCCGGCTGGCGGGCGCCGACATCCAGCCGGTTCCGGTCGACCAGTCCGGCATCGTCACCTCGTCCATCCCCAGCGATTCCGGCTTTGTCTTCGTGACGCCCAGCCACCATTGCCCGACCATGGTGCCGCTGTCGGCGGAGCGGCGGCAGGATCTGCTTGCGCGCGCCAACCGCCACAACCAGATCATCATCGAGGACGGCTATGACAGCCAGCTTCTCGACGAAGCACCGCAGCAGGCGCTGAAGAGCCTCGATCGCTCAGGCCGCGTCGTCTATGTCGGCTCGATGTCGAAGACGTTGGCTCCCGGCCTTCGGCTTGGCTACATCGTCGCGTCGGCCGGGCTGATCGCCGAGCTTCGCGCGCTGCGCCGCTTCATGCTCCGGCACCCGCCGGCGAACAACCAACGCGCGGTGGCCCTGTTCCTGTCGCTCGGCCATCACGAGGCGCTGGTGCGGCGGCTGTCCTCCGCCTTCGACGAGCGGCGCAAGCGTCTGGTCCATGCGATTTCCGCCTTCCTGCCCGAATGGCGTTCGACCGACTCGGCCGGCGGCACGTCGCTTTGGCTCGAAGGGCCGCGCGGCACCGATTCGCGCGGCCTGGCCGAGGCGGCCGCCTCGCGCAGCGTCATCATCGAACCCGGCGACCGTTTCTTCGACCGGACCGAAAAGCCGTCGCGTTTCATGCGCTTGGGCATTTCCTCGATCGCGCTGCAGCACATCGAGCCCGGCATTCGCGAACTCGCGACGGCGGCAGGCCGCAGGCCGGCTGCAGCCTGACCGGCTGCTCGGAGCCAATTCGACAACGGGGCCGGAAACGGCCTCGTTTCTTTTAGCGCCCTGGCATATGCGACGGGACCCGCTGGCTCATAGGCTGTGCCAATGCCGGCGGCATAGTCGATGCATAAAGGGGACGAAGCAGGCCGATGGTGGACCAACCGCCGCCTCCTGCTTCGCGGCTAAAGGTGGAGTGCCTCCATGTCAGTGGCTCTTGAGAAGCAGGAAGCGCTCGAGCGACCAACGTTCGCGGCGCTCCGGCGGACGCGAAGCGCGCCGCGCCATGCGGGCGGCACCGCTCGCCGACGATATCAGACCGGTGCGCGCCGGCCTCGAAGGCGGCAGCTACGGGCCGCTCGGCGAGAACGATCGCGAGCGCATCCACGAGGCGGTGCTGACGCTGCTGGAGACCGTCGGCTTCGCCAACGCCATTCCCTCCTGCATCGAAGCGCTGACCAAGGCTGGCGCCACCTACGGCGATGACGGCCGCATCCGCTTCCCGCGCGCGCTGGTGCTGGACACGATCAAGAAGGCGGCACGGCATTTCACGCTGCACGGCCAGGACCCCAAGCACGACATGCTGATCAAGGGCAAGCGCGTGCATTACGGCACGGCGGGTGCTGCCGTACATCTGGTCGACGTCGAGAAGCGCGAATACCGCGAGTCGCTGCTGCAGGACATCTATGACGCCGCCCGCATCGTCGAAGGGCTCGACAACATCCATTTCTTCCAGCGGCCGATGGTGCCGCGCGACATTCCCGATCCGCTCGATATGGACTTCAACACGCTCTACGCCTGCGTGATGGGAACGTCCAAGCATGTCGGCACCTCGTTCACGGTGCGCGAGAACGTGCAGCCGGCGCTTGAGATGCTTTACGCGATCGCCGGCGGCGAGGAGAATTTCCGCGCCCGGCCATTCGTCTCGAACTCCAACTGCTTCGTCGTGCCGCCAATGAAGTTCGCCGAGGACGCCTGCGGCGTGCTCGAAGCCTGCGTCGAAGGCGGCATTCCGATCCTGCTTTTGTCGGCCGGCCAGGCCGGCGCCACGGCGCCGGCGGCGATTGCCGGCGCAGTGGTGCAGGCGGTGGCCGAAGTGCTTGCCGGCCTCGTCTATGTCAACGCCATCAAGCCCGGCCACCCGGCGATCTTCGGCACCTGGCCGTTCGTCTCCGATCTCAGGACCGGCGCCATGTCGGGCGGCTCGGCGGAGCAGGCGGTGCTGACCGCGGCCTGCGCGCAGATGGCGCAATTCTACGATTTGCCGGGCGGCTCGGCCGCCGGCATGACGGATTCGAAACTGCCCGACATCCAGTCCGGCTATGAAAAAGGCATCACCGATGTGATGGCCGGCCTTGCCGGCCTCAACCTGGTCTACGAATCTGCCGGCATGCATGCCTCGCTGCTCGGCTTCTGCCTGGAAAGCCTGATCATCGACAATGACATGCTGGGCCACTGCCTGCGCTGCGTGCGCGGCATCGAGGTGACCGACGAGGCGCTGTCGATCGATACCATCGCCGATGTCTGCCTCAAGGGACCGGGCCACTATCTCGGCAACGAGCAGACACTGCGGCTGATGCAGACCGAATATTTCTACCCGGCCGTCGGCGACCGTTTCTCGCCGAAGGAGTGGAACGAAAAGGGCCGGCCCGACATCTTGCAGCGGGCGATCATCGAGAAGAAGCGCGTGCTTGCCGAGCGCTTCCCACGCCATGTCCCGAAGCTGGTCGACGACAAACTGCGCGCCCGCTTCGGCGAAATGATCAAGCTGCCGCGCGGCAGCATGGGCGGTTGAGGCGCCTGTCTCGGAAACGTCAGTCGGCGCTCAGCCCGTAATGCTCGACCACTTCGGCGCTGATCAGCTTGGCATGCAGCGCCATCAGCACGATCTGCGCATCGAAACTGTCGCCGGCTTCGAGTGCCGCCTCGATCCGGCGTTCCGCATCCAGCCGCCGCTCGGTGCCATTGGCCTGCTCGAATGTCTCTGGCCCGGCGATGCAGTAGGCGAAGAGCTGCGCCATGGATCGATAGGCATCTGATGGCGGCTCGTCGGGCCAGTGGTCCTTCATCAGATTGACGATGGCGAGCTTCACGCCCTCCGGAACAAGGGCTGGATGAAGGTCTGCACCGCGCAGCGCCGTGTCGAGTTCCCTGAGGTCCCCCGAGCGGCCGAACATTCCAAGGAAACCAAGGGAAGAGCGCCGTTTCGTCATGATGATCCTGTTCCGCTTTCAAACAATATGGGCAGCGCGTGCCGCTATTGCACATGGAGGCGGATTGCCAGCAGCGATCGGGAGCCTATCTGGCGTAGCTGCAAGCATGAGTCTGGCTTCGCCGACCATCGACGGGACAGTGCAATTCCGCAGGGAGAACCCATGAAGAAGACCTATCACGGCAGCTGCCATTGCGGCGCGGTGCATTTCGAGGCCGATCTCGACCTCGCCGAGGGCATCCGCAAATGCAACTGCAGCTTCTGCTGGAAGCTCGGCTACAGGAAATCCTTCACGGCCTTCGAGGCGCTGCGCGTGACGGATGGCCGCGACCGGATGCGGGAATACAAGGCGAGCCCATCCAACTGGCCGGAAGGGGACATCAACCATCATATGTGCCCGAACTGCGGCGCGAATTTCTTCTCCCGCGGCTACCTTGATTTCATGGGCGGCAATTTCTGGGCGGTGAATGTCGCCTGCCTCGACGACGTCACCGAGGAGGAACTCGCCGCAGCACCGATCATCTACGAGGACGGCAAACGCGACCGGCAGGACCAACCGCCGAGATCACCGGATATCTGTGATCGGTCCAGACCAAGGCAGGAAGGCCCGTCGTCAGGCCAGGCGCAAAAAGGGCGGCTTGATCAGATCAAGCCGCCCTTGTTCGCTTGCACGAAGCCGCGATGTGCCGCTCAGTGATTGTCCCGCGGCACGCCGCTGGTGTGCGCGACGTCCTGGTATTTCACCGCCGGCTTCAGCACCATGCCTTGCCGAAAACTGGTCGACCATGCCGCGCTGGATCTCCTGCCACGGCGTCTGGTGCTTCGGATAGTGATAGCCGCCATTGTTCTGCAGCGCGGCGCGCCGCTGCGCGATCTCGTCGTCGCTGACGAGGATGTTGGCGGTGCCCTTGCTCAGGTCGATGCGGACGCGGTCGCCGGTCTTGAGCAGCGCCAGGCCGCCGCCGATCGCGGCTTCGGGCGAGGCGTTGAGGATCGACGGCGAGCCCGACGTGCCCGACTGGCGGCCGTCGCCGATGCAGGCCAGCGCGTGGATGCCCTTCTTGATGAGATAGGCCGGCGGCTGCATGTTGACGACCTCGGCGCCGCCCGGATAGCCGATCGGACCGGCGCCGCGCATGAACAGGATGGTGTGCTCGTCGATGCCTTGCGCCGGATCGTCGATGCGGGCGTGGTAATCCTCCGGCCCGTCGAAGACCATGGCGTTGCCCTCGAAGGCTTCCGGGTCCTTCGGGTTGGACAGATAGCGCTCGCGGAATTCCGGCGAGATGCCGCTGGTCTTCATGATCGCCGAATCGAACAGATTGCCCTTGAGGTTGATGAAGCCGGCATTGGCCTTCAGCGGCTTGGCGACGCGTGCGGATGACGTCGGGGTTCTCGTTGGCCACGCCCTTGCAGTTGTCGCCGATCGACTTGCCGTTGACGGTCAGGGCGTCGGGATGCGGCAGCAGTCCGGCCTTCATCAGTTCGGCCACCACGGCCGGCACGCCGCCGGCATGGTGATAATCCTCGCCGAGATATTCGCCCGTCGGCTGCAGGTTGACGATGAGCGGCACGTTGTGGCCGATCGTCTGCCAGTCGTCATTGTCGAGCGGCACGCCGAGATGGCGGGCGATGGCGTTGAGATGGATCGGCGCGTTGGTCGAGCCGCCGATCGCCGAATTGACGACGATGGCGTTCTCGAAGGCCTCCCGCGTCATGATGTCGGACGGCTTCAGATCCTCATGCACCATTTCGACGATGCGCTTGCCGGTCTCGTAGGCGATCTGGCCGCGCTCGCGGTAGGGCGCCGGAATGGCGGCCGAACCCGGCAACTGCATGCCGAGCGCCTCGGCCAGCGAGTTCATCGTGGTGGCGGTGCCCATGGTGTTGCAATAGCCGGTCGACGGCGCCGAGGAGGCGACGATGTCCATGAACTCGTCATAGTCGATCTCGCCGGCCGACAGGCGCTGGCGCGATTCCCAGACGATGGTGCCGGAGCCGGTGCGCTTGCCCTTGTGCCAGCCATTGAGCATCGGGCCGACCGACAGCGCGATGGCCGGAATGTTGACGGTGGCCGCCGCCATCAGCAGCGCCGGCGTGGTCTTGTCGCAGCCGATGGTGAGCACGACGCCGTCGAGCGGATAGCCGTAGAGCACCTCGACCAGGCCGAGATAGGCAAGGTTGCGGTCGAGTGCGGCGGTCGGGCGCTTGCCGGTCTCCTGGATCGGATGGCACGGGAATTCGAAGGGGATGCCGCCCATCGAGACGATGCCTTCGCGCACGCGCTTGGCCAGTTCGATATGGTGGCGGTTGCAGGGCGACAGGTCGGAGCCGGTCTGGGCGATGCCGATCAGCGGCTTGCCCGACATCAGCTCGGCGCGCGTCAGGCCGTAATTCAGGTAGCGCTCGAGATAGAGCGCCGTCATGCCCGGATTGTCGGGATTGTCGAACCACTCCTGCGAGCGAAATTTCTTCTTTCTGGTGGGGGCGCCTGCCATCGTGGTCTCCGTATTTGTAGGACAAATCGATATGGCAACGCGCGGAAGCAGGCAAGAGGCACGCGCGATCGCGAACCGGCACTTTGGTGCGATAGACACACAGCGTCCCTGCGCTAGGGCTTCGAGCCAATCTTGTCCGGGAGGTTTCTGATGGCTTTGGTGATCGAAGGCGAGGAACGCATTGCCGCACCCCTGCAGAAAGTGTGGGAAGCGCTGAACGACCCGGAGGTGCTGCAAGGACACCATTCCCGGCTGCCAGAGCCTGGAAATGAAATCGCCGACCGAGATGGCGGCGACCGTGGTGCTGAAGATCGGGCCGATCAAGGCGACGTTCAACGGCGAGGTGACGCTGAAAAACCTCAAGCCGCCGCATTCCTACACCATCCAGGGCGAAGGCAAGGGCGGCATCGCCGGCTTCGCCAAGGGCGGCGCCGACGTGACGCTGACAGCAGACGGGCCGGACGCGACGGTGCTCAAATACGCGGCCAAGGCCGATGTCGGCGGCAAGATCGCCCAGCTCGGCAGCCGGCTGATCGAATTCGACCTCGAAGAAGCTGGCCGGGCAGTTTTTCTCGAGCTTTGGCGAGAAGGTGGGCGGCTGAGCCGCGGCCGACTTACTCGAACACGATGCTCGGCACCGCGGCTTCCGCCGCGCCGCGTTCCTCATTGACCCGGTCCCAGACCTTGCTGCGATGTCGCGATAGATCTTCGCTTCGGCGCTGTCCGGCTTCGAGACCACCACCGGCGTGCCGGCATCCGAGCTTTCGCGGATGCCCATTTCCAGCGGCACTTCGCCGAGGAAGGTGACGCCGAGGCGCTCGGCCTCGCGGCGGGCGCCGCCATGGCCGAAAATGTCGTAGCGCTTGCCGGTGTCGGGGGCGATGAAATAGCTCATGTTCTCGACGATGCCGAGCAGCGGCACGTCGACCTTCTTGAACATGTTGAGGCCCTTGCGGGCGTCGATCAGCGCCAGGTCCTGCGGCGTCGAGACGATGACGGCGCCGGCCAGCGGCACCTGCTGGGCCATGGTCAGCTGGGCGTCGCCGGTGCCGGGCGGCATGTCGACGACGAGCACGTCGAGCTGGCCCCATTCGACCTCGCGCAGCATCTGCGTCAGCGCCGACATGACCATCGGCCCGCGCCAGATCATCGGCGTCTCCTCGTCGACGAGGAAGCCCATCGACATCACCTTGAGGCCGTAATTCTCCATCGGCTTCAGGATCTTGCCGTCGACGGTCTGCGGCCGGCCATGGATGTTGAGCAGCCGCGGCATGGACGGGCCGTAGATGTCGGCGTCGAGCACGCCGACCCGCAGGCCGTTGGCGGCAAGCCCGAGCGCGATGTTGACGGCGGTGGTCGACTTGCCGACGCCGCCCTTGCCGGAGGCAACCGCGATGATCGCCTCGATGCCGGGCACGCCGCGCTTGCCCGTGGCTGTGCGAGGCCGGCGCGTGCGGCGCGGGCGCGGCGCGGGCTGGCGGGCCGGCGGCGCGGGCCTGGGTGCGGGGCGCGGCGGAACCGGCGCCTCCATGCCGCCGCCCTTCTTCTCGGCGGTCAGCGCGACGACGGCGCCGGCGACGCCGGGGATCGCCTTGACCACCCGCTCGGCGGCGGCGCGCAGCGGCTCCATCTCCTGCGCGCGGGCAGCAGGAACGGTGATCGAGAAGAACACCTTGCCATCGGCGATGAAAATCTCGGAAACCATGCCGAGGTCGACGATGTTGCCGGTGAAGTCCGGCCCGTTGACCGTCTTCAGACGCTCGGTGACGATTTCCTTGGTGACGGACATGATGCTTTTCCTTCGGGTCTTGGCGCCTCAGATAATGCAGTTTCCGGACAGAACCAAGCCGTGGAGCAATGGCTCGGCCGGCGTGCCCGGAAAACGACTGCTGGCTGTCGGATTTGCCCTCGGAAGCGCCGGCCAGGGCAATGCGTCGGTCGTTAGCTGACCGTGGCCGAAACAATGCGCGCGCCCTATTTCGGTGCCATGAGCGACATCGACAATCCGGGAAGGAGACAGTCATGCTCGCAAACAGCAACGCAACGGCCAACCTCGCGGTGAAGGACCTGGCGAAGGCAAAGGCCTTCTACGAAGGGACGCTCGGCCTCAAGCAGGTGGACGACATGGGCGACGAACTGGTCGTCTACAAAAGCGGCGACACGCTCATCAATGTCTATCATTCCGAGTTCGCCGGAACCAACAAGGCGACGGCGGTGACCTGGACGGTTGGCGACGAGATCGGCAGCGTCGTCAAGGCGCTAAAATCGAAAGGCGTCGCCTTCGAGCACTACGACATGCCCGGCCTGACGCTCGAAGGCGATATCCATGTCGGCTACGGCATGAAGGTCGCCTGGTTCAAGGATCCGGACGGCAACATCCTGAACCTGGTCGACAAATAGGCGGCGCGGAGCTGCGGCGCGGGCATGATCTGGCGCAGCCGCGCCGTGCCGGATAGCTTGCGCCGATGATCGACAAGCTGGAATTCTTCATCGCGCTGGCCAAGGAAGAGCATTTCGGCCGGGCGGCGGAAGTGTGCGGCGTCACCCAGCCGACGCTGTCGGCCGGCGATCAAGCAGCTGGAGGGCCAGCTCGGCGTCATGCTGGTCAATGCGCGGCTCGCGCTTCCAGGGGCTGACGCCGGAAGGCAAGCAGGTGCTGGTGTGGGCGCGCCGCATCGTCGGCGACAGCCGCACCATGCGCGAGGAGATGCGGGCGGCGCGCCACGGCCTTTCCGGCCGCATCCGCATCGCCGCCATCCCGACCGCGCTTGCCATGGTGGCGCGGCTGACGACGCCGTTTCGCGAAAAGCATCCGGGCGTCACCTTCTCGGTGCTGTCGCGAACCTCGATCGAGGTGCTGTCGCTGCTCGGCAATTTCGACATCGATGCCGGCATCACCTATCTCGACAACGAGCCGCTGGGGCGGGTGACCAGCGTGCCGCTCTATGACGAGCGCTATCAGCTGATCACGGCGGTCGGGAAATCCCTATTCCGACCGCGACAAAGTGACATGGGCGGAAATCAGCCAATTGCCGCTCTGCCTGCTGACGCCGGACATGCAGAACCGCCGCATCATCGACCAGCATCTGGCCGAGGCCGGCGTGCAGGTGCGGCCGACGCTCGAATCCAATTCGATGATCGTGCTGTTTTCGCATATCCGCACCGGCAAATGGTCGTCGATCATGCCGCTCAACCTTGCGGAAACATTCGGCTTTTCCGAACCGATCCGGGCCATTCCGATCGTCGAGCCGGATGCCAGCCACACCGTCGGGCTGGTGGCGACGCCGCGCGAGCCGCACACGCCGCTGGTCGCGGCGCTGCTGGACGAGGCGATGGCGCTGGCGGACGATTTCCGCGCCCACCGCTGAGCTAGACAGTGCTGTCGAACAGCGCTTGATAGAAAATTTCTATCGAGCAACGAAACAGCTTTATTGATTTCAGAGGTTTCCTCTGATTTCTTGTAAACGACTTAGCGATCAAAACTTGACGCGATATGCCGACCAGGGAGGGCGCTGCATGACGATGCAGCCTGCAAGTACCGAGATCGCATCGCGCACGGCGGCGATCATCCAGGAGTTGAAGGACCTCGAAGGCCCGCTGCTGCCGATCCTGCACGGCATCCAGGAAGAGTTCGGCCATGTGCCGCACGACGCGCTGCCGGTCATCGCCGATGGGCTGAACCTTTCCAGGGCCGAAGTGCACGGCGTCGTCACCTTCTATCATGATTTCCGCGCCAAGCCGGCCGGCCGGCATGTGCTCAAGCTCTGCCAGGCGGAAGCCTGCCAGTCGATGGGCTCGGACGCCGTCGCCGCCAAGATCAAGCAATTGCTCGGCATCGGTTTCCACGAGACCACCCGCGACGGCTCGGTGACGCTGGAGCCGGTCTATTGCCTCGGGCTTTGCGCCTGTTCGCCGTCGGCGATGCTGGACGGCGAGGTGATCGGGCGGCTCGACGACGAGAAGATCGAAGAGATCGTCGCGGAGGTACGCTCATGATCCCGCGCATCTACATTCCAGGCGATTCCGGCGCGCTGGCGCTCGGCGCCGAAAAGGTCGCCAAGGCGATCGCCAAGGAACTGGCCGAACGCGGCATCGAGGCCAAGATCGTGCGCAACGGTTCGCGCGGCGCCTATTTCCTGGAGCCGATGGTCGAGGTGGCGACCGCCGAAGGGCCGCGTCGCCTACGGACCGGTGAAGCCTTCCGACGTCAAGAGCCTGTTCGACAGCGGCTTCCTCACGGGCGGCCATCACAAGCGCTGGCTGGGCGCGCCGGACAAGATCCCGTTCCTGGCCAAGCAGACGCGCCTGACCTTCGCGCGCTGCGGCATCAACGACCCGCTGTCGCTCGACGCCTACAAGTCGCTGGGCGGGCTGAAGGGCCTGCAGAATGCGGTGGCCATGGCGCCGCTCGACATCGTCAAGCAGGTGACGGAGTCCGGCCTGCGCGGCCGCGGCGGCGCCGGCTTCCCGACCGGCATCAAGTGGAAGACGGTGCTCGATACCGCCGGCGACCGCAAATACATCGTCTGCAACGCCGACGAAGGCGACAGCGCCACTTTCGCCGACCGCATGATCATGGAGGGCGACCCCTTCGTGCTTATCGAAGGCATGGCGATCGCCGGCATCGCCACCGGCGCGACCAAGGGCTTCGTCTATATCCGCTCGGAATATCCGCATGCGGTGGCGACGATGAACCGGGCTGTCGAGGTCGCCCGCAAGGCCGGCGTGCTCGGCGTCAATGTGCTGGGCTCGCCCAACGCCTTCGACATGGAAATCCGCGTCGGCGCCGGCGCCTATGTCTGCGGCGAGGAAACCTCGCTGCTGAACAGCCTGGAAGGCAAGCGCGGCGTGGTTCGCGCCAAGCCGCCGCTGCCGGCGATCCAGGGCTTGTTCGGCAAGCCGACGGTGATCAACAACGTCATCTGCCTAGCCTCCGTGCCGATCATCATGGACAAGGGTGCCGCCTTCTACAAGGATTTCGGCATGGGCCGCTCGCGCGGCACGATCCCGATCCAGATCGCCGGCAACGTCAAGCATGGCGGCCTGTTCGAGGCGGCCTTCGGCATGACGCTGGGCGAGATCGTCGACGATATCGGCGGCGGCACTGCGACGGGCCGGCCGGTGAAGGCAGTGCAGGTCGGCGGACCGCTCGGCGCCTATTTCCCGCGCGCCTTGTTCGACACGCCGTTCGACTACGAAGCCTTCGCCGCCAAGGACGGGCTGATCGGCCATGCCGGCATCACCGTGTTCGACGACACCGCCGACATGCTGAAGCAGGCGCGTTTCGCCATGGAGTTCTGCGCCATCGAAAGCTGCGGCAAGTGCACGCCCTGCCGCATCGGCTCGACGCGCGGCGTCGAGACCATCGACAGGCTCGCCGCCGGCATCGAGCCGGAGAAGAACCTCGCTCTGGTCACCGACCTCTGCAACACGATGAAGTTCGGATCGCTCTGCGCGCTGGGCGGCTTCACGCCCTACCCGGTGATGAGCTCGATCACCCATTTCCCCGAAGATTTCAAGCCGGCGCCGGCGCGCGTGGCTGCTGAATAGGAGCTGGCAGATGAACATCAAGGCCGACTTCCCGATCACTCATCGAAGAGATCGACTACGGAACCCCGCAATCGAATGCGGAAAAGCAGGTCACGCTGACCGTCGACGGCCGCAGCATCACCGTACCGGAAGGCACGTCGATCATGCGGGCCGCGATGGAAGGCGGGGTCGAGATCCCGAAGCTCTGCGCCACCGACATGCTGGACTCGTTCGGCTCGTGCCGCGTCTGCCTCGTCGAGATCGAGGGCCGCGGCGGCACGCCGGCGTCCTGCACGACGCCGGTCGGCGAAGGCATGGTGGTGCAGCACGCAGTCCGAGCGGCTCGACGCCATTCGCCGCGGCGTCATGGAACTTTACGTCTCCGACCATCCGACCGGCTGGAACGAGAAGGCCGGAACCGGCGCCAGCGAGTTCGACGTTGTGGCGAAGTCGGTCGGCCTGACCGAGAACCGCTACGGCGTCGAGGGCCGCAACCACGTCAAGAGAAAACGGCGTCGCGCCCGGCCATGGCTCGCTGGCGGTCGACTACATCGCCCGCGACGAATCCAACCCCTATTTCACCTATGATCCGGCGCAATGCATCGTCTGCTCGCGCTGCGTGCGGGCCTGCGAGGAGGTGCAGGGCACCTTCGCGCTGACCATCGAGGGCCGCGGTTTCGAATCACGCATGGTCGCCGGCATGCACGAGGATTTCATCGCCTCCGAATGCGTTTCCTGCGGCGCCTGCGTGCAGGCCTGCCCGACCGACGCGCTGCGCGAGAAAACAGTGCTTGAGAAGGGCATGCCGGAGCGCTCGGCCGTCACCACCTGCGCCTATTGCGGCGTCGGCTGCTCGTTCAAGGCCGAAGTGAAGGGCGACGAGGTCATCCGCATGATGCCCTACAAGGACGGCAAGGCGAACCACGGCCATTCCTGCGTGAAGGGCCGTTTCGCCTATGGCTACGCCACCCACAAGGATCGCATCCTGTCGCCGATGATCCGAGAGAAGATCAGCGATCCCTGGCGCGAGGTGAGCTGGGAAGAGGCGTTCGCCCATACGGCCAAGGAATTCCGCCGCATCCAGTACCAGTACGGACGCACCTCGATCGGCGGCATCACCTCCTCGCGCTGCACGAACGAGGAGACCTATCTCGTCCAGAAGCTGGTGCGGCAGGGCTTCCGCAACAACAATGTCGACACCTGCGCGCGCGTCTGCCATTCGCCGACCGGCTATGGGCTCGGCCAGACCTACGGCACGTCGGCCGGCACGCAGGATTTCGATTCCGTCGATTTCACCGACGTCGCCGTCATCATCGGCGCCAACCCGGCTTCGGCCCATCCGGTGTTCGCCTCGCGGCTGAAGAAGCGGCTGCGCCAGGGCGCCAAGCTGATCGTGCTCGATCCGCGCCGCACCGAGATGGTCAAGTCGGCCCATATCGAGGCGGCCTATCACCTGCCGCTGAAGCCCGGCACCAATGTGGCGGTGCTGACGGCGCTGGCGCATGTCATCGTCACCGAAGGCCTCTTCGACGAAGCCTTCATCCGCGAACGCTGCGACTGGGCGGAGTTCCAGGACTGGGCGTCGTTCGTCGCCTTGCCGGAAAACAGCCCCGAAACCGTCGGCAAATTGTCCGGCGTCGATCCCGAGCTGATCCGCGGCGCGGCGCGTCTTTACGCCACCGGCGGCAATGGCGCGATCTATTACGGCCTCGGCGTGACGGAACACAGCCAGGGTTCGACCACGGTGATGGCGATCGCCAACCTCGCCATGGCCACCGGCAATATCGGCCGTCCCGGCGTCGGCGTGAACCCGCTGCGCGGCCAGAACAACGTGCAGGGCTCGTGCGACATGGGCTCTTTCCCGCACGAACTGCCCGGCTATCGCCATATCTCGGGCGAGGCCGTGCGCGACATCTATGAGAGCCTGTGGGGCGTGAAGCTCGACGACGAGCCGGGCCTGCGCATCCCCAACATGCTCGATGCCGCCGTCGACGGCTCCTTCAAGGGCATCTACATCCAGGGCGAGGACATCCTGCAGTCCGATCCCGACACCAAGCATGTCGCCGCCGGCCTCGCCGCGATGGAATGCGTCGTCGTGCACGACCTCTTCCTCAACGAGACGGCGAACTACGCGCATGTGTTCCTGCCGGGCTCGACCTTCCTCGAGAAGGACGGCACCTTCACCAATGCCGAGCGCCGCATCAACATGGTGCGCAAGGTTATCGAGCCGAAGGCGCGCTACGCCGACTGGGAGGCGACGCAGGAGCTTGCCCGCGCGATCGGGCTGGACTGGAACTACCGGCATCCTTCCGAGATCATGGACGAGATCGCCAAGACGACGCCGAGCTTCGCCAACGTCTCCTTCGAACTGCTCGACCGTGTCGGATCCGTGCAGTGGCCCTGCAACGAGAAGGCGCCGCTCGGCACGCCGATCATGCATGTCGACGGTTTCGTGCGCGGCAAGGGCAAGTTCATCCGCACCGAATATGTGGCGACCGACGAGAGGACCGGGCCGCGCTTCCCGCTGCTGCTCACCACCGGCCGGATTCTGTCGCAGTACAATGTCGGCGCGCAGACCAGGCGCACCGAAAATGTCATGTGGCATGCCGAAGACAGGCTGGAGATCCATCCGCACGATGCCGAGAACCGCGGCATTCGCGAAGGCGACTGGGTGCGGTTGGCGAGCCGTTCCGGCGAGACGACGTTGCGCGCGCTGATCACCGACCGCGTCTCGCCAGGTGTGGTCTATACGACCTTCCACCATCCGGACACGCAGGCGAACGTGATCACCACCGACTTCTCGGACTGGGCGACCAACTGTCCGGAATACAAGGTCACCGCCGTGCAGGTGGCGCCGTCCAACGGCCCGACCGAGTGGCAGAGGGACTATAACGAGCAGGCGCGCCAGAGCCGCCGCATCGCACCGCTGGAAGCGGCGGAGTAACCTTGGCCGCGCGCCGCAAAGCAACGACGCAGATATCGCGGCTGGCGCACCGCGCCAGCGGAACGGCGGCCGCGAACCGCATGGTGCCGGAGGAGACGCCGGTGGCGTTCTCCTTCGCCGGCACGACGCATGCGGTGATGATGGCGAGCCCGGCCGATTTCGATGATTTCGCACTCGGCTTCTCGCTGACCGAAGGCATCGTTGCCGCTCCTGACGAGATCGAGGCGATCGAGGTCGAAGATCTTGGCGCCGGCATCGACATCCAGATCCGGCTGAAGGACAAGGCCAATACACGCTTCCAGGCGCGGCGACGCCGGCTTGCCGGCCCGGTCGGCTGCGGGCTGTGCGGCATCGAATCCATCGAAGAGGCCATGCGCTCGGTCGACGCGGTCGGTGCGTCAAAGCTTACGCTTGAAGCCGACGATATCATCCGTTCGGTCAAGCTTTTGTCGAAGGTGCAGCCGTTGCACACCGAGACCGGAGCCGTGCACGCCGCGGGCTTCTATATCCCCGGCAAGGGCATCGTCATGGCGCGCGAAGATGTCGGCCGCCACAACGCGCTGGACAAGCTGGCCGGCGCGCTGGCCAAGGCCGGCATCGATGGCGCGTCGGGTGCCGTGGTCGTGACGTCTCGCGTGTCGGTCGAGATGGTGCAGAAGACGGCGGCGATCGGCTCGGCCTTCATCATTGCCGTCTCGGCGCCGACCGCCCTTGCCATCCGCACGGCCGAGGCCGCCGGAATGACGCTGGTGGCATTGGTTCGCGGCGAGGATTTCGATGTTTTCACCCACCCGGACCGGGTGGCTTCCGGAGTTGCCAAGCATGTCGCATGACGAAGAACACATTATGAGCACCAAGGAAAAGCTGGTGCGCATGGCCAACCAGATCGCCGATTTCTTCCATTCCAAGCCGCGCGAGGAAGGCATTGCCGGCGTTGCCGAGCACATCAACAAGTTCTGGGAGCCGCGCATGCGGCGGCAGCTGTTCGAGATGCTGGACGGCGGCACCGAGGATTTCAACGAGCTGGTGGTGGCCGCCTCCGCCAGGATCAAGCGGCCCAAGGCACCAGAACAGGCCGACAAGAACATCGGCTACACCGGGCCTGCCCCGGCCGAAAGCGCAGCCCGCTGAAATAGCGCCGCCAAAGGTCCTATATTCAGCTCTCTAAAGTTTGGCTGCCGCAAGCGCCATGGCTCTGCTTATCGTTGACGAGAAGAAATCGTCTGGCCGGGCGAGAGTGTTGCAGGGAACACCAACGCCTAACTCCGTCCAACACCCCTCATCCCGTCTCGACACTGCGCGCCGATCCGCCTTCCCCCACAAGGGGGAAGGCAAGTGCGCCTCCACTCACCCCTTCGCCGCTTCTTCGATCTTGGCGATGTCGATCTTGCTCATTTGCATCATCGCCGACATCACCCGGCCGGCCCTGGCCCGGTCCGGATCCAGAAGCAGGCGCGGCAGTTGCTCCGGCACGACTTGCCAGGAGACGCCGAACCTGTCCTTCAGCCAGCTGCATTGCGACGGTTCGCCGCCGCCTTCGATGAGCCTGTCCCAGAAATAATCGACCTCTTCCTGCGTCTTGCAGTCGATCGACTGCGACATGGCCTCGTTGAACTTGAATTGCGGTCCGCCGTTGAGCGCCTGGAACTGCACGCCATCGAGCTCGAACGTGGTCACCAGCACCTTGCCTTCATCTGCATGACCCTTTGGCCAGCGCATCACGCTCAACACCTTCGAGTTCTTGAAGATGGAGACGTAGAAATTCATCGCCTCTTCGGCCTGGTTGTCGAACCACAGGCAGGTGGTGATCTTTTGCATGTCGTGCTCCTCGGGTTGCTTTGTTTGCTATTGCGGTAAACGGCTCGTCTCCGAGAATGGTGCCATTCCTTGCCGTCTGCCCAAGGACGGCCGTGCGGCAGGCGATCCGACAGTGGCATGCAATTTTTTCGGAAAGTCCGGTTTTTCGGGAAAATCTGGCGCAGCGCAAAATTGTGGCCAGACCAGACTATGGCGTCTATAACGCCTGCGATCCGAATTCAGCGCCGCCACGCTCCGCATGGAGCGCAGCCAGCCAGCTAAGGAAAATTCATGCCTGCCTATCGTTCCCGCACCACCACCCATGGCCGCAACATGGCCGGCGCTCGCGGCCTGTGGCGCGCGACCGGCATGAAGGATTCGGATTTCGGCAAGCCGATCATCGCCGTGGTCAATTCCTTCACCCAGTTCGTGCCGGGCCATGTCCATCTCAAGGACCTCGGCCAGCTGGTCGCGCGCGAGATCGAGAAGGCCGGCGGCGTCGCCAAGGAGTTCAACACCATCGCCGTCGATGACGGCATCGCCATGGGCCATGACGGCATGCTCTATTCGCTGCCGTCGCGCGAGCTGATCGCCGACTCGGTCGAATACATGGTCAACGCGCACTGCGCCGACGCCATGGTCTGCATCTCCAATTGCGACAAGATCACGCCCGGCATGCTGATGGCATCGCTGCGCCTCAACATCCCGACCGTCTTCGTCTCCGGCGGGCCGATGGAAGCCGGCAAGGTGGTGCTGGCCGGCAAGACGCAGGCGCTCGACCTGGTCGACGCCATGGTCGCGGCCGCCGACGACAAGATCTCGGACGAGGACGTCAAGATCATCGAGCGCTCGGCCTGCCCGACCTGCGGCTCCTGCTCCGGCATGTTCACCGCCAATTCGATGAACTGCCTGACCGAGGCGCTCGGCCTGTCGCTGCCCGGCAACGGCTCGACGCTGGCCACCCACGCCGACCGCAAGCGCCTGTTCGTCGAGGCCGGCCATCTCGTCGTCGATCTCGCCCAGCGCTATTACGAGCAGGATGACGAGACGGCGCTGCCGCGCAGCATCGCCTCCAAGGGCGCCTTCGAGAACGCCATGACGCTCGACATCGCCATGGGCGGTTCGACCAACACCGTGCTGCACATCCTGGCCGCCGCGCATGAGGGCGAGGTCGACTTCACCATGGAGGACATCGACCGGCTGTCGCGGCGGGTTCCGGTGCTGTGCAAGGTCGCGCCGGCGAAGTCCGACGTGCACATGGAAGACGTCCACCGCGCCGGCGGCATCATGGCCATCCTCGGCCAACTCGACCAGGCCGGGCTGATCAACCGCGACCTGCCGACGGTGCACACGGCGAGCCTCGGCGAGGCGCTCGACCATTGGGACATTTCCCGCACCACGAGCCAGAACGTGCGCGATTTCTTCCTGGCCGCACCCGGCGGCGTGCCGACGCAGGTCGCCTTCAGCCAGGACCGCCGCTGGGACGAGCTCGATCTCGACCGCGAGAAGGGCGTCATCCGCTCGGCGGAGCACGCCGTTCTCGAAGGATGGCGGCCTTGCCGTGCTGAAGGGCAATCTGGCGCTCGACGGCTGCATCGTGAAGACCGCGGGCGTCGACGAATCGATCCTGAAATTCACCGGCCCGGCGCGGGTGTTCGAAAGCCAGGACGCCTCGGTCAAGGCGATCCTGTCCAACGAGATCAAGGCCGGCGATGTCGTCGTCATCCGCTATGAGGGACCGCGCGGCGGCCCCGGCATGCAGGAAATGCTCTACCCGACGAGCTATCTGAAGTCGAAAGGCCTCGGCAAGGCCTGCGCGCTGGTCACCGACGGCCGCTTCTCGGGCGGCACGTCCGGCCTGTCGATCGGCCATGTCTCGCCGGAAGCGGCGGAAGGCGGCCTGATCGGCCTGGTCCAGGAAGGCGACACGATCGAGATCGACATCCCCAACCGCACGATCCACCTGGCGGTCAGCGAGGCCGAACTCGCTGCACGGCGCGCGGCGATGGAGGCGAAGGGCGCGACGGCCTGGAAGCCCGAGGAAAAGCGCAAGCGCAAGGTTACGACGGCCCTGCGCGCCTATGCCGCCTTCGCCACCAGCGCCGACAAAGGCGCGGTCAGGCACGTGCCGGACTAAGGATCGCACTATCCGGCCTGCGGCACCTCTCCCGCTACGCTGTCTACCTTCTCCCCCAGGGGGAGAAGGTAGGCGCCTCACGGCATCAGCTGATATTCATAAAGCTTCTGGTACAGCCCGCCCTGCTTGAGCAAGTCTTGTGTGCGGGCCGCTTTCCACGACCTTGCCGGCTCTCCAGCACCACGATCGTGTCGGCCTGGTGCACGGTCGACAGGCGGTGGGCGATGACGATGGTCGTGCGCCCGACCGTCAGCTGCTGCAGCGCGTCGCGGAACAGCGCTTCGGATTCGGCGTCGAGCGCGCTGGTTGCTTCGTCGAGCAGCAGGATCTCGGCATTGCGCAGCATGGCGCGGGCGATCGAGATGCGCTGGCGCTGGCCGCCTGAAAGCAGCGCGCCGTTCTCGCCGACATCCGTCTCGTAGCCTTTCGGCATGGGCGCTGATGAAGTCGTGCGCATTGGCGGCCTTGGCGGCGGCGATCACCTCCTCGTCGGTGGCGTCCTGCGCGCCCGAGCCGGATGTTGTGCATGACCGTGCCGGCAAACAGGAACGTGTCCTGGCTGACATAGGCGATCTTTTCCCTGCACCGAGGCGAGCGTGGCGTCGGAGATGTCCTGGCCGTCGAACAGCACCTTGCCGCTCTGCGGGTCGTACATGCGCATGATCAGGTTCAGGATGGTCGACTTGCCGCTGCCCGAAGGGCCGACCAGCGCCGTCATCTTGCCGGCCGGCAAGCGTCAGGTCGAGTCCTTCGAACACCGGCGGGCTTTCCGGATAGGCGAAGCTCGACATTGTCGAAACGGATTTCGCCCGGCCCGGCCTGCAGCGGCTTTGCGTCCGGCTTTTCGGCCAAGCGTCAGCGGCCGGTCGGCGAGCTCGAACATCATGCGCACGCCGACGATGCCGGTTTCCAGCGAGATGCGCACGCGCGCCAGGCGCTTGGCCGGCTCATAGGCCAAGCAGCAGCGCCGCGATGAAGGCCATGATGTTGCCCGGCATCTGGCCGCCCTGCAGGACCAGGAAGCCGCTGACCAGGACGGCGCCGGCGATTGCCAGCCCGGCAAGCGTTTCCATCACCGGGCTGGTGGCGGCCTCCAGCGTGGCGATGTTGTTGGCGCGGTTCTCGACGTCCGACACCGCCTTGTACATGCGCTTGCGCATCGCGCCTTCGAGACCGAAGGATTTGACGACACGCACGCCGATTGCCGTTTCCTGCATCACCTGCACGATCTGGCCGAGCGAGCGGAATTCCTGCTGCGGCAATCTTGCGGACGCGCTTCAGGATGCGGTTGACGCCGTAAATGGCGACCGGCCCGATGACGAAGCAGATCAGCGACAGCGCCGGCTGCTGCCAGACCATGACCCCCACCAGCACGATCAGCGTCACCAGATCGCGCACATAGGATGTGACGACGAGGTCGAGCACGCTGCGCGCGGCCTGCGCATTGTTGGTCATGCGGGTGATCAGGTCGGACGACGAGGTCGAATGGTAGAATTCGATGCCTTGCGCCAGGATGCGGTCATAGATCTTGCGCTGCCGGTCGGCGATGATGGCGTTGCCGACGCGGCTCATGAAATAGGCCTGGACGAAATTGGCGATGCCCTTGAAGATGAAGATCGCGGCGACCGCCGCCGCGATCAGGTTGACGCGGTCGAGTCTCTTGTAGATGACGAATTCATTGGTGATCTCGCGCAGGATCCAGGCGCTGGCGCCGGTCATGGCGGCCACCACCAGCATCGACAGCATGGCGGCGCCGTAGCCGAACCTGTGCTCCTGGAAGGATTCCCTGACCAGCCTTGCGATGAGGCGCTGGTTTTCCGTCGAACGGAAGAAGCGAAACAAATGGCTGATCCCATGCCTGACTGAGACGAATTTCGGATTCGCCACGGGGGCGAAAGGCGGCTTATAGAGCGAGTTGCGGCCGGATGGAACCTTTCGCTGCCGCTGAAAGCAAACGGCTGCGGCAAGCTGTCTTTTGCGCCACGATGGCGACGTTCGATCTTGCAGGGAGATGACGACAGATGGATTTCGACCTTATTGTGCGCGGCGGAACGCTGCCCGACGGCACGCGTCGCCGACATCGGCATCGTCGGCGAGACGATCGCCGCCATCGAGCCCGAACTGCACGTCAGCGCCGGCACGGCGATCGATGCGCCACGGCAATCTGGTCTCGCCGCCCTTCGTCGATCCGCATTTCCACATGGACGCCACGCTGTCCTACGGCATTCCGCGCATCAACGCCTCGGGCACGCTGCTGGAAGGCATTTCGCTGTGGGGCGAGCTGAAGCCGCTTCTTGACGCATGAGGCGGTGCGCGAGCGCGCGCTCGCCTATTGCGACTGGGCCGTCTCGATGGGCCTGCTCGCCATCCGCACCCATGTCGATGTCTGCGACGACCGGCTGCTGGCGGTCGAGGCGCTGCTCGACGTCAAGAAGATGGTCGCGCCCTATATCGACCTGCAACTGGTCGCCTTCCCGCAGGACGGGTTCTATCGCTCGCCGACGGCGCGTCGAGAACACCGTCCGCGCGCTCGACATGGGCGTCGACATCGTCGGCGGCATTCCGCATTTCGAACGCACCATGGCCGACGGCACGCGCTCGGTGACCGAACTCTGCGAAATCGCGGCAAAGCGCGGGCTGATGGTCGACCTGCATTGCGACGAGACCGACGATCCGCTGTCGCGCCATATCGAGCAGCTTGCCTATGAGACGCAGCGCCTCGGCCTGCAGGGCAGGGTGGCCGGCTCGCACCTCACCTCCATGCATTCGATGGACAATTACTACGTCTCCAAGCTGCTGCCGCTGATTGCCGAGGCCGGCGTGTCGGCGATCCCCAATCCGCTGATCAACATCATGCTGCAGGGCCGCCACGACACTTTTCCCAAGCGCCGCGGCCTGACCCGCGTCAAGGAGATGCTGGCGCACGGCATCCGCGTCGGCTGGGGCCAGGATTGCGTGCTCGACCCCTGGTATTCGCTGGGCACCGCCGACATGCTCGACGTCGCCTTCATGGGCCTGCACGTCGCGCAGATGTCGAGCCCCGCCGACATGGCGCGCTGCTTCGACATGGTCACCAACGTCAACGCCGCCATCATGGGGCTCGATCATCTCGGCCTTGCCGTCGGCAAGCGCGCCAGCCTCGTCGTCCTCGACGCCGGCAACCCGGTCGAGGCCTTGCGCCTGCGCGCCGAACGGCTCTGCGTCATCGCCAGGGGCAAGGTGGTGGCCGAGCGCACGAAGCAGGAGACGCGGCTGTCGATCGCCGGCCGGCCGGCACAGGTGAACCGGCGGCACAAGCCGGCCGGCTCCCTGTCATAGGCGAGCCGAGCCTTTCAGGCCCAACAGGCCAGCCTCTTGCATCAAGGCTCTCCGCTTCGTCTGGCCATAATTAAGTCTACAATAAACCTCCACTTTGGTTCGAGGAGGATCACCATGTGGCAAAAGACTGTGATGGCGGTTGCGCTGGCGGCGGCTTGCGCGGGCTGCATGTCGGCGGAGGACCGCCGCGCCGCCGATGAGGCGAAATGCCGGTCCTACGGCTTCACCAAGAAGAACGATGCCTTCGCCGAATGCCTGCAGCGCATCGATCTCGATCGGCGCGCGGAACTCCGAAGCGCATCGGCTTTCGATCCCTGGGACAGGCCGATCCTCTATCGCCCGATCATCATTCGGCCGCAGCCTAAATAGCGGATCGTACCGACGCGGCCTGCCGAAAGCGCACGGAAGGCATAGAACCAGCCGATTTCCGCCGCTGGTCTTATCGATTCCCGATTCCGCTCGTCAAATCGGCCGCTTGGCGTCTACGGAGCCGGCATGGCTCCCGTCCGCTTGCCCGCAACTTTACGATCAGGAACGTGCTTTTGGCCGGCATTTTGCTGATGCTGGCCGGCGATTTCCTGTTTGCGCTGAACGACGCGATGGGCAAATGGCTGGTCGCCAGCTTCTCCGTCGGCCAGGTCGTGCTGATCCGTTCGGTCGGCGCCTTCTTCGTGCTCGGCCCGATGATCGCCAACCAGGGCGCCGGCAAGCTGTTCAAGATGGAGCGGCTGGAACTGCAGATCCTGCGCGTGGTGATGACGACGCTCGACACCGCGCTGTTTTATGCCGCCGTCGTCTATCTGCCGCTCGCCGACGTGATGAGCTTCTACATGGCAGGGCCGATCTATGTCGCGGCGCTGTCGCACTTCCTGCTCGGCGAAAAGGTCGGCTGGCGCCGCTGGGCGGCGATCCTGGTCGGCTTCTGCGGCGTGCTGATCATGCTGAAGCCGTCTTCGGCGGCGTTTTCGCTGTCCTCGATATTCGCGCTGGTCGGCAGCATCTCCTTCGCCTTCGCCATCATCCTCAACCGGCGGCTGCGCGGCACCAGCGACACCACTCTGGTCACCTGGCAGACCATCGGCACGCTGCTCGTCGGCGGCGTGCTGACCATCGGCGCGTGGCAGACGCCGTCGGCGCTCGATTTCGGCGCCATGCTGCTGCTCGGCATCGTCTCCTGCGCCGCCCATCTGATGATCACCAGGGCGCTGAAGCTGGCGCCGGCCTCGACGCTGGCGCCGCTGCACTACACGCTGCTCCTGTGGGCGGTGGTCTTCGGCCTGGTCTTCTTCGGCGACGTGCCGGGCCCGCGCATCCTGATCGGCTCGGCCATCGTCGTGCTCGCCGGCCTGTTCATCTTCCACCGCCAGAAGGTGGTGGAAACCGTGGTGCCGCCCGAGAACGTGCCGAAGGGCGTGAACTAAGGCAATTCCAGAAGAGCGTGAAAACGGTTTCCCGTCAACAACTTAATCAAAACAGACCATAAGAGCGGCGCATGGCACCATTTCAAAGCGGTGCGTTTTAGCAGCGCATGATTACCGCCAGGAATAGCTGGAAAGTTCGGTCAAAAAGTCCGGTATTTACATCGATATTTTGCGATGTAAATTTCTTGTCGGGCGCAACCTGGGATTGATTCTTGCCGGGATAGGCAAGATCAATATCTCCCGGAAAACTGCGATAGAGGGGGCACGATGGGTAGTTTCTCTATATGGCATTGGCTGATAGTTCTGGTCCTTATCGCCTTGCCATTAGTATTTGTTCTAAGAGCAGCGCCAGTAGGCGCCAATCGTTTCGGAGACATACCGCCTTCGATGAATCTTAGTGAGGCTGCTTCAAGCTTTTTTCGAAACTATGTGAATTTTTCCGGCAGAGCCAGCCGCTCGGAATTCTGGTACTCCTACCTCTTCATTTTCATTGTCTCTGTCATTGCGGTCGGTAGCTGATGCCATTGTGGGCAATGAAATTATCTCATCGCTTTGGAATCTTGCCGTCTTTCTGCCGACACTTGCCATGACCGCTCGCCGGCTGCATGACATCAACAGAAGCGGTTGGCATCAGCTCCTTGCGGCATTATTCCCCATCGGCACCATCGCGTTGATCGTCTGGTACTGCAAAAAATCTGACGATACAGTGACGATGAGTGAAATAGAGAGGGTTTTCCAATAGAGGCCGAAACCGTTCTCATATGGGATTGCTCTAACCCTGGCGCACGGCCGCCAGATGCCGTGAAAATTCCGGCGTCTCCATCAGCGCCTTGCAGCGGGCGAAGCGGCCGTCGGCATAGGCGCGGAAATCGTCGACCGGATTGTTGTTGGCAAGCTGGATCAGCCCCCACAGCGTCCACAACAGGTCGCACATCGCCTTGTAGATGACGATGCGGCCGTGCTCGGCCGGTTTTGGCTCGCCGCCGAAATAGGCGCGCATCATCTCTTCATCCTGCGCGGTATCGAACTTGCCTTCGACCGAGAGGTCGCCGAGATCCCAGAGCGGATCGTTCATCCCCGAATATTCCCAGTCGACGATCCACATCCGCTCGCCGGTGTCGAGAAAGTTCTCGCACAGCGGATCGCAGTGGCAGGCGGCAAGCGGCAGCTTGATGGGCGGCAAGTGCTGCACGCACGGTTTCGGCCTCGCGCACGACATCGTGGTAGCCGTGCGGCAACGCCACGTCCTTGGTCGACAGCACCTTCAGATAATCGTCGATCATCGCAAACAGCTCGAAGCGGAAAGGAAACACCGCGCCGGAAGTGTGCAGCTTGCGGAAGACCTCGCCGGCGCGCGCCGGACTGCCCGGCACGCAGTTTGAACTTTTCCGGCGACATCGTCTCGGCGCCGGCGATGAAGCGGCTCACCATCACGCCCGTGCCGGCGTCGACATGCAGCACCTCGCGGACTGACGCCGGCTTTCGCCGCCTCGCGCGCCGCCACGGCTTCATTGGCGCGGTTGATATACTCCTCGGTGCCTTTGCCGGGGATGCGCAGGCAGAAATCGCCGGCCCTGAAGACAAGATTGGTCAGGCCGCCGAGCCGCTCCAGCGGTCCGTCATAGCCGGCCAGCGCCGGAATGGCGGCCAGTGCCGCGCGTGCCATCGTCTTCCGCCATGCCTCGATCCCCCTCACGCCTTTATTATCTTGCGGCGACGGTTCCACAGTTTTCGCCGTTTGGCTATCATCCCGTCGACAGAGCAACGAGCTGGGGCAAGCGGCAATGGCAGACAGCAAGCAGAACACTGCGCTCGGCGCGGCCTATGCGGCGAAGCGGCCCGAGGACGTGGCGGCGCTCTACGACAGCTGGTCCGACACCTACGATGCCGACATGTCGACCGCCGGCTATCGCCATCCGACGATCTGCCTGGCTCTGCTCGCCCGCCATCTGCCGCGCGGCGCAGCCCCGCTTCTCGATGCCGGCGCCGGCACCGGGCTGATCGGCGAATGGCTTGCCATCACCGGCTACCCGCAAGTCGAGGCGCTCGACATTTCCGAGGGCATGCTGGCCAAGGCGGCGCGCCAAGGGCATCTATTCGGCGCTTCATTGCCTGGCGCTCGGCGGGCCGCTGCCTTTTGCCGACAATGCCTATGCCGGCATCGTCTCGGCCGGCGTCTTCACCTCGGGCCATGTCGGCGCCGAAGGGCTGGACGAGCTGATCCGCATCTGCCGGCCGGGCGGCGCGATCGTGCTGACGGTCAAGAACACGCTGTGGGAGGCGGGCTTTGCCGCGCGCATCGCCGAACTGGAGGCGCAAGGCGTCGTCACGCGCGACGAGGAGACGGCGCCCTATGTCTCCATGCCCGGCGAGGCCGATACCGTGCCCAGCCGCGGTCTTGTGCTGCGCGTCATCTGATCGAGGCTGGCGAAGGCCTAAGCCCTGATCCTTCTCTCCAGCCGGATCGTACAGCGGCTCGAGATGGATCTTTGCCGGCGTGCGTTCCATCGCCACCACCAGCTCGTAGTCGCCGGAGGCGAGGAAGTCGTCGCTCGACGCCGTCGGCATTGCGCACATAGCCGTAGCCGATGTTCTTGGCCACCGTGTAGCCATAGCCGCCGCTGGTGAGGTAGCCGACCGGCTCGCCGTTGCGCAGGATCGTCTCGCGGCCGACCAGCACGATCTCCGGATCGTCGACGGTGAAGCCGGCAAAGCGTTTCTTCAGCGCCGTCGCCGTTGATCTTCTCCAGTGCCCGCCGGCCGACGAAATCGGTGTTCTTCCTCAGCTTCACCGCCCAGCCGAGGCCGGCCTCCAACGGCGTGTCGTTGGGCGTGATGTCGGAGCCCCAGGCGCGATAGCCCTTTTCCAGCCTGAGCGATTCCAGCGCGCGGTAGCCGACCGGGCGGATGCCGTGCGGCTTGCCCGCCGCCATCAGCGCGTCGAAGACCTCGCCGGTTGCGGCGATCGGCACATGCAGTTCCCAGCCGAGCTCGCCGACATAGGTGACGCGCAGCGCCCGCACCGTGTGGCCGGCGATCGCGATCTCGCGCACATGGCCGAACGGGAAGGCGGCGTTCGACACGTCCGCGTCGGTCACCGCCGCCAGCACGTCGCGCGCGCGCGGCCCCATCAGCGACAGCGTGCCGAAATCCTCGGTGACGTCGCTCAAGCGTCACGTCGAGATCCTTGCCGACATGGTCGCCGATCCAGGCGAAATCATGCGTGCGGAAGCCGGTGCCGGTGACGATGTAGAATTTTTCCTCGCCAAGCCGCGCCACGGTCAGGTCGGCCTCGATGCCGCCGCGCGTGTTGAGAAGCTGCGTGTAGGTCAGCCGGCCGACCGGCTTGGCGACGTCGTTGGCGCAGATCCAGTCCAGCGCCTTCTGCGCATCCGCGCCGGTCATCTCGTATTTGGCGAAGGACGACTGGTCGAAGATGCCGACCTTCTCGCGCACATGCCGGTGCTCGTCGCCGACCGCCGAGAACCAGTTCTGCCGGCCCATCGAATAGATGTCTTCCGGGCTTGCGTGCCCTCGGGCGCGAACCAGTTCGGCCGCTCCCAGCCGAGTTTCGAGCCGAACACGGCGCGATGCTGTCTTCAGCCGCTCGTAGAGCGGCGAGACGATGCGCGGCCGGCCCGACAGATACTCCTCATGCGGGAAGCCGATCGTGTAGTGCTTGCCATAGGCTTCCAGCGTGCGGTCGCAGACCCATTGCCGGTCGCGGTGCAGGCCGGAAAAGCGCCTGATGTCGACCACCCAGAGGTCGAGCGGCGCTTCGCCGTCGACCACCCATTGCGCCAGCACCCAGCCGGCGCCGCCGCCCGAGGCGATGCCGAAGGCGTTGAAGCCGGCGCCGACGAACATGTTGGCGCATTCGGGCGCCGACGCCGAGGATGAAATTGCCGTCCGGCGTAAAGCTTTCCGGACCGTTGATCATCTGCTTGACGCCGACGGTCTCCAGCGCCGGAACGCGCGCGATCGCCTGGCTCATATGCTGCTCGAAATGATCGTAGTCGTCGTCGAACAGGCGGAACTCCCAGTCGTCCGGCACGTCGCCGCCGGGGAGATCGGTCGTCCAGGCCTGCGGGTTCGGCTCATAGCCGCCCATCACCAGCCCGCCGACCTCTTCCTTGAAATAGGTGCGGCGGTCGGGGTCGCGGATCGTCGGCGCGTCGGTCGCCAGGCCCGTCGATCTTCTCGGTGATGATGTACTGGTGCTTCACCGGCTGCAGCGGCACGTTGATGCCGGCCATCGCGCCGACCTGCCGCGCCCATTGCCCGGCGCAGTTCACCACCTTGTCGCAGGCGATGTCGCCCTTGCTGGTCTTCACCGCGGTGATGCGGCCGTCCTTCATCTCGAAGCCGGTGACGCGCACATCCTCGAACAGTTTCGCGCCATGCATGCGCGCGCCCTTGGCCAGCGACTGCGTGATGTCGGAGGGGCTTGCCTGGCCGTCGGTCGGCAGCCAGGAGGCGCCGACGAGATCGCCGGTCTCCAGCAGCGGCCACATCGCCTTGACCTCGGCCGGCGACAGCAACTGCATGTCCATGCCGAAGCTTTTCGCCGTCGTCGCCAGCCTTTTGTATTCGGTCCAGCGGTCGGCATTGGTGGCGAGCCTGAGGCAGCCGGTCATCTTCCAGCCGGTGGCGAGCCCGGTCTCGGCCTCCAGCCCCTTGTAGAGCTCGACCGAATATTTGAGCACGCGGGTGATCGAGGCCGACGAGCGCAACTGCCCGACCAGCCCGGCCGCATGCCAGGTCGAGCCGGAGGTCAGCTTGCCCTGTTCCAGCAGCACGACATCGGCCTTGTGGTCGCGCGCCAGATGATAGGCCGTCGAACAGCCGATGATGCCGCCGCCGATGACGACGATCTCGGCATGGCTGGGCAAGGTCATGTCTGTATCCCGTATTTCGTGCGGTAGTTGTCCAGCGCCGCGTCGAGCCGCGTCAGGTTCTCCTCGGTATAGGCGACGTAGTCGATGCCCGGCGCGTCGAGGTAGAGTTCGGAAACCATGCTCCACATCGCCTCGCGCAGCAGCGAGGCGCATTGCATGGCCGCGTGCGAGCGGCGGATCGCCTCGTCCGGCTCGCGTCATGAAATAGGCGGTGAGCAAGGCGAAGGATTCCTGCGTCGCTCATGCCGGCATTCGAGGCAACGCCGGCAAGGTCGAACATCGCGGTGTTGAAGCCGGCATATTCGAAGTCGATCAGCCACAGCCTGTTGCCGTCGTCGAGAATATTCGCCGGCAAAAGATCGTTGTGGCCGAAGACGATCGGCAGCAGCTTCTGCGCCCGCTCCAGCTCGTCGGCCAGCGCCAGAAGCTCGGGCAGGTCGCTCGCGCTTGCGGCTGCCGCCTTCCTCCAGCGTGCGCGCATAGTCGCGGATGACGTGGAACACCCAGAACATGAAGCCGGCGCCGGAGATGTGGTTGGGCATCTCGCGGTGGAAACCGCGCATCAGGGCTGCGACGCGGCCGATATTGGCGCGCACGTCTTCGGCCGCATAGGTCTTGGCGCCGAGGATATTCCGTCACCATGATGCCCGGCTCGGCATAGCGGACCGCCGGCGCGAAGCCGGCGGCATGCGCCGCCCGCGACGTCATCACCTCGCGCTCGCGAAAGACATGGTGGAACGGATAGTCCTGGCCGAAGCGCACGACATGCCGCCCGGCCGCGTCCTTGACCAGATAGTTGGCGTTGCTGAGGCCGCCCGGCAGCGGCGCAATCTCGATGCTGCCGGTCCAGCAGGGCAGGGCGCGGATGCGATCTTCGGCAGTCACGGGATCATCCCTGGTTTGGCGGAACTTCGACAAAGCGCCGCGCATAGCGCAACGATGGCGGGGAGAAACACAAAAATCTCGTCGGTGCGGGACGCCGGGATCATTATCCCGCACCGCACCGACGAGCCCCTTTGGCCAGGTTTTGAGCACCCGGCATCCGCCCCCGCGGATTTGAAAATTCCTTGCGCCAGGCAAGTTCCAGACGGTCTGGCCGGTGTCCGGTTTGCGATTGCGGCTCTGCCATCACCCTCCAGTGGCAGTTCCGAGCCTGTCACGCGATTGATCTCACGCCAGTGCTGACCGGCTGTCAATCAAAAGCTGTGACTTTTTTTGGGTGTTTTGCCCGAAATCATAAGCAATTCCTTTAAAAACGTCTGAATTGCCTTAAAATCGGTCAACAGCAGCAAGTCCGGGAAAGCCGCATGATCCATTCGAAACGGCATGGCGAAATCCTGCGCCTCCTGCAGGAGGAGGGCACCGTCACCATCGCCAGCCTGGCCGACCGGCTGGGGGTTTCGCTGGAAACCGTGCGGCGCGACGTCAAGCCGCTCACCGGCGACGGCTCCGTGCTGAAGATGCATGGCGCCATCGGCCTGCCGTCGATGATCGGCGAGGCGCCGTTCGAGCGGCGCATGCGCGACAATGCCGACGCCAAGCGCGCTCATCGCCCGCATGGTCGCCGCCACCATCCGCGACGGCGAATCGATCATGCTCGACACCGGCACGACGACCTCGTTCCTCGCCCGCGAGCTGCTCGGCCACCGGCGGCTGACGGTGGTCACCAATTCGTCCGACATCGCCCGCACGCTGGCCACCGTCAACGGCAACAAGGTCTATATGGCCGGCGGCGAACTGCGCAGCGATTCCGGCGCGGCCTTCGGCGCCTCGGCGATCGAATTCGTCAGCCGCTTCTCCGTCAGCCACGCGGTGATCTCCATCGGCGCCGTCGATGCCGTCGCGGGCGTCATGGACTATGATCTGGAAGAGGCCGAATTCGCCCGCATGGTGCTGTCGCGCGGCCAGCGCTCCCTCGTCATCACCGACCACACCAAATTCGGCCGCCAGGGGCTGGTCCAGGTCTGCGGCTTCGACGGCTTTTCCGAACTCGCCACCGACCGCCCGCCGCCGCGCGACATCGCCGCCGCCCTCGCCGAGGCCGGCGCGCGGCTGAGCATTGCGAGCGCCGAAGCCGGATTCTGATCCCCACAGCAGGATCGGAACGCTTGCCACTTCCCAGCGCGGCCCTCGCCGTGTTTAGTCCGGCCATGGCCTTCACCATCCGCCAGTTGCAGTTCTTCATCGCCGTCGCCGAGCAAGGCACGGTGTCGGGCGCCGCGCAGAACCTGTCGATCTCGCAATCCTCGGTCACCGAGGCGATCAAGGAGCTGGAGAGCGATCTCGGCGTCGAGCTGTTCGAGCGCCATCCGCGCGGCCTCAACATCACCCACAAGGGCCACCAGTTCCTGCGCCACGCGACCAAGATCCTGGCCGACGTGTCCGATGCGCGGCGCGCTTTCTCCGGCGACCAGGTGGTGGCCGGCGGCCGCCTGCAGCTCGGCGTCACCTCGCTGGTCGCCGGCTATGTGCTGTCCGACCTTCTCGCCCGCTACCGCCGCGCCTATCCGGGCGTCGAGGTCTCGGCCATCGAGGACAATGGCGACTATCTCGAACACCTGCTGATCGGCGGCAAGCTCGACATCGCCGTCATGGTCATCTCCAACCTGCGCGACCGCATGGCGCTGCAGTCGGAAATCCTCGAGGTCTCGGCCTACCGGCTGTGGCTGCCGCTCGGCCATCCGCTGGCCAGCGCCGACATCATCGGCATCGGCGACATCGCCGGCGAACCGCTGATCATGCTCACCGTCGACGAGATCGAGGAGAACACCGGCAAGCTGCTGGCGGCGATCGGCGCCAAGCCGCATGTCGCCTTCCGCACCCGCTCGGTCGAGGCGGTGCGCAGCCTCGTCGCCACCGGCGCCGGCGTGGCGCTGCTGCCCGACCTCGTCTACCGGCCATGGTCGCTGGAAGGCGACCGCATCGAATCGCGCGACATTTCCGGCTCTCTGCCGGTCGTCCAGGTCGGCATGGTCTGGCGCCGCGGCTCCGGCCTGCCGCAGGCGGCGCGCGACTTCATCGGCCTTGCCCAGTCGCAGCGCACGGTCCGCCAGCGGCCCTGACAAGGTCAGGCGCTCGACCTATCGGAAAATCCGATATCGCCTTTCTGATAAATGAATTTGCGAAACCGGAATTTTCAAGCACTTTCGTTCAGGGACCGTCGCTGAGCGAATGTCCAGGACGAATGACATTTTCAGCCGCGTGACGCAGCGAAGACGCGGCTTCGCGTCAGGCGCCAAAATGGGAGATCGACGATGAATTCATTCCTGAAGTCATGCACTGCATTGACGGTCGCGCTGACCTTCTCCGGCCAGGCCGTCGCCCAGGTCAAGGAACTCGGCAAGGGCGAGGGCGAGGTCAACATCGTCGCCTGGCCGGGCTATATCGAGCGCGGCGAAACCGACAAGGGCTATGACTGGGTGACCGCCTTCGAGAAGGACACCGGCTGCAAGGTCAACGTCAAGACCGCCAACACCTCCGACGAGATGGTCGTCGCTGATGAACGAGGGCGGCTTCGACCTCGTCACCGCTTCGGGCGACGCCTCGCTGCGCCTCGTCGCCGGCAAGCGCGTGCAGCCGATCAACACCGATCTCATCCCGAGCTGGAAGACGGTCGACGACCGGCTGAAGGATGCGCCCTGGTTCACGGTCGACGGCGTGCACTACGGCGTTCCCTACCAGTGGGGCCCGAACGTGCTGATGTACAACACCGAGGTGTTCAAGGAAGCGCCGAAGAGCTGGAACGTCGTCTTCGAGGAGATGAACCTGCCCGACGGCAAGTCGAACAAGGGCCGCGTCCAGGCCTATGACGGCCCGATCCACATCGCCGACGCCGCCAACTATCTGATGTTCCACAAGCCGGAACTCGGCATCAAGGATCCCTACGAGCTGAACGAGGACCAGTACAAGGCGGCGCTCGACCTGCTGCGCGTCCAGCGCACGCTGGTCGGCCGCTACTGGCACGACGCCGCCATCCAGATCGACGATTTCCAGAACGAGGGCGTCGTCGCCTCGGGCTCGTGGCCGTACCAGGTCAACACGCTGGTCGCCGCCAAGAAGCCGGTCGCCTCGACCGTTCCCGGAGGAAGGCGTCACCGGCTGGGCCGACACCACCATGATGGAGGCCGACGCGGCCCACCCGAACTGCGCCTATATGTGGATGGAGCATTCGCTGTCGCCGAAGGTGCAGGGCGACGTCTCGGCCTGGTTCGGTTCGCTGCCCGTCGTGCCCGCCGCCTGCAAGGGCAACGAGCTGCTGACCGACGAAGGCTGCAAGACCAACGGCTACGACAATTTCGACAAGATCAAGTTCTGGAAGACGCCGGTCGTCGAAATGCGCCACCCAGAACGACCAGTGCGTGCCCTATTACCGCTGGGTGTCGGACTATATCGGCGTCATCGGCGGACGGTGATTTCGCCCTTACCCTCCCCCTTGTGGGGAGGGTCGACGCGCAGCGTCGGGGTGGGGGTCAGCGCGGCAGCGTCTGCGTCTGCCGGATCACCCCCACCCGCGGCTTCGCCGCGACCTCCCCATCGAGGGGGAGGTAGCGGCCGCGCCCGCGATCCGGGCAGCGCTGGCGATTCGACAGATCAACCGGCAACAGACTGACAGCCCATGACCTCAGCCGTTTCCTTCCAGAAAGTCTCGCGCCATTTCGGCAGCGTGCGCGCCGTCGACGCGGTCGATCTCGACATCGTGCCGGGCGAGTTCTTCGCCATGCTCGGCCCGTCCGGTTCCGGCAAGACCACCTGCCTGCGCCTGATCGCCGGTTTCGAGCAGCCGACCTCGGGCTCGATCTCGATCTTCGGCGAGCGCGCCGAGGGCGTGCCGCCCTATCGGCGCAACGTCAACACCGTGTTCCAGGACTATGCGCTGTTCCCGCATCTGAACGTGCTCGACAACGTCGCCTACGGGCTGATGGTCAAGGGCGTCGGCAAGGCCGGAGCGGCAGAAGGCGGCGGAAGAGGCGCTGTCGCTGGTGCGGCTGCCCGGCTATGGCGCGCGCCGGCCCGGCCAGCTTTCCGGCGGCCAGCGCCAGCGCGTCGCGCTGGCGCGCGCGCTGGTCAACCAGCCCAAGGTGCTGCTGCTCGACGAGCCGCTCGGCGCGCTCGACCTCAAGCTGCGCGAGAACATGCAGGAAGAGCTGAAGTCGCTGCAGAAGGCGCTCGGCATCACCTTCGTCTTCGTCACCCACGACCAGGGCGAGGCGCTGTCGATGGCCGACCGCGTCGCCGTCTTCAACGACGGCAAGATCATGCAGATCGGCACGCCGGAGGACATCTACCAGCGGCCGAAGACGCGCTTCGTCGCCGATTTCGTCGGCTCGTCCAACGTGCTGCCGCCGGATTTCGTCCAGCGCTATTCCGGCCAGCACCGCTGGGGCAGCCTGCGCCCCGAAGCCATCCGCGTCGGCCGCGCGGCGAAGGGCGACGGCGTTGCCGCCCGCCTCGTCTCGACCAACTATCTCGGCGCCACGACCAGGCTGGCGCTCGATGCCGACGGGCTGAGGCTGCACGCCATCGTGCCGGCCGGCACGCCACTGCCGGCGGAAGGCGAAGCGGTCGTGCTCACCTTCAACCGCGAGCATCTGCATCTGATGGACGAGCCGGCATGAGCCTCGACGCCGCCATGCCGCGCGCCACCGCCCCCGCCATCCTGCCGGGCAGCGGCGGCCTGCGCGGCGCGCTGTCCGACCTGTTCTGGCGCCGGCCGCAAGCTCCTGCTCTTGCTCATGCTGCTGCCGCCGGTGCTGTGGCTCGGCATCGTCTATCTCGGCTCGCTGTTCGCGCTGCTGCTGCAGAGCTTCTTCTCGATCGACGAGTTCTCCGGCCTGATCAACCGCGAGTTCACGCTGAAGACCTATGGCGAACTGCTCCAGGCCGCCAATCTCGACATCATCGTGCGCACGGTGACGATGGCGGCGCTGGTCACGCTGGCCTCGGCGATCATCGCCTTCCCCATCGCCTATTACGCGGCGCGCTATGCGCGCGGCCGCTGGAAGGCGCTGTTCTATCTCGGCGTCATGCTGCCGCTGTGGTCGAGCTATCTGGTCAAGATCTATGCCTGGAAGCTGATCCTCGCCAAGGAAGGCATCCTCACCTGGCTGTTCGCCAAGCTGCATCTGCTGTGGCTGCTCGATGGCTGGCTGTCGCTGCCGGTCGTCGGCGGCAATTCGCTGTCGGTCTCCTTCACCGGCACCTTCATCGTCTTCGTCTATGTCTGGCTGCCCTTCATGATCCTGCCGGTGCAGGCGGCGCTCGAGCGCGTGCCCGGCAATCTGATCGAGGCCTCGTCCGATCTCGGCGCGTCGCCGGGCCAGACCTTCCGCAACGTGCTGTTCCCGCTGGCGCTGCCCGGCATCGTCGCCGGCTCGATCTTCACCTTCTCGCTGACGCTGGGCGACTACATCATCCCGCAGATCATCGGCACGTCGCGGCTGTTCATCGGCCAGGCCGTCTATTCGCAGCAGGGCACCGCCGGCAACATCCCGCTCGCCGCCGCCTTCACCGTCGTGCCGATCGTCATCATGGGCTTCTACCTCTGGGGCGCCAAGCGCATGGGGGCCTTCGATGCGCTCTGACCGCGGCCCAGTCGGCCCCGCTCGGCCTGAAGATCGCCGCCGCCTGCGGCCTGCTCTTCCTGCATCTGCCGATCCTGCTGATCTTCGTCTATGCCTTCACCACCGAGGAGAAGAGCTTCGTCTGGCCGCCGCCGGGGCTGACCACGCAATGGTTCGCCGTCACCTGGAACCGGCCGGATGTGTGGGAGGCGCTGTCGCTGTCGGTCCAGGTCGCGGCCATCTCGACGGCGATCGCGCTGGTGCTGGGCACGCTGTGCGCCGCCGCCGTGTCGCGGACGAAATTCTTCGGCCGCGAGACCATCTCGCTGCTGGTCATCCTGCCGATCGCGCTGCCCGGCATCATCACCGGCATCGCGCTGCGCTCGGCCTTCTCGCTGGCCGACATCCCGTTCTCGTTCTGGACGATCGTGCTCGGCCACGCCACCTTCTGCGTCGTCGTCGTCTACAACAATGCGGTCGCCCGCTTCCGCCGCACCTCCGGCTCGATGATCGAGGCCTCGATGGATCTCGGCGCCGACGGCTTCCAGACCTTCCGGCATGTCGTGCTGCCCAACATCGGCACGGCGCTGCTGGCCGGCGGCATGCTCGCCTTCGCGCTGTCCTTCGACGAGGTCATCGTCACCACCTTCACCGCCGGCCAGCAGCAGACGCTGCCGATCTGGATGCTGGAGGAACTGATCCGGCCGCGCCAGCGCCCGGTCACCAATGTCGTGGCCATGGTCGTGGTGCTGGTGACGCTGCTGCCCATCCTGCTTGCCTATTACCTGACCCGCGACGGCGACCAGATCGCCGGTTCGGGCAAATAACCCAAGAATAAGGGAGAGACCTCCATGGACACCCAGATGCTGATCGGCTCGATCTTCGACAAGGGCACCGAGACCGAGGAGCCGATCCTCAACCCGAAGACCGGGGCGACCATTCTCAACCTGCCGGAAGCCAGCCCGGCGCAGATCGAGGCGGCAGTGGCTGCCGCCGAAAAGGCGTTCGTCACGCTGGTCGCGCACCACGCCGGCGCAGCGCTCGGGCTATCTGCTGAAGATCGCCGATCGCATCGAGGCCGAAGCGCAAGGAATTCGCCGCGCTCGAGGCGCTGAACTGCGGCAAGCCGATCAATGCCGTGCTCAATGACGAGATCCCGGCGATCGTCGACTGCTACCGCTTCTTTGCCGGCGCGGTGCGCTCCATGCCGGGCGTGGTCGCCGGCGAATATCTGCCCGGCCACACCTCGATGGTCCGCCGCGACCCGATCGGCATCGTCGCCTCGATCGCGCCGTGGAACTATCCGCTGATGATGATGGCCTGGAAGCTGGCGCCGGCGATCGCCGGCGGCAACACCGTCGTCTTCAAGCCGTCCGAGCAGACGCCGCTGACGGCGCTGAAGCTGGCCAAGATCCTCGCCGATGTCCTGCCGGAAGGCGTGGTCAACGTCGTGCTCGGCCGCGGCGACAGCGTCGGCAACACGCTGATCAACCATCCCAAGGTCAACATGATCTCGATCACCGGCGACGTCGCCACCGGCAAGAAGGTGCTGCAGGCCGCCGCCAAGTCGGTCAAGCGCACGCATCTCGAACTCGGCGGCAAGGCGCCGGTCATCGTCTTCGACGACGCCGACCTCGGCGCCGTGGTCAACGGCCTGCGCGCCTTCGGCTATTACAATGCCGGCCAGGACTGCACCGCCGCCTGCCGCATCTATGCCGGCAAGAAGATCTACGACAAGCTCGTCGCCGATCTCTCCTCGGCCGTCTCGACCATCAAGTACAACCAGCCCGACGACACCGAGAACGAGATCGGGCCGCTGATCTCGCGCCGCCAGCGCGACCGCGTCTCCAGCTTCGTCGAGCGCGCCTCGGAGCTGAAGCACATCGAGATCACCACCGGCGGCAAGCCGGGCGAGGGCTCGGGCTTCTTCTACCAGCCGACGGTCGTTGCCGGCGCGCTGCAGGAAGACGAGATCGTGCGCCGCGAAGTGTTCGGTCCGGTCGTTTCGATCACCCGCTTCTCCGAGGTCGACGAGGCCGTGAACTGGGCCAATGACAGCGACTACGGCCTGGCGTCGTCGGTGTGGACCAAGGACGTCTCGCGCGCCATGGCGACCGCCGCCCGCCTGCAATATGGCTGCACCTGGATCAACACCCATTTCATGCTGACCAACGAGATGCCGCATGGCGGAGCTGAAGCAGTCCGGCTACGGCAAGGACATGTCGCTCTACGCGCTGGAGGACTACACCGCCGTGCGGCATGTGATGGTTGCGCATGGCTGATGAGCGGTCCGCGTAGCGGTCGAACAGCCAACGAATTTGGCTTTTCGAACGACGAACGCCCGGAGCCATAGCGGAGGGCCGGGAGCCCGTCGCAGCACCTTCCCTTCTCCGCTTGTAAGAAGGGAAGGGCCGCAGCTTACGCCGCCTTGTCGCGCACCTGATAATCCTTCACCGCGGCAAACCGGATCGCCTTCCAGCGCTCGGCTTCGTAGTTGAGCGAGAAGGCGTGCTGGGCCAAAAAAACCGGGTCGTTGTCGAGGTCGCGGGCGATGTCGCCGCGATGCGCCTCGATGAAGCGCTGGACTTCGGCCTTGTCGTCGGCCGATATCCAGCGGCAGACGGAAAAGCGCGACATCTCGAAGTCGACGGGCAGCGTGTATTCGAAGTTCAGCCGCTCCTTCAGCACGTCGAGCTGCAGCGCGCCGACGACGCCGACGATGGCAGGCGAGCCGTCTTCCGGTGAAAACAGCTGCACGACGCCCTCCTCGGCCATCTGGTGCAGCGCTTCCTTGAGCTTCTTGGCCTTCATAGCGTCGCCGAGGCGAACGCGGCGCAGGATTTCCGGAGCGAAATTGGGCACGCCGCGGAACAGGATCTCCTCGCCCTCGGTCAGTGTATCGCCGATGCGTAGCGTGCCGTGGTTGGGAATGCCTACGACATCGCCGGCGAAGGCCTCGTCGGCGGTGACGCGGGTGCGGGCGAAGAAGAATTGCGGCGCCGACAGGCTCATCGGCTTGCCGGTGCGCACCAGTCTGGCCTTCATGCCGCGCTCAAGCTTGCCCGAGCAGACGCGCACGAAAGCGATGCGGTCGCGATGGTTCGGGTCCATGTTGGCCTGGATCTTGAAGACGAAGGAGGTCATCTTGTCCTCGGTCGCCTCGACCTTGCGGCTGTCGGCCTCCTGCGCGCGCGGCGGCGGCCCGAAGGCGCCAAGCGCCTCGATCAGGTCGCGCACGCCGTAGTTGCGCAGCGCCGAGCCGAAATAGACCGGCGTCAGATGACCCTCGCGGAAAGCATCGATGTCGAGCGGGCGGCAGGCTTCACGCGCCAGTTCCAGTTCCTCGATGAAGGCCTCGCGCTCATTTTCCGGCAACAGACCGGCAACGCGGTTGGAATCGGGACCGTTGACCGGCGTGCGCTCCTTTTCGGCGTCGCCCTTGCGCACGGCGTTCTGCGCCAGGTGATAGGTGCCGGCAAAGGTCTTGCCGCGGCCGATCGGCCAAGTGATCGGCGCGGTGTCCAGCGCCAGCTTCTGCTCGATCTCGTCGAGGATCTCGAACGGGTCGCGGCTCTCGCGGTCCATCTTGTTGACGAAGGTGATGATCGGGATGTCGCGCAGTCGGCAGACCTCGAACAGTTTCAGCGTGCGCGGCTCGATGCCCTTGGCGGCGTCGATGACCATGACGGCAAAGTCCACCGCCGACAGGGTGCGGTAGGTGTCGTCGGCGAAATCCTCGTGGCCGGGCGTGTCGAGAAGGTTGAAGACATTGTCCTCATATTCGAAGGTCATCACCGACGTGACGACCGAAATGCCGCGCTCGCGCTCGATCTTCATCCAGTCGGACCGGGTCTGGATGCGGTCCTTCTTGGCCTTGACCTCGCCGGCAAGCTGAATGGCGCCGCCGAACAGCAGCAGCTTTTCGGTGAGCGTGGTCTTGCCGGCGTCGGGGTGGGCGATGATCGCGAAAGTGCGGCGGCGCGATACCGCCTGTTCGATGTCTTCAGCCAATTTTTGGAATCCTGTCTGTGGCGCGGGCTTCTAGCAGCGCTTTCCCGGCCTGTCGACGGTTTTGGGCCGGCCCGTTCTACACCGCCGTCGCGACCAGGCAAAACCATGGACAAGGAGACCGCGACTTTCAGATCATAAAAGGCCGCGGCGACCCCTGCCGCCGAAGCGAATGGCAGGTAGTCAGGCAAGTCCTCAAGCCATGCCTGGTCTCTGCGAATGCGGAAGATGCAGGCCAGGGCACGAAGCCCCCGGCGGTACATTGCGATGGCCAGTGCGAAAAAGCGCCCAGTGGCGGCCTGATCAACGATGAATTCCGGTCCTGTATGAAAAACTGACATAGTCATGTTTCCTTTTGTTTGATCGTTGATTGGGAGGGCCATGCAATTGCCCTCCCAAAACGTGCCGTGCATCGCTTGTTTCAGGACTGGTCGTGTGCGCAGCTCACATACGGGTTCCAGTCGGCAAACATGCCAGCCGGATTGTGCCGCCAATGCCAGACGGCTTTGGCGACCTCGATATTGAAGTACTTGGCCGCCATTTCCCGGGACCGGTTGAGCACCGGATCGGGCGCGTCGTTTGCATCCGCGGTGCCGGAGGCGAGCGCCGAGGCCCAAATACCGGCCGACAATGCGGTACCGAGAACAAGATTTGCGAAGAGATCCACGACCCGTCCCTCCCCGTCAGGCGCCGGCGTGAGCCGTCGTCGGATCGAAAAGGCGTTTCACCTGCGTGATCTTCGTGGCCGGGAAACCGCTCATCTTGGCATGACGCTGGATGATCGCCTCGTCCTTGGCGAGATAGACGCAGAATGTCTTGTCGTCGGCGACGAAGGATTCGACCCACTGAATTTCCGGGCCGAGTTCGGCGAGAACGGTATTCGAGGCCTTGGATGCCTCGCGAAGCTGCTCGCGCTCGAAAGTGCCGACCTTGGGAATTTCCCGCTCGATGATGTACTTTTGCATTTCCGTAGTCTCCTATCCGGGGTTCAAATGCCGCCGGACCGTCGATCGTGTCGCTGCCGGTGACATTCCTGGGATCGCTGCGCTTAAATGCAGCTTGGCTCGCCAGGCAGACGGAGAATTACGGAAGGGGCGGCCAACAGTCCTTATGCTGCTCTTATCTTCTTCTGATCCTTTGCCTATTGTCGCTGGAGGGAATGCTGTCGATGGGGGTCTATTGCTTCGGCGACTTCGAGCTGAACGAGGAATCGCGCGCCCTTCGTCTCACCGACAGAGAGATCGAGGTGCAGCCGCTGGTCTTCGATTTCCTGGCCATTCTGCTGCGCCATCAGGACCGGGCCTTGAGCAAGGACGAGCTGCTCGAGACGCTTTGGCCGGGCGTCACAGTGACCGAAGCCTCGTTGCAGCGCGTCGCCAGCCTCGCCCGCAGCATTCTGCGTCATGGCGGGATGGAAACGGCACTGCGCAACCTGCCCCGGTTCGGCTACCGGATCTGCCTCGACCCTTCAGCCGCTTCCGATCGGAATTCGAGCCCGGTCGATTCGGCCAACGCTCCTGTAATCCCCGGATCACAGATTTTGCGGGCACGAACGGCAGCTACAGCCAGGAAATGGCAGGAAGCCGTGGCCTTTTTCATCGAAGCGGATGTCGCCCAGCAGCTGCTCACTGCCGACCTTGAGGAATGGGCGCTGGCTCTGGAATGCATGGGACGACCGGCCGAAGCCATTCCGCAGCTGACGCGTGCGGTGGCTTCCTATAGCGTGGCCGGACAACGTCTGCGGGCTGCTTCTCCGGCAAATACGCTTGCGAGGATCCACCTTGAACGAGGCGAACTCGCTGTAGCCAAAGGCTGGCACAAGCGCGCCGCACAACTGATCGATACAGCCACCGGCAGCAGGGAGCATGGCCTCTGGTGCTGGATGGGCGCGCGCATCATGGGCGCGGAAGCCGAGCCAGAGCAAGCGCTGGCGCTCGCCGACCAGGCTTTCGAAGTCGGCAAGCATCTCGAAGATCCGGTCGTGGAATCGCTCGGCCTGATCTATCGCGGCTTCTTCAAGCTTTGCCTCGGAGAAACCAAGTCAGGGGAGGAAGACCAGGACTTCGCTGCCGCCCTCGGCCTGTCCAGTGACATCGATCCGGTCGTGGGTGGTATCCTCTATTGCAATATTCTCTGGGCCTGCCGGAATTTCGGCGACTGGGCAAGAGCCGATCAGTGGACGCTCGGCTACGAAAGCTGGTGCAAGGGACATGGGCTCGAGGGCCTGTCCGGTTCGTGCCGGCTGCATCGGGCCGAAGTGCTCGGGATACATGGTACGCTGAAGGAGGCCGAACTGCTGGTGCGGGAGGCTCTCGATCAGCTTACACTCGACGCGCCCTGGGCGACGGGCGACGCATTGCGCGTTCTCGGCGACATCCATCTCGCCGCCGGAGATCTCGCCGAGGCGGAAGCGGCCTATCGAGCGTCCCATGCCGCGGGTTGGGATCCGCAGCCCGGGCTTGCACTGCTGCAATTGGAGCAAGGACAGGCCGAGGCCGCTTTCGCCGCACTCGAGCGATCCCTCATTGGGAATGGCTGGCCGACCCTGCAGCGCAAAGGTCTCGTTCTTGCTGCGCTTGCCAAAGTGGCGGCACGGACGGGTCGATCGGAGCGCGCGAAGGAGGTCATCGCTGAGCTGGAAACGCAGCCACAACGGTGGCCGATGGCATCGATCCGGGCACTCACGGCGGAAGCCAAGGCCGAACTCTTCGCACGGGAAGACCAGTTGGCCGACGCTGCCCGCGAACTGCAAGTTGCCTGCGCGCGTTGGTCCGAAATCGGTTCGCCGATCAATGCCGCCGACGCCCGGCTGTCGCTCGCGGCGCTGCTCATCCAACTTGGTGATCGAACTGGCGCCGAACTGGAACTCGGCACGGCGCTGGCGGTCGCCAAGAAGGTTGACTCGTCACGCCTCATGAGGCGACACGAAGAATTGAAGGGGCGGCTCGCCGGTGTCCAGAAGGAGCGGCTGGGGTAGCGCATACTCTTGCGAAGTGGCTCAGATCCGCAGCTCGTGCCGAAGCGATTGAGCTTGCACGCCCTTGAGAATCAGACCGATGCGATGGCATGACGGGACCGTTATGATCAGAGGCCACGGCATGAGCAACGCGAAGGAAGTCATCGTCATCGGCGCCGGGATCATCGGCGCCTCCATCGCCTGGCATCTGGCCAAGGCAGGCGCACAGGTGACGGTGATCGCAGATAGCGGCGCCGGCGGTGTCGCGACACCGAATTCCTTTGCCTGGATCAATGCCAGCTGGGGCAATCCCGAGATCTATTTCCGGCTGCGCACCCGCGCGATGGCCGAATGGACGCGGCTGGCAAAGGACCTGCCCGGCCTGCCGCTCGCCTGGTGCGGCAGCCTGTGCTGGGACATGCCGGTGGACAGGCTGGAAGCGCTATGCCGCCGAGCATTCGTCCTGGGGCTATGGCGTCGAGCGCATCGGCCGCGAACAAGCGGCGCGCATCGAACCCAATCTCGTCGAGCCTCCCGACTTCGCCCTCCATGTCGCCGAGGAAGGCGTGGCCGAACCGGTCGCGACCGCTAAATCGCTGCTGGCCGATGCCGAACGGCGCGGCGCGAAGATGACGACCGGAGCCGTCACCGCCCTCGTCGCAGCACCAACGGCAAGGTCACCGGCGTGGAGATTTCCGGGCAACGGATTGCCGCCGACGAAGTGGTGATCGCTGCCGGCGCCGGCGCTCCGGCCATTGCCGCGACAGCCGGCATCAAGCTGCCGATCGAAACGCCGGCCGGCCTGATCGTCCACTCGCGCCCGTACAAAAAGCTGCTCAACGGCCTGGTGATGGGCGAGCCGCTGCATATGCGCCAGACGCTGGAGGGCCGCATCATTGCCGGCTCCGATTTCGGCGGCGGCGATCCGGGCATGGACCCCGAAGCCACCGCGCGCGAACCTGTTCGCGACGGCGAAGAGCATGCTGCGCGGCGCCGACGGGCTGGAGCTGGATTTCCACACGATCGGTTACCGGCCAACGCCTATCGACGGCTTTCCGATCATCGGCCGCGCCGAGGGCGTCGACGGCCTCTACGTCGCGGTCATGCATTCCGGCATCACGCTGGCGCCGGCCGTCGGGCTTTTTGCCACCCGCGAAATCCTCGACGGCGAGCGCGATCCGCTGCTTGCCCCCTATGGAGTGGAGCGCTTCGCTCAATAGCCGGGCGGGCGGCGAAAGCCGCCGGTGAGCGGCGCCGATCGCCTTGGCGATGCCGAGCAGCCGCGACTCCGACCAGCGCTTGCCGACCAGTTGCAGGCCGATGGGCAGGCCGTCCCGGTCCTGTCCGCATGGCATCGCCAGCGCCGGATGGCCGGAATAGTTGAAGACCGCGCCATAGGCCGGCAGCATCCAATAGTTTTGCTGCTTGCCATCGACCTCGATCGACGTACCCGGTTCGCAATGCGGAAAGGCCGTGGTCATCGCGACCGGGCACAGCAGCGCGTCGCAGGTTTCGAAGAACCGGTCCCAGGCGAGGATCGAGCGGTCGCGGCGGGCGAGCGCCTCGAACCAGCGGGAGACAGTCGTAGGCTGCTCGGGCGGTTCCGGCTGCGCTGCCTCCAGCATCATGCCGATCAGCGTCGCCGCCCTGCTCCAGATCGTCGTGCAGGTCGAGCTTCAGGCAGTTTGGCTTCTTCGACGGTGGCACCCGTCGCCCTGCAACTGCTGGGCAAGGTTTTCGACGGTAGCGCTGATCTCGTCGGCCACCGGAAAGCCGGGAAAGGACGGCGCGATGGCGATGCGCAGCGATTTGAGATTGAGTGTCTCCATGGGCTCGACCGGCACCGGCGCGAGGTCGGTGTCGCTTCCGTCCGGTCCGGCGATGATCCGGTAGATCAAAGCCAGATCCTCGACGGTCCGCGCCAGCGGGCCGAGACAAGACATCAGCCGCACGCTGCGCGCAGCGCCGCCGGGATCGGGAAAGGCGCCGGCCAGCGAGATTCGATGCTCGGTCGGCTTCAGGCCGTAGACGCCGCAGAAGCTGGCAGGCAGGCGGATCGAATCCTGCATGTCGGTGCCGACCTCGAACGGCGTCATGCCGGTTGCGACCGCCGCGGCCGCGCCGCCGCTGGAGCCGCCGGCGGTACGGTCGAGGTTCCACGGATTGCTGGTGCGGCCGAACAGCGGATTGTCCGACTGCCAGTCACCCAGCATGGTCGCGACATTGGTCTTGCCGACCAGTACGCCGCCGGCGCCCTTAAGCCGCGCGACGACCGGGCTGTCCTGCTTTCGCCACATAGTCGGCGAAAGGACGGAAAGCCGACCGTGGTCTTCATGCCTGCCGTTTCGTGCGTGTCCTTCAGCGTGAAGGGCACGCCATGCAGCGGGCCGAGCGCGTCGCCGCGCGCCAATACTGCGTCGGCCTCTTTCGCACGCTCGCGGGCCCCTTCCCTGTCAAGAATGACGACCGCGTTGACCGCTCTCGTTGTGCCGGTCGATCTGCGCCAGATGCACGTCCAGCGCTTCGACGGCGGAGATATTTCGTGCGGCGATCGCGGCGGCGAGTTCGATGGTCGAGGAAAAGGCGAGGTCCATGACGAATGCTCCGGCTGGCTGGCCGCGCTTGTCCATCAAGATGGCGGGCTGCGGCGCGGCTTCGAGCGAATTCAGCATTGCGGAGAGCTCTGTGGCGCTTGATCTGGGAATTGCGCTGCATCAGTGGAGGTCGACGCGCTACGGCGCGCCCCTCTGTCCTGCCGGCCGTGGCCGCAATTTGCAATTCAGACGACCAGTGCCAGCTTCGCCGACGCGCCGGCGCGAAGGCCGAATGGCCATGCCGTCGCTGCCGATGGTGACGAAGCTCGATGGCGGGATCGCCTGCCAGTCGCCGCCTTCGCGGTCGAAGGGCTCCGACACGATGCAGCGGCCGCCACCTTGCGGAAGACGGAGGTGTAGAGCGTCGGCGCGTGGGCATCGGTCGCGTAGCGCACGGCGTAGAGCGCCTGCCCATCCGAAAAGGCGGCGGTGAGTCTCAAAGCCGGCTCAAGACCGGCGCGGCGGGAGGCTTCGATGACGCGGCTGGTGGCACGCGACACTGCCCCTTGCGGATCCGCCGAAAGACCCTCGTCGATCATCAAGAGAAAAAAGAGTTCGGAATCGGTGGTGCCCTCGCGCTGGTCGAAGACGGCGTCGGAGAGCGAATTCTCCAGCGCGCGGCGGATCTTTTCGAAGCCGCCGATCTGGCCGTTGTGCATGAACGACCAGTTGCCGGAAATGAACGGGTGGCAATTCATGCGGCTGGTGGCGCCGCCGGTCGAGGCGCGCACATGGGCGAGGAACAGGCCGGATTTGATCTGCCGGCACAGGCTCTTCAGATTGGGGTCGGACCAGGCCGGCAGGATGTCGCGATAGAGGCCGGGCTCGGGCCGGTCGCCATACCAGGCGAGACCAAAACCGTCGCCATTGGTCGGCGACTTGGCTTCCTGGGCGCAATGGCTCTGGGCGATCAGCGAGTGGCAGGGCGCCGTGACGATGTCTTCGAGGAAGACCGCTTCACCAAGATAGGCCGCCCACCGGCACATCGCTTCTACCGTCCGTTATGCGCGATCCATCAGAGCCGCCGGCTCCTTGGTCGCGTGCGAGCCTCTGTTGTGCGTCCGCTCGTAGAGTTCGCGGACGATTCGGCTTGCCGTAGTCTCGAACAGAAACGGCAAGAAAGCGTGAACGAGCGCGGCCCCCGCAGCCATCGACAGGCGCGAGCAGAACCACGCGGCAAAGGCCATATGGCTGAAATAGGTCTCGCCCACCTTGGCCGGGTGCGAGGTGAAGAGCTTCGAAACGCGTGCGTCATGGTGATCCCTCCTGCCGGGATAAGCCCCGATGCTGGGTATCCTGCCACGGGGCAAAGGTTCATCGGTCTCAATTTGTCCTTGTCATGACGCTACGATTTGGGACATTCATCCCAACATGGCGCAGGAAATCGATGAAATCGACCGAAGATTGCTGGCCGAGCTGCAACGCGACGGCACGCTGTCGGTCGACCAGCTCTCGGAAAGAGTGTCGCTGTCGCGCAATGCCTGCTGGCGACGGGTCAAGCGGCTGGAGGAGGACGGCGTCATCACCGGCCGGGTGGCGCTGGTCGATGCCGACAAGCTCGGGCTCGGGCTTTCGGTGTTCATCCTGATCCGCACCTCCAACCACGATCCGGACTGGCTGCAGAAATTCCGCGCGGCGGTGACCGGCTTTCCCGAGATCACCGGCGTCTACCGCATGTCCGGCGATCTCGACTATGTGCTGCGCGCCCGCGTCGCCGACGTGAAGGCCTATGACCGGCTCTACCAGCGGCTGATCGCCAAGGTGGCGCTGTCGGACGTCTCGGCCTCCTTCGTCATGGAGGAGATCAAGGAGACGACGGTCGTGCCGGTGGAACTGCGCTGAAACGGAACCGTCGCAAAAGAAAGCCGTTGATAGCCTTGCGGCCGAGTTGACCGAATCGCGGTTCGCGCCGATAGGATCGGTTTTATGCGCGCAGCCCTTTATCCCACTTCCGTCATCGGCCCCTCTGTCGGTTTCGTCAGGTTGCCGCATGGCGAAGGCCTGCCGCTTCCAGCCTATGAAAGCGCGGGCGCAGCCGGCATGGATCTGCGCGCTGCGGTGCCGGACGACCGGCCGCTGCTGATCCTGCCGGGAAAACGCGCTTTGGTGCCGACCGGGCTGATCCTGGAAATTCCGGAGGGCATGGAAGGCCAGGTTCGGCCGCGTTCGGGCCTTGCCTTCAAGCATGGGCTTACTGTCCTCAATTCACCGGGCACGGTCGACAGCGACTATCGCGGCGAGGTGAAGGTGCTGCTGATCAATCTCGGCGACGAGGATTTCGCGGTGACGCGCGGCATGCGGATCGCCCAGATCGTCTTTGCGGCGGTGACGCAGGCGACGGTCGAGGAGCGCAGCCTGGCCGGCGGCACAGCGCGCGGCTCTGGCGGGTTCGGATCGACCGGCACCGCTTAATGGGAACGCCCAAACTCGTCATCTTCGACTGCGACGGGATCCTGGTCGACACCGAGAACCTTGCCAATCAGCGCCTCGCCGAATGGCTGAGCGCCGCCGGTTTCACAACCACCCTCGAATATTGCCGCAAGCATTTCTCCGGCCGCAGCATGGTCTCGGTGCAGAAGGAGGTCGAGGCGACCGGCGTCGAGCCTCGGCGCCGATTTCGTCGAGCGCTGGAATGCAGGCTTGCCGGACCTGTTCGCGCATGGCGTCGAGGCGATCCCTTATGTGCGCGAGTTCATCGAGAAAGTGCGGGCGGCCGGCATCGCCTACTGCGTCGCCTCTTCGGCGCGGGTGTCGAAGATGCACATCACGCTTGGCCAGACCGGGCTGCTGCCGCTGTTCGAGCATGCGATGTTCTCTTCGACCATGGTCGGGCGCGGCAAGCCGTTTCCGGACCTGTTCCTGCATGCCGCGAAGACGATGGGCTTCGCGCCCGCCGACTGCATCGTCATCGAGGACAGCGTCGCCGGGACCGAGGCCGGCATTGCCGCAGGCATGCGCGTTTTTTCCTATCACGCCGATCCGTATTCCGATCCGCGACGGCCTGGCCGAGGCCGGCGGCATCCTGTTCGACGACATGCGCGAACTGGCCGGCCTGGTGCCGATCCACTGATCTGATTTCGGCCAGCGGACCTTGCTGTATGCCTCGTTTGTCCGTGCTAGCCTGATGCCCGCCAGCCCAGGGCCACGCATGAACCTTTTGCTTCGCTTTGTCCTTTTCTGCCTGTTGCTGCCTTGCCTTGGGGCGACGGCGGGTGCGCAAGGCGTCAGCTTTCCCGACCTGGGTACTGCCCTGCCCGGCCACCAGGATGTCACCTATCTCGACCTTGCCAGAATGGTCATTCCCGACCTGAAGGCGGGCACGGACGGCTTTTATGGCGGAACCTTGCCGATCGATATGCGCCACATCGAGGGTCCGGATAGCGGTGGCTCGCCGCCGCCGACATCGAGCTTCCCCAACGCCGCCGTGCTCGACATCAAGACCGGCGGCAAGGACCGGCTGACGATGCTGTTCGACCTCGGCAACTCTCCCGACAGCGCCGAAGGCTATGCGGTGCTGGCGCTCTACGATCTCAGCGGCAAACCGAAACTGCTCGACGCCGTCAATGTCGCCGTCGACCGGAGCACCTATTTCCGTGAACCCGGACAAGACTTTCGCTCGGCGCCGGCGACGATGCCGTCGTCACCATGAGCACGCATTTCAACTCGAACCAGGGCTATGTCGGCACGCACTGATCATGGTCCGCGACGACCGCTTCCAGCTGATCGACATGATCTACACGTTCGATGAAAATGTATGCGCCTACAGGCGCACGCAAAACCTGGCCTTTCAGACAAGTGGCGACGATCAACCCTATGCGGCGATCAAGGTGACGGTCACCGACGCCACCGTGCCCGGCGAGGAGGATTGCGGGGAAGCCCGGTCGGAGGCTTCCTCGCACGATATCTCGGTCACCTATCATTGGGACAAGGTGGTGTCGCGCTACGTGAAGGACTCCGACGCGTTCGAGCGTTTGTCAGCAGAGAACGCCAAACGCTTCTGACCCAAACGCATTCGTTTGCCCGGCGGAAACCGGCACGATAGAACTCCGCATCACAATTCCGTATCTGAAGGGAAGCTCTTCATGGACAAGGGCAAGATCTTTCGCGACCTGCATGCCTCGACCTTCGTCATGCCCAATCCCTGGGATGTCGGCACGACGAAGCTTCTCGCCTCGTTCGGCTTCAACGCGCTGGCGACGACGAGCGCCGGCTTTGCCTTCTCGCGTGGCCTGCCTGACGGCGCGGTGACGTTCGACGCCATGATCCACCATTGCCGCGAGGTGACTGCGGCGACCAGCCTGCCGGTCTCGGCCGATCTCGAGCGCGGCAAGGGTGACAGCGCCGAGCGTGCCGCCGAAACCATCTTCGCGGCCGAAGCCGCCGGCCTTGCCGGCTGCTCGATCGAGGACCACACCGGCGATCCCGACAAGCCGATCTACGATTTTTCGCACGCGGTCGAGCGCGTCGCAGCAGCCGTCGAGGCGGCGCGGGCGCTGAAGCGCGATTTCGTCTTCACGGCGCGGGCCGAGAATTTCCTGTGGGGCCGGAACGACATCGACGACACGATCAAGCGGCTGCAGGCTTTCGAGAAAGCCGGCGCCGACGTGCTCTACGCGCCCGGCCTCGGCGATATCGAGACGGTGCGCACAGTCTGCTCGGCGGTGAGCAAGCCGATCAATGTCATGGCTCGGCCGGGCTTCACCGTCGCCGACCTTGCCCAGGCAGGCGTCAAGCGGATCTCGCTCGGGCCGTGGCTGACCAATTTCGCCTTCGGCATGTTGGAGACGGCGGCGCGCGAGATCCAGGAGGAAGGCACTTTCGGCTTCACCCGATCCGCCATGCCGTTCGGCAAGCTGCAGGCGCTGTTTGGCAAGTCCGGCGAATGACGCCTACCGTCGTCGACATGGCGGCGAGCCGCTGAGGATCTTCACCGCCGGCTTTCGCGTGCCGAGACCGCCTTGTGGAGATGCACCATGATGGCGGCCGCGAAGAGCGGCGTCACAAGGTTGAGCAAGGGCACGGCGAGGAAGGCGGCGATGACCAGCCCGGCGAGAAACACCGTGCCGGCATACTTTCTGCGCAGGCCCTTGGCCTCCTCCTCCGGGCGAAAGCGCATGGCGGCGAATTCGAAGAACTCGCGCCCGAGCAGGTAGCCGTTTACGATGAAGAAGGCGGCTATGTTGATGCCCGGAACCAAAAGCAGCAGCAAGGCGACGATGTTGCCGAGGATGACGACGCCGAAGAATTTTATCGACAGCACCAGCGAGCGCAGCGCCGGCACGGCGCGGCCGGCCGGATCGCCGGGATAGTCGGTGCGCTCGACCACTTCGGCGACATCATCGAGGAACAGGCCGGCAATGATCGCCGTCACCGGTGCAATGAGCAACGCCATCCCGAACGCAAGAGCGATGGCGGCGATGAAGCCGCTCAGCCATCCGGCCCAGGACGGCAGGCCGGGCAACAGCGTCTCGACCCACGGCAGGGCCAGCCAATCGACAAGACCCGTCAGACCGAACCACAGCGCGACCAGCGCCAGCAGGGTCAGCCCGAGCGTCTTCAGGAAAACCGCTCGGAATTCGGGAGAGAACAGCTGACTGGCAGCGGCGCGGGCAGCGTCAAGGATCACGGCGTTTCCACCCCCTGGGACAAAACGGACATCTCCGAGATAGGCGGAGACCCGACAGGCCACAAGGGCGACTTACCTACCCGGCAAGTGCTGCCTTGCGGGCCGGGATGGTCATGGCCGCCACGCCGGCGACGACACACCCCATGCCGAGCCAAGCCGTCGGGCCGAGGCTCTCGCCGAGGAAGAGCGCGCCGATGCCGACGCCGATCGGCACGCGCAGATAGGCTTGCGACGTCGTGCCGACCGAGCCCAGCGTGTGGATGAGGCGGAAAAAGATCGAGAAGGCGAGCGCGGTGGAAAAGACCGACAGGCCAAGCAGCGCAAGGACTGACGCGGTCGAGGGCGAAAGCGTCCAGGGCCGGTCGAAAACGAGGCTCAGAGGGATGAGGATTGCCGTGCCGCAGATCATCGAGCCGGCGGCGGGCAGCATCGGGTCGAGTCCCCTGAAGTTGCGCCCGAAAATAGCGGCACCCGCGTAGCTGACTGTGGCGGCGATGACGGCAAGCTGCGCCCAGAGCTGGTGGCCGAGGCCGCCCAGCGCCTCGGTACCGACGATGAGGCATATGCCGGCGATGCCCGCGCCGACGCCGAACAGCTTGCGCAGCGTCACCGGCTCGTGGCGGGTGATCAGCGCCGTCAGCAGGAAGGTGAAGATCGGCGAGGTCGCGTTGAGGATGGTGGCAAGGCCGGCATCGATGGAGCGTTCGGCGGCGGCGATCAGCGTGAATGGCACGACGCTGTTCAGGCAGGCCTGGAACATGAACCGGCGCCAGGTCACCGCATCCCTCGGCATGGCGAGGCCGCGCCAGCGGATGAGCGCGAGCAGGATGCCGCCGGCGATCAAAGTCCGCCCTGCGATGAAGGTCATCGGCGGGATCGTCTCGACGCCGACCTTGATGAAGGAGTAGGACGCACCCCAGAGCACGGCCAGCACACCGAGCAGGGCCAGTTCGGTGGTCATGTTGGTCTTTTCGGGCATTGCCGGTTCGCGCCTCGGAAACTTCGATCGGTCCCGCTTCTAGCTCAAGAAGAAACGAGAATGCTTCGATCTGGATGCAACCATAGCTGCCACGGTCACGGCTGCCATGGTCCAGTTCGATCTGACGGCTAGCCGCAGCAAACCCTTCCAACTCGAGAGCCTGATCCAGTCCCGATTGCATCGGGCCGGGGCTCTATTTTTTGTTTGACCATGATCTTGTCCGAAAACCGGGTTCCACTTTTCGGGATCATGGTCTAGACCCGCGCGCGGCCGGCATGGCAGAAAGCCGGTGGTTGTTGGCGGAGACATTGATGCCGGACTATGACGTGCTTTGCATCGGCAATGCCATTGTCGACATCATCGCCCAGTGCGACGAGGCGTTCCTCGAGACCAACGGCATCATCAAGGGGGCGATGAACCTGATCGACACCAGGCGCGCCGAGCTGCTCTACAGCCGCATGGGCCCGGCGATCGAGGCCTCCGGCGGCAGCGCCGGCAACACGGCGGCGGGCGTCGCCAGCTTCGGCGGCCGCGCCGCCTTCTTCGGCAAGGTGTCCAACGATCCGCTCGGCGAAATCTACGCCCATGACATCCATGCCCAGGGCGTCGCCTTCGACACCAAACCGCTCGAAGGCCAGCCGCCGACGGCGCGCTCGATGATCTTCGTCACGCCCGATGGCGAGCGCTCGATGAACACCTATCTCGGCGCCTGCGTCGAACTCGGCCCGGAAGACGTCGAGGCCGACAAGGCCTCGGGCGCCAAGGTCACCTATTTCGAGGGCTATCTGTGGGATCCGCCGCGCGCCAAGGAGGCGATCCGGCAGACGGCGACGGCTGGCGCATGCGGCCGGACGCGAAGTGTCGATGACGCTGTCGGATTCGTTCTGCGTCGACCGCTACCGCGACGAGTTCCTCGACCTGATGCGCTCGGGCACCGTCGACATCGTCTTTGCCAACAGCCACGAGATCAAGTCGCTCTACCAGACCAACTCCTTCGACGAGGCGCTGGCGGCCATCCGCAAGGACTGCAAGATCGCCGCCGTCACCCGCTCGGAAAAGGGCTCGGTGATCGTGCGCGGCGACGAGACCGTCACCATCCAGGCGACGACGATCCGCGAACTGGTCGACACCACCGGCGCCGGCGACCTCTACGCCGCCGGCTTCCTCTATGGCTACACGGCGGGACGCAGCCTGAAGGATTGCGGCGATCTCGGCTCGCTGGCGGCCGGGCTGGTGATCCAGCAGCTCGGGCCGCGGCCGCGGCAGAATTTGCGCAGCGCGGCCGAGCTGGCGGGCTGCTGTAGTCCCGCTGCGTCACCCCTGACGAGGCATCAAACGACGCTCCCTGTCGTGCGCCTGTCACAGAGCGCACCTACACGCAAACTGAGGCGTCTCGCGACTGACATTTCGGGGCGCCCGCAGACAGTTGGGGTGTCAAAAATGCAAGACAGCAACCTGTCAGGTCGCTGCGTCTGTCGTCGCTGCGATTTCCGCTTTCCGTTGTAGCCGTTCAACAACCGGCCGCAGCCTGGGAGGAGAGCGCGCGGCCAGCAAGACAGATGCATGACCAGATTTCAAAATCCGACGGACGGAATCTCGCAAGAAGCCCTGGCAGGCCTGGTGGCGGAGGCTGTGCAGCAGGCGCTGGTCCAGCACGGCATCGCCCTGGACACACAGGCCCTGGCTTCAGCCAGCGCTATTGCCGGCAGCATTGCCGCCGCACTTACTTTCCTTTCGCAGACGCAACGGCTTGCCATCGAGTCCTTCAAGGGCGAATGGACCGCGCTCGCCACCGAATTCTTCCGTGCGATGGCGGACAAGGCCGCGCGCCGAGGCATGGCGTGCAGCCCGACAGATCCAGCATTCGCCGCAAGTCGACGAGCCAGCGTCCTGACAGCCAATGCCGGCAAAGGCACCAGCTTGCATCCCTCACCCTCCGGGCGAGCGGATGCTTCAGTCGATGCTGATCGAGGACTGGGCAGGCGAGGTCGCCGGGTCGACCTATCTGGAGGAGAAGTTTCGCATCCCGCGCTCGACGCTGCATCGCTGGCAAAGGCGCAGCGAGGTCATTGCGCTGCGCAAGGGCGGCCGCAAGCATGTCTTCCCGCTGGCCCAGTTCGTCGACGGCAGGCCGGCTGCGGGGATCAGCGAGGTGCTGTCGGCGATCGCCAATCCGAGGCTTGCCTGGTTCTGGCTGACCCGCGCCGCGCCGGAACTCGGCGGCCGCGTTCCGATCGAGATGCTCAAGCAGGACATGGTGCAGGAGGTCGTGCTGGCCGCGCGCGATTTTTCGCCGGCCTGACTTTCCGGACCTCGATCGAGAACGACCGGCTGATTCGCGCCTCGCAGATATTAAGCCAATTAAATACATTTCACAAAACAGTCATAATCGAATTTCTCAAGGCATTTCTGCCATATATTCCCATATATCTTCGTCTCATTATGTACCGATTGTGCCACTTGTGCCATCTTATCAAATATATGACGTGATAATTGCGCAACAATACTTTTTGAAGAGTCGAAAAGCCGCTTTTCGAACACAATCTCTGTTGATCGCCGCCGCCGCATAGGCCATGTCGAGGGCGAGAGCACGGCGCGATGCGCGGCTTTCAATATGGGGTGAAGCGGCAGGCCCAAGCGCCATGCCCGACCTGATTTGAACCTTTGACTGGAGATTCAAGAAAATGAACATCAAGAGCCTTCTTCTCGGCTCCGCTGCGGCCCTGATCGCAGTTTCGGGCGCACGCGCCGCCGACGCGGTCGTCGTCGCCGAGCCGGAACCGGCCGAATACGTCAAGATCTGCGATGTCTACGGCGCCGGCTATTTCTACATCCCCGGCACCGAAACCTGCCTGCGCATCGGCGGCTATGTCCGCTATGACGCCTCGTTCGGCGACGGCGGTCGCGTGTTCGACGGCGCCAAGCGCGCAGACCGGGAAGACGGCGGCATCAACGATGCCTGGAACAAGAACGCCCGCTTCAACCTGAAGACCTGGACCGCCCAGGAAACCGAACTCGGCACCTTGAAGACCTATACCGAGACCCGCTTCAACTTCGGCAACACGGGCTCCGCCAGTGACGCTGGCAACAAGACTACGACGCTGAACTTCGCCTGGATCCAGCTCGGTGGCCTGCGGGTCGGTAAGGATGAATCGGTCTATCGACTACGTTCATCGGCTATGCCGGCAATGTCGTCCAGGACACGATCATTCCTTACGGCATCAAGGACACCAACCTGATCAGCTACTATTTCGACGCCGGCAACGGCTTCTCGGCGGTGGTTTCGCTCGAAGAGGGCTCTGGCGTGACCGGCACGATCGACAGCTATGTTCCGCATGTCGTCGGCGGTGTGAAGTATAAGGGCGACTGGGGTGCGGTCACCGGCGTCGTTGCCTATGACAGCAACTATGAAGAGGTGGCCGGCAAGGTTCGCCTCGACGTGAATGCGACAAAGGATCTGACCCTGTTCGTGATGGCAGGCTACGGCACCGACGATAACCTGTCGGACGCCAGCAACGCCATCCCGGCCAACGGCGTCGGCTTCTACAAGCCGTGGACCGGCAACTTCGCTGTCTGGGGCGGCGGCACCTACAAGTTCAGCTCGAAGGTGGCCTTCAACACGCAGGTTTCCTACACCGACGCCAAGGACTTCGCGGTGGCGGCGAACATCGCCTACACCATCGTCCCCGGCTACACCATTACCGGCGAAGTCGACTATTTCGACAATTTCGACGCCAGCAACGCCGACGCGATCGGCGGCATCGTCCGCTTCCAGCGTTCGTTCTGACCGGAACCTGCAATCTCGACGAAAAGGCCCGCGGCAAATGCCGCGGGCCTTTTTTCATTTCGAGGGCCGAGCGCGCCGCTGCGGTGTTGCGCTGGGCGCGCCGCTCAGGCGCCTTCGGCGATGCTTGCTGGCCGCGGGCTCCAGAGCGTCGGCGGTGACCAGCCGGTTGCGACCGTTTTTCTTGCCGACATACATCAGCCGGTCGGCCAGCGCGACCAGAGCGTCGCCGTCGCCGGCTTCGGATGGATAGATGGCGACGCCGATGGTGCAGCCGACCTGGATGTCGCCGTTCGGCGCCGGAACCTTGATGCGAAGCCGTTCCAGGACGCGTTCGGCGACGCGCACGGCCTTTTGCCTTGCCTGGTCCGCTTGCCCCGAAAACAGCAAGGCGAACTCGTCGCCACCGAGCCGCGCCACGAAATCGTCGCTGCGCAGGACGGATCGAAGGTGGTTCGACACGCGCTGCAGCAGCGCGTCGCCGGCCTCGTGGCCGAGCGTGTCGTTGACCTCCTTGAACCGGTCGAGGTCGATGAACAGAAGGCCGGCCGTCTCGGCCGCTGCCGGCGCAGCGGGCGACGACCGATTTGAGCTCGTTGTGGAAGGCGCGCCGGTTGGGCAGGTCGGTCAACAGATCGTGGTTGGCCGAATGGTCGCTCTGCTGCTTGGCCAACTCGATCTCGCGCTTTTGCGCGGAGAGCTCCTCATTGGCGACCTTCAGATCCTGCAGCAGCTGGGCGTTGAGGTCCTCGACGACCTTGCGGTCGCTGATGTCGACGACGAACCCTTCCAGGAATTCAAGCTCGCCGGCATCGTCCCAGACGCCGCCGCCGATCTCGCGGACCCAGAGCGGTTCGCCGACCTTGGGCACGATGCGATAGTCGACGTTCCAGTTGCGGCGCGCCTCGAGCGCGGCGTCGACGGCGGCATAGACTGCGGCAAGATCGTCCGGGTGGATGGCCGAGACATAGTCGCGCACGGCATTGTGCACGAAATCCATGGGCGGATAGCCGCTGACGGTGAAAATGCCGTCGCTGATATAGAGCATGGTGTAGGATTGATCGTTGCGGCAGCGGTAGAGATAACCGTCCATGCGGCCGGTGATGCTGAGCAGCGCGTCGAGCCGCTCGTCGTGGTAGACCCCGTGGCCGACCGCGGATACAGAAACCCCGTCATGCTTCATGGCCGCACCCCCGTTTTGGCGGTCTGAGCGCGCCGCACCTGCCGTTACGGCAAGTCGGCAAAGAGGTTCCCTATATCAGCTGGATATTATCAATCTCTTATGGGGTGAGGTTCGACGGCGTTCGGGCGCTGCTTCACGCGAAAAGCGTTTGCTGGCTCACCGTTGCCTTTTCGTCCGCTGCGCGGACCGTTCGTCAAGCCCCCGCCGTATACGCCGCAATCGCCGCCATGTTGACGATGTCGCTGATCCTTGGCGTTCAGCGAGACGATCTGCACCGGCTTGTTCAGGCCGACCAGCAGCGGGCCGATGACGGTCGAGCCGCCGAGTTCCTGCAGCATCTTGGTCGAGATCGAGGCCGAGTGGAACGCCGGCATGATCAGCACGTTGGCCGGGCCGGACAGGCGGAAGAACGGATATTGCGCCATGGCGCGGGCGTTGAGCGCCACGTCGGCGGCCATCTCGCCGTCATATTCGAAATCGACGCGGCGCTTGTCGAGGATGTGCACCGCCTCCTGGACGCGCTCGGAGCGTTCGCCCTGCGGATGGCCGAAGGTGGAGTAGGCGAGCATGGCGACCCGCGGCTCGTAGCCCATGCGGCGGGCGAAGCCGGCCGCCTCCTCGGCGATGTCGGCGATCTGCTCGGCATTGGGCATGTCGTGCACGGCGGTGTCGGCGACGAGCACCGTGCGGCCCCGCGCGAGCACGATCGACACGCCGATGACGCGGTGGCCGGGCTTGGCGTCGATGATGCGGCGGATGTCGTCGAGCGCGGTCGAATAGTTGCGGGTGACGCCGGTGACCATGCCGTCGGCATCGCCCAGCGCCACCATGCAGGCGGCGAAATGGTTGCGGTCGTTGTTGATCAGGCGCTGGCAGTCGCGGAACAGGAAGCCCTTCCGCTGCATGCGCTCGTAGAGATAGTCGGTGTAGATGCCGTTGCGGCGCGACAGCCGGGCGTTGATGATCTCGATGCCTTGCTTGTTGAGGTCGATGCCGGCGTGCTTGGCGTTCTCCTTGATGACGTCGTCGCGGCCGAGCAGGATGGCGGTGCCGAGCTTCTGGTTCACATAGGAGACGGCGGCGCGCATCACCTGCTCCTCCTCGCCCTCGGCGAAGACGATGCGCTTGGGCTGGCGGCGCACGCGGTCGTAGATGCGCTGCAAGGTCGAGGCGATCGGGTCGCGGCGGGCCGAAAGCTCCTGCGCGTAGCGGTCGAGGTCGAGGATCGGCTTGCGGGCGACGCCGGACTCCATCGCCGCCTTGGCCACCGCGAGCGGGATCGCCGAGATCAGGCGCGGATCGAACGGCACCGGGATGATGTAGTTGGGGCCGAATTTCGGCCGGTTGCCCTGATAGGCGGCGGCGACGTCGTCGGGCACGTCCTTGCGCGCCAGTTCGGCCAGCGCGCGTGCCGCGGCGATCTTCATGTCGTCGTTGATGGTGGTGGCCCGGACATCGAGCGCGCCGCGGAAGATGTAGGGGAAGCCGAGCACGTTGTTGACCTGGTTCGGATAGTCCGAGCGGCCGGTCGCCATGATGGCGTCGTTGCGGATCTCGGCCACCTCCTCCGGCGTGATCTCCGGATCGGGATTGGCCATGGCGAAGATGATCGGGTTCTTGGCCATCGACTGGACCATCTTGGTGGTCAGCGCGCCCTTGGCGGAAAGGCCGAGGACGACGTCGGCGCCGTCCAGCGCCTCGGCCAGGCTGCGCGCGTCGGTCTTGACCGCATGCGCCGACTTCCACTGGTTCATGCCTTCGGTGCGGCCCTGGTAGACCACGCCCTTGGTGTCGCACAGGATGATGTTTTCCGGCGCAAAGCCCATCGCCTTGATCAGCTCGATGCAGGCGATGCCGGCGGCACCGGCGCCGTTGCAGACCAGCTTCGTGGTCTTCATGTCGCGGCCGGTGATCTCCAGCGCGTTGATCAGGCCGGCGGCGGCGATGATGGCGGTGCCGTGCTGGTCGTCGTGGAAGACCGGGATGTCCATCAGCTCGCGCAGCCGCTGCTCGATGATGAAGCATTCCGGCGCCTTGATGTCCTCGAGGTTGATGCCGCCGAAGGAGGGGCCGAGGAAGCGCACGCAGTTGATGAACTCGTCGGCGTCCTCGGTGTCGACCTCGAGGTCGATGGAATCGACGTCGGCGAAGCGCTTGAACAGCACCGCCTTGCCTTCCATCACCGGCTTGGAGGCCAGCGCGCCGAGATTGCCGAGGCCGAGGATGGCGGTGCCGTTGGAGATGACGGCGACCATGTTGCCGCGCGTCGTGTAGTCGAAGGCGCGGCTCGGGTCCTCGGCGATGGCCTGCACCGGAACGGCGACGCCCGGCGAATAGGCGAGCGACAGGTCGCGCTGCGTCGCCATCGGCTTGGTGGCGACGATCTCCAGCTTGCCGGGGCGGCCCATGGCGTGGAATTCCAGCGCCTCCTGCGCGCTGACGGAGGGACCGCTGTTTTCGGTTTTCTTGGCCATGATGCTCTTGATTTCCTCGCCGGTGCGGCATCCTTGAGACGGATGCCATGTTTTTGTGGAGCTTCCGGATTAAGGCTACACTGCGCACGCTGTAAACCGCCAAGCGATCCGGAAAAGCGCTTCTGGCATGTCACAGGCTGTTGGCGGTCCGGCGCCGGCAACAGCAGGTGCGGCCGCTTCTTCCCCTGCTTTTCGAGCCGCCGGCATTAAACCCGGCAAGCACATCTGCTAGCGTGCCGGCATGAACATGCACACGCCAACCGAGCCCGACGCCCCAGAGGCGATGACGCCTGCGCCCGCCGCCGGCGCCACGCCGATGATGGAGCAGTATATCGAGATCAAGGCGGCGAACCCGGATTCGCTGCTGTTCTACCGCATGGGCGATTTCTACGAGCTGTTCTTCGACGATGCCGAGAAGGCGAGCCGGGCGCTGGGCATCGTGCTGACCAAGCGCGGCAAGCACCTGGGCCAGGACATCCCGATGTGCGGCGTGCCGGTGCATGCGGCCGACGATTATCTGCAGAAGCTGATCGGCCTGGGTTTCCGCGTCGCCGTCTGCGAGCAGATCGAGGATCCGGCGGAAGCCAAGAAGCGCGGCGGCAAATCGGTGGTGCGGCGCGACGTGGTGCGGCTGGTGACGCCCGGCACCATCACCGAGGACAAGCTGCTGGCGCCGTCGGAATCGAGTTTCCTGATGGCGCTGGGGCGCGTGAAGGGCGCGGCAGCCGGAGCACGTCCTATCGCGCTGGCCTGGATCGAGATCTCGACCGGCGTCTTCCGCGTTGCCGAAACCACCGCCGACCGGCTGCTGGCCGATATCTTCCGCATCGATCCGCGCGAGCTGATCGTCGCCGAACCGGTGTTCCACGATCCGGAGCTGAAGCCGGTGTTCGACGTGCTCGGCCGCGTCGCCAGTCCGCAGCCGCCGTCGCTGTTCGATTCGGCGTCGGCCGCGGGGCGCATCGCCCGCTTCTTCGGCGTGGCGACGCCGGACAGTTTCGGCACGTTCTCGCGCGCCGAGCTGTCGGCGATCTCCGGCACCATCGCCTATGTCGAGAAGACGCAGAAGGCCGAGCGGCCGCCGCTGTCACGGCCCGAGCGCGAGGAAGCGCGGCTCGACGCTGTTCATCGACCCGGCGACGCGCGCCAATCTGGAACTGCTGCGCACGCTGTCGGGCAGCCGCGACGGCTCGCTGTTCAAGGCGATCGACCGCACGGTGACCGGCGGCGGCGCGCGGCTGCTGGCCGACCGGCTGATGGCGCCGCTGACCGACCCGGCGGCGATCAACGGCGGCTGGATTCGGTGTCGTTCTTCCGTGCGGAGACGCGGCTCTGCCAGGCGGCTGCGGCGAGCGCTGAAGAGCGTCGCCGACATGCCGCGCGCGCTGTCCCGGCTGGCGCTCAACCGCGGCGGCCCGCGCGATCTCGGCGCGCTGCGCGCCGGCTTCGAGGCGGCGGGCGCGATCGCCGAGATCTTTGCCGGCGACCGCCCTGCCCGAGGAACTGGCGGCAGCGCTGCAGCGCCATCGCAGGCGCTGCCTCGCGCCCTCGCGGAGCATCTCGAGCCAGGCGCTCGGCGACGAACTGCCGCTGCTGAAGCGCGACGGCGGCTTCGTGCGCGGCGGCTACGACGCCGAACTCGACGAGATGCGGGCGCTGCGCGACGAGTCGCGCAACGTCATCGCCGGGCTGGAGCGCTCGCTGATCGAGGAGACCGGCATCCGCTCGCTGAAGATCCGGCACAACAATGTGCTCGGCTATTACATCGAGGTGACCGCCAATCACCATGCGATCATGACCGGCAGCGACGGCGCCAAGGCGCGCTTCATCCACCGCCAGACCATGGCCAACGCCATGCGCTTCACCACGACGGAGCTTGCCGAACTCGAGACCAAGATCGCCAACGCCGCCGACCGGGCGCTGAGCATCGAGCTCGCCGCCTTCGACAGGCTGACGGCGGAAGCGGTCGGCGAAGCAGACAGCGATCCGCGCCGGCGCCGAGGCGCTTGCCGTGCTCGACGTCTCGGCGGCGCTTGCCGCTACTGGCGGAGAGCGAGGCCTGGTGCCGGCCGGTGGTCGATGCCAGCCTCGCCTTCGACATCGAGGGCGGCCGCCATCCGGTGGTCGAGCAGGCGCTGCGGCGTTCGGGCGAAGGCCCGTTCGTCGCCAACGATTGCGACCTGTCGCCGGAAGGCGGCGCGAAGAACGGCGCGATCTGGCTGCTGACCGGTCCCAACATGGGCGGCAAATCGACCTTCCTGCGCCAGAACGCGCTGATCGCCATCCTGGCCCAGATGGGCTCCTTCGTGCCGGCGCGAGCTGCCCATATCGGCGTCGTCGACCGGCTGTTTTCGCGCGTCGGCGCCTCGGACGATCTGGCGCGCGGCCGCTCGACCTTCATGGTCGAGATGGTCGAGACGGCGGCGATCCTCAACCAGGCCGGCGAGCGGGCGCTGGTGATCCTCGACGAGATCGGCCGCGGCACCGCCACCTTCGACGGCCTGTCGATCGCCTGGGCGGCGGTCGAGTATCTGCACGAGAAGAACCGCTGCCGGGCGATCTTCGCCACGCATTTCCACGAGATGACGGCGCTGGCCGGCAAGCTGCCGCGGCTGCACAACGTCACCATGCGGGTCAAGGAATGGGAAGGCGACGTGGTCTTCCTGCACGAGGTCGGCAAGGGTGCCGCCGACCGCTCCTACGGCGTCCAGGTGGCGCGGCTCGCCGGCCTGCCGGAAGCCGTGGTCGGGCGGGCGAAGGAGGTGCTGCACCAGCTGGAGGAAGGCGAGGTTTCGGGCAAGGCCAACCGGCTGGTCGACGACCTGCCGCTGTTTTCGGTGGCCGTGAAGCGGGAAGCGCCGAAGCCGGCGAAGAACGATGCACTGGGCGAGGCGCTGGGCGACGATCAACCCCGACGAGATGACGCCGCGCGAGGCGCTGGAGGCGCTGTACCGGCTGAAGGGGCTGGCTACAAAGCAATAGCATTCTGTATCACTGTTGACTCATTGTACCGCTCGGTACAATGATGATTGGTCGATGATCAAAGCGACAGGAGATACGAATGAGCCGTCCGCCATTGCCGCCTTTCACGGCCGAAACAGCAGCACAAAAGGCACGGCTTGCCGAAGATGCCTGGAACAGCCGCGACCCCGAGCGGGTTTCGCTTGCCTACACCGAGGACAGTGTCTGGCGAAACCGGGCCGAGTTCATTTCCGGCCGCGGCGAGATCGTTGCCCTCCTCACACGCAAATGGGCACGCGAGCTCGACTATCGCCTCATCAAGGAGGTTTGGACCTGGAACGGCAACCGCATTGCGGTGCGCTTTGCCTATGAATGGCATGACGACGGCGGCCACTGGTTCCGCTCCTACGGCAACGAGAATTGGGAGTTCGACGAAGCCGGGCTGATGCGCCGGCGCGTGGCGAGTATCAACGACCTGCCGATCGCCGAAAGCGAGCGCAAAGTACCATTGGCCGCTCGGCCGCCGGCCGGACGACCATCCCGGTCTTTCCGAACTCGGACTTTAGGCCGTATGCGGCGGATCGCGCCAGATCGCGATCAACTGCTGGCCATGGTGGCCGAGGTTTTTCGCGAGCATGGCTACGAAGGCGCCAGCCTGGCCTTGATAAGCGCGGCGACAGGGCTGGGCAAGGGAAGCCTCTACCACTTCTTTCCCGGCGGCAAGGAAGAGATGGCGGGGGCCGTCATTGCCCATATCGACGGCTGGTTCGAGGACAATGTCTTTGCGCCTCTGCACGACAGCGCCGATCCACGAACCGGCATCGAGCACATGCTCAAGGCGACCGACGGCTACTTTCGGTCCGGGCGCCGGGTCTGCCTCATCGGCGCCTTTGCGCTCGAGGAATCGCGCGATCTCTTCGCCAACCGATCAGGGAATATTTCGGCCGCTGGGTCGCGCATCTTGCCGACGCGCTGACGCGAGCCGGGCACGCAAAATCCGAGGCAGCCGAGCTTGCCGAAGAAACCGTCAGCAAGCCATCCAGGGCGCGCTCACGCTGGCCCGCGCTGCCGATGATGGCGGTGTGTTTTTACGAGCGCTGCGCAGGGTGCGCATGCGGCTTCGGCTGCCGGCAGGGGACTAGACCTCTAAACGGGCTCGAAGCGGAAACCTGTTTCGGTTCGAGAGACCCCGCCCACGCCGGGTAAATCGAGATGCGCTCCTGCAACGAAATAGCCGTTGTCGGCGGCAAGGCCCATTATTCGCAACCGGCTTGCACGCGCCTGCTCCTGGTCGGCGTCGAATTCCCACGCGACCTCCGGTCGGTCGAACTGAAGCGACGGCACATGCACGGTATCGCCCCAGATCAACAGTGTTTCGCCGCCGCTTACAATGCGAAAGCACGTGTGGCCGACTTCATGGCCAGCGGTGGCGATCGTCTCGATATTCGGCCCCAGGCGCTGGCCAGGTTCGAAAGGCTCAGCTCGATCGTGGAAGCGTTTCAGCCTCGCTTCCGCGCGGAACATGTCGAGCTCGGGTCGAGGGACGAGCAGGCGGGAGAGTTGCGGGAAACCGTCCCCGCCGTCCGCAAGGACGAGCCCGTGGATATGGTCGAGATGCGTGTGGGTGAAGGCAACCGTGCGTATCCGATCGACAGCTATCTCTGCCTCGCTCAGCGCCTGCGGCAGAAACCCCATCGTCGGGTGCCAGGCGTTCGAGGATCCCGTATCGATCAGCGTGATTTCGCGGCCATCGTCGACGGCAAAGGCATTGACTGACAATCTGAGTGCGCCGTCGACGAGCGAGACCTGCGCTGGGAGATCGTCGCCGAAAGGCTTGTCTCCCGGCTGGCGCAGCCGTCGGACCGGCATGTCGACGTAACCATCGCGCAGCGACGTGACCTTCATGTCGCCGATTTTATAGGCCGCGTGATAAGACCCGGCTGAAATTCGTTCCAACGCTCGCCCTCTGTTCAGTCGCAAATCCTGATTGAGGTTTCGGGCTAGATCATCTCCAGCCCGCGCTTGCGGGTCGGCGGCGGGAAGGCGCGGTCGAGGTCGGCGAGATCCTCTGAACTCAGCCTGATGTCGAGCGCGGCGGCGTTCTGGCGCACATGCTCCTGCCTGGTCGCTTTCGGTATGGCGATGACGCCCGGCTGTGCCATCACCCAGGCAAGCGCGATCTGCGCCGGGGTGGCATTGTGGCGGGCGGCGATGGCCTCGAGCCTGGTGTTGCGCGCCAAGGCGCCCTGCTCGACCGGCGAATAGGCCATCAGCGGAATGCCGCGTTGCCGGCTCCACGGCGCGAGGTCGAATTCGGGGCCGCGCCGCGACAGATTGTAGAGCACCTGGTTGGTCTGGACATCGCCGCCGGCAGGCAGGCCGACCAGTTCCTCCATCTCGTCGGTGTCGAAATTGCTGACGCCCCAGTGGCGGATCTTGCCGGCCTTCTTCAGCGCCTCGAAGGCCTCGACCGTCTCCGCCAAAGGCACGCTGCCCGGCCAATGCAAGAGATAGAGATCGATGCGGTCGGTCGCGAGGCGTTTCAGGCTGCTCTCGCAGGCCCGCTGCACGCCGGCGCGCGAGGCATTGGACGGCAGCACCTTGGAGACCAGGAAGGTGTCGTCGCGGCGCCCGGCAATGGCTTCCGCCACCACCTCCTCGGCGCCGCCGCTGGCATACATTTCGGCGGTGTCGATGAGGGTAATGCCGAGATCCAGCCCTAGCCTGAGCGCGGCAACCTCATCGGCACGGCGACGTGCATCCTCGCCCATTTTCCAGGTACCCTGGCCGAGCACGGCAATGGCTTCGCCCGAGGGTAGCGTGGTGGTTCTGATCGTTGACGGCATGACGTGCTCCAGTTGGCGCCGGATCGCAGCACAGGCGAGCCGTGAAATCCAGACGAAAGTCCTGTCCGAACGTTCGCGGTTACGCCTGCCGCTACTTCACCGGATGGGCGGCGAGCCAGGCCTGCATCTCTTTGATCTCGGCTTCCTGCGCGGCGATAACCCCCTCGGCCAGCTTGCGGATTTCCGGGTCCTTGCCGTTGGCAAGCTCGACCTTGGCCATGTCGATCGCGCCCTGATGATGCGGGATCATGCCGCGGACGAAATCGACATCGGCATTGCCGGTATATTCGATCGCCATCATGTCGGCGTGCATCTTGTCCATCGCCGCCTTGTAGCCGGCGGTCGAAGGGCCTTCCGCGCCCATCGCCATGCCGGACATGTCGTGCTTCATCTCCTCCGATTGTGCAGGAACGCTTTCAAGGAACACCGCGAGCAGCATTCCCGCCGCCATCAGCAAAAGCACAATCTTCTTGGCCAAATTCATCCGTGATCTCCTGTTGAATGGAATGTCGTATTTGGGAGCTTTGCTCAGAGTTTCAACGTTCTCAGCCGCAACGCGTTGCCGATGACCGAGACCGAGGACAGGCTCATCGCCGCCGCCGCCAGCATCGGCGACAGGAGCGTGCCGGTGAGCGGATAGAGCACGCCGGCCGCGACCGGCACGCCGAGCACATTGTAGAGGAAGGCGAAAAACAGGTTCTGGCGGATGTTGCGGATCGTCGCCTGGGCGAGCGTGCGGGCGCGGACGATGCCGTTGAGGTCGCCCTTGACCAGCGTGATCCCGGCGCTTTCGACCGCGACGTCGGCGCCGGTGCCCATGGCGATGCCGACATCGGCGACAGCAAGTGCCGGCGCATCGTTGACGCCGTCGCCTGCCATGGCGACACCGGCGCCTTTCGAGCGCAATTCCTCGACAAGGGCCGCCTTCTGTTCCGGCAGCAGGCCGGCGCGAACCTCGTCGATGCCGAGGCTTGCCGGCTATGGCCTTGGCCGTGCGCTCGTTGTCGCCGGTCGCCATGATGATCCTCAAGCCTCTGTCATGCAGCGCCTTGATTGCCTCCGCTGTCGTCGCCTTGACCGGATCGGCGACGGCGACGATGCCTACCAGCCTTTTGCCCACGGCAACGAACATCACCGTCTTGCCGTCCGTTTGCAGCGCCGTAGCCTGTTCGCCGAGCGGGGCGGTGTCGATGCCGAGATCGGCCATCATCGCCGCGTTGCCGAGCGCGACCTTGCTGCCCGACACCGTGCCCGAAACACCCTTGCCGGTGACCGCCTCGAAATCGCTGGCGTCAGCGACCTTCAGGCCCCGTTCGCCGGCACCGTCGACGATGGCTTCGGCCAGCGGATGCTCCGAGCCCTTTTCGAGGCCGGCGGCGAGCGCCAGCAATTCATTCTCGGCCATGCCTTGGGCCGCGACGACATCGGTCAATCGCGGCCGGCCCTCGGTCAAGGTGCCGGTCTTGTCGACGATCAGCGTGTCGACGGAGGCGAAGCGTTCGAGGGCCGCGGCTTCCTTGATCAGCACGCCGGCATGGGCGCCGCGCCCGGTCGCGGTCATGATCGACATCGGCGTCGCCAGGCCGAGCGCGCAGGGACAGGCGATGATCAGCACCGACACCGCCGAGACGATGGCGAATATCAGGCTCGGCTCGGGACCGAGGATTGCCCACGCGACGAAGGCGATGATCGCGACCAGCACGACGGCCGGCACGAAATAGAACGAGACGCGATCGGCCAGACCCTGGATCGGCGCGCGTGACCGCTGTGCCTTGGCGACGAGCTCGACGATGCGCGCCAGCGTGGTCTCGGCGCCGACCTTTTCGGCGCGCATGATCAGCGAACCGTTCTTGTTGAGCGTGCCGCCGGTCAAGGCATCGCCTTCGGTCTTTTCGACCGGCAGCGGCTCGCCAGATATCATCGATTCGTCGACCGAGGAGCGGCCTTCGAGCACGGTGCCATCGACCGGCACGGCATCGCCGGGGCGGATGCGCAGCCGGTCGCCTGCCTTGACCGTGTCGAGCGGCACGTCGGTCTCGGAGCCGTCCGCGCCGATCAGCCTGGCCGTCTTCGGCGCCAGGTCGAGCAAGGCGCGGATCGCCGAGCCGGTCTTTTCACGGGCGCGCAGTTCGAGAACCTGGCCGAGGAACACCAGTGCGACGATGACGGCGGCGGCCTCGAAATAGACCGGGACAGTACCGCCATGGCCGCGGAATTGATGCGGAAAGATATCCGGGAACAGCGTGGCGACGACGCTGTAGAGGTAGGCAGCGCCGACGCCGAGCGAAATCAGCGTCCACATGTTGGGGCTGCGGTTCAAGACCGACTCCCAACCGCGATGGAAGAAGGGGAATGCCGCCCACAGCACCACCGGGCTCGCCAGCGCCAGTTCCAGCCAGATCTTCGTCCGATCGTCGACGAGGCTTTCGAAGCTCAGGCCGAGCATCGGCGCCATGGCGATGATCAGCAAGGGCAAGGACAGCACCGCGCTGACCCAGAAGCGCCTGGTGAAATCCACCAGTTCCGGATTCGGCCCCTCGTCGCCGGTCGGTACGCCCATCGGCTCCAGCGCCATGCCGCAGATCGGGCAGGCGCCGGGCTTGTCGCGGATGATCTCGGGATGCATCGGGCAGGTGTATTGCGTGCCTTTCGGCATCGCCTGCGGCTCAGGCCTGTCGCCGAGATATTTTGCTGGCTCCGCCTCGAACTTCGCCTTGCAACCGGCCGAGCAGAAATAGAAACCCTGGCCCTCGTGACGCAAGAAGTGCCTGGCGGTGGCGCGATCGACGCTCATGCCGCAGACGGGATCGGTGGCCGTCAGGTATTTTTCCGGCTCGGCGACGAATTTCGCACGGCAGCGCTCGCTGCAGAAATGGCGAACCTGGCCGCCATGCTCGGCCATCGGCTTACCGGCGGCCGGATCGACGGTCATGCCGCAGACCGGATCGCGGATGACGGCTTCGGCGCCAGGCGCAACACCTTTGGCGGTGCAGCAGCCGCCGGCGTGCGCGTGGTGACTATGGTCGGAATGGGCCATCCGGAATGCCTCTTATGTCTCGATCTTGTGCGGAGGTAGGGCTTCCAGTAACTGGAAGGTCAAGGGCCAGTTTCGACTTTTCGTGCCGAGGCGCATCGGCGCAAAAAATACCGCGCGCGATTGCGCCCATATGCTATGGACGCCCACTTCCTGCAATCGCATCGATCCCCGTTCAAATGAAGTGTCTGGTCATCAACCTCGATCGGTCCCGGGACCGGCTTGCCCACATGACGGCGGAGCTGGCCCGCATCGGCGTTGCGTTTGAACGGGTTGCGGCGATCGATGCATGCAATCCATCCGACATGGCCGCGAGTGCGCCATACAGGAATTCCTTTCCGTCGAACTTGTCCGATGCCGAGATCGCATGTTTTTTGAGCCACATTGCATGTTGGCGCATCGTTGCTGAAAGCAATGATGCCTACGCCGCAATCCTTGAAGACGATGTGCTGATTTCAGCCGTGGCCCGCCCATTGTTTGCCGACAGCGACTGGATTCCGGCCGATGCCGACATCGTCAAGCTGGAGACAGTTCTTCAGCAAGACCTCTGTCTCCAGGATCCACACTTCCGTCGGCTACGGCCATTCCGTGTCCAGGCTCCTGGGGGCGCATCTCGGCACGGCGGGCTATATCGTTTCGAAACGGGCCGCGCGCGATCTTATCGAGGCAACATATGACCTCGCCGCTCAGGTCGATTGCGTGATGTTCGATCCCGTCTTCCAGACATCGTGGCGCAAGACAACATATCAGCTCATACCGGCGTTGTGCATGCAGACCCAGTTCCTGAGCGATGACCAAGCCGTGCTGCCGAGCCAGATCATTGATGCGACACCAAGGGCGCCGGAGACGCCTGCGAGCGAAAAACGAAAGAGGTCTACTCCCGAAAAAGTCCTGACCGAGGTCAAACGGATATGGCACCAAGCCAGCAAAGTTTTCCAGCTGGAGCGGGAACTGATCATTCCGTTCCGCTATCATGGCAAAAGTGTCCGTCCGCCCCGTCCTGGGCATCGTCTGAAGGCCTTGTAGACGGTCACGTTTCTCTTTTCATGCCGTGGCCAGGCCTGGCACGACAGCTTGCCGATTTCCGCCGGCTGCGACAGTGGAAGACCATCCCGTTCGAACACCAGGGCAAGCGTGTTCGACCGCCCCATACCCAGCACCGCGAAAACGCGCTATAGACGCCGCCGAAAAGGCGAGACCGACCTCCGCATATGGCAAAAATATCCCTGAAACTCGACGAGCTGATCGACGGCGACGCCTTGCGCCGCGAGATGACGGCGCTGACCGCGGCAACGGCCGGCGACGGCTCCGGCCAGGCCACGCGAGGCCGCGTCCTCCAGCTTCTCAAGGCCCGGCTCGCCGACGGCCGCAAGGTCGCCGAGACGCATGCTGAAGGACGATGGCGGCGGCACCGCCTGCGCCGCCCGGCTGTCGCATCTCATGGACGAGACTCATCCGCGCGCTCTACGATTTCGCCGCGACCCATGTCTACCGCGTCAAGAACCCGTCGTCTGCCGAACGCATGGCCGTGGTCGCGGTCGGCGGCTATGGCCGCGGCACGCTGGCGCCGGGCTCCGACATCGACCTGCTGTTCCTGCTGCCCTACAAGCAGACGCCGTGGGGCGAGCAGATCGTCGAATACATGCTCTACATGCTGTGGGATCTCGGCCTGAAGGTCGGCCACGCCACCCGCAACATCGACGAGTGCCTGAGGCTGTCGCGCACCGACATCACCATCCGCACCTCGATCCTGGAAGCGCGCTTCCTGTGGGGCGAGCAGAAGCTCTATCGACGAGCTGCTGACGCGCTTCGACCACGAGGTGGTGCGCACGCACCGGCCCCGAATATGTGCAGGCCAAGCTCGCCGAGCGCGACGAGCGCCATGCCAAGGCCGGCGAAAGCCGCTATCTGGTCGAGCCCAACGTCAAGGACGGCAAGGGCGGCCTGCGCGACCTGCAGACGCTGTTCTGGATCGCCAAGTATTTCTACCGCGTGCGCACCGGCGAGGAACTGGTCGACAAGGGCGTCTTCACCGAGGCCGAGTACCGCGAATTCCTCAAGGCCGAGGATTTCCTGTGGGCGGTGCGCTGCCACATGCATTTCCTCACCGGCAAGCCCGAGGAGCGGCTGCATTTCGACATCCAGCGCGAGATCGCCGAGCGGCTCGGCTACACCACCCATCCCGGCCTGTCGGCGGTCGAGCGCTTCATGAAGCACTACTTCCTCGTCGCCAAGGATGTCGGCGACCTGACCCGCATCTTCTGCGCCGCGCTCGAGGAGGAGCAGGCCAAGCATGTGCCGGGCTTCAACCGCATCTTCCTCACCTTCTCGCGCCGCAAGCGCAAGCTCGCCGGCACGTCCGATTTCATCGTCGACAACCACCGGATCAACGTCGCCGACGACATGGTGTTCGAGCGCGATCCGGTCAATCTGCTCACGGCTGTTCTGGTTCGCCGACAAGCACGGGCTGGAGTTCCACCCCGATGCGCTGAAGCTGCTCACCCGCTCGCTCGGCCTGGTCAACAAGTCGCTGCGACGCGACGAGGAGGCCAACCGGCTGTTCCTCGACATCCTGACCTCGGACCGCAACGCCGAGCTCAACCTGCGGCGCATGAACGAGGCCGGGCTGCTCGGCAAGCTGATCCCCGACTTCGGCAAGATCGTCGCCATGATGCAGTTCTCGATGTACCACCACTATACGGTGGACGAGCACCTGATCCGCTGCATCGGCGTGCTGGCCGAGATCGAGCGCGGCGACGGCGAGAAGGTGCATCCGCTGTCGCACACGCTGATGCCGGGGCTGAAGAAGAGCCGCGAGGCGCTCTATGTGGCGGTGCTGCTGCACGACATCGCCAAGGGCCGGCCGGAGGACCATTCCGAGGCCGGCGCGCGCATCGCGCGGCGCATCTGCCCGCATATGGGGCTTTCGGCCGGCCGATACCGAAACCGTCGCCTGGCTGGTCGAGAACCACCTCGTGATGTCGATGACGGCGCAGACGCGCGACCTCAACGACCGCAAGACGATCGAGGATTTCGCCTCGATCGTGCAGTCGGTCGAGCGGCTGAAGCTGCTGCTGATCCTGACCGTCTGCGACATCAGAGGCGTCGGGCCGGGCGTCTGGAACGGCTGGAAGGGCCAGCTGCTGCGCACGCTCTACTACGAGACCGAGCTGCTTCTGACCGGCGGCTTTTCGGAAGTGTCGCGCGCCGAGCGCACGGCCGCGGCGCGCGAGCGGCTGGCCGAGGCGCTGGCCGACTGGCCGGACAAGGACGCGCAAGCGCTATGTCGCCCTGCACTACGAGAACTACCTGCTGACCGTGCGATCTCGCCGACCAGCTGCGCCATGCCGAATTCATCCGCGAGGCGGACGCGGCGGGCAAGAAGCTCGCCACCATGGTCAAGACCCACCAGTTCGAGGCGGTGACCGAGATCACCGTTCTGGCGCAGGACCATCCGCGCCTGCTGTCGGTCATTGCCGGCGCCTGCGCCGGCGCCGGCGGCAACATCGTCGACGCGCAGATCTTCACCACCTCCGACGGCCGCGCGCTGGACACCATCCTGATCTCCCGGGAATTCGACCGCGACGAGGACGAGCGCCGCCGCGCCGAGCGCGTCGGCCGGCTGATCGAGGACGTGCTGTCGGGCAAGAGCTGGCTGCCCGAAATGATCGAGAAGCGCACCAAGCCGCGGCGCGGCGCCAAGGTCTTCAGCATTCCGCCGCGCGCCGAAATCCGCAACACGCTGTCGAACCGCTTCTCGGTGATCGAGGTCGAGGGGCTGGACCGGCCGGGCCTGCTGTCGGAGATCACCGGCGCGCTGTCCGACCTCTCGCTCGACATCGCCTCGGCGCACATCACCACTTTCGGCGAGAAGGTCATCGACACCTTCTATGTCACCGACCTGACCGGCCAGAAGATCGACAGCCCGACGCGCATCGCCACCATCCACAAGCGGCTGATCGCAGACACTCGAAGGCACCGCGCCGGAGCGCGGCGGCAAGGCCAAGGCGGCCGCCGAGTGACGATCACTGCCAATCACTTTGTCCCATTCCCACGGTCAGTCTCCCCGCGCATGAGCCTTGTCAAGAAATTCGCCACCGTCGCTTCCGGCACGCTGATGAGCCGCGCGCTCGGCTTTGGCCGCGAAATGCTGATGGCGGCCGCACTCGGCACCGGGCCGGTCGCCGACGCCTTCAACGCCGCCTTCCAGTTTCCCAACACCTTCCGCCGGCTGTTCGCCGAAGGCGCCTTCAACGCCGCCTTCGTGCCGCTGTTCGCCAAGGAGATCGAGACCCACGGCACCGACGGCGCCAAGCGCTTTTCCGAAGAAGTGTTCGGCGTGCTGTTCACGGCGCTGCTGGCGCTGACCATCGTCATGGAACTGGCGATGCCGCTGATCGTGCGCTACCTGGTGGCGCCGGGCTTTGCCGACACGCCGGGCAAGTTCGAGACGACGGTCCGGCTTGCGACGATCATGTTCCCCTATCTGATCTGCATGTCGCTCGGCGCCATGATGGCCGGCATGCTGAATTCGCTGCGCCGCTATTTCGCCGCCGCCGTGGCGCCGGTGTTCCTCAACATCATCCTGATCGGCGTGCTTGGCCTATGCCTGGTACAACGGGCATGGACGCCCGCGCCGTCGGCTTCGGCCTGTCCTGGGGCGTGCTCGCGGCGGGGCTGGTGCAGCTCGCCATCGTCTGGGTGGCGGTGCGCCATGCCGGCATCTCGATCGGCTTTCGCCGGCCGAAGATGACGCCCAACGTCAAGCGGCTGCTGATCCTGGCGCTGCCGGCGGCGATCACCGGCGGCATCACCCAGATCAACCAGCTGATCGGCACGGCGATCGCCTCGGCGCAGGACAGCGCCGTGTCATCGCTCGCCTATGCCGACCGCATCTACCAGCTGCCGCTTGGCGTCGTCGGCGTCGCGGTGGCGATCGTGCTGTTGCCGGAACTGTCGCGGGCGCTGAAATCCGGCAACCTGATCGAGGCGGCCAATCTGCAGAACCGCTCGGTCGAGTTCACGCTGTTCATGACCTTGCCGGCGGCCGCCGCCCTCTGGGTCATGTCGGAGCCGATCGTGCGGCTGGTCTATGAGCGCGGCGCCTTTGCCGCCAACCATTCGACGCCGACCGTGGCGGCGATCCTGGCGATCTTCGGCCTCGGCCTGCCGGCCTTCGTGCTGATCAAGGCGTTCACCCCCGGCTATTTCGCCCGCGAGGACACGCGCACGCCGATGATGTTCGCCGCCATCTCGGTGGCGGTGAACGTCGCGACCGCGCTGACGCTGTTCCCGTCGATGGGCGCGCCGGGCATTGCGGTAGCCTCGGCCGTCGCCGGCTGGGTCAACGCGCTGATGCTGCTTGCCGTGCTGATCCGGCGCGGCCATTGGGGCCGCGACGTGCCGCTGCTTGAAACGCATTCCCCGGCTGGTGCTGTCGGCGGCGGTGATGGCGAGCGGCGCTCTATTTCGCCGAGCACTGGTTGGCCGTCAGGCTCGGCCCCGGCTCGCCGCTGGTCGTCAAGGCAACGACGCTTCTGGCACTGGTCGCCGGCGGGGCGGCGCTCTACTTCGTCACCGCCTTCGCTACCGGCGGCGCCGATTTCGGCATGATCCGAAGGAACATCAAGCGGGGTTCGGCAAAGGCGACGGCGCCATCGGTCACGGAACAGTCTCCAGATCCGTGAGCCTGATTTCTTCGGCCGTGGAAGCATCGGCACGGCTTGGTAACGCGCGCGCAAAGCGTAGTGAAAGCAGTCCGCCGTGTTCAGGCGGATGGCGTTGTTGCGGAACCGCGAGTGGCCTCGATGGAAAGCGAGGTTGCCTCGGGCCGAGGCTGAAGCTCGCAAGGCAATTGCCCCGCGCTGAGCCGCCATCGCCCATTCGGGGTATTGCCTTTGGCGCCGACCGGACATAACGCAAGGGGCAAGCTCGGACTTGCGCTAATGTTTGGGGGTTCGATGGAAACGCTGTCGCTCGAAGATTTCATCGATGACAAACCTTGGGGAGACGACGTTCCGTTTCTGGAGGACATTCCGGGCGAAAATCTGGTAGCTGGCGTGCGGATTCAGCGGTTGGTCACAAGAGGCGACAAGCGTGGCGACCTTACGGTCCTCATGTCGGCACTGCTGGAGCCCATCACCCCGCCGCCGCATGTCTATCTGGTATCAGCCGAGGTGGGATCGATCAGGGCATGGGTCTATCACAAGCGACAGTTCGACCGGCTCGCCTATACAAATGGCGACATCAGGGTCGTGCTCTACGATCTACGCAAGGATAGCCCGACATACCAAAAAATAAACGTTCTCGACGTCGGCGCGGCCAACAAGATCCTGCTGACAATCCCGCCCTATGTCGTTCACGGGGTTCAAAACCGCGGCAAGAGCACCGCGACGTTCGTCAACATGCCGACGAACGTCTACGACCCTAAAAATCCAGACAAGTCGCGGGTCCGCTTCGATCACCCGGGCATCCCGTACAAATTCGAATAGCATGACGACGTTTTCCGTCATCATGGCCACCTACAATCGCGGCAGGCATATCCTTCCGTCGATACAATCGGTGCTGCGCCAAACCCGCCAGGACTTCGAGCTGTTGGTGGTGGGCGATTGCTGCACCGACGATACCGCGGATGTGGTACAGGCGCTCGCGTCCCCTCAAATCCGCTGGTCGAACCTGTCCGAGCGCGGCGGCAGCCAGGCCTTCCCCAACAATGCGGGCATCGAAATGGCGCGCGGGCAATACATTGCCTATCTCGGTCATGACGATCTCTGGGCTCCTGACCATCTCCAGGCACTCGCCGATCTTTTCGGAAGGGATCCGCGACCGGACTTTGTCGTAAGCGGCGCGATCTTTCATGGCCCCAGGGCAAGCAATTTTCGGTGGGTGACCGGCATCTTCAGCGAACCGGACGCCGCTCTTAAGCACTTCTTTCCGCCTTCGAGTTTCGGCCACCGACGCGACGTTGTCGATCGGATCGGCAAATGGCGCAGTCCGAAAGAGATAACTGCGCCCGTCGACGCGGATTTCATGTTGCGAGCGGCAAAGTCAGGCATGCATTTTGTGTCGACGCAGCGGATCACTGTCCAGAAATTCGCGGCCGGTCACCGCTATCTAAGCTATATGAGCCAAGGCTCGGACGAGCAGGAACGAATGGCCCGGCGAATGGCCCGGCCGGGATTTGACGGCTATCTGGCCTCCGAACTGACCAAGGCAAAGGCAGCCAACACTTACATGGTCATGGTCCATCCGGACTACGAGCGCTTCGAGAAGGGTCAGCTCGCGACCCAGATTGCGACGAACAAGGGCATCGTCCGCCCGAATCTGAGCAGCCTCAGGAAGCGCGAGGTCATCAAGCAGGACAACTCGCCAAAGGCGCTCGACTGGTCTCCGCTCCAAGCAGGTGGCGACTGGATCCTCTGGGTCGGCTGCAATCCGCGCCCAAAGCTGCTTGTGCCGTTCAAATATGCCGGCAAGGCGCGGATTCGCCTGGATATCCAGCATCCTCAACGCGAGGCGCTGACCAGGCTCAAATTGTCCGTAAATGGCCAACCGGTCGTGGCAAGCATTTCCGCAGTGCGCCAGGAGGGCGATCTCTGGAACGCGCAAGCGACGTTTGAAACGGCGTTGCGAAAGGACGATCATACGATCCTGGAGCTTCATCTCAACAGATTGCAGAGACGCGCGGAACAACGCGCCGGCATCGGCGTGGCCGACATCGAGGTCACGCCGCTTGGGTGGCGAGGCCTTGTTGCCAAGGGCAAGCGGTTCCTCGCCAGGTCGGCCAGGGGCAATCGGGTGCTCGCCAGGTTGGCAAGGGGCAAGCGCCTGCTCGCCAAGTTCCGCCCGGCCCGCTGATCCCTCTTGCCGCTTTTTTGGTCTTCGTCCATAAGCGCGCCGTCGCAAGACTTTCGCCGCGCGCGGTTTCCAGCCGCGTGATTGGCTCCAAAAAGTCTGCAACTTTTTGGAATCACGCTTATACGGCCCTCCACAAGCCATGAGGACATCATGACCGCCTTCAAACCACTCGTCTTTTCCGGCGTCCAGCCGACCGGCAATCTGCATCTCGGCAACTATCTCGGCGCCATCAAGAAATTCGTCGCCCTGCAGGATACGTCCGACTGCATCTATTGCGTCGTCGACCTGCATTCGCTGACCGCGCAGCTCGTCCATGACGACCTTGCCGACCAGACGCGCTCGATCACCGCGGCCTTCCTCGCCTCCGGCATCGACCCGAAGAAGCACATCGTCTTCAACCAGTCGCGGGTCATGCAGCATGCCGAGCTTGCCTGGATCTTCAACTGCGTGGCGCGCATCGGCTGGATGAACCGCATGACGCAGTTCAAGGACAAGGCCGGCAAGGACCGCGAGAACGCCTCGCTCGGCCTGCTCGCCTATCCGAGCCTGATGGCCGCCGACATCCTGCTCTATCGCGCCACGCATGTGCCGGTGGGCGAGGACCAGAAGCAGCATCTGGAGCTGACCCGCGACATCGCGCAGAAATTCAACAACGACTTTTCGGACCGCATCGCGGCCCTTGGCGTCGGCGTCGAGATGCAGGTCGGCGAGGAGACGGTGAACGGCTATTTCCCGATGACCGAACCGGTCATCGGCGGGCCGGCGGCGCGCATCATGAGCCTGCGCGACGGCTCCAAGAAGATGTCGAAGTCGGACCCGTCGGACCTGTCGCGCATCAACCTGACCGACGACGCCGACACCATCTCGAAGAAGATCCGCAAGGCCAAGACCGACCCGGAAGCCTTGCCGAGCGAGGTCGACGGCCTGGACGGCCGGCCCGGAGGCGGAAAACCTGGTCGGCATCTATGCCGGCCTCGCCGACATGTCGAAGGCGGACGTGCTGAAGGAATTCGGCGGCCAGCAGTTTTCGGTGTTCAAGCCGGCGCTGGCCGATCTTGCCGTCGACAAGCTGGCGCCGATCGCCGGCGAGATGCGCCGCATCGAAGGCGACCGCGCCTATGTCGACGCGGTGCTGAGGGACGGCGGCGAACGCGCCGGCGTGCTGGCCGAGATCCACGATGAAGACGGTGCGCGACATCATCGGCCTGCTGCAGGGCTGATCGCGTCACTGTCACCATCACCGACTGGCCGGCCGCTTGCGGCCGGTCAGCGCGGGTGGCAGATTGCGGCCGAAACCACTCGTTTCCCTGATTTTGAAATTCGCCGGAGTTGGATATCAAAGGCAGTGCGAATTTCAAAATCGGGGAAACGAGCAAACTATTGATTTCTAGTGTCGTTTTGATTTCGAAGTTCGCTCCGCGCGCGATATCAAAATCAGGCGAACTTCGAAATCACGACACTAGGTAGATAGACATGGTCTCCAAACGCCTCAGTCGCGAAGCCGGCCATCGCCGCAAATTCCTGGCGATCATCGACGACACGCCGGAATGCGAGCGTGCCGTCGCCTACGCCTCGAAGCGGGCGCAGAGCACCAGCGGCGTGCTGGTGCTGCTCTATGTCATCGAGCCGGACGATTTCCAGCACTGGCTGGGCGTCGAGAAGATCATGCGCGAGGAGGCCAACGCCACGGCGCGCGCCGCGCTCGACAGCTATGCCAACAAGGTGCGCCAGAAGCTCGGCATCGAGCCGGAACTGGTGGTGCGCGAAGGCAAGCCGACCGAAGAAATCCACAAACTGATCGAGGAAGACCAGGACATCGCCATCCTGGTGCTGGCGGCAGGCGCCGGCAAGGAGGGCCCCGGGCCGCTGGTCGGCGCGGTCGCCGGCAAGGGCGCCGCCTTCCCTATTCCCGGTCACCGTGGTGCCGCAGAATCTGTCGGACGAGGAGATCGACAGCCTGGCCTGAAGGTGTGCCGATATTCAGGTGAGGCCAGCCTGCGAACGGCAGTTTCCTGCGGTTCCGGTGCTCACCTACTTCAAGTACGCTCCGCTCCGGTTCTCGGAAACCACCATTCTCGGCTGGCCTGACCTGAATCTCGACACATCTTGGAGCGTCGCAGGGACGCTGAAAAAACATTCCGCCAGCCAGCCGTTCGGGCGACGCGTTTCGCTTGAATGTCCAGCCGATAGAGCCTATTTAGAACTATTCCAAACTATTGCCCGACACGGGCACGGAGACGGCCATGTTCATCCAGACCGAATCGACGCCGAACCCGGCGACGCTGAAATTCCTGCCCGGCAAGGAAGTGCTGCGCGAAGGCACCGCCGATTTCCGCGACGCCGACAGTGCGGCAGGCGCCTCGCCGCTGGCCGGCCGGCTGTTCGAGATCCCGGGCGTGACCGGCGTCTTCTTCGGCTATGATTTCATCACCGTGACCAAGGACGGCCCCGACTGGCAGCATCTGAAGCCGGCGATCCTCGGCGCCATCATGGAGCATTTCATGTCGGGCGCGCCCGTCATGGCCAGGGCCGGCCCCGCCGCCGAGACCAGCCAGACCGGCGAATTCTACGACAAGGCCGACGAGGAGCTGGTCATCACCATCAAGGAACTGCTCGACACGCAGGGTGCGCCCGGCGGTTGCCCAGGATGGCGGCGACATCACCTTCCGCGGCTTCGAGAACGGCACCGTGTTCCTGCACATGAAGGGCGCCTGCGCCGGCTGCCCGTCGTCGACGGCGACGCTGAAGCACGGCATCCAGAACCTGCTCCGGCATTTCGTGCCCGAAGTGCAGCAGGTCGAACAGGTCTCCTGAACTACGCGTCGCCTTGCTCTACTGACAAGCAGGGCAAGTTCTCAAAAGCGCTTCGCAACTTCAGAACGCGGACAACAAAAAACCGGGCCGAATTGCCCGGTTTTCTGTTTTGGACGTCCATTTGTTGCCTAGACGGTCCGCGTAATAAAGGGTGTCACATCACGATGACCTTGGCGCCGACCGACGTGCGGTCGTAGAGGTCGATGATGTCCTGGTTCATCAGCCGGATGCAGCCCGACGACATCGCCTTGCCGATCGAATTCCATTCCGGGCTGCCATGCAGGCGGTAGCCCATGTCGCCGCCCTTGTTGAACAGATACATGGCGCGCGCGCCGAGCGGGTTCTTCAGGCCCGGCTCCATGCCGCCGGCGAACTTGGCGAGCTCCGGCTGGCGCTTGATCATCTGCGAGGGCGGCGTCCAGGTCGGCCATTCGCGCTTCATCGCGATGCGGGCGGTGCCGTGCCACTCGAAACCCTCGCGGCCGACGCCGATGCCGTAGCGTATCGCCCGGCCGTCGCCCTCGACGAAGTAGAGGAACTTGTTCTGGGTATCGACGATGATGGTGCCCGGCTTTTCCTTGGTGTCGTAATTCACCTCTTGCCGGTGATACTTCGCCGGCACCTTCTCGATCGGGATGCGCGGCAATTGATAGCCCGCATCGGTCACCGCGCCGTAGTTGTTGGAAAACAGCCGCGAGCCGATGGTGCTGCAACCGCGAATGGCGGTCGACAGCGCGAGGGCAGCGACAATTGCAAACGACTTCATGCGCATGAAATAGGTCCGATGCCCCGCCCAGTTGATCAGCGGCACGAGTCGGCCGCTTTTTCCTGAACCATTCATGCTGGCATTTGCTTTGCTTGCCAAGCGCGCGATGCCTATATGCAGGATCTTACGTGCCGGTAAGCCCGCGACTATGGCATTTCGGCAACAGCCGTCACAGGATTGTGAAGCAATTTCAATGGGGCAGTTCCGGGAGCTGCCGAAATCAGGGAACGATCGCCATGAATGTCGGCGACTGCCGCGGAGCGTTCCGGCCTGCCGGCCAAGACCATCCGCTACTATGAGGAGATCGGCCTGATCGCGCCGGCGCGCGCCGGCAATGGCTACCGCGACTATTCGGGCGACGATATCCATCGGCTGGCCTTCCTGCGCCGCGCGCGCAACCTCGGCTTTTCCATCGACGACTGCCGCCAGTTGATGGCGCTCTACCAGGACCGCAGCCGCGCCAGCCATGATGTGCGCGAGATCGCCGCCGCCCATGTCAGCGCCATCGAGGAGAAGGTGCGCGAGTTGCAGTCGATGCGGGCGACGCTGCAGAAACTGATCCACGCCTGCCATGGCGACGACCGGCCGGACTGCCCGATTTTGGATGATATGGCGGGGGCTGCTGAAGGTAGTCGAGCGCCAACGGCATAGAGCGATGGTGCGGCATCAATGGCTGATACCGGGCCGCCTAAACGACGCGGTTGACAATTTCCTTGCCAGCTTCGCGCTTGGTTGTCCGCTTGAGGAACAATTTGGCGTGTTCCGCCCAATCGGCAGCTGAGACGTCATGCTCACGAACCGACTTCCTGAACACCTCGCGCAGAGCATCGAGGTCGAAGGCCGAGAGCCTCTCGCTTTTCGATGCTGCCCTGTTCACCGCCATGCCCACCCCTGAAGCAATGGGAAAAGTATATATTCTTATATGATCCGCACTCGTGGGCCTTCAAGGCTGAAAACAGTCCTGGCCTGACTTCTTTTGGGTGTAATTGCCCCTTTGCGTAGCAGCCATCTAATCTTGGCTGGGACCGTCAATTTACGATCGCGGCCTGCCCAAGAGCATCGTCGGCCGCCGATATCGGCTGGCTGCGATCACTACCGCCTCGCTCCAGGTTTTGGCGCTGTTGAAGACGGCGACGGGACATCACCGGCAAGGATGCAACTTCCATCCAATGGCACGGAACAGGACCGGTGCAGCAACGTCTTCAACAAAAATAAGCCCCGTCTGCTTTGGATGAAGCTGGCGGGGCGGAGGAAGAGTTAGGCTATGGGCCTTAGCTACCAGAGAATTGTTAAGCTGATGTGACAGGCATTAGGCTGCGGCTCATTCAACGTGGAAACGGAGCCGGTCCCGCCGCCTACGGCGAGCATTGCTCGCCCCAGACACTGCATGAGGCGCTGTTGAAGACGGTGAAGGACATTACCGGCAAGATGCAGCGTGCCCCTCTTCCCCTACGGTTGAGTAGCGGATGGCGTTGTCATGGTCCGGAGTCGGAGAAAGATGGGTGCAATCGCCCGCAAGATGGCGATTGGATATTGAGAGACCGTTGGAAAATCCGGGGTGCGCTGATATGAAAAGCGTTACTGCAGGGCGGCGGCGATGGGACTTTGGAGTGGCATCAGACGGGCTTTCACGTCCGTAGACTTACGTCAGGTCTATGTGACGGTTCGCAGGCCTATTCATTCCAGTTCCTAATCAAGTTCGACCGAGCCGATAACAAGAAATTCGTAGTCTTCAAACTCTGCCAGTATGGCATGACCGAGTCGCTATGCCATTTGAGCGTCGAAGAGTTCGGCGATCTCGCTGACGGTGTTCTGAAGACAAAGGCAGAGCTAGAAAAGCCGCTGCCCGCAAGCCTTACCCGCGATAAAGCCTGTCTCGTTTCCGCCGTACGAACGGCGACGCAACGCCATAAGCAATTCGAGCTAGGCTGGTGGCCTTTCGTTCATGGAAAGTCCGGCACGCGTTCCTAGCTACGTTAGTGGTCACTAAAGGCGTTTCATCGACCTCGTACCGTTCATGGGTTCAAACCGTGAACAAAATCTGGCATGATGCCGCCATGCCGATCATTTCCCCAATTCCCCTCAACCCTTTGATCGACGGCCGACAGTCGGAGCGGGCCATGCTGGTGCGCCGTGGGGTGCAGCGGCTGTTGATGGACATGGGCGCGCATGTGCTGCCGGAACTGTCGCTGGCCACCGGCCGCCGCGCCGACCTTGTGGCGCTAACCCGCCACGGCGACATCTGGATCATCGAGATCAAATCCTCGATCGAGGATTTCCGGGTCGACCGCAAATGGCCCGACTACCGGCTGCATTCCGACCGCTTCTTCTTTGCCACGCATCCCGGCGTGCCGGCGGAGATCTTTCCCGAGGAATGCGGCTTCATCCTTTCCGACGGCTACGGCGCCGAGATCCTGCGCGATGCGCCCGAGCACCGCATGGCGGCGGCAACGCGCAAGGCGCTGATGCTCAGGATCGCGCGCGCCGGGGCGTCGCGGCTGCTGGCGGCGGAGCTCGCGGGCGTCTCGGTGCCGGCGCTCGAGGGCGAGAGCGAATAGCAGTGCGTCGCGCCGGCAACAGACCTGGCGCGTCACCGGCTGTCGACGGAGTCAGATCGGAGCTTTGCGCCGACCCGCCCCATCGCCTGAGAAGGTTTTTTGACCTCGCACCGATGATTTCCGCTTGCCTGCGCTGTCCTGATCAACAGGCACGCTCGGATGGTCCGGCGGCCGGAAAGCGAGGTGATCCATGGGATCGTTAAAAGGTCAGAATGTCGTCGTCATCGGAGGCAGCCGTGGTGTCGGCCGCTCGATCGTGGAAGCAGCACGTGGCGAAGGGGCGACCGTTCTCGCCGTCGCCCGCGGCGCGGCAGCCCTGACAGAGCTCTTCAACGAGATGCCCGGTGTGAAAACCCTTGCGTCCGACGCGACGAAGGAGGCTGCGCCCGATGCGGTTTTCAACGTGCTGGAGCCGGACGTCCTGGTGATCTGCGCCGGCGCCCTTGCCCCCTCCGTGCCCGTACAGGAACAGAATTGGGAGATGTTCTCCGCAAACTGGGAAACGGACGTCAAGGCGGCGTTCCTGTTTTGCAAGGCCGCGCTCAAGGGTCCGCTCAAGCCGGGGACCCGAGTCGTGCTGATTTCCAGTGGCGCAGCCTTGAGCGGGGGACCCCCGTTCGCCGGCGGCTATGCCGGTGCAAAACGCATGCAGATGTTCCTGGCCGGTCATTGCCAGAAGGAATCGGATCGGCTTGGCCTCGGCCTGCGTTTCATGGCGCTTGCGCCGGCTCGCATCATGCCCGGGACCGGGGTAGGCGATGCCGGCCTCGATGGCTTTGCGGCCTACTTGGGCATCCGGCCCGCAGACATGCTTGCGGGCATGACCGACTTGCAGACGCCGGCCGATGTGGGCCGGGCGGTGGTCGCTCTGGCCACCGGGAAATCGGAAGGCAGCTCCTTCACGGTGAGCGGCAGCGGACTTGCGGCGGCGGCATGAGGCGCGCAGGATGTCAGCCGACTTCAGCACCGCAGGCTCCATATGACAGACGCTTCTGGCCCTGTTGAGCCCTTGGGCCGGCCAGGCCAGCCGATCCTCGATCGGCTGGCCTTCGAGCGCCTGACAGTGGCCCATCGCCGCGAACTCAAGCTGCATTGCTATCGGATGATGGGTTCGCTGCACGAGGCGGACGACCTTGTCCAGGACACCTTCCTCAAGGCCTGGCGCGCAAGGTCGCAATTCGACGGACGGGGCTCGGTTCGTGGCTGGCTCTACGCGATCGCCACCAACAGCTGCCTCAACGCCATCAAGGCGAGGTCGAGTGCGCATCGCATTCTCCTTAGAGTCCGAACGGCCGCCCTCCGACGGGCGGGCGACCGGCGGGCCCGCCGCCGAACTCACTTGGCTGGAGCCTTATCCGGACGCGGAGCTTCCGGAACTCGTAGACGGCGAGCCTGGCCCGGAGGCGCGCTACGAGGCCCGTGAAGCGGTGCAGCTCGCTTTCGTCGCGGCGATCCAGCTTCTGCCGCCCAGGCAGCGGGCGGCCCTTTTGCTTTGCGACGTGCTTGGCTGGTCAGCGGTCGAGACGGCGCATTTGCTGGGCGGTTCTACCGCTTCTATCAACAGCGCCCTGCAGCGGGCCCGCGCAACGCTTGGCCAGAGCTATCCTCGGGGGCGTCCCCTGCAGCGATCGCAACCCAACCCGCAAGAGGGGCTGCTGCTCGAACGCTACATGCAGGCCTGGCAAGCGGACAACCTCGACGGCCTCGTCGACCTGCTGCGCGAAGACGCCACCTACCACATGCCGCCATGGCGGGAATGGTACCGAGGGCGAAAGGCGATCCGGGCTTTTTTCGGGACCGTCTGGGGCAATTTTGCCGGCTATCGCGCGGTGGCCACCGGGGCCAATGGCCAGCCCGCGGTCGCGGTCTACGCACGCAGCCATCAGAACCTTGCGTGGCTGCCCCATTCTCTGCATGTCATCGAGCCCGCCGACGGGAAGATCGCCTCGTTGACGATCTATGTGCCGCCGCTCGGCCCCTCATTGTTTGCTGCCTTCGGTCTGCCGCCAGCCTAGCCTTCGTCCGCCCCATCGGCTTCGCCAGCCGCCGGCGCCACCAGCAGCACGGCGGCGCCAAGCAGCGCGGCGATCAGCGAGCCGGCGAGGATGCCGACCTTGACCGCGTCCTGCAGCGCCACATCGCTGGCGAAGGCGAGCAGGCCGATGAACAGGCTCATGGTGAAGCCGATGCCGCAGAGCAGCGAAATGCCGACCATGTGCAGCCAGCCGGCATTGACCGGCAGGTCGGCGAAGCCCAGCCGGATGGCGAGCGCCGAAGAGCCGAACACGCCGACCAGCTTGCCGGCGACGAGGCCGGCGGCGACGCCCAGCGTCAGCGGCTCGACCAGCGCGGCAAGGCTGACGCCGGCGAGCGACACGCCGGCATTGGCGAAGCCGAAGATCGGGATGACGACGAAGGGCACGATCTTGTGCAGGCCGTGTTCCAGCCGGTGCAGCGGCGAATGCTCGAGATCGTGGCCGATGCCGGCGGAGCGTTCGAGCGGAATGGTCAGCGCCAGCGCCACGCCGGCGAGCGTGGCATGCACGCCCGACTTCAGCACCAGCACCCACAGCATGACGCCGAGCACGAGATAGGGCGACAGCGTCAGCACCCGCATGCGGTTGAGCACGACGAGCACCGCAATGACCGCGAAGGCGGCGCCGAGATAGGCGAGCGACAGGCCGCTGGTGTAGAACAGCGCGATGATGATGACGGCGCCGAGATCGTCGATGATGGCCAAGGCGGTGAGGAAGATCTTCAGCGAGGCCGGCACGCGATTGCCGAGCAGCGAGAGCACGCCGAGCGCAAAGGCGATGTCGGTGGCGGTCGGGATCGCCCAGCCGGACAGGGCAGCGGAATTGTCGCGGTTGATGGCGACATAGATCAGCGCCGGCACCACCATGCCGCCGGCCGCGGCAATGCCGGGCAGCACGCGGCGCGGCCAGGTCGAGAGCTGGCCGTCCAGCATCTCGCGCTTGATCTCCAGCCCGACCAGCAGGAAGAACACCGCCATCAGCCCGTCATTGATCCAGTGCGAGACGCTGAGCGGCCCGAGATAGGCGTGGAGGGCGGCGAAATAGGTTTCGGACAGCGGCGAGTTGGCGACGATCAGGGCCAGTGCCGCGGCGCCCATCAGGATGATGCCGCCGGCCGCCTCGCCGTCGAGGAATTCGCGAAAGATGGAAACCGGCCGCGCCGTGTCGTCCCGCATATCGCCTCCGTCACTTCGGAATCGCCTTGGCAGATGATGCGCAAGCCTCGGCGGCGAGGCAAGCGGTCCATCTGCCGGGACGTCAGCGCGGGGCGCGCTTGGCGAGAATCCGCTGCAGCGTGCGGCGATGCATGTTGAGCCGGCGCGCGGTCTCCGAAACGTTGCGGTCGCACATTTCGTAGACGCGCTGGATGTGTTCCCAGCGGACGCGGTCGGCCGACATCGGATTCTCCGGCGGTGCGGCGCGTTCGCCCGCGGTGCGGGTCAGCGCGGCAAAGATGTCGTCGGCGTCGGCCGGCTTCGACAGATAGTCGATGGCGCCGAGCTTCACCGCCGTCACCGCGGTGGCGATGTTGCCGTAGCCGGTCAGGATGACGGTGCGGGCATCGTCGCGCTTCTCGCGGATGGCGGCGACGACGTCGAGGCCGTTGCCGTCGCCGAGCCGCATGTCGACCACCGCGTAGGCCGGCGGATGGGCGCGTGCCTTGGCCACCGCCTCCTCGACGCTGTCGGCCGTCTCGACCACGAAGCCCCTGGTTTCCATGGCGCGGGCCAGCCGCGTCAGGAACGGCTTGTCGTCGTCGACGATCAGCAGCGAGGTGTCCTCGCCTTCAACCATTGCGCCAGTCGTTTCGTCTCCGGTCATCGCTTCCAGAAATCCTGCTGCCTTAGTTTTACGCAGATACAGTTCCTGCAGCACTATTGTCCAATTCTTAGAGCCTGCAACCGGGCTTGATAAGGCCACTATGCAGGTTGCGATATCGATTTCAGGCGGTGTCGAACATGCGTCGACGCGATTCGCGGATTGAGGAAGACGCTGCGCGGCCACGATATCTGCACCACAGCGCCCTCGCCCAGCCCGCTCGAATTGCGGAAATCGAGTGTAGCGCCGGAGCGTTCGAGCAAGGTCTTGGCGATGAACAGGCCGAGGCCCAGGCCGCCGCCGGCCTCGTTGCCCTGGCGCGTCGACATATAGGGCTCGCCGATGCGGTCGATGATCTCCGGCGGAAAGCCCGGCCCGTCGTCGATGATCGAGAAGGATGACGTCGGTCGTCGTCCCAGCTCCAGCGGACGGTAACGGTCTTGCGGGCGAAGTCGACGGCGTTCTCGACCAGATTGCCGAGACCGTAGATGACGCCCGGGTTGCGCCGCCCGACCGGTTCGGCACCGATGCGCTCGCCCGGCCGAAGCTTGATCGAAATGCCGAAATCGCGATGCGGCGCCGTCACCTCCTCGACCAGCGAGGTCAGCGGCAGGCGCGACAGATGCGCCTCGCCCTCGGAGGACAGGCTGGTCAGCCGTTTCAGGATTTCGCGGCAGCGCTCGCTCTGCGAGCGCAGCAGCGTCACGTCCTCGCGGTATTTCGGGTCGTCGCCAAGCACCTTCTCCATCTCCTTGGCGACAAGCGCGATGGTGGCAAGCGGCGTGCCCAGTTCATGCGCGGCGGCAGCGGCAAGGCCGTCCAGCGCGGAAAGATGCTGCTCGCGCTGCAGCACCAGTTCGGTGGCGGCGAGCGCGTTGGCGAGCAGGCGCGCTTCCTCGGCGACGCGGAAGGCGTAGATGGCGGTGAAGGCAATCGAGGAAAACACCGCCATCCAGATGCCGGCGACATAGACGAACGGCATCTCCAGGGGCGCGCCTTCGTGCCAAGGCAGCGGCTGGTGGAAAAAGACCAGCAAGGTGGCCGCCGTCATGACCAGCGCGCCGAGCACCGCGGTGAGGCGCAGCGGCAGCGACGCCGCCGAGATGACGACCGGCACGGTCATCAGCACCGAGAACGGGTTGGTCAGGCCGCCGGTCATGTAGAGCAGGCCGGCAAGCTGCAGGCTGTCGAAGGTCAGGATGACAAAGGCCGACAGCGGGGTCAGCCGGTGCGCCGCCGGATAGCGGAAGGTCAGCCACAAAGTTCATCCAGGCCGAGCAGGCGATCAGCGCGAAGCACATGCTGACCGGCAGCGGAAATTTCAGCCCGTAAGCGACGAGAAGCACCGTCAGGCTCTGGCCGACGATGGCCAGCCAGCGCAGCCTGATCAGCGTGTTGAGGCGCAGCCGCTGGCTCTGCTGGAAATCGGGCGCGTTGAGGATCTTGATCATGGCCAAGGATTATAGCCGGGAAAGGACAAGCGGTAGATGTTTCTATCCGGAAGCATCATGTCCCGCGCGGTTTTGCGCGGCTGGTGGCTGCGGCGGCAAGCGGGTTCTCCGGCCAGACATGCCGAGGATAGCGGCCGCGCATGTCGGCGCGCACATCGGCCCAGGAGCCACGCCAGAAGCCGGGCAGGTCGCGCGTCGTCTGGATCGGCCGGTGCGCCGGCGACAGCAGTTCGAGCGTCAGCGGCACGCTGCCGTTGGCGATCGCCGGATGCCGGTCGAGGCCGAACAATTCCTGCACGCGGATCGCCAGCACCGGCCATTCGCCGTCATAGCGGATCGGCACGTGGCTGCCCGACGGCGCATCGAAATGGGTCGGCGCCAGCGCGTCGATCCGGCGCTGCAAATCATGCGGGACCAGCGCCATCAGGCCGGCCGAAAGCGTGCCTGAACTGATCGCCGCGAAGGACGATGCGCCCGCGAGAAACGGCAGCAGCCAGTCGTCGAGCCGGTCGATCAATGCCGCGTCGGAAACGTCAGGCCAGGGCTCGCCGAGGCCGCGATGCAGCCAGCCCAGCCGCTGGCGCAGCGCCTCGGCCTCCTTGCCCCAGTCGAGCAGCGACAGGCCGTGCTCGCGCAAGGCATCGAGGATCGCGCTGATCCGCGTCGGTGCCCGATGGCGCCGGCAGCATCCGCTCGGAAAGCGTGATAGCGCCTAGCCGCAGCCGTTTCGCGCACGCGCACAGCTCGCCGGTCGCGGTCGAAACTGGTCTCGCGGCGGATCTCGATCCTGTCGGCGAGTGCCGCACGGATATCGGCCTCGTCGACCGGAGCCGCCGCGCTGATACGAGCATTCTGCGCCTTGCCCTGCAGGTCGGCGACGACCAGCCAGGTCTCGCCCGCCAGCGCATCGGCGGCGTCGAGCATGGCGCCCGAACCGTTGGCCAGCACGAAACGGCCACGCTCGCCGCGTGCCCTGGCGACACGATCCGGCCAGGCATGGATGAGGAGCGCGCCGGCAGATGCCGGCTCATTGTTCTTCACACCGCCGGCCTGTTTCGCCAGCCGCTCGGCAAGCTGCCGCGCCGCGACGGCGCGCGGCGATTTCTCCGTGCGAAACCGCATCAGCCGTCGCTCGAGGTCGGCGCCGTCGCCGCCAAGGCCACGCTCGGTGAGCAGCACGGCGAGCATCGCCGCCTCGAAGGCGTGGCCGGTTCCGGCGGCTTCGGCGACCATGTGGGCTAGCCGCACCGGCAGCGCCAGCTTGCGCATCGCGGCGCCCGCCTCGGTCAGCCGCCCGGCCCCGTCGATGGCGTGCAGTGCGCTGAGCAGCGCCCTCGCCTCGTTGAGTGCCGGCGCCGGCGGCGGATCGAGGAAGGCAAGGCTTGCCGGATCGGCGACGCCGAAGGCGGCGCAATCGAGCAGCAGGCCGGACAGATCCGCCTCGAGTATCTCCGGCGGCGTGAAGGCGGGGAGTGCCGCCGTCTGCTCGGCCCGCCACAGCCTGACGGCGACGCCGGCTTGCGTGCGTCCGGCGCGGCCGGCGCGCTGATCGGCCGAGGCGCGGCTGACCCGCACCGTCTCCAGCCGCGTCAGGCCGCTGGCCGGCTCGTAGCGCGGCAGCCGCGACAGGCCGGAATCGATGACGACGCGCACGCCGTCGATGGTGATCGAGGTTTCGGCGATCGAGGTCGCCAGCACCACCTTGCGGCGACCCGAAGGCGCCGGCTTGATGGCTGCGTCCTGCGCCCTGTTGTCGAGCATGCCGTAGAGCGGCACGATATCGGTGTCGGCGCTGACGCGGTCGTGCAGCCGCTTGGCGGTCCGCTCGATCTCGCGCTGGCCCGGCAGGAAGGCGAGCACGCTGCCGCTCTCCTCGGCGAGTGCGGCGCGGATCGCCCTGGCCATGGCGTCCTCGATGGGGACAGCGGCCGGCCGCTCGTCGTAGCGGATGTCGACGGGAAAGGCGCGGCCCTGGCTTTCGATCACCGGTGCTCCGGACAGCAACCTGGCGACGCGCGCGCCGTCGAGCGTCGCCGACATCACCAGCAGGCGCAGGTCCGGCCGCAGCGCGCCCTGCACGTCGAGCGCCAGCGCCAGGCCGAAATCACCGTCGAGCGAGCGCTCGTGGAACTCGTCAAACAGCACCGCCGAAACACCGGGCAGTTCCGGATCGTCGAGGATCATCCGGGACAACACGCCTTCGGTGACGACGAGGATTTTCGTCCGGGCCGAAGTGCGGTTCTCCATGCGCATGGCATAGCCGACCGTACCGCCGGGCTCCTCGCCGATCAGCTCGGCCATGCGGCGGGCCGCGGCGCGGGTGGCGAGGCGGCGCGGCTCTAGCAGGACGATCTTGCCCGTGCGAAGCCATGGCGCGTCGAGCAGTGCCAGCGGCACCAGCGTCGTCTTGCCGGCGCCCGGCGGCGCCACCAGCACGGCGCTGCTTTGCTTTGCCAGCGCTTCGCCGAGCGCCGGCAGCACGGCGGAGACCGGAAGTTCCGGCAGGGTTCTCTTGCTCATTGTCCTCGGGATATACAGCCAGTCCGCTGCGCCCGCATATCAGCGACAGCGGCTGCCGCGCAACCGGACCTTCGCGGCGGGCTCAAAGCCGGGTTCGTGAAAACGGGCTCCAGCGCACCGTGCCCAGCCGCACCTCCTCACGCACCATGGTCAGCAGGCCGGAACCGCCGACGACGGCGAGGCCGACCAGCGACAGGACATCGGGATATTCCTGGAAGAACAGTGCGCCGAGGATCACCGCCCAGACGATCTGCGAATAATGCGTTGGCGCGATCCGGTTGGCGGGTGCGTATTTGACCGCAAGCAGCTGCAGAAACTGCCCGCAGGAGGTGAAGGCGCCCGAGATGACAAGCCATACCAACTGCCTGGCGTCGGGCAGCGTGAACGAGGTGGCGGCAGCGCCGATGCCGTTGAAGACCAGGCCGTAGCCGATCAGCACGCCGAGCATGGTCGTGCGCTTTTCCTGCTGGGCAAGCGAGCGCATCAGGATGACGCTGGCGGCGGCCAGGAAGGCGACGCCGAAAGCGGCGAGATGACCGAGATGCAGTTCGCGAAAGCCCGGCCGCACGACCAGCATGACGCCGGCAAAGCCGGCGACCACCGCCAGCCAGCGCCAAGGGCCGACCTTTTCCTTGAGGACGACGGTGGAAAGAATGGTTACGCAGAGCGGCGCCAGGAAGATCAGTGCATAGGCTTCGGCCAGCGGGATGGTGGTGAAGGCATAGACGCTGAGCACGCCCGACGCGATGCCTGCCCAGGCGCGCGCCTGCACCGCCCAGGGCCGATTGGTGCGCCAGAAGTCACGCCAGCGTTCGCCGTTCGGCCGGGTGAAGAGCAGGAAACAGCCGGAAAACAGTGTCGAGAAGAAGCCGATCTCGAAGACGGTGAACTGCCCGCCCAGGCTTTTGACAACGGCGTCGTTGCACGAATAGCTTGCATAGGCGATCAGGGCGAGCAGGATTCCGTTCGGCACGTTGTTCCATTTCCGGGGAGAGTAGAGTGAGGGTACTGGCGCTCGGCGCGCATCCGGACGACATCGAGATATTCATGTTCGGTACGATGGCCGCCTATGCCACGCAAGGCGCAGAACTGACTTTCGCCATAGCCACGGACGGCGCCAAAGGCGGCCGCGGCGACCCGGCAACGCTTGCCCGCGTGCGCCGCGAGGAGGCGACGGAAGCGGCAGGGCTGCTCGGTGTTGTCCCACGCTTCCTCGACTTTCCGGACGGTGCGCTCGTCGCCGACGCCGCGCTGATCCGAGCGCTGAAGGCGCTGATCGGCGAGATGAAGCCCGATCTGGTCATCACCCATGCGCCGAACGACTATCACGGCGACCACCGGGCGCTTTCGGACGGGGTGCGCATCGCAGCCTCCTTCACCGTGCCGGTGCTGCATGCCGACACGATTGGCGGCACCGGCTTTTCGCCGACGCATTATGTGGACATTTCAGCGCACACCGACATCAAGGCGCGGGCGATCCGGGCGCATCACTCGCAGGATCCCGAGCGTTTCGTCGACGCAGCGCGCACACAGAACGAATTTCGCGCCGGCCAGTGCAATGGCGCGCCAGGCGCGCTCGCCGAAGCGTTCCGTTTCGAGCCGGTATTCCCCTTCGCCGACATCCGCGCTTTGCTGCCGCCGGCGCCGCCGATCCGGCCGGTGACAGTCAGCACGAAGACGGTCATGTGAGCCGGCTGCGGCACGCCGGGCGCCCTGACAGCCATTGTCCTCCTGGAATTTTCTTAGCCAGCTCAAGGCCTTCGCAAATCATGCTGCGATGCAGCAACGAATTCGCTTGCCTTGTTTAGTAAAAATGGCATCACTAAACAAATTACTAAACATCCGCCGCGCCACCGCGCCGCCATGTTTGGGCCCCTGAGGAGAGGGGTTAGCGGGCTCTTGAAACCGTCATCCGGACGTGTTTCGCAAATGGGAGGAAGGCATGAAATCGACCTTGAAACTGACGTTGGGTCTGGCCTCGGCGATGCTTGCGTCGACAGCCGTCTCGAACGTCGCGCATGCGGAAGACCTGACGCTTTGCTGGGCCGCCTGGGACCCGGCCAACGCACTTGTCGAACTGTCCAAGGATTTTACCAAGGAAACCGGCATCGGCATGAAGTTCGAATTCGTGCCGTGGACCAACTATGCCGACCGCTTCCTCAACGAGCTCAACTCGCAAGGGCAAGCTGTGCGACCTGATCATCGGCGACAGCCAGTGGATCGGCGGCTCGGCCGAGAACGGCCACTACGTCAAGCTGAACGACTTCTTCGACAAGGAGAAGATCAGCATGGACGACTTCGTGCCGGCGACCGTCGTCGGCTATTCGGAATGGCCGAAGAACACGCCGAACTACTGGGCGCTGCCGGCCATGGGCGACGTCGTCGGCTGGACCTATCGCAAGGACTGGTTCTCCAAGCCGGAGCTGCAGAAGGAATTCAAGGAGAAGTACGGCTGGGATCTCGGCCGCGCCGACGACCTTCGACCAGCTGAAGCAGATCGCCGAGTTCTTCCAGAAGCGCGAGATCGACGGCAAGACCGTCTATGGCGCCTCGATCTACACCGAGCGCGGCTCGGAAGGCATCACCATGGGCGCCATGGACGTGCTCTACAGCTTCGGCTTCAAGTACGAGAACCCCGACAAGCCCTACGAGATGGAAGGCTTCGTCAATTCCGAGAAATCGGTGAAGGGGCTGGAATTCTACAAGGCGCTCTATGATTGCTGCACCCCGCCCGGCGCTTCGAACAGCTACATGGGCGAAGGCGTCGATGCCTTCAAATCCGGCCAGGTGGCGATGCACATGAACTTCGCCTTCACCTGGCCGGGCCTGCAGAAGGACGAGAATGTCGGCGGCGACAAGATCGGCTACTTCGCCAATCCCGAAGGGCCCCGACGGCGAGCAGTTCGCCCAGCTCGGCGGCCAGGGCATCTCGGTTGTCTCCTATTCCGACAAGCAGGAATCGGCGCTGAAATACATCAAGTGGTTCGCCAACAAGGACGTGCAGGCCAAATGGTGGTCGCTCGGCGGCTTTTCCTGCCTCAACGCGGTGGTGAAAGACCCGGACTTCCCGGCCAGCCAGCCCTATGCGCAGACCTTCCTCGACTCGATGGCCATCGTGAAGGACTTCTGGGCCGAGCCGAGCTACGCGCCGCTGCTGCAGGCCTCGCAGAAGCGCTTCCACGACTATGTCGTCGCCGGCCAGGGTTCGGCCAAGGATGCGCTCGACGGCCTGGTCAAGGACTGGACCCAGGTCTTCCAGGACGACGGCAAGATGTGAACGGCTCCTCCCGAGCTCGACCCCAGAGCGGATGATTTCGGGTCGAATAGACCTGAAATCATCCGCTCCGGACCAAAGAGAGAGTGAGCATGATGTCGTCCGAAAACCGCTTCACACTTTTCGGCATCATGCTCTCGGTCCCGTGCCGCCCTTGGCACGGGACGCAGTTCAGATAAATTCCATTGTCGAGACTTAAAGTGACCGAAGCAGGACTCACCATGCTCAATCGGACGGCGGACAGCGTTGCCCGGGCCACGCCCGAGCCGTTGGCCCGCAAGGTCCGGGGCATCAGCGACAAGGGCCTCGCCTGGCTGTTCATCTCGCCGACGATCCTGCTGCTTCTCGCCATCAACATCTTCCCGCTGTTCTGGGCGATCTATCTCTCCTTCACCAACTACCGGGCCAACCGGCCGAACGAGGTGGTGAAGAATGTCGGGCTCTCCAACTACAAGCGCATCCTCGGCGACCAGGACATCTGGATCGCCATGCAGACGACGGCGCATTTCGTGTTCTGGACGATCCTGCTGCAGACGCTGATCGGCTTCACGCTGGCCTAGCTGATCGACCGCAAGTTCCGCGGCCACGCCTTCTGGACGACGATCATCCTGGTGCCGATGATGCTGTCGCCGGCGGTGGTCGGCAATTTCTGGCGCTTCCTCTACGAGCCGCAGATCGGCCTGTTCGCCTACGCCATCTCGTTCGTCACGCGGCATTCCGCCGACCGATATCCAGATGCTGTCCAACGTGTCGCTGGCGCCATGGTCGATCATCATCGTCGACACCTGGATGTGGACGCCCTACGTGATGCTGATCTGCCTCGCCGGCCTGCGCTCGATCCCCGAATACATCTATGAGGCCGCCGAGGTCGACCGCGCCTCCAACTGGCGGCAGTTCTGGTCGATCACGCTGCCGATGGCGCTGCCCTTCATCATGCTGGCGGTGCTGTTTCGCGGCATCGAGAACTTCAAGATGTTCGACATGGTCAATCTGCTTGACCGGCGGCGGGCCGGGCTCGACCACCGAAGTCGCCTCGATCACGCTGAAGCGGCAGGCTTTCGAGAGCTGGCGCACCGGCTATTCCTCGGCCTTCGCCATCATCCTGTTCGTCGCGGTGTTCGGGCTCGCCAACATCTACGTCAAGGCGCTCAACAAGGTGAAGCAGAGATGAGCCTGACCACCGCCCATTCCGTCGTCGCGCCTTCGGCCAACGTCGAAGCGCATCGCCGGCACGATCATCGTCGCCTACGCGCTGATCTCGATCGTGCCGCTGCTGTGGATCTTCGCCACCAGCTTCAAGACGCCGCCGGATTCGATCGCCTATCCGCCGAAGATCGTGTTCCAGCCGAGCATCGAGGGCTACTGCAACCTGTTCACGACGCGCACGCGGCAGACGCCGGAATACATCAACTCGCTGGGACCGGCGACCGGCTTCTGCGACGAGACGGTGCGCAAGCGCAACATGGTGATCGCCGGCCCGTCGAACTTCCTGCCGCGCTTCGTCAATTCGCTGATCATCGCCTTCGGCTCGACCTTCTGCGCGGTGTTCCTCGGCACGCTCGTCGGCCTATGGCTTCTCGCGCTTCAAGGTGCCGCTGGCCGACGACCTTCTGTTCTTCATCCTGTCGACGCGCATGATGCCGCCGATCGCGGTCGCGATCCCGATCTACCTGATGTACCGCGAGCTTGGCCTGTCCGACACCGCGCTCGGCATGATCCTGCTCTACACCGCGGTCAACGTCTCGCTGGCGGTGTGGCTGCTGAAAGGCTTCATCGACGAGATCCCGCGCGAATATGAGGAAGCGGCGATGATCGACGGCTACACGCGCCTGCAGGCCTTCTGGCAAACCGTGCTGCCGCAGGCGACCACCGGCATTGCCGCGACCGCGATCTTCTGCCTGATCTTCGCCTGGAACGAATATGCCTTCGCAGCGCTGCTGACCTCGGGCACGGCGCAGACCGCGCCGCCCTTCATCCCGACCATCATCGGCGAAGGCGGCCAGGACTGGCCGGCGGTGGCGGCCGGCACGACGATCTTCCTGGTGCCGATCCTGGTCTTCACCATCCTGCTGCGCAAGCAGTTGCTGCGCGGCATCACCTTCGGCGCGGTGCGCAAATGAGCCTGACCCAACCCACGAAACGCAAATCGCGCTGGCCGCGCCTGGGCCGGCGCGGCCCGATGGAAAACATCGCCACCGCGCATCATCGCCATCGGCTTCCTGATGCTGTTCCAGCCCTTCGCGCTGTCGCTCTACACCTATTCCTTCATCACCATGCTGGCCGGCACGGTGATGTTCATCATCGTCTCGAAATTTCCGGAGTAGACGATGGCCGAAATCCGCGTCCAGAATCTGAGAAAGGCATTCGGCGATTTCGTCGCCGTGCAGGATTCCAGCTTCGTCGTCGAGGATGGCGAGTTCTTCGTCATGCTCGGGCCGTCGGGCTGCGGCAAGACGACGACGCTGCGCATGATCGCCGGGCTCGAACTGCCGACCGGCGGCAAGCATCCTGCTCGGCGGCGAGGACGTCACCATGCGCCGGGCGCGCGAGCGCGACATCGCCTTCGTGTTCCAGCTCTTCGCGCTCTATCCGCACATGAATGTGCGCAAGAACATCGGCTTTCCGCTGCTGGCGCAGGGCATGCCGTCGGCCGAAATCCGCCAGCGGGTCGAGGAGACGGCGAAGCTGCTGCGCATCGACCATCTGCTCGACAAGTCCGTCTCCGGCCTTGCCGGCGGCGACCGCCAGCGCGTGGCGCTCGGCCGCGCCATCGTGCGGCGGCCGAAATGCTTCCTGATGGACGAGCCGCTCGGCACGCTCGACACCGAATTCCGCGATCTGATGGTCCATGAGCTGCGCGAGCTGCACAACCGCATCCACGCCACCACGGTCTATGTCACGCACGACCAGATGGAGGCCATGTCGATGGCCGACAAGATCGCGGTGATGAACCACGGCGTCATCGAGCAGTTCGGCACGCCGCGCGAAATCTACGATCGGCCCGGCAACCATGTTCGTCGCCGACTTCATCGGCTCGCCGCCGATGAATTTTCTCGGGCTTCGGCGGCGGGCTGGCAAAGGGCGCGAAGCGAGATCGTCGTGCAAGGCGCCGAGGTCGCGGTGCCGGAGGTGCGCGAGGATCATCGCGCCGGCCGACATGGCGCTCGGCATCCGGCCCGAACACATCCGCTTCGACGATGCGTCGAAGCTGCGCGGCGCCGTCTACGGCACCGAATATCTCGGCACCACGCAGATCGTCGCGGTCGAGACGGCGGACGGCATCATCAAGGCGCGGGTGCCGGCCGACATCCGGCTCGCCGCATCGGCGACCATGTCGGCCTTGCGCTGAACAGCGCCCGGCTGTCGCTGTTCGACAAGGGATCGGGCCGCGCGGTCAGAACCGCGATCCATGATCGGCCTCCCAGGGGAGAGCGCAGCATGGCTGACGTGCACATCAGAAGCGTCAGCAAGCGCTTCGGCGAGCACGTCAGGCCGTCAGCGATCTCGACCTGCACATCGCCGACGGCGAGTTCGTCGTGCTGCTCGGGCCGACCGGCGCCGGCAAGACGACGACGCTGCGGCTGATCGCCGGGCTGGAACGGCCGGATGCCGGCACGATCCACATCGGCGGCGCACGATGCGACGGCGCTGTCGCCGGCCGAGCGCGACGCCGCCTTCGTCTTCCAGCAATACTCGCTCTATCCGCATCTGTCGGTCTACGACAACCTGGCCTTCCCGCTGCGCTCGCCGGCGCGGAAGATGCCGGAAGACCAGATCCGCCGCCGCGTCGACGAGGTGGCGCAAGATGGTGCGCATCCACCACAAGCTCGCACAACCGCTCGACGCAAGCTTTCGGGCGGCGAAATGCAGCGCGTCGCCATCGGCCGGGCGCTGGTGCGCAAGCCCGTCGATCTATCTGATGGACGAGCCGCTGTCGTCGCTCGACGCCAAGCTGCGCGGCGATCTGCGGCTCGAGCTGAAGCGCATCCAGAGCGAGCTCGGCGCCACCATGCTCTATGTCACGCACGACCAGATCGAGGCGATGACCATGGCCGACCGCATCGGCATCCTCGCCGACGGCGAGCTGGTGCAGATCGGCACGCCGCGCGAGATCTATCAGCGAGCCGGCAAACCTCCATGTCGCGGCACGGCTCGGCCAGCCGGCGATCAATCTTTTGCCGGCAGGGCTGCTGCCCGACGGCGGCGCGCCGGCCGGAACCCAGACCATCGGCGCGCGCACCGAGCATCTGTCGATCGACAAGGCGGCGAACGGCCATGCCGACGGCATCGTCGACTGGATCGAGCATCTGGGCGACCAGAACCACCTGCATGTGACGGTCGGCGGCCAAGAAACTGGTGACGCTGACCGACCCCGATACGGCTCTCGGCGAAGGGCGACAAAGTCGTCGATCCGCTACCGCGCGCCGCTCTATTTCGGCGCGGACGGGCAGAGGCTGATGTAAGCGGCTCGAGTGTACTCCATCCGACCTTGCAACGCCGGATTTCTGATTGACGAGATGGGACGGGACGAATTCGATGAAGCACTTTTTCAACCGCAGGGACACGATCGTCACCGAGGCGCTGGACGGCCTGCTGCGGACCATCGGCGCCGGCGATCTCGCGCGTCTCGACGGCTATCCCGAGATCAAGGTCGTCCTGCGCGCCGACTGGGACAAGACGAAGGTCGCGCGTCGTCTCCGGCGGCGGCGCCGGCCATGAGCCCTCGCATGCCGGCTTCGTCGGCAAGGGCATGCTGACCGCGGCGGTTTCCGGCGAGATCTTCGCCTCGCCGAGCGTCGGAGGCGGTGCTGGCGGCCATCCGCGCGGTTACCGGCCCTGCCGGCTGCCTGCTGATCGTCAAGAACTATACCGGCGACCGGCTCAACTTCGGCCTGGCCGCCGAGAAGGCGCGCGCCGAAGGCTTTCGCGTCGAGATGGTGATCGTCGCCGACGATATCGCGCTGCCCGACATCGCCCAGCCGCGCGGCGTCGCCGGCACGCTGTTCGTGCACAAGATCGCCGGCCACCTGTCGGAGACCGGCCATGACCTGGCGGCGGTCGCGGCTGCGGCGCGCGCGGCGGCCGCCGATATCGTTTCACTCGGCATCTCGCTCTCGTCCTGCTCGATCCCCGGCCAGCCGCACGAGGAACGGCTGGGCGACGGCGATGGCGAACTCGGCCTCGGCATCCATGGCGAGCCGGGCGTCGAACGCATCGCCGTGCAGAGCGCCGACGAAACTGGTTGCGATCATGGTCGGAGCGCATCGCCGCGCGGCTCGATCCGGCAGCCGACTATGCGCTGCTGATCAACAATCTCGGTTCCGTGCCGCCGCTCGAGATGGCGCTTGATCGCCAACGCCGTGCTTGCCTCGCCGCTGGCGGCGCGCGTCGACGCTGACCATCGGACCGGGGCCGCTGATGACGGCGCTCAACATGAACGGCTTTTCCCTGTCGCTGATCCAGCTCGATGCGGCACGCGAGGCGGCCCTGCGGGCGCCGGTCGCGCCGCACGCCTGGATGCCGGCTCGAGCCGTCCGTGCGCCGGCGATCGTGCCGCTGGCGAAGCGCGCCCGTCCGGCACGCCGCCAGGGAAGCCAGCAAGGACGCACATACCGAGCGCCTTATCGTCACGATCTGCGAACGGCTGATCGCGCTCGAAGCGACGTTGAACGCGCTGGACGCCAAGGCGGGCGACGGCGACACCGGCTCGACCGTGGCAACCGGCGCGCGCAGCGTGCTCGACCGGCTTGGCACCTTGCCGCTCGCCGACCCTGCAGCGACCCTCGGCGCGGTCGGCGATATTCTGAGCAAGTCGATGGGCGGCTCCAGCGGCGTCCTGCTGTCGATCTTCTTCACCGCCGCGGCGCAGGCGCTGGCGGGCGGCGCCAGCGTGAGCAAGGCGTTGCTTGCCGGCCTTGACCGGATGACCTTCTACGGCGGCGCCAGGCCGGGCGACCGCACCATGATCGATGCCCTGGAGCCGGCGCTGAAAGCGCTCGACACCGGCGGCCTGGAGGATGCGGCGGCGGCGGCGCAACAGGGCGCCGAGGCAACTGCCGCCATGCGAAAGGCCAAGGCCGGGCGGTCCGCCTATGTCGGCAGCCAGCTTTACGGCGTCGTCGACCCGGGCGCTTGTGCCGTGGCCGAAGTCTTCGCGGCCGCGGCCGCCTTGCTTGCGGCGGCCTGACAGGAAGGCGATGCTGCACATGTCGGGCATGGGTTCTTTCCACACTGCCGACAGAGCAGGAGCCGGGAGCATGGTGGCAATGGCGGCGTCGGATCTTCCAAGGTTGATCGCGGCAGCGGCGGACACGATCGCGGCGCATGCCGACGAACTGACCGCGCTCGACCAGGCGATCGGCGACGGCGATCATGGGCTGAACATGAAGCGCGGCTTTGAGGCGGTGCGTGCCGAGGCTGACACTTTCGCGGCAAAGCCGCTGCCGGAGGCGCTGAAGGCGATCGGCACCAAGCTGGTGATGACCGTCGGCGGGGCCTCCGGCCCGCTGTTCGGCACGCTGTTCATGGCGCTCGGCAAAGAGATTTCCGCGGAGCCGGACCGTGCCGGACTGACGATCGCCTTCGGCAAAGCCATCGAAGCCGTGGCCGCGCGCGGCAAGTCGCAAACCGGACAAAAAACCATGCTCGACGTGCTGCAGCCCGTGCATGCGGCGCTGGCCGAGGGAAAGACGGCAGCCGAGATCGTCGTCGTCGCCGACAGGGCTGCGCAGGCCACCGTGCCGATGAAGGCCCTGCGCGGGCGCGCGTCGTTCCTCGGCGACCGCTCGATCGGCCATATGGATGCCGGCGCCCGCTCGACCGCGCTGCTGGTGCGGGCGGTGGCCGAAACCATCGAGAGGCACGCATGAGCAATGTCGGCATCGTCATCGTATCGCATTCGCCGCTGGTCGCCGAAGGCACCGCGGACATGGTGCGCCAGATGGTCGGCGACGAAGTGCCGCTTGCATGGTGCGGCGGAAACGGCCATGGCGGGCTGGGGACCAGCGTCGAGGCGATCATGATTGCCATCGAGAAGGCCTGGTCGGAGGCAGGTGTGGCGATCCTCGTCGATCTCGGCGGCGCCGAGACCAACTCGGAGATGGCGGTGGAGATGATCGGCGAGCCGCGCGCGCAGAAGATCGTCGTCTGCAACGCGCCGATCGTCGAAGGTGCGGTGATGGCGGCGACCGAGGCGTCCGGCGGCGCCTCGCTCAAGGAAGTGGTTGCGACGGCGCACGAACTGTCGCCGTCGTGAACGAACGGGAATTTTGACAAGCATGTCCGCATCCGCCGAAGCCACCGTCCTGATCACCCACGCGGTCGGTCTGCACGCGCGCCCTTCGGTGAAGTTCACCAAGCTCGCCAAGACGTTTGCGGCCGAGGTCGAGGTGGCGCTCGCCGCCAACGGACCCTGGTTTGACGCCAAGAGCATCGTGAAGGTGATGGCGGCCAAGGCGCCGAAAGGCACGCTGTTGCATATCCGCGCCAAGGGCGATGGTGCCGGCGAGGCGGTCGGGGCGCTGGTCGAGCTGGTGCGGCGTGATTTCGACGAGGGCGCGGACCATGCCCGAACCGCTTAGGCTAAAAGGCATTTCGGCCTCGGCCGGCTACGCCGAGGGGCCGCTGTTCAGCCTTGACCGCGCCGCCTTGCATTACACCGTCAAGGCGACCGCGGCCGACGAAAGTGCGGCGCTGGAGACAGCAATCGGCGTAGCGACGCAGCGGCTTGGCGGCCTGATCGAGACCGCCGACAGCGAAGCCGCCGGCATCCTCGAATTCCAGATCGCCATGCTGGAGGACGACGCGCTGAGCGGCCCGGCTTTTGCCGCAATCGCCTCCGGTCAACCCGCGGACGCGGCATGGCGACAGGCGCTGGATGCCGAAATCGCAGGTTATGAGGCCTCCGACCAGGACTATTTCCGGGCGCGCGCCGCCGACCTGCGCGATATCAGGGACCAGGTGCTGCGTGCTTTGAGCGAGGAAGACGAAAGAGCGGCACCTGCCGGCGCCATCTTCTACGGTGAGGACATCGCGCCGACGCGGTTTCTCGAAACCGACTGGAGTTCAGGCGGCGGCATCGCTCTGAAGGCCGGAAGTGCCGCCAGCCATGTCGCCATGCTGGCGCGCTCGCGCGGCGTGCCGATGGTTGTCGGGCTTGGGGCGGCAGGGCCAAGCGCTTCGCCGGCTAATCCCGCCGGTATAGCCCTGCTCGACGCCGAGCATGGCGGCATCGTGCTTTCGCCGTCGCCTGCCGAGATCGAGGCGTTCCGCCGGTCGTCGTCGTCCTTCGCGGCACGCCGCGACAAGGCGGAAACCTATCTGGCGAAGCCAGCGGTGACGAAGGCCGGCACGGCCGTGCGGGTTCAGGTCAACATCGCCGATCCGTCCGACGTCGATGGCATCGACATCGCCACCTGCGACGGCGTCGGGCTGATGCGCACCGAATTCCTGTTCGGCAAGACGCTGCCGGACGAGGAACACGCAATACCGCGCCTATCGCAAGGTGCTGGAATGGGCCGGAGAAAAGCCGGTGACCATCCGCACCGTCGATGCCGGCGGCGACAAGCCGGTGCCGGGCCTCACGGTCGAGGAAGCCAATCCGTTTCTCGGCCTGCGCGGCATCAGGCTGTCGCTGGCGCGGCCCGAAATCCTCCGCGTGCAGATCCGGGCATTGCTGCGCGCCGCCGTCCACGGCAATCTAAAGGTGATGTTCCCGATGATTGCCGTCGCTGACGAATATGCGCGCGCCACTGCCCTGTTCGCGGAGGAGCAGGCCGGGCTAACCGCGCGCGGTGTCGCGCAGAAAATGCCGCCGCTCGGCATCATGGTCGAGGTGCCGTCGGTGGCGATCGCGCCGGAGGCGTTCGCCGATGTCGCCTTCTTCTCGATCGGCTCCAACGATCTGACGCAATATGTGATGGCGGCCGCGCGAGACAACACTGCCGTCGCTCATCTTAACTCGGTCCGACATCCGGCCGTGCTCCGATTGATCGCTTCGGTCGTCGCCTTCGGCCGGGAGCAAAAAATACCGGTCAGCCTGTGCGGCGATGCCGGCGGCGATCCGGCATCGATCCCGGCGCTGCTCGAAGCCGGCCTGCGCGACCTCTCGGTGGCGCCTGCCCAACTCGCCATGGCCAAGGCGGCCATCGCGGACGTAACCGTCTAGGCGCCGGCATGGTCGACAAGACACCTGAACCCGGTTCGGAAGAAGCGATCCGCGCCTACAAGACGATCCTGTCGCATGTCATCGACCAGCGCCCGTCCGGCATGCGCCAACGCCTTGCCGACGCGCTCGGCAAGCATCGCAGCTTCGTCACCCAGATCTCCAGCCCGGCCTATTCGATCCCGATCCCGTCGAAACATTTGCCTTCTATCTTTTCGGTCTGCCATTTCAGCCAGATCGAGCGCGACCAGTTCCTCGACCGCCTACCACCAGGCGCATCCAGGCAAGATGTCGGTGGCGTCCGGCCTGCGCAAGACGCGGCACGTGTCGCTGATCGTTCCCGATTTCGGCGACGACAAGCAGAACGCCGCGCTCGACCGGGCAATCAACGATTTCATCCAGAAGATCACCAGCATCGCCGGCAAGGGCAGCGGCTGATCGTCTTAAGCAAAAGCGTGTCGGGAGGACACCATGAAGAAATTCCTGAATTCGGTGGACACGATGCTGACCGAAAGCCTCGATGGCTTCGTCGCCGCCCATGCCGACATCCTGGTGCTGGGCGAGGAGCACAAATTTGTCCGCCGCAAGGCGCTGAAGCCGGGCAAGGTGGCGCTGATCTCGGGCGGCGGCTCGGGCCACGAGCCGCTGCATGGCGGGTTGGTCGGGCACGGCATGCTGGACGCCGCCTGCCCGGGCCAGGTGTTCACCTCGCCGACGCCGGACCAGATGCTGACAGCGGCGCAGGCCGTCGATACCGGCGCCGGCTGCCTGTTCATCGTCAAGAACTACGAAGGCGACGTGATGAATTTCGACATGGCGGCCGAAATGTCTGATGGCGTCATGCAGGTGGTGACCAATGACGATGTCGCGGTCGAGAACTCGTCCTACACCACAGGCCGCCGCGGAGTCGCCGGCACGCTGGTGGTCGAGAAGATCGTCGGTGCGGCGGCGGAGCAAGGCATGGGGCTGGAAGCGCTGAAGGCGCTGGGCGAGCGCGTCAATGGCGCGACGCGTTCGATGGGCGTGGCCCTGACCAGTTGCACGGTGCCGGCGGCCGGCAAGCCGACCTTCGATATAGGCGACGGCGAGATGGAATTCGGGGTCGGCATCCATGGCGAGCCCGGCAGGCGGCGCGATGCCTTGAAGAGCGCCGATGCCATTGCCGAGGAGATTTGTACCGCGATTCTGGGCGATCTCGGCGACCAGGTGAAAGGCCCGGCGCTGTTGTTCGTCAACGGCTTTGGCGGTACGCCGCTGATGGAGCTCTATCTGATGTACAACAGCGCCCGGGCGATTTTCGAGAAGCACGGAGTGACTGTGACCCGCTCGCTGGTCGGGTCCTATGTGACGTCGCTCGACATGGCCGGCTGCTCGATCACGCTGACGCTGCTCGACGCCGAGACGACGGCACTATGGGACGCGCCCGTGCATACGGCTGCGCTGCGCTGGGGAATGTAGCGGCGCTGGCTTCGCCAGGGCTTTTCTGCGACCATTGCGCCGAACTGACTGCGAATTCGCCAAGCTGCCCGGTTGATGCTCCCATCCCTTTCGCCGACTGACGAAAAACTGCTGCTGACTTTTGCCGATCCCGAGGCACCTGCGGCCTGGGACCGAGACGTCGCGGCCAATACAATTTTGGCTTTGCTCGCCAATGCCGAATTCCACGGCGTGCTGCCGATCATGCTGCGCAAGCTGCAGGAGCGCGGCGACGCGCATCTGCCGCAGGACCTGGAGTTGCAGGCTAGGCTGGCCGATCTGCGCCAGAAGTCGACGTTGGTCACCGGGCAATCGATGCTGCTGCAGTACCATGGCGATCGCATCATGAAGGCGCTTGCCGCGGACGAGATTCCGGCGCGGATCGTCAAGGGTCCGGTCTTTGCGCGAAAGCTGTACCGCCACGTCGCCGACCGCCCCTTTACCGACATCGACATCCTGGTCGAGCCGGCCCGTCTCAACGACGCCAACCGGGTGATCGCGGCGTCTGGTTTCCGGCTCTGCAGCGGCGAAGTCCAGTCGCAAGATCTGCAGGAGTTCAAATGGCTGGAGAAGGAGAATTCGAGCCTGCTGATCGAGCTGCATGGCAATCTGGTGCATGATTCCGGCATGCGGCGGCGGCTGTCGCTGGGATTCAAGGAACTGCGCGCGATCGACGGCGACGAGACCGACACGCCGGCCGCCCTGCTCACAATCGCCATCGTCCACGCTTCGGGCGGGCACAAATTCCACCGGCTGCAGCTTTGCGTGGACGTGCTGCAAGGCGTGCGGGTGCTGCAAACGCCCGAAGCGGAAGCACGCCTGCTGGAGGCGGCGCGCATGACCGGCATCGAGCTTGAACTGGCGACCGTGCTCGATGTGACCGGCCGGCTGTTCGACGCGCCCCGCGCACTCGAACTCGCCAGCCGGATCAGGCCCGATCTCGGCATCCGGCTCGCCAGATGGCTGATCACCCGGGATACGCTGCTCGGCGTCAACTCCAGGGACAGGATGCGTTCGCGCCTGCGGCGCGATGCCTTCCGCTGGGTCCAGAGATTGGCCAAGCCAAGACCGTATCGCACCTGACCCCGAGCAAGCCCGGTCAGGCCGGTCCCTGTCGTCAGCCGGCTAACGCCGAGCGGATCAAAGACGCCGCATCGGCCGGCTGTGCGCCCACCTCCAAGGTAAAGGTCGGAACCGTCGAGACCAGCCTGGCGATCGTCGCCAGCCGACGCTTCTGCAGCGGCAGCAGGCCGGTCATGCCGGTCCTGACATTGTCGGCGGCCAGCGCCACCATGGCATCGGTCCTGGCCATGGCAACGAGCCGGGTCTGGCCATCGGCCGAACGCGCGAGATGAAGGAGTGCCGCGACCGGCCTGGCACCTGGGCCTTCGACGCGGATGATCTCGCCGAGGCGCTCGAGCGAAACGGCCTGTTCGCCATTGCGGTCCCAGGTAGGGCCGAGGCAGGGTGCGACGAGCGGGACCAATTCGGCTGTCTTGCGGTGGATCTTCACATGGCGCGGCAGACCCCAGGCAACGGCCTTTTCCGACGCCACATTCAGGATCATGGCATCGTCCGAGCAGAGGCCGAAGCCTTGCGACGTCAGAGCGAGCGACGTCGTCGTCTTGCCTGTGCCGCTGGGCGCATGGATGAGAACCAGGGCATCGCTGTCAGGCAGCGTCAGGCCGGCCGTGTGCAGCATATGCTGGCCGTCGGCATCAAGCGCGGCATCGAGGACCAGCATCCAGAGCGTCCAGGCGACCTTCGTGTCCGGGCGGACGCGGATTTCGGCCCGACGCTCGCCGGCATGGATCGAGACCGTCTGGCGGCCGGGGAAGACCAGATGGACGATGTCGCCGCCATCGACCATGCGGCAATGGCCGTCCTCGGGCACCTCGCCGTCGAAGGCGAGTGTCCCGACCGGCGTCTCGGGCAGCGAAACCGTTTCGAGGACGTTGACGCGAAAACCCGGCTCGACCGGACCGGTGATGCGCAAGGTACCGAGCATGCGGTCCAGTTCCCGCCACAGCTCGGCGCGTTCAGCCGAGACACCGATGACCTGTCCGTCAAGGGCATAGCAGGCATCTGCGGCCGAGCCGCTCAAGCGGTCTTGCCCTCGGCGTGGTGACGATAGATCTCCACCATGCCGGGCAGGCTGTCGCTGACCACCGGCCGGCCGTCGAGGCAGACCCAGCAATGCGCCGACATGCGCGGCGCATGCATCGACTTCGGGTCGACGCCGAAGCGCAGATCCGGGTCGAAGCCGGCAAGGCGCAGGAAGCGATGGGCAAGCAGGCCTTCCCGCAGGCACCTGCGGTCGCGCATCAGCCAGGGATGCCTGACCGTCCGGTTGACGCTGGCGACGATGTAGGCGGAAGGCAGGCCGAGATAGGGGGTCGGCGCGCTGAGCGGCGCCCATTTCAGCACGGTCTCGAAATCGCGCTGGCCGATCAGCACCGGCATCAACCGCGCGCTGGCCCATAGATGGGCGCGAAACAGCGCGCGCAGGAACGGGCCGTCAGCCATCACGCCCCCGGATCGGCGAGGATACCTTCCGTCACCAGTTCGGCGGCCAGGGCCGCCATGTCCTGGTCGAGCATATCCTTGTCGACCTCGAACTCGTCGGACAGCAGATCGACGATCTGGTCGAGGCTGCGCGCGCCGTCGACCTTGTCGAGAAAGGCTTCGGTGGTGCCGTTGCAGGTATAGAGCTGGCCGCTGCGCGCCAGAAGCACGACGGCGCCGTCGCCGACATGCTGCACCGAGGCGTCGTCCGCCAGCCGCAGAACCATTTCAGAAGCGATTTCGACCATGGGCCCTCCCCAGGTTAGCTGGAGAGCAATTAGCGCGGCAGCGCGGTGCTGTCTATCGTCGGGCCGCTTCTATCGCTGAAGCGGCTTCTTGCGTCGGCTACCTGCTGACAACCGTAGCCGCCACGTTCGACAGTTTCTCGCGCTTGCTCAACACAGGCTTTTCGTAAGTTTTCTTCATTGGAAGCCCCGAATTCATCGACAATCGTACGTGCCGATCAGTGGCGGCCTTTGTCAAGCCGGCGAGCCGATTTTGCCGGAGAGTTGCTTTTATTCCCCAAGGTAAGCTAAAAAGTCGCCGGGGCTTAGGGGAGTAGTCAGTATGCGTTACAATTGGGACCGGGCGCCGACGGCGTTCGAACGTCATCGCAAGGCCCTGGCAGCGGCGATATTGATAGCCGGCGGCGTCGGCCTGATGCTGGCAGCATTGCCGCTTTAACCGCTAAATCATCGACCGGCACGAACGCCTCCGGGGCGTATGAACGCTTGAGATGACGGCTGCCAGGCCGAGGCTGGCTCAGCGTGCCTGGCCGGTCACGGCGACACAGCTGCGGTCCCGCCCTTCAAAACCCTGGCTGGAAACTCTGCACGAGCACAGCAAGCACGGGCGTGAATTCGTAGACTTCGACAGGCTGTAGGAGGTCGGGCAGTTCCTTGACCAGGGCACGTCTTGTCCTCGTGCAGGAGCTTGAATGGCTTGCCGTCCCGCAGCATCGCGATCCCCGAGACCATGGTGCCGTGCCCTTCCCCAAGGCGAGATCGGACATCGACGAAATTCCGGGAAGACATGGTTTCGAAAAACGACATAGGCTAATGCAAGACGGCAAATTTTCCCGGGAGGAAGTTGGATGGCGTCACGCTACCACGAAGTCTACGAAGGCTGGAAACGCGACCCGGAACAATTCTGGGCCGAGGCGGCCAAGGCGATCGACTGGTATTCGCCGCCTGACAGCGTCTTCGATGCGAACGCCGGCGTCTATGGCCGCTGGTTCAATGGCGCCACCTGCAACACCTGCTTCAATGCCGTCGACCGTCACGTCGCGGGCGGCCGCGCCGACCAGATCGCGCTGATCCACGACAGCGCGATCACCGGCACGGTCAAAAAGTTCACCTATGCCGAACTGAAGCGCGAGGTGGTCGCGCTGACCTCGGTGCTCAAGAATCGCGGCATCGGCAAGGGCGACCGCGTCATCATCTACATGCCGATGGTGCCCGAAGCGGCCTTCGCCATGCTTGCCTGCGCGCGCATCGGCGCCGTGCATTCGGTCGTCTTCGGCGGCTTTGCCTCGCACGAACTTGCCACCCGCATCGACGACGCCAGGCCGAAGCTGATCATTTCGGCCTCCTGCGGCCTGGAGCCGGGGCGCACCGTCGCCTACAAGCCGCTGCTCGACACCGCGATCGAGCTCTCCCGGCACAAGCCGGACGCCTGCCTGATCCTGCAGCGCGAGCAGCTGCGCTGCGAACTGAAGGACCATTACGACATCGACTATGCCGACGCCGTTGCCCGCGAGCGCGCGGCAGGCGCCAATGTCGATTGCGTCCCGGTGCTTGCCACCGACCCGCTCTACATCATCTACACGTCAGGCACGACCGGCCAGCCGAAGGGCATCGTGCGCGACAATGGCGGCCACATGGTCGCGCTGAAATGGACGATGGAAAACGAGTTCGGCGTGAAGCCGGGCGAGGTGTTCTGGGCGGCATCCGATGTCGGCTGGGTGGTCGGCCATTCCTACATCGTCTACGGCCCGCTGCTGCATGGCTCGACCAGCGTCCTGTTCGAGGGCAAACCAGTCGGCACGCCGGATGCCGGCACCTATTGGCGGGTTATCGCCGAGCATGGCGTGGTCGCACTGTTCACCGCGCCGACCGCCTTCCGCGCCATCAAGGGGCAAGACCCCAAGGGCGAATTCGTGCCGAAATACGATCTGTCGAAGTTCCGCACGCTGTTCCTCGCCGGCGAACGCGCCGACCCGGAAACCATCAAATGGGCGGAGCAGAAACTGAACGTACCGGTGATCGACCATTGGTGGCAGACCGAGACCGGCTCGCCGATGACCATCAACCCGGCCGGGCTCGGGCTGCTGCCGGTGAAATACGGCTCGCCCGGTCGTGCCGATGCCGGGCTACGACATCCGCGTGCTCGACGATGCCGGCCATGAGGTGCCACGCGGCACGCTGGGCAATGTCGTGGTCAAGCTGCCGCTGCCGGCCGGCTGCCTGCCGACGCTGTGGAATGCCGACGCCCGCTTCCGGCAGGCCTATCTCGAAGAATTCCCCGGCTTCTACAAGACGGCCGACGCCGGCATGATGGACGAGGACGGCTATCTGTTCGTCATGGCCCGCACCGACGACATCATCAACGTCGCCGGCCACCGGCTGTCGACCGGCGCCATGGAAGAGGTGCTTTCAGCGCATCCGGATGTTGCCGAATGCGCCGTCATCGGCATCGCCGACGCTATGAAGGGCCAGGTTCCGCTCGGTTTCGTCGTGCTGAATGCCGGCGTTTCGCGCGATACCGGCGCCATCGAGAGCGAGGTCGTCTCCCTGGTGCGCGAACGGATCGGCCCGGTCGCCGCCTTCAAGACGGTGGTGACGATCAAGCGCCTGCCCAAGACGCGTTCCGGCAAGATCCTGCGCGGCACGATGCAGAAGATCGCCGACAAGGAAGAATGGACGATGCCGGCGACCATCGACGATCCGGCCATCCTCGACGAGATCACGGCGGCGCTGAAGGGTCGCGGCATAGGGGTTTAGCAACCGCCTGGAGCAGTTCCTTGTGATGGATGATGGCTCGCCAATTGTGCTGGCCATTGTCGAAGTCGGTGCTGCCCCTCATGCAGCGCCAACCCCGTAGCGATTGCCGCAGTGCCCAATCTTCTGTTGTGCAATGCAGCAATCCACCCTAGTGTTGCTGTGGGGGGCCATCCCGATGACACGGCATGGCTCAGCAAAAGACTACATTTGGCGGCGTCGACATATTGCGGTTTCTCGCCGCTGTCCTCGTGATGTTCTACCACTACGGCTACTGGGTTTGGGCATTCCCCGGCGGTATTTCGGCACGCGCCACCGGCGGCATCCCGCCGCATCCTGAAATGGACTTTCTGGGCTCCGGCTGGGTCGGCGTGCAGGTGTTCTTCGTCATCAGCGGCTTCGTCATCGCCTTCAGCGCCGAGAAGTCGACGCCGTTGCGGTTCTTCGAGGCAAGGGTGAAGCGCCTGGCGCCGGCGGTGTGGGTATGCGCCCCCATCACCGCTGCGGTGCTGCTTCTGGTCGACCTCAGCTGGCCGACGGATGCGGTGATCCGGCTCGTTCGCACAGGCCTGTTCGTTCCGTTCGATCCCTGGGTCGACAGCGTCTACTGGACGCTCGGCATCGAAATCGCTTTCTATGCCGTGGTCTGGACCTTGCTGCGGCTCGGCCGCTTCGACCTGATGGAAACCGTGGCCATCGCGATCGGGCTGATCAGCACGTTCTTCTGGTGCCTCTATTATCCCCTCGATTTGTCCGATCTCGCCGAGACGCGCTGGCTCCAGCTCGCGCTGGTGCATCATGGCTGCTTTTTCGCGGTCGGCGTGATGTTGTGGCTGATGCGGTTCAAGGCGGTGACGAGGGCCCGCCTCGGCTTCTCAGCGCTGTTCCTGGCCGGCGGTGTGCTGCAGATCGCAAGCTCGGTCGACGTGCACAGCATCAAGGTCGAAGCCGCAATGCCTTATGCGCCGCCGATCCTCATATTCCTTGTCGCCACAGGACTGATGGCATGGTCGCTGCAGCTTAACCTGTCCTGGCGAGGCTGGCGCCGGATCGGGCTGATGACCTACCCGCTCTATCTCATCCATGACGTCGTCGGTGCCGCCATGCTCGGCGCCCTGGTCCGCGTCGGCGTGCCGTACCTGCTTTCGATCGCTACTGTCGGCGCAACCATGATCGCCGCGAGTTGGCTGGTGGCGATAGAGGCCGAACCACGCATACGGCTGCTGCTCGACCACACCGTGTTCCGCTACCGGCTCAAGGCGGCATAAACGCCGCCCCCAGCACTTGTTTACCAAGACAGGGACTGTTCCTCACCGGTATGGAATTTCCGGCGCCAAGCATGGTATCGAGGCTTCATGCGTGCCCGTGTGACATGCTCCTTAACGCCAAAAGACCTGTGCGAGCACCGAGCCTCAATCCGTGAGCCTGTTCCAGCGATCGAGAAAGCCGCGCGCCGCGCCGCGCGAACGGCTGCAGATGGATATGCAGGATACGGTCGTCTATGCGATCGGCGACGTGCATGGGTGTTACAGTGAACTCCGTTCGCTGGAGCAGAAGATCGTTCTCGATGCGCTGCCGTTCCGCGGGCGCAAGATCATCATCATGCTTGGCGACTATGTCGATCGCGGGCCGCAGTCCAAACGCGTGCTGGACCATCTCACGGCGCCGCCGCCAAGGGGCTTCCTGCGCGTCTGCCTGGCGGGAAACCACGAGGTGATGATGCTGAACTATCTCGACGGCTATCTTCCGCGAGAACCCTGGCTGGCGACGGGCGGACTGGAAACGCTGTTTTCCTACGGAATCGATGCGCAGCATCTCGGCAATCTCTATAGTTCGAGCGAAGCGGTCGACCGGCGTATCCGCGAGGTCATTCCCGCCAGCCATGTCAGCTTCATGCGCGCGCTGCCGGTGATGATCTGCTCGAGGAAATTCGTTTTCGTCCATGCCGGCATCAGGCCCGGCATCGATCTCGCCGAGCAGGACGAAGACGACCTGCTCAGCATCCGCTCCGATTTCCTCGACAGCGTCCATCTGCTCGACCGCTGGGTGGTGCACGGACATACGATCGTCGACGTGCCCAGGCTCGACGGGCACCGGCTTGGCATCGACACCGGCGCCTTTCAGAGCGGCCGGCTGACCGCCGTCAGAATAGCCGGCAAGTACGGCAAGCTGATATTTTCCTAGAGCGGTTCAGCTTTTCATAGAACCGCCGAATCACTCTAACTATTCCTGTTTTTACGCAATTCCGGACGGAAAGAACGCTACGCACCTTTCCTCGAATTGCTCTACGCGGCGAAGCGGCGGCGCTTTCAGGCGGCCGCCCTGGTGCGTGTTTCCGACTTGTCCAGATAGTAGGTCGAATATTTGTCGAAGAACTTCTCGGAACCGCCGAGCGATCCGTATTTGGCCAGCTTCTTCAGATCGACCTTGTTGAGCACCGCGCCGACGATCTTGTTGGCGACGTATGGTTCGGACTCCAGCAGCGAGCGCACCACCGCGCGCGGCGTGCGGCCCCATTCGGTGACCAGCACGAAACCGTCGACCAGCGGCGCAAAGGCCTTGGCGTCGACCACGGGGCCGAGCGGCGGCAGATCGACGACGATGTATTCGAACGTCTCCTTGGCGTTCTCGATGAAGCGCCGCATGCCCGCCGAAGAGAGAAGCTCGCTGGTGTGCGAGAACTGGCCGCGCAGGACGGCCGGGATGATCGCAAGCTTCGTCTGCCGGTCGACCTTGCCGACCGACTGCCAGGTCTGGCCGTTGACGACAGCCTCCATCAGCCCCTGCTCGGCTTCCATGCCGAGGCTGCGGCTGAGGCCGGGATTGCGCAAATCGCCGTCGATGAGCAGCGTCTTGGCGCCATTGGCGGCAAGCAATCCCGCCAGATTGGCCGCGACCGTCGACTTGCCCTCGCCGGGCAGCAGCGAGATCACGCCGATGACCTTGCTGCCTTGCCCTTCCATGACGACGTCGAAGGCGATCTTGGCGTTGCGCAGCGTTTCGGCGAACATCGAGGCGGGAGCGTCGATGCTGACCCGCATGCGCGCCCGTTTCTCGGCGGCCGACAGGCTGGCGATCTTGGCATCGGCCTCTGCATCGTCCGGCTTGGCATCCTTGCCGAGCTTGCCGCCGCCGATCGTCGGCAGATAGCCGAGGAATTTGAGGCCGACGCGATCGCGAATGTCCTCGCCAGTTCTGAAGAACCGTTCGTTGAACTCGTTCAGGCCGCCAAATCCGGCCCCCAGCAGCACGCCAAGCACGAGCGTAAGCGCCAGCACCTTGGATGTGCGCGGGCCCGCCGCCGACAGCGGCATTGTCGCATCGGAGATGATGCGGACCTTGCCGACCGGGAAGGATTGCTGCTGCGAGGCTTCCTCATAGCGGCTGAGGAATGTCTGATAGAGCGTGGTGAGCGCCGTCGCCTGCTGGTCGAGATCGCGCAGCTTGACCTGCGACTGGTTGTCGATGGAGCTCTTGCCGGCGGCGGTGGCGATCTTCTCCTTGAGCGCGGTCTCGCGCGCCTGCGCTACCTGATAATCGTTGCGATAGCTTTCGGTCAGTTGCTTCAGCTCGTCCGAAGATCTGCGCCGACACATCGGCCTTTTCCTTGGCAAGTGCTACCGCCTGGGGATGATCCTTGCCGAAATTGGCCGTCGACATCCTGCAGCCGCTTGGAGACGGTCAGATAGCGGGTTTTGAGCGTTGCAATGACCGAGCTGGCCGGCTGGTCGCTCGATATGGCGGAATCCTTGAACGCGTTGTCCGAGCCGCTGTCGACGATGGTCTTGTACTGCTGGTAGCGGGCGCTGGCGCGCGCCGTGTCGGCCTGCGCGACGATGAGCTGGCTGTTAGGTCGGACGAGTTGCTTGTCACTGATCAGCTGGCCGTCGCTGCCCGCGGACAGCCCGTGCTCGGCCCTGAACATCTCGACCGCCAAGGCGGCCTCCTGCGAGCTTTCGCGAAGCTCGGTCAACCGGCCCTGCAGCCAGACCGCCGCGCGTTCGGTGGCGTCGAAGCTCGCATTGAGCTGGTCGGCGAGATAGGCCTCGGAATAGGCCTTGGTGATAGCGGTCGCGAGCGCCGGGTCCGTCGACTGATAGCCAAGGTCGATCACATAGCTGCGGCCGTTGCGCTGCGCCAGTATCTCGCTCTGCAGCTTGAGGATCGCGTAGTCGCGGCGGGCGGTGACCATCATGGCCTCGCGCGTCGCGGCGTCGACATTTTCGAGGCCGGGGATGTCCGGGCCCGAACTGCCACGGAAATAGCCAACCAGCCCGCGCACGAAGCCGATGCCCTTCGCCAGGGCAGACGTCGGCGGGTTCATGAACTCTTCGTTCTGGTCGAGCTTCAGCTTGTCGACCACCACCGCGGCCAGCCGCGCGGAGGTGAGTGATTTCGATCTGGCTGAGAAGGGAGGCATCGGTCTGCATGGTGGCCGACGCCGCCGAGATGTCGTCGACGACCTTGTTCAGGCCTTCGTCGATCAGCACGCTGGCAACCGACATGTACTGCTTGGGCGTGGTCTGCAGATAGAGCACGCCCATGAACAGACCGATGATCGCGCACACAGCCACCACCTTGGCCTGCCGGGCAGCCATGCCGAGCAGGCGTTCGATGTCGATGAAGTCTTCGCCCTTTTCCGCGTCTGTACCGGGCAAAGGCACCCTCTTGTCGAGAGGAAAGTTGGCATAGTTCATCGTCGGTCCAATTCCAGGTTGCAGGCGCTATCGGCCTTCGAAGATCGGCGTCGTCAGCCAGAAAAGACCACGCAACATTCATGCCAGAAGGCGCTTGGCCGGATCGGCCAAGCGCGGCGGCGTATGCTCGCGCCATCATCGATACGCACATACTCCCGAAAAATGGGCATTATGCGGCTTCTTCCTGGCGCTCATGCGACCGGACGAACTCCTGAAGCATTTCGAAGACCGGTCCCTTCATGTCGTCGCGCGCCAGCGCGAACGCGATATTGGCCTGGATGAAACCCTCCTTCGAGCCGCAGTCGAACATGCGGCCGTTGAAAGGCTGGGCAAAGAAGGCCTGGACTGTTCGCCAGGCGGACCATGGCGTCGGTCAGCTGGATCTCATTGCCGGCGCCGCGTTGCTGGTTGCCGAGCAGCGCGAAAATCTCCGGCTGCAAAATATAGCGGCCGTTGATGTAGAAGTTCGACGGCGCATTGGCAGGCGCCGGCTTTTCGACCATGGCTGTCACCTCGAAGCCGCTGCCGACCTCGGCGCCGCGGCCGACGATGCCGTATTTGCTGGTTTCGCTGGGTTCGCAGCGCTCGACGGCGATGACGTTTCCGCCGGTGCGCTCATAGAGATCGACGGTTTCGGCAAGGCATCCGCGCCCACCGAAGGACACCATGTCGGGGAGCAGCAGGGCGAAGGGCTCGTCGCCGATGACTTCGCGCGCGCACCACACGGCATGGCCGAGACCCTGCGGCGACTGCTGGCGGATGAAGCTGGTGGCGCCGGCCACCGGAAGCAGGCTTTCCAGCGACTGGAGCTGCGCCTTCTTGCCGGTCTGCTCCAAGGTTCCGATAAGCTCAGGATGCAGGTCGAAATAGTCTTCGATGACCGCCTTGTTGCGGCCGGTGACGAAGACGATGTGCTCGATGCCGGCCTCGAAGGCCTCGTCCACCGCATATTGCACGACAGGCCTGTCGACCACAGGCAGCATTTCCTTGGGCATCGACTTGGTCGCCGGCAGGAACCGCGTTCCCAACCCCGCCACCGGTATGACTGCCTTCCTGACTTTCTTCATTGCAAATTCCTTCTGAGGAGATCGACTTTCAATACCTGCCGGCCACGAAAGTTCCTTCATGTGCCCGCATCTTCACCTCCCCGCCCCCACGGCAAACTGTGCCGCAACCCGTCGCAGCCGGACAGCGATCGGCATGCTCATATGCCTGACCGCTGCCGGATCGCTGAGCGCCGTCCATATCGCCTTGAGCGGGGACCGCGCCTTGATGTGTTGAACCAGAGACAGGAACGATGCCGCCCGGCGCAGGCTGCGGCTGCGCCGGGCGAATGCGGCCGCGGCCTCCGGGTCCATCGCATGCGTCTCGGCAAAGATCGCATCGGCTTTGCGCATCGCTTCGACGTGATGAAGCTCGAGCACGCGGGAGATGGAGCCGCTGCGAATATGGTAGACGTAGCCGGTCGTCGGCTCGACCACGCATCTGCCGCCCTTGGCCAAAGCGCTGGCCAACAGGATGTAGTCTTCGCCGATGATCAGACCTTCATCGTAGCGAAGGCCGTTCTCGTTCAGGAAACGGCGCTGGAAGATCGGCTTGAGATAACCGAGGTTGAATCGCGAATTCGAAAACGATGTTGCCGGCTATGTAATCGGCCAGCGAGATTTCGCCCAGGCTCTCCAGGTAGGCGGCCGGAAACATCGTGTCCTCGGCAACACCGTCCTCGCGCACGACCTGGAGGTTGTCGATCGCGATCTCGGCGCCAGCCTTTTCCGCCCGCGCGATCATGGTGCTGAGCCGGCCAGGATAGACGGCATCGTCGGAATCGAGGACGGCGACCCAGCGGCCGTGGGCAAGCTCGAGGCCGGCATTCCTGGCGCCGCCGGGGCCGCGGTTTTCGGGCAAAACGACGACGCGCACGATGTCCTGCGGGTAGGACCGCGCCACCTCGAGCGTCCTGTCGCGCGAGGTGTCGTCGACGACGACGACCTCGACGCTGACGTCGCGCTGGGCAATCGCGCTGGCGATCGCCCGGTCGAGGGTCGCCTCGGCGTTGTAAGCGGCGATGACGAAGCTGACGTCAGGCTGCACGCTTGCCCCCTTCCTGCGGCGAGGGCTGTCCGTATTGGCGGATTTCGCTGATACCAACGAGGCCGCTGACGACGCCGACATGCATTATGCCGCGCAGCACGCTGCGGTTCCGGCGAACCGGGCTGACCGCCGTCGCGATCGCCATGGCAAAGCAATAGGCCGCCTTTGCCGAGGCGAGACCGATCTCCCTGGCGCGCCGGACGCCGGTTGCGTTGTTGCCGAGCAGGTGACCATGGGTCTGGCCGAAACGGAAGCGGCGGCGGCGCAGCCAGTCGAATGCGGCCCTGGCGCGGGGCACCACCTCATCGACAAAGGCGCGCGGCGAAAAGGCGATGCGGCCGCCGGCCCTGACCATGTGATCGAAGAATTCGGTGTCCTCGCCGCCGGTCTGGCCGCGCGCCAGGCTGAAGCGGCGGTCGCGAAGGCTGGCGTCGCTTGTCCTCAGCAGGACGTTGCAGGTGTAGCCGGTGCGGATTTCGCCATGCACCCAGACCGGCAAGGTCGAGTGGAAATCGCCTTTGCGCATCCAGTCCGGCGCATCCGAGCCGTAGACGCGCCCTCACCGGGCCGAGCACGGCGGCTGCACCGCTCGCATCGGCGGTCGCGACCAGCTCGGCGAGCCATTGCGGCGAGGCCGTTTCATCGTCATCGATGAAGGCGACAAACTCCGACACGCTGGCGTCGAGACAGGCGTTGCGCGCGACCGAGATGTTGCGCGCCGGAGCGTGGCGGTAGCGGACCGGCAGCTTCAATTCCTGCGCCAGTGCCTTGACCAGCGGCTGGGCGCTCGGCGCATCGTCATTGTCGGCGACGATGACGCCGATTTCGAATCCCTCAGGCCTGGTCCATGGCGGCGATGCGAGCGAAGCGTGTCGGCAAGCTCAGGCCGCCGGAACGTGCAGACGCAGATGTCGACGCTGCGTTTTGTTGCCGCCGCGCCCATTACGCCACCCCGTGCTGCGTCTGCGGTCGCGGCTCGAGAAGCTGCAGCCAGAAGCCCATCGACCAGCCCAGATGCATGACCATCGCCGACACCCCGACAAGCGCAAGCGCCATATCGCGCCGCCTGATGGCGGTCACGAGGCCATAGAAGATGCAGACCATCGACCATACAAGGAACGGCAACGCCGCCAGCAAGTACACGAGAGAAAAGGCCGCCAGCAGAACCACGGGAAACACCAGCAGCGGTATCATCTGCCGCACCTTCGGCATCACGCGATGCTTGAGAACGTTCTTGGCGCGGCCGCGGCCATAGCCGAGATACTGGAAATACAGGCTCTTCAGCGAGGAGCGCGGATAGTAGACCATCTGCGTCCTGCCGCTCATCCAGATCCGGTTGCCGGCCTGGCGAAGCCGGTGGTCGAACTCGGCATCCTCATTGTGGCTGAACGTCTCGTCGTAGCCGCCCACCGCCCTGAAGGCCGATATGCGCATCAATGCGTGGTGACCGTGGTCGACCCATTCTCCAGCCGACAAATGCCGGTGCTTGGAGCCGCCGGTGCCGAGCTTCGAGTTCTGCGCCGCGGCAACCGCCTTCTGCACGGCGCCGCTGCCGCTGGTCAGCATCGAGACGACGACCGAATCCGCACCCGTGGCCAGTGCCTCCTCGACCAGCCTGTCGCAATAGTCATCGGGATAGCCGCCATGCGCATCGATCCGGATCAGATATTCAGCACCATCGCCGAAATTGGCCACGGCAAGATTGAGCGCGGCGCTCTGGATGCGCTTCGGGTTGTGGAGCAGAACGACGCGCGGATCCTTTGCAGCGACCGCCTCGACGATCGCCAGCGTACCGTCAGTGCTGCCGCCATCGGCAACGACGATGCGGGCGCCGAGCCGTTCGGCCGCCGGCCGAAGCTGCCCGAGCAGCGCCCCGATATGGGCCGCTTCGTTTAGGCACGGAATGACGATCAAGTTCGATGGAGGCAGGCTCGATGCGATCAGGCTCGATGCGGGCATTTCGGTTGGCGTCATCAGGCCTCGTCCATCCTTGTTTCCATTCCCGGTCATCCTATGCCAGCGCCTCGGTGACGAAGGGGCCGGGCGCGGCAGCCAGACCACGCAGCTTGTCGACAAAGGCCAGGCAGTCGCTGCGGTCGTAGCTCCAGGTCCTCGGGTTGCGAGCCAGCACCCGCGCCTTCAGCTTGCCGAAGCGATCCTCTTCCATCCTGCCCAGCGCCGTTTCGAGGACCTCGGGCGCGGCCTGAGGCAACAGAACGCCGATGTCCTGCTGGTTGAGGAAGCGCCCGGTTTCGGTGTTGCCCATCGAGATCGGCACTGCGCCGAAGCGGCATCCCTCGTAGAGGCGGTTGGGAAGCAGCCATTCGGAGTTCTGGCCTTCCTCGAAGAAATCGATTGCCCAGGAGAAATGCACCTCGCTGTAGATCGCCGCCATATCCTCCGGGTTGCGATAGGGGCCGCGGAAGGAGAGATAGGGCTCGGCCTCGACGAAAGCGTGGAAATCCGGGAAATTCGGAAAGCGCCGGACGGCCCCGAAGGATGACCTCGAAGCGTCCGTCGAGGCGGCGGGTGAATTCGGCCAGCAGCTCCAGCGAGCGGCGGCATCGCAGCGCACCGAACCAACCGATTCGCCACGGCGGCGCGGCAGGATTTTCCACTTTCAACCGGTCATCGGCCACCACCGGTGCCGTTTCGAAATACTTGTTTTCGACCAGCTCGACCGGTGCGGCGACTTGCCCGAACGGCTTGAAATAATTGGCGATGAAGGCCGGCGAACTGGTCACCAGAAGCTTCACGTCGCGCGCCAGATAGCGTTCCGCGCCGCGCAGCGCCTTGCCCAGCAAATCGTCGCGAAGCACCAGGCGATGGATGTCGAGGCATTCGTAGACGATCGGCACGCCGCCTCGGAAAACGGCCTTGGCGCGCCGGGCAAGCGCCAGCATTTCAAGGTTACGCGCGATGATGAGGTCGGGCCTCGGCATTGTCGGCGAGCTTCGAGCCGATAGAGACCGCCGCCTTGGCGACCGCCGCCAGGCGCTGGCCGAATCGGCCGTCGCGCGTCGCGCCGAGGTCGATCGGACGCAGTCCCTCGATCTCCGTGACCGGGCCTGTGGTGCGGCGGAAGCCCGCCAGTGTAACCCTGGCGCCGCCTGCCCTGAGCATTATGATCCGTCGTCGCACCGCCGGATCGGAAACGTCATGTACCAAGGTACAGGACATGCAGCATGAAAACTCGACCGCTGTTGGCCCACCCACAGGGATGCTAGTACAGCTTTTGCTGCATCGCAACATTTTTGGTGCAGCGTAGCAAGAATCCATGTTTTTTGTTGCACTGCAAAAATATTGCCGTAGTTTGTCCGAGGCGGCGGTTTGCCGGTCGTGATGTCACGGCCGGTGCGAAAATCAGGGATCCTGAATTTGGAAGCCAATGCATTCGATCCGCCAGAGGGCTCTCTCCGCAGATCGGTCGGGCGCGGTGCCATCGTCACGGCCATGGCGCAATCCGTGCGCGTCGCGACGCAGATCATCTCCGTCATCGTACTGTCGCGGCTCTTGTCGCCGCAGGATTTCGGCGTCGTGGCGATGTGCGCGCCGGTGCTTGCCTTTATCGCGCTGTTCCAGGATTTCGGCCTGACCCAGGCGACGATCCAGAAAACCGGCATCCGCCACGACGAGGTCAATTCCCTCTTCTGGATCAATGTCGCGGTCAGTGCCGTCCTTGCCTGCGTGCTGGCCGGCGCCGCACCTTTGGTCGCCGCCTTCTACGGCGAACCGCGCGTTTCGGGCCTGGTGGCGGCACTGGGGCTGCAGATCATGGCCTATGGCCTCGGCGCCCAGCACCTGGCGCTTTTGACGCGCCGCATGCAGTTCACCCGCCTGGCGATCATCGACGTCGCCAGCGCCGTCACGGGTCTTGCCGTTTCGATCGCCTGGACCTTCATCGACCGTTCCTACTGGGCGCTGTTTGCCGGCACGCTGACCGGAGCGGTGCTGCCGACGCTTTGCTATTGGGTCAGCTCGCAGATGGCGGCCGGGCATGCCGCGCAAGGTCGAGGGCATTGGCCAACTGCTCAATTTCGGTGCCGGAATCACCGGCTTCAACTTCGCCAACTTCTTTGCCCGCAACCTCGACAATGTGCTGATCGGCAAATATTGGGGCGAAGCCCAGCTCGGCCTCTATGACCGCGCCTACAAGCTGCTGCTGTTCCCGCTCAGCCAGATCACCAACCCGCTCTCCAAGGTCATGGTGCCGGCTCTTTCCAGGCTGAAGGACGAGCCCGACCGCTACCGCAGCGCCTATCTGCGCGTCATGCCGCTGATCCTGCTGGTGGCGCTGCCGGGCGTCGCCTTCGCCACCGCCATGTCCGACGTGCTGATCCCCTTCGTGCTCGGCGAGCAGTGGCGGCAGAGCGCCCCGATCTTCCTGGCGCTCGGCTTTGCCGGGCTGCTGCAGCCGCTCAACAATCCGGCGGGCTGGCTGTTCGTCAGCCAGGGCCGCTCCGGCGATTTCATGCGCTGGGGCATCGTGACGGCGGTGACGTCGGTGCTGGCCTTCGCTCATCGGCCTGCCCTATGGCGCGCTCGGCGTGGCGATCGCCTATGCGATCAGCGAATATCATGAGAACGCCTTTCCTGTGGCTCTATATCGGCAAGAGCGGGCCGCTGCAGGCGCACCATGTGCTGCGCGCGGCAACGCCCTTCGTGCTTGGCGCGCATCTGGCGCTGGCCGCCGTCTGGTTCGCCAAGCCGCTGCTGCCACAACAGCATGTCGTCGCCATGGCCGGCGCGGTGGTGCTGTCCTACGTCATCACCATCCTGGTCTCGCTTTGCTTCGCCGCCGGCCGCGAAGCCTTGCGCGAGGCCTTGAAGCTGGTGCCGATGCGGGCGCCGGCGGCAGTGCCCAGCGAGAGCAAAATAACATGTCGCACACTCGACGTCGATCCGAGGCCCAGCACCATGCACTACCGATCGATTTCCGACATGAACGACGCCATCGTCAGCAACCTTCACCGGCTGCCGCGCGACATCGACCTGGTGGTCGGCGTGCCGAGAAGCGGCATTCTCGCCGCCACGCTGGTCAGCCTTGCGGCGAACATCCCGATGACCGACCTCGACAGCTTCATCGCCGGCAAAATCTACTACTCGGGCATCACCAAGCGCCGCGCCGCGCTCGACCGGCAGGCCTCCGACATGCGCAAGATCCTGGTGATCGACGACAGCGTCAGCGGCGGCAACGCCATGCGTGACGCGCGCAACCGGATCGAAGCCGCCGGCATCAAGGCGGACTTCATCTTTGCCGCGGTGTTCGGGCTCCAGCCGCAGCACCAGGAGACCGATGTCGTCCTCGAAGTGGTGCCGCATCCCCAGGATGTTCCAGTGGAATTTCATGCACCACAAATTCCTCGAGCAAAGCTGCGTCGATATCGACGGCGTGCTCTGCCTCGATCCGACCGAGGCGGAAAACGACGACGGCCCGGCCTATGAGAAATTCCTCGCCGAGGCGCGGCCGCTCTTTGCGCCGACCCGCAAGATCGGTTGGCTGGTCACCAGCCGGCTGGAGAAATACCGCAAGCTGACCGAAGCCTGGCTCGACAAGCACGAGATCAAATACGACCACCTGATCATGCTCGACCTGCCGAGCAAGGCGGAACGGCAGCGGCTCGGCGTGCATGGCAGTTTCAAGGCCGATTTCTACCGCAAGTCCGATGCCATCCTGTTCATCGAAAGCGAGCATCGAGCAGGCGCTCAAGATCGCCAAGCTGTCCGGCAAGCCGGTGCTGTGCGTCGAAACCCATATTGGTGACCTATCCCGACGCGCTGTCGCTGCCGGCGCTTGATCAGGCGGCGCGCAACCTGCCGGCCAGGCTGCGTCAGATCAATTCGCCAGAAGGGCGCAAGACGGTGGTCAAGAAAGTGGCGCGCACGCTGCTTGGCGAACGCGGCTACGAGACGCTGAAGAGCCGGGTCAAGCGACCGGCCTGATCCCGCCAGTAACGCCGGGAACAGGGATGCAGCGCCGCGACGGGCGCTGCTTCGCGAAGAAGCTCACGCAGCTTGGCGTGTAGTTCGTTGTGCCGCCGCCTTGTCGAGCAACGAGAAGAATGTGGCGAACTGCGCTGCGGGTTCGAGGCCGGGCGCTCCGAGAATGTACGCGCCGCCGCGGAAAGCCGCGATATTCCTGGGCTTCGTTCCACAGCAGCCTGATCGCCGCCACCCAATCGTCGAGCGGACGCGTCATAGTCCAGCACCACGCCGCCCGAGCCGATGGCTTCGGGCAGGCCGCCGCGCCGCGAGCCGACGACGGGAATGCCGCTGCAATGGGCTTCCGACGCCACCCGGCCCCAGGCCTCTTCCCACTTGCTGGGAGCGAGCAGGATCCTGGTGCGGCCATAGACCGTCTTCATGTCGCTGGTGCGGCTCTCCAGCTTGACATTGCGGATCGGCGCGATCGTCTGCTTCGATGCGGGCGCGATGATCGTCGTCGAGCTTCCAGCTTTCGACGAACAGGAACGGGATTTCGGGGCAGGCGGCGGCAATGCGCACCGCCAGGTCGAAGCCCTTTTCCTCATAAGGATTGATCAGCGTGACGAACTCGCCGGTCGTCGGCGTGCTGTAGAAGCCGGGATTGATGGTCGGCGGAATGACCGTCGAATCGATGTCGAATTTCTCCTTGTAGGTGCGCGCCGTGAATTCGGAATTGGCGATGTAGAGAGCCGAATGCAATTCACGCAGGTCGCCGCCCAATTCATGGAATTCGACATTCCTGAGATAGACGACCAGCGGAACGCCTTCGCGCCTCCAGCGCCTTGCCGATCGGAACCGACTTGTGGCACTGGACCACGGCGACGTCCGGCCTCAGCTTCTTGACGGCAAAGCCGGCAGCCTCCCAGGGAAACCAGGCCCGCACCACGGGATAGCCGCGGATAGGAATCGATGACGGCACGTTGCCGCAAGAGCTTCATCTTGGCGCGCGCCTTGAAGCCGAACATGCCGTCGCCGAAGAGCGCGGCAAGCACCGACGCCTCATGGCCATGCTCGATCAATTGCTCGGCCAGATGATGGGTGCTGGACTGGACGCCGCCGCTGAATTGCGGCGTGTAACCGTTGCCACCTGCAAAAAGGACTTTCATGGGATCGGGCTCCTTGTCATTGTCGTGTTTCGTTCGGACGCTGGCCAGGACCAGCGTCTTGCCTTCGCCTCAAGCGACTTTCGGCGGCTCCAGATTGGCGAATGGATTGGTGCATGACTGCCAGCCGGTAAACCGGATCGGGTCGTTCGGCGAGCTGCGCCATGCGTAGTCGGTCAGCACATGGAATTCGGCGATGACCCGCGGTCGAAATGCACCGAAATATTCGCCGCTTTTCATGCGGCAGCAGCCGGCGTACGGCGCCCAGTTTCAGCCGTCTCGAGCAGAGTGACGGCATCGCTCAGCTTTTCGTTCGGAGATATCCAGGGATTGCGGTTGCGGAATTCCAGCACGAACTGCTGCAGGTGCTCGATGCGCATGTTCAGCTTGCCGAGATATCTTTCGAGCGTGACGCGCACCAGGTCCTCGTCCGAGAACGAGGACACGGCGGCGTAAGCGATGCCGGTGGAAGCAAGTCCGCCGGCGACGAAGGCCAGAGCAGACGTCGCGTGATCTTCATCATTGCAGAGCTCCCTTCATGCCGATCCGGCTTGCCGCCCGCAGCGACAGAGCGCGCCGCCGTCAGGCTCGGATTGACGCAGGAGCAACTGGGATAGGTGCTGGTGCCGACAACGACGAGGTTCCTCAGCTGGTGGTGGATCATGTCGCGGTCGACCACCGAATCCGCAGGGCCAGTGCCCATCCGCAACGTGCCCTGCACATGCGATTCGGTCGGCCGGATGCCGCGATCGAACAGCTTTTCGACCGGCAGCGGCTCAAGCAGCGCCGGCAGCTTTCCAGCGCCTTGGCCATGCCGTTGACGGCATAGTCGGACGCCCCCTTGAAACTGACGAAGGCGTTCTCATCCTTGTCGAGGATGACGTGGTTTTCCGGATCGAGCAGGTTTTCGGTGACGATGACGAGCGGCAGCGTCTGCCGCAGCCGACCCTTCTCGGCCCGCATGCCATGCTGCCAGCGGTTCTCGAAATAGACCAGCGCCGCCGCGTGCTCGGCGCGGTGCGGACCGTCATAGAGGCCGAAATTCAGACCGGTGGTGATGGTGCTGCCGTCGAAATTGTCGACGCCGTCGAGATAGACCTCGAAGTTCCAGCCATAGGATTCGTGCAGGCCGAGGCCGACGAATTCGCCGCCGAGCCCGGACCGCAGCATGATCGCCGGGCTCTGGATCGCATTGGCGCCGAGCACGAAAAGGTCGCCGCTGGCCTGAATATTCCTTGCCGCCATGGGTGAACATCACCGAGCGGACGGAGCCGCCGACATGGTCGAGCCGCCGCACTTCCGAGCTGAGGCAGACTGAAACATCGGGATGCTCGAAGACGTGCATCAGGCCGTTGTTGACGGTGAACTTGGCATCGGCCGGACACAGCCAGCAGCGCAAATTGGCACAGCACGAGCTTCGCTGCGCAGTCGCCACGCGCGCACGCGCGGTCGGCATGACGAAGTGCTGGTCGGGCTGCGCCGCCTTCATCATCCGGTCGGGCGTCGACATGCGATGCGGCGGCTGCGGAAACGGTTTCGAGCGCGGTAGCATCGAGCCATGTCGGGATCGCCCGAGATCGACATGACCTCCTCGGCGTCGCAATAGAACGGCTCGAGCTCGTCATAGCTGATCGGCCAATCATTGCCGACGCCATAGGTGCTCTTCAGCCTGAAGTCGTTCGGATGGAAGCGCGGCGTCTGCGCGAACCAGCAATTCGTGCCGCCGCCCAGTCCGATGGTGTAGTTCCACGGCTTTTCGGAGTTGGTCTTGTAGGTCGATTTCGTCGTCGATGTCGGTGTTGGCGTTCTGGCCGAGCTGCCATTCATGCGTGTTGTGCCGGCCCCATTCCAGAACCAGGACGCGTGCTTTGCGGCGCTTGGCGAATGCGTGCAGGAAGAAGGCCGAACCAAAACCGGAGCCGATGGCGATGATATCGAAATGCTCGTTGGCGATTTGCTCGGGCCTGATGTCCAGCACCATCAGATCCTATCCTTTCCCGAAAGCAGCGCGTTCACCGGCGGCCTCGTTGTCGTTCGTCGAGGCCGCCTTCTGAGCGGGCCTTCACGCCGCCATCCTGCCGATCGAGTGATACTCGATGCCGTGGCGGGCGATGACCTTCGGGTCGTAGAGGTTGCGGCCGTCGAAGATCACCGGCGTGGTCAGCGCATCCTTCACCGCGTCGAAGGCCGGCGCGCGGAAACTCTTCCACTCGGTGGCGATCATCAGCGCGTCGGCGCCGCGCAGCGCCGCCTCCTTGGTGCCGCAGAGCAGCAGGTCGTCGCGCAGCGCCGTAGATGGCCTGGCATTCCTGCATCGCCTCGGGGTCGTAGGCCTGCACCTTGGCGCCGGCCTCCCACAGCGCCTCCATCAGCACGCGGGCCGGCGCCTCGCGCATGTCGTCGGTGTTGGGCTTGAAGGCGAGGCCCCAGAGCGCGAAGGTCTTGCCCTTGAGGTCGCCCTTGAAATAGCGGTTCACCTTGTCGAACAGCACCGTCTTCTGCGCGTTGTTGCGCTCCTCGACCGCGCGCAGCAGCTTGGCGTCGAACTTGACGCCTTCGGCGGTGTGGATCAGCGCCCGCACGTCCTTGGGGAAGCACGAGCCGCCATAGCCGACGCCGGGATAGATGAAGTGGTAGCCGATGCGCGGATCCGAGCCGATGCCCTTGCGCACCTCCTCGATGTCGGCGCCGAGCTGCTCGGCGAGGTTGGCCATCTCGTTCATGAAGCTGATCTTGGTCGCCAGCATGCAGTTGGCGGCGTATTTGGTGAGCTCGGCGCTGCGCACGTCCATCACGATCATCTTCTCGTGGTTGCGGTTGAACGGCGCGTAGAGCTCGCGCAGCACCTCCTCGGTGTCCTCGCTCGTAGGTGCCGACGATGATGCGGTCGGGCCTCATGCAGTCGGCGACGGCGGCGCCCTCCTTGAGGAACTCCGGGTTGGAGACCACGTCGAAGGCCAGATCCTCGCGGCCCGCGCGCCTTCAGCGTCTCGGCGATCTTGGCCCTGACCTTGTCGCCGGTGCCGACCGGCACGGTCGACTTGCCGACGACGACCTTGGGCTCTGTCCATCTCGCGGCCGATGGTCTCGGCCACCGCCAGCACGTATTTGAGGTCGGCCGAGCCGTCCTCGTCGGGCGGCGTGCCGACGGCGATGAACTGGATCTCGCCATGCTTGACCGCGGCCGCGGCGTCGGTGGTGAACTTGATGCGGCCGGCGGCGTGGTTCTCCTTGACCAGGTCCTCGAGCCCGGGCTCGAAGATCGGGACGAGCCCTGGTTGAGCCCCTCGACCTTCTTCTGCGTCGACGTCGACGCAGACCACCTCGTGCCCGACTTCCGCCAGCACCGCGGCCTGCACGAGACCGACATAGCCAATTCCAAAGACCGTCAAATTCATTCGGGTTAATTCCTGTTCAGGCCCTTTGGCCTTATCTGGCCGAGCCGGTTCAGATCTACTTTATGCTGCTTATACTGCATGCCAGCAATTCCGGAAACTGGCACGGCTGGCCGAGCGCAGTGAAGGCGACGCGCTCCACCTGCATCGTCGACCTTGCGGCCGGGATCCGAGAAGGCGCCCATCCAGTTGGTCAGCTTGTCGCTGCCCCAGAGGCTGAAGAATATCTTCTGCGAATGGGTCGGCAATTCCGCCGGGATCGGTCACTTCCTGGACCAGCTTGCCGTTGACGTACCAGCGCAGCCGGTCCTTCTCCCAGACGAAGGCGTAGTCGTTGAAGCCCTTGTCGGTGCCGCCTTCGACCTCGGCCAGCTTCTCGTTCTTGCGGCTTGCCGGCGATGTAGCTGTTGACCTGCACCTTGGAGGTGTCCTTGGTCAGGACCTCGAAGTCGATCTCATACCAGGGCTGTTTGTCGGCAGGGGCCGATATAGGAGAAGAAAGCGGCGTTGAGACCGGACCCGGTGTCGGTCTTCATCCGCGCCTCATAGGTTCCGTAGCCAAAGCGCTGCTTGGTCTGGATCTCGGCGCAGGCGAACTCGCGATCCTTCAGTTTGCGCTTTTCGAAGCCGAGCGTCAGCATGTCGTCGGAAAGCTTGACCAGGCTCTTCGACCAGGTGCAGTTCTGGTGGTTGCCGTTCGACCAGCCGTCGGAGACATACCAGCGCGAGCGATCGAAACTCTTGAAATCGTCGACGAAGGACGGTGCGCTTTGCATCTCCGGGCGAGGCGTCCTGGGCGCGGGACGGCTGCGCAGCGCCGAAGAGAGCTGCGGCTGCCGCCATGCAGAAGCGCGCCAACGGATAAAGACGCACTTGCCGATTTGGCTGCGCCGACGGCATGGCATCGGCTGCCACGATGGAGATAGTCTTCGGATCTGCGTTCATATCAATTCACCTTTGTGCTGTTCCGCCCAACCCAAAGTCACCGATTGGCCCACATCGCTGACGGGCCGCTCCCGATCCTCCGTCCCCTGTACTTTCTCGTTACCGTGCCTCGTTGACCGGCCCAGCCGAAGCGGCCCGCGGATTTGACGTATTCGCCCTGCGACTCGGAACCTCTGCCATTTTCTTCGACGATCGCGTCGAGTGAATGACGCAGTTCCTTCATCCGGCTGGTCTGGCGCACCAATTCGCGCGATGCGCCGTTCGCAGTTCAGGATCGATTTCGTCAGATTCGCCGACTTCGGACACCTTGCTTGCCGATGCCGAACCGTTCTCCATCGACTCGACCAGGAAGGCAGCGTTGGTCGACTTCGACCGATAGCGATTCTCCAGCCCGGTCTTCTCGGCCGCGATCTCCGCCGTGATCTGATCCAGCAGCTTTGCCAGACGGTCGAAACGCGCCAGATCGGTCTGCCTGTCCCGGGCTGGATCCCTGGACCTGAAGCCGAATATCGAAGCCATCCGGTTGGCCTTCCAAAATTGCTGCACCGCAACATACAGTGCCATTCCTCAGGGCGACGTAGGCAACCTCGGAGTTTCGGAAAGGCAATTTTTTCGAACTTTCCGGCCGCTGCCGCGGCGCCGCGGAGCCTACTTTCTCAGCGGTCTGCTGGTTCGCCGCCATGAGGAAGCGCAAGGGCGGCACCGTGCTGTCGTTTCGGTGGTCAGACCGGCATGGCGAAACAACGCATCCAGCTTGTCGGCGGCGACGCCGCGAACGATGGGAATGAGGTTCGACTGGCTGGCCAGCGCATAGGCGGCGGCCGACGCCATGCCGCGCTCGGCCTTTACGTCGAGGAAATTGCGCAGCCGGTATTTGTCGCGCACATGGCGTTCGTGCTTGCGCAGCACCGCCTTGGAGCTTTCCGGCAGGCTGTCGATCTTGAGCAGCGCCAGGTCGGCATCGGCCAGACGCTTCAGATCCTGCGTCTTGTGGCGGCCGCTCAGCAAATCGGCACGAACGATCGCGCCATAGCCGCAGGAGCGTATGACCTTGAAGCGCGCGCCAAGGGCAACGGCGCGTGCATAGAGTTCGTAATCTTCGCCAAGGCGCAGGCTTTCGTCGTAGCGCAGGCCGTGGCGGTCGAGGAAAGGCCCTTGGTGATGACCGGCTTGAGAAAGCCAAGCTCGCCGCGCTGCACGCGGCGCCTGGAGATGTTGCCTTCGATGAACCTTTCGAAATCGAGGAATTCCGGGTCGGCCGAAAATGGCGGGGCGACGATCTTCGAGACATCGGTCGCCGTATCGTCCCTGATCAGCATGATGTTGTCGGCGGCGAAATCCCAGTCGGTGCTGGCGAACAGCCTGCGAAACCGGCCTTCAAGGAAGAAATCGTCGGCGTCGAGAATGCTGATGAACGGCGAATTGGAGCCGGCAATCGCGGCGTTGCGGGCGAAAGAGGGCCCCTTGTTGATGTCGAGGCGCATGACCGAGAGCCTGCCGCTGCCATCGTCGGCGGCGCGCGCTACTTTTGCAGTGTCATCGGTGGAGGCATCGTCGACGACAACGACTTCGGCCACTTCGGGCTCGCGCAGCGCCGAGGCGATGGCGGCCGGAATGGTGCGGGCTGCGTTGCGGGCAGCGATGATCACGCAGACCTGGGGTACTCCGTGGGGACGCTTTCAATTCACGATCTTGCGACTTGCCCGCAGTTCTTCCGAAGTGTCCTGACCCATCCTCCCTGATCCGTCGCCACCAACCGGGACGGACCTTCTGCCCGCTGCCGTCTGCGATAGCCATCGTCACCGGCCGTCCGGCCGTTCGAATATACGCCGGCTGAGATCGGCGGACGCCGCCCAGCCGGCCTCGGCCAGATAGCGGACCGGCTCGCGGCCGCACAATTCCCATAACACGGTGCGCCGCTGCGGCCAGCGCAAGGACGACAGCCAGGGTGCGATGACCATGTGGAACAGGTCGGCATTTCCGATGCGCGACAGAATGCGGGTGGCCCGATCCGACAGGAGCGTGTCCGGAGCCGCCAAGCAGCACGTCGGCGGCCCTGCAGGCCAAGCAGCAGCGTATCGGCCAGCCCCTGCTCGGCCGCATAGTCGAGCACGCTCCGCTGCTCGGCCTCGCTCAGCCGACTGGCGCTGGCCCTGATGTCGCAGACATAGCCGGCGCAGGGCTCGCGATTGAAAAAGCGCCTTGGCGACGCTGATGCAGGACAAGAGCAGCGTGTCGGAGGCCGAGGTAAACGGCACGCTGGTAGCCGGCGATCTCAACCTCGCGTTTGCGGCGCAGGAACCCGTCCGTATCGCGCGGGCTCGGTGATCCCGGCTGCTGCAGGCGGTAGTGGAGATCGACGGTGGACTGCTTCAGTCCGCCGCCGCGGACCATGTGCTGCTCGCCAAGGAAACGCAGCCACCAGACCGAGCGGGACTTGCCGGCAACCTCGTAGCCGATCGAGCGCAGTGCATCGCGGGCTTTGAAGAAGCCGCCCGGCGACACCAGTATGTCGACATCTCCCGAAGGCTTCATGAAATGGTCGCCATAGAGCAGCTGCTGCTGGAACGGCCCCTTCAGGAAGACGAAGTCGATCTGCCTGTCGCGCAGCACCTTGTGAATGGCCATCGAGTCCATCATGCAGGACGAGTTCATCGAAACCGTCCGCCTGCGATAGGTGTCGAGCCAGTCAAGCAGTTCGGGCGGCGCTTGTGTTGCCGGTGCGCGCGACAAGGCCTTGAGCACGAAGGTCGCAACCTTGTTCAGCCTGACGATGTCGGCGACGCTGGCGAGCGAGATGGCCGGCACTGGCGCCTTGCCCGCGGCAGCAGCCGGTCCGGAAGCGAAGAACAGCCTCAGGCTGGCCTGCACGTAGGCAACTTCATCGGCGCAGTCGGCGGCGCGCAGCCTTTCGTAAGAACCTTCCTGCACGGCCATTCCTGACAATGTCTCCGTAAAAAATTCCGGTCGGCGCCTTATATTGCAACTGCGAAGCAAAGCATCGCCAAAATCGCTTCCGCCGTCCAGTTTTTCCTTAGGCGTCCCGTTTTGATGCAACCGCAGCGTTTAACTGCTACATGCGAGCGTGGTCGGCCGGAACTCCGATCGAGAGCCGAACCAGGGCCCGCTATGAACGCCAAATCGGGCGATTTGCGGACAAATTTCTTCGTGCTTATAAAGCGGGCATTTAAGTCAAAAAATTTATCATAATCAAATCAGATGCTTAAATCGACGTCACTGGCGCGTCGTTGAATTTCGCTATCAGGCGTGACTAGGATGCGATTGCCGAAGGTTTGATCACCGGCAGGGCCAAGCGCAACCGACAATTGATTAACAGTTGGTAAATCAGGCTTAACTCACATATGACGCCATGCAGCTATTGCATTGCAGCATTGTAAGTGCTGACGGCACTCGACAGGCCGTTTCCAGTCCATATTGGAGAGTAAAATGGAACAGAATGTTGAAAAGCATGAGTACGAAACGCCAAGCCTGACGGTCCACGGTTCGATCGAGACCATCACGCAAGGCGGCGGCGGCTCGACGGCGCTCGACGCGTCGTTCCCCGCGCATACGCCGATCGGCGAACTCACGTTCTCCTGAGCTTGATTTCGTCCCGGAGTGCGACGTTGGGGCTCCGGGCGTAAACGACAAGGGAGGCCGGGGGGCGCTAGTCTCCCGGCTTTCCAACCGGTCCTGAACATGACGAAGCGTAGCGTATTGTAAACAGAGGTTTTAGGATGAACTGGAACCCATCGGACCGCGATTGCGTGAGTGCGACCAACGATGCCGTGGCCTGCGAATTCGGCAACGGGCTGGCGCTGCTCAATTTGAAATCCAACATCTATTACAGCCTGAACAGCGTCGGCGCCTATATCTGGGATCTGATCCAGGAGCCGCGGCCGATCGCGGATATCCGCAGCGCGGTGCTCACGCGCTACGACGTCGATCCCGAGCGTTGCAAGGCCGACGTCGACGGGTTGTTGAAAGGCCTGGCCGAGGCAGGGCTTGCGAGGCTCCACCATGAGGAACTTGTCTAGGGTTCTCTCCTTGAGTGGCTCGGAGATGCTGTTTCTGGCGCACTGCCTGCTGGTGGTCGCGGCGGTGCGGCTGGGATTGACGCTGTTTTCGTACAACCGTCTTCGCCGCATGGTGACGCGGCTCGATGCGCCTCACGAGGCCGGCATCGGCGACCTGAGGCGCGTCGCCTGGGGCGTTGCCGCCGCGGCCCGTCTCGTTCCCTATGCAAGCTGCCTTACCCAGGCGATCTCCGGCCAATATATTCTCGCCCGCCAGGGCAACGCCTCGAAAATCCGCATTGGCATCGAGCGGGATACGGGCACGCAATTGAAGGCGCATGCCTGGCTGATGAGCGGCAACCACATTGTCCTTGGCGGTTCCATCAACGGATTCGCCCATCTCGTCGATCACGGCCAGTAGCCAATGAGCGGCATCGCCGGAATTCTGCCCAGGCAGCAAGGCAGGCCGACCGCCGCGGCCGACATCCAGCAAATGCTGGCGCGCATGCGGCATCGCGCCCGTGACGGCAGTTCGTGGTGGATGGACACGACTGCAACCCCCGGAGCGGCCCTTGGCCATGCCTGGCTGAACACCACGGATGAAGCCGGTCCCGGCCCGCTGACCATGGCCGGCGGCAAGCTCGCCATCACCGCGGACTGCCGGCTGGACAATCGCGAGGAATTGCTGGCCAGGCTCGGCATCAGAGATTCTTCACTTGCCGATGGCTCGCTGCTGATGCGCGCCTATCTGCGCTGGGGCGAGGCCTGCCCGACCTATCTGCAAGGCGACTTCGCTTTCGCCATCTGGGACAGCGAGCGCCAGACGCTTTTTTGCGCGCGCGACCATTTCGGGGTGAAGCCCTTCTACTATCATGCGGATGACCAGCGTTTTGTCTTCGCCTCGGAGATCGGCCCCATACTCGGCGTCGGCGGCGCCGGCGCGCGCCTCAGCGAGCATCAGATTTCAGGGTTCCTGGCCGGGCTGCCCGACGATCAGCAGTCGACGCCCTATACCGACATCTTCCGTCTGCCGGCCCGCCACAGCCTGACGGTGAGCGACAGCCAAGTGGTGCTGCGCCGCTATTGGCAGATCGAGCCGTCGCCGAGACCGATGCGGTCCGATGCGGCGGAGGAGTTTCGTCACCTGTTCTCGCAATCGGTCCGCAACCGCATGCGAGGGACGCCGGCGGTCGGCGCGATGCTTAGCGGAGGCCTCGATTCTTCCGCGATCGCCTGCGTGGCGGGGCTGCAGAACGCCGTGGCGCGAAAGCCCAGATTGCCGACCTTTTCGCTGGTCTTCGAACGGGGTTCCTCGATGGACGAGAGGCCTTTCATCGACGCGGTAATCGGCCAACAGAAGGTCGACGGCACGCTGATTGCCGTCGGCAATTATGCGCCGTTCGCCGAGTTCGAACGCATCCTCGAAGAACAGGAGGGGACGTTCCTGGCGCCCGGCCTGTCGCTGACGCGCGGCATCTACAGGGAGGCTGGCGCGAAAGGCATGAAGGTGCTGCTGGACGGCCATGGCGGCGACGAAGTCGTCTCGCAAGGCCATGGCCATCTGCACGAGCTTGCCAATGCCGGCAAATGGATCGAGCTGTGGCGGGAAATCCGTAGCGCCTCGAATACCTATGGCGACAGCATACTGGGCCTGTACTACCAGTTCCTGACCCTCTATGGGCCGGCCTGGCGCATCGCAAAACTCAGGCACACCACACGCCGTATCCTCGACAGGGTTCGCAGCAGGCCGGCCGCACCGCGCGGCCCGAGTTGGCGCCATCTGGTCAATCCGGAGCTTGCCAGGCGGACCGACCTCGTCGACCGCTTCCACCGGGCCGGACACATGCCGTCCACGGTGAGCGCCAGTGAAGCGCTTAGCCATCGCTGGATCCTGTCGAACGGGATCGTGCCGCACGCCTTCGAGGTTCTCGACAAGGCCGCCGCCAATTTCGGGGTGGAGCCGCGCTATCCGTTCTGGGACAAGCCGCTGGTCGAGTTCTGCCTGGCGCTGCCGGGCGAAGAGAAATTGCACAACGGCTTTGGCCGCCATGTGCTGCGCCGGGCCATGGAAGGGATCCTGCCGCCATCGGTCCAATGGCGGCGCGACAAGATCGATTTCAAGTCCAACCTCGTCCACGGCATGCTCGGCAACCACCGCGATCTTGTCGACAAGGTTCTGGTATCGGATGCGGACCGGATCGCGCCCTATGTCAACCTGCCCGAGGTGAGCGCGGCCTATGCGCGGATCCTGCGGCAGCCGGATGAGGCGACCCTGCCCGATGTCCAATGTGTCTGGCGCTCGATCGCGCTTTCTCTCTGGTTACGGCAAGTTCAACTGCGTGGGAGCCAAGCATGACGACGAGATCGAACACGTCGCTCGCGGCCGACCCCGGGCATGCTCGGTTGCGTGTCGAAGGCAATCCTGCCAGAGAGCGCCGCTTCTACAAGGCCTATGGCCTGACGATCAGCTCGGAACTGGCCTTGCCCGAACTCGAGCCGACTGCGCCCGCCGCGGCCGACATCGTGATCGCCGTCGGTCCGATCGACTATCCAAAACCCTCGCTCGAGGCCGGAACCGCTTTCCGTTTCGAGCCAAGGCAACAATATCTGGCATGGCAGGCGGTCGGCGCCTTCCTGATCAGCGACGCCTGCCGGATCATTGTTGATCCGGCGCCCGGGATCGATGACCAGCTGATCGCCTTTCCGCTGCTCGGCCCGGTCATGGCGCTGCTTTTGCACCAGCGCGGCCTGCTCATCCTGCATGCCAGCGCGATTGCCGTCGGCGGCAGGAGCGCGATCTTCATGGGCGACAAGGGTGCCGGCAAATCGACGACGGCTGGCGCGATGATCAGCGCCGGACATGGATTGCTGACCGACGACGTCGTGGCGCTCGACCTGTCCAGCCCGGACGAGCCAATGATCGTTCCGGGCTTTCCGCAGCTGAAGCTGGCGGCCGACGCCGCGGCCGCCATACCGATCCGGCAAGCGGAGGTGCGCCCACAGGTGCATCCGGCGATCGACAAGGCACAGCATCGCCTGCATGGCGGATTTTCGCCGGACAAGATTCCGGTGACGAGGCTCTACATTCTCGAGCGCGGTGAAAAGGCGGCGATATCGCCGCTGCCCGAGATAGCGGCGCTGTCGGCCGTCATCAAATTCTCCTACGTGACACGCTTCGGCCGGCCGGCCCTGGTCGGCGATTTCGCCACCCGGCACCTTCGCCATTGCGCCGGACTGGCGGGCCGTATCGGCGTGTGCCGCCTCGAAGTGCCGACCAGGCCTTGGCCGAATCGACGAGGCCGTGGCCCTCATCGAGAAGGACCTGGCGTCCGACGATCGTGCGCGGTGAGCAGATCCATGCCGGCATCATCCGTCCTTCGCTTGTCGCTGTTTCGGGAAATCGCCGGATTTGCCGGCGTCATCGCCAGGATCGGCGGGCGACGGACCTGGACGGCCTTGCTCTTCCTGATCCTGGGAAGCCTGACCGAAGGCATATCGATCCTGCTTCTCATCCCCTTGCTGCAACTGGTGGGGCGTTCCGAGCAGAATTTCGCGGTCAGACTGCCGGATAACGACCTCGTGCGCTGGCTGGTGCCTGACGGGACGCTGCAGCTGACGACGGTGCTTTGCGCGCTGGTCGGGCTTGTCGCGCTGCAGGCGGCCTTCAACCGCTTCAAGTCCGTCTACATGGCCAGGCTTCTGTTCGATTTCATCAACCGTCTGCGCATGAATCTGTTCGAGAGCATCGGCAAGGCGCGCTGGGGCATTTTCTCACGCATGCGCAGTTCCGATCTCGACCACGCGCTGACCGGCGACATAGACCGCGTGCAGGCAGCGGCTTTCTCGCTGCTGATGCTGGCGCAGATCGGCGTGCTGCTGGCGGGCTATCTCGTCATATCGCTGTTCATCTCGCCGGTGATGACAGGCTTCGCCATCGTGATCGGCGTGCTGATGTTCGTCGCGCTGCAGCCTTTTCGCACCCGCGCCACGGCGTTCGGTCGGGTGGTGACGACCAATCGCCAGGATCAATACCGCACGGTCTCGGAGTTCCTGGGCGGCATCAAGGTGGCCAAGAGCCTGAATGTCGAGGCGAGCTATTTCGCGCAGTTGCAGACGACCCTCGAAAAGATGAAGGCCGACAACATCAGCTATGTGCGCAACTCAACGATCGGCACGGCCTTGTTCCAGGTGGCGAGCGTCGTCGGGCTCAGCCTGTTCATCTATGTCGCGCTGGTTCGCTTCCAGCTTTCGCTGGCCGAGATCGTCGTGCTGCTGCTGGTTTTCATGCGCATCGCGCCGCGCTTCATGGACATGCAGATCCAGGCGCAGCAGGTTCTGATCAATCTGCCTGCCTATGCCTCGATGCGCGACTTGCAGACGCGCTTCGACGCGGAGCGCGAATTCGACGCGGAGCGCGAACCGGCAAGCAGTGAATCCGTTGAAGGCGCCAGGCTGGCGCTCGATACAGGGCTCAACATACGTGACGTTTCGTTCGCCTATGGCGACGTTTCCCCAGCACTCAGGGATGGCGAAGCGGGCGGCAAGCCTGTGGTGAGCGGCATCACCTTCGGCCTTCCCGCCGGCAAGGTCACTGCCCTCATCGGTCCTTCGGGATCGGGCAAGAGCACGATTGCCGACATGCTGCTTGGCCTGCTCGAACCGACGCAGGGCAAGATCCTCGCCGACGGCGTCGAGATCGGGGCGCAAAACCGCCGACGCTGGCGCGACCAGGTGGCTTATGTGCCGCAGGACGTGTTCCTGCTGCACGATACGATCGCCGCGAATTTGCGCCTTGCCGCGCCGCAGGCCGGCGACGACGACCTGTGGTCGGCGCTGCGGGCGGCGCACGCCGCCGACTTCGTCGAACGGCTCGAGCATCGGTTGGATACGGTGGTCGGCGATCGCGGCGTCCGGCTCTCGGGCGGCGAACGCCAACGCATTGCGCTGGCGCGCGCGCTGTTGCGCAAGCCGTCGCTGCTCATCCTCGATGAGGCGACCAGCGCGCTCGACTGGCAGAACCAGTCGCTGATCGCCAAGTCGATCGATGGGCTGCGCGGCTGGATGACCATCCTGACCATTGCGCACCGGCCGTCGATGATCGCCTTCGCCGACTGGGTCGTGGCAATCGAGAATCGGCCGCATCGTCGAGGTCGGCCAATATCAGAGGTTGAAGCAGAAATCCGGCAGCCGGTTGTCCAGGATGCTGTCAGGCGAACAGGCCGAGAGACCAGACCGCCGACGTACGCTGAGGACGATTTGGCGCTGAGGACGATTTGGCCACGGCGCAGCGAAGCCAGAATTCAGTGCATGCTTCGCCTGGCTGCTGAACTTCTCGCCTTGGCCGTCTGGTCCAGGCCCAGGTTTCTTTCAGCTTCGCGTGCCTTTTCGGCTGGCGTCGGGGCGCTCCTGGCGACCATGACGATAGACCAGCAGAAAGTAGCCAAGCTGAATGATGACGGCGCAAGCGATGGCACGCAGCAGCGTCATGCCCAGCGAAGCGCCGTCGAAATAGCGACCAAGCGACCACGATCGCGATGGCGAAAACCATTCCTATGATGAATTTTGGTAGTGACATGCCCGGCGGCCCGTCAACCGACGCGAGCATGCAAAAGCGACGACTTACCCACCCGAGTATCTCCCCATGCGCCATGCGAGCTTATTCTATGCCCACTTTCGACCGGTTGCTTCCGGCCTTTCCAACCCATCCAAACTCTAACAGGAACAATTTGCGACTCTATTAAGGCGGGAAACTGTCGGCAAGGGCAACCGCAAATAATTTTGAGCGGGTCGACGGCGATCGACTCTGCCATGCTGCGACGCACACGCACGCATCATAGCCAACTCGGCAGGAAATGGATTCTACTTCAGTAAAATCTACAATGTTAATTAGTATTTTATGTGAATAATCTAGGTCAATTCGGGGAATTCTAAAGCAATTTAAAGCCACCACGCTCTGCGGCGAAGAACGATTCGCCCAAAATCGGCCCCAAAAAGGCACTACATTTCCTAGCGTTGCTCATTAATTGTCACAAACGTGCCATAAAGGCGAATTTTTGGGCAGAGCGCGTTTATTATTTAGTCAATTCATGACGTGACTATTTCACCGTGATGGGAAATTGTGTGTTGCGCTGCAGCATTTTTTTGGTATCGTGCCGTAAACCATTCGTTCAACGTATGGAGCTTTAGCATGAGGGACGTTGCCAAGTCGGCCAATGCGGGATTTTCGCAGGTCGGCATTGATTTTCCGCCACCCATCGGCGGCCTGCTCAAACGCAGTTTCGATATTGTCGGCTCACTTGTCGGCCTGGTAGCTTCTCAGCCCGCTGTTCCTGATGGTGGCCCTTCTGGTCAAGCTTTCCGACGGTGGCTCGATCTTCTACGGCCACAAGCGCATCGGTCGCGGCGGGCGGATTTTCCCCTGCCTCAAGTTCCGCACCATGGTTCCGAAGACGGCGAACGCGTGCTTGACCGCTTATCTTGCCGCCAATCCGGAAGCCAATGCCGAATGGATCGCGACCCGCAAGCTGAAGAACGACCCGCGCGTCACCCGCGTCGGCGCGGTACTGCGGAAGCTCAGCCTCGATGAATTGCCGCAGATCATCAACATCCTGCAGGGCGACATGAGCCTTGTCGGACCTCGTCCCGTCGTGCGCGACGAGCTGGAGATCTATGGCAGCGCCGCCGTCTACTATCTGAAGTCGCGGCCCGGCCTGACCGGGCTGTGGCAGGTCAGCGGCCGCAACGATGTCTCCTATGACAGCTCGCGTCGCGTTCGACCGCCACTATGTCGAGAACTGGTCGCTGTTCGAAGACGTTCGCATCATCCTCAAGACCGTGCCTGCGGTGTGGATGTCGCGCGGTTCCTACTGACCGACCGCAACTGGTCAGCAATCGGGCCGTCCGGCCCGAAGCCAATCCGGCCCAAGCCATTCGGCGTGGGCCGGCCTTGCATTGCGGCCACCGGCATTCGGCAGCAGGCCTCATCGGGCGGATGGGGCCAAAACGGATCGGAAACGTTCAGTTGAAAACAGACATCGTCAGACTTCTTCGCCTTGCCGGCCCGACGGCGGCCGGCACGGCTCGTCGCCACCTGCCTCGCGCTGTCGCTCTCGGTTCCGGCCATGGCCGACGACTACCGGCTCGGCTCGCAGGACAAGCTCAACATCCGCATCGCCGAATGGCAGACCGTCGAAGGCACGTTCCGTGACTGGTCGGCGGTCAACGGCGAATATTCGGTCGGCCCCGGCCGGCAACGCTCTCGGTGCCTTTCGTCGGCGAATTGCCGGCCGCCGGCAAGACCACGCCGGAGATCGCGGCCGCCGATCAGCGAGGCCCTGCAGCGCAAGCTTGCGCTTGTCGGACAAGCCGGAAGCCTCGGTGGAAATGGTGCAGTTCCGGCCGTTCTACATTTCGGGCGAAGTGCAGTCGCCTGGCCAGTTTCCCTATGTGCCCGAACTGACGGTGCTCAAGGCGATCAGCGTTGCCGGCGGCATAAGGCGCAACACCGATCTCGGCCCCCAGCTCGGCAAGGACCTGGTCACCGCCAAGGGCAATTTCGACATTTACGACGACCAGCGCGTTCGGCTGATCGTCAAGCGTGCCCGCATCGATGCCGATCTGGCCGGCAAGGCGAGCTTCGACGTGCCGAAGGAGGTCGAGGGCGATCCGCGGTTGCAGGCCATCGTCGCCGACGAGATGACCATCCTGACCTCCGACCAGAAGGCGCTGAAGCTGAAGCTGCAGGCGCTCGACGATTTGAAGGGCGTTTTGCAGTCCGAAATCGAAGTCGCTGCAGAAGAAGATCGTCAACCAGCAGAAGCAGGTCGACCTGGCACAGCAGCAGCTCAGCAACATCGGCCCGCTGGCGCAAAAGGGCCTGGTCGCCAATTCGCGACTGCTGGATTCGCAGCAATCCGTCGCCGACCTGCAAGGCAAGATCCTGGACTACGAGACGGCCATCCTCACCGCCAAGCAGTCGATCAGCAAGGCGACGCAGGATGCGATCGATGCCCAGAATACCCTGAGCTCGAACCTCGCCGCCGACCGGCAGCAGACCGAAGCCGACCTGAACGAGGCTGCGCTTAGGGTGGGCATGCAAAAAGGCCTGATGGCCCAGGCATCGGATCCCGCAACGACGGCCGCCATCACGAGCGGCGAAGAACCGACCCTCCTCTATTCGCTGGTGCGCGTTGTCGACGGCAAGACGAGCGAGATCGACGCCAAGGAAGACACGCCGGTGCTGCCGGGCGACGTGATCAAGGTCAAGCTGGCGCCGATGGCCAGCCAGTAGGCATGGCAATCGTCAGCCTGGCATGACAATTGTCAGCCACGACGTAGCCTGTAAACGGCCAGGCGTCATCGGCGCCGGCCGGCAGGAGTTGAGAGGCAGCATCGAGTGCCGCCCAGCCGGGCGCAGGAGAGCCGCTGTAGAAGTCGCGCAGCGATCCGCTGATGAAGGCCCATAATGCAGCCCGCCGCACCCCGCCACGTGTACCTCAATCTCGACGCCATGCGCGGCGTGGCAGCGATCAGCGTCATGCTCTACCACTTCTCGCCATTCTCTGGCCGACGGCAAGGTGCTGCCGTCGAGCTATCTTGCGGTCGACCTGTTCTTCCTGCTCAGCGGCTTCGTCATTGCGCATGCCTATGACCGCAAGATCGAAAACGGCATGGGCTTCGGCAGCTTCCTGGCTGATCCGGCTGATCCGCCTCTACCCGCTCTACCTTGCCGGCACGCTGCTCGGCTTTTTCTATCTGGTGGTCAAGAACCGGCTGATCCCGGCCGAATATCATGCCGCTCTCCGAGATCGGCACGCATGCTGACGACGGGCATGTTGTTCATCCCGCTGGTCAGCGATGCCTATCACACCATCTTTCCGCTCAATCCCGCCTCGTGGTCGCTGTTCTTCGAGCTGATCGTCAACATTGCCTATGTCGCCGTCTTCTTCCTGCTGTCGAAACGCGTGCTGAGCGGTGCTCATCGCCGTCAGCCTGGCGCTGCTGGTGCTTGCCTCGATCGTGGCCGGCACGCTCGATTTCGGCATGACCGGCACGACCATCGCCAGCGGCCTGCCGCGCGTCTGTTTCTCGTTCTTCCTGGGCGTGCTGCTTTGCCGGTCCATGGCGCGCTATCAAAGCGGGCTCGGGTTCCTGCGGCAAGGCTGGTGGGTCGAGGCCGCGATCGTCCTGACGCTTGTCGTCTTTGCCATCGCGCCGGCCGGCGGCGGCGCGCGCGCCTACGATCTCGTCTGCATCGTCTTCGTCTTCCCGGCCCTGGTGATGGTCGGCGCCGTAGCGCCGACGGCTCCACGCCTGTCAGGCCTCTATGGCTGGCTCGGGCGGATTTCCTACCCGATCTACATCATCCACACGCCGATGCTGATGATCATCGCCGGAGCGGGCAAGGCCGCCTCGATCGATCCGTTCGCGCAACCATCCCTGGTTCGGCATCGTCATGGCGGCTTGCCGTGATCGTCATCGCCGACATCGCAACCCGCCTCTATGACGAGCCGGTGCGGCGCTTCCTGCAGCGGCAGATGCAGCGTTCGCGCGCCATCGCCTGAGCGTCGGCCTGCCGCTTAGAGCGGCTGGCCTTTTGATGGACCGGCCGACCCAATTCCGGACGGAAAACCGCTACGCACTTTTCCTGGAATTGCTCTAACCTATTGCGTGGGGCCTGCTGCTTGCGGTTTTCGCTTCCTGGATGGCGATCCGCGACCGCTGCGGCCGCACCACCGGCACCTCGCGCAGCTTGAACAGGCCGTAATAGACGATGAATGACGCCGTGAAATAGGGGCCGAGGATCTCGACCTCGAAGAAGGAGCGGATCAGCATCAGGCCGACCGCGCCGGCAAGCACCACCGAATCGGCGCTGCCAATCGCGGAACACCACGTTCGATACGTGGCCGTAGAAGGAGCGCAGGATGATCAGCGCAATCATGCGTCACCCCGACAAAGCCGAGCTCGACCAGCGTCTCGATATAGGTGTTGTGGAAGTGGAAGCCGGTGCGGGTGGTGATGTAGAACTCGGCCCATAGCCGTTCGGCTCGGCAAAACCCTGCACCCAGTAGGCGGCATAGCCATAGCCGAGCACCGGACGCTGCTGCGCGGCCTCCCAGCCCTGTTCCCACAGATAGGTTCGGCCGGTCAGCGTCGAATCCTTGCCGAAGATGCCGAGCACGAAATCCATCAGGCCAAGATTGAGCGCCGCCATGATCGCCCCGACCAGCGTGCAGGCGCCGACCGACGAACAGCACCCGCCGATAGCGGCGCGACAGCACCTTGCTCATGGCAAGCAAGGCAACGACGCCAGCACCGCCGGCAGCGACGCCACCGAGGTGGCGGAATGGGCGATGGCCAGCATATAGACCGACAGCAGGCATGATCGGCGCCGTCCAGACGAAGCTTGGCCAGTCGCGCCGGTAAAAGACGAGAAAGACGAAGCAGAAGATAGATGCCGAGCGAGGCGAAGAAGCCGACCTGGTTCTTGGAGCCGAAGGCGCCGACGAAATTGGTGGTGCCGTCGATGGTGTCGAGCGCATAGGCGCCGACATTCAGCGAATAGAGCAGGACGAAGAAGATGCCGATCAGCGAGCCCAGCACCAGTGTGCGCGAGCTGATGGTGCGCGCGGCGACGTAGGCGCACAGCATGTGCGAGAAATACTGGAGCGCCGCCCGCGCGCGTGGTGCCGGCCGCCTGCGACCAGAAGACCGAAAAGCAGACATAGGCGACAAACAGCAGCGGCAGCCAGGCGCTGGAGAGATGCGCGCGAAACGCCGGTAGTCGACGAACATGAGCGGAAGCCACACCAGCATAGTAGGCGAGGATCAGGATCTGGCCGAAATTGGTCGAATAGGCGAAGGCAAAGACCGACACGGCGACGGCGAAGGCGCGCATAGACGGCACTTGTTCTTCCGGATCGATCAGAATGGATTTCGGAATCTTCATATCCCTACCGGATCTCTCATCCACTGAGCCTTCGCGGCGGGCCTGTCAAAGGCTGGTCCGGACACCCGATCTGGGGCATCCATTGTGCAGTGCAATATAACCTACCGTCCTATCGCCCCTCACTCAATGACAAATGTTGTCGCGGGCAAAGCGGGCCGGACCTGCGCACCATCCATGCAACAGGCGAATGGCGCGAATGCGGCGCCCTCGCCCATAAGGCCGGACCGGGTCGGGGGCGGGAGCCGGAGCTACCACAACGCGCCGCCGGTAACCTGGATGTTTTCCATGGTGATGCCCTTGGCCAGGTCCGAGCACAGGAAGACGGCAAGTGCCGCGATCTCCTGCGGCTGCAGCATGCGCTGTTGCGGGTTGCCGCTGGCGATCTCGGCCATGGCTTCCTCCGCGCGTGCGGCCCTTGCCCTCACGCTCGACGACCTGCGCCACATTGCGGCGCATCAGTTCGGTCTCGACCCAGGTCGGGCTGATCATGACGCAGGTGACGCCGTGCGGCGGCACCTTCCAGCGCCACGCAGCGGGTCAGGCCGAGCAGGCCGGCCTTGGAGGCGCAATAGGCCGGATTGTCCTTCCAGCCGACGGAGGCCGCGGTCGAGCCGATGTTGACGATGCGGCCCCAGCCGCGCTCGATCATGCCGGGCAGCACGGCGCGGGTGACGCGGAAGGCGCCGGTGAGGTTGGTGTCGACGATCTTGTCCCAGAGTGCGTCGGAATGGCCGCAGACCGGCTGCTCGGCGGTGGTGCCGGCGGCGTTGACCAGGATGTCGGCCGGCCCGATGGCGGCTTGCGCCTCGGCCACAAACCGGTTGGTGACCTCGCTGTCGCGCACGTCGAGATGCGCGGCATAGACCCTGGTGCCATGCGCCGACAGGAGCCGAGCGCACGCGTTCGATCTCGTCGGCGCCCGGGATAATAGGCGGCGTCGGTCCTGCCCGTGCCGGCGGGCGCGATATAGGAGCCGACGGCGACATTGGCGCCGGCTCTGCGCCAGCGCCGTGGCAATGGCGAAGCCCATGCCGGAAAACCGCCGGTGACGATGGCGCTGCGGCCGGAAAGATTGTCATCGAACGGTCTCCGATGCCGAAATCAGCGCTATCGATAGTCCGCGCCGGTGACGAACGCTCCATCGCCGGCGACCGGCCCAGTCAAGTCCGTAAGCGGCCTGCCAAGCCACTCGCGGTAGAAGCCTTCGAGGTCAGGCTCGAAATCATGCACGATCGGATAGCCGGGTGCTGCCGCCTCGACCTCGTGCAGCGTGCCGCATTGCGGGCAGATGAATTCGCGGATCTCCATCCATTGCGGGATCGGGCATGATCGCTGTTGGGATAGATCTCGCGCAGCGCCTCCTCGGTGTTGCGCACGATGATCGCAGCCTTGAGCTTCCAGTTCTTGCGATAGTCGCCGAAGGAATGGCCGCATTCGCATCGCGTTATCCGCTCATCGCCGCTCTGGCAGATGAACAGATGATCGCTGACCGGCAACAGGATCGGATCCTTCCAGGCGACGCGATCCTGATAGACGGCGACCATCTTGAAGAAGCGGTCATCGTCCTTGTAGGCGCTCATGATGCGCCGCGTCTGCGGCCAGGGCAGCTTGCCCGCGGCCAGATCGCGGATGACTTCCTTGCTGTATGAGGTCATGGCTTTGCTCCCGCGCGTGAAGATCGATCTGGCGTCGACGTTCCAGAAATCACTGAAATCCTTGGTGAAGCGCGACGACAGTTTGATTGCGCTGGCATACATTTTCTTCACCTCCGGGCGCGAAGTCGGCCTTCTCGACGCGGCCCGCGCTCGGCGGCGATCCAGTCCGCCACCGGGATTGCCTTGGCGAGACGCTCCTTGCGCATGGCGGCACGGCGTTTGACGGTCGCGTCGATATCGGCGACCGGATAGCCCTCGGCATCGTCCTTCAGCACGATGCCGAAAACCTGGTCCGCCGCTTCGCGGGTGAGAAAGCCGTTCTCGACATCCCACGCCGTCTTGATCGGATCGCGCTCCAGCACGTCGCCATAGCCGCCGCCGCCATTGTAGGAATGGCTGAAAATGTCGCCTGCCTTGTGCGGGGCGGTGATGTAGGGGCCCTCGACCACGACATGGTCGCCGCCGATGTTCCTCTCGTAGTCCGAGACATGCGGGTCGGTGCCCGGCGCATGCGCCAGCGGTTCGCCCTTGGCGGCCAGTTCGTGGATGTTGGAGTTGCGCACGGCGCGATGCTTCTGGCAGGTCGGCGCCGGATAGCCGCCGCACATGCCGCCATTGTCGAACACGCGCGAGGAATGCTCCGACGTGTGCAGCCTGAGGTGCGAGGTCTTGTTGATCAGCCAGGTCGAGACGAACGAACAGCCGCCGCGATATTTGCCGGCGCCGCCCGAATTGGGCACGATCGAGCGGCCGATATAGACCATCGGCATCGACTGTTCCCAGACCTCGATGTTGCCCATGTCGGATTCCGGGTTCCAGCCGACATAGGCGGTGTCGAGCCCGTCCTTGATGGCCAGCGCGCCGGAGCCGGCGGCGGCGCATTCGAAATGCGCCATGCCGAACGGCGTGCCGTACTGGCTCTCGCCACCCATTTCGATCATCGGGCTGTTGACCTGGCCGACAAAGGCTTCCTCGACATAGCCGCGCGCGACGAAGCTGCGCGACAGCAGCCGCTGGAAGACGCCGTAGGCCGGCAGCAGCAGCGCCCATGAGGTCGCCGTCGCCACCATCTCGTTGTCGGGATTGGTCCAGGTGCCATGCGGCAGTTTCAGTTCGGTCGCCATCCAGGCGCCGTCATTGACCAGGCCTTCGAAATTCATGTGTTGGGTCAAGGTGACGAACATGCCGCCATCCATGCCGGCCGGCGTGCAGTTCATCGAATGATAGCCCCAGGGCTGGGTGCCCTCGAAGTCCATGGTGATCTTGCCGTCGGTGGTGATCTCCATCTCGATCGGAATGTTGTAGAGCCAATCGGGATCACCTAGCAGCTGGAAGCCGGGCTTGCCGGCAGTGACGTGGCCATAGAAGGTGTGGCCGCGATAGATGCCGGGAACGGTAAGCTGGCGGGTGCGTGCAAGCTGCGCGCGGCGGCCCTCTTCGATGAACTCCTTCGACACTTTCATCCAGTAATCGAGGCCAATTTCCGAAATCAGCTGCTTGACGCTTTCGCGCATGTCGATGCACGAGGCGACTTTGGCCTTCTCGTCCAAGACCCAGTAGATCGGCATGCGCAGATTGCGCTCGCAGCGGATGACGTAGTCGCGGCGGATCTCGTCATTTTCGCCGATCTTCTCGGCGCAGACGAACAGGCCTTCGGTGAAGCGCTCCTGCGCCAGGCAGACGTCGCCGCCCGGCGTAATGCCACCGGCCTCCAGCTCGTGGCAGACAGCACCGGCCCAGCCGACCAAAGTGCCTTCATGGAAGATCGGCACCACATCCATCACGTCGGGCACCTGCACGGTGCCGATGAAGGCGTCGTTGTTGGCGAAGATGTCGCCTTCGCGGATGCGCGGGTTGTCCTCGTAGTTGTTCTTGATCATCCATTTGATGAAGCGGCTCATCGTGTGGACATGCACCATGATGCCGTTGGACAGCGCGATGGCGTCACCTTCGGGCGTATAGATCGCCACCACCATTTCGCCGACCTCGCGCACGCCGGGCGAGGCCGAGATGCGGCGCGCCATTTCACGCGCCGAGACGCAGTAGGCACGCAGCTTGGTGTGCAGCGTCTCGAATTTCAGCGGGTCCTGGTTGCGCAGCGAAAGCTCGGTGATGCCGTCATAGCAGCCGGTCTCTTCCATCAATCGCTCGGAATCGAGCAGCCTTTCGCGAAGCCGCAGGGCCGAGGCAGGTTTGTCCAACATGGCGGTCGCCCTCTCAAGCATGGGAATAGTGAAGCAGCGTCCATTCATCGACGAAGACACGGTCTTGCGGATGAACGACGAGCGTGGTGGCGGGATGTTCGATAATGGCCGGGCCGATCACTTCATGGCCAGGCTGCAGCAGGTCCATCTCGTAGAGATCGGCCCTGTGCCAGCGCCCGGCGATATAGGCCTCGCGCACGCCCTTGTGAGCGGAGGCCGGATTGGAGGCGCCGAGCGGTCGCTTGAGCAGCACCGGCTTGACCTTGTCGGCGGTCGCGATGAGCCCAAGTTCGGTGATGGTAAAGCCGGCCTCGCCGTAGCGCGAGACGCGGTGGTTGACCTTGGCGTAGACCGCCTCGAACTCGTCGAGAACCTTGCGCATATCGTCGGCCGAATTGACCTCGGCAAGCGGCGCCATGACTTCGACGTCCTCGAGCTGGCCGGTGTAGCGCATCATCAGGAACGGCACGGTTTTGATCTTTTCGCGGGCATGGCCGTCGGCGATCATCTCATCGACGGCCGCCTTGGTCAGATCGTTCCACACCGTGGTGACCTTGGCGCCAAAGCCCGCAAGCGTCGCTTCGTCGGCGCGCGAGGGGATGTCATGCTGCGTCGACACCGAATGACGGCGCATGAAATCGGCGGTGGTGCAGCCGAAAGCGGAGAAGGCGGCGGCGAACTGGAAGGTGATAATGTCCTTGAAGCCGATGCCGCGCGAACAGCCGGCAAGGTGCAACGGGCCCGAACCGCCATACGACAGCAGCGTGAACTCCGACGGGTGGATGCCCTGGCCGGAGATGACGCGCCGCAGCGCGTTGTTGGCGTCGGCCTCCAGCATGTCGATCATGCCCTCGGCCGCCTCCTCGACGCCGACGCCGAGCACGCGGGCGCATTTCTCCTCGAAAGCGTGGCGAGCCTTCTCGACCTGCAGCACGACCTTGCCGCCGAGGAAATAATGCGGGTTCAGCCGGCCGAGGATAGCGTCGCAATCGGCGATGGTCGGTTCGGTGCCGCCACGGTCGAAGCAGATCGGGCCGGGATCGGAACCGGCGCTTTCCGGCCCGAGCGAAACCTTCTTGGTCAACGGGTCGACCTTCAGGATCATGCCGGCGCCGGCGCCGATCGTATCGAGATGCAGCGTCGGCACGTTGAGCTTGAAGCGGTCCATCAACGGCTCGTTCTCGATCCGCGTCTGGCCGCGGGTGATGACGCCCATGTCGAAGGAGGTGCCGCCCATGTCCGAGCAGATCAGCGAATCGTTGCCGATCAGCTTGCCGACATAGGCCGCACCCAGGATGCCGCCGATCGGGCCGGAGATCATCGTCTCGTGCAGGCGCGGATGGTTGATCGAGGTCAGGCCGCCGAAGGAGAGCAGCGTCTGCACGCCATATTTGAAGCCGTACTTTTTCGAGACATCCTCGATGCCCTTGAGCTGCTTGCGGCCGCGCGAGGTGGCGTAGGCCTCGATCAGCACCGAGTTCAGGCGCGACTGCTCGCGGATGACCGGACGCACCTCGTGGCTGGTGTAGACGAGGATGTCGGCGCCGGCGGCGGTGATCTCGTCACGGCAGATCTCAGCGATGCGCCTCTCGTGCACCGGATTGACGTGCGAGAAGATGGTCATGATGCAGATTGCCTCGACCTTGTCGGCGATCAGCCTTTTCGCGGCGGCGGAAACCTCATGCTCGTAGAGCGGCAGCACGATGTCGCCGAACTGGTCGATGCGCTCGGTGACGCCGTGCGTGCGGCGGCGCGGCACCAGCGGATCGGGATGATGATGTGTCACCGCATGCAGCCGGTCGGCATAGGAATAGTCGGCCCAGGCCTGCAGGCCGCGACCCATCAGGATCATGTCCTCCAGGCCCTTGGTCGTGATCAGGCCGAGCCGGCGCCCGGTGCGCGACAAGAGCGTATTGAGCATGCCGGTGCCGGAATACAGCACGACGTTGACGCCGGAAAACAACGCTTCGAGCGAGATGCCCCAGGCGTCGGCGGCGTCTTCCGCCGAAGCGAGAAAACCTTCGGCTTCGTTCTTCGGTGTCGTCGCCGACTTGCCGATCTTGAAGTGGCCGTCCTGATCGACAAGGATCGTGTCGGTCATGGTGCCGCCGGCGTCGATACCGATGACGATAGGATTGCCGACGATGGGGCCGGCGGGATTTGGCTGGGTCACGGTCGCCTCGGGGTCTGGTCTAGGATGACGCGAGGCTAGATTCGAAGGACGGCCTCGCGCCATATGCCAAAAGACACAATGACGGCCGGGCGGACATCGCCGAGAAGAGGGCATGCGCATGGGCAACATCTGGGCGCCGCTGGCCAGGGCGATCGCCGCCACCGGCACGGACCGGCATGTCGACTGCCTGATCGACCTGATCGGCGCCGACATCGCGCATGACCTCGTCACCGTCACCCGCTATTCGGCGACGAAGACGCCGGAATTCGTCAAGCACCGCCGCTTCTCCGACGAGATGGTCCGGCGCTATCTCGCCAGCTACTATGTGTTCGACCCCTTCTATGCCTCGTGGCGGCAGGAACGGCGGCTCGGCATCATGCCTTTGAAGCGGTTTGCCGACGACAGGGCCAAGCGCGGCCAATACATAGCCGGCTTCCTGGCGCAGTCGGAAATCTGCGACGAGGTCGGCATATTGCTCGCCGATGGCGGCGACTGGTGCCTCGGCATCTTCCTCGACCGCTCGACGACGTCGTTCAGGGACAGCGAAATCGCCCAATTGCAGGAACGGCTGCCGGTGTTCGAGGCGCTGCATGCGCTCGACATCAGGGCGCGCGGGGCCGACTTTTCCCGTACATCGGCGCCGACAGGTCCCGGTGCCTCGCCGAAGCAGAAGCCAAGCATTCCGGCGAGCCTGTGGCCGGAGCTGTCGTTGCGCGAGCGGGAACTCGTTCAGCTGATCCTGGCCGGCCACCCGACCGCCAACATCGCCGAGCGTCTCGGCATCACCGTCGGCACGGTCAAAAACCATCGCCGCCGCATCTATGAGAAGCTCGACATCACCACCGAGCGCGAGCTGTTCCTGCAGTTCTTCCAGCACCGGACAGAGAACGCGTAGCTGAGAGATCGCGCCTTTCGCGCCGTTGCTGCTTCCCCTGAGATGAATACAATAGGCGAACCGTCGTTCACGCAGGCCATGTCGGCAGCAAAGGCGGATACGCAACTGGAGAAAATGGATGGCCAAACCGCGAATCTTCCTGGGCTCGTCGGGAAAGCAGAAGAAACTGCTCGACGCGCTGACACGCGGTCTTGAAGAGATCGCGCAAGTCGAGCCCTGGACGACCTCCTTCAGCCCCGGGACGACCACGCTGGGGCGTCTCATCGAGCTTACCCGTGAGGTCGACTTCGCCGCGTTTGTGTTCGCCCAGGACGACTGGACGAGCGCGAGCCAGCCGGAATCGTCCGCTTCGGTAGCGGCTCAGGCTTCTCCCCGAGATAACGTGGTTTTCGAAGCCGGGCTTTTCGGCGGTGTCCTCGGGATGCGCCGCACGTTTATCCTCCATGCGAACGGCGCCAAGCTGCCCAGCGATCTGCTCGGCCTGACCTCCGTACGGTACGGCGAGGCAGCGACCGCGGCGGAGATGAGAGCGATCAATCAAAAGCTGCGGAGCGCAATCGAAAATGAGGGCAACATCGCCCGCATAGAGGGTCTTTGGTGGCAGTTTTCCCTGTCGGAGCGCACAGCGAAGGAGCCGTCCGCCGTGAGCCTGCTGCGCATCGCGCGAAACCGCGACGGTGCGCTCGAGCTGACGGGTCGCTCATGGCAGGAGAATGGCAGCCTGTCGGCCAGGTACTGGAGCGAAGCGTTGAAGGAGAAGAAGGAGCCCTCCGGCATCTTCTACTATTGGAACGGAGAACGGCCCCTGGATGCAAACGCGCCGCAGTTGCACGGGACAGGCGAGATCCGGCTGGAGACCGCCGATCGCGCGTCGGGCTATTTCATAACGCGCGCGGAAACGCAGCCGGAACTCAATGCGCGCACCTCCGGCGTCTATTTGCGGGCCGATGCCGAGGACTTGGCGATCCTGGACGGGCGCGACAATCAGCGGCGGGTGGAGTTGATCGCAGAGCAGCTGAGCCATTGGCAATCGATCAAGAACGGCTAGCGGCGCGCAGCTCCTGGCCCACCAAGATCCCCATCGGCGGCACCAATCCCGACTTGAACTTGGCGGACGTTGACTTCACATTCGCCGCCGATCGGGAGGAGTGCCGCATGTCGATGCGTTTCGCAGGACGGTTTGCCGGACGATCGGCCGTGATCACCGGCGGCGCCTCAGGCATCGGCCTGGCGGTGGCGCAAAGGATCGTGGCCGAAGGCGGGCGTGTCTCGGTCTGGGACCGCGATCCGGCCCAGATCGAGCGGGCCAAGGCTGCGATCCCCGGCCTGGACGGGACGATCCTCGACGTCGCCGATGCCGAAGTGGTCGGGCGTACAGCGCAAGAGACGATCAAGGCCCTCGGCGCCGTCGACATCCTGGTCACAAGTGCCGCCATCACCGGTCCGAACATGACGGCCTGGGACTATTCGGTGGAGGACTGGCGCCGGGTCATCGACATCAATCTCAACGGCGTCTTCTACTGCAACAGAGCGCTGGTGCCGCATATGCTCGAGCGTGACTATGGCAGGATCGTCAACATCGCCTCGATCGCCGGCAAGGAGGGCAATCCCAATGCCTCGGCCTACAGCACCTCCAAGGCGGGAGTGATCGGGCTGACCAAGTCGCTGGGCAAGGAGTTGGCCAGGACCAAGGTGACGGTGAATTGCGTCACGCCGGCGGCGGTGCGCACGGCGATCTTCAACCAGATGAGCCAACAGCATATCGACTTCATGCTGTCGAAGATCCCGATGGCGCGATTCGGCGAAGTCGAGGAGGTGGCGGCGCTGATCACATGGATCGCTTCCGAGGAATGCTCCTTCACCACCGGTGGTGTTTTCGACGTTTCCGGCGGCCGCGCCACCTATTGAGGCGAACAGAGCCGCATATGGGTTGCATGCCTGCATTTTCCCGTGGCTATATCATACCCTGTTTGCCAATGCGGCGGATATGACGCGCCGACATTTGTTTTCGCGCAGTTCCGGACGGAAAACCGTGGCACACTTTCCTGGAATTGCTCCAGCGCCTGCAGGGCGTTGGGCCGGAGTTGGAAGACCTTGCAGCATCATCCCCACACCCGCTTCGGACGACCGGCTCGGGCGGCTCCGCAAGCCGCATCGGCATCCGGAACGGTACGTCGAACCCTGGTGGTTTGCATCGATCCGGCCTTTCCGCCGACATCGGGCGCCGATCTCAGGAACTTCGGCAACGCCGTGGCGGCAGCCGAACTCGGTCCGGTCTGCCTCGTCTCGGTCAGACCGGTGGCCGGTCCGCCGCATCCGCCCCCAGCCAACATTCGCGTCGCGGCCCTGACTGCCGAGGGAGAACCACGCGCGCGGGCGCTCGGCTTGTGGAGGGCCAGGACCGAGGCCCGGATCCCGCGTCCGGCGCTGGCGCGGCTCGAGGCGCTGGTTCGCGAATTTCGCCCCGACACGATCTTGGTCGAGGGCATTCCGCTGTTCAGGCTGCTCAGGCCTTTGCGACCGCTGGCGGGCCAGCTCATCCTCGACATGCACAATGTCGAGTTGGACCTCGCCGGGCAGCTGCGGTCCGCCCAGGGCTCCGGCGCACCTGACGCCAGGCGCCTCGAAAGAAAGGCAGCCGCGATCGTCGACAGGATCTGGGTCTGCTCGCACCTCGACCGCAAGAAATTCAAGGCGCTCGTCTCGAGCACAGTGCCGGTGGATATCGTTGCGAACGGCATCCCGCGGGCCGAGGACATACCCGAGGCGCTGATGGCAGCCCCTTCCGGCGGTTTTCCGTCCATTCTGCTCGTCGGCCATCTTGGATACGAACCGAACATCGATGCAGCCCAACGATTGGCTCGCGACATCCTGCCTCGCATCCGCCGGGCGCTGCCGACGGCGAGACTCACTCTCGCCGGCCGCTCGCCCGCGCCAACCGTGCAGGACCTCGCCGGGTTGGAAGGCGTTACGCTGGTCGAGAACCCCGACGATGTCAGGCCGTTGCTGTCGGCAGCGCATCTCAGCATCATTCCGCTGTCGATGGGCGGCGGCACACGCATCAAGATCCTCGAAGCGATGGCGTGGGGCGTGCCCGTCATTGCGACGCCGCTGGCGGCCGAAGGGCTGGATCTGGTCGAAAACGAAGAGGTGCTGCTGGCGGCTTCGGATGAAGAGCTGGCGGCGATGGCGATCGCGCTCTGCGCGGATCCCGCCCGCATGGCCCGGCAGCGCGCCCGCGCCCATGAAGCAGTTTGGTCGCGGTTCGGGCCGCAGGCCATCCGCGACGCCGTCCACAGCGGTCTCGGACTGGCAGATGAAGATGCGTGACGCGCTTAGAGCGGTCATCGTTTCACGGAAGCGCAAAACCGCTCTATCCTCTTGTTTTGACGCAATTCCGGACGGAAAACCGTTTCACACTTTTCCTGGAATTGCTCTAACCGCGCCCAGTCAGCGATCGATGAGCCGTCGATGATCCCGCCGATCCTGCACCAGACATGGAAGACCGACGCGGTCCCTGCCCGGTTCCAGGCCTATGTCGAGAGCTGGAAGCGGCATCATCCCGATTGGACGATGATGTTCTGGAGCGACCGGATGCTGCTCGAATTCGTCGCCGAGCACTATCCGGATTTCCTGCCGACCTTTTGCAGCTACTCGCACGGCGTGCTGCGCGCCGATGCCGGGCGCTATCTGCTGCTCTACCATTTCGGCGGCGTCTATGCCGATATCGACTGCGAATGCGTGGCACCTTTCGATCCCGTGATGGGCGAGAACCGGATCGTGCTTTGCAAGGAGCCGGACGCGCACACGCTGGTGCAGGCGGACTTTCGCGGGTTGCCCTACCTTTTGTTCAACGGAACGATGGCCAGCCCGCCCCGGCATCCATTCTGGCTCGAAATCCTGTCGATGCTGCCCGGACTGACCCATGCGAGGGATGCGCTCGATGCGACTGGGCCTTGCCTGCTCACCTCGGCGCAGCTCGGCCATGGCGACCAGACGGCGTTCGCCATCCATCCGTCCGCCCTGTTCACGCCCATCGACTCGTCGGGGCGCAAAGACGGCAGCGCAGGGCCGACGTTGTCGATGCATCACTGGGCCGGCACGTGGTGGACACCCGAACCTGCGCCGGGGTTGACGAAGAGGATTCGCACCCTCGCCTACTGGACATGGTACCGGCTGACGTGCGGCGCCCATCTGGACGAGACGGCAGCCAAGCGCGGCGTCAGCCAGGCGGCCCTTTCGGCGCCGCAACCGACTGGCCCAAACATCGCCGTCCTGGTGCCGCTTCGCGACGCTGCCGACCATATCCAGCCCTTCCTCGATGCCTTGCAGCAGCTCGACTACCCGAAGGACAGGATCAAGCTCGTCTTCTGCGAGGGCGACAGCTTGGACGGAAGCTGGGAACGGCTGCAGGCCGCGGTGGCGCCGCTGGCCGGGGCGTATCGCGGCATCGTGCTGCTGCAAAAACAGCTCGGCAGCGCCAGCCTTGACCGCGCCAAGCGAGCGATGCCGCGACTGCAGCGCAGCCGGCGCGGCAATATCGCCAAGGTCCGCAATCACTTGATCGATCAGGGACTGGACGCCGACGATGACTGGGCGTTGTGGATCGATATCGACGTCTGGCGATTCCCGCCCGACATTGTAAGCCGGCTTATCGGAGCCGGGCATCGCATCGCGGTGCCCAATTGCGTGAAGATCGCCGGCGGCGACAGTTTCGACCACAACAGCTTCGTCACAACCCGCCATTCGAAGGACTACCGTTACTACCGCGCCATCCGCAACGGCATTTACCAGCCTGCCACCGGCGCACCGGGTCGGCTCCTACTCAGCGACGTCCGGCATCTCGAGAAGATCGGGCTCGACGGCGTCGGCGGAACCATGTTGCTGGTCGATGCCGCGCTGCATCGCGGCGGTCTTCGTTTTCCCGAGCTTCCGTACCGGGACCTGATCGAAACCGAAGGCTTTGGCGCCCTTGCCAACGATCTGGGCATCCGGCCGATCGGTCTTCCCAAGCTCGAGATCCTGCATGTGCCGTGGTGAGCCAGCGGTGTCGTCTCCGCCCGAACTCTCTGTTTGTGCAATTCCGGACGGAAAACCGCTACGCACCTTTCCTGGAATTGCTCTTGCCTCAGTCGTGCAGCTCCCGCGAAATCGGCGGGCCGACCGAAAAGTCGGAGAAGGTGACCTCGAAGCCTTCGCGCTGCGGCGAGCAGCACATCATGCCGATATCGACCGACTTCGAGAGCGGGAAATAGGCTATTCGCACCGGCTTCCAGTGGCTATCTGAAGCGTCCAGATACTGGACGCGGATGGCTTCGGCGTGGCGGGTCAGGCGGATCCTGACGCCGTCCGGGTTGGCCGGGATGCTGACCAGCGACCAATCGGACGTGTCGTTGGTGACGACGACGGAGAAATAGGCCAGCCCGTCGGTGTATTCGATGCCGGCCTTGATCCAGTGCGTTTCGCTGAGCCGGACCATCAGTCCGGCCTGGTCGTAGAGCACCTTGTAGTCGCCCTTGACCGTGACCTCGGCGCTGAAGTCGCCCTAGACCGGGCGATAGCAGGAAATGGCCGTTGTCGCGCCAGAAACCGTAGAAAGTCTCGCGCCAGAAGTCGGTCTCCTTGCCGGTGCGCACATGCACGGCATTGTCGCCGAATTCATGATGCGGCGGCGGGTTGAGCCAGGTCAGGTCCGCATTGCCGGATGTCATCGATTGGCTGACCCGTTGATTAGCCAGCAAAAGTATAGGCGGTCTTCACCGTGGTGTAGAACTCCGCGGCATAGCGGCCCTGTTCGCGCGGGCCGTAGCTCGATCCCTTGCGGCCGCCGAAGGGGACGTGGAAGTCGACGCCCGCCGTCGGCAGATTGACCATCACCATGCCGGCCTCGGAATTGCGCTTGAAATGCGTGGCGTGCTTGAGGCTCGACGTGCAGATGCCCGAGGTCAGGCCGAAAGGCGTGTCGTTGGCCACGGCAAGCGCCTCGTCATAATCCTTGACGCGGATGACGTTGGCGACCGGCCCGAAAATCTCCTCGCGCGAAATGCGCATGGCGTTGGTGGCGCTCGGTAAACAGCGCCGGCGTGCAGATAGAAGCCGGGCGTTTCGCGGTCGAGCCGCTCGCCGCCGAAGGCAAGCTCGGCGCCTTCCTTGCGGCCGATGGCGATGTAGTCCTCGTCCTGCTTCAGCTGGGTCGCGTCGACGACCGGGCCGATCTGCGTCCTGGCGTCGAGCGCGTCGCCGACGACGAGCTTTTCCATGCGCTCCTTGAGTGCGGCGACGAAGCGATCGTGAATGCCGTCGGTGACGACCAGGCGGGACGAGGCCGTGCAGCGCTGGCCGGTGGAGAAATAGGCGCCGTTGATGGCGCAATCGACGGCGACGGCGAGATCGGCGTCATCGAGCACGACGAGCGGGTTCTTGCCGCCCATTTCGAGCTGGAACTTGCGCATGTGCTCGACGCTGGCCGCGGCGACGCGCTTGCCGGTGCCGACCGAGCCGGTGAAGGTGATGGCGTTGACGTCGGGGCTGTCGAGCATGGCCTGGCCGACCACCGAGCCCTTGCCCATGACCAGATTGAGCACGCCCTTCGGCAGGCCGGCGCGATGCAGGATGTCGACTATGGTCCAGGCGCTCTCCGGGACCAGTTCCGCCGGCTTGAAGACGATGGTGTTGCCGTAGGCGAGCGCCGGCGCGATCTTCCAGGCCGGAATGGCGATCGGGAAATTCCACGGCGTGATGATGCCGACGACGCCGACCGCTTCGCGCGTGATCTCGACGCCGACGCCAGGCGCGCACGCTCGGAACCAGTTCGCCCGACAGGCGCAGCGTTTCGCCGGCAAAGAAATCGAAGATCTGGGCGGCGCGTATGGTCTCGCCGATGCCCTCGGCCAGCGTCTTGCCTTCCTCGCGCGCCAGGTTGCGGCCGATCTCGTCCTTGCGCGCCATGATCTCGTCCGACGCCTTCTTCAGCACCGCATGGCGGGCCAGCGGCGCCGAGCGCGACCAGGCCGGAAAGGCGGCTTTCGCCGCGGCAATCGCCTGCCTGGCCTGTTCCGGCACCGGCGGAAGCATATTCACCGACGACATCGCCGGTATTCGAGGGGTTGATGTTGCGGGAGCCGGCCTCGCCCAGCCACTCGCCATCGATGAGGTTTTTGCGGAACAGGGTCATGGTCTTTCCTTAGTGAGATTCGCTGGTGGGGCCGTTTGCGGGCCTATCTACCACCCAGTCATCCATCGCCCAAGTCATTTATCAGACAAATAGCGACAGTGTGAGGGTGTTTCAAATCGAACCCTCGATAGCCGATGACACGCGCAGGGGAAAGCCCGCGCGTGTCGCCCTGGAGATCGGAACGAAATCGGTGTACCCGGTCTCAGACCGCGAAAGACCAGAACAGGCAGGCCAGCGTCGCCGCGGCAAAGACGACGAAGAACAGGCTTCTCAGCAGGACGTTGCGGCGAAGCTCGTTCATGGTGAAATGGGCGGCGACGATGGCCGCGACAAACAGGAACCGCCAGTTGACGAGCGCCCACAGCACTCCGCCCTGGCCGAAGGCCCATCGAGCGACGAGGCAGCCGACTATGGTCGCAAACAGCGCGATCGTTGCCCAGAACAGGGCATCGGCGGCATTGGTCAGCACAATGCTGGCGGCGCGAATCGGGAGGATCATCATCAAGAGCGCGCTGAAGAAATAGACGGCGGCCAAAGGCAGAAACGAACCGGCATCGGCAATGCCGTCGAGGCGCTTCACACCGATCGCGCCATAGGGATAGCCGTGTCTGGCCACCGCAAGGCTTAGCGCCATGAGCAGAGCGGTGAGCACCGCGACCAGTGCGAATGTGGTGAGGGCCTTGCTCATGCCGTTCCTTGTCCAAGAGCCCGATCCGGGCGAATCAACAAGGACGATTTTAGCGCACGGTTTTGAAATTGGCCGCAGGCTTCAGGTCACGCGGCCGCGCCAGTCGTCCCGATAGCCGGCCAGCCCGGCGAAATGCGAGGCGTGCACCGGCTCCGGCGCTTCCGCGGCAAAGTCGCGGCCGACGCTTTCGAAGGCGAGCGCCGCGGCTCCCGTGGCGCTGCCTTCGAGTGTCGCGCCCTGCAGGAAGGCCTGGCCGGGACGCAGTTGCGCCAGCAGGCTGGCGAGCAGGCCGCCGGTGTTCAGCCCGCCATCGACGATGACGGTGTTTTGCGAATGGATCAGGTCGAGGCAGAAATCGACCATCAGCGCCACATAGAGCAGCGCCAAAGCCGCACGCTGTTCGGCATTTGGCGTGCCACCGACGATTTCGCCGCGACGGTCGGGCATCGGCCCGCCCGGCGCGAAGCTTGGCAGCGCCATCATGCCGGCGTCGATCGCCTGCTGTATCGCGGACGGCGCGATCGCACCTTGCCAGCCGCCGCTGATGGTTGCGAATTCGCGCCCGCCCATGAAACGGATGGTCGGCACCGGGCCGCCATCGACATCGACATTGACCAGCATGTCGCGGTCGCGGTCGAGCGCGTCGAGCGGGCAATCCGGATTGAGCACGACGACCCAGGTGCCGGTCGACACGACGGTGAGCGGCCCGAGCTGCTGCCGGCGGTAGGCATGCAGCGCGGCGTTCGAAGTCATGGACACCATTGTGGATGGCGATCGGCCGCGCGGCTGCGCCGAAGCGCTGCTCGCCGATGACGGTACCGGCGCGCGCGAAGGCCGGCATCTGGCCGCGCCAGCCTTCGGCGTCGACCAGCGATGAGAAGTCGCGCTGGCGCGGCGCCCACAGATGCGAGTGGCAGCCGAGATAGGAAACTTCCGAGACCGCGCGGCCGCCGAAGCGCCAGCTCCAATATTGCGGATAGCCGAGGATCGATGTCGCGGCCGTGAAGGCGCGCGGCTCGACCGCCTTCAGCCACAGCATATGGCGGCCGTAGTTGAAGCCGAGCGGCAGGCGCGGCGAGAAGGTCTCGGCGAAATCCGGGATGCCGCGGTCGATCCGGGCGGCGATGTCGGCCGGCGGTTCCTGCTCGTAGTCGAGGATCGGATGCGTCAGTGCCGTCTCGTCGACCAAAGCGAAGGTGCAGCCATGGCCCGACACCATCAGCCCCTCGACGCGGTGATGGCCGACAGCGTCGGCAAGTGCACGAAGCGCCCAGTCATGCAACGCCGCCTCATCGAGCACGCTGAAACCGCCCTTGCGCGCCCAGGCTGGCTTGGTCCTGCGCTCGTCGACAATTCGTCCACCCTGATCGAAGACGAACAGCTTGGAATTGGTCTTGCCGAAGTCGAGCACCGCCACCTTCACTGGATGGCTCCCGGGGCGATCCGCACCATCACGCCGGCGTCCTCCAGCATGCGTGCATCCGCGTCGGAGAGGCCGTCATCGGTCACCAGCGTGCCGATGCGCGACAGCGGCAGCGCCACGTTGCGCGCATGGATCGACAGCTTGCGGCTGTCGGCCAGCACCACGATCTGGTCGGCGCAGGGGCTGAGGTCGACGATGGAACGCACCAGCAGCGGATGCGATTCCAGCACGCCTTCCTGGCTGAGGCCTTGCGCGCCGATGAAGAATTTGGAGGCATAGAAGGGCACTGCCTGGGTGAGCGAATGGATGATGCCGGGCTCGCGATGCAGGTCGCCGCCGGCAACCGTCAGGCTGCAATGGCCATGGTCGCTGAGATAGGCCGCTAAAGGCATCGAGTTGGTGTAGAGGCGGATGTTGCGGTCGGCGAGCCTGACGCCGAGATGGAAGCAGGTCGAGCCGCCATGGACGATGACCGCGTCGCCATCGCTCACCATGGTCGCAGCAAGGGCGGCGATCCGCCGCTTGGCCTCCACCGCGAGATCGCGGTTCTCGTCATAGGGCCTGGCGTAGGCGACGCTGGCCTGCGCAGCCCCATCGAGCGCCGAGATGCCGCCATAGACCTTCCGCGCCTCGCCGGCCTCGTCGATCTTGTCGATGTCGCGCCTGACCGTCGCGGCGGAAACTCCAAGCCGCTCCTGCAACTCGCGCACCGAGGCGAACGGGCGATCCCTCAACAGCTCGACAATCTGACGCTGGCGGCCGGAGTCGCTCAATTTTTTGCTCCTAGGATGCCATTCAGGCACGATATTTGGTCTAACTTACTCAAAACAGGTCGGCTTTCAAAGCTGATTTGACGATTATAGATCACTGTTGACGTAGATCGCTCGCATCTGCGATATCAACTCCGGTCCCGGCGACGGGATTTGGGCGAAACCGGCCGAGGCGCTGGAGAAAGCTCATCGCGGTCGGCAGCCAGCAGAGGACGGATGACATGGCGCCATTTGCCATCGGCATCGACATCGGCACCTCGGGTGCGCGCGCCGTTGCCATGCGTCCGGATTTTTCCATTGCCGCGCAGTCCACCGTTGCCCTCGAACGCTTCGGCGCGAACGGCCGCGACCCTGCCGTGTGGTGGGAAGCGGTCGCGTCAGCGCTGGCGGAACTGCTGGCAGGGATCGATCGCGCGGCGGTGCGCTCGATCGCCGTCGACGGCACGTCGGGCACGCTGCTGCCGGTCGACAGTGCCGGGCGGCCACTGGCCGAGCCGCTGATGTACAACGACAAGGTTTCGGACGACACCATCCTCGCCGCGGTCGCTCGCGAGGCACCGGAGACGAGCGCCGCGCACGGCGCAACCTCCGGCCTCGCCAAGGCGCTGTGGTTTCAGCGCCTGCCCGGCGTCGCTCGAATGCTGCATCAGGCCGACTGGATCGCCGGACAGTTCTCCGGCCGCTTCGACGTCAGCGACGAGAACAATGCGCTGAAAACCGGCTATGACGTCGAGGCCCGCCGCTGGCCGAACTGGATCGCGGCCACCGGCATGCGCATGGAGCTGCTGCCTGATGTCGTCGCGCCAGGCAGCGTCACTGGCAGGCTCACACCAAGCGCCGCCGACCTGTTCGGTCTGTCGCCTAACGTGGCCGTGGTCGCCGGAACTACGGATGGCTGCGCCTCGTTCCTGGCGACGGGTGCTGCGGCTGCCGGCGACGGCGTCACAGCCCTCGGATCGTCGCTGACCATCAAGATCCTGTCCGATCGGCCGATCTCGGCGCCGCGCTATGGCATCTACAGCCACCGGCTGGGCGATGCCTGGCTGGCCGGCGGCGCCTCGAATTCCGGCGGCAAGGTTCTGGCCAAGCATTTCTCGCTCGTGCGCATCATCGAACTGAGTGCAGCGATCGATCCGGCGACGGAGACCGGCCTCGACTATTATCCGCTTAGTACACCCGGCGAGCGTTTCCCGATCGCCGACCCGACGCTGCCGCCAAGATTTGAACCGCAACCGGCTTCGGACGCCGACTATCTGAAGGCCATGCTGGAAGGCATCGCGGCAATCGAGGTGCTCGGCTATCAAAGGCTTGCGGAGCTCGGCGCGCCGAAATTGACCTCGGTGCGGAGCGTCGGCGGTGGCGCCGCCAATGCCGCCTGGACGGCGATCCGCCAGCGCAAACTTGGGGTCGATTTCCTGCCGGCGCTTTCCGACGAGGCCGCCGCCGGCACGGCGCGGCTGGCGCTGATGGGCGCAAGCGAAGCGGGGCTGCTGTGAGCGCAAAACAGGCAAAACACCTCGACGGGATCGGAGCGCTGGCCGAGCGTTACCAGGTGTTCCTGCTCGACCAGTTCGGCGTGCTGCATGATGGCCAGCAGCCCTATCCGGGCGCTGTGGAAGCGCTGTCGGCGCTGAAACGCGCCGGCAAGACGGTGGTCCTGATCTCGAATTCCGGCAAACGGGCGGAACCCAACGAGCGGCGCCTGCTGAAGCTCGGTTTCGAAGCAGGAAGCTGGGATCATTTTGTCTCGTCCGGCGAGGTGGCGTGGCGCGCCTTTCACGCCATGGCCGCATCCGGAAAACTGCGTCCGGGCACGAGATGCCTGCTGATCAGCCGCGATAGCGACCGCTCGGCGATCGACGGCCTGCCCCTGACCCTGACCGACAGCGGCGACGATGCCGAACTGGTGCTGATCTCGGCCAGCGAAGGCGACCGCTACGATCTCGACCACTATCGGAAGCTGCTCGGCCCGGCGGCGGCGCGGCAGGTGCCGTGCTTCTGCACCAATCCCGACAGGATCATGCTGACGGCGGTCGGACCGCGCTTCGGCGCCGGCGAGCTTGCCGATCTTTACGAGGGCCTCGGCGGCAGCGTCACCCGCATCGGCAAACCCTATCCCGCGATCTACGATGCGGCACTGGCGCTCGCCGGCAATCCGGACCGAGCCAGCGTGGTCTGCGTCGGCGACAGCGTCGAGCACGACATTGCCGGCGGCGCCGGCGTGAGCGTCGCCACCGCGCTGGTGCTGTCGGGCATACTGGCTGATGTCGCCGACCTGGCCGGGGTTTTCGACCAGGAGGGCGCGTATCCGGACTACGCGCTGGACGCGTTCCGCCTCCGCTAAACTAGCCGATACGGTTGCCGTTCGCCGGATCGAAGAGATGCAGCGCCGCCGGATCGGCGGCAAGCCGCACCATGTCGCCTGGCCGGACATTGCTGCGCCCCATGACGAACACGCAGACCTGCTGGCCGGCGAGCTTGACGTAGAACTGTGTCGACAGGCCGAGCGGCTCGACCACTTCGACCTCGGCCTTGAGCGGCCCATCTTCGGCGAGCTGGATGTGTTCCGGCCGCAGCCCGACGGTCAGCGCATCGCCGTCCTTCAACGGCAGGCCATCGGGCAGTCGCAGCTTCTGGCCGTCGGCCAGTACCGCGTCCGCCTTGCCACCCTTGGCGACCTTTGCCGGCAAAAAATTCATGCCGGGCGAGCCGATGAAACCGGCGACGAACATGTTGATCGGCCGGTCGTAGAGTTCGAGCGGCTGGCCGACCTGCTGCACATAGCCGTCATGCATGACGACGATGCGGTCGGCCATGGTCATGGCCTCGATCTGGTCGTGGGTGACATAGACCGATGTGGTCTTGAGCTGCTGGTGCAGCGCCTTGATCTCGGCGCGCATATGGACGCGCAGTTTGGCGTCGAGATTGCTGAGCGGCTCGTCGAAGAGAAACACCTTGGGATCGCGCACGATGGCGCGGCCCATGGCGACGCGCTGGCGCTGGCCGCCGGACAGCTGGCGCGGCAGGCGGCCGAGGAAACTGTCGAGGCCAAGCCGCTTGGCGGCCGCACCCACCCTGGCTGTCGATCGTCGTCTTTTCGGCCTTCTTCAAGAGCAGGCTGAAGCCCATATTCGACGACACGTCCATATGCGGATAGAGCGCGTAGGACTGGAACACCATGGCGATGTCGCGGTCCTTCGGCGCGACGTCGTTGACCAGCCGCTCGCCGATGCGGATCTCGCCGCCGGAAACCTCCTCCAGCCCGGCGATCATGCGCAGCAAGGTCGACTTGCCGCAGCCGGACGGGCCGACCAGCACGACGAACTCGCCATCGGCGATTTCGAGGTCGACGCCGTGCAGGATGCGCAGCGAGCCGTAGTCCTTCTCGACATTTTGCAGCGTGACGGAAGCCATCGATTATCCTTTGACCGCGCCGGCGGTGAGGCCGGTGACGAGATAGCGTTGCAGGAAGGCGAAGAAGATGCAGACCGGGATCAGCGCCAGGATGGACGCCGCCATCATCTGCCCCCAGTCGACGGCGAACTTGCCGATATAGGTGAGCAGGCCGACGGCGAAGGTCTTCTGGTCGTCGCTGGAGATCAGCATCAGCGCGAACAACAGCTCGCTCCAGGCGGCGGTGAAGACGAAGCCGAGCGTGGCGCCCATGCCGGGCAGCGTCAGCGGCACGATCACCTTGCGCATCGCCTGGGCGCGCGTGCAGCCGTCGATCATCGCCGCTTCCTCCAGGTCCTTCGGGATGCCGTCGAAGAAGGACTGCATCAGGAAGGTGGCGAAGGCGGTGTTGAAGGCGGTGTAGATGATGATCAGCCCGACCAGGCTGTTGGTCAGGCCGAGCTGCCCCATGACGCGGTAGATCGGCGGAATGACCATCACCAGCGGGAAGGTCTGGGTGAGCAGAAGCAGGATCGCCAGCGTCGCCTTGCCGCGGAAGGTGAAGCGCGACATGGCATAGCCGGCGAGCGTGGCGATGACCGTGACGAATGCCGCCGTCGACACCGAGACGATGACGCTGTTCAGGAAATAGCGCGGGAAGTCGGAGGCTTCGAGCACGGTGACGAAATTCTGGAATGTCGTCCGCGACGGCCACAATGTGATGCCTTCGGAATAGAGCAGCCGCTCCGGCGTCACCGAGATCTTCAGCGTCCAGAAGATCGGGAACAGCGCGAAGATCATGTAGGCGGCGATGGCGCGCGTAGAGGCCGATGCCGCCGACGATGCGCGAGGAAGTGGAGCGTCCGGCGATCATCAGACGTGCCTCACCAGCAAGCGGCGGATGGCGATCAGCGCCACCGCATAGGCAATCAGCAGCACCAGCAGCAGCACCGCCACCGCCGAGGCATAGCCCTTGTCCAGCGACTTGAAGGCGCTGACATAGATGTAGACCGGCACCGTGCTGGTCGAGCCGGCCGGCCCGCCCTCGGTCATGACGAAGATCAGGTCGGCGAAGGTGGCGATCCAGATCGTGCGCAGCATGACGGTGATGGCGATGGTCGGCGCCAGGAAGGGCAGCGTCACCTTGGTGAAGCGCTGCCAGGGCGAGGCGCCGTCGATGGCCGCGGCCTCATGCAGTTCCGACGGGATCGACTTCAGCGCCGCCAGCAGCGTGATGGCGAAGAACGGGATGCCGAACCAGACGTTGGCGACGATCGGCCCCCACATGGCGGTGGCCGGATCGGACAGCACGTTGGTCGGCTCGGCCTTCAGCCCGAGCGCAAAGAGCCAGTGCGGCAGCGGCCCGATGATCGGGTTGAACAGCCAGGCCCAGGTCAGGCCCGACAGGAAGGACGGCACCGCCCAGGGCAGGAACACCACCGCCTGCACGACCTTGCGGCCGATGAACGGCTTGTCGAGCAGCAGCGCCAGGCCCAGGCCGAGGAAGAACTGGAAGAACAGGCTGGCGACCGTCCACCACAGCGTGTTGACCAGCGCCTGCCCCAGCACCTGGTCGGACAGCATCGCCTCGTACTGGCCGAGGCCGACATATTCCGACCTGAAGGCGGAGAATTTGCGGAACGAATAGCTGATGCCGACGATCAGCGGCACCAGCAGCACCACGACCAGCAGAACGATCGCCGGCGAGAGATAGAGCCAGGGCTCGATGGCGGCATGGCGATAGCCGCTTGCGGCGCGGCTTGCCTGCGGGTCGTATTTCGGACACGGCATAGGTCATCGGCTTGCTGGATCGTCTCCTGGAGCAGCGTCGGTGACAGCGTCCTTCTCCCCGTTCACGGGGAGAAGATGCCGGCAGGCAGATGAGGGGCAGCGCGAGCCTCTCGGAGGCATGGCGCTGCCCCTCATCCGTCACTTCGGGACACCTTCTCCCCGTGAACGGGGAGAAGGAAGAAGCTGGCCTACTTCTTGTTCTTGGCCATCCAGTCCTGCTGTTCCTTGGTCAGGAACGCGGCCCATTCGTCGGCGACCTCCTTGGCCGTCTTCTGGCCGAGCAGCACTTCCTGGAAGTTCTTGATCGCCACCTGGTCGACGAAGTTGCCGAGGTTTTCCAGATGCGTCGGCGGGGTCACCATTTCATATTTGGAGCTGTCGCTCAGCTCCGTGAACCAGCCCTTGAACTGCTCGGTCTTGAAATGGGCATCCTGGTCGGCGCCGTTGTGGATCGGCACGACGCCGACTTCCTTGGCCCATTCCAGATTGCCCTTGGGCGACAGCAGCGTCGCCATCAGCTTCCAGGCATCGTCCTTGTGCTGCGGAATTGGCGAACATCGCCCAGCCGGCATAGCCCAGCGTCGGATAGGACTTGCCGCTCGGCCCGACCGGCATCGGCGCCACGGCGAAGTCGTCGGCGCTCATCTTGTCGGCGATGCCGATCAGCGCGTCCGGATCCTGGTTGAGCATGGCGCAGGTGCCGGAATAGAAGCCGGTGACGGTCTCGTTGAAGCCCCAGCTCACCGCGTCCTTCGGCGCCAGGCCGTTCTTGTACATGTCGGCCAGCATCTGCAGGCCCTTGACCGAGCCTTCCTCGTTGATGGTCGAGGTGCCGTCCTCGTTGAAGTAGCCGCCCTTGCCGGCGGCGATGTTCATGAACATGTGCATGCCGTTGAAGGCGCCCGGGCCGCCGCGCAGGCAGTAGCCGTATTTGCCGGGAATGGCGGAGATCTTCTTGGAATCGGCGACGAACTCGTCGAGCGTCGCCGGCGGGCCGTCGAGACCGGCTTCCTTGAACAGCTTCTTGTTCCAGAACAGCGCGTTCACATAGTAGCCGTAGGGGATCATGTACTGGGTGTTGTTGACGGTCGAGCCGAACTGCTTGGCGCGGTCGCCGAGCGTCTTGGCGTCGTCCCACTTGGCCATGTAGGGGCCGAGATCCTCGAGCTGGCCGTTGGTGGCGTAGAGGCCCATCCAGCGCTCCGGCATCTCGACGATGTCGGGCGTGTCGCCGGCCTGCACCATGGTCAGGAACTTCTCGAACGCCTGGCCCCAGGGCAGCGAGACCAGCTCGACCTTGACGCCGGGATTGGCGGCCTCGAACTCGGCGATCTGCTTCTTCAGGAATTCGGTGCGCGGCGGGCTGGTGATGACCTCGACCATCTTGAGGGTCGGTGTCGGCCAGCGCGCCGCTGGCGGAAATCGCCAGTCCGGCGGCGGCGGCAAGCATGATGCTCAGTCTTTTCATGTTCAGTACTCCCATTTTGAACTCCTGTTATTTTTTTGCTTTGTCGAAGGCCTGGGCGATGTCGGCCCAGAGATCCTCGACATTTTCCAATCCGACGTTGAAGCGGATGGTTCGGGGGCTGACGCCGAAGCGCGCCATCGAATTCAGGCCCGGCGTCTGCTCGAGCGAGGCCTTCGCCGGCACGACCAGGCTCTCGTGACCGCCCCAGCTGACGCCGATGCGGAAGAATTTCAGCGCGTCGACGAAAGCCGGAATGTCGACATCCTCCGTCACCTCGAAGGAGAACAGCCCGGCATAGCCGGCAAGCGTCGCCTTGCCCGGATGGTTGGAATAGGCCGGGTGGTTGACCCGCTCGACCTGGTCGTGCGCCTTCAGCCGCTCGGCGATGGTGAGCCCGCTCTTCATGTGATGCGGCAGCCGCAGCGGCAGCGTGCGCAGGCCGCGCAGCAGCAGCCACGCCTCGAAGGGCGACAGCTTGCCGCCGAGCGAGGAATAGGTCTGCTCGTTGATGTGCCTGATATGGGCCGCCGAGCCGGCCACCACGCCGGCGACGGTGTCGCTGTGGCCGCCGAGATATTTCGAGGCCGAATGCAGCACCAGGTCGACGCCGTGCAGGATCGGCTTCTGGAAGACCGGCGTCGCCCAGGAATTGTCGATGGTGGTGACGATGCCCTGCTCCTTGGCCAGCCGCGTCAGATGGCCGATGTCCTGCAGCTCGAACATCATCGAGGTCGGGCTTTCCAGGTAGAGCAGCTTGGCGCCGGGCAGTGCGGCCGCGACCGCGTCGGGATCGGAGCCGTCGACATAGTCGACCTTGATGTTGAGGCGCGGGAACAGCCGCTCGAACAGCCGGTAGGCGTCGCCATAGCAGTTGCGCACCGCGACGATGCGCTCGCCGGCGCCGACGAAGGCCAGCACCGTGGCGCTGATCGCCGCCATGCCGCTGGAAAAGCCGCGCGCGGCCTCCGCGCCTTCAAGCGCGGCGACGCGCGCCTCGAACTCCATCACCGTCGGATTGTCGCCGCGCGAATAGATCGGCTGGCGCCGGCGGCCGGCGAAGGTGTCGGCCATCTCGGCATAGTTGGCGAAGGTGAACAGCGAGGTCTGGTAGATCGGCGGCACCACCGCGCCGCCGGGGAACGGATCGTCATGCGCCAGCAGCGTCGCCGCCTCGGCGAGGTAGTCGCTGCCGGAAGTGCCTGGGTCGAAGCCGTGGATGCTCGTTCATTTGCGGTCCGAAAGTTTGAGATTGGCGGCGCCGCGCTTCAGGTCGTTCTCGACGGTGGCGATGAGCTTCAGCGCCTCGGCTCGCGCGCCTTCCGGGTCGTGCGCGGCGATGCAATCGAAGATGGTGCGGTGGTAGGGAAAGCTGGCATGGCCGAAATCGCGCACGCCGAGCGGATGCTCCCAGAAGCGGTGGAACAGTTCGTGCATGGCGGCGATGATCTGCTCGAACAGCGGATTGCCGGAGGCGCGGTAGATCGCCTGGTGGAACTCCCAGTCCTCTTCCGACGACATGCCGGCGCGGGTCTGGAAGGCGTCTTCCATGATGTCGAGCTTGCGCTCGATCTCGGCGAGGTCGGCCTTGCCGGCGCGGATGGCGCAAAGGGCGGCGGCTTCCGCTTCCAGCGCGCGGCGGATTTCCAGCGTGCGCATCAGGCCGGTGAAATCATTGCCGCCGGCCAGCGTCAGCGGCATGTGCAGCATGTCGAGCGAAACGGCCGCCTTGAGATAGGTGCCGCTGCCCTGCCGGCGCTCGACCAGGCCGAGCCCTTCCCAGCGCGTCAACGCCTCGCGCACCGTGTTGCGGCTGACCTTGAGGCGCTCGGCGAGGATGCGCTCGGTCGGCAGCCTCTCGCCGGGCTCCAGCTTTTCCTGCATGACGAAGCCGGCCAACGCCTTCAGCACCGCATCGTCGCGGGCCGTCGTCTGGATCGGCGGAAGGCTGAATTCGGTCACGCCAGGCTGGAACCTCAAGTGGTTCAATGGTCCAACCAATTTCTGCACAGACCGACGGGCGTGTCAACCGCGGAAATGAAGCAGGGCCGAAAGCGCGGAGATGCGCCTTCGGCCGGGCCGCTTCAGCCGTGGATGCGCGCGACGGCGCTGCGGTCCAGACTGGCGCTGCGCCAGCGGGCGAACATCTCCTCGCGAGCCCGCCTCGAGGCCGCAGAGCCGCTCCTTTGCCTGCGCCAGGACGGCAGGCGAAGCCTCGCGCAGGCGTGCCCGATCGGAAGGGAGGAGCCGGGGCATATTCGAGTGAGAGCTGCACGTTTCGGCCTCGTCCTGGCCGAGCAGCCTGGCGACCACGCGCCAGCCCGAAATCGATGCCTGAGGTGACGCCGCCTGCGGTGATCAGCTTGCCGTCCTCCACGATACGCTCGTCGACCGGGATCGCCCCGAACTCTTCAAGGAAATCATGGGCATACCAATGCGTCGTCGCCCGCTTGCCCTTGAGCAGCCCGGCCGCGCCGAGCACCAGGGCGCCGCTGCACACCGAGGTGATGTAGCGCACCTGCGCCGCGCGCTCCCAGACGAAATCGAGGACTGCCTGGTCCTCCAGCAGCGCGTTGACGCCGCCCCCGCCTGGAATGCACAGCACATCGAGAGGCGGGCAATCGTCGAAGGTCGCCGTCGGCGTGAGGGACAGCCGTGTCGAGGACATCACCGGATTGCGATCCTTCCAGATCAATTCCACTTCCGCGCCTTTGGCAGTTGCCATGACTTCGTAGGGACCGGTGAGGTCGAGCTGCTGGACGTTGGGGAATACGAGGATGCCGAAACGAAGGGTCATGGAAATCTCCGTGGGTTGACTTCCGGCAATCTAGGGCATCATGCTTTGGCACGATCGCCATTCACCCCTCGTTTCAGGCCAAACCGCTATGCGCCGTATCGAAGTGCTTGCCTATCCCGACGTGCAACTTCTCGACGTCAGCGGACCGCTTCAGGTCTTCGCCAGCGCCAACGACTTCAGGACGGCAGGCCGGCGAGCCAGCGCCCTACGAGGTCGCGGTCGTCGCCGCCTCGCCGCGGATCAGGACATCGGCCGGTCTCGTGCTGGAGGCAGCCGCGCTGCCGGCGACACGGGCTTGAGATCGATACGCTGATCGTGCCCGGCGGATGGGGCGTCAACGCGGCCTGCGAGGATCCCGAGTTGGTCCAGTGGATCGCCGGCCGCTCGCGCGATGCGCACGCGAACCGCTTCCGTCTGCAGCGGCGCCATGCTGCTGGCGGAGGCGGGCCTGCTCGATGGCCGTCGCGCGGTTACCCATTGGGGACGCTGCGCGGAGTTCGCCCGGCGCTTTCCGGCGGTCCGCCTCGAACCCGATCCGATCTTCATTCGCGACGGCAATGTCTGGACATCCGCGGGCGTAACGGCGGGAATCGATCTCGCCCTCTCCCTCGTCGAAGCCGATCTTGGCCGGCACATGGCGCTTGCGGTGGCGCGCGAGTTGGTGGTCTTCCTGAAACGTCCCGGCGGCCAGGCGCAATTCAGCCAGACCCTCAAGCTGCAGGAAGGCGACGGGCGCTTCGACCGGCTGCATGGGTGGATCCTCGAAAATCTGGCCGGCGACTTGTCGCTCGCGCAGTTGGCCGACCACGCCAATATGAGCCCGCGCAGCTTCTCGCGGCACTATCGAGACGCAACGGGCCGGACACCCGCCCGTGCGATCGAAGAGATCCGGATCGAGGCGGCGCGCCGGATGCTGGAACGGGGCCTGGCCGTCAACCAGACGGCCCGACGCTGTGGCTTCGGCTCGGAAGAGACGATGCGGCGCGGCTTTCTGCGCGTCCTCGGCACGAACCCGCGCGACTATCGCGAGCGTTTCTGACGCACCAACCTATTGGACTGAAAAGCGAATGCGCTGCCAAGCGCGAAATGGGTTCTCGATCCGATCTGCGAGGACGGCGGCAGCCGGTCACGTGCCGACCTTCATTCCGACTTGATCGGCCTCATACGGGGAGCCCTGCTGCGAACCCTGAAGGATCCCATGTGATTGCATGGCGGCGTGACCTAGGTCGGTCAGCGCGTAGACGCCGCGCTCGGCCCTCGCAAACCAGCCGTAGTAGATTGTGCAGCAGGATGCTGGCCGCGCGTGGTGAAACGGTCTTCAAATCGCGCGGCCGCTTCGGGCCATCGGCCATGGCGGCGGCGCAAGCCAGCGCGTCCTGTCGGTAGGCGGTCATGATCGGTACCCGCGTGCTGCCGCCGGGTGCGGGATCGCCGCGCCGGCGCCGATGCTCGTCCATCAATCGCGACCGTCGCCTCGGGTCGCGCCTTGGCGGCAGCGCGGCAGGGCTGAGCAGCAGTTCGACCTCGCCCTTGCCGCCAACGCCCAGCAGGCCGAAGCCGAGGCGCCGGCACAACGCCCTGAACCGGCGATCCTGCTCGCGGCCCTTGCCGCGTGCCGACATGCGCGCTGCAAGCCAGACCTCGTCGCAGGCCGCGGCCCGATCGACTGCCTGGAGCACGAGCTCGAGGTTGAACTGCAGTTTCAGCTCGCAAATGATGACCACGGGCGGCTCGCCATCGCGCACGCCGACGATATCGCAGCCGCCAATCTCGCCCTTGACGGTGAATCCCCGGCTCTCAAGGAACCGCTTTACCGGCGGGTAGAGGGACGTTTCCTGCATGCGCAAGGTTTAGCCGATTCGGGCCAGGCTGGCACCGTGAATGACCCACTGCGCCTACGGTGCCTGGCGCGACAAGCCTTACCAGAAACCGACGAGAGACCTCAGCCTCGCTGCGGGGCCGGCCGATTCCCAGCACAGCTTGCGAAACCCGGCTCGCCCCGTTGCGCAGATGACATCATCGTCGATGTCGCGAAGAATGGTCCGCGCATTGTGCCATCCGATGCGGGCAAGAGCAGATGCCAATTCCGCACGTGCAGGATCAAACGCGGCTTGATCGATCGCCGAGTTCGCAGCCCGGTCGATGTCGTTGCTCGCGCCGAGTGCGTGCTGTGGAATTGCCACAGCACTGGCGACGTCGAAAGGCGACGAAAGACCGAGACAATGGGAGATCGAATTCAGAGCAAGAGCGGGAGATGAAACGAGCTGCTCATAGCATACGAAATGTACCGGGGCGCCGGTACGGCGAAGAGCATCCATGGCGAAGTAAAACTGATTCCAGTAACCCGATGGATTGCGGAACCTGTATTCCATTTGCTTCGGTTCGGTAAAATCCTGCCTGATTTCAAATGGCCGGCTCAGAAACGACCCGAGACATTTGCCCTGCTCGAAAACAGTATTGTTCCTGGCATAGCGGTACCATGAGAGGATCTGGGTAACCGGATCCTTGCTGACGACAATGATGGGCAATTCCCCATATTGTAGATCGCGCCCGCTCATGAGGGCGGGAAAAATCCCGTGTTTCCAAAACCCCTGATCGAAAACGACCGGTATCTTCAGATAGCGCTCGACCAGATATTTCGCGAGGTTTGTGCCCGATCTCGGCGTCCCCATGACACGGACTTGGGCGGCATCGTCCCCAGGCCGGGCCTCCGATCCGCCGATCGTTGAATTATCCATATTGGTTCCCGTGACCGAAGACTTCTCGTTGTTCAGCCACCAATTCGCTCGGGTTGCCGCCTTGCCTCAGCCGCCATGGGAACCGGCCAGGAGAACTCGTGCCCGAGATCGCTTAGATCATCGAGCGCGGAGACATGATTGAAGATGGCTGCGAAAAACTCCCGTTCGCGGATCGGACGGTAACGCGATGCGATCGTTGCACGCAGTTCGGAAAGCCAGGCCGGATCCGTGCAGGCCTTGGCGACCGCGGCGCACCACGCCTCGACATCGCGCGCCGGTATCGTCGGCATCAGTCCTTGCGTTGCCTCGGCCAGCGAAGGCGCATCCGAGATCAGGACCGGCAATCCGAAATCGAGGCACTCGGCCGCTCCCAGGCCCCAGCCTTCTACAGCGGAAGGGTAGACGCTGAATTCGGCGTCCCGGTAGAGCTCCGCAAGCTGCCGGTCGGTGATATTGGAGCGAAACTGGACGCACTGGCTGAGCTCCGGATGCTCCGCCATGAAGGCAACCAGCTCTTCATACATCCACCCCCAACGACCGCAAAAGACGAGAATTGGCAGCCGGTCACCCAGGACGGGCAGCAAGCGATGCCATACTTTGAGCAGCAGGATATGGTTCTTCCTGATCTCAATGGTCGAGCAGTACAGAACAAACTTTCGGCCTTCGAGCTGCCTTTCGGAAGGCATCCGTTGATCCGCAACGCCCTCCTTGAGAAAGGCACCGGGTGATGCAACCGCGACTTCCGGAACCCGGCCGGGAGCGGATGTCGCTGCGTGACACTTCACCCTGTCGGCGGTGTATTTCGACACGCAGATGAGCAGTTGAGAATTTTCAATTTGCCAGGCCGTATCGCGGACGAAATTGCGGGCGTGATGAGGACCGACGAATTGCGGGAAATCGATCGGGATGATGTCGTGCATCAAGGTGAAAACGCTGCTCTTGATATTGCCTGTGAGCTTCTTCGAGGCGATCTCGTGGATGCTCGCGCTTGAGAGAAAGCATATGGCGCCTTCATCCTTCAGCGGATCTCTTGTTTCTGCCCTTCTTGGGCGCAGCGATGATTTCAGGACTTTGAAGAGGCGAATGGCCGTCTTGGACAGCTGAAACTTGACCCCGCTTCGCTTCTCACAACCCGCGACGAAGATCGCCGCCACACGATCGAACTCGCGACCGAAAACGAACGGCGCGGCCCGCATGATCGACAACACTCTCCAAAGGCGAGCCAGATACGAGCTTTCCTCGCCCTCGACAGGTTGCGGCAATTCACCGTCGACCAACTGCCTTAGATAGCGAAGTTCCCCTTCGCCCAACGTCTGACCCCGCCCTTGCGAGTCGACAAAGAAGAAACTGACCGGCGAAGCCTTCCATCGAAGAGCCTGCCGGACGAGCGCCGTTTCGACGCGGGGGATGCCGACAGGCGGGTGCGGCCCCCAGCGGAACGGCAGGCTGGCGTCGATATACAATTTTTTCAATGATTTACCCTTGGTGAAGCTTCCGCGCTATTGGGCAATCCAGTTGCCGAAATAGAGCTCATGCCTGCTCAGACCGTATTGCTGCGGCCGCTTTCGTTTAATCTCGGCCCTGGAGTTCAGGCTTTCTAAGATGCTCTCCCCAGAGCTGGGTTCGTCATATGTGGGAAAAATACCCACGTCAAGTGGAGCGAGCATGCGAAGCGGCGCAAAGGACGAACTTGCGTCCGAGGTCAGGAAGGATGGAGTTGGGTCGCCGCCATTTCGCGAGAACCCTCATAAAAAAGAAGCATTGGGAATTGACTCGTGGGTAAAATTCCCACAATCTGAATTGGTCAGCGATGCTGATGCAGAAGAGGAGCAAGGTACTTCGATCCCTGCCATGCATGTGCCGGGATCCGAGTTCTCGGCGGATCCCCCGTCCTATGTGATCCGCCGAAAGCAGCCGAACAAAAAGAGGCTCGAGCGAGCTCCCCCCGTTTGAGCGAGCCCGTCTTACGGCTGCCCCGGCCGGCCTGTCTTCGTCTATCCCCGAAGCCAGGCCGGCCGGATCAGCGCTTTTCTTGAAACGACCTCGCCAGCAGCAATTTTTTTGAACGGTTTGGGCCTTCGGCGCTAAACGCCCGACATTTGAACCCAACAGGCCTCGCCGCCACAGCGGATGCCCGCAGGGCGATCGACTGCTAAGGCCCACCCGGGCCGTCGGGTTCGCCGCCAGGACCACCAGGCCCGCCAGGCCCGCCAGGGCCTCCCGGCCCGCTTGGACCACCCGGACCGCCAGGGCCAGGGGGATGTCGACCGGGCGGCGGGTTGGGCCGGTTTGGCGATTGCGTGCCGGCATTGTCTCGACGTGACGCCGAGACAATATTCCCCGCTCGGTCGAACCTGACATCGAGGAACGCCCGGACATTGCCGGTCGATTTCAAATCGCCGTTCTGGTCGTCGATGGCGACGCCCAAACCTGACTTGAGCTCGTGTCCCCGGCGTTGCAGAAAAGTCTCGTACAGGATGCTCGCGACATGGGCCTGCGGAACCGGAGCTTCCGCCTCCAGATGCATCACTCTGTATCCGCCGTCGGCCTTGGCCAAGGTCAGCTGAACGCGCCGATTTGCAAACTCCGATGATCTTGGTCCGATCCTGAGCCGTCCGACCAGCAGTGCGCCTGACTTCACGATTGCCAGGCCGCGAACCGAATAGTGGGTTTCATCGGGTCTGGCCTCTATCAAGTCGGGCTTGGCCTCGATCAAGCTCGCAACGATTTTCCCATCGGGCCGGCGAATGCCATAGACGGCCACGACATCGCCCGTCCTGACCGCCAATCCTTCAGGAATTTGACTGGTATCGACGTCCTGCCCCAGGACCGACATCGAGCCGGCGGCTACGCGCTCGACAGGGCCAACCACCTCGCTGGTGACATGGATCGCGCGGGTGACGGGCTGGCCTGCCTGCTGTTCCACCGCGATCCGGACGACCTGCCCTACCTTCAGCTTGCCTGAGGTGGCACGAACTCCGTCGACCAACACCGGCACGTCCGGCTGATAGGCAACGCGCACGTCATTGACGAAAATACTGCCGAAGCGCTGGATGGTTCCTACGATACCGGTGCCGCCGATGCCTTGATCGCTGTCTGTTCCCGCCGTCCAGCCGGTACCACCAATTCCCTGGTCCTTCGGCTGCTCTGTCGCCCTTGCAACCATGCTGCAAAACACTGCCGGCAGGGCAGTGCCAAGCGTCAGAAAATCCCGCCTTGTCAGCCTCCAGCTCATGAAGTCTCCCCGCCAGCATCCTTCTGCTGGGGCGATTCTTCGGCAACGAGCGACGTCCCGTCGGAGGTCAGAATATAGATGCCGCAATTCCACCGGCTGGTCCCGCCGGGATCACTTTGGATGGCCTGGTTCGCATGCTTGTTCAGATGGAGTAGCGTGTCGATTGCGAGTTTGCGGCTATAGGCCTCGAGCGACCTGGCAAGCTGTTCGGATAGCCCGTCATAATGGACGGCACGCTCGAGGAAGGGCGGATCGTCGGCCAGGATGTTTTGGACGGCGGCGGCGGCATGATCCCCGAGATTTCGGGCAAAGTAGTAGAGCCGAACCTCGCCGTCGCCTCGCGGCACCATGGCTCCTTCCATCAGGACGATGCGATCGTTCTCGTCGATCTCAACCAGCTTTCGATCGAGCCAATCGTCCAGGACGGCCCTCGGCCGCAAATCGCGCGTTACCGATTCCACGAGGCTGGCAAAGGATGCCTCTCCGGCCTCGCTGGCTCGCGGCAAAGGCAAAGGGATGCCCTTGGCATCGACAAACGACGGATCCGCAAGCCAGCGCGCAACGATGGCACTCGTCCTGGAGACGGAATTGGGCACCACCCGCACCGGAGCCCCGGCGCCTCTTAGCCGACTGACCTCCTTGCGGTGAACGCCGGTCAGCAAGCTGACCCTGCTGTCGGTCTGCTGCTTGTCGGGCAAGGCGAATTCATGCTCCGCCACATTGACGTAAAGCTGACGCAGCAGGTCGACGAAGGTCGGAAACGTCACCCCGCACTTGATCGCCAATCGCACCAACGGGCGAAGTGCCCGGTTCAACGCGCCCTGGACCCCAGTGGCGTCCAGATGTTGTCCCCCGATTTGCTCATCGCCGTCCTCACTAGCTAGAGCGGCTCAACGCCCAATAGAACCGTTGAACCACTCTAACTCTTTGTTTTGACGCAATTCCGGACGGAAAACCGCTACGCACTTTTCCTGGACTTGCTCTCGTCACGGATCGACCATCCATCCATCGAAAACTCTGGCCGAAAATAGCTTGTGGGAAATGTTTCCACAAGAGGACGTACTTGGGTGACACAATGGTCGATCTTTCTGATGCTCTTAAGTCTCGAAATTTGCACCCAAGCAAGATCGAAAGCCCGGGCCAGTCACCGGTCCAGTATGCAATCAGCGGCGGAAATCCTCGCCTTTGACTAAAGAACTTCGTTCCAGTTGACATGTGTGAAATTTTCCCACACTTTGCTTTCCGGAACTGGAATCTGAACAGCAGCAATCGCCGCAGCCTTGCCAATTGAGAGGCATCTTTGAAGAAACCCTACACAAAGCCGACCTTAAGCAAGATCAAAGACAGACCCGAAAAAGGCCAGACCGAAATTGGCCCCTACACAATTTCCGCGCTCGGAAAATCCCCCCGCAAAACACTCAAAACCGCCGAAGAGACGCTCCCCATGCTGCATCAAGACAATCTCGACCCCCTTGTTTCGATAGCTGCCGATGTCGTGTCGGCTTACATTTCAAACAACCCTCTTCCTGCCGCCGACCTTCCAAATTTCATCGGCCAGATCTACACCTCGCTTAAGGTCATTTCAGGTGGAACTCCCACCGTCCAGCCTGGCGAACTTAAAGCTGCCGTTCCCGTAAGAAAATCTGTCACGCCCGACTTCATCGTCTGCCTCGAAGACGGCAAGCGCTTCAAGTCGTTGAAGCGGCATATCGGGGTACATTATGGCCTTACGCCGGATCAATATCGAACGAAGTGGAACTTGCCGTCCGACTACCCGATGGTGGCGGCAAATTATTCCGCACGTCGTTCGACGCTGGCCAAATCGATGGGGCTCGGCCGAAAGCCGAAGTAAGTTGCGCCGCCGCAGGACGGCGTGGGCGGTTTGCGCGAGCGCATAGGCGCCGCGCCCGCCCGCGCCGAACAAGGTCGGAACATCAACGCCAGCCGAGGGCCGGCGCGACGTGCTTCAGTATCGCCCCGATGACATGCGCATTGTAGTCCACCCCGAGCTGGTTGGGGACGGTCAGCAGCAGCGTATCGGCCTCGGCGATCGCTTCGTCCTCTCTCAACTGATCAACGAGGACATCCGGCTCGGCAGCGTAGGTACGGCCAAACACGCGCAAGTTTGTCGGGCTCGATGTATCCGAAATGATCCTCGCTCCCGTTGCTGCCGAAATAGGCGCGGTCGCGGTCATTCACCAACGCGAAGATGCTGCGGCTGACGGACACCCGCGGCTCGCGCGCATGCCCCGCTTCCTTCCACGCCGCGCGAAAAGCCCGGATCTGCTCGGCCTGCTGGATGTGGAGCGGCTGTCCGCCCTCGTCGAATTTGAGCGTCGAGCTCTGCAGGTTCATGCCGAGCTTGCCCGCCCATTGCGCGGTGGCGTTAGTGGCGGCGCCCCACCAGATCCTGTCGCGCAGACCGGCCGAGAACGGCTCGAGCCGCAGCATTCCAGGCGGATTGGGAAACATCGGCCGCGGGTTGGGCTGAGCGAAGCCTTCGCCGCGCAGCACCTCGAGGAAAACCTCGGCGTGGCTGCGTGCCATGTCGGCATCGCTTTGACCTTCCTGCGGCTCGTAGCCGAAATAGCGCCAGCCATCGATCACCTGCTCCGGCGACCCGCGACTGATGCCAAGCTGCAGGCGACCGCCGGCGATCAGGTCGGCAGCGCCTGCGTCCTCCGCCATGTACAGCGGGTTCTCGTAGCGCATGTCGATGACGGCGGTGCCGATCTCGATGCGGCTGGTTTTGGCGCCAACCGCGGCCAGAAGCGGAAAGGGCGAACCAAGCTGGCGGGCAAAATGATGCACGCGGAAATAGGCGCCGTCCGCGCCCAGTTCCTCGGCGGCGACGGCCAGCTCGATCGACTGCAGAAGCGCATCGGAGGCCGACCGCGTCTGCGACTGGGACGAGGGCGACCAATGGCCAAAGGAAAGGAAGCCGATCTTCTTCATGCAACAAGCCCGTTCATTCTACATCCTCGTCGGCGCGACAGGATTACATCGGGTCCGTGGGTAGCGCGTCCACACACCCATCGTCCATGACACAGACTGTCAAGGTTCCGAGAACGGCGTTTGTCTGCCTCGACTATTGCCTGGCGAACGCGCCCGTGTAGGTCTGCCCGGCAAGCGTATAGGTCGCAGCCAGCGTTCCGTCCGGCAGCATCGCAAAGCTGGCATCCGCGCCATTGGGGAGGCGCCCAAGCTTCAATGTCTGCCCGACAATCTTCCCGGCGCCGTCAGCCACTCCCGGCCTGTTGTCGGCCAGATCGCCCCACGCATAGGTGACCGTCACCTGCCCGCGTGGAGAAATCGTCAGCACGGCCAGCTTGCCTTCATACATCCCATCCAGCCGTCCGGCCCAGATGCCGGAAAAAGCGACGTATCTGGACGGAACGCCCTTGGCGGGGGGCGTGATCGCCACGGAGGAATCCAGAACCGCCGAACCCTCCGGAGCAGGAGCCGCAACAGCGGGAAGGGCGGGCTGTGGGGCAGGCGGTGGCGGTGTTTCAGGAGCCGACTGGCAGGCGGCGAGCATGAACGCCGCGAAACCAAGCATCGGAAAAGGACTGTTTGGTGGTGGGGCCAGTCCTTTGCGAACCCGTCTCTGCCCGTTTACAGCGAATTTACAGAGAATTTGCGTTACCCTTGGAATACTGGCGGGGCTCAAATTCGGCATTTTGATTAGTATATTCAAATGCTTATAATTTCCGATGGACGTTTTCATAGCTGGGAACCTCAAATGGCTCTAAATTCGGAGACAGCCCACAAGTTTCCTCGAAGAATTAAATTCCATTCTGAATGCCCAAATTTCAATGCCGCTCTCAATGGGGGCGGCCAATTCGAGCATTTTCCAAACGTGGGCTGAACGTCAAGAGCCGTTAGGAACTTGAAGTCATCGCGCACCAGAGCGAACGTTTAGCTGTGCGCTGATCGCCCTCGACCAGACCGGGAAGGCCATGGAGCGCAGGCTGCGAAACGCTCGCCCGTGGGGTTGTTCATCTGCGCAACGCTGTCACGCCTCGCTGATGCTAATGCTTTTTATTTGGCGGCGGCCTTCGTAAAGCGTTGCCGCCGCAAATGAAAGTAAGTGGGCCTACCTGCAACCCTGTCCGCGCCTCAATTGAGCGTCGCGGAGGAAGCCGCTGTCAATGTCAATATAGAGCTTTCGCTTGTACCTACAGAGGCAGTTCCATATTGTCAGTGACCAATCACGCAACCCACGGTTCAGAGCCCCTTAGATGCTCATGCCTCACAGCATCGTCGGGGTCTTCCGAACCTAAAGCTACGGTCGGTGAGAGGCCGAGCTATCAGAATTATGAAGTTGCTCCGTCGTTTTTTCCAACCGCTGGCGGCTGGACCTTGGGCGTGGCTTGCTTGGGCTGCTGCGGCTTGACGATATGGATTTCGTCGCCTTCTGCCAGTCCGTCAGGCGGAGTGGCGATGACCTGGTCGTCGGCAGCGACGCCCGAGCCCAGTTCGATCTCGTTGCCCAGGTCGCGGGCGATCGTTACCGTCTTGAAGGCGACGCGATTGTCCTGCGCGACCGTGGCGACGCGCAGGCCCCTCTCGTCGAAGATGAGCGCGCTGACGGGAATGCGGAACGTGCCGGCCACCCCGACAAGATCGACCTTCACATTGGCATAGGCGCCGGGCATCAGCTCTCCCTTGGCGTTGTCGACGGAAAGCTGCATCTGCGTCGTGCCGGACGTGATGTCGACTGACCGAGCCGAGGCGACGACGGTGGCCGGGAAGCTGCGGCCCGGATATTCCGGCACAGAGACAGTGGCCTGCGAACCCAACTTCACGTCCGGCGCGTAGTTCTGCGGCACGTTGATATAGACACGCAGCGTATGCACGTCCGAGACCACGAACATCGCCTGCCCGGCGCTCGAACCGGCCGATATAAGCGAACCGATATCGGTGTTGCGCGCAGTGATCAGGCCGTCGAACGGCGCGGCGACCGTCTTGTAGGCGGACAGCACCTCAAGGCGCTCGACATTGGCCTCGCCGGAAGTCACCGAGGCTTGCTTGCTGGCCAGGTCCGCCACGCGCTGGTCGATCTCCTGCTGCGCGACAGTCTGGGATTCGAGCAGCGGACGCTCGCGCTTGAGGGTGACGTCGGCCAGGACCTCGGCCGATTTAGCGTTGGCGAGGTCGGCCTTGGCCTGCAGCAATTGCTGGTCCTGGTCGGGGGCCTCGATCTCGGCCAGGGTCTGCCCCGCCTTGACGCTGGCGCCGATATCGACCTTCCAATCCTTCACATAACCGCTGACGCGTGCATAGATCGGTGCGCTGTCGTTGGCCTGGAGCCGTCCGGGCAGATTGAGGCTGACGACGCCAGGCTTGGCGTTGAGCGTCACCAGTGTAACGCTGGGTATCGCCTGCGCCTCCGTCCATTGCCGCAGTTCGACCGCGCTCTTTTGGCGAGCGCCGATGCCGGTGTAGACCAGGGCCGCGGCACTGGCGATGGCGACGACGCCGAAAATGCCGAGCCCCACCCGTGAGCGGCCGGGCTTGCGTTCGGGGGACGTCACCGCGGCTGCCCTAGCCGTGTCGAGTGACTTGGCTGTGTCAGGTATCCCAGAGGTTTCATGCCCGTTGTTGGCGTCGTGCTCTGGCATGGGAGCTGTTTCGGCGGTGGTGTCGAGATTTTGCGTGGTGTGCTCAAGCATGATGCAAGGTCTCCGAAGGCGCGGCAGCCGGCTTGGCTTCACGCTTGTGGACGAGGCTGAAGACAACCGGCACGAAGAGCAGCGTTGCCATGGTTGCGAAGATGAGGCCGCCGACCACGGCGCGCCCGAGCGGCGCGTTCTGCTCGCCGCCCTCGCCCAAGCCGAGAGCCATCGGCGCCATGCCGATGATCATGGCGAGTGCCGTCATGCAGACTGGCCGGAAGCGGACGAAGCCGGCTTCGAGGGCGGCGGCGATGGGGTCGCCCAGTTCCGCCAGGCGTTCGCGGGCAAAGCTGATCACGAGCACGGAGTTGGCGGTCGCCACGCCCATGCACATGATCGCGCCCGTGAGGGCAGGCACTGACATCGGCGTCTGCGTGACGAACAGCATCCAGACGATGCCGGCAAGGCCGGCCGGTAGCGCCGAGACGATGACGAAGGGGTCCGACCAGGATTGGAAGTTCACGACGATGAGCAGATAGATCAGCACGATGGCGCCGAGCAGGCCGAACAGCAGGCCGGCGAAAGCGCTGTTCATGGTCTGCACCTGACCGAGCAGGGAAACGGAGCTGCCCTTCGGCAAGTCGGTGGCGGTGTCAGCAAGGATCTTGTTGATATCGGTGGCGACGGCGCCGAGGTCGCGCCCCTGCGTGGTGGCGTAGATCTGCACCATCGGCACGATGTTGTATTGCGAGACGACTGCATTGCTGACCGTGCGCCTCACATTGGCGACGCCGCCGAGGATGGGCAGCGTCCCGATGCCGGCCGCGGTGATCGGCGTCGTCTGCAGGGCGCCCAGCGTATCCACCTGATATTGCGGCGTCTGCATCACGATCGGATAGGACACGCCGTTCTTGGGGTCGAGCCAGTAGGTCGGCGACACCTGGCTCGAACCGGCGAGGTCGACGACGAGGCTGTTGGTGACGTCCTTCTCGGTAAGGCCGATATATTCGGCCTGGGTGCGGTCAACATCGACGTTCAGTGTCGGATTGGCCTGCGATTCCTGGATGCGGGCATCGGCAACGCCGGGAATGTGGCGCAGGCGACCCAGCACGAGACTGGCATATTTGAAGTTCGCCGACAGATTATTGCCGCGCACCTGGATATCGACAGGTGCTGGTGCACCGAAATTCAGGATCTGGCTGATAATGTCGGCCGGCAGGAAGGCGAAGGTCACGCCCGGGAACCGGCGCGGCAGCTCCTCGCGCATCTTGCGGACGTATTCATCGGTCGGTCGGTGGTCTTGCGACAGCTTGACCTGGATGTCGCCATCCTGGGAACCGATCACGCCTGTGTTGTTGTAGGCCAGATTGATGCCCGACGACCGGGACGCCGATATTGTCGACCAAAGTGTCGAGCTGGTCGGGCGGAATCAGCTGGCGGATCGCCTTTTGGATGTCGGCGAACTGGTTGGCGCTCTCCTCGACGCGGGTGCCGATCCTGAAGGCGCACATGCATCAGGATCTGCCCGGTGTCGACAGCGGGGAAGAAGTTCCGTCCCAGATAGGGCGTTAGCAGGAAGGACCCCATGACGCAGGCCATGAAGCCGGCAACGAACACCACGCGATAGCTGAGCACCAGCTCCAGCAGGCCGTGATAAGCCGACACGGATGCGTTCAAAAGTCGCCTCGAAGCCACGCTGGAACAGCACCAGCGGGTTGTCAGCTGCGCGGCTTGCCATGCACCCCGTGATCGACATGCGGCTTGAGCAGGTAGTTGCACAGCGTCGGGACGAAGGTGCGCGAGAGGATGAAGGAGGAGATCATCGCGAACATCACTGCCTCGGCCATCGGCACGAAGAGGAAACGTGCAATGCCGTCGAGGAAGAACATCGGCACAAAGACAATGCAGATGCACAGCATCGAGACGAAGGCCGGCGTCACGATCTGCTGGGCACCGTCAAGGATCGCCGTCCGAATCTGTCCTTGCCGTGTTCTAGATGCCAGTTGATATTCTCGATGGTCACCGTCGCATCGTCGACGAGAATACCGACGGCGAGCGCCAAGCCGCCAAGCGTCATGATGTTCAGCGTCTCGCCGATCATCGACAACGCGATCACCGAACCGAGGATCGCCAGCGGGATCGACGCGGCGATAATGATGGTGGAGCGCCAACTGCCGAGGAACAGCAGGATCATGATGCTGGTAAGTGCGGCCGCAATCACGCCTTCGCGCGCCACGCCGGTGATGGCGCCGCGGACAAAGAGCGACTGGTCGCCGAGCAGCTCGACACCTGAAGATTGTCGGGCAAGCTCGCTCGCAGCAAGCCGAGTTGATCCTTAATGCCCTGGATGATCGCGAGCGTCGAGACCGATCCATTCTTGAGAACCTGAAGCAGGACCGAGCGGTTGCCATTGACATGCACGATGTTGGTTTGCGGTGGATTGCCGTCGCGCACCGTCGCCACGTCCTTCACATAGACAAGCGCCCCGTTCGCCGATTTGATCGGCAAATCAGCGAGGTCGGTCAGCGAGGATGGAGCATCGTTGAGCTGCACCGCATATTCGTAGCGACCGATCTTTTCGGTGCCGACCGGTGTGATCAGGTTCTGGGCGGCCAGCGCATTGGCGACGTCCTGCCCCGACAGGCCCCGCGCCTGCAGTGCGTAGGGGTTAAGGTCGATCTGTACCTGGCGGGTCTTGCCGCCGAACGGATAGGGAATGGCGGCGCCCGGCACCGTCGTAAGCGGCGTGCGGACGGTCTGGAGGCCAAGGTCAGCCAGCGCCTGCTCGGTCAGGCCCTGCCCCCGAGAGGGCAATCTGCAGGATCGGTACGGTGGAGGCGTTGTAGTTGAGGATCAGGGGCGGTGTTGCACCGGCCGGCATCTGCTTGAGCACGGTCTGCGCCACTGCGGTGACCTGCGCATTGGCTGTGCGGATGTCGACATTCGGCTGGAAGAACACCTTGATGATGCCGAAACCGTTATAGGAGGTGGATTCGATATGCTGGATGTCGTTGACGGTGGTGGTCAGCGAACGCTGGAACGGCGTTGTCATACGGCCCGACATCTGATCGGGCGGTAGGCCTGTATATTGCCAGATCACGCTGATCACGGGGATACGGATATCGGGGAAGATGTCCGTGGGGGTGCGCAGGGCCACGAGCGGGCCGATGATCAGGATCAGCAGCGCCAACACGATGAAGGTGTAGGGCCGGCTGAGGGCAGTGCGGACGAGTGCAATCATGAAACAATGCCTGAGGCGAGCCAATGACGCGCACGGCTCGCCTCAACCCTTCAGGTTTTCTTACTCGCGCCATTTGGCAACCGGTCGTTTGCCGTGGCCGGTTCAGTGTAGATGCCACCAGGCGGAAGGGCCTTGAGCTTGGTTTCGTCGTAAGCGTCGTTCTGAGCGAACCATCGCCCACAAGGTTGGACGCGTCCAATTTGGAAAACGCTGGAATTCTCATCACCACGGTGAATAATGTGCGGCTTCACCCTCAACTGGGGTGGTCGGTCTTCTAAGCCAATATGCTGAAGAGAAACGCCAGTCGCGTGCGCAGGGCCGTGAGCGGGCCGATGATCAGGATTAGCAGCAGGAGGGGCTCTCTTCGCTCAACCACAGCAGCGAAGCCATGGCGCGTCCATCGACGCGGGATCCCGTTCGGCACAGTCAATCTGCGATCAATTGAACGGTGATCGGGTCGGAGAAGTCCGCCGGGCGCTGTTCAGCCAAATCATTGCTAGGATTGAAATCTCCGTCGCTGCAATCAGGTTCGTCGTGCGGCGAAAGACGATCGTTGGCAAGCTGCTGGGCACCACCGGCGACGACGTGGGGCCGGAAATCGAAGAAGGTGCTGACAGCCGTATTCTAGAAATGCCTATCGTCATTAAGCGACGCGGTCAGGAGCAGCGGATCGTCATCGACAGCACGCTGGCCTGTGAGAGGGACATTGCCCTGATCGATCTGATTGGAAGGGCGCATCACTATTTGGAGCAGCTCACAAACGGACCCGCCCAGTCTGTTGCTGAATTGGCTTCTCGCGTGAAGGTGCATCCGGCGGACATCAGTCGCATCCTCCCCCTAGCATTCCTTTCGCCGGCTGCGACGCAAGCAGTCCTCACCCGGGACTCAGCCTGCGGACCTGACCGCCGCGCGCTTGTCGCGGTCGATCGAGGTTCCTGCATCGTGGGAAGATCAAAAGGCCTTCCATTCCCGGTAGCTGCCGGTACGCCCGACAATCAAGACGCGTAACCCCAGATTGCTCCCCGCATCAGCGCGATGACTCGAGCGTCAATTTCCAAAACAACTGGAACGGCTGTGGCGTCTCCTGAGACCAGGCGTCTGCTCAGGCGGAAACGCCCCAGAAACTTGAGTCTCTGGTCCACGCGTTCGCCGAACTAAAAGGCTAAGCCACGGAAAAGACGTCGGTATTTCCTGCCGTCGCGGGACCGGTGGTTAGATAAGGACTGTTTGGTGGAGCCAATCGGAATCGAACCGACGACCTCTTGAATGCCATTCAAGCGCTCTCCCAACTGAGCTATGGCCCCACTCCCGGCAGTCAGCCGGCGCCGTTTCCGGCGAAGAGATCGGCGCGGGTTTCAAGACCGCGCCGTTAGTGCAGGCGGCTTCTAACCCCGCCTTCCGTCAATATCAAGCCTTCCGGAGCCGCTTTTTCGTCACAGCCCAAGAAAGCCTGCGGGCGCATGCGCCCGCAGCCGATCAGACTTCGTCGTCGTCGTCGCCAACACCGATCATGTCGGCAACATCGTCGTCTTCTTCCTCTTCGTCAGCGAGGAAGGTGTCGTCCTCGTCGTCGCCGAGGTCCACATCGTCCTCGTCGTCGCCCAGATCGGGAAGATCGTCGCCGGTCTTCGCCTCCTCGTCAGCCTCTTCGAGCGAGACGATCTCGGCGCCCTCTTCCTCCTCGGCGTCGACTTCCTTCTCCGCGACTTCCTCGTCCTCCTCGATCGCGGTGATCTTGCCCTCGTCGAAATAGGAACGCGGATAGCTCTTGCCGGTATAGGGCGAGACGATCGGGTCCTTGTTCAGGTCATAGAATTTTCGACCCGTTTCCGGGTCTATACGTTTGGTGCCAAGTTCGGGTTTTGCCACGGCAAGCCTCGTCGATAAAAGGTTGGTCCCCATAACCACTGTTTACCGCGCTGTCAAAGCCAAAAGCCGGCGCCACAAAAGCCCAGCTTCGAAGGCCCGGCACAAGGGGATGACCATTTCCGTCCGCCGTGATACGAGACCGCCGCAACAAAAGAAAATGGCCGGTCCGCCGGCATTCCATCCAGGGAAAACCATGTCTCACGCTGCCGCCCCGAAACCGGCCACGGCCTGCAAATCACCAGCTCTTTCCGGCGCCGCGCGCGTGCCCGGCGACAAGTCGATCTCGCACCGCTCCTTCATGTTCGGTGGTCTGGCCTCCGGCGAGACCCGCATCACCGGCCTGCTCGAAGGCGAGGACGTGATGCGCACGGGTGCGGCCATGAAGGCTATGGGCGCGCATATCGAGAAGCATGACGACGAGTGGGTGATCCGCGGTACCGGCAACGGCGCGCTGCTGCAGCCGGAAGGCCCGCTCGATTTCGGCAATGCGGGCACCGGCTCGCGCCTCACCATGGGCCTGGTCGGAACCTACGACATGGAAACCACCTTCATCGGCGATGCTTCACTTTCAGGCCGGCCGATGGGCCGCGTGCTCGAACCCTTGCGCCAGATGGGCGTGCAGGTGCTGAAGGCGACGCCCGGTGACCGCATGCCGATCACGCTGCGCGGTCCGAAGCATGCCGCACCAATCACCTACCGCGTGCCGATGGCTTCGGCGCAGGTGAAGTCCGCCGTGCTGCTCGCCGGGCTGAACACGCCGGGCATCACCACCGTGATCGAGCCGGTGATGACGCGCGACCACACCGAAAAGATGCTGAAGGGGTTCGGCGCCAATCTGACGGTCGAGACCGACGAGCGCGGTGTGCGCCATATCTTCATCGAAGGCCAGGGCAAGCTCACGGGGCAGACCATCGCCGTGCCCGGCGACCCGTCCTCGGCCGGCTTCCCGCTGGTGGCCGCCCTAATCGTGCCGGGCTCCGACATCACCATCGAAAACGTGCTGATGAACCCGACCCGCACCGGGCTGTTGCTGACCTTGCAGGAGATGGGCGGCCGGATCGACATCGTGAACCCGCGCAATGCCGGCGGCGAGGATGTTGCCGATTTGCGCGTGCGCTACTCCGAGCTCAAGGGCGTCATCGTGCCGCCCGAGCGGGCGCCGTCGATGATCGACGAGTATCCGGTGCTGGCGGTGGCGGCGAGCTTCGCCGAAGGCGAGACGCTGATGCAGGGGCTGGAAGAATTGCGGGTCAAGGAATCCGACCGGCTCTCGGCGGTCGCCAACGGACTGAAGCTCAACGGCGTCGACTGCACCGAGGGCGAAGCCACGCTTGCCGTGCGCGGCAGGCCCGGCGGCAAGGGCCTGGGCCGCACCCCAATGGCCAGGGCACCATCGTCCAGACCCATCTCGACCACCGCATCGCCATGAGCTTTCTGGTCATGGGGCTGGCGACGGAAAAGCCGGTGACCATCGACGACGCCAATATGATCGCAACGAGCTTTCCTGAGTTCATGGGGCTGATGAAGGAACTGGGTGCGGAGATCGAGTGAGATACGTCTACGTTCATTGGAAACATGACATCCCGGAGGAACCGTCCCACCTCTGGTACGAAATCGCCGATGACAATTTTCAGAATCGGACCATAGAGTTCTACGGTGATGGCTCCGTGGGCTTTGCTATTCGGGGCGCTGCCGTCGACGGGTCGGAAGATATAGAAGTCGGAGGGACAGGAAATTCGACAGAAGGCTTTCCTGATCTCGCAGAGATCAATTCGGACAGCCAGTTCGAGGCCTCGGAAGTCGCAGTGGCTGACTTCGAGCGCCGATGGGCCGAGGCACTTACTTCGAGGTTTCGAATGACGACAGGCTTCACCATCGCCATTGACGGTCCCGCCGGCGCCGGCAAAGGCACGCTGGCCCGGCGGCTCGCCGACCACTACCGGCTGAACCTGCTCGACACCGGCCTCACCTATCGCGCGGTGGCCTATGCACTGCTTCAACACGCGCTGCCGCTCGACAATGTCTCGGCGGCCGAAACCGCGGCGCGCCAGGTCGATCTGGCAAAACTCGACCGCGCGGTGCTGTCGGCGCATGCGGTCGGCGAGGCGGCTTCGAAGGTTGCGGTTTATCCGACCGTGCGGCGCATCCTGGTCGAGAAGCAACGGGACTTCGCAAAGAGGCCGCCGGGCGCGGTGCTCGACGGACGCGACATCGGCACCGTGGTGTGCCCCGATGCCGACATCAAGCTCTATGTCACCGCCAGCGCCGAGGTGCGGGCGCGGCGCCGGCTGGCCGAGATCGAAAGCATCGGCGGCAGCGCCAATTTCACCGAGATCCTGGCCGACATCATGCGCCGCGACGAGCGCGACATGGGCCGCGCCGACTCGCCGCTGAAGCCGGCAGCCGACGCGCACTTGCTTGATACCAGCGAAATGGCTATAGAAGCCGCGTTTCTTGCAGCCATGGCGATCATCGACGACGTGCTGGCCAAGAGAAGCAAAGCCTGATCCGGGTTTTTCCTCACGCTGCCGATTGCCGGCGGCGAAGAAAATACCCATATCGGGCACGAACCAGCCTGCCAGCATTCTTCATGCGCCGGAATTGCCGCTTAGAGCGGCCCAGGGCTTTTGTAGCCCGGAACGCCGGCAGGCCAACGCAACGCTAACCCACGGCGCCCGTCCCGCTTGAGATGCGGGGCATTCCAGGAGAAAATATGTCAGCTGCAAATCCCACTCGCGATGATTTCGCGAGCCTGCTCGAAGAATCCTTTACCGCCGGCCATTCCGGCGAAGGCCAGGTCGTCAAGGGCACGATCACCGCGATCGAAAAGGACATGGCCATCATCGACGTCGGCCTCAAGGTCGAAGGCCGCGTGCCGCTGAAGGAATTCGGCGTCAAGGGCAAGGACACCACCCTCAAGGTCGGTGACACCGTCGAAGTCTATGTCGAGCGCATCGAGAACGCGCTTGGCGAAGCCATGCTTTCGCGCGAGAAGGCCCGCCGCGAAGAGAGCTGGGTCCGTCTCGAAGAGAAGTTCACCAAGGGCGAGCGCGTCGAAGGCGTCATCTTCAACCAGGTCAAGGGCGGCTTCACCGTCGACCTCGACGGCGCCGTGGCCTTCCTGCCGCGCAGCCAGGTCGATATCCGTCCGATCCGCGACGTTTCCCCGCTGATGCACAACCCGCAGCCCTTCGAGATCCTCAAGATGGATCGCCGCCGCGGCAACATCGTGGTGTCGCGCCGCACCGTGCTCGAGGAGAGCCGCGCCGAACAGCGTTCGGAAATCGTGCAGAACCTCGAGGAAGGCCAGGTTGTCGAAGGCGTGGTCAAGAACATCACCGACTACGGTGCGTTCGTCGACCTCGGCGGCATCGACGGCCTGCTGCATGTCACCGACATGGCATGGCGCCGCGTCAACCATCCGACCGAGATCCTCAACATCGGCCAGACGGTCAAGGTGCAGATCATCCGCATCAACCAGGAAACCCACCGCATCTCGCTCGGCATGAAGCAGCTCGAGAGCGATCCGTGGTCGGAGATCGGCACCAAGTTCCCGATCGGCAAGAAGATCAAGGGTACCGTCACCAACATCACCGACTACGGCGCGTTCGTCGAGCTGGAGCCGGGCATCGAAGGCCTCATCCACGTTTCGGAAATGTCGTGGACGAAGAAGAACGTGCATCCCGGCAAAATCCTGTCGACGACCCAGGAAGTCGACGTGGTGGTGCTCGAGGTCGATCCGGCCAAGCGCCGCATTTCGCTCGGCCTCAAGCAGACGCTGGAAAACCCGTGGGAAGCCTTCGCGCGCACCCATCCGGTCGGCAGCCAGGTCGAGGGCGAGGTCAAGAACAAGACCGAGTTCGGCCTGTTCATCGGCCTGGAAGGCGACGTGGACGGCATGGTGCACCTCTCCGACCTCGACTGGACCCGTCCGGGCGAGCAGGTCATCGAAGAGTACAATCGCGGCGACATGGTCAAGGCGCAGGTGCTCGACGTCGACATCGAGAAGGAGCGCATCTCGCTCGGCATCAAGCAGCTGGCCAAGGATACGGTCGGCGAAGCGGCGACTTCGGGCGAACTGCGCAAGAACGCCGTCGTCACCTGCGAGGTCATCGGCGTCAAGGATGGCGGTCTGGAAGTGCGGCTGGTCGACAGCGGCATCGAGACCTTCATCAAGCGCTCCGACCTCAGCCGTGACCGCGACGAGCAGCGCCCCGAGCGCTTCACCGTCGGCCAGAAGGTCGATGCCCGAGTCATCGCCTTCGACAAGAAGACCCGCAAGCTGCAGGTCTCGATCAAGGCGCTGGAAATCGCCGAAGAGAAGGAAGCGGTCGCCCAATACGGCTCGACCGACTCCGGCGCTTCGCTGGGCGACATCCTGGGTGCCGCGCTGAAGAAGCAGGGCAGCTAAGCCCCCTCGCACCGGCTGAAAGCAAAACCCCGCCGGAGCGATCCGGCGGGGTTTTTCTTTGGGATATGCCGAAGGATCAGGCCCGGCCGTAAAGCGGCACCAGCGTGCCGCTCATCGCCAAATTGGCGGGCGAGGCGAGATAGGCGATCGCCTCGGCGACGGCCTCAAGGCTGACCCATTTGCTGAAATCGGCGTCCGGCATGTCGGTGCGATTTGCCGGCGTGTCGAGCGTCGAGGGTGCCACGGCATTGACCAGAATGCCCTTGCCTTTCAATTCCTCGGCCATGGCCAGCGTCATCGCGGCGACCGCTGCCTTGCTGGCGGCATAGGCGACCATGCCGGAGCCGCGCCTGGGCTCGAGCCCGGCGCGCGCGGAGACGTTGACGATGCGGCCAGCCGTGCTCGACGCCAGCATCGAGCGGACCGCGGCGCGACAGCACAGGAAAGTGGTGCGGGCATTGGTGTCCATCATCTCGGCGAAGGACGCCGATTCGATCTTCTCCACCGGCGCCATAGTGAAGCCACCCGCCAGATGGATGGAACCCCAGAGTTCAGGAAGCTGGTGGTAGAATGCCTCGACCTTGGCGGAATCCGACAGGTCGACATTGTGCGCCAGCCTGACGCGATCATGCGTGGTGAAAGGAAAATGCGAAGGTGCGGCGGCATGGGCATTGGGCACATGGCAGACGGCGCCCTGCTCCAGGAGCTTGCCGACAACCGCGCCGCCCAGCGCGCCGGTGCCGCCGGTCACCACGATATGCCTGCCGTCCAGTGTTTCCGTCATATTCGACTGCTCCAGTGTTCTTATGCTTAGGCCACGCCGCCGGCGAAAGTCGCGCCTTTCACTCGATCACTCAACTGAAATATCGACATGGCTGGGTCGCGTCTTTGCATCGCTCGGGCCGCCGGCCAAGCCTCGCCAGGCTGACGCATGAAGCGCGTTGCCCGGCCAAACTCAGTCGACGGTGATTTCGATGACGTAGGGAAGGCCGGTCGCGCGTGCGCGCTTGAGCGCATCCGCCAGGCCGCCAACGCCGGCAAGCCGCTCGGCGGCAATGCCATAGGCCTCGGCCAGCTTGCAGAAATCCGGCGGCGCCGGCGACACACCGACCGGTTCGACGCCGACGTTCAGCATCGAAGTCTCGATCTCGCGATAGCCGCGATTGTTCCAGACGACGAAGATGACCGGCGCATCCGCATCGAGTGCGGCGCCCAGTTCCGGCAAGGTGAACTGGAAGCCGCCATCGCCGGTGAGACAGACCACCGGCGCCTCGGGCACGGCGAGCGCGGCGCCGATCGCCGCCGGCGGGCCAAAGCCCAGCGCGCCGAAGCCGGTGGCGGCATTGAACCAGCCGCCCGGCCGGTCATGGTCGTAGTAGAGGTTGGCGGCGTAGATCGGCTGTGTGGAATCGCCGACGATGATCGATCCGGGCAAGGCATCGCGGATCACTTCCACCGCGCGCATCTGCGCCTGCATGGCCGGACCAAGCTCGGCGAGGGCGGCCTGCCGGGTCGCGGCGGCGCGGGCCGGGCCGTCGGCCGAAGTCGCCGGCATATCGCCAAGCCGAGCCAGCAAGGCCTCGATCGCCTCGGCGCAATCCGCCTGGATGGCGACGGTGGCCGGGCGGCGCGCGAGCTGGTCGGCGCCGATGTCGATGCGGATCAGATTGGCGCGGCAGGACAAAACCGCCGTCGCTATAGCCGTCATACTCGGTCGGACCGAATTCGGTGCCGGCGGCTATGACCAGATCGGCCTCGGCCATCAGCGCCCGCACCGCCTTCAGGCAGGGGCCCGCCGGCACGCATAGCGGATGGCCGTGCAGCAGGCCGCGTGCATTGGCGGTCTCGACGACCGGCGCGCCGAGCCTTTCGGCCAGCCGGCGCAAAGGCGCCTCGGCCCGCCTGGCACCGCCGCCGGCAAGGATGAGCGGGCGGCGGGCGGCGGCGCAAAGCCTGGCTGCCTCCCCTATCGCCGCCGCGTCGGGAACTGGCGGCGCGGCATTGCTCAGCAAGGCCTCGATGCCGTCGCCCGGCTTGACCATGACATCGGTCGGGATTTCGATGTGAACCGGACCCGGACGCGAGGACGAGAACAGCGCGAAGGCACGGGCGAGCACGCCGGGCAGTTCGCCGGCTTCGGTGACACGGTACGAGAACAGCGCCACCTTCTCCATCATGCCGCGCTGGTCGGGCAGTTCGTGCAGATGGCCAAGACCCTTGCCGAGCGTCGGCATGGCATTGACGCCCGAGATCACCAGCATCGGCACCGAATTCGGCGCGCGCCTGACCCATGGCGGTGATGGTGTTGGTGAGCCCCGGCCCGGTGATGACGAAGGCGACGCCCGGCCTGCCGCTGGCGCGCGCATAGCCGTCGGCCATGAAGCCGGCGCCCTGCTCGTGACGCGGTGTGACATGGCGGATCTTCGAGCGCGCCAGGCCGCGATAGAGTTCGACCGTATGGACGCCCGGAATGCCGAAAACGGTGTCGACGCCATGGGCTTCGAGCAAGGTGATGAGCGCTTCGCCGATCGTGGTCATTGTCTGAGCACCGGACGCGTGAGGCAGGTCGGGCCGCCCTCGCAGGCGATGCACAGCGCGTCGGCCTCGAAGGTCGAGACCGTGCAGCCGGCGGCCTGCATGGCGGCGGCGGTCTTCGGAAAACCGGCAACGGCGATAACCTGGCGCGGCGCGGTCGGCAGCACGTTGAGGCTGAGCCCGTTGGAGGCGAAAAACTCGTCGGCGTCGCCCTCGACCAGGCGAATGCCGCGGGCGCGCAGCATCTGGTAGAAGGCAGCCGGCAGCAGCGGCGCGTAGACCAGCGCCAGATCGTCGGCGAGCGGGCTGATCACCGACATCAGGTGCAGGCAGGCCTCCTCGCCGTGCCACAGCGGCAGGTCGAAGCCGTAGACCGAATACCCTTCGGCAAGAGCAGGTTCGGCAAGCTGCTGGATGCCGTCCTGGTTGGTGCGCACGCCGCGGCCGACGGCCAGCGTGGTTGCTGTCCACCCAGACGCAGTCGCCGCCCTCGACCTGGCCGGGGCTTTCGATGCGGCCAAGGACGGGAATGCCCATGCGACTGTAGGCAGCTTCGTGCAAAGCCGGTTCAGTCCGGCGTAGCGTTTTGCCCATGGCAAGGATGACGGCGCCATGGTCGGTCATCAGCGAGGGATCGTGGGTGAAGACGGAATCGGCCAGTCCGTCATCGGCGTCGGTCAGCCATTCGATCTCGGCGCCCGAGCCCGCCACCAGCCTGGCCAGCGCCTCATGCTGGGCGGCGGCCTTGCCGGGATCGAAGCCTGGACCATAGTGCCACTCCGAAGCCCTGGCATGGCGCATGGCGCTGGCAGCGGAGCGCATCAAAACGCGTTCCAGTTGCCCGGCCATGGACTGCGACCCGAATGTTTTGCCCACCAACTTCTCCCTAAAACGTCCGTTGCCGCCACTAACCACCACAACAGGCTGTGATCAATGGTCCAAAAACCGTGGTTGACGGAGGCAAGCGGAACAGTCCATCTTGCGATAGGGAAGTTCGGTTTTGCGACGGGTAATGGGTAAACGATTGCAGCAGCGATGGGTCCGGCGGCTCCGCGGAGCACCGAAAGCGTGATGGCGTCGGCTACGGCTCCCGCACTGAAACATACGGCGCAAGACGGCGCTGCCGAAGCCATCCATGTCGAGAACCTGCACAAGAAATTCGGCCAACTGCACGTGCTGAAGGGCGTCTCGCTTTCGGCGCGCGACGGGGAGGTCATTGCCATCATCGGCGGCTCAGGCTCCGGCAAGTCGACGCTGCTGCGCTGCATCAACTGCCTGGAGAATCCGACCAGCGGCATCATCCGCGTCAATGGCGAGGAGATCCAGCTGAAGGCCGACAGCCACGGCCATACCGTTCCGGCCGACCGCAGGCAGATCGAACGCATCCGCTCCAAGCTCGGCATGGTGTTCCAGAACTTCAACCTGTGGAGCCACATGACGCTGATCGAGAACGTCATCGAGGTTCCGGTGCACGTGCTTGGCGTCAAGCGCGACGAGGCGATCGTCCAGGCCGAAAAGCTGCTTGCCCGCGTCGGCCTCGCCGAAAAGCGCGACGTCTATCCTGCCTATCTGTCTGGCGGCCAGCAGCAGCGGGCGGCGATCGCTCGCGCGCTGGCGATCAATCCGCGCGTCATGCTGTTCGACGAACCGACCTCAGCGCTCGACCCGGAACTGGTCGGCGAGGTGCTGAAGGTGATCGGCGACCTGGCGCGCGAAGGCCGCACCATGGTGCTGGTCACCCATGAGATGAAGTTTGCCCGTGAGGTCGCGACGCATGTCGTCTACCTCTACAACGGGCTGGTCGAGGAAGAAGGGCCGCCGGAGCAGATCTTCGGTGCACCGAAATCCGAAAGGCTCAAGCAATTCATCCGCAACATCGGCTAGATCAGGCCGAAAGCGGGCGAAGAACCGGGAACCAACAACAAACTGGGAGTCGTGAAAATGAAAACTGTTCTGAAGACATTCGCCGCAGCGTTGCTGCTCGGCGTCGCCGCCATGGGCGTGGCCAAGGCCGATCCAGTCAAGATCGGCGTCGCCGCCGAACCGTATCCGCCCTTCGCCTCACCGGACGCCTCCGGCAAGTGGGTCGGCTGGGAGATCGAGTTCATCGATGCCGTCTGCGCAGAAGAGAAGCTCGATTGCGTCATCACCCCGGTCGGCTGGGACGGCATCATTCCGGCGCTGACGACCAAGAAGATCGACGTCATCGCCGCCTCGATGTCGATCACCGCCGAACGCGAGAAGACGATCGCCTTCTCCGACAAGTATTACAACACACCGACCGCCATCATCGGGCCGAAGGATCAGAAGTTCGGCGCCACGCCGGATGACCTCAAGGGCAAGATAATCGGGGTGCAGGTGTCGACGGTGCATGCCGTCTACGCCAAGAAGCACTTCACCGGTGCGGCGGAAATCAAGGAATACCAGACCCAGGACGAGGCCAACCAGGATCTCGCAGCCGGCCGTGTCGACGCCGTGCAGGCCGATTCGATCGCACTCGGCGAGTTCCTCAAGTCCGACCAGGGCAAGGGATGCTGCGACCTGAAGGGTATGGTCGCGCAGGACCTCGAGGTTCTTGGACCAGGCGTCGGCGCCGGCATCCGCAAGGAAGACACCGAGCTGAAGGACAAGATCAACGCCGGCATCAAGGCCATCCGGGCCAACGGCAAGTATGAAGAGATCTCGAAGAAATATTTCGATTTCGACATCTATGGCAGCGATCCGCAGTCGAACTGACGGTCCGCAGTTGAACGAATGACCATGCGGAGTGCTCCCCACTCCGCATGGTTTCGTCGAGAGCTGTCCATGCAAGCTTGCTGCTGGCGGAAACCTCCAGCAGTCCTGGCGCCAGCCATGTGGGGGCGAAGCTGATCGAAGCACTTCTTCCGGCCTCGGCGGCCGGCATCATCGAACTTCTCTCGCCCGTGCCGCCCGGCTGGGGCGGGACTTTGTTGCTCGGTCTGCTTCATTCGATAGAGATCGCGGTCGGCGCAACGTGCGTCGGCCTGCTGATCGGTACGTGCGGCGCCTATGGCAAGCTCTATGGCGGCCCGGTGGTGCGCGATCTCCTTGCCGTCTACACGACGGTGGTGCGCGCCGTGCCGGAACTCGTGCTGATCCTGCTGCTCTACTACGCCGGCACCGACCTGATAAACCAGCTGCTGACAGCGATGGGCTATCAGCGCATCGACATCAGCGGGCTTGCGGCCGGCATCGCCGTGCTAGGCTTTGTCCAGGGCGCCTATTCGACCGAGGTCATCCGCGGCGCGATCCTTGCCATTCCGCAGGGCCAAATTGAAGCTGCGCGCGCGTATGGCATGTCTCCCGGCCTTCTTCTCAGGCGCATCACGCTGCCGGCGATGCTGCCTTTCGCCATACCCGGCCTTGCCAATCTCTGGCTGATCGCCACCAAGGACACCGCGCTGCTGGCAGTCGTCGGCTTTTTCGAACTCGCGCTGGCAACACGGCAGGCGGCGGGCGTCACCAAAGCCTATTTCACCTTCTATGTCGCGGCCGGCGCGCTCTATCTCATGCTGTCGCTGTTTTCCAACCTGATCCTCGGCCGCATCGAGGCCTGGTCGCGGCGCGGAATGCCTTCGGTCAAGGAGGCACGTTGATGGCCGGCGAAGCGACCATCATCAACGTTGCCGCGCGCACGTCGCTGTGGCTGCAGCCGCATCGCATCGTGCTGATCCTGATCGCGCTGGCGCTGGTCCTCGGCGCCGCCTTCTTCATGCGCTGGGACTGGTTGCCGCAATATTACGAAATGGGATTGCTGGGCATCTGGCGGTCGCTGTGGATCCTGGCCATAACCTGCTTCCTGGGCTTCCTGCTTGCCGTGCCGCTCGGGCTGGCGCAGGCCGCCGGCCCGTTCTGGTTTTCCGCCCCCGCCAAGGCCTTCTGCACCGTGATCCGGGGAACGCCGCTGCTGATCCAGCTCTGGCTGCTCTATTACGGGCTGGGCTCGCTGTTTCCGCAGTACCCCTGGATCCGCGAGTCCTGGATGTGGCCCTATCTCCGCCAGGCCTGGCCCTATGGCGTCCTGGCGCTGACGCTGTCCTTCGCCGGCTATGAGGGCGAGGTGATGCGGGGGGCCTTCGCCGGCGTGCCGAAGGGTCAGCTCGAGGCCGCCCGTGCGTTCGGCATGAGCCGCTGGAAGATCTTCCGCCGCATCTGGCTGCCGCAGGCCATCTACCGGGCGCTGCCAACCCTGACCGGCGAAACCGTGCTGCAATTGAAGTCAACGCCGCTGGTGGCGACGATCAGCGTCATCGACATCTTCGCCGTCTCGTCCAAGGTGCGGCAGGACACCTACCTCACCTATGAACCCTTGCTGCTGCTGGCGTTGATCTATATGGCGATCACCGGCATTCTCGTCTTCGCCTTCAGCCGGATCGAAGCGCGGATCCCGAACAAGATTGGTTAGTGAGTAGTGAGTAGCGAATAGGGTGTAGTCGGCCATTCGCTGACTCGTTTTCACTACTGACTACTCCCTGCTCATTAGGATTTATCGCCATGCAACTCAGTCTCGAGCAGGCAACCGGATTGTGCCGGATGGCGGCGCTGGGCGCCGGCGCCAATGAGGAAGCAGCGCAGTCGCTCGCCGCTTCGATCGTTGCGGCCGAGGCGGAAGGGCTGACCTCGGTCGGGCTGACGCATTTCATCGATTATCTGGAAGCGATCGAGGCCGGCCGCATCGATGGCAATGCCGACCCCGTCATCACCAGGCCGGCGCTCGCGGTCTATCTCTCGGACGCACGCGGCGGCCTCGCCCATACCGGATTCGATCGTACGATCGAGGATCTCGCCAAGGCCGCAAAACTGTTCGGCGTCTCGATCTTCTCGCAGAAGAACGCCTATACGTGCGGCGCGCTCGGCTATTTTACCGGGCGGCTGGCCCAGCAAGGGCTGGTCTCCTTCGCCGCCACCAACGGGCCGGCGGTGCTTGCCGGCTCAGGCTCGGTCAAGCCGGTCTACTGCACCAACCCGATGTCGTTTGCCGCGCCCGCCGCCGACGGATCGCCTTTGGTCATCGACCAGTCGTCGAGTGCTACTGCCTTCGTCAACATCCGCAAGGCGGCCGAGGACGGCAGGAAGATCCCCGAAGGCTGGGCGTTGGACGCCAGCGGCAACCCGACCACTGATGCGGCGGCGGCCATGAAGGGCGCCATGCTTGCCTTCGGCGGCCAGCGCGGCGCCAACATCGCGCTGATGGTCGAGGTGCTGGCCGCCGGCCTGTCCGGCGCCAACTGGTCGCTCGACGCACCCTGGTTCAGCGGCGGGCCGGACAGCCCGGGAACGGGCCTGTTCGTGCTTGCGATCGAACCGAAGCTGCTCGATCCGGATTTCGAGCAGCGCATGAGAGACCAGCTCGACCGGCTGCGGCGGCGCTACGGCGTGCACGTGCCGGGACGCGCCCGGGCCGAGGCGGCGGAGAAGGCGCAAGCGCGGGGCATAAACGCCCCCAAGGCCGTGGTGCAGCGCATTTCCGAATTCGCCGAACGCTACTCGGCCTGAAATCCCTTTTCTTATCAAGTAAATAGCTGACCTTTCCCGCTTGATCGTGGGACAGGCGTGTATTTTTTGCGCCAATCGCTGAACCTTTCGCTGCGCCCCGACGACCAATGCCTGACCGGGTCGGGGTTTGCCCGGTCGGTGCCTACTGTCGGATGCGTCCAGGGCTGGGGCGGGCGTCTTACGCCAAGCTGATACCGTCTCAGGTCAGGCCGTCTCGTTGGACCCTGGTTTCGGCACGAACGTCACCCGGAAAGCCCCGCTTCGGCGGGGTTTTCTGCGTTTCGTGCTCTGCGAACCTAAACATGACTTCAAATGTTACCTTTTGTTAACTTGACTTGATGGGAGCCATCGGGCGTTTGCGAGGAGTCATCACAACAACAGGAGCTACGATGTCCGTGACCACCGACGCTTCCCGCGGCAGACTGATCATTCCAGGGCTTGGCCGCCTGTATTCGTCGCTGCATGATGGGGCCGAAACCCTTCTGCGCGTCATCGCCGGCGGGTTTCTCACCATCCATGGCTCGCAGAAGATCACCGATCCGTTTGGCGCCGCCGAGATGGTCGAGGGCATCGGCTTCTATCCCGGCGCGTTCTGGTCGCTGCTTCTGTCCTGCACCGAATTCTTCGGCGGTATTTTCATCGCCATCGGCCTGCTTACCCGCCCGGCTGCCTTCGCCGGGATGTTCGTGCTTCTGGTGACCGTGTGGTTCCACTGGGTCACCGTCGGCCAAGGTTTTTCCGGCTCCGAAAAGTCGCTGCTGTGGGCAGCGATCCTGCTCTTCTTCGTCATCCGTGGCGGTAACCGCCATTCGGTCGACGCGCGCATCGGCAAGGCGTTCTGAGGCGGGTCTGTCTGGGCGCAATTCCCAAGGGGAAGCGCTATGCGCTTTTTCCCGGGAAACCGCTTCACACCTTTCCTGGAACTGCTCTGAAACAAGGTCACGAGCGACCTCCGGTCGCTCTTTGCCTTTGCCTCGAAACGGATTAAGAAGCGGCTTCAGCCAAGCTTGCGAGCGCCGGAGCCAGCCATGACCGAAATCCTGCAGACCCCCAAGCTCGTCGTCGTCTTCGGCGGGTCCGGTTTTGTCGGCCGCCACGTCGTGCGGGCACTGGCCAAGCGCGGCTACCGCATCAGGGTACCCGTCCGTCGGCCCGATCTCGCCGGCCATTTGCAGCCGCTCGGCAATGTCGGCCAGATCCAGACCGGTGCAGGCCAATGTGCGCGTGCGCTGGTCGGTCGACCGTGCCGTGCAGGGCGCCGACCATGTCATCAACCTGGTTGCCATCCTGCATGAGAGCGGCCGGCAGAAATTTTCCGTCGTGCATGAATTCGGCTCCCGCGCCATCGCCGAAGCCGCGCGCTCTGTCGGCGCCGGCCTCACCCATATTTCGGCCCTGGGCGCGGACCTCAACGCGCAATCGGACTATGCCCGCACCAAGGCGCTCGGCGAGAAGGCAGTGCTGGAGACGATCGCGGATGCCGTCATCTTCCGTCCATCAATCAATTTCGGACCCGAGGACGCCTTCTTCAACCGCTTCGCCAGCATGGCGCGCTATTCGCCGGTGCTGCCGCTGCTCGGCGGTGGGCTGACCAAGTTCCAGCCGGTCTATGTCGGCGACGTCGCCGAAGCGGTGGCGCGCTCGGTCGAAGGCAAGGTCGAAGGCGGCCGGATCTACGAGCTCGGCGGGCCGCAGGTGCTCACCTTCAAGGAGTGCATGGAAGAACTGCTCAACGTCATCGAACGCAAGCGGATTTTGGTGCCGGTGCCGTGGTGGATGGCGAACATGCAGGCGTCGGTCCTCGGCCTGCTGCCCAACCCAATGCTGACCAAGGACCAGGTGCTGCAGCTGCGCTCGCACAACATCGTCTCGGACGCGGCCGTCAGGGAAAGCAGGACGCTTGCCGGCCTCGGCATCCAGCCGCAGTCGATCGGCACGATCCTGCCAAGCTACCTCTGGCGCTTCCGCGCCGCCGGCCAGTTCCAGCGCAAGTCGGCTGCCTAAGCGGCAACGGTTCGCTCAGCCGTCTATGAAACGCGGCTCGTGACCTGCATCGGCAAGCCACCCTGCGGCTGCGTCGTCAGCTTCTGCACCGGCCAGGGCTTCGTCTCAGGCGTGGAGTCGAAGCGGAAGCGCGACAGCATGATGGCCAGCGCGATGATCGCCTCCTGCATGGCGAAGCTGGCGCCGATGCAGACGCGCGGGCCGGCGCCGAACGGCAGATACTGGTAGCGGTCGATTTTTTCACGATTCCCTGGATGGAAACGCTCGGGCATGAAGGCGTCCGGCCGGTCCCACAGTTTTCTGTGGCGATGCACGACCCACGGCATCACCAGCACCGCGGCGCGCCTGGGGATGTAAAGCTCGTTCCAGGTCTCCGGCTCGATCGGCTCGCGATTGATCGACGGCGCCGGCGGATAGAGCCTGAGCGCCTCCTCGAAGGCGGCGCGGGTGAGCGGCATGGCATCGAGCCATTTCGTCGGATCAGGCTCGCGCGCCAAGACAGTGTCGATCTCGCGCTCGACTTTTTCGCGCTCCCAGGGCGCCTCGGCCAGGCAATAGATCGTCCAGCCCAGAGCTCGGGCCGTCGTCTCGTGGCCGGCGCCGATGAAGGTGATGATGTTGTCCTCGACCTCGGCGCGCGTCAGCCCATCCGGCCCCTCGGCTTTGAGCAGCAGGGTAAGGAAATCCTGCGGCACCGCATCGGGATCGCGCTTCAGCCGCTCCTCGCGCATCCGGACAGTATCGGTGACGATCTTGCGGAAATAGGCCATCGTTTTGCGGCCACGGATGCGGGTGAGCCGCGGCAACCATTCGGGCGCGCGCAGCAGATCGAGCGGATCGACGCGGCCCATGGTCTCGAACAACCGGTCGATCTCCCTGGCGAAGCTGCCCGGCTCGCCCGAAATCTCTCCGGAAAACAGTGTCTCGGCCAGGATGTCGTAGGTGAGAAGCGTCATGTCGTGGGCGATGTCGGAAGTGCCGCCGGCCTCGTAGCGGCTGACGAAGTCCAGCGTGCGTTTCAGCATCGGCTGGGCAAAGCCGAAGATGTGGCGCGGCGTGAACACCGGTGCCATCGCCTTGCGCGAGCGCTTCCACACCTCGCCCTCGGCCGTCAGCAGGCCGTCGCGCAGGATCGGGCGCAGGATCATCTGGCGCACCGTCGCCATCTTGTAGTTCCTGGCATTGTCGACCAGTACGTGGCGGATAAGACCGGGATCGTTGGCGACGACCAATGGTCCGCCTATGCCGTTCACCGATATCCAGGGTTCGTTGTAGGTGTGCTCGCCCCACAGCTCGAGCGGATTGCGATAGACGATGCGCATCATCTCCAGCGTCGAAGGCGGCGTCGTGCGCGGCTTCGGCGCGGGCGGAACGAAAGGCGCGGGCTGCGTGTCCATAGGATGCTCCGCTGATACCCCAATGTAGTGAGCGGCAATGCCGGCGTCCATGCGGCCGAACGGCAGGGCACCGGCATCCCGCTCTCCGGAATGTGACCGGCCCCTCGCCATGCCTTCTTGCCGCCTGGTGGCGTGTGGCTTAGGTGGCGGTCACCAACAGATACCACCACTCTCAATCCCGCCACTCCAGGAGCCCGCCTTGAAACATCGGTTGAACGTCATCATCGGCAGCACGCGACCTGGCCGCGCCGGGCCGGTCTTTGCCAAGTGGCTGGATGGCTTTGTGCGCGAGCACGGCAAGTTCGAGCCCGTCCTGACCGACATCGCCGCGTTCAACCTGCCGCTGCTGGACGAGCCGCACCATCCGAAGCTCGCCAAATACGAGAAGGACCACACCAAGGCCTGGTCGAAGGCGATCGATGCCGCAGATGCCTTCGTCTTCGTGGCGCCGGAGTACAATTATTTCGTGGCGCCGGCGATCGTCAACGCGGTCGACTATCTCTCCCGCGAGTGGAAATACAAACCCGCAGCCATCTTCAGCTATGGCGGCGTCTCCGGCGGCCTGCGCGCGGCGCAAGCGGTCAAGCCGCTGCTGACTTCGGTCGGCGTGATGCCGATCCCCGAGGGCGTGGCGCTGCATGCCTATCAGAAGCTGCTCGATGAGGATGGCGCTTTCGAGCCCAGCGAGCAGGTGCTTGGCGGTTCCAGAACGATGCTCGACGAGCTGTTGCGCTGGAGCGAGGCGTTGAAGCCGCTGCGGGCCGGCTAAGGGCCGGATCGCCGCGCGAACAACGCGGCTTGTTCACGCCATAAAGAGATGAAATGCTCCGGCCATTGACCGGGCCGGGGCGGTTCGACTTTGCGATTTCTGTTTGCGCTATTGCTGATCCTGTCGACGGCCGCCGCCCCATGGCGGAGCGGCGCGTGGCGCTGATCGTCGCCGATGACGACTACCGGCTGGTCCGGCCGCTGGCCAATCCCGTCAATGACGGCGAGGCGATGGAAGCGGCGCTGAAGAAGCTCGGCTTCGAGGTCGTCGTCGAAACCAACCGGGATCTGCGCCGCATGCGCCGCGCGCTCGACGATTTTCGCGAGGACGCCAAGGGCGCCGACGTGGCGCTGGTGTATTTCTCCGGTCATGGCGTCGAAATCTCCGGCGACAACCGGCTGCTGCCGGTCGATGCCGACGCTTCCTCGCTCGATGCGCTGAAAAGGACCAGCCTGCCGCTGGAAGAGGTGCGCGAGGCCGTCGCCGCGACGGCCAAGGTCGGGCTGATCGTGCTCGACGCCTGCCGCAGCGATCCGTTCACGGCAAGCGCCGGCGAAGGCCGCGGCGCGACAGCGCTGGCCAAGAATGTCTCGGACAAGGTCCGGCCCGGTCTCGGCCGTATCGGGAAGGCGGAAAATACCCTGTTTGCCTTTTCCGCCGCGCCCGGCGAGACGGCCGCCGACGGCTCGGGCCAGAACTCGCCCTTCACCGCGGCGCTGGCCAAATATCTCGGTACCGACGGGCTCGAGATCCGCTCGGTGCTGACGCTGGTGCAGCAGGAGGTCTACGACCTCACCCGCGGAAAGCAGCTGCCCTATGTCGAGAGCGGCCTGCCGCAACTGTTCTTCGCCGCATCCACCCGGGAGCAGTTGCCGGAGCGCGAGCGGCTGCTGCTGGCCATGGCCGAGGTGACACCACAAATGCGCGACGAGGTCGAGCGGATCGCCAGCGATGCCGACATGCCGCTGGCGCCACTCTATGGCGCGCTGATCAGCGCCGATGCCAGCCATCTTTCGGCGGAAAGCCTGAACGCCAGGCTGCGCGAGGCCGCCGACGCCTTCGTCAAGGTGCGCAGCGAAATGAAGGTTCTCGGCGCCAGCGATCCGCAGGTGAGCGCGCTGCGCCAGCAGGCGCAAGAGCAGCTTTCGCTCGGCGCTTTCAATGCCGCGCGGGCAAAACTCGCCGAGGCCGCCGGCATCGACAGTGTGTCGCGCAAGGCCCTGAAGGCCAATTTCGCCAGTCGCACACTGTCCGAAGCCGCGACGCGCTTTCTGTCGGGCGGTGCGGCCCGCGCCGACCTCAACTATGCCGCCGCCATAAAGGACTATGAGGCGGTGCTGGCACTCTATGGCGAGGCCGGACCGTCGGCGCTCAAGCCCGACGATTTCGACCGCCAGATCCGCACCCAGGACGAGCTGGGCAAACTCTACACCACCGTTGGCAATATCACCGCCGCCGGCCGCGCCTTCGAGGCGCTGCGGGCCAATCTCGAACAGAGGTCGCGGCAGGAAACCGATCCGGGCGTGCGGCGCGATCTCGCCATCAGCCACACCAAGCTCGGCAACATCAGGATGGCGCAAGGCGATCTGCCGGCGGCCCTGCAGAACTACCAGACGGCGCGCGCGATGCTGCACGACCTGATTTCGGCCGACCCGGGCCGGCTGGAATGGTTCAGCGATCTGGCCATGAACGACGACAAGATCGGCGACGTGCTGGTGACAAACGGCGATCTGGCCGGCGCCTCACAAGTCTACCAGGAAAGCCTGTCGATCAAGAAAGTGCTCGCCGAAAACGATCCGGAGCGCGCCGACCTGCAGCGTGACCTGACCATTTCCTATGACGAGATCGCCCGCCTCGCGCGTGCCGCGGGACAGCTGGACGATGCGCATGCGGCCTTTGAAGAAAGCCTGACGATCCGCCTTGCCTTGGCCGAGAAGGCGCCTGACGACGCGCAAAGGCAGCGCGACGTCTCGGTCAGTCACGACACGATCGGCGACCTCAAGCGCGAGCGGGGCGACCCCGTCGGCGCGCTTGCCGCCTACCGCGAAGGCCTGGTGATCGTCGAACGGCTGCTGAGCCGCGACCCCGATAACACCGAGCTGAAGCGCGATCTGTCGGTCGGCAACACCAAGATCGGCAATGCGCTGAAGGATCAGGAGGATTGGCCGGCAGCGCTTGCGTCCTATCAACAAGGGCTGGCGCAGGCCCGTCAGCTCGCAGACGGCGACCCGGGAAACACGGAGTGGCAGCGCGACCTCTCGGTCAGCCTCGAAAAGGTCGCCGGCGTGCTTGCCATCCAGGGCGACCGCAAGGGCGCGCTCAAACTGTATCTCGACAGTTTCGTCATCGTCGACAGGCTGGCGAAGCTGGACCCGGCCAATCTCGACTGGCAGCGCGATCTGTCGATAACGCTGTCGGAGATCGGCATGCTCAAGGTCAAGCAGCGCGACATCAAGGGAGCGCGGCAGGCGTTCCAGGACAGCCTGGAAATCCGCCAGCAGCTTGCCCAATCCGACCCCGACAACGCCACCTGGCAGCGCGATCTGGTGGTTGCGATGATCGACTATTCCCAGGTCGCCAAGAACCCGAAGGCGGTTCTTTCCGAGGCGCTGGAGATGACGCTGGAACTCGATCGCAGCGGCCGGCTGGCGCCGCGCTACAAGTTCATGATCAAGTTTCTCAAGGATCGATTGGCCCGCGTGAAATAGGCCTGGCCGAGGCCGGCCGCCGATAGCCGGCTCTTGCGCCCCGGAAATCCTCGCAAACCTTGGAAAAACCGCCTTTTGCGCCTATATCTAGGACATCAAAACGGCGCGATTCGGAGCCAATTTCCGGCACCGGGCCAGCGCCATCAATCAGACAGGTTTTCATGAGCGATCAGACTGAAAGCGCCAATGGCGCGGAAGCCGAGTACGGCGCCGATTCCATCAAGGTTTTGAAGGGGTTGGATGCCGTCCGCAAGCGGCCGGGCATGTATATCGGCGACACCGATGACGGCTCGGGCCTGCATCACATGGTCTACGAGGTGGTCGACAACGCGATCGACGAGGCGCTGGCCGGTCACGCCGACCTCGTCACGGTGACGCTCAATCCCGACGGATCGGTCACAGTCATCGACAATGGCCGCGGCATTCCGACCGATATCCACACCGGCGAAGGCATTTCGGCGGCCGAAGTGATCATGACGCAGCTGCATGCCGGCGGCAAATTCGACCAGAATTCCTACAAGGTGTCGGGTGGCCTGCACGGCGTCGGCGTATCGGTGGTCAACGCACTGTCGGCCTGGCTGAAACTCAGGATCCGCCGCAACGGGCAGATCTTCGAGATGAGCTTCACCCATGGCAATGCCGACGCGCCGCTGAAGGTTACCGGCAGCTACGAGCAGAACAAGACCGCCGGCACCTATGACGGACGCAGCGGCAGCGAGATCACCTTTTTCCCGTCGTCCGAAACCTTCACCATGGTCGAGTTCGACTATGGCACGCTGGAGCATCGGCTGCGCGAGCTGGCTTTCCTGAATTCCGGCGTGCGCATCGTGCTGACCGATGCCCGCCATGCCGACATCGTGCGCCATGAGCTGCACTATGACGGAGGACTGGAGGAGTTCGTCAAATATCTCGACCGGGTCAAGAAACCGCTGATCGACAAGCCGATTGCCATCAAGGCCGAACGCGACGGCATCACCGTCGAGGTGGCGATGTGGTGGAACGACAGCTACCACGAGAACGTGCTGGCCTTCACCAACAACATCCCGCAACGCGATGGTGGCACGCATCTGGCCGGCTTCCGCGGCGCGCTGACGCGCCAGATCACCGGCTATGGCGAATCCTCAGGCCAGACCAAGAAAGAAAAAGTGTCGCTGATCGGCGACGACTGCCGCGAAGGGTTGACCGCAGTCCTGTCGGTCAAGGTTCCGGACCCGAAATTCTCCTCGCAGACCAAGGACAAGCTGGTCTCGTCCGAGGTTCGCCCGGTGGTGGAAGGGCTGGTCAACGAGGCACTCGGCACCTGGCTGGAAGAACACCCGACCGAAGGCAAGGTGGTGATCGAGAAGGTGATCCAGGCCGCCGCGGCGCGCGAAGCCGCGCGCAAGGCGCGCGACATCACCCGCAAGAGCTCGCTCGGCGTCACCTCGCTGCCCGGCAAGCTGGCCGACTGCCAGGAACGCGACCCGGCCAAGTCCGAAATCTTCATCGTCGAAGGTGACTTGGCCGGCGGCTCTGCCAAGGGCGGCCGTTCGCGCCAGAACCAGGCGATTTTTCCGTTGCGCGGCAAGATCCTCAATGTCGAGCGGGCGCGTTTCGACCGCATGCTCGGCTCCGACATGATCGGCACGCTGATCACCGCGCTCGGCACTTCGATCGGCAAGGACGAGTTCAACGCCGACAAATTGCGCTACCACAAGATCATCCTGATGACAGACGCCGACGTCGACGGCGCCCACATCCGCACTTTGCTGCTCACCTTCTTCTTCCGGCAGATGCCGGAGCTGATCGAGCGCGGCCATCTCTACATCGCCCAGCCGCCGCTCTACAAAGTGACGCGCGGCAAGAGCTCGCAATACATCAAGGACGAAGGCGCGTTCGAAGAGTTCCTGATCGGCTCGGGACTTGAGGAAGCGTCGCTTTCGCTGGGTTCCGGCGAGGTGCGGGCCGGACAGGATCTGCGCAGCGCCATCGACGACGCGCTGGCGGTGCGGCAGCTGATCAACGGGCTGCACACGCGCTACAACCGCGGTGTGGTCGAGCAGGCGGCGATCGCCGGCGCGCTCAACCCGGATGTGCTCGGCGATCTTGGCCGCGCCAACGTCATGGCCGACCGTGTCGCCAAGCGTCTCGACATCATCGCCGAGGACACCGAGCGTGGCTGGACCGGCCGCATGTCGACCTCGAACGAAGGCGTCGGCGGCTATGTGTTCGAGCGCACGGTGCGCAGCGTCAAGGAATTCGCGCAGCTCGATCTCGGGCTGATCAATTCGGCCGACGCTCGCCAGCTCGATCGCTATGCGCCGCGCCTCACCGAAGTCTACGGCACGCCGCCGGTGCTGCGCCGCAAGGATGTCTCCGAGACCATTTCGGGACCGCTGGCGCTGCTCAACGCGGTGTTCGCGACCGGCCGCAAGGGCCTGACCATGCAGCGCTACAAGGGCCTTGGCGAAATGAACGCCGAACAGCTCTGGGAAACCACGCTCGACCCGAATGTGCGCTCGCTGCTGCAGGTCAAGGTCAACGACGCCACCGATGCCGACTGTCTGTTCTCGCGACTGATGGGCGACGAGGTCGAGCCGAGGCGCGAGTTCATCCAGGACAATGCGCTGTCGGTTGCCAATCTGGATATTTAAAGCCGGCTTAGATTTACGCCTTGATGGAGCGTTTCGTCAGGGCGTGAAAAAGACGGCTTAGAGCAATTCCAGGAAAAGTGTGAAACGGTTTTCCCGGGAAAAGCGCGCGTAGCGCCTTCCTTTGGGAATTGCGTAAAAACAAAGAGAGTTCGGCGTTACCGTGAAACGATGAACCGCTCTAGCCGGCGCGCCGCTTCTCGGTTGCCGCCCGATCTACGGTCAGCCCGTCCGCCGTCAAGGTAACGCCGAACTTATCACTGGCCTCCTTGGGCGTGTAGTAGCCGAGCGCCACGTCTCTCAGCACCAGATTTGCCTCGCGTTGGAGCGGATCGCCATAGCCGCCACCGCCCGGCGTGCCGACGCGGACGCGGTCGCCGGCCTTGAGCGCGATGTCCTGTTCCTTGGACAGATGCGGCGGCACATGTTCCTCGTCGCCACGGAAGACGGACACGGTATTGGGCGCGCCGTCCTTGCCGCCCAGCGCGCCTTGCGGGCCGAAGCGGCCGTGGTCCATGACGAAGGAGGCACGGGCGTCGCCGCGCAATATCTCAACCTCATAGGCCAGGCCGAAACCGCCGCGCTGCTTGCCGGCGCCGCCCGAGCCTTCGCGCAAGGCATAGTGGCGGTAGAGCACCGGAAAAGCCTGCTCCATGATCTCGACCGGCGGCGATTTGGAAATGCCTATCGTCGAGCAGCCATTGGTCAGGCCGTCATGGCCGGCATTGCCGCCATAGCCACCGCCGGAGATCTGGTACATGACGTAGTCGCGGCCGCGCACCGGGTCGTTGCCGCCGAGCGCGAAATTGCCGCTGGAGCCGGCGGGAGCCGCCGTTACCTTGTCCGGCAGCGCCTGCACCATGGCCGCGAACACCGCTTCGGCGATGCGCTGCGACACTTCGGCGGCGCAGCCCGACACCGGGCGCGGATATCGGGCGTCGAGGAAGGTGCCTTCCGGCCGTTTGACGATCAATGGCTCGAAGGCGCCGGCGCTGATCGGCACATCCGGGAAAATATGGCGCATGGCGAGATAGACCGACGACAGTGTCGTCGCCAGCACGCTGTTCATCGGCCCGGCGCAGGGCTTTGATGAGCCGGCAAAATCGAAGGTCAGCGTGTCGCCCTGCTTCTCGACTGCTAGCGCGATGGTCAGCGGCTCGTTCACCACCCCGTCGGAATCGACGAAGGCTTTTGAACGGTAGGTGCCGTCGGGTATGGCGGCGATGTTGGCGCGCATCTGCTCGGCGGCACGGCGGCGGAGTTCGGCGATCGCCTCGACGACAGTTTCGTCACCGTAACGATCCAGGATTCCATTGAGGCGGTCCTGACCGATCAGCAGTGCCGCAGCCTGCGCCCTGATATCGCCGATGCGCTGGTCGGCGACGCGGATGTTGGAGCAGATGATGGCGTAGATTTCCGGATCGAGAACGCCCTTCTTGAACAGCTTTACCGGCGGGAGCCGCAGCCCTTCCTGCTCAACGGCGGTTGCCGAGGCGGAGAAACCGCCCGGCACCGAGCCGCCAATGTCGGGCCAGTGGCCGGTGTTGGACAGCCAGCAGAAGATCTTTCCTCCCCGGTAGACCGGCATGGCGAAGCGGACGTCCATCAGGTGGGTGCCGCCGAGATAGGGATCGTTGACGATGTAGATGTCGCCCGGGCTCCGGCGGCAGGCAGCGGCCGTCGGCGATCATCTCGATGACCGTTTTGGTCGAATATTGCATGACGCCGACGAACACCGGCAGGCCCTGGCTGCCTTGCGCGATCAGCGACCCGTCGAGCGCCGAATAGATGCCGTCGGAGCGGTCATTGGCCTCGGCGATGACAGGCGAGAAGGCGGCGCGGGAGAAGGTCAGGTCCATCTCGTCGCAGACCTGCTGCAGGGCTGCCTGAAGTACCGAAAGCGTGATGGTGTCGAGCTTTGCCATCTCAGGCCTCGCCGATATCGATGATGATGTTGCCGTCGGCGTCCGAACGCGCCCGGTCGCCGGGTTCGAGCACGGTGGTGGCGTCCATCTGTTCGAGGATCGCCGGGCCTTCGATCACCGCATCGAGCGGCAGTTTTTCGCGTGCGTAGACCGGCGTGTCGTGCCAGCGCCCGGCATACCAGACCGGCCGGATTTCGCACCGTGCCTCGTCGAGTGTCTTGGCGCGTCCGGCCGGGTCGATCAGGCGGGACAGATCGATTGCCGGCCGACACCGGTGACCGAAGTGTTGAGATTGACCAGATTGGCGCGGATCTCCGGCAACTCGACCTTGAAGCGGGCGAAATAGGCTTTTTCGAACAGAAGTCTGCAGCATCTTGCACGTGTCACCGAAGACGACGGCAGCGGCACGTTGATGATGTGGGTCTGGCCGACGAACTGCATGTCGGCAGAATGGGTGACGCGGATCGTCTCCGGCTTCACCGCTTCCTTGCCGATCAGCTCCTCGCCTTCGTTCCGGTGCCGTTCCAATAACTCGCGAAGCCTGGCTTCATCGAGCACGCGCCACCGGCTGGTTGACCGTGTTGACGAAGTCGTGGCGCAGATCGGCGACGACGCAGCCGAGCGCGTTGGTGATGCCGGGCCGCGCCGGCACCAGCACCGTGGGCAGGCCGAGCTCGCGCGCCAGTGCCGTCGCATGCAGCGGCCCGGCGCCGCCGAAGGCGAACAGCGCGAAATCGCGCGGATCGTGGCCGCGCGACACCGAGACCATGCGGATGGCACCGGCCATCTTCATGTTGCCGAGACGCAGCACCGCGCCCGCCGCCTCGACACCGGACAGGCCGGTGGCCTTGCCGATCCTGTCCTCGAAGATACCGGTGACGCGCTCGACGGTGACCGGATTTTCGACCGCCAGCAGCTTCTTCGGCGCCAGCCGCCCGAGCACCAGATTGGCGTCGGTGATGGTCGGCTCCATTGCCGCCGCGGCCGTAGCAGATCGGGCCGGGATTGGCGCCGGCACTTTCCGGACCGATCTGGATCAGGCCGGCCGCATCGACGCGGGCGATCGAGCCGCCGCCGGCGCCGACCGTGTGCACCGCCACCATCGGCACATGGATCGGCATCGCATATTCGATCTCGATCTCGTTCGAGACGGCCGGCTCGGCGTTGCGGATCAGCGCCACGTCGGTCGAGGTGCCGCCCATGTCGTAGGTGACGAGGTTCTCGAAGCCGGCGCGCTTGCCGGTATAGGCGGCGGCGATGACGCCCGAGGCCGGGCCCGACATCACGGTCTTTGCCGATTCACGGGTGACGAAGCGGGCCGAGATCATGCCGCCATTGCCGTTCATGATCAGGAAGTCGCGGCGCATAGCCCTTTGCCGCCAGTTCCTTGCGCAGCCGCTCGACATAGCGCTCGAGGATCGGCTGCACCGAAGCGTTGACCGAAGCCGTCACGCCGCGCTCGAATTCGCGCGCCTCCGACAGCAGCGCATGGCCGGTGGTGATGTAGCCGTTCGGCCAGAGCTCGGCGGCGATTTCGGCGGCGCGACGCTCATGCCCGGGATTGGCATAGGAGTGCAGGAAATGGATGACGAGGGATTCGCAGCCGGCCGTCGATCAGCTGCCTGACACCGCGGCGCGCATCTCGGCTTCGTCGAGCGGCATGCGCACCGTGCCAGATGCCTCGACCCGCTCCGACACTTCGAGCCGGAGATTGCGCGGGATGACCGGCACGAAGCGTGCCGGTCATGCCATAGGGCTGCGGCCGCGTGCGGCGGCCAAGCTCGATCACGTCGCGAAAGCCGCGCGTGGTGATCATGCCGGTTTTCGCCAGCCGGCGCTCCAGCACGGCATTGGTGGTGGTGGTCGTGCCGTGCACGATGAGGTCGATGCCGTCGATGGGAAAGCCGGTGGCGCCAAGCGCTGAAACCACGCCGAAAGCCTGGTTGTCGACCGTGGTCGGGGTCTTGGCGATATGCACCCTGCCGCCGTCTTTGCCGTCGATCAGAATGCAGGTCGGTGAAGGTTCCGCCGACATCGATGCCGGCGACGACATTGCCCGGCAATCCGGCTGTGCACCGAAAAATTCTCTTTCATTGTCGAAACCCGAAATGCCCGGACTACGGATATGCCGCAGTTTGGAAAGCTGTTTTACGCGTGGTCTCTTGACGCAAATATCATTTGTATACTAATAAATTCGGGACACAAGAGCTTACCGCTTCGCAGTGTGCGAACGGCACGCCGGAACCTGAATGGTCCGGGCGCGCAGGAGATAGTTTGGCGCTCGCATATGCGTCGGCAAGAAGGTTGGTTTGATGAACACCACATCCGCGTTCAACACCGCCGGCGCCCGGCCGCTGCAGTTCCCGATTCCGGCCAATGTCTATGCCGAAACCGTCGTCTCGGTGAAGCACTACACCGACCGCCTGTTCTCGTTCCGCATCACCCGGCCGCAGTCGCTGCGCTTCCGCTCCGGCGAGTTCGTCATGATCGGCCTGCCCAATGCCGAGAAGCCGGTGTACCGCGCCTATTCGGTCGCCAGCCCGTCCTGGGACGACGAACTGGAATTCTTCTCGATCAAGGTGCCGGACGGCCCGCTGACCTCCGAACTGCAGAAGATCCAGGTCGGCGACACCGTCATCATGCGCCAGAAGTCGACCGGCACGCTGGTGCTCGACGCGCTGACCCCGGCCAAGCGCCTGTTCATGATCTCGACCGGCACCGGCATCGCGCCCTTCGCCAGCCTGCTGCGCGATCCCGACACCTATGAGAAGTTCGAGCAGGTCATCCTGACCCACACCTGCCGCGACAATGCCGAGCTGGTTTACGGCCAGGAGCTGGTGGCGGCACTTGAGAACGACCCGCTGATCGGCGAACTGACCGGCGGCCGCGTCACCCTCTACAATTCGACGACGCGCGAAGAGTCGGCGCGCATGGGCCGCATCACCGCGCTGATCGGCTCGGGCAAGTTCTACACGCGATCTCGGCATCGACAAGCTCAATCCCGAGACCGACCGCATCATGATCTGCGGCTCGATGCACATGCTCAAGGACGTCAAGGAGCTGGCCGAAAGCCTCGGCTTCGAGGAAGGCTCGCTGCACCATCCGTCGAGCTTCGTCGTCGAGCGCGCCTTCGTCGGCTGAGACGTCGCAACGCTTCGGCGTCAGCCTCCGAACGCATGTTTTGACCGCACGGTCAAAAATCTGCTGCTTTTGCCGCCTTTTTCCGCTATGAGCCCGCTTGAGGAACTCGTGAAGCGCACCTTCACGGGCTATCTTCGGCGCACGCCGCTGAATGGAAGAGGGCAGGAGATGAGCAGCACCATCCGTGAAGCCGACGTCGGCGCGTCCAAGGTCACGCCGCTGCCGGCGCGCACCGCCGCCAACACGCCCGCACTGCCGGACCATGCCATTGCCCGCAATCCCGGCATGCGGCTCGATCTCGGCTTCATGGAATCGGTGCGCAGCGTCAACCGCTCGGCGCTGGAGCGCCGCGTCGCCAGCCTGACCAAGCGGCGCTCGATCAAGGCCGACAACCAGGCGGCTTGGCTGCTGCGCGCCGTCGCCTGCATGGACCTGACGACGCTGAATTCCAACGACACCGAGGAACGCGTGCGCCGGCTCTGCGCCAAGGCGATCAACCCGTTCCGCCGCGACATCGTCGAAGGCCTGGGCATAGCGGGCGAGACCATCCGCCCGGCGGCGGTCTGCGTCTATCATCCCTTCGTCGCCACCGCCGTCGATGCCGTGCGCGGCACCGGCATCCATGTCGCCGCAGTCTCGACCGCGTTTCCGCACGGCCTCGCGCCGCTGTCGACGCGCCTGCAGGAGATCGAGGCTTCGGTCCGCGACGGCGCCGACGAGATCGACGTCGTCATCCCGCGCGGCCTGGTCTTCGGGGCGAAATGGCAGGAGCTCTACAACGAGATCGTTTCGATGCGCGAAGCCTGCGGCGATGCGCATCTCAAGGTCATTCTCGGCACCGGCGACCTCGCCACGCTGCGCAACGTCATGCTGGCCTCGATGGTGGCGATGATGGCGGGCGCGGATTTCATCAAGACCTCGACCGGCAAGGAAAGCGTCAACGCGACGCTGCCCGTCGGCCTCGCCATGGTGCGCGCCATCCGCGCCTATTTCGAGGAAACCGGCTATCTCATCGGCTTCAAGCCGGCCGGCGGCATATCCACCGCCAAGGTTCGCTCGACTGGCTGGTGCTGATGAAGGAAGAGCTGGGCCGGCCATGGCTGGAGCCCGACCTGTTCCGCTTCGGCGCATCGAGCCTGCTGACCGACATCGAGCGTCAGCTCGAACACCATCTGACCGGCCATTACTCGGCCAACCATCGCCACGCGATGGCTTGAGGCGCTACACCGCGCCGCACAAAACCTCCTCCTAGCGGAGACGCCCGATGAATATTCTCGAACGCTATCACGCCATGGATTACGGCCCGGCGCCGGAGGCCCGCAACGAGGCGGATGCGTGGCTTGCCGCGCGCGATTTCGGCAAGGCGCTGTTCATCGGCGGCGAGTGGAAAGCGGCGGCAAGCGGCAAGACCTTCGACACCAGCGACCCCGCCTCCGGCAAGCTGCTGGCCAAGGTGTCCGATGCGGGTGCTGCCGATATTGATGCGGCCGTATCAGCCGCCGGCAAGGCACTGCCAAAATGGAGCGCTTCCTCCGGCTACAGCCGAGCCAAAGTGCTCTACGCGATCGGCCGCGCCATGCAGCGCCATCAGCGCCTGTTCGCGGTGCTGGAATCGATCGACAACGGCAAGCCGATCCGCGAAAGCCGCGATATCGACGTGCCTTTGGCGATCCGCCATTTCATCCACCATGCCGGCTGGGCGCAGGCGCTGGACAAGGATTTTCCTGATCACAAGGGCGTCGGCGTCGTCGGCCAGATCATCCCGTGGAATTTTCCGCTGCTGATGCTGGCCTGGAAGATCGCGCCGGCACTGGCCGCCGGCTGCACGGTGGTGCTGAAGCCGGCCGAGTTCACGCCGCTGACCGCCATCCTGTTCGCCGAAATCTGCGAACGCGCCGGGGTACCGAAAGGTGTCGTCAACATCGTCCAGGGCGGGCCGGAGGCGGGTGCCGCCATCGTCAACCATCCGGGCATCCAGAAAATCGCCTTCACCGGCTCGTCCGAGGTCGGCAAGATCATCAGGAAAGCCACCGCCGGATCAGGAAAAAAACTGTCGCTGGAGCTTGGCGGCAAATCGGCCTTCGTCGTCTTCGAGGACGCCGATCTCGACAGCGCCGTCGAGGGTCTGGTCGACGGCATCTGGTTCAACCAGGGCCAAGTCTGCTGCGCCGGCTCGCGCCTGCTGGTGCAGGAAGGCGTCGCCGATGCCTTGATCGCCAAGGTCAAGACCAGAATGGGCCGGCTGCGCGTCGGCAGTCCGCTCGACAAGAACACCGATATCGGCCCGCTGGTCGACCTCACGCAGCTCGAGCGCGTCAAGGGTCTGGTCGCCGAAGGGGCAAAACAGGGCGCCGTCTGCTGGCAGCCGGACGCGGCACTGCCGTCCTCCGGCTATTACCATTTGCCGACGCTCGCGACTGGTGTTTCTCCGGCTAATATCCTGGCGCAGGAGGAGGTGTTCGGCCCGGTGCTGGCCACCATGACCTTCCGCAACACCGAGGAAGCGATCGAGCTCGCCAACAACACGCGCTATGGTCTGGCAGCCTCGGTGTGGAGCGAGAACGTCAATCTCGCCCTGCATGTCGCGCCACAGCTGAAGGCCGGCGTCGTCTGGGTCAACGGCACCAACATGTTCGATGCCGCCTGCGGCTTCGGCGGCTATCGCGAGAGCGGTTTTGGCCGCGAAGGCGGGCGCGAAGGGATGTTCGAGTACCTGACGGCGAAACTGCCGCTCGGCCCTGTGATCAAACCTGCGACATTTTCCGCGCAACCTGTCGAGCAATCGGACGGCGACGCGATCGACCGCACAGCAAAATTGTTCATCGGCGGCAAGCAGGTCCGGCCGGACGGCAACTATTCGCTTGGCATTGCCACTGCCAAGGGCAAGCTTGCCGGCGAGGTCGGTCTCGGTAACCGCAAGGACATTCGTGACGCCGTCTCGGCTGCCCGCGCCTGCAAGGGCTGGCCGGAGGCGACCGCCTACAATCGCAGCCAGGTGCTCTACTATCTGGCCGAGAACCTCTCCGGCCGCGCCGACGAGTTCGCCGCCCGCCTTGTCCAGCTTACCGGCGCCAGCGGCCAAGGCTGCGCGCGAAGAGGTCGAGCAGTCGATCGAGCGGCTGTTCCTCTATGCCGGCCTGGCCGACAAGTTCGAGGGCCGGGTGCACCAGCCGCCGGCCCGCGCCGTGACTCTGGCGCTGCACGAGCCGGTCGGCGTCGTCGGCATCGTCGCGCCCGACGCGGCGCCCCTGCTCGGCCTGATCTCGCTGGTTGCTCCGGCGCTCGCCATGGGCAACACGGTGGTGGCGGTGCCTTCGGAAAAATACCCGCTGCTCGCCACCGATCTCTATCAGGTCATCGAATATTCCGACGTTCCGGCCGGCGCCATCAACATCGTCACCGGCCGCAGCGCCGAGCTTGCCGGCGTGCTGGCCAAGCATGACGATGTCGACGGGCTCTGGGTGTTCGCCGATGCCGAGACCTGCGCCAAGGCGGAAGCCGACTCGATCGGCAACCTCAAGCGCGTGTGGACCGGCAATGGCCGCAGCCTCGACTGGGCTTCGAGCGAAGCCGCCGGGGACGCCTTCCTGCGCCGTGCCGTCGAGGTCAAGAACGTCTGGGTGCCTTACGGCGACTGACGGTCCACCCGAGCGTCCAAGCAGCGACGTTCGGGCTTGACGGGTCATGGATGTTCTTTAACGAGAAAAAACAATTGGCCTCGCAGGTAAGCGTCCTCACAGGCGGCACGATAGTGCCTGCCTGGCACATTGCAGCTTGGCCGAATGCCCTTAGAAATCCGGGCGGCGATAGACAGGTCGAGGAGAACAGCATGGCGGATCTGGCGGGCAAGGTCGTTGTCGTCACGGCGGCGGCGCAAGGCATCGGCCGGGCAAGTGCGCTGGCCTTCGCCAAGGCGGGTGCGGTGGTGCACGCCACCGACATCAACGAGGTGCTGTTGGCCGAGCTCGGCAAGACAAGCGGGATCAACACCCGCAAGCTCGATGTGCTGAACGACGAGGCGGTGAAATCGGGCTTCGCCGAAATCGGCCCTGTCGATGTGCTGTTCAATTGCGCCGGCTTCGTCCATTCCGGCTCGATCCTCGAAATGGCGGATGCCGATCTCGACTTCGCCTTCAACCTCAATGTGCGCGCCATGATCCGCACCATCCGCGCCGTGCTGCCGGGAATGCTGGAGCGTGGCGGCGGATCGATCGTCAACATGTCTTCGGTCGCCGGCGCCGGCAAAGGCGTGCCTAACCGCTTCGCCTATGGCGTCACCAAGGCTGCGGTCATCGGCCTGACCAAGGCGATCGCCGCCGATTATGTCGGCAAGGGCATACGCTGCAACGCCATCTGCCCCGGCACCGTCGAAAGCCCGTCGCTACAGGACCGCATGCATGCGCAGGGCGACTATGAGGCAGCCCGCGCCGCCTTCATCGCCCGCCAGCCGATGGGCCGTCTCGGCACGCCGGAGGAAATTGCCGATCTCGCCGTCTATCTCGCCGGCGCCACCTACACGTCGGGGCAGGCCTACAATATCGACGGTGGCTGGTCGATCTGACAGTCTGAAAAACCTAGTCCCCAGGCATCTGGCGGCGGTTTCCTCGCTTGCCCCGGGACGGATCCATTCGGTACGTTCCGCCGGTTTCTGAAAACCACATCGTCGCCTCGGCGGAAAGTTTGCAAAGGCCTCGGGCCGCAATCAGGAGAAGACTGCATGAAACTGCTGCGCTATGGCGAGGTGGGGAGCGAACGTCCCGGCCTGCTCGATGCGGAAGGGACGATCCGCGACCTCTCCGCCTATGTCGCCGACATCGCCGGCACGGCGCTCCACCCGGCCTCGCTGGACATGCTGTCGAAGCTCGACCCGAAATCACTGCCGGCTGTTTCCGGTAGCCCGCGCATCGGCGCCTGCGTCGCCGGCACCGGCAAGTTCATCTGCATCGGGCTGAACTATTCCGACCACGCCGCCGAGACCGGCGCCACCGTGCCGCCGGAGCCGATCATCTTCATGAAGGCAAGCTCGGCCATCGTCGGACCTGACGACGACGTGCTGATCCCGCGCGGCTCGGTCAAGACCGACTGGGAGGTCGAACTCGGCGTCGTCATCGGCAAGACTGCCAAATATGTCAGCGAAGCCGAGGCGCTGGACTATGTTGCCGGCTACTGCGTCTCGCATGATGTGTCCGAGCGCGCCTTCCAGGCCGAGCGGCAGGGCCAGTGGACCAAGGGCAAGTCCTGCGACACGTTCGGCCCGATCGGCCCGTGGCTGGTCACCAAGGACGAGGTGGCGGACCCGCAGAACATCAAGATGTGGCTGACGGTCAACGGCAAGACGATGCAGAACGGCTCGACCAAGACCATGGTCTACGGCGTCGCCTATCTGGTCTCCTACCTCAGCCAGTTCATGTCGCTGCACCCCGGCGACATCATCTCAACCGGCACGCCGCCCGGCGTCGGCCTGGGCATGAAGCCGCCGGTGTTCCTCAAGGCGGGTGACGTGGTCGAGCTTGGCATTGAGGGGCTTGGCCAGCAGAAGCAGACGTTCAAGGCGGACGCGTAAGCGGCTCCCTTCCTTCTCCCCTTGTGGGTGAGAAGCGGTCCGCGCAGCGGACGAAAAGCCAATTGCCTGGCTTTTCGAACTTCGAACGCCCTGAGCCTGCGAAGGGCCGGGTGGTGGCCGATCCACCCCGGCCGGGTCCCCGCTGCTTCGCAGCGTCCCGGCGTTCGCCGGCCTTTCATCGTGCCACTGGCACGATGACTCGCCTTCAGCGAACCGGCTGCTCACCCCACAAGGGGAGAAGCTGACGCAGGCGTTACTTCAACACCTTCCCGTCCGCCCCAAACCGATAGGTCTTCGCCGGGTCCGGCGTCGCATAAAGCGTCGCGCCCGGCTCGGCGTTGTAGACGCCGAAAATGCGCACGGTGATCAGCCCGGCCTTTTCGCAGTCGAGATAGAGATTGGTGTCGGCGCCGAGATGCTCGGCATGCACGACCGTGCCCTTCCAGGCGCCGGACTTCGGATCGACGGTCAGATGCTCGGGCCGCACGCCGATGGTCTTGGCCGTCTCGCCCAGCCGCGCGCCGTCGATGAAGTTCATCTTCGGCGAGCCGATGAAGCCGGCGACGAATTCGTTTGCCGGCGAATTGTAGAGCTCCATCGGCCCGCCGATCTGCTCGATCCTGCCGGCATTCAGCACGACGATCTTGTCGGCCAGCGTCATCGCCTCGACCTGGTCGTGGGTGACGTAGATCATCGTCGCCTTCAGCCGGCGATGCAGCTGCGCGATCTCCAGCCGCGTGTTGACGCGCAGCGCGGCATCGAGGTTGGACAGCGGCTCGTCGAACAGAAACAGCTTCGGCTCGCGCACCACGGCGCGGCCGATGGCGACGCGCTGGCGCTGGCCGCCGGACAGTTCGGCCGGCCGCCGTTCGAGATAGGGCTCCAGCGACAGCATCGACGAGGCGATGCCGATGCGCCGCTCGATCTCGGCCGCCGGCGTGCTGGCCTGCTTCAGGCCGAGGCCCATATTGTTCTTCACCGTCAGATGCGGGTAGAGCGCATAGGTCTGGAACACCATGGCGATGCCGCGCTTGGCCGGCGGCGTCGCCGAGACGTCGGCGCCGTCGATCACCACTCGGCCCGAGGTCGAATCCTCCAGCCCGGCGATGACCCTGCAGCAGCGTCGACTTGCCGCAGCCCGACGGGCCGACGAAGACGACGAACTCGCCGTCCGTCACTTCGAGGTTGATGCCCTTCAGCACCTCGACCGGCCCGAAGGCCTTCTTCACATTCTCGATCTTCAGCGAGCCCACAGGCTTGGTTCCTAGCTTTTAGAGTTTGACGGCGGCGCCGCTGCGCACGCTCTCGTCGGCGGCAAGGCAGACGGCGAGCGATTTCACCGCGTCGTCCATGTGGCGGGTCAGGTCGATGTCCTCGCGGATCGCCTTCAGCACAAAGGCCTGCTCGAGGTCGCACAGGTCCTGGTGGCCGGGCTCGCCTTCCATCGACAGCATCTCGTCCGGCCTGGCGAACTTGCCGTCCGCGCCGGTCGCGGCACTGTGCAGGCGGATGGTCGAGGTCTTGGTGTGGGTGTCGATGTCGTCGGACTTCACGCCTTCCTTCATGACGATCGAGACGCAGCCATTCGGCGAGATCACGTCCTTCACGAAGAAGGCGGTCTCCGAAATCATCGGCCCCCAGCCGGCCTCGTACCAGCCGACCGAACCGTCATCGAACAGCACCTGCAGATGGCCGTAATTGTACATCGTCGGCGCGATCTCTTCGGTCAGCCGCAGCCCCATGCCGCGCACCTCGACCGGCCTGGCGTCGGTGATCTGCACATCACGTCGAGATAGTGCACGCCGCAGTCGACGATCGGCGAGGTCGTCTGCATCAGCTGCTTGTGCGTCTCCCAGGTCGGGCCCGACGATTGCTGGTTGAGGTTCATGCGGAACACGTAGGGGCCGCCGAGCTTGCGCGCCTCGGCGATCAGCCGGATCCAGGACGGGTGATGGCGCAGGATATAGCCGATCACCAGCTTCTTGCCGTTGGCCTTGGCCGCGGCGACGACGCGCTTCGGCGTCGGCGACCGTCGTTGCCAGCGGCTTTTCGACGAAGACATGGCAGCCGGCCTCGAACGCCTTCACCGCATAGTCGGCATGGCTGTCGGAATAGGTGGCGATGCAGGCGACGTCGGGCTTTTCGTCGCGCAATGCGTCGTCGAAGGAGCGCCGGATGCCGTAGCCGGAAAGCCCTTCCGGCAGCGGCACGTCGGAGCGGTTGACGAGTGCGGCGATCTCGAAGCCCGGATTGGTGTGATAGGCGAGCGCATGGCTGCGGCCCATATTGCCGAGGCCGGCGACGACGACGCGAAGAGGTTTTTGCGAACTCACTTGACGGCTCCAGACGTGATGCCGCGGATCAGCTGCCGCGAGAAGATGACGTAGAGGATCAGCACCGGCATGATCGCCAGCGACAGCGCCGCCAGGATGGCGTTCCAGTTGGTGACGAACTGGCCGAGGAACAGCTGCGCGCCGAGCGTCACCGTCTTGGTCTCCTCCGACGGCGCCAGGATCAGCGGGAACCACAGATCGTTCCAGATCGGGATCATGGTGAAGACGGCGACCGTCGCCATCGACGGCCGCACCAGCGGCAGCACCAGCCGGAAGAAGATCGTGTATTCGCGACAGCCCGTCGATGCGGCCGGCATTCTTCAGATCGTCGGACACCTGCTTCATGAACTCCGACAGGATGAAGACGGCCAGCGGCAGGCCTTGCGCGGTGTAGACCAGGATCAGCGCCGTCAGCGTGTTGACCAGCCCGCTCGCCACCATCAATTGCAGGATGGCGACGGTGCCGAGACGGATCGGGATCATGATGCCGAGCGCGAGATAAAGCCCCATCAGCGTGTTGCCGCGAAAGCGGTATTCCGACAGCGCGAAGGCCGCCATGGCGCCGAACAGACAGCACGAAGAACAGCGAGGCGACGGTGACGACGAGGCTGTTCTGGAAATAGTGGATGAAGTCGCCCTGGCCGATCACCGTGGTGTAGCCGATCAGGTCGAAGGTCTTCGGCGTCGGCGGCGTCAGCGGCGCGCCGAAGATGCCGGCGCGGGACTTGAACGAGTTCATGATGACCAGGATGACCGGAAACAGCGCGATCGCCGTGTAGGTCAGCAGGATCGCGTGGGCGCCGATGGTGCGGGGCAGCGAACGGGTTGCGGTGCTCATCTCTCGCCCCCTCAGAACTGATAGCGACGCAGGCGCGTCTGGACGAGGAAGAGATAGACGCAGACGCCGCCGAGGATGATCAGGAACATCATCGTGGCGATCGCCGCGCCCATGTTGGGATCGCCGATCTGCAGCTGGAAGCCGAAGAAGGCGCGGTAGAGGAAGGTGCCGAGAATGTCGGTCGAATAGTTCGGCCCGGCCAGCGCGCCTTGCGCGGTGTAGATCAGGTCGAAGGCGTTGAAATTGCCGACGAAGGTCAGGATCGAGATGATGCCGATCGACGGCAGGATCAGCGGCAGCTTGATCTTCCAGAACTGCGACATGCCGGTGATGCCGTCGCATTCGGCCGCCTCGATCACCTCGTCGGGGATCGACAGCAGGGCGGCATAGATCAGCATCATCGGGATGCCGACGAACTGCCAGACCGAGATCAGGCTGAGCGCGGTCAGCGCGTATTCCTCCTTGCCGAGCCATGGCGTGAACAGGCTTTTCAGGCCGACCAGGTCGAGCAGATGCGGCGCCACGCCCCACAGCGGCGACAGGATCAGCTTCCAGGCGAAGCCGACGATGACGAAGGACAGGATCGTCGGCATGAAGATCGCCGTGCGGTAGAAGGCGGCGAACCTGCAGCCTCGGGCTGGAGAGCAGTGCCGCCAGCAGAACGCCGATCGGGTTCTGCACCAGCATGTGGATGATGAAGAACCAGACGTTGTTGCGCAGCGCATTCCAGAAGCCCACCGACCAGTTGGGGTCGCCGAACAGGGTGCGGAAATTGTCGCAGCCCGACGAACACCTGGTGCTGCTCGATGTTGCGGAACAGCGACAGCTGCAGCGTGCCGGCCAGCGGCAGGATCATGATCGCCGTATAGACCAGCACCGCCGGCGCCAGGAAGACGCCGATGTGCCAGCGGAACGGTCGTTTCGGTCGTGTTTGTGCGGCCATGAGTTCGGTCCCCGCCGTCTCTCGGTTCCAAATGATGTCGATGCTAGATGATGCCTCGATGCACGGCCCGATGTCCTGCCCCGACATGGGCAGGACGAAGGCTTGCGACAGGTCAGCTTCGCCTTCCCCGCAAAGCGGAGGGTAAGGCCGAGAGGCAGTGCCGACAATCGCAATCTCAAAACAGACGCTTTCGAATGCCGGCCGGGCATGTGCCCGGCCGGCCCGTTGCCTGAGCTCTTACTTTGCCGGCTTGTACCAGCTGTCGAGGCCGTCCTGCAGCTTCTTGGCGGCAGCTTCCGGCGTATCGGTGCCGTTGATGACGTTGGCCGATTCAACCCAGGTCTCGTTTTCGAGGTTCGGCGTGCCGCGCGACAGGATCTGGTAGGTCGAGCGGATCGTCGACTTGCACTTGTCGCGCCAGGAGACGAATTCCTGCGCCAGCGGGTCCTCCATCTTCACCGGGGTGGAGTTCAGGCTGAAGAAGCCCGGCAGCGCGTTGGCGTAGATGGTGGCGAAGTCCGGCGAGGCGACCCAGGACAGGAAGGTCTTGGCCGCATCGGCATTCTTCGACGCCGCGTTCAGGCCCATGCCGATGTCGGTATGGTCGGAGATGTAGCAGGTGTCGCCGGCCTTCTCGACCGGCGGCGGGAAGGCGCCCATCTTGAACTGCGCCTGGGTGTTGAACAGGCCGATCTCCCACGAGCCGGCCGGGTAGATGGCGGCGCGGCCGAGCGTGAACAGGTTCTGGCTGTCCGGATAGGTCTGCGCCTCGAAGCCGTCGCCGAGATAGGGCTTCCACTTGGCCAGTTCGGCATAGGGCGCGACCCAGTCCGCGTCGGTCAGCTTCTGCTCGCCCTTGATCAGCGCTGCGCGGCCTTCCTCGCCCTTCCAGTAGTTCGGGCCGATGTTCTGGTAGCCCATGGTCGCGGCTTCCCAGAGATCCTTGGTGCCCATCGCCATCGGGATGTAGGTGCCGTCGGCCTTGATCTTGTCGAGCGCGGCGAAGAACTCGTCACGCGTCGTCGGCACCTTGATGCCGAGCTTGTCGAAGGCGTCCTTGTTGTAGATGAAGCCGTGGATGACCGAGGCCATCGGCACGCAGAAGGTCGCCTTGCCGTCGTCGGTCTGCCAGGCGGCCTTGGCGACGGCGGAGAAGTTCTCCATGCCGGGCAGCGCCGACAGATCGGCGAGGTTGCCCTTCTTGTAACAGTTCGAGCGACTTGTCGAACGGGCGGCAGGTGATCAGGTCGCCGGCCGAGCCGGCGTCGAGCTTGGCGCCGAGCGCGGCGTTATATTCGGTCGGCGCCGACGGCGCGAACACCACCTTGATGCCGGGGTTCTTGGCTTCGAAGGCCGGGATCAGCTTGTCCTTCCAGATGGCGAGGTCGTCGCTGCGCCAGCTTTCGATGTTGAGGGTTACGTCATCGGCGTGAGCCAACCCGGCGGTGCCGAGAATGCTGGTGCCGAGAAGCAGTGCCGTCAGTAGTTTCGTTGTCATGCTTAGTCTCCCTGTTGACCTTTTTCAGGTTCGGTTTTGAGAACAGGGGCCTTCGCGCCCTTGTTCCCCTCGATCGCGGAAAGCGCTGGCCGGAGCTTCTGGCCGGTCCTTTCCAGTATCTTCTCGGCCGCATCGGCGTTGGCGGCGCCGGCGGCGAGCAGAATGGCCGTCTTGACGACGCCGCCGCTCTGCTTCGAGCAGGCGCGCGGCATCGTCCCTGTCGCGGCCGCTGATGGCGGCGACGATGCGGGCCGCGCGGTCGCGCAGCTTGATGTTGTCGGCGGTGAGATTGACCATGTAGCCGTCATGGACATGGCCGAGATGGATGGCGGTCAGCGTCGACAGCATGTTGAGCGCGATCTTCTGCGCGGTGCCGGCGCCCATGCGCGTCGAGCCGGCAATCACCTCCGGCGGCGTCTCCAGCAGGATGGCGACATCGGCCAGCTTGAGCAGCGGCGTGTCCTTGTTGTTGGCGATGGCGATGGTCGCCGCGCCCCGGCCGCGTGCATCCTTCAGCGCCTGGACCGCATAGGGCGTCGAGCCGCTGGCCGAGATCGCGATCAGGCAGTCGCCCTTGCCGATGCCGGCGCCGGCAACAGCCGCCGAGGCTTCGTCGGTGTCGTCCTCCGGCCCGCCGGCCAGTGTCTTGAAGGCCTCGTCGCCGCCGGCGATCAGGATGACGATGCGCTCGCGCTTGATGCCGAAGGTGCCGGGCAATTCCAGCGCGTCGGCCAGCGCCATCAGGCCGGAGCTGCCGGCCGCCGCATAGGCGAGCTTGCCGCCGCCGTTCAGCCGGCCGGCGATGATCTCGGCTGCGGCAGCGATGGCGGGAATGGCGTCGCGCACGGCCTTGGCGGCCTCGATCTGCGCATCGGCCAGAGAAGAAAGGATGGCGTCCGGGGCCTGGATGTCCAGTCCCTCGGCATTCCTGTGAAGCGCTTCGGTGCGCGGTTCGGCCATCCCTGTCCCTCCGATGCAGGAACAATACCAAAAAAATACCACTTGTCCACACGCATTAACGAATTTGCGGTCGCTAGAAATCGCTGAGCCGACGAAATTCCTAGGTTTTTCAATAAAATACGCCTTAATCTTTTTGAAACGGAAATTAACCCTTGGCTATTGGTATTTTATTGGTATTATCCGCCCGGAGGAGAAATCGCGTGAATTTCGTGCTCGGCATCGATGGCGGCGGCACCAGCTGCAGGGCAGCCCTTGCGACAGCGCGATGGCGCTGTCATTGGCCGCGCCAAGAGCGGCGCCGCCAACATCCGCACCGATCTCACCGGCGCCCGGACCAACATCGTCGAGGCGGCGCGGCAGGCCTTCATCGCCGCCGGCCAGGACCCGGACCTGATCCCGCAGACACCGGCCATTCTCGGCCTTGCCGGCGCCAATGTCGGCACCTACCGGCAGCAGCTCGAAGCGATCCTGCCGTTCAGCCATCAGCCGCGTCGAGACCGACGCCGAGATCGCGCTGGAAGGCGCGGTCGGCTCCGGCGACGGCGCCATGGCCATCCTCGGCACCGGCACCGCCTATATGGCGCGCAAGGGCGGCACGTCGCGCGCCATCGGCGGCTGGGGTTTCCAGGTCGGCGACCAGGGCAGCGGCGCCCGCATCGGCCGCGACCTGCTCGAACAGACGCTGCTTGCCTATGACGGCGTCCGCCCGGGCTCGCCCTTGACCGACAGCATGCTGGCCGATCTTCCGCAACAATCCCGAAGACGTGGTCGAGTTCACCACCAACGCCAAGCCCGGCGATTTCGGCGGCTTCGCGCCCAAGGTGTTCGAGCATGCCGAAAAGGGCGACGCCGTCGCCAACTGGATCCTCGACAAGGCGGTCGCCGATGTCGAGGCATCGCTCGGCGCGCTCGATCTCTCGCGACGACGCGCCGCTCTGCCTGCTCGGCGGGCTGGCGCCGCTCTATGCGCCGCGCCTTTCCGCAGCGCTACCAGGCGCTGCTGAAGCCGCCGCTCGACGATGCGCTGGGCGGCGCGGTGCAGATGGCGGCGCGCATCTTCGCCAAAGCCGCGGAGGCGGCGCGATGAGCGAGGCCGCCGACCAGATCTTCGCCACGCTGAAGCAGTCGTCGCAAAGCGGCGCGCCGCTCTATCTGCAGCTCAGGAAAAGCATCGAGGACGCGGTCAATCGCGGCCTGATCGGGCCGGGCGACGCGCTGCCGTCCGAGCGCGACATCGCCACCAAGGCCGACATTTCGCGCGTCACCGTGCGCAAGGCGGTGCAGGATCTGGTCAAGGGCGGCATCCTCGTGCAGCGCCACGGCTCCGGCACCTTCGTGGCGCCGCGCATGGAGCGCGTCGAGCAGTCGCTGTCGCGGCTGACCTCCTTCACCGAGGACATGGCGCGGCGCGGCATGGCGGTGCGTTCGGCCTGGCTCGACCGCGGCCTCTATGCGCCCTCGCCCGACGAGATGATGGTGCTCGGCCTGTCGTCGAGCGAGCTGGTGGCGCGCGTGGCGCGCCTGCGCATCGCCAACGACACGCCGCTGGCCATCGAGCGCGCCTCGCTGTCGGCCAGCGTGCTGCCCGATCCGGCAGGCGATCGGCTCGTCGCTCTATGCGGCGCTGGAATTGACCGGCAACCGGCCGGTGCGGGCGGTGCAGCGCATCTCGGCCGCCAATCTCGGCGACGGCGACGCGCGCCTGCTCGAAGTGCCGCCGGGCATTGCCGGCCTGCACATCGAACGCATTTCCTATCTGGCGAGCGGCAAGGTGATCGAATTCACCCGCTCCATCTACCGGGGCGACGCCTATGATTTCGTCGCCGAACTGCGGCTGACAGGGCCGAGCGAAGAGGGCCGACCATGATCCCCAACACCACCCATATGCGGCGCGAGATCGACGAGATCCCGGAAGCCGTCGCGCGCCTGCTCGACGGCTCGGCGGCGGTGCTGACCGAGGCCGGGCGCGGCATTCGCGAGCGCGATCCGAGCTTCGTCGTCACCGTGGCGCGCGGCTCGTCCGACCATGCCGCCACCTTCATGAAATATGCCGTCGAACTGACCGCCGGCCTGCCCGTCGCCTCGGTCGGCCCGTCGATCGCCTCGATCTATGGCGCCAAGCTCAGGCTCGCCGGCTCGGCCTGCCTGGCCATCTCGCAGTCGGGCAAGAGCCCCGACATCGTCGCCATGGCCGAGACGGCGCGGGCCGGCGGTGCGCTGACCGTCGCCATCACCAACACCGCCGACTCGCCGCTGGCGCGGGCCTCGGACTATGCCATCGACATCCTGGCCGGGCCCGAGCGCAGCGTCGCGGCGACCAAGACCTTCGTCAATTCGGCGGTCGCCGGCCTGGCGCTGATGGCGCATTGCACCGGCGACGACAAGCTGCTGGCCGCGCTTGCCCGCTTGCCCGAGCATTTCAGCAAGGCGATCGCCTGCGACTGGATGGCGCTGGCCGGCGCGCTGGAGACGCCGCAAGTCGCTGTTCATCCTCGGCCGCGGCCCGTCCGCGGCGATCGCCAACGAGGCGGCGCTGAAGTTCAAGGAGACCTGCGGCATGCATGCCGAGGCCTATAGTGCCGCCGAAGTCATGCACGGCCCGCTGGCGCTGGTCGGGCCGGGCTTCCCGGTGCTGGCGCTGGCCGCCCGCGACGCCTCGGAGCCGTCCGTGGCCGAGGCCGCCGACAGCCTTGCCGGCAAGGGCGCTGCCGTCTTCGTCACCTCGGACAAGGCCAGGAGCGCGCAATCGCCTGCCGCATGTCGCCACCGGCCATCCGCTGACCGACCCGCTGACGCTGATCGTGTCCTTCTACGGCTTCGTCGAGGCCTTCGCCCGCCATCGCGGCCTCGATCCGGACGTGCCGCGCAATCTGCGCAAGGTGACGGAAACCGTATGAGCGACCGTTTTGCCCTGACTGGCGCCCGCATCTTCGACGGCGACGACTGGCACGACGATGCCGCCCTTGTCGTGCACGGCGGTGTGGTCGAAGGCATTCGTCCCGTCGGCGCCATTCCGTCCGGCGTTGCCCGCGTCGACACCGGCGGCGGCATGCTCGCGCCGGGCTTCGTCGACCTGCAGGTCAATGGCGGCGGCGGCGTCATGCTCAACGACCATCCCGATGTCGCCTCGCATCGAAACCATCTGCCGGGCGCACGCGCCGTTCGGCACGACGGCGCTGCTGCCGACGCTGATCACCGACACGCCCGCAATCACCGCCGCGGCCATTGCCGCCGGCGCCGAGGCGGCGCGGCAGAAGCTGCCGGGCTTTCTCGGCCTGCATCTCGAAGGCCCGCATCTGTCGGTCGCCCGCAAGGGCGCGCATGACCCGGCGCTGATCCGGCCGATGACGGACGCCGACCAGGCGGCGCTGATCGCGGCGCGCAAAAATCTGCCGGTGCTGCTGACCACGATCGCGCCGGAATCCGTCGAGCCTGACCGCGTCGCCGCGCTCGCCAAGGCCGGCATCGTCGTCAGCCTCGGCCATTCCGACACCGGCTACGCCACGGCGAGAGCCTTCGCCGATGCCGGCGCCAGCGATGGTCACCCATCTGTTCAACGCCATGAGCCAGATCGGCAACCGCGAGCCGGGGCTGGCGGGTGCGGCCATCGACATCGGCGCGCCTGTCCGCCGGCATCATCGCCGACGGCATCCATGTCGACCCCGCCACCATGGCGATCGCGCTGCGCGCCAAGCAGGGACCGGGCAGGATCGTCCTGGTCACCGACGCCATGGCGACGATCGGCACCGACATGACCTCGTTCACGCTCAACGGCCGCACCATCTACCGCAAGGACGGCAGCCTGCGGCTGGCCGACGGCACGCTGGCCGGCGCCGATCTCGACATGATCTCGGCCGTTCGCTACGTGCACCGCGTCGTCGGGCTGGACCTGTCGGAGGCCTTGCGCATGGCCTCGCTCTATCCGGCGCAAGCGATCGGCCAGGCGCACCGGCTCGGCCGCTTCGCCAACGGCACCGCGGCCGATATCGTCGCGCTGTCGGACGATCTCGACGTCAAGGGCGTCTGGATCGGCGGCGACAGGGTTTTTGCAGGCGCGCAGCACTAGTCTAGCGCTAAAGTCGGACCATGCATGACGTCGATTGCGTTGTTGCCGGGGCGGGTGTCGTCGGCCTCGCCATTGCCCGCGCGCTGGCTCTGTCGGGCCGCGAGGTGCTGGTGGTCGAGAAGGCCGCACGCCATCGGCACGGGCACCAGTTCGCGCAATTCGGAAGTCATCCATGCCGGGCTCCACTATGCGCCGGGCAGCCTGAAAGCCCGGCTCTGCGTCGAAGGTCGCGAGCGTCTCTATGCCTATTGCCGCGAGCACGACATCGCCCACAGGCGCACCGGCAAACTGATCGTTGCCGTCGAACCCGACCAGTTGGACAGGCTGCAGGCGATCCAGACCAACGCGCGACGCAATGCGGAGTCGGCGACCTCGACGCTGTTGACGCGCGCAGAGGCCGAAAGCCTCGAACCCGCGCTGACCTGCGCCGGCGCGTTGCTGTCGCCGTCGACCGGCATCGTCGACAGCCAGGCGCTGATGCTGTCGCTGCGCGGCGACGCGGAAGCCGCCGGCGCATCCTTCGCTTTCCTCACCACGGTCGCCGGGGCAGCCATCGAAGCCGACGGGATCCGGATCCGACACGCGCGACGCCAATGGCGAGGCGTTCGCCCTGAAGGCCGGCGCCTTCGTCAACGCCGCCGGCCTCGATGCGCAGGCCTTGGCCAGCCGCATCGAAGGCTTCCCGCAAGACCTCGTTCCGCCGCTATGGCTGGCGCGCGGCAACTATTTCGCGCTTTCCGGCCGGTCGCCGTTCTCGCGGCTGATCTATCCGGTGCCCGTCGATGGCGGCCTCGGCGTCCATCTGACCCTCGATCTCGGCGGCAGCGCGCGCTTTGGCCCTGATGTCGAATGGATCGACCGCGTCGACTATACGGTCGATCCCGGCCGAGGCGACGCCTTCTACGACGAGATCAGGCGCTACTGGCCCGGCCTTGCGGACGGCGCCCTGCAGCCGGCCTATGCCGGCGTCAGGCCGAAACTGTCCGGTCCGGGCCAGCCGGCGGCCGACTTCATGATCCAGGGCCCGGCCGACCATGGCGCCGGGCCGATCGTCAATCTGTTCGGCATCGAGAGCCCCGGCCTGACGGCAAGCCTGGCCATCGCCGAGCATGTTTTCGGGCTGTTGTACCCGAACTGATCTCGCGCAGGCTGCGATGTCCGGAGCGGGCTCAGCTCACGAGCCGGCTTTCGACGCGTAGAGGTCCTTGTAGGTCTCGCGCAAACAGGTTCTTCTGCACCTTGCCCATCGTGTTGCGCGGCAATTCGTCGACGAAGATCACCCGCTTCGGGTGCTTGTATTTGGCCAGCCGCCCGGCGATGGCGCCGATGATATCGGCCGCGGTGATCGGTCGAGGCCGGCGCCCGCACCACGACCGCGGTGACGCCTTCGCCGAAATCCGGATGGGCAACGCCGATGACGGCGCTTTCGCTGACCCCGGCAAGCGCGTCGATCTCGCTCTCGATCTCCTTCGGATAGATGTTGTAGCCGCCGGAAATGATCAGGTCCTTGCCGCGGCCGACGATGTGGACATAGCCGTCGGCATCGATCAGGCCGAGATCGCCGGTGATGAAGAAGCCGTCGTCGCGGAATTCCGCCTTGGTCTTCTCCGGCATGCGCCAGTAGCCGGAAAAGACATTCGGCCCCTTCACCTCGATCATGCCGATCTCGCCCTGGGCAAGCGTGCCGCGCCACTGTCGGGATCGGCGATGCGCAGCGCAACGCCCGGCAAGGGAAAGCCGACCGTGCCGGCGCGCCGCTCGCCCTCATAGGGGTTCGACGTGTTCATGTTGGTCTCGGTCATGCCGTAGCGCTCGAGGATGGCGTGGCCGGTGCGCTCGCGCCAGGCCTTGTGCGTCTCGGCCAGCAGCGGCGCCGAGCCGGAAATGAACAGGCGGATGTTTTTCGCCGCCTGGCGCGTCAGCCCGTCCTGCTGCAGCAGCCGGATATAGAAGGTCGGCACGCCCATCAGCGCGGTGGCGCGCGGCAGCAGCGAGACGATGCGGGCCGCGTCGAATTTCTGCTCGAACAGCATCGAGGCGCCGGCCATCAGGATGACGTTGGTGGCGACGAACAGGCCGTGCGTGTGGAAGATCGGCAGCGCATGGATCAGCACGTCGTCGCTGGTGAAGCGCCAGTGCTCGACCAGCACCAGCGCATTCGAGGCAAGGTTTTCGTGGCTGAGCATGGCGCCCTTCGAGCGGCCGGTCGTGCCCGACGTGTAGAGGATCGCCGCCAGATCGTCCGGCCCGCGCGCCACATCGTGGAATTCCGTCGGCTGCTGCGAGGCCTGTTCCGTCAGCGATCCTTCGCCGTTGCTGCCAAGCGTGGCGGTGACGGCGCCCGATGTCTCCGCCAGTGGCGCCGATATCGGCCGCCCTGCGCCGGATCGCAGACGACCAGCCGCGGTTCGGCATCGCCGAAGAAATAGCCGAGCTCCGCCAGCGTGTAGGCGGTGTTGAGCGGCAGGAAGACGGCGCCGGCGCGCAGGCAGGCGAGATAGAGAAAAATGGCCTCCGGGCTCTTCTCGACCTGCACGGCGACGCGGTCGCCCGGTCTCGACGCCGAATTGCACCAGCGCATGCGCCAGCTGCGCCGACCGCGCCAGCATGTCGCCATAGGTGAGCGAGCGCCCGTCATCCGTCTCCATCAGCAGCCGCCCGGGCGCCGGCATGCGGGCGCGGAAAGCGTCGAACAGGTGATTGCTCATGGTCTTCCCTGAGCGCATGGCGCTCGAATGACAGGACAATCGCTTTTGGGCAAATCCGCAGCAAGCGGATTTCGCATCGCCAACGGACAGTGTTGCTATCTGCGGCCGCGCAGCGCCTTGCCGGGCGCCGGCCTTGGGACCGCTTCGCTCCTCGTGGCTGAAGCGTTCCATGCACATGGCCGCCGTCAGGCGGTAGTGGCTGAGCAGGGCTTCGACGGCGCCATCGGCATCGCCATCCAGGGTGCGTTCGGCGATCAGGCGATGCTCGCCGAAATCGTCGCGCTCGATGCCTGGCCGTCCTGGCGACATCAGCCGGTAGCGGGAGGCCTGATCGGAAAGCTGGTCGCAGAAACCGACCAGCCAGTGCGACCGGCAGGCCGAGATCAGCGCCCGATGGAAGGCGCGATGCAGCTTTTCCCAATCCGGATTGTTCGACGAGGGATCCTCCGGCAAACGGCGCGGGCGCGCGCGCCAGGCGATGCAGCGCCAGCACCAGCTGCTCTTCCCATTCGGCGGTGCGGTGGGCGATGGATTCGCGCAGCGCCCGCTCTTCCAGCCAGCAGCGGGTGCGCGTCAACTCCTCCAGTTCCGGCGCACTGACCGGCATGATGAAGAAGCCGCGCTGGTCGTGGCGGCCGAGCAGACCTTCCGAGGCAAGACGGTTGAGAGCCTCGCGAACGGGCGAAGCGCCGGCGCCATACCGGGAAACCACCCATTCGACCCGAAGCTTGCTTTCGGTTTCAAGCACGCCGCGCAGAAGATCGTCGCGAAGCTGATGATAGACCGTGCTGGCGAGTGTGCTCTTGGGTCCTGCGCCTTCGTCGCTCAGATCGGCAGCTCCGTATGTCAAAATAGCTCCTGTTGCCTGCTTGGTCTCCGTGGCAATTCGAGTCAAAGCAGCATCATCCCGTACATGTACTATACCGCGCCCTGCCTTCGAGCTCAAGCAGAAGATGGCGGTATTCGTACTTAAAGAGGAATATGGCAGTACCCGCATCCGCTCGATGTAACTATTGTCGTGAAAATCTCTTCGTCCCGAAGAAACCTCACGTGTTTCGAATGCACGAGGATCATCTGTTCTTGGCGCATGTGCATCTTTTTGTCGCGCGCGACAATCGGAAGTTCTGCGCGGACCCATGAGCCTCGATGGTCATCGGACCTAACGATGTCGGCGTTTGCATCGTCAGCGCCGGCTGAGGCCTGTTGGACTCAAGACTGCAATCGAATTTCGAGATGGCGGCAGCGTTGTCGGCTGCCGTCCTGATCGCCTCGATATTGCCGCGGTAGGCTTCGACGCTGCCGCCCTTGAAGATGGCGGCGCCCGCCACCAGCACGTCGGCGCCGGCGGCGGTGACCAGCGGCGCCGTCTCCGGCGAGACGCCGCCGTCGATCTCGATGCGGATCGGCCGGTTGCCGATCATCGCCTTGACCCGCTTCACCTTGTCGACGATCGGCCGGAATGAAGGCCTGGCCGCCGAAGCCCGGATTGACGGTCATGATCAGGATCAGGTCGAGCCGGTCGAGCACATATTCGATCGCGCTTTCCGGCGTCGCCGGATTGAGCGACACGCCGGCCTTCTTGCCGAGGTTCCTGATGGTCTGCAGCGAGCGGTCGAGATGCGGTCCGGCCTCGGCATGCACCGTGATGCCGTCGCAGCCGGCCTCGGCGAAGGCGGCCAGATAGGGATCGGCCGGCGCGATCATCAGATGGCAGTCGAAGAAGGCCTTGGTGCGGTTGCGGATCGCCTTGATCACCGGCGGGCCGAAGGTGATGTTGGGCACGAAATGCCCGTCCATGACGTCGAGATGGATCCAGTCGGCGCCGGCGGCCGCGACCGCCTCGACCTCGTCGCCGAGCTTCGAGAAATCCGACGCCAGCACCGATGGCGCGATCAGGGTCTTTTGGGCCATGTCCGCTTCCCGTTCTTGGACCCGCTTCCGCCCTGCGCATCGGCCCGAAAATCGGAACCGATTTTCGGAAAGCATGATGCGTCGAATTCAAAAGTGTTAGAGCGTACTTTGTGCGTCCAAATGGACCCACGTCGCTCTAATCGTCCCGACGCTGCTTGTCGACAGAAATCCGGCGCCGGCGCGTTCTCCACGCAATGCAGAGAGGCAGCCTCAGCCGCCTCTCCCTTCCGTATGCGTCAGGATTTCAGTTCGCCTGCCGCCGCAGCTTGGCCTGCCCGGCAGAAGAAACTTGGCCCTGCCTTGCTTCAACTTCTGCAGAGTCACGTCACGCCCGGGCTTGGGCACGCAATGTCCGCGCACCAGCTTTTCGGTTGCCCGGCAGCCAGTGGTGATGATCGCTCTTTCACGCACGCCTTGCCGACCAGATGGTAGCCGCGCTTGCAGTCGATGATGACGGGAGGCTTGCGCACGCATTTGCCGTTGATGCGCAGTTCGTCGCGCCTGCATTTGTCGGCGATCACCGGGTTCTTCACGCATTTCAAGCCGACCTGACGATAGCCCGGCAGGCAGTGGATGCTGACGCCGATGCACCTGCCGTTGACGAGCTTCTCGGTGCTTTTGCACGCGGCAACGAGCGGCTTGTCGACGCATTTGCTACGCACCTGTTTCTGGCCGGGCAGGCACTTGCGGCCGGGATCGACGACGACCGGCGGCAGTCTCGGCTTGCCGAAGTCCGGACGCGTGCTGGAGACGAGATCGTCGGCCTCCGGTTCGAAGGTGCGCTTTACGCAGGTGAAGTCCTCCTTGTCCGTATCGACGGTGGCGATGGCGCCGTTCTGCTTGATCTCCTGCAGCGTGCACTGGATCGCGCGGGTTCTGATCGATGCTGAGATCGTGCGAACGCGCTCGCCTTGAACGAGCGCCGCCCTGGTCGAAGGCGACCGTGGTTCCGGTGAAGAAGGCGCCGTTCGAGCAGCTGATCCGGTAGTGGAACGCGCCGGGCTCGTCGCGGCTCACTTCGAATGCGACCTGGCCCTTGCGTGGGCACAGTTTCTTTCGCTCCGGCGCTGTCGGAGACGGTCACGTCGCCCTGCCAATCGGCCTTTGCCGGCGGGTTGTCGGGATCGGCCTGCGGTGCGTCGGCGAAGCCGCCGCCGCCGGCGCCGGTGCAATGCACCGTGATGTCCTTCCAGCCGTCGAAGGGCTCGAACGGACCATTGCCGACGATCTCGGTCTTGTACTGGAAATAGGCAGTTGCGCCGACATTCTCCCATTTCTCGTAGGTGGCGAAATAGCCGTTCTTGGCCGCGTCATATGACGCCCACGCCTGCTTGAACTCGGAGGTGATCGGTCCGCCGTCCTTCTGTCGCCAGATGCGCATCGAGACCGGCCCGGCCTGGTTGGCCTGCGCCCGGCTGGTAACCTTCAGCGAGGGGCAGACGGTGCCGGGCGTTCGAGCCCGGTTGATTGGACTGGTAGGTGGTCAGGAACAGCTTGACGTTCTCGACCTCGAACTCGCCGAAATCGGCAGCGACGTCCTGAACCGCGGGCTTGATCACCGGATCGCAGACGATTTGGACCTGGAACGTGCCGTGCTCGGCGTAATGCGAGTTGAACAGTGGAAAGGCCAGCTGCCCGGCTGGGTTTCGGCGACGGCATTGTCCATGTCGAGCGCCTTGTCGGTAAGCGCCGTGAAGCTGGCGTGAAAAGTGTGGTTGAACGTATAGGATTTCGTCGGTCCGTCGGCTTGCAGGTGCTGGTTGCACTTGGCGATGATCTGGTCGCCATAGGGCACGACGGCAATGCCGGTGTCGGACGACAGCGGTATTTTGGACGGGTCAAAGGCGAAGTTTTCCTGGTGGTCGTAGTCGCGGCTGACCGGCGCGTCGCTCCAGATCGGCGGAAACGGGCCGCATTGGCCGGGTCCGCAGACGCCGAGTGCGACGCCGACATCCTGAACGTAACCGGGCCAGCGTGTATTGATCTTCATGTGGCCCCAGAACTGGACGGTGCCGCTCTTCAGCGTGTCCCATTTCTGTTTGTCGCTCGAAACGACATGGAGCGTGGTGTTGACGCTCTGCGTGTCGAAGGACATCGACTTGATGTTGGCCTGTTCGGCGAAGGCCGAGGTGGTGGCTAGTCCGGCTGCGAGCAAGGCAACGGTCGCAACCGTATTGCGAAAGGCGTAGCTGACTGAAGACATATCTCTCTCCTGAAGTGTTCCTTCAGGCGTTGGTCGCCGCTTGCCGCATCAAGGTTCACGCAATCGATCAAGCCACGAAAAACCCCGCCGGATTGCTCCGGCGGGGTTTGGTCTTTTGGTACCAGGATTACGGCTTGGAGTTCAGAGTAGCCGGATCCTGCTGGTCCACCTGCGGCGCGCGCCTTGGCAGGACCTGCTGGAGGATGTTCGGATTGAGCAGCAGGTTCGGGTTGATCTCCGGCTGCCTGCGGATCGGCACGCAGTTCGGATATCTTCCAGTCGTCCCGGACGGGCAGCGCCTGATGATGATCGGCTGGCATTGGCCGTTGATCAGCTGCGAGCCCGGCGCGCATTCCTGCCGAACCCTGCGGCAGGCGCCGTCACGGACCTCGGTGCCGCGCGGACAGACACATTCGCCGCGCTTGTTGTGCACCTGGCCGCGGATGGTGCACTGCTCCAGCTGAGGCTTCTTCTGCCGGCAGGCGCCATTGCGGATCTCCGTACCCTTCGGGCAGACGCAATTGCCGTTGGAGTCGTGGACCTGGCCGCGGATCGTGCACTGCTCCGGCTTTGGCCGGACCGGACGACAGGCACCATTGCGCACCTCGGTTCCTTTCGGGCAGACACAATCGCCGTTGGCGTTGTGGACCTGGCCGCGAATGGTGCACTGCTCCGGTTTCGGCCGGATCGGCCGGCAGGCGCCATTGCGCACCTCGGTCCCCCTCGGGCAGACGCAATCGCCGTCGGCGTCATGGACCTGGCCGCGAATGGTGCACTGCTCGGGCTTCTGCTTGTCCCGCACGCAGGCATTCGCATTCCTGTCGAGATGCGTGCCGGCGGGGCAGCGGCAGTTGCCGTCCGCTGTCGGGACCGAACCGGGGATGGTGCAGCCCTGCGTGACCTTCACGCAGGCGCCATTCTCAAGCTCGGTTCCGCGCGGGCAGATGCAGCGTCCGTCCTCGGTGCGGATCTGGCCCTTCAGCAGGACGCAGGGCTTCGGCTTCGGGTCGGTGATGACGCCGCCGCCCGGCGAGCACTGGCCGTTGCGGAAGGTGGTGCCGTCCGGGCAGACGCACCGGCCGGCATCGTTCATGACGAAGCCTGGCGAGCATTCCTTCTCCACCTCGTTCTTGATGGTGAAGGGATGGCAGGCATAGGCCTTGCCGCGATCGCCCTGGATGTTGGTCTGATCGCCGGAAAGCACGTCGCCGCCGCCTTGTACCCTTGTGTCGGGAGACAGGACGCCAACGCAGTTCTGACCGTTGACCGTGCCCTGCAGGTTGGCCAGACGGCCGTCGTCGGGAATGACCACGGTGACATGTATGCACGTGGCTTTCTCCGGCGCCGAGCGTCAGGTTGGCGACGCAGGACAGGGGCAAGGTTGCCGGTTCCGGCGAGCAGCCGAAGGGCGGTTCGATCGAGGTGATCGCAACGCCTTCCAGCCTGCCGAGGCCTTCCACGCCGATCGCATCACCGATGCGGACCGGACCTGAGAAGGGGGTCGTCGCCGTCATTGTGATGGTGATCTCGAACGTGCAGGGCGCACCTGGCTGGCACTCGCTGTCGCCGGTCTTCTCGACGCGGATGGTCGAGACCCCGCCGCCCTTGGCGCAAGCCTGGCCGATCGGGTAGACGATGTCGTCTCCCGGCGCCGGCCCGTAGGAGCCGCGCGCGCAGTTCTCGAACTCGCCATTGGCCGAGACCGTCACGTCGAAGTGCCTGGATGTTCCGGGCGTCATCACGGCGCCGGGAATCTGGCACGACAGCGCATTGGCGGGGACCGGTCCGCAAGCCCATTCCGCGCCGTCAGGAGTGACGGTCTGGATCTGGACCGGCGCGCCGCCAGCCACCAACGTCGCGGCATCGTTGACCCGCACCGGACCGGTGGGGGCAGCGGTGCCGAGGCTGATGACGGTGATGCGGCAAGAGATGACCGCGGCACCGGCGAGCGAGCCGTTGCACACTTTGGTGATGCGCAGGGCCGGCTTGCCGCCATTGGGATGGCGGAAGCGTTCCTTGGCGCAGGCCTTGTTGTTGGTGAGGTCGACCTCACCGGGGATGGGCTTCAGCGCCGCGCAGTTCTCGACGGTGTCCGACTGATAGCCGGCCGGCATCACCGCCTTGACGACGATCGGCGTCGAGGCGCCCGGCATCAGCACGATGCCGGCATTGTCGCAGCGGAACTGGCCGGGGCCATTCGGTCCGCATGTCCAGGGCGGGCTCGGGCCGAAGGTCGAAGATGCCGGCGCGCCGCCTGGATAGTTGTCGATGACCGTCAGCGGCCCGTTATAGGGGACGCTGCCGTTGTTGATGATGTCGATCACGAAGTAGCAGATGCCGTCGGGCGTGCAGACCGGGATGCGGGCACGCTTCTTCAGGATCAGGTCGACCTTCTTTTCGACCGGCGGCCGGCATTCCGGATCACGATCGCCACGCCGGCAGATCGGGATCGAGGCGCAGCCGCGATCGTTCTGCTGGCTGCCGAACAACGGCTTGCCGCTGGCGCCATAATTGTAGGTGGCGCAGTTGCGCAAAGCACCACCTTGCCAGCCCCCGGCCGGCTTGAAGCCGAGCTTGAGGTCGACGGAAGCGCCCGGATTGAGCGTGGTCACCGGATGGGTGCACGTCATCGGCGTTGCTCCGGGCACGCAGACCCAGGGCGGATTCGGCCCTGAATCCAGCGTGGAGCCGGCCGGCAGCGTCACCTCGTCGAGCACGATCTTGCCGTGATAGGGCGCGCCGCCGACATTGGTGACCCGGATGGTGAAGTCGCAGCCGCCGGCCATCGTGCAACGCGTCACGTCGGCGCGCTTCTCGACCTTGAGGTCCGGCTCCTTGTCGGGCGGGCACCTGAGGTCACGCGGAATGACGATGTCGATGGTCTGCGAGCAGCATAGGCCCCAACCCTCTTCCGGCCCGGCATAGGTTTCGATGCCGGTGACGATGAGGTGGATGACGTCGCCGGGCGATGCGCCGACGATCTTCCAGTTGAGCACACCGCCGCCCGCCGGCACCAGTTGCGTGTCGGGGATGATGGTGATGCCGGGCGTCGTCGTCGACACCTGCACCCACTTGCCGCCCATCTCCGGGCCAACCGGCATATGGTAGATGAAGGCGCCGCCGCCGGGCACGCAATCGACCTTGCCGCGCTCCACCTTGAAGCACTCCTTGCCGGGAGGTGGCGGCGGCCGCTTGCACTTGGTCAGGTCGATCTTGATCGAGGTCTTTTCGCCGGTGAGGAAATCGCCATCATCCGGCTTGCTCGGATCCTGCGACGGGATGATCTTCGCGGTGCCTGGTCCGGCAGTCACCGTGATCAGCCCCTGGTTGTCGACGATCGTCGGCGAGGGAAACGCCGCATGGTCGATCTTGGCCGTGATGCGGAAATTGATGATGCGCTCGTTCGGAGCGCCGACGCCGTCGAGATCGGCGGCGGAAATCCGGAAATCGGAAACCGTCGCCGTGTCGTTCGGATCTGCCGACGTGCTGATCGTGGCGCCCGGCAGCGGGCCGCCAGACGCATCCGTGCCGTCGCCGGACACGTTGCACGTTGACGATCTCAAGGCCGTGCGGAAGCTGGTCCTTGAAGTCGATCCTGACCTTTTTCAGTCTGGCTATGAGGCTTGGATCGGCAAATCCCTGCGGATCACCGCGCAAGCCGAAGCTCAGCGAATAGACGACGTAGTCGCAGCCTCTTTGAGTGCCCTTCTTGGTGAAGAAGGGCACGATCCGGTCAGGCCTCGGATTGACGACGCGCGAATTGTCGAGGTCGAGCCTCAGCTCCGGGCTGATCGGGACAGCGTCTTGCGCGAAGCCTTGTACCGGCGTCAGCATGGCGACCGCGATACCGGCCGCCATCAGCCAGCGCGCGCCGCGCCTGGCGAGTGACAGGGGTTTCATGATCGTCTCCATGACGGTTGGTTGCGTGCTTGTCGCGAGCGGGGAAAGTGCGAGAATTTATCATCTTTCCCTCCTCACGGTTCGCAGCTGACGGCTGGCGTTCTGAGCGGCACGGTCATCTTGCAGCAAGGGAAGTAGCCGCCCTTGTCGCGGTCGGACTGCCTGTAGAAGCAGAGCCCGACATCGACGGTGTCGCCCGGATAATGGCCGGTGATGTTGATCGTGTAGGGCGCGCCGGGCGCATGCGACATGGGTGAGGTCACCCCGACGCCTGGCGTCCTGGACTGAGCCTTGATCGAATCGCCGCCGAAGCCGGCATGGTCATGGAGATAGAGATCGGCCTCGAGGCCGGAGGGCGTGCAGAAATACTGGACGTCTTCGACATCGAGACATGGAGGCAGATCGCCGGGCGGTGGGAAGTCCGGCGGATAGAACGGTGGCAGATAGCCGCCCGGAATCTCCTCATAGTAGCCGGCACGGCCTTCGCAGGGGCGCCAGACCTCGACGTCGCCGACATGGCCTTCCACCTCGGGGTCTTCGAAGTAGCCGTCGAAGTCGACGAACCACGAGCCGAAGGGCGGCACGTTGGCCGGCTTGACCAGCGGCGTCGGCGTGATCTGCACGCCGTGCACGGCAAGCGGCCCGCCGGCGGCGAGCTGGTCGGCCAGTGCCGGATTGTCGCGCAACTTGTCGCCGGTGTTGACCAGCGTGTCGGCGCAGGAGCGCGGTGTCGAGATTGCCGTCGGCGTCATAGCCATATTGCAGGTCCAGGCCGCCGGCCGACTGCCGGTTGCCTTGCGGGAAGCCGACCGCATATTCCTGCGGCGCTTCCACCCAGACCGATTCCGTCGCCGGATCGTCCGGGTTCTCGCGCCAGTAGCGGATGACCTCGCCTTTGCCGGAATCGGCGAACTGGCTGTAATCGTAGCGGTTTTCCACCGGACCGCGCTGCGCCAGGTACATGAAGCCCTGGTTGTCGAAGGCGATGTCGGTGACGGCGTAGTCCTTGTCGGCCTTGACCGTCAGCTCCCAGCGCGGATCGCCGGCGAAGCTGCCGTCGCGGGCAATGCCCACCGACCAGATCTCGGCCTTTTCGCCGACCGAATAGTAGACCCGGCCGCCATGATAGGCGACGGACCAGACGCGGCGTTCGTCCTGCGTGTAGCCCCAGGTGTCGGGGTCTTCGCTGTCGAAGGCCGCACCCTGGATGTCCATCACAGCGCCGTCGTCGGCGACAGGGGCGAGCCCGTGCGCCGGGCGCCCGGCAACGCCGTGGTCGAAGCTGTCGATCAGCGCGCCGTTGGCGTCGATGCGATGGATGAGGCCGGTGTCGAGGTCGCTGGCGAAGAACTGGCGGTGAATGCTGTCGAAGCTGATGTCGCCGATGCCGGGACCGCTGTTGGTGTCGATGTCGGCGAATTTGGACACGGCGCCGGTGATGCCGTCGATCTTCCAGATCGTGCCGGGACCGCCGCCGTTTTCGGTGCCGAACTGGCCGTCCATGAAGGTGGCGCCCGCCGTGCCGCGGCGTTGCCGCTCAGGCCGGCCGTCGGCGTCTTCGTCCGGGGTGACGATGCGGATGCCGTGCAGCGAGGTGGCGCCGGCATAGAGGTTCGGAATGCCCGAGGGGACGCCGTCGCGCATGCCGTCGTCATAGGCGAGGGCGAACACCTGGCCGATCTGCTCGGCCGTCACCTCGAAGGGCGGCGGCGTGTAGACGAGCTGGCCGGAGGCCGGTCCGCCCAGCGCCTGAAACGTCGAAAACGCGCAAGGTTGCGCGCGTGGTGTCGATGAAGGTTTCGTCGACCGGATCGACGCCGGGCGGCAGGCCTTCCTCGAAGCCGGGAATGATGGTGCCGGAAAATCCGGTCACCGCCATCGAACCGGGATAGATGATCTGGGTTTCCTGCGCCTGGGCAGGGCTGCCCAGCCACAGGCCGGCGGTCAGCGCCAATGCCAGCAAGGCGCTGGCGGTTTGGCTTGCGCGGCGCAAACGGCCAGCGCGAGAGGGCACGAACGAGCCGTGATCGCGAGACATGACATTCCCCCCACAGGATACGGGAGAAACGTCCGGTCTCGCCGCGCAAATCAGGGCAAGGCGCGGCGTTCCGTCACGTTCGTCCCTGATCGAATTGTCTGCTTTCCTCATAGTCACGATACGCCGGCTCTTACGCAGGGTCAACGGAATCAGCGGAAAGCCCAGCGCATCGACCCCGTCCCGAAGGCGGTGGTCGCGCTGAGCTTCTGTTGTTCCCGGAGACCGTGGAGCCTCTGGGTGTCTGGTCATGGCGGGCTTTCCTTTCCGGGCCGCACCATGCGGCACCTCACATCAGTCGCAGACGGAGGCGGAAAGGTTCATTGGCCGGGACTAAGGCCCGTGCGTTGGTCGCTCAGTTTGATCGAAGTGACTGACGGCAAGGCGCCGTCATTGCGGATCGGCGAAATTGGCGAAGGGTTTCACCAGATCCAGTCGCCCCTGCCCAGCGCCGACACCGCATCGACGATGCGGGTGAAGCTCGCGCGAGCCCGGCCGACCGTGTGCCTGGCCCTGAGATAGCCGTGCACCAGCCCCGGCTCCTCGAACCAGATGGCCCGCCCGCCGGCGGCAAGGATGCGGTCGCGATAGGCTTCGCCGTCGGACGACAGCGGGTCGCATTGCGCGGTGATCAGCACGGTTGGCGGCAGGTTGGCGAAATCGGCGTCGGCGAGCGGCGACACAGTGATGTCGCCGGTGCCGATCCGCGCCGCCGGTGCGGATGTGCTTGTAGAATTCGATTTCGCGCACCGTCAGCATCGGCGCCTCGGCATGTGTCACATAGGAGTCGCCACGATTTGCGAGCGGTCGCCGAACCCAAGGCCGGGATAGATCAGCACCTGGCCGATCGGCCTGTTGGCGTGGCCGCGCGTCGCGTGGCTGACGGCGGCGCAGAGATTGCCGCCGGCGCTGTCGCCGCAGAGCAGGACCGGGCGGTTGTAGGTCTTGGCGGCCCATTCGAAGGCGCCGCAATGCATCGTCGAAGGCGGCCGGGTGCAGATGCTCCGGCGCCAGCCGGTAGTCGACGGAGACCACCTCGAAGCCGGTGCGGGCGCAAAGCTCGGCGCAGACATCGTCATGGCTGTCCAGCCCGCCGAGGATGAAGCCGCCGCCATGGACATAGAGCACCATCGCCGCGCTTGTTCGGCGTCGCGCTGCGATAGATGCGGATCGGGATGTCGTGAGTGGGCGCCGCGATGACGGTGGTTTCCGCCGTCACGCCTTCGGGATAGCCGGCAAAGAATTCGCGGCACATCCGGTCATAGATCGCGCGCTGCTGGGGAATGGTGTAGTCGATCGTGTCGGGCGGATAATAGGAATTGGTGCGCTCGATGAAGGCCCAGGTCTCGGCGTCGATGAGGGTTTTGTAGTCGGTCATGGCTGCTGAACGGACTGCGTCCTACCTGCCCTTCCACACCGGGTCGCGCTTTTCGGCGAAAGCGCGAAAACCTTCCATATTGTCCTCCGAGCCGTAGAGGACATCGACGGTCGGCAGTTGGCGGCGCGTCACCCTGTTCATCGCCTCCTGGAAGGTCAGCGCCTCGGCCACGCGCGCCGTCTCCTTGATCGCGGCAAACACCAGCGGCGGGCCGCTGGCGAGCAGGCGGGCGATCTCCCAGACGCGGTCCTCGAGCTTTTCCTTGGGCAGCACTTCGTTGACCAGGCCCCAGCGATGCGCCTCGGCGACATCCATCCAGCGGCCGGTGAGCAGAAGGTCCATGGCGACATGATAGGGGATGCGCTTCGGCAGCTTGATCGTCGCGGCATCGGCCAGCGTGCCGGCGCGGATTTCGGGCAGCGCGAAGGAGGAATGGTCGGAGGCGTAGATCAGGTCGCAGGACAGCGCCAGCTCGAAGCCGCCGCCCACCGCCATGCCGTTGACGCAGGCGATGACCGGCTTGTTCAGGTCGCGCAGTTCCTGCAGGCCGGCAAAGCCGCCGACGCCATAGTCGCCGTCGACCGCGTCGCCGCCGGCCGCGGCCTTCAGATCCCAGCCGGCGCAGAAGAACTTGTCGCCGGCGGTCTTGACGATGGCGACGCGCAGCTCCGGATCGTCGCGGAATGCCTTGAACGTCTCGCCCATCAGCCGCGAGGTCTTGAGGTCGATGGCATTGGCCTTCGGCCGGTCGAGCGTGACTTCGAGGATCGTGCCCTCGCGGCGGGTGGTGATGACGTCAGACATTCTTCTTGTCTCCCAGCACCAGCAGCGCGTCGGCGATCCAGGCGCCCTTGCCCTCGGCGCAGACGATCAGCGGGTTGATGTCGAGTTCCTCGATCTCGCCGGCATTCTGCTGCACGAAGTCGGCAATGCCGGCGATGCGCCTCGATGGCCGCCGCGACATCGGCCTTCGGCCGGCCGCGATAGCCGTCGAGCAGCGGGAACAGTTTCAGGCCGCGCAAGCGCCGCCTCGATCTCGTCGCGCGTCGCCGGCAGCATCAGGGTGACGCTGTCGCGCAACAGCTCGACCAGCACGCCGCCGGTGCCCAGCGTCATCACCGCGCCGAACATCGGGTCGCGGGTGAAGCCGACGATCAGTTCGGCGACGCCGTCGCGCACCATGCGCTCGACATAGAGGCCGGTGCCGAGCGGCAGCAGATCATGCGCGGCCGTGCTGACGGATTCGGCATCCTTGAGGTTGAGCTTGCACCGCGCCGACTTCCGATTTGTGGGTGACGCCGAGCGCCTTCAGCGCCACCGGGAAGCCGAGCGCCATCGACGAGATCACCGCCTCGACGGCATTGGCGGCGCGTTCGCCCTTCGGCACCGGCAAGCCGGCCTTGATCAGCCGCGCCTTGGCTTCGGCCTCGTCAGGCGTCACATGGCCGCCTTCCGGCAGCGCCGGCATGCCGAGGTGTCGATCGGCTGCGCCTGCGGCTCGTGCCCAGGCCCAGCCGATGAAGGCCGCCGCCTCGGCGGCGTCCATCGCCTCGGAGATGCCGAACAACGGCACCATGCCGCGCGCCATCAGGCTCGGCAGTGTATTCCTCCGGCAGGTTCTCCGGCAGCGACGAGACGATCGCGCCTTGCGCCTTGTTGGTCTTCAGCGCCGCTTCGAAGGCCCGCAGCGTCGCCCACCAGTCGGTGATCCGAGCAGCGGTCGGGGCGCGGAAAATCGAGCACCAGCATGTTGAGGTCGAAGCCGCCCGACACCATGGCGGTGAAGGTGGCGGTCATCGCCGGCTCGTTGTTCCAGATGAAGGTGTGGTAGTCGAGCGGGTTGGCGACCGCGACCAGCGGCCCGAGCGTCGATTTGACATGCGCGCGATGCTTGCTGGGTGAGCTCCGGGAAATTGACCCAGCGCCCTTCGGCGCTGTCGGCCATCACCGAGGCCTCGCCGCCCGAGCAGCTCATCGACGACAGCCGATAGCCGGGCAGCGGGCCGGTGACATGCAGCAGCTTCAGCGCCTCGAGGAAGGCGGGAATGGAATCGACGCGGGCGATGCCGAGCCGCTTCAGGAACGCGCCCGAAGCCGCATCCGAGCCGGCGAGCGAGGCGGTGTGCGAGACGGTCGCCTGCCTGCGCCTGTTCGGAGCGGCCGACCTTCATGGCGATGATCGGCTTCTTCAGTTCGCGCGCGCGTGCCGCCAGCCGCTCGAAGCCGGCTACCGAATCGAAGCCTTCGATATGCAGGCCGAGCGAGGTGACGCGCTCGTCCTCGATCAGGCCGAGCGCCATTTCGGACAGGCCGGTCTGTGCCTGGTTGCCGGCGGTCATCAGGAAGGCGATCGGCAGGCCGCGCTTCTGCATCGTCATGTTGATGGCGATGTTGGACGACTGGGTGATGATGGCGACGCCGCTGGCCGCCCTCGGGCAGCCTGATGCCGCCATGCTGGTCGGGCCACAGCAAGCGCGCCGTCGGCATAGTTGATCAGGCCGTAGCAGTTCGGCCCGATGATCGGCATCTGCGCCGGCAGCAGCCACCAGCTCGGCCTGCAGCCGCTCGCCATCGTCGTCATAGGCCTCGGTCTCGAGAAAGCCGGCGGCAAAGCAGACGGCGCCGCCGGCGCCACGCTCGGCGCAGCGCCTTGACCATCTCGATGGTGAGATGGCGGTTGACGCCGACGAAGGCGGCGTCGGGCGCACCGGGCAGGTCGGCGACGGAGCGATAGGCCTTGCGGCCGGCGACCTCGTCCTTGGTCGGATGCACCGGCCAGATTTCGCCGGCAAAGCCCATCTTGATCGATTGCGCGACGACGGCAGCGGCCTGCGCCCCGCCGAACACGGCAATCGATTTCGGGCGCAGGAGACGTTCGAGTTTATGCATGGCCATCTTTTCGTTTGAGGATGATCTTCTCCCCAAAACCGGATCCCGGCTTTGGAGGCCATTATGCTCTAAGCTCCGAACGGACGCAGCAGCGCCCGCGAAATAATATGTCGCTGAATCTCCGAAGTGCCTTCCCAGATGCGCTCGACGCGGGCGTCGCGCCAGATGCGCTCCAGCGGCAGGTCGTCCATCAGCCCCATGCCGCCATGGATCTGGATCGCCTCGTCGGCGACGAAAGCGAGCATTTCGGTAGCCTTCAGCTTGGCCATCGCCATGTCCTGATCGGTGACGGTGCCCTGATCGTACTTCCAGCCGGCTTCGAACACCATCAGGTCGGCGGCCTTCAATTCGGTCGCCATGTCGGCGAGCTTGAACGACACGCCCTGGAACTTGCCGATCTGCTGGCCGAACTGCTGGCGCTGCGCGGCATATTCGATGGCGTGGCCAAGCGCCCGCTCGGCGCGGCCGAGGCAGGTGGCGCCGACCTGCAGGCGGGTGGCGCCGAGCCAGGAATTGGCGACCTCGAAACCCTTGTGCACTTCGCCGAGAACCTGGCTTGCCGGCAGCCGGCAATCGTCGAATTCCAGGATGGCGTTGGTGTAGCCGCGATGCGAGACGTTGCGGTAGCCGTCGCGCACCGTGAAACCCTTGGTGCCCTTGTCGACGAAGAAGGCGGTGATCTTCTTGCGCTTGCCGCGCGGCGATTCCTCCTCGCCCGAAGCCATGAAGCACGATGGCGAAATCGGCGAGGTCGGCGTGGCTGATGAAATGCTTGGTGCCGTTGAGCACCCAGTCGTCGCCATCCTGCACGGCGGTCGCCTTCATGCCGCGCAGGTCGGAGCCGGCGCCCGGCTCGGTCATCGCCAGGCAGTCCCATTTCTCGCCGCGGATGCAGGGGAACAGATATTTTTCGCGCTGCTCCGGCGTGCCGGCCAGCAGGATGTTGGAGGGACGCGCCACGCAGGTCCAGTGCAGCGCGTAATTGGCGCGGCCGAGTTCCTTCTCGTAGAGCAGCCAGGTCACCGTATCGAGCCCGGCGCCGCCGACATCGGCCGGCATGTTGGCGGCATAGAGCCCGGCCTCGATCGCCTTGACCTTGATCTCCTCGATCAGTTCGCGGCGCAGCACGCCGGTGCGCTCCACCTCCTGCTCATGCGGATAAAGCTCGTTCTCGACGAACGCGCGCGTCGTCTCGACGATGAGTTTCTGCTCCTCCGACAGGCCGAAATCCATGGTCTCAGCCCTTCTTCTTTTTCTTCGGCTTGTCGGCTTTCTTCACCGGCTTGCTCGCCTTGGCCTTTTCGGCCGCCTTGGAGGCGGCCGGCTTCTTCGCCGCCAGCTTGGCCAGCTGCTTGGTGTAGTCCTTGTGCAGCGCGCCGGCGCCCCAGCCCTTGCCCTTGTTCTGCTTCGACAGCGCTTCCATGATCGCGACCAGATTGTCGTCGCGGATCTTTTCCAGCTCGCGGATCGACAGGCCATGCGCCTGGTCGTCCGACTGGGTGGCGATCAGGTCGACCAGCTCGTCGTTGAACTCCGGCACGTCCATCAGCTTGGTCCACGGCCATTTCAGGCACGGCCCGAACTGCGCCATGAAGTGGCGCATGCCGGCCTCGCCGCCGGCGACGCGATAGACCTGGAACATGCCCATCTGCGCCCAGCGCAGGCCGAAGCAATAGCGCATGATGTCGTCGAGTTCCTCGACCGTGCAGATGCCGTCCTTGATCAGCCACAGCGCCTCGCGCCACGCCGCTTCCAGCAGGCGGTCGCCGACGAAGGCCTCGATCTCCTTGCGGATGACGACGGGCTTCATGCCGATCGAGGCGTAGATTTCCTTGGCGACCTCGATCGCCTCGGGAAAGGTCTGCTCGCCGCCGACGATCTCGACCAGCGGCAGCAGGTAGACCGGGTTGAACGGATGGCCGACGACCAGCCGCTCCGGGTGCTTCTTCATCGCCACCTGCATGTCGGTCGGCTTGATGCCGGAGGTCGACGAGCCGACGATGGCGTTGGCCGGCGCATGCGCGTCGATCTCGGCCAGCACGCGGTGCTTGAGGTCGAGCCGTTCCGGCACGCTTTCCTGGATGAAGTCGGCGTCGGCGACCGCTTCGGCGATGGTCTTGGCGAAGGTCAGCTTGCCTTCCTTGGGCAGGCCGCCGGGCACCATCTGCTTGTAGGCGCGGCGCGCGCCCTTCATCACTTCGCCGACCTTGCGCGAGGCTTCCGGATCGGGATCGAAGATCGACACGTCGATGCCGTTGAGCAGCAGCCGCGCCACCCAGCCGGCGCCGATGACACCGCCGCCGATGGCGGCCGCCTTGTTGATGATGCTCATGCGTCAGGCTCCGGTTCTTGTCTTGGCTGTTTCTGGATCGATGAGAGGCACGCGCTCGCCGGCGCGGATGACCGATGGGTCGTAGGCCTTGCGGGCAAAGACTTCGAGCACGAAGGGCCGGAAGAAATCGATCGGCAGCGTCTCGTAGTCGGGGTCGAAGCTCGACTGGTCCCAGCGCTCGCAGAACTGGTCGCAATCGTCGAAATAGGCGTGGCCGGCGAAGCGGTCGCGCGCATGACGGATTGCCGCCGAGATGATGGGCGTAATAGAGGCGCTGGAAATCGCCGTGCTTTTCCACCACCCAGGTGCATTGCTCGCGCACGAAGGGCTTCAGGATCGCAGCCGCATATTCGTCGTGATTGTAGGGCGCGTAGATGTCGCCGATGTCGTGCAGCAGCGCGCAGGCGATCCAGTCGGTGTCGGCGCCGTCGCGCCAGGCGCGCGTCGCCGCCTGCAGCGAATGGCCGAGCCGGGTGATCTTGTAGCCGGACAGGCCCTCGTCGAGCTGCACCAGCGCGTCGAGCAGCCGCTCGCCGGTCTTGGCGGCATAGTCGATCTCATGCGCGGTCAGGAACTCGTAGTCCTCCCGGTCGCCATCCTTCATCGCGGTGAATTTGACGGTAGTCATCTCGACACCCTCCAAGCTACGCGGCGATCGGCGCGCGCTTGGTCAGGTTGAGCTTCTTGCGCACTTCCTCCGGCCCGAGGACCCTGGCGCCGAGATTGGTGACGATGCTGGCCGCGCGCTCGACCAGTTGCGCATTGGTCGCGAGCACGCCCTTGTCGAGCCAGAGATTGTCTTCCAGCCCGACGCGGACATTGCCGCCGGCCAGCACCGCCGCTGCGGCATAGGCCATCTGGTTGCGGCCGATCGAGAAGGCCGACCAGTTCCAGGTCGACGGCACGTTGTTGACCATCGCCATGAAGGTGTTGAGGTCGTCCGGCGCGCCCCACGGCACGCCCATGCAGAGCTGCACCAGCGCGTCCGGCTTCAGCACCTTTTCCTCGACCAGCTGCTTGGCGAACCACAGATGGCCGGTGTCGAAGGCCTCGATCTCCGGCTTGACGCCGAGCGCCGTCATCATGCCGCCCATGGCGCGCAGCATGCCGGGCGTGTTGGTCATGACATAGTCGGCTTCGGCGAAATTCATCGTGCCGCAATCGAGCGTGCAGATCTCCGGCAGGCACTGGCGCACATGCTCGACGCGGTTGGTGGCGCCGCCCATGTCGGTGCCCTTTTCGTTCAGCGGCAGCGGGCTTCCGGCGAGCCGAACACCATGTCGCCGCCCATGCCGGCGGTCAGGTTCAGCACCACGTCGACATTCGCGTCGCGGATGCGCTCGGTCACTTCGCGGTAGAGATGCACGTCGCGGCGCGGCTTGCCGGTTTCGGGGTCGCGCACATGGCAATGGACGATCGCCGCACCCGCCTTGGCCGCGTCGATCGCCGAATCGGCGATCTGCTTGGGCGAGCGCGGCACATGCGGGCTGCGGTCCTGCGTGCCGCCGGATCCGGTGACGGCACAGGTGATGAAGACCTCGCGGTTCATCGCGAGCGGCATGGAATCTCCTCCCAATCGATACAGACGCACAACATTGCGCCGACTTGCGCGGAACTGTTTTGCATTTTACGAAGGCTTACATGGTCAAAAGCGAAAAACCGACCATCTTTCACGCCGGAGCGCACGCCGCTCAAGGTGACGCTGCTGGTGTTTTCCGGCTCGTCGATCATGTGCGTCGCCTCGGCCATCGATCCGCTGCGCGCCGCCAACCGCATCGCCGGCGAGACGCTGTTCGACTTCAAACTGGTCTCGGTCGACCGGCGAGCCGCCGGTCACGACTTGCGGCCTGCCGGTGGCGGTCAGCGGCCGCTTCGATGCCGCCGAAGCCGACCGACTGCTCGTCGTCGTCGCCGGCTTCGGCACGCAGAACTATGCCACGTCGGCGCTGCTTGCCGGCCTGCGCCGCGCTGCGCGCGCGGCGCGCGCCTGTGGCGGCGTCGAGGCCGGCACCTGGCTGGTCGCGCGGGCCGGCCTGCTGGAAGGCGCGCAGCGCCACCACCCATTGGGAGGACATGGAGGATTTCTCCGTCGGCCTTTCCCGGCGTCGATGTCCGGCCCGACCGCTATGTCATCGACGGTCCGGTCTTCACCTCCGGCGGCGCCTCGCCGACCTTCGACCTGATGCTGCATCTGATCCGCACGCGGCTCGGCATGGCGGTGGCGCTCGATGTCGCCAGCGTCTTCATCTACGATCAGGCACGCGCCGCCACCGACGCGCAGCCGCTGGTCTCGCTCGGCCGGCTCGACGGCTACGATCCGCGGCTGGCGCAGGCCATCCGGCTGATGGAAGCGCATGTCGACCAGCCGCTGACCATCGCCGCGATGGCCAAGCGCGCCGGCGTGACGGCGCGGACGCTGGAAAGCATCTTTCGCAAATCGATCGGCGAGACGCCCGGCGCCTATTACCTCAGGCTCCGGCTGGGTGCCGCGCGCCGGCTGGTGGTCGACACGCGCGTCGCCATGGCAGACATCGCCGGGCGGACGGGGTTTTCGTCCGCCGCGGCGTTTTCCAGAGCGTTTTCAAGAGCTTTCGGCGAAGCGCCGGTCAGGCTGCGCCGGGGATAGTGCGTGTCGCCCAAAAGTGTGTAGCAGTTTTGGGACAACGACATGCATGGAACAAAGATTCCAAAGCGCGGAGCGCTTTGGTGGCTCAAGCAGCGTTTTGACGATCGCTGCCGTTGTCGATCTGCGAGCGCATCTGTCTCGCCAGACGGACTTCAAATCGGCTGCTGACAGCGCGATCCCATTCGTTCTTCACATCGTCGGTAGGTCTCGGCATCGCCATCAGCCGATCGATGATCGATCCGGTCTCGCCGGACGAGAGCAGGGCGTCGATTTCGCGTTCGTGCTGCATATCGGTTCGCCTCCTTCTTCTTCACCCGCCACAGGAGCCATACTTATACGAGATCCGTGACGGCTGTTTGAAGGCAAGAGCGAGGCGATTGAGGGGCGATGCGGGGCAGAACCGTGTCGTCGGTCCTGCCCATCGCGCAAAGCCGTTCCGGGGCAGCAATGCCTGGCCGCCCCTGGAAAAGTATGGACGGAATTTCGCGCTCAGACGTAGCGGTTGACGATGTTCTCGAGCAGTTCCTGGCGGCCCGAGCGCGGCTGCGGCTCGATCTTCTTCTTCACCACACGCTCGGCGATCTCCTCCAGCGTGCGCTTGCCCGACAGCATCGCCTTGGCCTCGGCCGAATTCCAGCCGGCATAGCGTTCGGCCAGCGGTCCCGACAGCGCCTTGTCCTCGACCATGCGCGCGGCGGCCTTGAGCCCGCGCGCACAAGCGTCCATGCCGCCGATATGGCCGATCAGCAGATCCTGCGGGTCGAGCGACTGGCGGCGCAGCTTGGCGTCGAAATTGGTGCCGCCGGTCTTGAAGCCGCCGGCCAGCAAGACCTGGTAGTAGGCGAGCGCCATTTCCGGCACGTTGTTGGGGAACTGGTCGGTGTCCCAGCCGGATTGGTAGTCGTTGCGGTTCATGTCGATCGAACCGAAGACGCCGAGCGCGTTGGCCAGCGCCAGTTCGTGCTCGAAGGAATGGCCGGCCAGGATGGCGTGACCCTGCTCGATGTTGAGCTTGACCTCCTTCTCCAGCCCGAAGCGCTTGAGGAAGCCGTACACCGTCGCGACATCGTAGTCGTACTGGTGCTTGGTCGGTTCCTGCGGCTTCGGCTCGATCAGGATGGTGCCCTTGAAACCGATCTTGTGCTTGTAGTCGACGACCAGGCTGAGGAAGCGTCCGGCCTGGTCCTGCTCGCGGCCAAGATCGGTGTTGAGCAGCGTCTCATAGCCCTCGCGTCCGCCCCACAGCACGTAGTTCTCGCCCTTCAGCCGCTTGGTGACGTCGATGCAGCTCTTCACCGTCGCCGCCGCATAGGCAAAGACATCGGGATCGGGGTTGGTGGCGGCGCCCGACATGAAGCGGCGGTGCGAGAACAGGTTGGCGGTGCCCCAGAGCAGCTTGACGCCGGTCTTCTTCATCTTTCCCGCAAAGTAGTCGGCGATCTCGTCGAGGCGCGCGGCACTCTCCGAAAAATCCTTGCCCTCCGGCCGCACGTCGGCGTCGTGGAAGCAGAAATAGGGTGCGCCGAGCAGCGAAAACATCTCGAAGGCGACGTCGGCCTTGAGCTTGGCCAACTCCATCGTGTCGATGCCGCCGGCCTTGGGAAACCAGGGACGGTCGAAGGTCTGGCCGCCGAAGGGATCGCCGCCCTGCCAGGCGAAGGAATGCCAGTAGGCGACCGCGAAGCGCAGATGGTCTTCCAGTCGCTTGCCGGCGACGACCTCATCGGGTTGTAGAAGCGGTAGGCCAGCGGATTGGTCGAATCCGGTCCCTCATATTTGATCTTCTGGATGTCGCCGAAAAATCCGCTGCTCATGATTTCTGTCCTCTCGAAAGTTCGCCCTGATTACCTCAGGCGTAATTGGTTTCACGCTCACGCTGGTCGAAAAGGTTCGTGTCAAAGCCACTCAAAGAAGGAGACAGACCATGACCGACCTCAACACGATCGCCCAAAACTACATCACCGCCTGGAACGAGGGTGATGCGGACCGCCGGCAGGCCCTGCTCGAAGCGACCTTCACCGAAGATGTCAGTTACCGTGATCCGCTCATGCAAGGCGACGGCCATGCAGGCGTCGCCGCACTCATCGACGGCGTGCAGCAGCGCTTTGCCGGCTTCCGGTTCTCGCTGAAGGGCAAGCCGGACGGGTTTGGCGACACGATCCGCTTCTCGTGGAACCTCGGGCCGGAAGGCACCGAGTCCGTCATCGAAGGCACCGACATCGGCGTCATCGAGAACGGCCGCCTGAAGAGCATCACAGGCTTCCTCGACAAGGTGCCGGCGCAGTGAGCCGCGATGCCACGGCGTGGGCGAAAGTCCGCTCACGCTGTGGCGCCCTTGATGGCCGGATAAAGCGCCCGGTAGCGCTGATAGGCATCGGCATAGGCGCCGATCAGCGCCGTATCCGGTTCGATGGTGGCGTCGGTGGCCGGCGCGGTGCACACGGCAAGCGGATCGGCGCCGGTCGCGGCGATCAGGCCGAGCCGCGCCGCGCCGAAGGCGGCGCCGAAATCGCCGTCGGCAGGAATGTCGACCGGGACCTGGAGCGCGGTGGCGATCGCCTTCAACCAGTAGCGCGAACGCGAGCCGCCGCCGATCGCCGTCACCCGCGTCAATGTCGTGCCGGCTTTCTTCAAAGCTTCGAGACTGTCGCGGAAGGCGAAGGCGACGCCTTCGAGCACCGCCTGGGTCAGCACAGCGCGGCTGGACTTCATGCGCCAGGCCGGTGAACGCGCCGCGAATGGCGGAATCATTGTGCGGCGTGCGCTCGCCCGAGAGATAGGGCAGGAACGACACGCCGCTTGGCGCCTTGAGCGTATCGCCAAGCTCGGCGGTCAGTTCGCCGGCGCCCTTGCCTGATATCTCCGACAGCCAGTTGAGCGAATCGGTCGCCGACAGGATGACGCCCATCTGGTGCCAGGTATTCGGCAGTGCATGGCAGAAAGTGTGCACCGCGCTTGCCGGATTGGGCAGATAGGACGCGTTGGCGGCAAACAGCACGCCTGACGTGCCAAGCGAGACGAAAGCGTGGCCGGCGCCCACCGTGCCCATGCCGCAGGCCGAGGCCGCATTGTCGCCGGCGCCGCCGGCGATCGGGATGCCTGATGCACACACCCCATTTCGAGGCCAGTTCGGCGCGCAGGCCGCCGGCCTTTCGCAGTGCCCTCGACCAGCGACGGCATCTGCTTCTCGTCGAGCGAGGTCGCGGCGAGCAGTTCGGCGGACCAGCGCCGCTTGCCGACATCGAGCCAGGAGGTGCCGGCCGAATCCGACATTTCGGAAATATGCTCGCCGGTCAGCCAGAGCCGCAGAAAATCCTTGGGCAGCAGCACCTTCGCCACCTTGGCGAAGATAGCCGGGCTCGTTGTTCTTCACCCAGGCGAGTTTCGGCGCGGTGAAGCCGGGGAAGACGATGTTGCCGGTGAGTTTGCGAAAGCGCGGATCGGCGTCGAGCGCGGCCGCCTCGGCGTGGCTGCGCGTGTCGTTCCACAGGATGCAAGGGCGCAGCACCTTGTCGCGCGGCGTCGAGCAAGGTGGCGCCATGCATGTGGCCGGAGAGGCCGATGCCTTTCACCGACGGCGAGCTCTTTCGGATGGGATGCCTTCAGTTCGGCGATTGCCCTCTCGCAGGCGCTGGATCCAGTCAGCAGGATCCTGCTCGGACCAGCCGGGATGCGGTCGCGACACGTCGAGCGAGCCATGGCCGGAGCCGACGACAGTCTGACCGGCATCGATCAACAGCGCCTTGACGCCCGACGTGCCCAGATCGAGGCCGAGATACATGCTTTCCTCCCACTGCCATTATTTTTTTCGGATCTCGAAAAAATCTGGCTTGGCCAGTTTTTAAGGCAAGATTCGCCGCCGGTCAATTCTCCGACAATTCGGCGGCGCGCTGAGAAAACAATGCCGACAGCGGGCTGTCCGGCCGCGCCAGCGTGCGTTCCGCCGTTAGCGCCCGCGACAGGGCTGGTCGCCGGCACGCAGCGCCGCCTCGATCAGCGTCAGATCGATGACGTCGCGCTGCGCGTGGCTGCCGCCGAAGCGATGGGCGATGGCGCGAATCGGCCGGATCAGGCGTACCGTCTCGGCATAGTTGCCGTCGCCGAATGCCTTGATGGCCAGCGTGAGGGGATGGCCGACATCCCGGGTGAAGGCAGCATTGTCGTCGTTGCCGCGCATCGCCTCGCGCTGCGCCTCGAGCAGGGTTTTGGCCGGCGCTTCGAGCCCGGCGCCGACAAAGGCCATCATCGCATGCGCATCGTTGAAGGCGTAATTGCCGGCGCCAGCCTTGGGCCAGTTGGCGGCAAGCGCTGCCCAGCGGTCGCCGACATCGACGCCGCCGAGATGGAGCCGCCACAGGATTGCCGAGGCATCGACCATGTTGAGCGCCAGCGTCGACGGCGTGCCGTAGATCGGCCCGTCATAGAGCGCCAGCACCTCGTCGGTCTCGCCGAGATCGTAGTGGAACAGCGCCAGATGCCACCAATTGTGCACCTGCAGGAAGCTGTCCTTCGTCCATGCCTCCGGGTTGGCGCGCATCCAGGCGATGCCGTCCTTTTGCCGGCTCTGCATTTCCATGACATGGGCGACGGCATGCTGCGCCCAGCCGTCGCGCGGCTCGATGTCGACCGCCGCGCGGCCCAGCCTCTCGGCGCGGGCATAGTCGCCCATCTCCTCCAGCCCGAAGGCCTGCATGCCGAGGACGGCGTGGTAGCCGGGCATGTCCTTTTGCCAGGACGGCAGCGCGCGGCCGATGCGGTCGCGCAGCATGCGGGCGTTGCCGGTGAAGAAGTCGATCTGGTGTCCGGTCTGCAGCGCCACCGCGTCGAGCGGGAAGTCGATGGCGATGTCCTCAAGCATTCGCGAGGCCTCGTGCCAGCGGCCGGCGGCGAGATGGCCGAGGGCCGCGACATGCGCCTGCTCGCGCGGCGTGGCGGCAAGCGGCAGCGCCGCCTCGTGGCATGTCCTGGCCACCGCCTTGCCTCGCGCTCGGTGGCGAGGCCGAAGAGATAGCCCTTGAACACATGCGCCATGACGAAACCGGGATTGTCGGCGATGGCGCGGTCGACTGAGGCGACCGGGTCGCCGATGAAGCACTGCAGTTCGCGCACGGCCTGGGCGTAAGGCGCGAAACCGGCCTCCGTCGCGCCCGACAATGTCAGGCCGAATGCGTCCTTGACCGCCATGCCTTGCCCTCCATCAGATGCCGAGGCCAGCCCATCTTAGGCCGACAAAGGCTGGCACGCCAACCCTGAGCCCAGGCCCCATCGAGCAAGCAAATCAGGCAGGGCAAGCGAATTTCTGCCTGCCCTCAATTACCCGAGCGCATCGCCATGGTGGCGATGCCGGCGCCGACCAGCAGCGTGCCGCCGGTGCGGTTGAAGATGCGGATCGCTTTGGGATTGCGCACCACGTTGCGTGCCCTGGCCGCGATCAGCGCGTAGCCGAAGGCATTGGCGAAGGCGAGCGCCAGGAAGGTCGTCTCGAAGACCAGCATCTGCGTCCAGAAATCGGCGTGGCGGTCGAGGAACTGCGGCAGGAAGGCGACGAAGAAGGTGATGCTTTTCGGGTTGAGCGCGGTGACCAGCCAGGCATGCGCCATCATCTTCGCCGAGGACACCGCGTCGGTACGCGGCTCGGCCTTGAGCGCGCCGCCGGCGCGAAACAGTTTTATGCCGAGATAGATCAGGTAGCAGGCGCCGATCACCTTCAGCACGGTGAACACGGTGGCGGATGCGGCCAGCAGCGCGCCGATGCCCAGCATCGACAGCGTCATGGCGGTGAAGTCGCCCAGCGCCACGCCGACCGCCATCGGCAGCGCGGTGCGCCAGCCCTGGCCCAGCGCATAGGACACGACCAGAAGAATGGTCGGGCCGGGAATGACGAGAAGGATGGCGGAGGCGGCGGCGAAGGCGGCCCAGTTTTCGAAGGACATCGATGTCTCCTTGAGCGCAAAGAAAAGGATAAATCCTTGGGTGCGCAAGAATGTAAAGGGGGCTTCTTCGCAAATCCCGCGGCGGGTCGTTTCGCCCTACCGGCACCGGCAACGGCAGAACAGGGTTAAGACCAAAGTCCGGCCCTTCACGCTTTTTCAACCATGATTGGCGAAACTGCCCCTATCCGGCCGGACCGTGTTTCCCGCCGACAGCGTAGGGTTTGGGTGCATGCGTAAGTTCCGCAAAATCTGACGCCGCCAGTGAATGGCGACGCAATCGAAACCGAAAATCTGCTTTCCCGCCGCGCGGTGCTGTCAGGCGCCGGCGCGATCACGCTGCTCGGCATGGCCGGCTGCAGCCAGACGCTCGACCTGCCGCAGCTGCAGCTCGACGACACCACCACCGGCTCGGTGCGGCCGATCCGTCCCGGCGATCAGCGTCGACAAGAACATCACCGGCCCGGACGTGATGTATGCCTCGCTCAACGACGGCGGCTTCGAGGTGCCGGCGGTGCCCTATCAGAAGGTCAAGGCGGAGTTCCGTCGCCAGATCGTCGTCGACCAGACCGGCGAGGCGCCCGGCACCATCGTCGTCCATCTGCAGGAGCGCATGCTCTACCTGGTGCAGCCTGGCGGCGAGGCCATCCGCTACGGCGTCGGCATCGGCAAAGACGGCTTCCGCTGGTCCGGCCGCGCCAACATCCAGTACGGCAAGGAATGGCCCGTCTGGACCCCGCCGCCCGAAATGATCGCGCGCAAGCCGGAACTGGTGAAATGGCAGGGCGGCCAGCCCGGCGGCCTTACCAATCCGCTCGGCGCCCGCGCGCTCTACATCTACCAGAACGGCAAGGACACCGGCTACCGCATCCACGGTTCGCCGGAATGGTGGAGCATCGGCCAGGCGATGTCGTCGGGCTGCGTGCGCCTGATCAACCAGGACATCATCGACCTCTACAGCCGCGTTTCCAAGAAGAACCCGGTCGTCGTCGTCTGATCGTTCGACGGCTACTCGCAGCCGTTTGACTCTCCCGTTGCGTGATGCCGCAAGACAGGCGAATGTGCCTGCGAAGCCACCATCCGGGAGAATCGAAGAATGGCAGGAACGTTTGTGATCGCGCAGGGCGGCGGACCGACCGCTGTCATCAACCAGACCATGGTTGGTGCAGCACTGGAGATCCGCAAGCGGCATCCCGGCGCCAAGGTGCTGGGCTCGATCCACGGCGTGCGCGGCATTCGTGACGGCAACTATGCCGACCTCTCGGCGATCTCCGAGGAACAGCTCCGGCTGATCGCGGCGACGCCGAGTGCGGCACTGGGCTCGACGCGTGACAAGCCGGACGCGGCCTATTGCGAGGTCATCCTCAACGGCCTGAAGAAGGCCGGAGCCGACGCCTTCATCTATATCGGCGGCAATGACACGTCCGGCACGCAGCAGATCCTGACCGACGCCGCCGGCGGCACGATGGCCTTCGTGCACGCGCCGAAAACCATCGACAACGATCTCGAGGAGAACGACCACACGCCGGGCTTCATCTCGGCGGCCGAGTTCGTTGCCGGCGCCTTCCTCTCGGTCGATCTCGATTTCCGCGCCTTGCCCGGCATCTATGTCGGCATCGTCATGGGCAGGCACGCCGGCTTCCTCACCGCAGCCGCGGCCGCATGGCAGCTCGACCCCGACAGCGGCCCGCATCTCGTCTACGTGCCGGAGCGGCCATTCTCGGCCGCCGGCTTCATCGACGACGTGCGTGCCACGCTCGACCGCCACAAGCGCTGCATCGTCGCCGTGTCGGAAGGCGTCAGCACCGCCGACGGCAAGGCACTGGTCGAAAGCCTGGTGCCACCTGAGAAGCTCGAGCGCGATGCCCATGGCAACGTCAAGCTGTCGGGCAGCGACCTGCCGGCAGCGCTCGAGCGGGCGCTCGCCGAAGGCCTGCCGGGCAAGCGGGCGCGCGTCGATGCACTGGGCTACATGCCGCGCGGCTATGTCGGCGCCATCAGCGCCATCGACGCCAAGGAGGCCTTCGACGCCGGCGCCTTTGCGGTGGCGGTCGCCGAGGAGGGCGGCGGCTCGGTGGCGCTGCAATATGACGGCACGAAGACGGTGCTGAAGAAGGTGCCGCTGAAGAACGTCGCCGGCAAGACGCGCCACATGCCCGATGATTTCATGAAGCCCGACGTCAATCAGCTGTCCGAGGCCGGCATGGCCTATCTGAAGCGGTTGGTGCCGAAAAAATACAAGGTCGGAAAGCCCTTCGTCTGATGGGCGCCAGTCTGTTGGGCGAACGTCTGGTGGGCGACTGGTTCAGCAAGACCAGCATCGACGCCAGGACGACGATGCTGACCGAGCCGTTCGTGCATGATTTCGTGCGCGCCAACATCTGGCATCTCAAAGGCCGTGACGTAGACCTGCTCGTCGATACCGGCATGGGCATCTGCCCGTTGGCGCCTCAGATCGACACGCCTGCCGGCAAGCCGCTGCTGGTCGTCGCCACCCATATCCATCTCGACCATGTCGGCTCGCTGCACGAATTTCCGCTGCGGGCGGGACCGGAGCAAAGCGCCGAAAAATTCGACAGCATGGATGAGGCGGTGACCTACGCCTACATGTTCCACAATCTCGACGGCGCCGTCTCGAAATTGCCGGCGCCCAGTTGGAAAGCGGCCGACTACAGGATCCCGCCGGCACCGCTGACAAGGACGCTTGCCGAGGGCGATGTCGTCGATATCGGCGAGCGGCAGTTCAAGGTGCTGCACCTGCCGGGACATTCGCCTGATTCGATCGCGCTGTTCGACGAGGCCGACGGCCTGTTTTTCGCCGGCGATGCCATCTATGACGGCATGCTGATCGACGACCTGCCGGATTCCGACCGTGCCGCCTATCGTCGCACGATGCAGCGGCTGCTCGACCTGCCGATCCGCATCGGCCATGGCGGGCACGGGCCGAGCTTCGACAGCAAGCGGATGCGGGAGATCGCCTCGGCCTATCTCAGGCGCAGCAATGGGCGTTGAAGCGCCGACCGAAGCGCCTGCGGACATTAAATCTTCGTAAGATGGCACAAGAACCCTAATTCGGACCCATCCAGACCCTAGATGCAGGTCTGTCGATCCGGCCGGCTGCCATGCCAGGCGAGACAGGCAATCGCGACCGTCGACACGCCGGATGGCCGGTTTCCCATACAGGGAGAAGCGGCCACGGCGCCGGATCAACTCTCGCCCGGACAGACGACCATGTCAGATATCCTTCGCAGACATCGCGTCGCGGCCTTGCTGGGCGCTGCGCTGATCCTATCCCCCTTCGTGGTGTCCTTCGCAGACAGTGCGAACAATATGGGCGCAAGCAGCACCGTTCCGACAACCCAGACCCCCGTCGCCGGCATAAAGGCGCCGAACGGCTCGTTTGCTCCGATCGTGGCGGCCGACAAGCCGGCGGTGGTGACGGTCACCACCGTCATGAAAGCGCAGCCGGAAACGATGAGCGAAGACTCCCCCTTCGACGGAGGTTCGCCCTTCGACGACTATTTCCGCCAGTTCTTCGGCGACCAGGCAACACCCATGCCCAAGACCCCGCCGCAGCAACAGTCGCAGCGTGCGGAGGCACTTGGGTCCGGCTTCATCGTCGGCTCGGATGGTACCATCGTCACCAACAACCACGTCATCGATGGCGCCACCTCGATCAAGGTGACGCTCGATGACGGCACCGAGCTTCCCGCCAAGCTGGTCGGCCGCGACGCCAAGAACGATCTCGCCGTGCTCAAGGTCAAGGCCGACAAGTCCCTGCCGACCGTCAAATGGGGCGATTCCGACAAGCTGATGCCGGGCGACCAGGTGCTGGCTTTCGGCAACCCGTTCGGCATCGGCACCACGGTCACCGCAGGCATCGTTTCGGCGCGCGGCCGCGACCTGCACAGCGGTCCGTTCGACGACTTCATCCAGATCGACGCGCCGATCAACCACGGCAATTCCGGCGGCCCGCTGGTGGATGTCGCGGGCAATGTCGTCGGCATCAACGCGGCGATCTATTCGCCCAATGGCGGCAGCGTCGGCGTCGGCTTTGCCATCCCGTCTGACCAGGCCGAGAAGGTGGTCGCCAAGCTGATGAAGGGCGGCGACATCCAGTATGGCTATCTCGGCGTCCAGATCCAGGAGGTGACGCCGGACGTCGCCAGCGCCATGGGCCTTGACCATCCCGGCGGCGCACTGGTTTCCGAGGTCACCGACGGATCGCCGGCCGCGAAGGCGGGCATCAAGACCGGCGACGTCATCACCGGCTTCGCCGGCCAGGAGATAAAGGATCCGAAAGACCTGTCGCGCGCCGTCGCCGACGTAGCGCCGGGTGCCAGGGAAACGCTCAATGTCTGGCGCAACGGCAAGGCCATGCAGATTTCCGCCGATGTCGGACGCAACAGCGATGATGCGAAGACTGCCTCGGCGCAAGGCAGTGACGGCAAGTCCCAGGAACAGTCCTTGCGCGTGCCGTCACTCGGCCTCGGCCTCACCGACCTCACGCCGGATGTTCGCGAGCAGCTGAACCTGACCGACGACCAGCGCGGCGCCCTGGTCGAGCGCGTCAATCCGGACAAGGCGGCCTCGGCCGCCGGCATCCAGCCGGGCGATGTCATCGTCGGTGTCGACCAGACCCCGGTGAAGAACGCCAGGCAGGCAAACCAGGCGATCGCGCAGGCCGGCAAGTCCGGCAGGAAATCCGTGCTGTTGCTCGTCGATCGCGGTGACGCGCAGATCTTCGTCGCGGTGCCCTTCGCCGCCGGCTGAGACACGAGCGACACGGGCTTGCCGCGTCGGCGGCAAGCCTGTCGGGCTGCCCAAAATTCCTGTTGCCCGTCGGGATATCTTCGAGAACACTGGCTGCAGTCGATTTCGAACGCAGCGCAAACGGATTGTCCCGATGGTTACCCGCGGCTTCTCTTCCGGGCGAAGGCCCCCGACGGATACGGACGCCCGCATCCCGCCCGGACAGTATCTCGAGCAAGGTTTTCCCGTGCTGTCGGCCGGACCGACGCCGCGCGTGCGCACCGAGGACTGGTCGTTCACGCTCAAGCACGGACCGCGGCCGATCAAGAAATGGAACTGGGCCGAGTTCAATGCGCTGCCGCTGACCAAGATGACGCGCGACATCCATTGCGTGACCGCCTGGACCAAGTTCGACACGGCATGGCAAGGCGTGCTGATCGACGACATCCTCGCGGATGCCGGCATCGAGCCGCCGACCGCCTTCACGCTGGCGCATTCGTTCGACGGCTACGCCACCAATGTGCCGGTGAAGGACCTTGTCGCCGGCAAGGCGATGGTGGCGCTGCTTTATGAGGGCAAGCCGATCACGCCGGACCATGGCGGGCCGGCGCGGCTGCTGGTGCCGCATCTCTATTTCTGGAAGTCGGCCAAATGGCTGAACGGGCTGCAGTTCACCGAGCGCGACGAGCCGGGCTTCTGGGAATTGCGCGGCTATCACATCTATGGCGACCCGTGGCGCGAGCAGCGCTACTACGCGGCGACCCATGAGCGAGGCAGCGGCGGCGCAATCGCCCTGGCAGACGGCGAAGATCATTCGCATCGAAAAGCGCACGCCGCGCGTCACCAGTTTCTTCTTCAAGCTGTCGCGGCCTTTCGCCTATCAGGCCGGACAGCATGTCGATGTCCGGCTGACGGCGCCGGACGGCTACCAGGCGCGCCGCTCCTATTCCATCGCCTCGGCGCCGGAGAGCGGCGGGACGATCGAGCTGGCGATCGAGCGGCTCGACGATGGCGAGGTCTCGCCCTTCTTCCACGAGGTGGCAGCGGTCGGCGACGAGATCGAGCTGCGTGGCCCGCTCGGCGGCCATTTCGTCTGGTCCGACAGCGATGGCGGGCCGCTGCTTCTGGTCGGCGGCGGCTCCGGCGTGGTGCCGCTGATGGCGATGGTGCGCCACCGAGCTGGCGCGGAAATCGTCGGTGCCGGTCGCGCTGGTGTTTTCGGCGCGGGTCTGGGACGAGGTGATCTTTCGCGACGAGCTGATCGGCCTCGACGACCGCCGCGACGGATTCGACCTGGTGCTGACGCTGACGCGCGAGGCCGCACGGCGCCCCGACGGACTATTCGCGGCGGATCGACGCCGCAGATGATGATGCAATCGCATGGCGCGGCTGCCCGCAGCCGCCGAGGCTTGCCTTCGTCTGCGGCTCGAACGCCTTCGTGTCGGCCGCCGCCCAGGCGCTGATCGATGCCGATGTCCCGGCCGGCCTCATCCGCACCGAGCGCTACGGCGTTTGAGCGGCTACGCTTCAGGCCTCGATTTCGAGCGCCGACAGCGGCTTCGAGCAGCAGGCCAGGATAAAGCCGTCATCGATCTCGTGATCGAGAATGCCGCCATTGTGGCTCATCTCGACGTCGCCGGAGACCTTCTTCACCTTGCAGGTTCCGCACAGGCCGAATTCGCAGGCCGCGGGAATCCTGCACGCCCGAGGCGCGCGCCGTCTGCAGCACGGTCTGCCCGGCAACGCATTCGGCGTCGACATCCGAAAGCGCGAAGCGGATCGGGGTCACGGCCTCGGCAGGCACTCCAGTGCCGCCGTCCGCCAGGACGGCAAACGGCGCCGGTATTTCCTCGACCGCGGGAGCGGCGAAGCTTTCCTGGTGGTATCTCGCCATGTCGAAGCCCGCGGCTTCCAGCATGCCGCGCACGGCGCGCATGAACGGATCCGGGCCGCAGCAGAAGATCTCGCGCTCACGGAAATCGGGCGCCAGCAGCGGCAGCCGGATGGCGTCGATGCGGCCCATATGGCCGTACCAGCCTTCGCGGCTCGACCGTTCCTCGATCATGAAGCCGAGCGACAGGCCGGGCATATGGCCGCCGAGCAGTTCGAGTTCCTTGCGGAAGATGATCTCTTCCGGCACGCCGCGCGCAGTTGACGAAGCCGACATCGGTCCATGGCGCGCAGTCGTTCAGCCAGCGCAGCATCGACATCATCGGCGTGACGCCGGAGCCGGCCGAGATGAACAGATATTTCGCCGCCGGATGGCTGTGCAGCGAAAAGTCGCCGACCGGTCCATAGGCCTTGACGTGGGATGCCGGGCATCAGATTATCGAACATCCAGCGCGTGCCGATGCTGCCGGCCTGCGCCTTCACCGTCACCGCGATCGAAAACGGCCGCGACGGCGACGACGACAGCGTGTAGGTGCGCATCAGCGGGCCGCCGGCGGTCGGCAGTTCCAGCGTCACGAACTGGCCCGGCTTGTAGCGGAACCAGGTCTGGTTGTCGGAGCGGAAGGTGAAGGTCTTGACGTCAGGCGCCTCGTCGGCTGACGCCGATCACCTCCAGCACCTGCAGCCTGTCGTTCCACGGCGCCATCTCGTCGAGATGGCGGTAAAGCCCGAGATCCGTCATCGCGTTCATCCCCTCACCCTTTTGTTCTGCACATGTCGTGATCCCAAAACCGCTCAACACTTTTTGGGCGCCATGTGCTAGGCGACGCTGCGCAGCGCCGGCCGGCCGCCTTCGGCAAGGCGCGGGCCGATGAAGGCACGCGTACCATTCGACGAACTGGATGACGCCGCCCTCATGCAGCTCCGAATAGGGGCCGGGCTCATAGGCCGGCGACAGGATGCCGAAGGCGTTTTCCTCGACGATGCGGCGGTCCTGGTCGTTGGTCTCGGTCCAGACATGGGTGAGTTCTTCGAGGTTGTAGTCGACACCCTCGACCGCATCCTTGTGCACCAGCCACTTGGTCGTCACCGCGGTTTCCGTGGCGCTGATCGGCAGCACGCGGAAGGTGACGGCATGGTCGCCGAGGATGTGGTTCCAGGTCGTCGGATAGTGGTAGAGCAGCAAGGAGCCGATGCGGTCGGTTGAAACGCTGTCGGACAGGTTCTTGTTCACCGCCCGCTTGCCCGTCATCGTGTAGCTGACCGCATCGCGCAGCAGCGGCGCGCGGGTGGCGCGGTACTGCCCGGCCGGGTCGATGCGGAACTTGCTCGGCAGGCCCGCCGCCTCGCATTTCGCCCAGTGCGCAAGCATCTCCGGGTCGCTGTCGGCGCCGTTAACGCCGGTCACGGTCGGTGCTTCGGGGAAGGTCTTGCAAAGTTCGGGATGGTTGCCGGCGCAGTGGTAGCACTCGCGGTTGTTTTCCCAGACGAGCTTCCAGTTGCCCTTCTCGATGATGGTCGATTCGAAGGCGACCTTGGCCTCGCGCAGCCGGTGCGGCAGCAGATAGGGCTCGATCATGGCGCGCATCGGCGCGAAGTCGGCGGGCTCTTTTGCCAGGCAGATGAAGATGTAGCCGCCGACGCTTTCGCAAGCGACCGGCTTCAGGCTGAACTGGCTCTTGTCGAAACCATCGGCCATCTGGCGGGCGAACAGCAGCCGGCCGTCGAGCTCGTAGGTCCACTGGTGATAGGGGCAGACGAGCTTGGCCGCGGTGCCTTTCTCGGTGTTGCAGACGCGGCTGCCGCGATGGCGACAGGAATTGTGGAAGGCGTTGATCTTGCCTTGCTGGTCGCGCACCAGCACGACCGGATAGTCGCCGATCTGGGCGGTGATGAAGCTGCCGGGCTTCGGCAGTTCGCAATCATGGCCGATGAACAGCCAGTCGCGATACCAGATCAGTTCCATGTCGAGCTTGAAGATAATCCGGCGTCGGTGTAAAAGGGCTGTTCCAGCGAGTAGCCCTGCTTGCGGCTGTGCAGCAGCCTCAGCATGTCGTTGCGCGCATCCATGTCCTGTCCTCGTGTTCAAGGACTGAACTGGTGGTGATGGAGGAAAGATTAGCGGCAACCCGGCGCCAGGCCGGACATGCACCATCCACCTCTTGACCGCCCACCGCGATCAGTCGAGTTCAAGCATCTCGGGCTGGTTTCCGGGCTCTGGAGTTGTCCTTGCGGACGATCGCGACACCTTCCCAGGCTTGTGGCCCAGTGGTCTCCCGTTGCGACTTGAACTCCACCACCGTTGCGGGGGCAGCGCCGGATTTTGACCGGCTTCCCAATTCTCCGCTTCGTCGTCACCAAGCGGCACCTGAGATGCCATGATCTAATCACGACGGCCGGTTCGGTGTCGGCATGAAAGCGACATCGCATCCATGCGGGCGCGACACGGAAAGGTGCGAATCGAGCCGCAGCCCGTTCGACGAATCGCGCCGCCGATCGGGCTTTAGCCGGCGTCAAATGGTTAACAGTATCGAAAAGTGACTATTAGCAGGATTCTAAAATCGAACCGAACGGTTCGTTTCTGTTGACGGTGCGTGCAGGACGGTGTGAACGCTGGCACTCCGACACAGTTGGTGATGCACAGGTGGGTTTTTGATAACCAATTGATAAAGTTGATAAAAGGCTCGACGGTAGTAGGCTCTGGTACAATTTCAAGATGCAGAGTCATGGTCCAATCGGAACAACTTCGTGATTGGAAACCGCCACCTGGCTTTCCCACATCGGGGCTGTCCGAACGACGCGATTTCCTTCCCAAGACACGCCGCTAGACGGACGGAAAAACTAAAATACTGGAGTATTAAAAATGAAAAAGATTGTTCTCACTGCCGCCGCCCTTCTGGCCATTTCCGGCAGCGCCTTCGCTGGTAGCGACAATTATGGTTCCAACGGTGCGAACCAGCCTGCCGCCACGGTCGACAGCTCGCACACCGCTTCGATCAAGAAGCCGGCTCATGCCGACAACCAGCCCGTCGTTCAGGGCAGCGACCGTAACCTCTTCGGCAACAACTAAGCCTGTCCCCGGCTAAGAAGCGGCAGGCAGGGCCTGCCGCCCGGGACATCAAAATTCAGGAATATTTGACATGAAAAAGTTCATCCTTGCCACCGCCGCCGTTCTGGCAATCTCCGGCAGCGCTTTCGCCGGTAGCGACAACTATGGCTCCAATGGCGCCAACCAGCCGGCTGCTGCAGTCGACAGCTCGTACACCGCTTCCATCAAGAAGTCGGACCCGGCTGCCGAGAAGCCTGCCAACCAGGGCAGCGACCGCAGCCTGTTCGGCAACAACTAACAGCCGATCCCATCAGCAAGGCGGGGCTTGCCCGCCGTGCTTTGTGGACACGAAATCCAGGAGTACTGAAATGAAGAAGATCGCTCTTACCGCCGCCGCGCTTCTGATCGCCGCCGGCAGCGCCTATGCCCGCAACGACAGTGTTGGTTCGAGTGCCGTCGACAAGCAGACGACCGCCAACATCGACACCACGCAGACCTCGTCGGTGCGCAACACCGAGTCGCCGGTCTACAAGCTGCTGAATTCGTCGGGCGACGTGCAAAAGTCAGCTCCCCAGGGCAGCGACCGCAACCTCTTCGGCAATCACTAACCGCCGAAGTTGCCAGCAAAACAAGAGCGGCGGGCCTGGCCCGCCGCTCTTGTTTCTATGCGATGCCGAATGGCCTGACGTCAGGCCGCCTTCACTTCCGGCGCGTGGAGCGAAAAGGAATGGCCGTCCGCGTCGAAGATATGCAGGTCGCCGGCGTCCGCGCTCAGCCGCAGTGTCGCCCCGCGCTTGACCTCGACATTGCCCGGCATCTTCGTCACCAGCGGCAGGTCGGCGCGGCCGATATCGACATAGACGAGCTGAACCTCGCCGAGCTGCTCGACATAGTCCACCGTTCCCTCGAACAGATAGTCCGTGCCGGTAGCGATCACCAGATCCTCCGGCCGCACGCCGAAGCTGACCGCAGCGCCTTTCGCAGACGCCGGCGTGGCGATCGGCACCGTTGCCTTGCGGCCGCCGACATGGCTGACGACGGTCGGGTTGCCGGTCTTGTCGACCGTCGCCGGCAGGATGTTCATGGCCGGCGAGCCGATGAACTGGGCGACGAACAGATTGCCGGGCCGCTTGTAGAGCTCCATCGGCGTGCCGACCTGCTCGATATGGCCGTCCTTCAGCACGACGATGCGGTCGGCCAGCGTCATCGCCTCGACCTGGTCGTGGGTGACGTAGATCATCGTCGTGTTCGGCATCGATTCCTTCAGCTTGGCGATCTCGATGCGGGTGGCGACGCGCAGCGCCGCGTCGAGGTTCGACAGCGGCTCGTCGAACAGGAACACTTTCGGATTGCGCACGATGGCGCGGCCGATGGCGACGCGCTGGCGCTGGCCGCCCGACATCGCCTTGGGCAGGCGGTCGAGATATTTGGTCAGCTGCAGGATCTCGGCCGCCTGCCGCACGCGCTTGTCGATCTCGGCCTTGCTTTCCTTGCCGATCTTCATCGAGAAGGCCATGTTGTCGTAGACCGTCATGTGCGGGTAGAGCGCATAGGACTGGAACACCATGGCGATGCCGCGCTTCGACGGCGGCACGTCGTTGACCACCTCGCCGGCGATCTTGAGCTCGCCGGAGGTGATCTCCTCGAGCCCGGCGATGGACCGCAGCAAGGTCGACTTGCCGCAGCCCGACGGGCCGACGAAGACGATGAACTCGCCCGACTTTATGTCGAGGTCGATGCCGTGGAGAATGTGCAGATTGCCGTATGATTTCTTCACCTGTCTCAGCGTGACATCGGCCATGATTTCCTCCTGTGGTTCCTCTGCGAATTAATCGATGCGCCCGAACCAGGCGCCGTAGCCGCCGAGGCGGATCGAGCCTGTGCCAGACTGACCTGAAAAGCCGTGCCCGGCCAAGGGCTGCAGCGCCTGGCCGCCGAGGTCGACCTCGGCCGGCTTGCTGCCCAGATTGAAGACGCAGACGACCTGCTCGTTGCCCTCGCGGCGGGTGAAGGCGACGGCGTCGCCCTCGCTTTCGATGAAAGTCGATGTCGCCCTTGGCCAGCGCCGGATGCTGGCGGCGGAAGGCGAGAAAGCGCCGGTAGTGCTCGAGCAGCGAGTTGGCGTCGCCCTGCTGCACGTTGACGGCTTGCGAGAGATGCTTGCCCGGCACCGGCAGCCAGGGCTTTGCCGTCGAGAAGCCGCCATTCCTGGCGTCGGCATCCCACACCATCGGCGTGCGGCAGCCGTCGCGGCCCTTGAACTCCGGCCAGAAGCGGATGCCGTAGGGATCCTGCAGATCCTCGAACTGCGAGCTCCGCCTCGCCAAGGCCGAGCTCCTCGCCCTGATAGATGCAGACCGAGCCGCGCAGCGACATCAGCAGCGCCGAGATGACCTTGAGATAGGCGGTCGGATCGGCTTCGCCTGCGGCCCAGCGCGAGGCCGGGCGCATCACGTCGTGGTTGGAGAAGGCCCAGCATGACCAGCCGTCGCTGGCGACCTTGCCGAAGGCTTCCAGCACCGAGCGTACCTTGGCGGCGCTGATCTTCTCCGGCGCGAGGAAGTCGAAGGAATAGCACATATGCACGCGTTTGCCGCCGGCGGTGTAGGCCGCCACCACTTCCAGCCCGCGCTGCGAATCGCCGACTTCGCCGACCGCGGCCTGTCGCCGGATACTCGTCGAGCAGCGCACGGAAGCGTTCCAGGAAACCGAGGTTTTCCGGGCGGCTCTTGTCGTAGAGATGGTCCTGGTAATTGTAGGGGTTCACCGCAGGCGCCGTCTGGTCGTTGCGCTCTTCCGGCGGCAGCGGCGGATTGTTCTCCAGCCCCTGGCTGTGGAAGTAGAAATTGATGGTGTCGAGGCGGAAACCGTCGACGCCGCGCTCCAGCCAGAAGCGGGTGACGTCGAGCAGCGCGTCCTGCACTTCGTGATTGTGGAAGTTGAGATCGGGCTGCTCGGCCAGGAAATTGTGCAGGTAATATTGCTGGCGGCTGGTGTCCCACTGCCAGGCCGAACCGCCGAAGATCGACAGCCAGTTGTTGGGCGGCGTGCCGTCGGGCTTGGCATCGGCCCAGACATACCAGTCGGCCTTCGGATTGGTGCGGCTCGAGCGGCTTTCCTTGAACCACGGATGGATGTCGGCGGTGTGCGACAGCACCTCGTCGATCATCACCTTGAGGCCGAGCCGATGCGCTTCCGCCGACCAGCGCGTCGAAATCGGCCAGCGTGCCGAACATCGGGTCGACGTCGCAATAGTCCGAGACGTCGTAGCCGAAATCCTTCATCGGCGACTTGAAGAAGGGCGAGATCCAGATGGCGTCGACGCCGAGCGAGGCGATGTAGGGCAGCCGTGCGGATGATGCCCTTGAGGTCGCCGATGCCGTCGCCGTTGGAGTCCTGGTAGGAGCGCGGATAGATCTGGTAGATCACCGCGCCCCGCCACCAGTCGCGATCGACGGCGAGGTCCGGTCTGGATGTCACCTTCAAAGCCGATTGCATTACTCTCAACCTCCTTTCACCGAGCCGGCAAGCAGCCCGCGGACGAAATAGCGCTGCAGCGAGAAGAACACGATCAGCGGCACGATGATGGTGACGAAGGCCGATGTCGTCAGGATCTCCCAGTCGCCGCCGCGCGAGCCGAGCAGCGCATTGAGCTTGGCGGTCAGCACGATCTGATCCCCCTCGGTACCGAGGAAAACCATCGCCACCAGGAGATCGTTCCATACCCACAGGAACTGGAAGATGGCGAAGGAGGCCAGCACCGGGAACGACAGCGGCAGCACGATCTTGACGAAGATCTCGAAATCGCTGGCGCCGTCGATGCGCGCCGATTCCATGATCTCGCGCGGCAGGCCGGCGATGTAGCTGCTGCAGCAGATAGATGGCGAAGGGCAGGCCGAAGCCGGTATGCGCCAGCCAGATGCCGAGATAGGTCTTCGACGGCACGCCGAAGAAGGTGCCGACGCCGTTGTAGAGTTTCAGGAGCGGGATCAGCGACATCTGCAGCGGCACGACCAGCAGGCCGATGATGACGGCGATCAGCAAAGCCCGGCCGGGAAAGCGCATCCAGGCCAGCGCATAGGCGGCGAAGGCCGCGATCAGGATCGGGATGACGGTCGCCGGAATGGTGACGGTCAGCGAGTTCATGAAGGAGCGGCCGATGCCTTCCGAAAACAGCACCGTCCGGTAGTTGTCGGTGGTGAATTTCGGCGGCGCCGACGAGGCATAATAGACGCGCTGGCCGCGATCGCCCTCGAAGGCTTTTGGCGAGGCCATGACGAAGGTGCCGTCGGCGTTGAGCTGCAAGGTCACGCCGTCGCCGAGATCGGCGGTCGTGCCGGCCGGATATTGCGTCGGCGCGGCCGACTTGACGCCGAAGGCGCTGATGTTGCGGGCAGCACCCTCACCGAAGATGTTGCCGGCAAGCACGAACTTGCCGTCCTTCTCGACCTGCGCCGAGGCCGGCGGCAATCGGCCGGCTTCGGTCTGGCTGGAGCTGGCGAACGAGTTCCACCAGCCGGAGGCGATGATCTGGTCCTTGTCGCGCAGCGACGAGACGAGGATGCCGAGCGTCGGCACGGTCCAGATCGCCACGAAGATGAGCACCGCGATGTGGACGCCGAAGCGGCTGGCAAAGGACTTTCCGGTTGCGACGGCCATCTCAGTGCCCTCCCGTCTCTTTGTTCGCCTGGCGGATGTTCCAGACCATGATCGGAATGACGGCGATCATGATGATGATGGCGATGGTGGCGCCGCGGCCGAAATCGCCGCCGCCGCGGAACATCCAGTCGAACATCAGATTGGCCAGAACCTGGCTGTTCCACTGGCCGTTGGTCATCGTCAGCACGATGTCGAACACCTTCAGCACGAGGATGGTGATGGTGGTCCAGACAACGGCGATGGTGCCCCAGATCTGCGGCACCATGATCTTCCAGAATATCTGGAACGGGTTGGCGCCGTCGATGACAGCGGCTTCCAGCGTCTCCTCCGGAATGCCGCGCAGCGCCGAAGACAGGATGACCATGGCAAAGCCGGTCTGGATCCAGATCAGGATGATCATCAGGAAGAAATTGTTCCAGAACGGCAGCGATATCCAGACCTGCGGCTGGCCGCCGAAATACTGGATGATGGCGTTGAGCAGGCCGATCTGCGTCTGGCCCTCGCCGCGGTATTCGTAGATGAACTTCCAGATGACGCTGGCGCCGACGAAGGAGATCGCCAGCGGCAGGAAGATCAGGCTCTTGGCGATCGTGCCCCACCAGATCTTGTCGGTGAGCACGGCGATGATCAGCCCGAGGAAGGTGCAGGCGGCCGGCACCACCGCCAGCCAGACGATATTGTTGAGGATCGAGTTGCGGAACTCGCGGTCGCCGAACGCCCATTCGTAGTTGGCGAAGCCGACGAAATTGCCGCCGCCGCGATCGAGGAAGGACAGCCGCAGCGTCTCGATCACCGGATAGATCAGATAGATGGTGAGGATGATCATGGCCGGGCCGACGAACAGCCAGGGGCGGATCATTCCTTGCCGGCGCAGATTGTCGATGGCTGCCGCACCCTGGACGCCGCGCGACGGGAAAATAAGGTCGACAAGCTTGTTGGCGCCCCAGAAATAGGCGACGCAGCCGCCGACGCCGACGATGATGACGAATATGGCCGAAAAAATCTGAGCCGCCATGGGTCCCTCTCCCCTGCGCATGATCCGCCAATCGACAAAAAGCCTTGGCGACGTGGATCACGAGCCGATTCAGTTGTTCGAAGCGCGAGCGGATGCCGGGCGGGTTCTCGCCGCGGCAGGCCACGCTTCATGCCGGAACTCTATGCTTCACGAAAACGCTACAGTTGGCCGAAGGTCGGACCCGGGCCTCGAGGCCCGGATCCAGTCAGGACGGGTAAGCCTGCGATCGGCCGGCTTACTTGATCGCGTCCCAGCTCTTCTGGATGTCGGTGGCGACATCCTGGGCCGACTTGCCGCCGACCAGGTCGATCATGCCGGTCCAGAAGGAGCCGGCGCCGATCTTGCCCGGCATCAGGTCGGAGCCATCGAAGCGGAAGGTCGAGGCATTGGCCAGGATCTCGCCCTGCTTCCTCAGCGCGTCGCTGGCATAGGCATCCTTGTTGACCGACTTGAACGGCGTCACGAAGCCGCCCTGGGCCATCCAGATCTCATGCGCCAGCGGCATCTTCAGGAATTCGATGAACGCGCGCGCCGCCTTGGAGTCCTTGGTGATCATGGCCAGCGTGCCGGCACCGAGAACCGGCGTGCCGAGCTCAGGCTTGGAAGCGTAAGGCGGGAAGTAGAAGAAGTCGGCGTCCTGCCCCACCTTGGTGCCCTCCGGGAAGAAGGTCGGGATGAACGATGCCTGGTGGTGCAGATAGCATTTCGGCGGCACCGCAGAAGAGGCCTTTCGGGCTGTCGCGGAAGTCGGTCGCGGCAACCGCCTTGGCGCCGCCGTCGACCATCTTGTCGTCGGTCGCGATCTTGCCGAAAATGTCGATGGCGTTGACGACCGCCGGATCGTTGAACGGGATCTCGTTCTTCACCCATTTGTCGTAGGTTTCAGGCGGCTGGGTGCGCAGCATGATGTCTTCGACCCAGTCGGTCGCCGGCCAGCCGGTGGCGCCGCCGGAGCCGAGACCGATGCACCAGGGCGTGCCGCCGTCGGCGATGATCTTCTTCTCGAGCTCAGCGAGCTCTTCCTGCGTCTTCGGCACTTTGTAGCCGGCTTCCTCGAAATTGTCCGGCGAGTACCAGACCAGCGATTTCACGTCGGCCTTGTAGGGGAAGGCGAAGAAGCCGGGCTTGCCGTCCTTGTCCTTGAAGGTGCCGAGGTCGACCCAGGATTGGCCGGCGCCGTAATTGTCCTTGACCCATTTGGCGGTGTCGTCGCCGAGCGGCGTCAAGAGGCCCTTGGAGGCCAGGTCCTGGATCAGGCCGGGCTGCGGCAGTACGGCGATGTTGGGCGGGCTGCCGGCCTGGGTGTCGATGACGATCTGCTGTTCGTAGTTCTCGGACGAGGAGTATTTGATCTCGACGCCGGTGGCGTCCTGGAAATATTCGAGAACGGTGCGGATAAGGCCCTCGTCCTCGCCGCGCCACGGTCCGAAGATGGTCAGCGTCTCACCCTTGAGATCGACCTTCTTCAGCTCTTCGTAATTCGCCCAGTTGAAGCGGGGATCCTCGCCCGGCTTGAACTTCAGTTCGGCTTGCGCCGGCAGGCTCAGGGCGAGCGTTGCGAACGCAGCGCCCAGCAGAAGCATTTTCTTCATCGCTATTCCTCCCAGTGGTCATGAACACCCGGACGGAACCTCCATTCCGCCCGCCGACGCCGCAGGACTGTGACTCAGTCAGAAAGGAACCGCAACCTTTCGAAGAGTCTTCCAAAGCGCTTTGGTCTTTTCGATCTCGCCACTGAATCGCCCGGAAGTCAAGAGGGTGGCTGGCTAATCGATTTAGTTTCGGCAAATAAGCGACAACTAAACTGCACTGCAGCACAGTTTTATGGCGGCGCAACAGCAATTCTGCTTCAAACTGGCCAGACCAGTGCGTATGCTCGCTCAGTTCGGCAGCGTCGGCCTTGGCGCCCGCTCGGATTCAAAATTAAAAGCGCTTTGAGGCTTGGAGGCCTCCGGTGAACCTGAAGCAGCTCTCGCATATGCTGGCGCTTTCGCAGACCACGGTAAGCCGCGCGCTGAACGGCTATCCGGAGGTCAACGAGGAAACACGGCGCCGCGTGATGGACGCCGCCAAGCGCCACGGCTATCGCCCCAATCCGAGCGCGCGCCGGCTGGCGACCGGCAAGACCGGGATGATCGGCTATGTCCTGCCGACGGGTGCTGCCGTCGAGATCGATCCGCATTTCGTCGAGTTCCTCTCGGGTCTCGGCGACTATGCCCGTTCGCACGAGCTCGACCTGGTGCTGTCCCCGGCCGACGCCGACGACCAGGAGACCACCTACCGCCGTATCGTCGCCAACCGGCAGGTCGACGCCGTCTACATCTCCTCGCCGCGGCCGGTTGACCGGCGAGTGGCGTTGCTCAATACGCTCGGCATCCCCTTCATCGTCCATGGCCGCAGCGAAGGCTTCGACTTCGACTACCCTTTCACCGACATCGACAATGAGGGCGCCTTCCACGAGGCGGCGCGGCTGCTGATCCAGCTCGGCCACCGGCGGCTGGCGCTGATCAATGGCGACGACCGCGAGACCTTCGCCATCCATCGCGAGCGTGGCATGCGCCGGGCACTCACTGCCAGCGGCCTGACGCTCGGCGAGCGCCATATCTGCTCCGTCACGATGACCGAGGAGAACGGCTATCGCGCCGCCCGGCGCCTGCTCGAGCAGAGCGAGCCGCCGACGGCGATCGCCTGCTCCAGCCTGATCATGGCGCTGGGCGTCGTGCGCGCGGTGCGCGACCTCGGCCTGACGATCCCCGGCGACCTGTCGCTGATCGCCCATGACGACGTCTTCCCATGGCTGAAGCCGGAGAATTTTTCCGTGCCGCTGTCGACGACGCGATCGTCGATCCGTCTCGCCGGCGCGCGCGTCGCCGAACGGCTGGCGGCGCGGATTTCCGGGCTGGAAGAGGGCGCGCGCGGCGAGGTCTGGCCGGTCGACCTGGTGGTCAGGGGATCGGTTGCCGGCGCGCCGGGGTAGAGATCAAAATCGCTCTGAGCGACGGAGTAAGCGAGCGACGGAGTAAGCCGATCTTCGTCTTTCACACTTGACCGGCAGCTTAGCGCCTCATGCCGGTCGTTTGCGTCAGGTTAATCGCTTCCCAAGACCGGACCCGGCAATGTCTGGTGCGTTGGTATGAGGCGGTTTCCAGCTAAAGATATTTGGGACGTCACTGCCCTTCCCAGCATTTCAAAGAGCCAGGCCACGCCTGCATCCATGAGTGCGGCTTTGGAGGCAATCGCGCGAATGTGGGAGTGGACCAGCGGCAAGGGCGCCTCCGTGCTGACGACATTGAAGCGCTGCGCATGCATCGCCACCAGCGTCTTGGGAAGGGCGGCGATGAGGTTGGTTTCTGCGACAATCGCGAGCGCAACCATGAAGTTGGGAACTGTCAGAACCACCCGACGCGACCGCCCCTGCTGGGCAAGAGCGTCGTCGACGAAGCCATGTGCATCGCCGGTGAGCGAAACGACCAGATGCTGCATCCGGCAGAATGCATCGAGCGTCGGGTTCTCGCCAAACGGGTGCCCGGCGCGCATGGCGATCACGAAGCCCCCTTCGTAGAGCGTCCGGGAGGTGAACCGCGCCGGGACTTTGTCGGCGGGAACAACCGCAATGTCCATCGCGCGCGCCTCGATGTCGGCCAGGACGGGCTCCCAGACGCTGTCAGTTGTGGTGACGGCGCGTGGAGGAAGTATCTGCCGGACGCTGATGTCGATGCCAGGGCCATGCCGGCGCAGTTCCGCCAGCAACGGCAGCAAGAATACCGCCGAGACGCCGTCGGGCGCACCGACGGTGAAACGGCGTGTGGAGATTGCCGCGTCGAACGGCGCGGCAGCGCCAATGACGGCGCGCGCCCGGGCAAGAATTTCAGCGACGGGTCCCGCAAGGTCCAGCGCCCGTTCGGTCGGCACGACGCCCTTTGGCGTTCGTAAGAACAGCGGATCGTTGAACAGCCTTCGCAGACGCCCGAGCCCGTGACTGACCGCCGACGGCGAGAGGCTGAGCCTTCCCGCCGCCTTACCGACATGCCGCTCCTCCACAACTGCCTCGAACAAGACGAGGAGATTGAGGTCGGTACGCGAAAGATCAATTTGGTTCAGCATATTGCTGAATACATGCCGTTGGATTCATGTCTCGGCAAGTGGGAATCTCTGCGCAGTGAACAATGTCGCTTGAAGGAATCCCATGTCACAAGCAATCGCCAAGGGCCTCCACCCGATCATCGCCGAGCCCGGCGCGCCTCCAATCGCCGCTGCCGGAACATCTCTCGTCATCCGGGAGTGGTCGATGTCCGGTCCCGAATACATGCACGTCCATCAGTCCGATGACGAGGCATGGCACGTACTGGAAGGGACACTTCGCTTCAGGTTTGCGGATCGTGAGGTTGACGCCGCTCCTGGAACAACGGTGTTCGTACCTGCCGGACTGGCGCACACCTATCGCGCCATCGAGCCAAGCCGATACCTCATCATTCTGACGCCGAAGATCGATCGCCTCATAGCGAGGTTGCTCAACTGGTCGGAGGTCTCCGACTTGCGCTCGACGCTCGGCGAATTCGACACGGTGCTCGCCGAACAAGCCGCACTGCAACCTGGCGAGACGCTCGACCAACGTTCGGGAGCCTAGGATGTCGTGGACATTTGACTGGGCAGCCCACCTACATGAACTGTACTCCGCGGATGCCTGTTTTCGGCGGGCGCCACACGCTGAGCCTGAACCGCCTTCAACGCGCGAGCTGAGGCTCGAAAACGCGTTCAATGGAGAAACCTTTGTCTTTTCGGCCAAGGAGACCGACGTGGCGCGCTTCACCGTCATCCTCGCGCCCGGCGGCACAGGCGGAGGAAATGCGCTGGTGCATGTTCACCCGTGCGCGAGCGAAACGTTTACAGTGACGTCGGGCCGTCTCGCCGTCACCATGGGTGGCGTCGAGCAGATCGCCACGGTCGGTCAATCCGTTACCATCCCTCCTGGCACAAACCACCATTTCAGAAATGCGGAAGCCGACGAGACCGAAGCTATCGTAACGTTCGAACCTGCCCAACAGCATGTCCGGTTCTTCAAGAATTTCGCGACGTTGACGAAGAAGCGACCGGAGTGGTTTTCGGTCAAAGGTGATCCCAACCTGCTGCTCATCGCGTTGGTGCTTCATACTTACCGAGATCACATCTATCTCGCCGGCATTCCGATCCGGGTGCAGAAGCCTGATGTTCGCCGCCCTGTCTCCTCTTGCCAAGTTGAGAGGGTATCGGCTCGAAGTGGAGCCGCTGGCGAACGAAAACTCGCCAGTCAGTCTGATTGAGTTTTGACCCAATCCCAGCTCGATAAAAACTCACTCCTTCGCCGCTTCGGCCGCCTTGGTGTCCAGCAGCCCATAGCCGAAATCCTTGTCGCGGCCCTTCGGGCCGAGATCCCTGGCCGTGGCCGCCAGCGCCTTCTCGATGTCGTCGGCCGAGCGCTCGGGCGCGGCGTGGATCAAATTGGCGATGGCGCCGGAGACGATCGCGGCGGCAAACGAGGTGCCGGTGACCACGTCCGAGCCGGCGCCGCTCGGCGCCACCATCTCGACGCCGGGCGCCGAGATGAAGACGTAGGCGCCGCGATTGGCCTGCGGCATCAGCCCGTCCTTGGCGTCGGTGGCGGTGACCGCGATGACGCCGTCATAGGCGGCCGGGTAGCCATAGGGCGCTTTCGGCCCGTTGTTGCCGGCGGCGGCGACCAGGATGATGCCGAGCCCGCGCGCATTGCGGCAGGCGATGGCGAGCAAGTCGTTCTTGGGGCCGACGAAGCTCATATTGATGATGCGCACATCCTGCTCGGCCGCCCAGTCGAGCGCCGACAGGATGACGTCCATGGTCGACTTGCCGCCCTCGAAGGCGCGGGCGTGGTAGATCCTGGCGCCGGGCGCCATGCCTTCAGCGCGCCGACGCCGGCGATCAGCCCGTCGACCGAGGTGCCGTGGTCGCGCTTTTCGATCGGCACTTCGGGCATGGCGTCGAACTGGTCGGCGATGACGCCGGACAGCGCCGGATTGGTGTCGTCGATGCCGGTGTCGATGACGGCGATGCGCACGTTCTCGCCGCTGGCCTGCTTGTCGTCGAGCTCGATGCGGTCGAAGGCATAGTTGACGATGCCAGCCGCCTGCTGCAGCGAATAGACATGGTTGGGCTCGCGCCGCCGGGTGCGGCCGTCGGCGGCCAAGCTGCGCCAGCACGACGCCGACCGGGCGGCCGTCGAGAATGCCGAAGCGCACCAGCGTGGTGCCGAGCAGCCGCGACTGGCGCTGCGAGCGCACTTCGAGGCCGAAGGAGGCGGCGATCTGCTGGACGGCGCCGGCATCGCCATCGACGGTCACCAGCACCTCGTCGGGCACGAACTCGCCGGCGATGGCGCGCCGCGGCGCGGTCGCGACAAGATCGGTCGGCGAAACGATCGGACCGCCGGCGGCGGCCGGTCCGGCCTGGCGTGTCGGCGAGGCGGCGCTGACGGTCCGCGTCGGCGTCGGCACGCGGCGCCGCGGCAGCCGGCGGATTGGGGAACAGGTCGACGATCAGCGCCGGAAGGACAGACAGCGCCCTGGTCGCGCCGCCGCGCTCCGCGCACCCTTGTCGTCCTTGGCGCAGTCGGCTGCCGCCGCACTCGTGCCGCGTCGAGAGCAGTCGGTCTTCGTGCGGCCGGCATTCGGGTCGTGGTCTGCGCCAAAGCGGGCATGGCGGCGATTGTCATCGCCGCCGCAAGGATCGCAGCAAATCGAATGACCGCCTCTAGCCGCCATCAACCGGTTTCCTTCCCTCGATCACAGTCTCCGCGAAAGGCTGGGCGGCAATAAGGCCGAGCAGCTTGGTGTAGTCGGCTGCGGTCTTGGCCGGGATGGCGATGCGGAAGACACCCGAGGCGGTCGGCCCGCCGGCGATCTTCAGTCCGTTCTGGCCGAGGAAGACGGCGATGTCGGACATCTTCGCCTCCGGCTTGAACTTGACCAGCGCGAACGGCAGTTTCGCCAGATCGTCCTCGGCGCCGGCAATCTCGAAATCATTGCCCTTGCCGCCGGTGCTGCACGTAGGACTGCACCACGACCAGCGCCAGCAGCACCGCGGCCGCCGCCCAGGCGACGCCGACCGGCACCGCCATGAAGCGGTCGAGCGCCTGCGCCAGCCAGGATCGGCCTGCCGGAGCGCGCACCGGCCCGGCCTCGGCGTCGAGCGCCTTGGCAAAGCGGCTGAGCGCATCGGCCGGCGGCCGGATCGCCTCGTTGGCGGCGGTGGTGCCGGAGAATTCGGCCTCGGCCTCGCCAAGCGCCGCCATTGCTGCCGGATCGGTCGCCAGCCATTCCTCGACGGCTTCGAGGTCGGAGCCTTCCAGCGAGCCGTTCAGGTAGAACGGCAGCAGCGTTTCCATTTCGTCGCGGCGCGACATCTTTTCAGCGGCGCTCATGGCCACCCCCTGTCGTAACCGGCGGCCTTCAAGGCTTCGCCGAGTTTCTTGCGGGCGTAGAACATCCGGGTCTTGACGGTGGCGACCGGGATGTCGAGCACCTCGCCGATCTCCGTCACCGACTGTCCATGGTAATAGGCAAGGTCGATCACCGAGCGGTGCTCTTCCGGCAAGGCATCGACGAAGCGCCGCAAGGCGGCGGCCTTGTCTTCCTTCATGGTGGCGACTTCCGGCGTGTCGGCGCTGTCGGGGACCTGCGCCGCATCGTCGTCGTCGATCCAGTCTTCCTTTTTCTTGCGCAGCATGGACAGCGCCTTGAAGCGGGCGATGCCGAGCAGCCATGTCGAGACTTCCGAGCGTCCTTCGAAGCCGGGCGCCTGGCGCCACAGCTCGAGAAAGACCTCGTTCGCGATATCGTCGGCCATCATTTCCGATCCCGTCTGGCGCACCACGAAGCGGTAGACCCGCGCGTGGTGACGCATGAACAGCAGCCGAACAGCGGCACGGTCGCCCTTCGCGACCCGGTCGACAAGCGCGCGATCAGTCTCCGTCGCTGCCGTCATGGCCGGTCGAGCCGCCTGGCTCCTGTCTGCTCTGTCGCCGATCGGTCCAAAAAGGTTCATCCTTCCGCCAAGGAATTTTGCGGAAGCTAACCGAAGAAGGTGAGTGTTGCCAGTGGTGCGCCTCTTCCTTCTCCCCCTGTGGGAGAAGGTGGATCGGCGCGCAGCGCCGAGACGGATGAGGGGTGTTGCAGCGAACGTGACGTCGTCAGCGTTCACACTCGAACATTGCGCTGATTCTTCACCCTCATCGTCTCGTCGCTTCGCGACAATCCACCTTCCCCCACAAGGGGGGAAGGGGAAGGCGCTCGCGTCAATCTCAAGAAACGGCTTCGCCTTCATCGTCTCCGGCACGGGCACGCCAAGCCGCTTCAGCACCGTCGGCGCCAGCTGCAGCTGGTCGAGCAGCGTGTCAGCCTCCGGTCCCTTGCCGTCGCCGAAATAGTACAGCGCGAAATCCTGCATCTCGTCGTCATGGCCGCCATGATGGCCGCGGTCGGTCTGGCCGTGGTCGGCGGTGACGATCACCTCGTAGCCGGCTTGCCGCCAGCCCGGCAGGAAGGCGGCGAGCATGCCGTCCATCGCATAGCAGGCATGGTCCATCTCGTGGCAGTCATGGCCGAAGCGGTGGCCCATCGAATCCAGCGTGCAGGTGTGCAGGATGCCGTAGTCGATGCCGTGGCGCCGGGTCAGCATGGTCAGCGTCGCGAACAGGTCGACGTCGCTCGGCGTCATCTGGTTGCTGCAGATTGTAGCCGGTCATGGTGTGGAAGCGGCCATGCGTGATCGGCCCGCCCGGCTCGTCGAATTCCATGTCCTCGACCAGGTCGAACGGATAGGAGCGGAAGAATTCCGACCAGTAGGAATGCGTCACCGCGCCGGTCTTGCCGCCGGCCTTGCTGACCTCGGAGAAGATATCCGGCTTGCTTGACCAGGAACCGGTTCTCGTTGGACAGGATGCCATGCTCCTGCGGCGACACCCCGGTGTGGATCGAGGCATAGCAGCAGGCCGAGGTCGACGGCAGCACCGAGCGCATCTTCCAGACACTGCGCCTCGCCCGATTGCACCCAGCCTTCGAGATTGCCCATCAGCCGGCGCCAGTTCCGATAAGGCACGCCATCGAGGATGATGAGGAGAAGTTTGGTCTCGAGCGCCACGGGCGGCTCCATGCGACGTGTCAGTTGAAATCAGAACGCCGCGGGCGTCTGGCCACGGCAGGCCCTGTTGCTCGTGAGACAGTGTTCCGGATTTCGCCGCCTAGTTGCCCGCGCTCGCCATGCGCCGTCCCTTGATCGCCTTCTCCAGCCAGCCGATCTCCATCTCCGGAACGGAGGACAGCAGCAGGTCGGTGTAGGCGTCGAAGGGCGGCGTCAGCACCTTGCTCTTCGGCGCCGTAGCGCACCACCTCGCCGCGATACATCACCGCGATCGAATCGGCGATCGACTTCACCGTCGCGATGTCGTGGGTGATGAAGAGGTAGGCGACGCTTCTCGTCCTGCTGCAGCTCGAGCAGCAGCTTCAGGATGCCGTTGGCCACCAGCGGGTCGAGCGCCGAGGTCACCTCGTCGCAGATGATCAGCTTCGGCTTGGCGGCGAGCGAGCGGGCGATGCAGACGCGCTGCTTCTGGCCGCCGGAAAGCTCGGCCGGATAGCGGTCGAGGAAGCCCTTGCCCATCTCGATCTGGTCGAGCAGTTCGGCGACGCGCTTGTCGCGCTCGCGCGCCGCGCATGCCGAAATAGAAGTCGAGCGGCCGGCCGATGATGGTGCCGACGGTCTGGCGCGGGTTCATCGCCACGTCGGCCATCTGGTAGATCATCTGCAGCTGGCGCAGATCCTCCTTCGGCGCGGTCGGCGAGCCTGTTGGCAAGCGGCCTGCCGTCGAAGGTGACGGTGCCTTCCTCGGCGGCAGCAGCCCGGTGATGGCGCGCGCCAGCGTCGACTTGCCCGAGCCGGATTCGCCGACGACGGCCAGCGTCTGGCCCGGATAGATGTCGACCGAGACGTTCTTCAGCACCTTGATGTGGCTGCCGCCATAGGCGGCGGTGACGTTCTTGACCGACAGGAACGGCGTCGTGCCGGGCTTCTGCTCCTGCGTGCTCGATCTCGTGCACCGAGACCAGCGCATTGGTGTATTCCTGGCGCGGCTCCTTGATGATCTGGCGGGTGCCGCCCCATTCGACCAGCCTGCCGTGGCGCAGCACCATGATCTCGTCCGAGACCTGCGCGACGACGGCAAGGTCGTGGGTGATGTAGAGCGCCGCGACATGGGTGTCGCGGATGGCGTCCTTGATCGCCGCCAGCACGTCGATCTGCGTCGTCACGTCGAGCGCGGTGGTCGGCTCGTCGAAGACGATCAGGTCGGGCTCCGAGCAGAGCGCCATCGCCGTCATCACGCGCTGCAGCTGGCCGCCCGAGACCTGGTGCGGAAAGCGTTCGCCGATGGTTTCGGGGTTCGGCAGGCTGAGCTTCTTGAACAGCGCGACGGCGCGTTTCTCGGCCTCGGCGCGCGTCGCCGTGCCATGCAGCAGCGTCGCTTCCACCACCTGGTCCATCAGCCTGTGCGCCGGGTTGAAGGCGGCGGCCGCCGACTGCGCGACATAGCAGACCTCGCGGCCGCGCAGCTTGCGGAAGCCTTCCTTGCCGCCCTTGAGGATGTCGCGGCCGTTGAGGATCACCTCGCCGCCGGTGATGCGCACGCCGCCGCGGCCATAGCCCATCGACGACAGGCCGATGGTCGACTTGCCGGCGCCGGACTCGCCGATCAGGCCGAGCACCTTGCCCTTTTCCAGCGTCAGCGAGACGTCGTGGACCAGCACGATGTTCTTCGGCGCCTCGCCCGGCGGATAGACCGTCGCCTCGATGCGCAGATTGCGGATATCGAGCAGCAGGCCGGATTTCGCTTTGCTGTCAGCCATCACCCGCGCCCTCCCTTCAGGCTTGTCGTGCGGTTGAGCACCCAGTCGGCGACGAGGTTGACCGAGATCGCCAGCGCTGCGATCGCCGCGGCGGGAATAAGCGCGGCCGCGATGCCGAAGACGATGCCGTCCTTGTTTTCCTTGACCATGCCGCCCCAGTCGGCATCCGGCGGCTGCACGCCAAGGCCGAGGAAGGACAGCGTCGACAGGAACAGCACGGCATAGATGAAGCGCAGGCCGAGTTCGGAGACCAGCGGCGACAGCGCGTTGGGCAGGATCTCGCGGAAGATGATCCAGCCGCTGCCTTCGCCGCGCAGCTTCGCCGCCTCGACATAGTCCATGACGTTGATGTCGACGGCGACGGCGCGCGACAGGCGGTAGACGCGGGTCGAGTCGAGAATGCCCATGACCAGGATCAGCGTCACCAGATTGGTCGGCAGCACGGAGAGCACGACGAGGGCCATGATCAGCGTCGGGATCGACATCAGGAGATCGACGAGGCGCGACAGCAGCGTGTCGAACCAGCCGCCGAAAACCGCCGCCGAAAAGCCGAGGATGGCGCCGAGCGAGAAGGACAGCGCGGTGGCGAGCACCGCGATGAACAGCGTGATGCGGGCGCCATAGATCATGCGCGACAACAGATCGCGGCCGAGATTGTCGGTGCCCAGCCAATGCGCCGCCGACATCGGCTCCCAGACGTCGCCGACGATCTCGCCATTGCCGTGCGGTGCGATCCAGGGCGCGAAGATCGCCGCCAGCACGAACAGCGCCGTCAGCACGATGCCGATCAGCGCGGGGATGGGGATGCGTTTGATATCGAGCATACCCGCTCCCTTACTTCGGATGTCTGAGGCGCGGATTGGCGACGATCGCCGCGATGTCCGCGATGATGTTCAGGATGATGTAGACGGCGGCGAAGATCAGGCCGACCGCCTGCACCACCGGCACGTCGCGCTTGGTGACGTGGTCGACCAGATACTGCCCCATGCCGGGATAGACGAAGATCACCTCGACCACGACGACGCCGACGATGAGGTAGGCGAGGTTGAGCATGACGACGTTGATGATCGGCGCGATGGCATTGGGGAAGGCATGCTTGCGGATGACGTTGAAGGCCGACAGGCCCTTCAGCTCCGCCGTCTCGACATAGGCCGACTGCATGACGTTGAGGATCGCGGCGCGCGTCATGCGCATCATGTGGGCGAGCACGACCAGCGTCAGCGCGGTGGCCGGCAGCGCGATCGCCTGCATGCGCTCGCCGAACGGCATGCCGTCATAGACCGTCGAGATGCCGGGGAAGATCTGCCATTTCACGGCGAAGAAATAGACCAGCAGATAGCCGATGAAGAACTCCGGAAACGACGTCGAGGCGAGCGCCAGTCCGGAGATCAGCTTGTCGACCCAGCCATTGCGGTAGCGCACCGCGATCAGGCCGAGGATGATCGCCAGCGGCACGGCGACGACCGCCGCCCAGAAGGCGAGGAACAGCGTGTTCCACAGCCGCCCCTTGATCGAGGTCGCGATATCCTGGCCGCTCGACATCGCCGTGCCGAGATCGCCGGTGAGCGACGCCGCCGAGCCAGTGGAAATAGCTGACATAGGCCGGCTCGTTGAGGCCGAGCTGCTCGCGCAGATTGGCGAGCGACTCCGGCGTCGCCGACTGTCCGAGGATGGCTTGCGCGACGTCGCCGGGCAGGATCTGGGTGCCGGCGAAGATCAGGACCGAAACGGCCAACAGGAGGACGATGCCCAGCGCAATGCGCTGGGCCACCAGTTTCACGATGGGTGAGGACATCTCCGCAAAGCCGGGCTCAGGCTTCGAGCCAGCACTTCGCCAGCGCGTAGCCGTTCATCAGCTCCTGATGCGGATCGTCGACCCAGCCGCCGACCTTGGCGCCTGTCGCGTCGATGAACTCGTTGAACATCGGCAGGATCAGGCCGCCTTCGTCGCGCACCATGACGGCCATGTCGTGGTACATCTGCTTGCGCTTGGCCTCGTCGAGCTCGGCGCGCGCCGCCAGCACCATCTTGTCGAAATCCGGACGCTTGAAACGCGTGTCGTTCCAGTCGGCCGTCGAATGATAGGCGGTCGAGTACATCTGGTCCTGGGTCGAGCGGCCGCCCCAGTAGGAGGCGGAGAAGGGCTGCTTGTTCCAGACCTCGTTCCAGTAGCCGTCGCCGGGCTCGCGCTTGAGCTCGATCTTGATGCCGGCCTTGGCGGCGCTCTGCTGGAAGAGCTGCGCCGGCGTCGACGGCGCCCGGGAAGGCGACGTCCGAGGTCCTGCAGCAGCATCGGGCCGTCATGGCCGGACTTCTTGTAGTGGAACTTGGCCTTGTCCGGATCGTACTTGCGCTGCTCGATCTCGGTGAACAGCGGATAGGCGGCGTTGATCGGGAAGTCGTTGCCGAGCGAGCCGTAGCCGCGCAGGATCTTGTCGAGCATCTCCTCGCGGTCGATCGCCAGCTTCAGCGCCATGCGCAGGTCGTTGTTGTCGAACGGCGCCGTGTTGCAATGCATGATGAAGACGTAGTGGCCGGGGCCGGCATGGTTGCGGATGGTGACGCCGGGCAGACGCTTGATCAGGTCGACGATCTTCGGCTCGACGCGGTTGATCATGTTGACCTGGCCGCCCTGCAGGGCCGACGTGCGCGCCGTCGCGTCGTTGATGACGATGATCTCGACCTGGTCGGCATGGCCCATCTTGTCGCCCTGCCAGTAGTTGGCGAATCGCTCGCCGCCATGGCGCACGCCGGGCTCGTTGGTGGTGATCTTGTAGGGGCCGGCGCCGATGCCGGCATCGGGCTTGTCCTTGCCGCCGTTCGGCTGGACGATCAGGTGATAGTCGCTGAGCAGGTAGGGCAGGTCGGCATTGGCCTCCTTCAGCGTCAGCACCACTTCCTTGCCGCTGGCCTTGATGCTCTCGATGCCCTTCATGTAGCCGAGCGCGCCGGACTTCGACTTCTCGTCGGAATGGCGCTCGAGCGTGGCGGCCACGTCCTCGGCGGTCACCGTCTTGCCGTTGTGGAACTCGACGCCGTCGCGGATCTTGAGCGTCCACACCTTGGCGTCGTCCGACGAGCCGATCTCCTCGGCGATGCGGTTCTCGAGCTTGCCGTCGGGCGACAGCTCGACGATCATTTCGCCCCAGCACTTGCCGAAGATCGTACGGCACCTGCGTCATGATCAGGGCCGGGTCGAGGCTGTTGGTGGATTCACCGCCGACCAGGCCGGCCTTCAGCGTGCCGCCCTTGACCGGGCCTGCGGCGCGCGCCGCGCTGGAAAGCAGCGATGTTGGCGAAGGTCGCGGTGACGCCGAGCGCGGCGGCGCGGCCGAGAAAATCACGACGGCTCAGTTTGCCGGACGCAACGCGGCGGCTCAGATATTCCAGTTCGTTGGACATGATGAGTTCCTCACTCTGTTGGTTCGACCTGATGGTCGTTTTCTTGTTTCTTGTGACCGGAGAATAATGACCGCAAGGGAAAGCCGTAAGCAAGACCGAATGCGACATGCCGTGGCGTAAATCGCACGTCGCAATTGGACCAATCGAGTGAGCGCTCAGAGCAGGGCGCGAGGGATTGTCTCCTCGAAGTTGCGCTCGAAAACCAGTTTTTCGCCTTCATAGGCTTCGATTCTGGCGCTGACGATGAAGTTTTGCGCGTCGGACCGCATTTCGGCCGATGTCTCGGTGCGCACCGACCATCCATTTCGCGACAAGGTCTGCGTCCAGTGGGTCTTTCCCGACGCCGACAGCGGATCGTCGGGATGGATCGCCCATGTCTCGCGGGCGATGCTGCCATTGGCGAGGCCGTGCTGCGAGATCGCGCACCTCGCCGAAATCGTCCGTGATCGACAGCGTGACGATGCCGGTCTTCTCGTCGTGATCGACATGGCGTTCGGAATTGGTCGGCCGGACCGTCTCGGTCGCCCAGGGCGTGGCGCCTTCGGGAGCGGCGAACGTGATCTCGTCGCCTTGCGCCAGAGGGCGCAGCGGCAGCGTCAGCGTCGCGGCCGAGAGCTCGAGCCGGACCGGTTCGGGCGACGGCCAGATCATCGGCCAATAGGCGTTCGACACGGCAATGCGCAGACGGTGGCCGGCCGGCACGCGGTAGGCGCACTGGTCGAGCACGACCCTGCGCGGTGACGGTCTCGCCCGGCACCAGCGGCTCGGGGAATTCATGCGAGTTGCGGTGCGTCAGGTTGAGCACGCCGTAGGAGATCAGCTCCGAGGCGCCGTCCGGATGGACGTCGCATAGCCGCACCGCGATGTTCGCCTGTGGCCGATCCGACGAGAGCCGGACCAGAAGCTCCGGCGCGCCGACGATGTCGATCGCTTCGGTCGAGCGGCGGCTGGTCGAAACAGACCGACAGTGCATCGTCGGGGCGCTGGTCGCCGGGCAGTTCCGGACCGAAGGTGAAGGGAAAATACTCGCCGCCGGCAAGGCCGCAGGTCTGCGGCGACGCGATGATGACCGGCCTGTCGCCCGGCGGCGATGAGTTCGATCGCGTGCGCCTTGATGTCAGGCGACGGCCAATCCTTCTCGGCGATCCAGCGGCCCGGCCGCTCGGGATGCCAGCGCGCCGGGCGCACGCTGTCCATCACATAGGCGCGGTAGGCCGGATCGGCCTCGACGCCGGTGTCGATGCCCTTCAGCCAGCGGTCCCACCAGCGCAGCGCCTCCTGCAGGAAGCCGATGGCGGGCTCGGGTGCGCGCATAGTGCGGGTATTTGTGGATCCACGGGCCGACGATGCCTTTCACCGGCGCCTGGATGTTGGCGACGAGGTGCGAGATCGTGTTGCGATAGCCGTCATGCCAGCCGCCGATCGACAGCACCGCGGCCTTGATGGCGGAATAATCCTCGCAGATCGAGCCGCGTTTCCAATAGGCGTCGCGGTGCTGGTGTCTGCAGCCATAGCGGCGACAGGAATGGCTGGTTCTCCAGCCGGGTCAGCCACAGATCGCGCCAGCGGTTGTCGCCGGCGATCAGCGGATCCGGCGGCCGCGACGAATAGGACAGCATGGTCGAGGCCCAGCCGAAATTCTCGATCAGCAGGCAGCCGCCCTTGTAGTGGATGTCGTCGGCATAGCGGTCGACGGTCGAGCACAGGCTGATCACCGCCTTCAGCGCCGGCGGCTGCATCGCCGCCACCTGCAGGCAGTTGAAGCCGCCCCAGGAAATGCCCATCATGCCGACCTTGCCGTTGCACCAGGGCTGCGCGGCCGCCCAGGCGATGACATCGACAGGCGTCCTGCAATTCCTGTTCGGAATATTCGTCGTCCATCAGCCCTTCGGAATCGCCGTTGCCGCGCATGTCGACGCGGATCGAGGCGTAGCCGTGGCCGGCGAAATAGGGATGCGTCAGCTGATCGCGAAAGATGGTGCCGTCGCGCTTGCGGTAGGGCAGATGCTCGAGGATCGCCGGCACCGGATCGTCGCCGGCATCTGCCGGCATCCACACCCGCGCCGACAGCCGGCACCCATCCGGCATGACGATGCCCATATCCGGGAATTCGACGACCTTGCGGGGGAATTCGGTGACGGTTTTCATGCGAGGAGCTCCAGGAACGCCAGATGATGGAGCCCGCTGGGTCGCGTCGTGGGCCAGCCAACGAATTCGACTGGTCAATCCGCGTCAGTTCAGCGGAATGTCGTTTTCGGCCTTGCTCGCCTGATAGGCGCCGGACAAGTCGTCGTAGCGGCGCGGAAATCCTGCCGATCCGCCCTTCCAAGCGCGGCCGTTCGGCCTCGGGCAGCGCCGCACCAGCCTGCGGATCGAAAAGCTCTTCCAATAGGCGTTCTCGGCATTGTAGCCGCCGGGATCGAGGGTGAAGACCTCCTTCAGGATCTTCAGATCGTGCGGGATGGCGAAGCTGTCGCGCGAATCCTCGTGGCTGAACAGATAGTAGAAATTGTCGAAGCCGGTCCAGGTGATCGCCGACAGGCAGAGCGAGCAGGGCTCGTGCGTGGCGAGGAAGATGGCAGTCCTTGGTGTCGACGCGCTCGGCCTTGGGCATTTCGTAGAAGCGCTTCAGGCAGTGCACCTCGCCATGCCAGAGCGGGTTTTCGATCTCATTGTTGGTCTCGGCCAGCACCAGCGAGCGGTCGTCCTTGCGCAGGATCGCGGCGCCGAACAGCTTGTTGCCATGGGCCACGCCGTCGGCCGTCTTCGGCACGATGTCGTGCTCGATCACGTCGAGCAGGCGGTCGATCAGCGAAATGTCGGTCATTATTGCTCTCCGTCGGGAAGATGGATTTCGTAGGGGTGCGAGAAGTGGAACTCTTCGAGGTTGGTGCCGTCGCCGCCGCGGTCGACGATGACGAAATCCTGGGCCTCGCCGATCGGCGTCAGCACGCCGTGCCAGAGGTTGCGCGGATAGTTGATGCCCTGGCCGGGCGCGGTGAGGAAGGCGTGCGGCTCGCCGGGACCATCCTTGCCGTCATGGCAGACGACGACCAGGAAAGGCCGCGGCGACAGCGGGATGAAGGCCTGGCTGCCGAACGGATGGCGCTCGACCATGGTCAGCTTCAGCGGCAATTCGTAGGGCGTGCCGCGCGACCATGGAGATCAGCACGCGTGCATTCGGCCCCGCGCTTCGGCGGTGGCGAGGTCGTGGTAGCGCTCGGCCTTGCCGCCATTGATCGGGTAGTGGTTGTCGCCACCCATGTCGATGACGTCGCCGAATTCGGCGAAGCTTTCGCGGGTCAGCGGTTTGCGCGACGATGCGGGTCACCGCGCGCGGCCTCCGACGCCCGACGCCGCCGAGCTTGGCGTGCCGGTTGACGTCCTTGTAGAGCAGATAGCGGAATTTGCCGGGGCCGCCGGCATAGCAGGCCTGCGGGCAGAAGGCGCGCAGCCACATGTAAGTCGCCGGCCTCGACCTCGACCCAGTCCTGATTGAGGCGGTAGACGGCCTTGCCTTCCAGCACATAGAGGCCGTGCTCCATGACATGGGTCTCGGCGAAGGGAATGACCGCGCCCGGCTCGAGAGTGACGATGGTGACATGCATGTCGTGGCGCATGTCGGCCGGATCGACGAAGCGCGTCGTCGCCCAGCGGCCGTCGGTGCCGGGCATCGGGCATCGGCGCGACTGCTGCTCGTTGGTGAAGAAGGCTTCCGGCACGTCGATGCCGTCGACCGCTTCATAGGCCTTGCGGACCCAGTGGAAGCGAACAGCCGCCCCGCTTTCGTTGCGGACCGTCCAGCCGCTCCCCGGCGGCAGGAAGGCAAAGCCGCCCGGCTTCAGCACATGTGTCTTGCCGGCGAGCGAAACGGTGAGCTCGCCCTCGACCACGAACAGCACGCCCTCGGCGCCAGCATCCGGTTCCGGCCGGTCGCTGCCGCCGCCCGGCGCGACCTCGACGATGTATTGCGAAAACGTCTCGGCGAAGCCCGACAGCGGCCGCGCGATGATCCAGGCCCTGGTCTTGTCCCAGAACGGCAGGGCGCTGGTGACGATGTCCTGCATCACGCCCTTGGGGATGACGGCATAGGCCTCGGTGAAGACGGCGCGGCCGGTCAAAAGCTCGCTCTGGCCGGGATGGCCGCCATGCGGCGCGTAGTAGGTTCGCTCGGGCGTCTTGATCATATCCATGTGGTCCTGACCCTTAAGGCAATTCCAGGAAAAGTGTGCAACGGTTTTCCGCCCGGAATTGCGTAAAAACAAACACTTAGAGTGGCAGCACGTCTCTCAGCCGAAGCAGCGCAATGCGCTCGACCTGTTTGCAGGCGGTGTCGAATTCGGCGCCGCGGCTGTTGCCGATGCGCGCCTCGAATTCCGCCAGGATTTCTTCCTTGGTCTTGCCCTTCACGGCGATGATGAAGGGGAAGCCGAATGTGGTGACGTAGGCGGCGTTGAGCTTGGAGAACAGCTCGCGCTCCTTGTCGGTCAGCGCGTCGAGCCCGGCCGAGGCCTGTTCCTTGGTCGATTCCGCCGTCAGCCGCCTGGCCTTTGCCAGCTTGCCGGCAAGGTCGGGATGAGCGTTGAGCACGGAGAGCCGCTCGGCCTCGCTGGCTGCGCGGAACACGCGGCAGAGCGCGTTGTGCAGGCCGCCGGCGCTGTCATGCGCCGGACCGAGCTCCAGCTCATAGGCGCGCTCGGCGATCCATGGCGAATGTTCGAAGACGCCGCCGAAGGCATGCACGAAGGCTTCGAATTCCATTTTCGACGGGCGCAGCGAGGGCTGCCGGAACGGATGGTTTTCGTGCCAGTGCCTGGCGATGTCGATGCGTCGCGCCAGCCATACCTTGTCGTGCGACTTGACGTAGTCGACGAAGCGTTTCAGCGCCGCGACCCGGCCGGGACGGCCGACGAGGCGGCAGTGCAGGCCGATATTCATCATGCGCGGCCGCCCGTCCCTGCCCTCGGCATAGAGCGTGTCGAAACTGTCCTTCAGATAGGCAAAGAACTGGTCGCCGGAGTTGAAGCCTTGCGGCGTGGCGAAGCGCATGTCGTTGGCGTCGAGCGTATAGGGGATGACGAGCTGCGGTTTTTCGGCACCGTCGCGTTCGAACCAGTAGGGCAATTCGTCGTCATAGGTGTCGGAGACGTAGTCGAAGCCGCCCTCCTCGGCCACCAGCCGCACGGTGTTGACCGAGGTGCGGCCGGTGTACCAGCCGGTCGGGCGCGCACCGGTCACTTCGTAATGCAGACGGATCGCCGCTTGGAGGTCGCGGCGCTCGTCTTCGGCAGCATGGTCGCGGTAGTCGATCCATTTCAGCCCGTGCGAGGCGATCTCCCAGCCGGCCTCCTGCATCGCCGCGACCTGGTCGGGCGAGCGCGCCAGCGCCGTGGCGACGCCGTAGCAGGTGACCGGCACCTGCGCTTCGGTAAACAGGCGATGGAGCCGCCAGAAGCCGGCACGGGCGCCGTATTCGTAGATCGATTCCATGTTCCAGTGGCGCTGGCCGACCCAGGGTGCGGCACCGACGATCTCGGACAGGAAGGCTTCCGACGCCTTGTCGCCATGCAGCACGCAGTTCTCGCCGCCTTCTTCGTAGTTGACGACGAACTGCACCGCGACATGCGCGCCGCCGGGCCATTTCGGATCCGGCGGGTTGGCCCCGTAGCCGCGCATGTCCCGTTCGTAACGCATTGTCACTCCTGCCGGATATTGAGATGAAGATATCGAAAGGAGTGCTTGCGCATTCCCCCGAAAATTTTTGAAAGTGCTTTTTGTCGCGCTCCGCTCGACCGGGACTTATGCATCGCCTTTAATGGGCGCACAATTCACCAGAAACGTTCGACTGTACCGGAATGGGAGACGGCCAGTGGCAGAAACGTCGAAAGCCGATGGCGGGCGTCTGACGACCCATGTCCTCGACACCGCGACCGGCAGGCCGGCCAATGGCCTGTCGATCGAGCTTTACCGCATAGAGCGCCAGGCTCGCACGCATCTGAAGACGGTGGTCACCAATGATGACGGCCGCTGCGACGCGCCGCTGCTTGCCGGCGCCGACTTCCGCACCGGCGAGTACGAACTGGTTTTCGCCGCCGGCGATTATCTGCGTCGGCAAGGCAAGCTGCCCGAGCCAGCCTTCCTCGACAGTGTGCCGATCCGCTTCGGCATGGCGGAGCCGGTGCACTATCACGTGCCGCTGCTGATCTCGCCCTATGGCTATTCGACCTATCGGGGGAGCTGAGGCATGGCCAAGCTCAAGACACGCAACGAAATCCGCTTCATCCTCAACGGCGAGGATATTGCGCTGACCACGGTCGCGCCCGAAGAAACCTTGCTCGATTGGCTGAGGCTCAACCGTTCGCTGCGCGGCACCAAGGAAGGCTGCGCCGAAGGCGATTGCGGCGCCTGCACCGTGCTGGTCGGCAGGCTGTCCGCCGGCAGGTTGGTCTATGAGAGCGTCAACGCCTGCATCCGTTTCCTTGGCTCGCTCGACGCCACCCATGTGGTGACGGTCGAACACCTGCGCGGCGACGGCGAAAAGCTGCACCCCGTGCAGCAGGCAATGGTCGATTTCCACGGCTCGCAGTGCGGCTTCTGCACGCCGGGCTTCGTCATGTCTCTCTATGCGCTGTGGATGCGCTCGCCGGAGCCGTCCGATGTGGCGATCGAAAAGGCGCTGCAGGGCAATCTCTGCCGCTGCACCGGCTACGAGGCGATCATGCGCGCGGCGCGTGCCATCTCCAGCTACGGCAAGGCGGCGAAGGATCCGCTGGCGGCGGAGCGCAAGGCGATCACGGCGAAGCTCGCGGTCATGAAGGACGGTTCGCGCGTCGAGATCGGCGCGAGCAAGCAGCGCCTGATCGTGCCGGCCAATGCCGATGACCTGGCCGGCGTGCTCGACAAGGAGCCCGGCGCCACCATCGTTGCCGGCTCGACCGATGTTGGCCTGTGGGTGACCAAGCACATGCGCGACATCTCGCCGGTGGTCTTCATCGGCAATCTCGACGGTCTCTGCGCGATCTCCGAGGACAAGGGCGTGATTTCGATCGGCGCCGGCGTCACCTACAGCGACGCGTTCTCGATATTGGCGAAACGCATTCCGGCGCTCGGGCCGCTGTTCGACCGCATCGGCGGCGAGCAGGTGCGTAACATGGGCACGATCGGCGGAAACATCGCCAACGGCTCGCCGATCGGCGACACGCCGCCGCCGCTGATCGCGCTCGGCGCACGCCTGACGCTGCGCCGCGGCAAGAAGCGCCGCACGATCCCGCTGGAAACTTTTTTCATCGCCTATGGCAAGCAGGATCGGCAGCCGGGCGAGTTCGTCGAGGCCGTGCATGTTCCCGTGCCGGCCAAGGGCAAAAAATTTGCCGTCTACAAGATCACAAAGCGCCGTGACGAAGACATCACCGCAGCGCTCGGCGCGTTCTATTTGACATTGGCCAAGGATGGCACCGTGGCCGACATCCGGATCGCCTATGGCGGCATGGCGGCGACGCCGAAGCGGGCCTTCGGCGTGGAGAAAGCGCTGCTCGGCAAGCCGTGGACGGAAGCGACGGTGGAGACGGCAATGGCCGAATATGCCAACGATTTCACGCCGCTGACCGATATGCGGGCATCGGCCGAATACCGGGCGATGGCGGCGAAGAATCTGTTGCTGCGCTTCTTTGTCGAAACCACCGGAACCAAGGCGCCGTTCCAGGTTTCACGGTACGAGGCGGCGTGATGACCAAGCACACCCCCAACCTCAAGGCGCAGAAGATTTCCGGTGGCGTTGCCACCGACCAGCGCCATGATTCCGCGCATAAGCATGTCAGCGGCACAGCGGTCTATATCGACGACATGCCGGAGCCGGCCGGCACGCTGCATGGCTGCCTCGGGCTTTGTACGGCCACGCATGCCACGATCACCAAAATGGATCTGTCGGCGGTGCGAACCGCGCCCGGCGTGGTCGATGTGCTGACGGCGAAGGACGTGCCGGGCGAGAACGACATTTCACCGACCGGCCGCCATGACGAGCCGGTGCTCGCCGACGGCAAGGTTGAGTTCTACGGCCAGCCGATCTTCTGCGTCATCGCCGAGACCCGCGAACAGGCGCGCCGTGCCACAAGACTGGCCAAGGTCGAATACAAGGAATTGCCTTTCGTCACCGACATTGGCGATCTCGATCCACGGAAAGACAAACTGGTCACGCCGCCGCTGACTCTGAAGCGCGGCGATGCCGCGGCCGCGATCAAGGCGGCGCCGCGCCGGCTCAAGGGGCAGATGCGCGTCGGCGGCCAGGAGCATTTCTATCTCGAAGGCCATATCGCCATGGCCATCCCCGGCGAGGACGATGACGTCACCATCTATTCCTCGACCCAGCATCCGAGCGAAGTCCAGCACATGGTCAGCCATGCGCTCGGCGTGCCGAGCAACGCCATCACCGTGGAAATCCGCCGCATGGGCGGCGGTTTCGGCGGCAAGGAAACGCAAGGCAACCAGTTTGCCGCGCTGGCGGCGATTGCAGCCAAGCGACACCATCGCGCCGTGAAAATCCGGCCTGACCGTGACGACGACATGATCGCCACCGGCAAGCGCCATGATTTCCTCGTCGACTACGAAGTCGGCTTCGACGACGACGGCAACATTTTGGGCGTCGACTTCATGTTCGCGGCGCGCTGCGGTTTTTCGTCGGACCTTTCCGGCCCGGTCACCGACCGCGCGCTGTTCCACTGCGACAACACCTATTTCTGGCCGGCGGTGCATGCGCAGTCGGCGCCGCTTTACACCAACACCGTGTCGAACACCGCCTTCCGTGGCTTCGGCGGCCCGCAAGGCATGGTCGGCGCCGAGCGCGTCATCGACGAGGTTGCCTTTGCCGTCGGCAAGGATCCGCTCGAGATCCGCAAGAAGAATTTTTATGGCACCTCGGATCGCAACATCACGCCCTATCATCAGACGGTCGAGGACAACATCATCCACCGTATCGTCGCCGAGCTGGAGGCGAGCTCGGACTATACGAGGCGCCGCCGCGTCATCGCGGCATTCAACGCCAACAGCCGCTTCATCAAGCGCGGGCTGGCTCTGACGCCGGTCAAGTTCGGCATCTCGTTCACCGCCACCCACTACAACCAGGCCGGCGCGCTGGTGCATGTCTACACCGATGGTTCGGTGCATCTGAACCATGGCGGCACCGAGATGGGGCAAGGCCTCTATCTCAAGGTCGCGCAGGTGGTGGCCGAAGAGTTCCAGATCGACCTCGACCAGGTGAAGATCACCGCAACGACCACCGGCAAGGTGCCGAACACTTCGGCCACCGCCGCGTCGTCCGGCTCCGACCTGAACGGCATGGCGGCGCAGAACGGCGCCAGGCAGATCAAGGACCGGCTGACCGACTTCGCCGCGGAAAAATACCAGGTGCCGCGCGACCAGGTGGTCTTCCTGCCCAACCGGGTGCGCATCGGCAACCAGGAAATCGCCTTCGCCGACCTGATCAAGCAGGCCTATATGGCGCGCATCCAGCTTTCGGCGGCTGGCTTCTACAAGACGCCGAAGATCCACTGGAACCGCGACAAGGGCCAAGGCCGCCCCTTCTACTATTTCGCCTATGGCGCGTCGTGCTCGGAAGTGTCGGTCGACACGCTGACTGGCGAATATGTGGTCGAGCGCACCGACATATTGCACGAGACCGGCCGCTCGCTGAACCGGGCCATCGACCTCGGCCAGGTCGAGGGCGGTTTCATCCAGGGCATGGGCTGGCTGACGACCGAGGAATTGTGGTGGGACGGCAAGGGCCGGCTGCGCACGCATGCGCCGTCGACCTACAAGATCCCGCTCGCTTCCGACCGGCCGAAGATCTTCAACGTGACGCTTGCCGACTGGCCGGAGGCGAGCGAACCGACCGTGCATCGCTCCAAGGCGGTCGGCGAGCCGCCTTTCCCGCTCGGCATGTCGGTGCTGCACGCGCTGTCGGATGCGGTGGCGAGCGTCGCCGATCACAAGGTCTGTCCACGCCTCGATGCGCCGGCGACGCCGGAGCGGGTGCTGATGGCGATCGAACGGCTGCGCGCCAAGACGAAGGTGTGAATTGGCCAAACCGTGCAAATCCGGCCGAAAACGCTTATATTTCCCAATCGGGAACGCGAAAAATGAACTCGAAAGTGCAAAGCCTGAAAGCCTTTTTAGCCGGTGCCGGCCAGGTTGCCCTGGTCGAAGTGGCGGGCACAAAAGGCTCGACGCCGCGCGAGAAGGGCGCCTTCATGCTCGTCTCGCGCGTGGCGATCTTTGGCACGATCGGCGGTGGCCAGCTCGAATACATGGCGATCGACAAGGCACGGCAGATACTGGGGACACGGCCGTCGCCGCGGCCGGCTGAAGCCCGGATCGAGGTCGACGAGGTCTGCGCCACGCTCGACGTGCCGCTCGGGCCGGAAATCGGCCAGTGCTGCGGCGGCAGGGTCGAGGTGTCGATAAAGCTGCTCGACCCGGCGCTTGAGGCCGAACTGATGCGCAATGCGGAAGCGGAAGAGGCGCATCTGCCTCACGTCTATCTCTTTGGCGGTGGCCATGTCGGCCAGGCGCTGGCATCGGCGCTCGCGCTTCTGCCCATTCATGCCGTCGTCGTCGAGACGCGCGCCGACGCACTGGAAGGCATGCCGGAAACGGTCGAGACGCGGCTGACGCCGATGCCCGAGGCCGTGGTGCGCGAAGCGCCGGCGGGATCGGCCTTCGCCGTCCTCACGCACGACCATGCGCTTGATTTCCTGATCGTTGCCGAGGCGCTGAAGCGCGACGATGCCGCCTATGTCGGCATGATCGGCTCGAAGACAAAGAAAGCGACGTTCAAAAACTGGTTCCTGAAGTCGGCGGACGGCAGCGAGGCGGAATTCGCCCGCCTCATCTCGCCGATCGGCGGTGACGCGGTGAAGGACAAGCGACCGCCGGTGATCGCGGCGCTCGCCGCCGCCGAAATCATGACGGCGCTGGTTTCCCATGCCGCCCCGGCGGCAGCTTCGAGCCATTCCGAGAAAGCCATGGCCGGTTGATGCCAGCCCGCCGTCAGGCAGCCTATTCCTTCTCCTGCGTGTGCGCTTCGAGGAACCACAGCAATTTGTCGAGCGAGCGCGAATAGGCGGTGAAGATGTCGGCGGTGTCGGCGTCGCCAGCATCGGCTGCCTCGTCGATCGCTGCGCGGGTCAGCTTGGCCGCCGCCGCATAGCGGTCGATCAGCGCCGCTAGATGATCCTTGGTCTTGTGGATGTCAGTCGGATAGGGCTTCAGCTTGGTGGCCCTCGCCACCTCCTGCGACGTGCCATGCGCAGTGCCGCCGAGCTGCGCGGCACGCTCGGCGATAATGTCGACATGGCCGTCGATCTCCTCGCGAAACGTATCCAGCATTTCATGGATGGCGATGAATTGCGGCCCCTTGACGTTCCAGTGCGCCTGCTTGGTGATCAGCGCCAGGTCGATGGCGTCGGCGAGGCGGGCGTTGAGCAGATCGATCGACTCCTTCTTGGCGTCGGATTTCAGATCGTTTTTGGTGACGATGGCGTCCATGACTGGCTCCTGTGGGGGTGAGGTCCGTGTGTGCGGAAGCTGGGCGAAATGATCTCGAATGGCGGTCGCAGGCCGGGCTTGCCATCGTGCGGCCGCCAGAGCCCAAAACGGCATTGGGTGGCTTTCGTTCCGCGAAAGCCGCCGGCATCGGAACTCGGGTATGATCCCCGCTCACAGCTGCTCCTCGCTTTGTTCGTTTCACAAATGGCCAGAGACAGTGTTTCCTGCGCACCTTTCAACATGGCGGACTTCATCACATGGACATATTGAGAATTGCGGCCTTTTCGGACGGCGACACCGGCGGCAATCCTGCGGGCGTGGTGATAGGCGATGCCTTGCCGGATGCCGCCACAATGCAGCGCGTCGCGGCCGAGGTCGGATTTTCGGAAACCGCCTTTGCCGCTCCCGAGGGCGACGGCTGGCGGGTTCGCTATTTTTCGCCCGAAACCGAGGTTCCCTTTTGCGGTCATGCCACGATCGCACTCGGCGCAGGCCTCGTCCGGCAATTCGGTGACGGGATCTTTGCACTGATCCTGAACCAGGCCAGAATCTCCGTCGAAGGGTTTCGCGACGGCACCAACTTCGCCGCCGCGCTGCAGTCGCCGCCGACGCGCAGCAAGCCGGCTGCGCCCGAGCTTATCGCCGAGACGCTGGCGCTGTTCGGCTACGCGGCTGAGGATCTCGACCCGGCCATTGCGCCGGCATTGATCCATGGCGGCGCCGACCATCTCGTGCTGGCGCTGAAGTCGCGCCAAGCGCTGGCTGCCATGGCTTATGATTTGAAAGCCGGACAAGAGCTGATGAGGCGCGAAGGGCTGGTCACCATCCTGCTTGCCTATGCCGAGACGCCGCGTCTCTTCCACACGCGCAATCCCTTCGCCTCCGGCGGCGTCTATGAGGATCCGGCGACGGGCGCTTCGACCGCGGCCTTTGCCGGCTATCTGCGCGATCTGAACTGGCCGCATGGCGGTTCGATCGACATCGTCCAGGGCGAGGATATGGGCATGCGCTCGCGCCTCCATGCCGACATCCCGCCGACGCCCGGTAGCTCGATCCGGGTTTCCGGAACGGCCCGAATGATGAGTACAGACTGAGAGGCCTACGCCGGCCGTTTCAGGCCGAGATGGTCGCGCAAGGTGCGGCCTTCGTATTCCCTGCGGAACAGGCCGCGCCGCTGCAGTTCCGGCACGACCAGCGTCGCAAAGGCATCGAGTTCGCCGGGGAACCAGGATGGCATGACGTTGAAGCCGTCCGCGGCGCCGCCTTCGAAGCGCGCCTGCAGTTCGTCGGCGATCTGTGCCGGCGTGCCGACGACGCGCCAATGGCCGCGCGCGCCGGCGAAGTGGCGGGCGAGGTCGCGGATGGAAAGATTGTCGCGGCGCGACTGCTCGATGACCAGCGCCTGCCGGCTCTTCATGCCTTCGCTGGGCGGCAGTTCCGGCAGCGGTCCGTCGATCGGATAGCGCCAGAGATCGGAGATGCTGAGATAGCTGGACAGCAGCGCGACGCCGACATCGTCGGGGATCAGCTCCTGCAGCTGCCTCGTATTTCTCGCGGGCTTCCGCTTCGGTCTCGGCCACCACCGGCGCCACGCCGGGCATGATCTTGACGTCGTCCGGCTCGCGTCCATAGGCCGCCAGCCGCCCCTTGAGATCGTCGTAAAAGGCTTTCGCTTCCTCGAATGTCTGCGCTGCGCTGAACACGACATCGGCGGTCCTGGCCGCAAGGTCCTGGCCGTCCTCCGATGCGCCCGCCTGCACCATCACCGGCGCGCCCTGCGGCGAGCGCGGCAGATCGAGCGCATCCTTGACCGAAAAGCTCTGGCCGTCATGGTCTGAGGGCTTCCGCACCGCGCCAGAGGCCGGCGACCACGGCGGCGAATTCACGTGCCCGCTCGTAGCGGTCGGCATGCGGGCGAAGGCCCGTCGAACCGAAATTGGCGGCCTCGATGTGATTCGCCGAGGTGACCAGGTTCCAGCCGGCGCGGCCGCCGCTCAGATGGTCGAGCGAGGCAAAGGTCCGCGCCAAGCCATAGGGCTCGTTGTAGCTGGTCGACGCCGTCGAGACGAGGCCGATGCGCTCGGTCTGGACGGCGATCGCCGCAAGCAGGCTGATCGGCTCGAAGCCGATCGAGCGCGACGTCTGGCTGGCGATGCCGACATTGGCCTCGCGCAGGCCGGCGGCATCCTCGCAGAAGATCATGTCGAGCTTCGCCGCTTCCGCCGTGCGCGCGAGCCTTATGTAGTGGTCGATGTCGATTCCCGCAGTGACATGCGCCTTGGGATGGCGCCAGGCAGCGATGTGGTGCCCGGTCGCCCACAGGAAGAGACCGAGCTTCATCTGTCTTTTGCGCACGGTCATGGCCTGTTGCCTCCGCCAAGTCCGAGACGCGCGCGCAGCGTCGTGCCGGTGTAGTCGGGCCGCGGCAGGCCGCGACGATGAAGCTCCGGCAGCAGGCGGTCGGCAAAGTCGTCGAGTGCCGAAGGCAGCGGCGGCAAGACCATGCTGAATCCGTCGCAACCCTTCGCGCCGAACCACGCTTCGAGTCTGTCGACGGCAAGCTCGGGGCCCGCGGCGACTGATATCAGCACCTTCACGGCGTCCGGGTTGCGTCCGGCGGCAAGCGTCCGCCGTCTCAGATCGTCATAGGCGGCTTTCGCACTCTCAAGCGATTGTTCCTCGATCAGAATGACGTCGGCCATGCGGGCGGCGAAATCGAGATCGGTCTCCGCCAGCCCGGACACCACCAGCACCGGCGTGTCCTGCGGCGAGCGCGCGACGTTCAGCGGACCACGCACCGAGAAGAACTCGCCCTTGTGGTCGAGCAGGTGCATCTTTTCCGGGTCGTGGAAGCGGCCGCCGACCTTGTCGAACAGCAGCGCGTCCGCATCCCAGCCCTTCCACAGGCCCTGCACGATGCCGATGTACTCTTCCGCACGGCGGCGAAAATCGTCGTCGGAAATGCCTTCCGGCCGGCTGAAATTGGCCGCCTCGCGGGGACTCTGGACCATGGTCGCGTTCCAGCCCACTCGGCCATGGCTGATGATGTCGAGCGAAGCAAAACGGCGCGCCAGATTGTAGGGCTGATGGGCAAGCGTTGAAGCGCCGGCAACGAGCCCGATCCTTTCGGTCACTGTCGCCAGTGCCGCCAGAAGCGTGGTCGCCTCGAACGGGCTGCTCGCTTGCTGGCCGCCAGCCGCGGAGTCGGAAATGACGACCATATCCAGCCCGGCCGCTTCCGCCTTCCGCACGAAGCCAGCTATGCGGCTGAAATCCAGTTCGGCGGCCTGTCCCGCAGCGGAAGCAATATTGAACGAAACAGCGATATGCATGACGCGAACCTAAGTTCGCCTCCGTTTAAGGCAAGCCCGTCGAGTGGGCCAACAGGCCATCACTTGCCGGCCAGCCCTTATTTTCCAGCAAGTAGGTCCTTGATCAACCGCTGGCAGCGTTCGGCCATGAAGTCGAGCAGCAGCCGCACCTTCGGGTCCTGCAGCTTCTTGTGCGGATAGACGGCGGCGAACTGCACCGGCGTCGGCGGCGTGCTGGCCAGGATCACCTTCAGCCGCTGATCGCGAATGAACGGTTCGACCTCGAAGCGCGGCTTGTTGATGATGCCGCGTCCCGACAGCGCCCAGCCGGTCAGCACGTCGCCATCGTCGGTGTCGTAGGGGCCGTGCACCTCGAATTTCTGCGGGCCGCCGGGCGTCTGCAGCGTCCAGACATATTCGCGCGCGCCGGAATAGCGCAGCATCAGGCAGTCATGCTTCTTGCCGATCAGTTCGTGCGGCTCGGTCGGCTCGCCGCGCGCTTCCAGATATTTCGGCGCCGCCACCAGCACGCGCTCGCATTCCATGATGCCGCGCATGCGGAGGCTGGAATCCTCGATGATGCCGAGACGGAAGGCGACGTCGATGCCTTCCTTCATGATGTCGACATTGTGGTCGGAGAGGCGGAGCCGACCTCGATATCGGGGTATTTGTCGTGGAAATCGGGAATGCCCGAGGCGACCAGCCGGCGTCCGAGGCCAAGCGGTGCCGTCACCCGGATCGTGCCGCGCGGCTGGCCGGACAATGCCGATACCGCGGCCTCCGCCTCGGTGATCGCTTCCAGCACCTGCTTGGCGCCGGAGTAGAACACGGTGCCATGCTCGGTCGGCATCAACTGCCGGGTCGTGCGGTTGAACAGCCGGACGCCGAGGTGCTTCTCCAGTTCCTTGATGCGGTTGGAGGCGACCGCCGGCGAAATGCGCATGTCGCGGCCCGCCGCCGACAGATTGCCGAGTTCGACGACGCGGACGAAAACGGCGATGTTGTCGAGATAGGCCATGCGGGTTCGTGGCTCTCAAGCGGCTGTGTAGTGTCGACCCTAGTATTTTCCATTTTTTTTTGAAAGTCATCGCGCACCTCGCCTCTTTCCGTTTGCGCACCACACCGTAAAGTCAGCTGATCGGCAGGGACGACTTCAATGATGGATTTCGCGATTTTCTGGGACTGGCTGAGTTTCGCCGTGCGCTGGCTGCATGTCATCACCGGCATCGCCTGGATCGGCTCGTCCTTCTATTTCGTCGCGCTCGATCTTGGCCTGCGCCAGCGCCCCGGCCTGCCCGCCGGCGCCTTCGGCGAGGAATGGCAGGTGCATGGCGGCGGCTTCTACCACATCCAGAAATATCTGGTGGCGCCGGCCGAAATGCCGGAGCACCTGACCTGGTTCAAATGGGAATCCTATGCCACCTGGCTGTCCGGCTTCGCCATGCTGTGCGTGGTCTACTATGCCGGCGCCGATCTGTTCCTGATCGATCCGAACGTGCTGCCGATGTCGGTGCCCGTCGGCATCCTGCTGTCGCTGGCGACGATCGGCGTCGGCTGGGTGGTCTACGATCTGCTCTGCAACTCGCCGCTCGGCAAAAGCGACACCGGCCTGATGCTGGTGCTCTATGGCGTGCTGGTGTTCATCGCCTGGGGGCTGACGCATCTGTTCACCGGCCGCGCCGCCTTCCTGCATCTCGGCGCCATCACCGCGACGATCATGTCGGCCAACGTCTTCATGGTCATCATCCCGAACCAGAAGATCGTCGTCGCCGACCTGATCGCCGGCCGCAAGCCCGACCCGAAATACGGCAAGATCGCCAAGCAGCGCTCGCTGCACAACAACTACCTGACGCTGCCCGTCCTGTTCCTGATGCTGTCGAACCACTATCCGCTGGCGTTCGCCACCCAGTTCAACTGGGTCATCGCCTCGCTGGTGTTCATCATCGGCGTGCTGATCCGGCACTATTTCAACACCGTCCATGCGCGCAAGGGCAATCCGACCTGGACCTGGCTGGCGCCGCCGTGCTGTTCGTCATCATCATCTGGCTGTCGACAGCGCCGAAGGTGCTGACCGGCGAGCCCAAGGCTTCCGCCGCGGCGCGAAGTCTACATCGCCTCGGCGCATTTCCCGGCCGTGCGCGACACCGTGCTTGGCCGCTGCTCGATGTGCCATGCGCCGGAGCCTGTCTATGAGGGCATCTACCACGCGCCGAAGGGCGTGATGCTGGATACCGACGCCGGCATCGCCGAGCACGCCCGCGAGATCTACCTGCAGGCCGGCCGCAGCCACGCCATGCCGCCCGGCAACGTCACCCAGATCACGACGAGGAACGGGCGCTGCTGGTCGCCTGGTTCGAAGGCGCAGGGAAATAAGCATGACCTCCACACTTCTGCGCGGCCGCACGCTGTCCTTCCTGCGCTGGCCCGAAAGCATCGACGACCATGCCGCCTGGCGCTACGAGGAGGATGGCGGCCTGCTGATCCGCGACGGCCAGATCGTCGCGGCCGGCGCCTATGCGCAAGTCGAGAAACAGGCCGGCGAAGGCGTCGCAAAAGATCGACCACCGGCCGCATCTGCTGCTGCCGGGCTTCATCGACGCGCATGTGCATTTCCCGCAGATGCAGGTCATCGCCTCCTATGGCGCCGAGCTGCTCGACTGGCTGAACAAATACACCTTTCCCGGAAGAGACGAAGTTTCAGAACGCCCAGCACGGCCGCCGCATCGCCAGGCTGTTCCTCGACGAGATGGTGCGCCACGGCACGACGACGGTCGCCGCCTATTGCTCGGTGCACAAGGCATCGGCCGAGGCCTTCTTCGCCGAGTCGCATGACCGCAACATGCTCAACATCGCCGGCAAGGTGATGATGGACCGCAACGCGCCGGAAGGCGTGCTCGACACGCCGCAATCCGGCTATGACGACACCAAGGCGCTGATCGCGGAATGGCACGGCAAGGGGCGCCAGCACTATGCGATCACGCCGCGCTTCGCCATCACCTCGTCGCCCGAGCAGATGGAGATGGCCGGCGCGCTTTGCCGCGAACATCCCGATCTGCACATGCAGACGCATCTGTCGGAAAACCACGCCGAGATCGCCTTCACCCAGGAGCTTTATCCCTGGTCGCGCGACTACACCGACGTCTACGAGCACTACGGGCTGCTGGGCAAGAAGAGCCTGTTCGGCCACTGCATCCATCTGTCGGAACGCGAGGCGGATGCGCTGTCGGACAACGGGTCGGTCGCGGTGTTCTGCCCGACCTCGAACCTGTTCCTCGGCTCCGGCCTGTTCGACTACCAGCGCTACCGCAGGCGCGACAAGGCCGCTGCGCATCGCGGCCGCCACCGATGTCGGCGGCGGCACCAACTATTCGATGCTGCGCACCATGGACGAGGGCTACAAGGTGATCGCGCTGAACGGCGAGAAGCTCAACCCGTTCCAGTCGTTCTGGCAGATTGACGCGCGGCAATGCCGAGGCGCTGTCGGTGGCGGACAAGGTCGGCACGCTGGATGCCGGCACCGACGCCGACATCGTCGTGCTCGACGCCCGCGCCACGCCGGCGATGCGGCTGCGGATGGAAACGGTCGGGACGCTGGCCGAGGAACTGTTCCTGCTGCAGACGCTGGGCGACGACCGCGCTGTGCGCGAGGTCTATGTCGCGGGGCGGCCGGCCAAGCGCGACATGGCGGCCTGATCTGGTGCGTTCCCGCTTGACCCGGCGGCAGCCATCGGTCAAAGCGTGCGGCGACATTGACAGGGGAACGACATGGCCGTTGCCGACGACATCGCTCTGATCAAGAAACAGGAAGCGACGCTGGTCTTCCCGACCTTCGACGAGGCCGTCGCCTTCGAGATCGGCGCGGCGATCCGCGAGCGGGCGCTGGCCGAGACATGCCCATCATCGTCGACATCAGGACTTTCGACCGGCCGCTTTCTATGCTGCGATGCCGGGCTCGAACGCCTCCAATCCGGATTGGGCGCGGCGCAAGATCAATGTGGTGAAGCGGTTCCTGAAAAGCACTTACCGCATGGTGCTGGAGCAGCAGCGCCCGGACCGCACCTTCAAGGTCGGCGAAGGGCTGGATATCGCCGACTATGTGCTGGCCGGCGGCGGCTTTCCGGTGACGGTCAAGGGCGCCGGCGTCATCGGCGTCATCGCCGTCTCCGGCCTGCCGGAGCGCGAGGACCACGGCGTCGTCGTCGATGCGATTCTGCGATCATCTGGGCATCGATCGCAAGCGCGAACTGGCTCTGCCGCCGGAAGCAAAATGACAGACTTCGATCCGAAGTCCTTCCTCACCTCGATCTTCAACGCGGCGGTCGCCGCCGCCGATCCCGGAACGGACGATCCGCAGATCATCTGCCGGCGAAGCCGAAGGGCCGCACGATCGTCATCGGCGCCGGCAAGGGCTCGGCGCAGATGGCGGCTGCCTTCGAGAAGGTCTGGGACGGCCCGATCGAAGGGCTCGTCGTCACCCGCTACGGCTATGGCGCCAAATGCGAGCGCATCGAGATCATCGAAGCGGCGCATCCGGTGCCCGATGCGGCCGGGCTCGAGGCCTCGCGGCGCCTGCTCGAGAAGGTGTCCGGGCTGACGGCGGACGATCTGGTCGTCGCGCTGATTTCCGGCGGCGGTTCGGCGCTGTTGCCGTCGCCTGCCGGCGGCCTGACGCTGGCCGACGAGATCGCCGTCAACGAGGCGCTGCTCGCTTCCGGCGCGCCGATCGCGGCGATGAACACCATCCGCAAGCATGTTTCGACCATCAAGGGCGGCCGGCTGGCCGCAGCTGCCCATCCGGCCAAGGTGGTGTCGCTGGTCGTCTCCGACATCCCCGGCGACAATCCGGCGCTGGTCGCCTCCGGCCCGACCGTGCCCGACACCGGCAGCCGCGAGGACGCGCTGGCCTCGATCGCCGCCTATGGCATGAAGCTGCCGGCAGCGGTGATGGCGCATCTCAATTCGGCCGCCGCCGACGCGCCGCGCCCGAACGATCGGCGCTTCGCGCGGCAACGAAGTGCACCTGATCGCCTCGGCCGGCGTGTCGCTGGAAGCAGCCGCCGCCGAGGCCAGGCGGCAAGGCATCGAAGCCGTCATCCTCTCCGACTCGATCGAGGGCGAGGCGCGCGAGGTCGGCGGCGTCCATGCCGCGATCGCGCGCGAGGTGGCGACTCGCAACCGGCCGTTCCAAAAGCCGGTGCTGATCCTGTCCGGCGGCGAAACCACGGTGACGCTGCGCGCCAAGGGCAAGGGCGGCCGCAACAGCGAATTCCTGCTCGCCTTCGCCATCGGCATCGGCGGCATGGACGGCATCCACGCGCTGGCCGCCGACACCGACGGCATCGACGGTTCGGAAGACAATGCCGGCGCCTTCGCCGATGGCTCGACGGTCTCGCGCATGCGCGCGGCCGGCGTCGACGCCAAGGCGATGCTGGCCGGCAACAATGCCTGGACGGCCTTCAACGCCGTCGGCGATCTGTTCGTGCCCGGCCCTACGGGCACGAATGTGAATGATCTCCGGGCGATCCTGATCCGCTGAGGCCGCAAGGCAGGCTAGTTAGCCGGCCTCGCCGCTCACACCTCGTGCAGATAGAGGTGGTAGTCCAGTTCGCTGACGGTGCGGGCGACGCGCAGATATTCCGACTGCTTGATCGCCATGAAGGTCCGGTGCAGATCCTCGCCGAGCGCGCCTTTCAGGAAGCGTCGACGCCCGCGCGGCCTCGATCGCGGCGCGCCAGTCGACCGGCATCGTCGTTCGCGTGACGGCCGCTTCATAGCCGTTGCCGGTGGTTTCCGGGCCGGGGTCGAGCCTGTCGTCCAGTCCTTTGACGATGCCGGCCAGCACCGTTGCCGCGACCAGATAGGGATTGGCGTCGACGCCGGACGGCCGGTGCTCGATGCGCCGGTTCTTCGCATCGCCCGCCGGCACGCGCAGCGCCACCGAACGGTTGTTGACGCCCCAGGTCGGGGCCACCGGCGCATAGGATTGCGAGACGAAGCGCCGCCAGGAATTGGCGTGCGGCGCAAACACCAGCATCGATTCGGCCATGGTCTGGATCAGGCCGCCGAGCGCGTGCAGCAGCGGCAGCGACCAAGCTCTCTCCGCCGGCTTCGGCAAAGACGTTCCTGCCGGCATCGTCCTGCAGCGAGACATGGAAATGCATGCCCGAGCCGGCATATTTCTCGATCGGCTTGGCCATGAAGCAGGCGGTGACGCCGTGCCGGCGCGCCTGCGCCCGCACCAGCCGCTTCAGCATGACGAGATCGTCGGCTGCCCGCATCACGTCCTTGCGGTAGTTCAGCGTCAGCTCGTACTGGCCCGGCGCATATTCGGAAATGACCGTCTCGGCCGGAATGCCTTGCGCCTTGGCCGCGGCATAGATGTCGGAGAACAGCGGCTCCATGCCGTGCAGATGGTCGACCGAATAGACCTCGGTCTTGCCGCGAGCTGCGGCCGTCGAGCACGGCGCGTGCCGGCTGCACCTTGCCCTCGGCGTCGCGCTCATTGGCGAGCAGGAAGAATTCGAGCTCGAAGGCGCCGGCCGGATGCAGGCCCTTGGCCGCCAATATGCTCCACCTGCCTGGCCAGCGCCAGCCGCGGGTCGGACGACATCGGCGGCCGTCGAGATGATACATCGCCATCAGCACCTGGCCGCGCGGCGGACTTGTGCCGTAGAGCGGCACCAGCGTGCCGGGGATCGGCCAGGCCCTGCAGGTCGCCGTCGCCGGTCGTCCAGATCAGCCCGGTCTCGTGCACGTCCTCGCCGGTGATGTCGAGGCCGAGGATCGAGATCGGCATGTGCCGGCCGCCCTCGAAGATGCTCATCAATTCGTGCCGGCGCATGATCTTGCCGCGGCCGACGCCGTTGGCGTCGGTCAGCACGATGTCGAAAGCCTCGATTTCGGGATGGGCGTCGAGAAAGGCTCTGCGCCTCGGCGGGCGTCGAGCCTGAAGGGGAGGTCATGATGGCAGCTCTGAATGTCGGCATGCGCGCTTGTCTCATGCCGCAAGCCTTGCCGCAACCGCGCCGAAGGCGGTGATCAGCCGGTCGACCTGGGCTGCCGTGGTGGCCGGCGAGATCAGCATCATGTTGTGGAACGGCGCGATCAGCACGCCGCGGTTGACCAGCGCGACATGGATCGCGGCCTCGAGCTCCGGCGCGTGCGCTGCCTCGGCCTCGCCGCCATTCCGCAGCGGGCCGGGCGCGCAGATGAACTCGACGCGGGCGCCGACACGGGCAACGTGCCAGGGCAGGCGATAGCGGTCGATGACCCCGGTCAGTCCGGCGTGCGAGCCGCAGCGCCAGGCGGTCCATATGGGCATAGTTCTCGTCGGTCATCACCTCTTCCAGCGTGGCGCGCATCGCCGCGAACTGCAGCGGGTTGGCCGACAGCGTCGTGCCCATGCCGGAATAGCCCGGCTCCTTGGTCCGGTTATAGGCGGCATAGCGCGTGGCGACATCGTCGCTCATGCCCCAGACGCTCGCCGGCACGCCGCCGGCGATCGGCTTGCCGAGCACGAACAGGTCCGGCTCCAGCCCGTATGTCCTGGTGTAGCCGCCGGGTCCGGTCGAGATGGTGTGGGTCTCGTCGATCAGGAGCAGCGTGCCGGCCGCGCGGGTCAGTCTGCGCAGCGCGTCGTGAAAGCCGGGGTCGGGCAGCACCATGCAGGAATTGGTCAGCACCGGCTCGGTGATGACGCAGGCGACGTCCTTGCCGCGCAAGCGCGGCTTCCAGCGCCGGCAACATCGTTGAACTCGACGACCTTCGGTGTTCTGGGTCAGGTCGCGGAATTCGCCGGCCAGCCCCGGCCGGTTGACCGGCCTGCCGTCGACCAGCCGCACCATCGTCTCGTCGACCGAGCCATGATAGCAGCCGTTGAAGACCAGGATCTTTTCGCCGGCCGGTGACGGCGCGGGCGACGCGCAGCGCGAAGCGGTTGGCGTCGGTCGCCGTCGTGGCGATCTGCCAGAACGGCAGGCCGAAATGCTGCTGCAGCAGCGGGCCGATGGCGAGCGCATCCTCGCTGGGCAGCATGTAGGTCAGGCCGCGCCCGGCCTGGCGGCGGATGGCGCGCGCGACCGGCGGCGGCGAATGGCCGAACATCGAGCCGGTGTCGCCGAGGCAGAAATCGTCGAGCCTGTTGCCGTCGATGTCGGTGATGGTGGCGCCCTTGGCGCTGTCGACCAGGATCGGGAACGGCGTCGGCCAGTCGTTCATCCAGTGCATCGGCACGCCGCCGAAGAAGCCGGGCAGTCCGTTGCCGATCTTTGCGGCCGATTTCGGCCGCGCCTTGCGAAAGACCTCCGCCTCGCGTCTCGCGCAGCCTGGCGACGCGGTCGCGGCTGATGCCGCCGATCGAAGTCCTTGAATGGTCGATTGAATGCATGAGGTCCCTCTCGCCGGCCACTGTAGCCAATCACAGTCTCAACCCGCAATTGGCCGCCTGGTTGCCCTGCATTGGCTCAGCGCCACTCGGCTGGCGCTTGACCTGGAGGCAAAGTCCGGCGCCAATACTGGCGGGCTTGTGGTTTTGGGGGAGAAAATGCGGGCGATCATCTGCACTGCGACGTTGCTTCTGTCGGCTGGCGCAGCCTTCGCGTAGCGGCGGCGTCTGGTGCTCCGCTGAAGATGCGGCGGCAATATTCGAGGTCGAAGCCGGCGTCACCAGGGGTATGGGCGGGCCGACCTTCAATTTTCGCGGCGATCTCGAAATTCTCGACAGGCCTGCCGGTGACAGCCTGCGCAAGACCGTGTTCGAGGATTCCAACCTGACGCAGTACTGGCTCGACGGCAAGGAATTGCGGCTGAACATCTATCGCGAGCACGAGGCAGCGCCGACTTACAACTCGGTCGAACTGACGATCCTGACCAAGACCAGCGACGAAGGCGTCTATGACGGGCAGCTACACGCTCGCCATCTACGACGCCGCGGCGGATACGGACCAGGACGGCAAGCCGGTTGAAGTCACCGGCAAAGTATCGTGCGGGGCCGAGTAGGCAGCGTTCAAGCCGTGATGTCGATGACGCCGCAGTCGCCGGCGGCGCTGCCGAAGGCGACGCGGCGCTCTTCCTTGTCCCACATCATCGAGGTGATGGCGCCCTTGCCGGGGCGGCGCAGCAGCACTTCCTTGGCATCGGCAAAGCGCACCGCCATCACCATGCCGTCGTCATAGCCGACGGCGACGACATCCTGGCTCGGATGGCAGGCGACAGCAGGTCACCATGGCATTGCCGCGCGTGCCGAGCTCCAGCGGCGCCTTGCCCATCGGCCCGTCCTTGCCCGAAAACGGCCAGACGATCGCCGCCGGCGCGCCGGAACTCGCCAGCCATTTGCCCTTGGCGCTCCACGACAGGCTTTTGACCTTGCCGGGATAGCCGGTCATGCGCATGTGCTTGCCGTCGGCGAGCTTCCAGCCATGCAGCGCGTTTTCCTGCATGGTGGTGACGAGGAAGGCGCCGTCGGGCGAGAAGGTGATGCCGGTATGGGCGCCGGCCCATTCGAGCTCGACCGGCTTGCCTTCGGCGGCCGGGAAATGCAGCGTCGCGCCATTGTAGCGGGCGACGCCGAAGCGCATGCCCTTGGGCGAAAAGGCCAGCCCTTCGACCGAACGCGGATGCGTGAACTCCTTGATCTTGCCGTCGGCGAAGCGCACATAGGCGGTCTTGCCCGGAGGCGATAGGCGATGGCGCCCTGCGGCCCGGCGGCGACGCTGGTGATCCATTTCTTGCCGGCGCTCGCCGAGCTCCGTCGACCTCGCCACCGGCGCCGATGGCAAACACCTTGCCGTCCTCGCCGCCGGTGATCAGCCGGTCGTTGGCCGCGTCATGGAAGGCGGCGAGCAGCCCGTCATTGGCCTGCACGGTCTTGTGGCCATGGTCGAGCCGATGGACGGCGCCATCGGCCAGCGCGAAATGCGGCACGTCGCCGAGGAAGACGGCGGCGACGCAGTGGCCTTCGAGATCGAGCGGGGCGACGGTGGGCATGCGGACTAGTTCAATCTGCGAGATTGGATCGCTAGGTCGTGCTGACGACACAGCGTCGGTCTGAGGTGACGGCTTACGACCCTTCGTCCCCGTTGTCGGGAGACAGGTCCGGACCGGCCAGTCGCGAGCGCATCGAGACGGATGCAGCGGCCTGTTCTTGGACAGGATTGGACGCGTCGTAGCACCAGGCTGCGAACATTCGCGCAGTCGATCCGACTCGAGCTTCGGCTCGGCCGACCTTCTCCCGCAAGGGGAGAAGGAAGCAAGGCGGCTTAGCCGCTAACGCCTATACTGCGCCTGCGGCATCAAGCGCGCCTGGCAGGCGTCAAAGCTCTTCTTCAGCCGTTCGGCGTCGAGTTCGCGGCCGATGAAGACCAGCCGGCTCTCGTGCTTCTCGCCGTCCTTCCAGGCGCGCTGGTGATCGCCTTCGATGATCATGTGGACGCCCTGGATGACGTAGCGCTCGTCATCGCCCTTGAGCGCGATGATGCCTTTCAGCCGCAGGATGTTGGGGCCTTCCATCTGGGTGATCTTCTCGATCCAGGGGAAGAATTTCTTCGGGTCCATCTCGCCGCCGCGCAGCGATACCGACTGCACCGTCACATCGTGGATGTCGGAGGGATGGGCGTGGTGGTGATGGTCGTGATCATGGTGGTGGTGATCGTGGCCGTCATGATCATGATCGTGGTCATGGTGATCGTGGTCATGATCGTCATGCGCTTCGAGGAAATGCGGATCGTTCTCCAGCGCCCGCGACAGGTCGAAGGCGCCGCGGTCGAGCACCTCGTCCAGCGCCACGCCGGCGCGCGTCGTGCGGTGGATCCTGGCGGCCGGGTTGATGGCGCGGATCGTCGCCTCGACCTTGGCCAGTTCCTCGGGCGTGACGAGATCGGTCTTGTTGAGCACGACGACGTCGGCAAAGGCGATCTGGTCCTCGGCTTCCCTGGAATCCTTCAGCCTGAGCGGCAGGTGCTTGGCGTCGACCAGCGCCACGACCGCGTCGAGCTTGGTCTTGGAGCGCACGTCGTCGTCCATGAAGAAGGTCTGCGCCACCGGCACCGGGTCGGCGAGGCCGGTGGTCTCGACGACGATGGCGTCGAAGCGGCCGGGTCGGCGCATCAGGCCCTCGACGACGCGGATCAGGTCGCCGCGCACCGTGCAGCAGACGCAGCCATTGTTCATCTCGTAGATTTCCTCGTCGGATTCCACGATCAACTCGTTGTCGATGCCGATCTCGCCGAATTCGTTGACGATGACGGCGTAGCGCTTGCCGTGGCTTTCCGAGAGGATGCGGTTGAGCAGCGTCGTCTTGCCGGCGCCGAGATAGCCGGTCAGGACGGTTACGGGGATCTGCGTCTGTGCATCGCTCATGTGTAGGCCTCGAAAAGGAGATTGTCGGCTCCATATAGGATGCGCGCTTTGCTTTTGCACGTAGCAAACCGCTGGGCCATACTGGCCGCTGCGAGAGGAGCCAGATGTCCGACAAGCCGCCTACCATGCCGTTGAACAGGCGTCAGGCGCTGAGCCTCATCGCCGTCACCGCCGGCGGCGGCGCTTTCCTGCCGGCCGCCGCGACGGCGCAGACTTCACCCTATGCCGGGCTTGCCCTGTTCGACGCCGGTGCCGGCGTCTGCACCATCACGCCGGAGGTGACGGAGGGGCCGTTCTATTTCGACCCGAAACTCCAACGCGTCGATGTCACCGAAGGCAAGAAGGGCGTCGGTCTCAATGTGCGGCTGCAGGTGGTCGATACCGCCTGTCGCCCGCTTGCCGGTGCGCGCGTCGATATCTGGCATTGCGATGCGCAAGGCGCCTATTCCGGCTATCCCGGACAGGGCGACGGCCAGGATGTCGACACCTCCGGCCAGACATTCCTGCGCGGCTGGCAGAAGACGGACGAAAGCGGCATCGTCTCCTTCGCCACCATCTATCCCGGCTGGTATCGCGGCCGCACCACCCACATCCACTTCAAGGTCTTCCCCGACGAACGATCGGTGATGACCGGCCAATTGTTTTTCCCCGACGGCCTGAGCGATCAGATCTTTGCGACCGTCTCGCCCTACAACGACCGTCCCGGCAAACGCGACACCTCGAATGTAGGGGACGGCATAGCACGACGGGCCGGACCCTTGTCGCAGGCCGCCCTGCGCGAGGCGGCGGATGCCTATCAGGCCCTGCTGGTCGTCGCTGTGAAGGCCGGCTGAGCTCCGTTTGGGGTCCCGCCCATGGCCCCGGGAAAAGTCCTGCGGCCCAAAAAGTCGTTTGTCATCTAACTGAAATAAACATCTGGCATTCACCACGGCGGACATCGCAATGCTTGCCGGCAAAGCTGTTTTCGCAAGCCGGATTCTTTTTGATCGTCGATTGCCAACCGGCAGGCAGGCTCTATGCTGCCGGCACCGGTTCGGCCGAAGAGGGATGACCATGGCCAAGGCGGACAAAACTGCAACAATGAGCCGGCTGCATTCGGCGGCGCGGCTGGCGCGTACGGCACTTGCCGCGCGGCTTCTGGCGCACGGCTTCTATGCCGGACAGGACCAGATCATGCTGTCGCTCGACCGCGAGGACGGCCAGACACCGGGCAACCTCGCCGGCCGCCTCGGCGTGCGCCCGCCGACCATCACCAAGACCATCAACCGGCTGCAGGCACAGGGTTTCCTGGAAAAGCGCGCTTCGGTGAACGATGCCCGTCAGGCGCACATCTTCCTCACCGACACCGGCCGCGAGATCATCCACGCCATCGAGAAATCGGTGAAGAAAACCGAGAAGCAGGCGCTGAAGGGCCTCGACAAGAAAGACCAGAAGGCGCTGTTCAAGCTGCTCGCCCGCATTGAAGCCAATCTCTCGAACGAGGAATTGGTGCTGATCGACGACGACGCCGATCTCGATGATTAAGGCGCGACGCGCAGCGTCGTCGCCTAAAGCGCGACGCTAACGTTGCCCCTTAAAGCGCGACGCGCAGCGTCGTCGCCTTTCCGCTAAGCCGCCGCCGCCGTTGATGGGCCGCGCACTAGCGCCGACCAGCGTCCAGGCGTCAGGCCGAACGCCTTCTTGAAATGCCGGTTGAAGTGGCTCTGGTCGCTGAAGCCGGCGGCAATGGCGATCTCGGCCAGCGCCTCTCCCGCCTCGATCATCCGCCGTGCCCGCTGCAGCCGGCGCATCAAAAGGAAACGGTGCGGGCTCGTGGAATAGGTCGCGCGGAAATGGCGCGAAAGCGCATAGCGGTCGAGGCCGGTGACGGCTTCCAGTTCATCGGACCGCACCGCCCGCTCGACATTCTCTTCCAGATAGTCGCGCGCAAGTGCTGCGGCGCGCCACGCCGTCTTTTCCATCGGCTTTGCCGGCTCCCCGGCATGGCGCCCGAGATTCTGCGCCAGCTGCGCAATGAAATCGGCGACAAACAGTTCGTCCAGTTCCTCATCGAGCGGCGTCAGTGCGGAAAGCAGTGTGCCGCGCAAGGCCGGATCGCTCACCACGGCATCCTCGACGAAAGGCAATGGCGCGCCGCCCAGGCAGTCGAGCAGCAGCGACGGCTCCAGATAGAGTATCCGGTAGTGCAAGCCTTGCTCGGTGCCGGCGCCGCCGTCGTGCAGTTCGTCGGGATGCAGAACGATGATCTGGCCAGGCAGGCTATGATGCGCCGCGCCGCGATAGCGGAAGCTCTGTACGCCGTGCAGTGTCACCCCGATCGCGTAGGTATCGTGGCGGTGGAGATCGAAGGCGTTGCCGTGGAAGCGCGCCTCGATGCGCTCGATACCGGCCGTGCCTGGCGCCGAGACGATGCCGTCCTCGGCCGCATCCCAGCACAAACGTTCAAGACCCTGACGGGCCTCCCGGCCTAGATCGTGCGTCATCGCTTCAACAACACTCTGGAACTGGCGACTGTCTCATGTTCGATACGAAATTTGCAATCGTGCTCAGGCAAGATCTTCCCGTCTGGCAGAAGCTCAACGTCACCGCCTTCCTGACCAGCGGCATCGTCGCGCAGTTCGCCGATATCATCGGCGAGCCCTATCGCGACCGGGCCGGCAACATCTACAACCCGCTGTCGATCCAGCCGGTCATCGTGCTTTCGGCCGACAGCGCGACACTTGGCGCGATCCACCGGCGCGCGCTGGAGCGGGGCGTGACGACGTCGCTCTATGTCGAGGAGATGTTCTCGACCGGCTTTGACGCAGCCAACCGCGCCGTCTTCGCCGAATTCGCGCCCGAGGATGCCAAGGTCGTCGGCATCGCGCTGCGCGCCGAGAAGAAACTGGTCGACAAGATCACCAAGGGCGCCCGCATGCACGCCTGAACGCCTGGGCATTGTTGCACTGGCTTCTTTTGGTCCGGCCACAGCCGACAATTGGCTTGTCGACCGGCGACGATTGCCGCAAAGGTTGGTGTCTGCCCACCTTCCTTCGGCCTGAAATTGAGCGTTCCCAGAAAACCAGACGAAAGCGCAACGCCACCGGCGGCGATGCTGCTGATGCTTTCCACCTATGTCTGCTTCACCTTTCTCGACACCAGCAGCAAATACCTCGTGCTGGCCGGCATCTCGGCGCTGATCGTCGCCTGGGCCCGCTTCGTCGTCCATGTGCTGCTGGTCGGCGTCTTTCTGCGCGGCTGGAGCGAGCCATCGCGCTTTCGCGCCAACAATTTACCGGCACACATATTGCGCGGCGCCTTCCTGTTCGGATCGACCATGTGCAACATCATGGCGCTGCGCACCCTGCAGCTGGCCGAGACCACTTCGATCTACTTCTTCGGCCCGATGGTGATCACCGCACTTGCCGGTCCGCTGCTCGGCGAATGGGCGGGCTGGCGGCGCTGGATGGCGATCCTGTCCGGCTTTGTAGGCGTGCTGGTCATCACCAGGCCGGGTGTCGGCGTTTTCGGCATAGGCCATCTCTTCGCGCTCGGCTCGATGCTGTCGAACTCCTTCTACGTCATCATGACGCGCCGCATGTCGGCGACGGAGACGTCCGAAAGCCTGATCCTGTTCTCGGCGCTGGCGCCGGCGGTGCTGATCCTGCCGACGCTGCCGTTCTCGCTGTCGCTGCCGCAGGACGCCTGGCACTGGTTCGTCCTCTTGATGCTCGGCGTGTTCGGCGCGACCGGCCATTGGCTGCTGGTCCAGGCCTATCGTCTGGCGACGACCACGGCACTCGCCCCCTATCCCTATTCGCAGATGGTGTGGATGATCCTGTCCGGCTGGATCTTCTTCCACCAGTTTCCCGACCGCTGGACGCTTGTCGGCGCGGCCATCATCGTCGCCAGCGGCCTCTACATCATCCATCGCGAGCACCGGCTTCGCCTGCGCAATCACGCGGCGCTTCGACGCGGAGGCGGAAGCGCTGGCAAAAAAACTTTGATTTGCTCCCGATCGATGGCATAACAGCCGCCTTTAAACAGTTTAAATCAGCTTCGGGGAGCGCAAGGCGCTGGCACAGAAGATCAAGCTTTCGACGATCGCGGATGCGCTTGGCGTGTCCACGGCCACGGTATCGCTTGCGCTGCGCGACAGCCCGCTGGTCGCCGGCAGCACCCGCGACCGCATCAAGGAACATGCCCGCGCCATCGGCTATATCTACAACCGCCGCGCCGCCAGCCTGCGCACCTCGCGCTCGGGCATTGTCGGCGTCGTCGTGCACGACATCATGAACCCGTTCTTCGCCGAGATCCTGCGCTCGATCGAAAGCGAGCTCGACCGCAGCCGGCAGACCTTCATCCTGTCCAACCACTACGACCAGCTCGAAAAGCAGCGCACTTTCATCGACACGCTGCTGCAGCTCGGCGCCGACGGCGTCATCATGTCGCCGGCCATCGGCACGCCGGCCGAAGACATCATCATGGCCGAGGAAAACGGCCTGCCGGCGGTGCTGATCGCGCGCACGGTGGAAGGCGCCGACGTGCCGGTCTTCCGCGGCGACGATGCCTATGGCACCGGGCTTGCCACCAACCACCTGATCTCGCTCGGCCACAAGCGCATCGCCATGATCGGCGGCACCGACCAGACCTCGACCGGCCGCGACCGCTACCAGGGCTATGTCAACGCCATGGAGGCGGCCGGGCTGGAGGTCAGGCCGTCCTGGCGCATTGCCGGCCCGCGCACCAAGCAGGCCGGCTTCGAGGCCGCCGGACAGTTTCTGGCGCTGAAAGACAAGCCGACCGCCGCCTGCTGCTGGAATGATCTCGTCGCCATCGGGCTGATGAACGGCATTGCGCGCGCCGGCCTGGTGCCGGGCGTCGACATTTCCGTCACCGGCTATGACGATCTCGAGGAGGCGGCGATCGCAACGCCGGCGCTGACCACGGTCTGGAACGGCCAGCGCGAGGTCGGCCGTCGCGCCGCGCAGCGCCTTGCTCGACAAGCTGAACGGACAGACGGTGCGGCCGTCGCAGGAACTGATCAAGCCGGAACTGCATGTGCGTCAGTCGACCGGCAAGCCGGTGGAGCGTGCATGACCAAAGCCTGAACCATGGCAGAGCCGGTCGCCATTCTGGTGCCCGGCCATTTCAACGACCATGCCGGTCGAGCGCATCGACCGGACATTCCAGCGGGTGACGATCGAACGCGCCGACCCGGCGCTGGTCACCGACGAGATGCGCGCGCACGGTGCGCGGCATCGCCTCGTTCGGCGGCGATCAGATGCGGCCTTGATGGATGCCCTGCCCAATCTCGAGATCATCGCCAATTTCGGCGTCGGCTATGATTCGGTCGATGCCAGCCATGCCGCGCAAAGCGGCATCATGGTCACCAACACGCCCGACGTGCTGACCGAGGAGGTCGCCGACACCGCGATCGGCCTTTTGATCAACACCGTGCGCGAACTGTACGCCGCCGAGAAATGGCTGCGCGACGGCAGCTGGGTGAAGAAGGGCGCCTATCGCGCTGAGCCGGCTGACCTTGCGCGGCCGCAGCGTCGGCATTTTCGGCATGGGCCGCATCGGGCTGGCCATTGCACGGCGGCTGGAAGCGTTCGGCCTGCCGGTCGCCTATCACAACCGCCGCCAGGTCGAAGGCCTGGCCTATCAATATCATCCGACGCTGAAGGGGCTTGCCGAAGCGGTCGACACGCTGATTTCGGTGGCGCCGGGCGGCGCTTCGACGGAGAAGGCGGTCAATGCCGAGGTCCTGTCGGCGCTCGGGCCGAACGGCGTCTTCGTCAACATCGGCCGCGGCAGCACGGTCGACGAGGCTGCCCTTGCCGCAGCGCTTGCCAACGGCACCATCGCCGCCGCCGGGCTCGACGTCTTTGCCGACGAACCGAATGTGCCGCAGGCGCTGCTCGACGCGCCCAACACCTCGCTGCTGCCGCATGTCGGCTCGGCCTCGGAGCATACCCGCCGCGCCATGGCGGACCTCTGCGTCGACAATCTGGTGTCCTGGTTCAGCCGAGCGCCGGCCGCTGACCCCGGTGCCGGAGACGGTGCAGGTCAAGGCCGCGCAGCTGAAGCGGCAGGCCGCCACACTTATTAACGTCGGCTTAACCCTTTGAAATCATTCTTCATACTTCGTTATGCAGATTCTCGAAGCGCGTCGCCTCCACGCACTTCGAATGCGCGGAGAAGAAGGGTGAAGATGCTTCCCGCATTGATCGCGGCTGCCGCACTGGTCGGCGGCGTTCAGCTGTTTCACGGCGGCAGTGGCGCAAGTGTCGCCAGGGAAGCTCAGCCATCCAGCGCCTACCGGCTGACAGCCAATGGCGACGAAGGCGGCTGCGCGGTGAAACGCGGTGCCGAAGTCTCGGAAGGCCTGTCGCTGCTGACGGTCGCCTCGACCTGCCGCCGGCTTTTGCCCGGCATCGAGCGCGCGAAATTCTGGCGCGAGCGGGAGGACGGCACGGTTGCCTTCAGCGCCAACGGCGTCGATCCGATCGTCACCTTCGCCGTTGCCGATGGCGACGGCTATGAATCCTACGCGCCGGCCTTGCCGCTGCTGTCGCTGGCGGCAGCCGACAGCCGAGATTATCCGGCTGCCGGCAACTGATAATCGGGATTATTCAGCCGCGGCGCGCGCGCCCGACTTTGCCGCCGCGTGCAGGCGCACCGCATCGCCGAAGGCGCGGAATATCTTTGCCGAGTTGCTGTCCGACTTGACCCAGTATTCGGGGTGCCATTGCACGCCGACGGCGAAGGCGCGGGCGTCCTTGCACCGAGACCGCCTCGACCGTGCCGTCGTCGGCGACCGCCTCGATCTGCAGCTTCGGACCCAGCCGGTCGATCGCCTGGCGATGCACGCGAATTGACCTTGATGTCGCCGGCGCCGAACACGCCGGCCAGGCAGCTGCCGGGCTTGATCGAAATGGTCTGGTGGATGGCGAAGCGCTCGTCCTGATTGTCGCTCACCGGCGCGCGGTGGTCGAGCGAGCCTTCGCGCTCCTGGATCTCGGTGCCCAGCGTGCCGCCCAGCGCCACGTTCATTTCCTGGATGCCGCGGCAGATGGCGAGCAGCGGCACGCCGCGCTCGATCGCCTTGCGGATCAGCGGCAGCGTCGTGGCGTCGCGCGCCGGATCGTAAGGGCCGTTCGCCTCGCTGGCGTCGCCGCCATAGAGCGAGGGATGCACGTTGGACTTCGAGCCGGTGACCATGACGCCGTCGACCGACGACAGCAGTTCGTCGAAATCGAGCCGGTCGCCGAAGGACGGCACCAGCACCGGGAACACGCCGGCGCCCGAAATCGCCGCCTCCAGATATTGCTGCGGGGCGGCATGCCAGGTGTAGTTGTCGAACTGGCGGACGTCGGTCGAGATGGCGACGAGCGGCTGGTGCATTTTGGTTCCGGTATCCATTGGGAGCGAAGGAATTATTCTGCCTGCAAAATAGGCGATCCGAAGGCGCTTTTCCATGACAAGTTTCATCGCGTCGTATGGGCCACGGAATCGCGTCCGGGATTTGGCATTAGACTATAGTTGCAGGCCGTGCGCCGACGCTGCGAATTTCGTCGAAAGCGCCGCCGCCAAATCCGGCTGCCGTGCTGGACTCGACCTTTTGCCTGTGTATTGTTTCGCCCAAGCCGAGCCGGGATATCGAGGATGTTCCCGAAAATCGGTCTGTTGATCCAAAAGGGAGGAACTGCATGGATCGTCGTTCATTCATCCGCAAGGCCGGCGTCACCGGCGTGGGCGCCGCGGCGGCGGCCGCGACGCTTGCCGCGCCGGCCATCGCCCAGTCCAATCCGAAAGTGACGTGGCGGCTGGCGTCGTCCTTCCCGAAGTCGCTCGACACGATCTATGGCGGCGCCGAGGTCTTCTCGAAGATGCTGTCGGAAGCGACCGACGGCAATTTCCAGGTCCAGGTCTTCGCCGCCGGCGAACTCGTGCCCGGCCTGCAGGCCGCCGACGCCACCACCGCCGGTACCGTCGAGGCCTGCCACACGGTGGCATACTATTACTGGGGCAAGGACCCGACCTGGGCGCTGGGCGCGGCGGTGCCGTTCTCGCTCAACGCGCGCGGCATGAATGCCTGGCACTATCATGGCGGCGGCATCGACCTGTTCAACGAGTTCCTCGCCACGCAAGGGCTGTTCGGCCTGCCGGGCGGCAACACCGGCGTGCAGATGGGCGGCTGGTTCCGCAAGGAGATCAACACGGTCGCCGACCTCTCCGGCCTCAAGATGCGCATCGGCGGCTTTGCCGGCAAGGTGGTCGCGAAGCTCGGCGTCGTGCCGCAGCAGATCGCCGGCGGCGACATCTATCCGGCGCTGGAAAAGGGCACGATCGACGCCGCCGAATGGGTCGGCCCCTATGACGACGAGAAGCTCGGCTTCTACAAGGTCGCGCCCTACTACTACTATCCCGGCTGGTGGGAAGGCGGACCGACCGTCCATCTGATGTTCAACAAGGCGAAATACGAAGAGCTTTCGCCGGCCTACAAGTCGCTGGTGCACACCGCCGCGCAAGCGGCAGACGCCAACATGCTGCAGAAATACGACTATCTCAATCCTGCGGCGGTGAAGCGGCTGGTGGCCGGCGGCGCGCAAACTGCGCCCGTTCAGCCAGGAGATCATGGCCGCCTGCTTCGAGAAGGCGAACGAGGTCTATACCGAAATGGAAGCCTCGAACGCGCCGTTCAAGAAGATCTGGGACTCGATCAAGGGCTTCCGCAAGGAGCACTATCTGTGGGCCCAGGTGGCCGAATACAATTACGACACCTTCATGATGGTCCAGCAGCGCAACGGCAAGCTGTAGGCGCTACGATTTTCCTGCTCAAAAAAACCCCGGGCGGCTCGCCTGGGGTTTTTCTTTGTCCGGTGTCGGGACGGCAGATTACCAAGGTTTGCGGGGAGGCGGCTCAGCCCTGGCCCGGCACCACCAGCACCTTGACCTCGCCGGGGGCAGGCGGATTGGCGATCACCGCCGGCGCCTCTTCGAGAGTCGACCTGCCTGGAGATCAGCCTGTCGATCTCGATCGCGCCCGAGGCGATGAGCTCGGCGGCGCGGCCGTGGGTGTAGGGATTGAGGAAGGAGCCCAGTACCTTCAGCTCGCGAAACAACAGGTCGAAGGGCTCGAACGCCACCTTCATGCCTTGCGGCATCACGCCGACGATGACGACCGTGCCGCCGGCTCTCGCCAGCCGCATCGACTGCTCGACGGTGTCGCGCACGCCGGCGCATTCGAACACCACGTCGACGCCGCCGGGCACCAGGCCGGACGGTCCGGCAACGGCATCGATGACATCGGCGGCACCTGGGTCGACCGTTGCCGTCGCGCCGAGATCCTCGGCAAGGGCGCGCCGCGAGGCCTGGCGCGTCGACAGGATGATGGTCGTCGCTCCGGCGAGCCTCGCCAGTTGCACGGTGAGCAGACCGATCACACCGCCGCCGAGCACGGCGACCGAAGCGCCAGGCCTGATTGCGGCCAGATCGACGCCGTGCAGGCAGCAGGCGAGCGGCTCGCAGAAGGCACCATGCGTCGGCTTGAGGTCAGCGGGCAGAAGAAACGCCTGCTTCTGCGGCAGCACGACATAGTCGGCAAAGCCGCCGTCGCGGTGGATGCCGATGGCACTGAGATTGCTGCAGAGATTGACCCGGCCGGCGTGACAATGCTTGCAGCGGCCACAGGCGATGTTGGGATCGCCGGTGACCCGGTCGCCGACGGAAAAGCCGAATACGGCAGCCCCCACCGCCTCGACGATGCCGGAGAATTCATGCCCAGGCGTCACCGGTGGGTTGCAGGGGAACTCGCCGTGGAACAGATGCCGGTCGGTGCCACAGACGCCGCAGGCCTCGATGCGCACCAGCAAGTCGTCCGGTCCGGCTGACGGCTTGCCGACCTCGCGCAGCGCGATGCTGCCCACCGCCTCCAGGCGCACCGCTTTCATGGCTGTCGGGCCTCCAGCATCAGTTGAAATTCGGCGGCTGCGAGAGGTCAGTTGCCGGCGGCGCCGGCTTGGCGGGCGGAGTGTCGCCGAAGTTCGGTGGTTGCGACAGGTCGTTGGCAGGTGCCGCCGGTGCGGCGCCGCCATTGGCCGGGGCGCCGCCATCCGCCGGCGGCGTGCCGAGCGGCGACAGACCAGGCATGTCCGGCAGCTTGAATCTCGATCGTGCCGGGATCGACCGCCGTGCCCTTGTAGTGCATCACCATCTGCGGGAAGGCGATGGTCAGCCCGATCATGATCACCTGGATGCAGACGAAGGGCACCGCGCCCCAATAGATCTGGCCGGTGGTCACCGGCGCGATCTGCTTGCCGGTGAGGCGGTCGAGATAGGGCACGCGCGGCGGCGACCGAACGCAGGTAGAACAGCGCGAAGCCGAAGGGCGGATGCATGAAGCTGGTCTGCATGTTGACGCCGAGCAGCACGCCGAACCAGATCAGGTCGATGCCGAGCTTGTCGGCGGCCGGCGCCAGCAGCGGCACGATGATGAAGGCGAGCTCGAAGAAATCGAGGAAGAAGGCGAGCAAGAAGACCAGGATGTTGACGCCGATCAGGAAGCCGATCTCGCCGCCCGGCAGCGACGTCAGCAGATGCTCGACCCAGATGTGGCCGTTGACGCCGTAGAAGGTCAGCGAGAACACGCGCGCGCCGATCAGGATGAACAGCACGAAGGACGACAGCCGGGTCGTCGAGGCCAGCGCCTGCTTGATCACGTCGAGCGACAGCCGCCCCTTCACCGCCGCCATGATCAGCGCGCCGACGGCGCCCATGGCGCCGCCTTCCGTCGGCGTGGCGATGCCGAGGAAGATGGTGCCCAGCACCAGGAAGATCAGCGCCAGCGGCGGGATCAGCACGATGATCACCTGCTGCGCCAGCCTGGACATCATGTTGATGTTCAGCCGCTTGTCGGCGATCGCCACGATGTAGATGAAGGACCACGCCGACGGTGGCGCCGAGAATGTCGGCGTTGTCGCCATGCGTCGGCGCGAGATAGCGATAGCGCCGCATAGGAGACCGCCGCCGCGACCAGCAGCGCCGCCAGCAGCGACAGCACGCCATGGCCGAGCGTGCGCGCCTCCAGCGGCAGCGCCGGCATCGACTTCGGCCGGACGATCGACATGATCAGGATGTAGAGCATGTAGAGGCCGGTCAGCACCAGGCCGGGGATCAGGGCGCCGGCATACATGTCGCCGACCGAGCGGCCGAGCTGGTCGGCAAGAACGATCAGCACCAGCGACGGCGGGATGATCTGGGCGAGCGTGCCGGAAGCAGCGATGACGCCGGATGCCAGGCGCCGGTCATAGCCGTAGCGCAGCATGATCGGCAGCGAGATCAGGCCCATGGCGATGACCGACGCCGCCACCACGCCGGTGGTGGCTGCCAGCAGCGCGCCGACGAAGATCACCGCATAGGCAAGGCCGCCGCGGATCGGTCCGAACAGCTGGCCGATCGTGTCGAGCAGATCCTCGGCCATGCCGGATCGTTCGAGCACGATGCCCATGAAGGTGAAGAAGGGGATCGCCAGCAGCGTGTCGTTGGACATCACCCGGCTGCCGTAGAAATTGTCGGGCAGCGCATGCAGCAGCGGCCAGGCGAGGTTGATCGACCCGCCCGAATAGGGCGACAGCACGACGCCGATGAAGAAGAACATCAGGCCGTTGGCGGCGAGCGAGAAAGCGACGGGATAGCCGATCAAGCAGGAAGATGATCAGCGAGGCGAACATGATCGGCGCCATGTTCTGGGCGATGAACTCGATCATGAGCGCACCTCCTGAGCAAGTGCCTTGGCTTCTTCGGCGAGTGCCTTGGCCTCGAGTTCAGCCTGCTCATGCGCCGATATGAACGGATTGGGATCGTCCATGTCGCCGCGCATGATCGCGATCTTCTTGATGATCTCGGAGATGCCCTGCAGCGCCAGCAGGAAGAAGCCGACCAGCAGGATCGCCTTTGCCGGCCAGATGATCAGGCCGCCGGAATTGTTCGACATTTCGCCGCTGCGGAACGACAGCGACACGTAGGGCACGAAATAGATCACCATCAGCGTCACGAACGGCATCAGGAAGAAGAGATGGCCGAGCAGGTCGATCCAGTGCTGCACGCGGCGCGAGAACATGCCGTAGACGATGTCGATGCGGATATGGTCGTTCTGCTTCAGCGTATAGGCGGCGGCCAGCATGAAGGCGGCGCCGAACAGGTACCACTGCAGCTCCAGCCAGGCGTTCGACGATATGTCGAAGATCTTTCGGATGATGGCGTTGCCGGCGCTGACCAGGATTGCCAGCAGGATCAGCCACGATACCCATTTGCCGATGAACTCGTTCACACGGTCGATCGTTCTGGATAGAGCGAGAAGCCCTGCCATGCATTCCTCCCTGATGTCGGAGGCGCGCCGGCTCCCCTTATTTTCCGTCGCGCCGCTGTGGCCTAACGGTATGCCGTGCGTGGCCGGGCTGGTCAACAAGGCATAGGTTCGGCGAACGCTGTTGTGAAACGAGAGGCAGGGGATAAAGCGCCAGTTGACCGGGCGGCATCCAACCAAAGTCTGACAGACGCGTCAGGCGATCTTCTGCTGGTCGCGGCCGGCGCCGATCAGCACCAGCATGGCGACGAGGAAGAGATACATCCAGGCATCGCGCCATTCGAGCGGGAAATAGCCGGCCCAGAGCGATTCGGCCATGCCGAAGGCGGCCGCGCCAAGCGCCGCCTTGAGCGGCGAGAGATAACCGCCGACAGCGGTCACGAACAGGATCTTCAGCCCGTAGACCAGGCCGGAGCCGAAGCTGATATTGCCGTAGTAGATGCCGGCAAGGATGCCGGCCAGCGCAGCGCACAGACCGCCGAACAGCACCGCCAGCCGAAACACCGCGCGCACGTCGACGCCGCACATTGCGGCGGCCCTGGGATCGTCCGACACCGCCCGCCAGGAGCGGCCGAAGCCCGAGCGGGCGAACGCCCAGGCGGTGAGCGCCAGCACGCCTATCACAGCTGCGCAGTCGAGCAACTGGATCAGCGTCAGCGTCGCCTTGAAGCCGGCGTTCTGCGCGAAGATCACCGGCCGGGCCAGCATCGGCGGCAGCCAGAGATCATGGGTGTCGGCGGCGATGCGGCTGGCCTCCGACAGCACCAGCAAGATGCCCAGCGTCGTCACCACGATCGCGTTGGGCGAGCGGTCGGCCAGGGGTTCGAAGACGCTGCGCGACAAGACGTGGCTGATCAGCGCCGCATAGAGGAGCGCCGCGACGATGCCGAGCGCGACCGCGGCATAGAGCGTCAGCCACAGCGCCTGGTAGCCGAAGGCAGCCGTGAGGATCATCGCGTGCCCGCAAAAGGCGAACATGGCGCCATAGGCGAGGTTGGTCCGGTGCAGCAGCCCGTTGGTCAGCACGTAGCCGAAGGCGAGCAGGGCATAGAGCGCGCCCGAATGCAGCCCGTTCAGAACCTGCTGGAAGAAATACAGCATGCAGCACCCTTGGGTGACGGTGGCGAACCCACATCCCCAAAGGAACGTTTGCATTCGGAATCTAACTTGTCAAATGCGATTTATCGGTTAGATTTCCGGCATGACAGTCTCCTGGACCCCGCATCGCTTCACTGGCGGCATCCTAGCGCTCGACGCGGCGAACACCGTTGTTTTGCGCTTCGATCCGGAAAAGACCTTCGACCGCTTCGACAATCCGGCCGAGATCGCCCGCTTTGCCGACGCGGCCAGCGGTTTTCGCGCCACGGAGCTTGGCGGGCGTCGGCTGGAGGCGCAGTCTCGCCGGCGGAGATCGCGCCGGTCGTGCTGTCGATCCGCGAAACGACCGACCGCCTGTTTCGCGACGCGGTGTCGAAAGGCGCTCTGGCCACCGGCGATCTGCCGGAGTTCCTGCAAGCCTGCGCCGAAGGCCTGGCCGGCAGCCGGACCGAAATCGGCGCGCCGGGACAGCCGTTCGGCGACCCGGCGACGCCGATCGCCTTCGAGGCGGCACTTGCCGTCTCGGCGCTGTCGCTGCTGCGCGACGACACGGTCGCCAGGTTCAGAATCTGTCCCAACTGCAGCTGGCTGTTCGTCGACCGCAGCCGCAACTCCAGCCGCCTCTGGTGCGATATGGCGGTCTGCGGCAACCGCCAGAAGGCAAACCGCTCACTATCGCCGCCGCACGGCGGCCAGGGAGGTCAGCAATGTCTAGGACATATTCGCGTTCGATGGTTCTCGGCGCCGCCTTGCTGGCGGCGGCGGTGCTCGGCGCCTGCCGCGACTCCGGCAAGGAGCAGCTGTTCGCCATTTCCGGCAAGCTGTTCGAGTTCAACTACCGGCTCGGCATCGCCACCTATGTCATCACGCTCAACCCGCTGCGGCCGATGGGCGAAGGCCAGGTTGCCGTGGCCAGTTTCCAGAACCCGGCCGGCGGCGACCCGATCATCGTCGACCAGAAGATCTGGCCGAAGCTGCGCACATAATCGCCTGACAGCCCGCCGCTGACCTGCGTCGTCAAGGACAAGCCCTATGCGGTGTCGATCCGCATCGAGGATTCCGACGGCACGCTCTTGCAGAGCTTCGAGACGACGCTGACCTCGTCGCTCGATCAGTCGATCCTGCCCGACCGTCCGCTGGTGGTCGGCCCGGCTCTACAAGCCAACCGGACATGGTCGGCCATCCCGACGGCAAGCTGCCGGGCGAGCCGAAGCCGGATTGCTCGAAAGGCCTGACACGCCCGCAGCAGAGCCGCCGCCGGAACTTTCGTTCGCCGGACCGCCGCGGCGCAATTTTCATACGCCTATGGATGCGCGCCGGATCGTTCGTTGCGCGTTGCCTGGCACCTTCGATTTTGTTTGACCTGCCCTGCAAGGGGAGAAAGACTGCGCCATCCACTCCTACGTTGGCTGCGCGCCCCCGCGCGGCCTCCGCAGAGGAAATGCCTGATGACGCTGCACGACGTCGCGCTCGACGACAAGTTCGATCTTGGCAAGGAGCGCATCTTCCTCTCCGGCGCGCAGGCGGTCATCCGCATGCTGTTGATGCAGCGCGAGCGCGACCGCCGCGCCGGCCTCAACACGGCCGGCTTCGTCTCCGGCTATCGCGGCTCGCCGCTCGGCGGCCTCGACATGCAGCTGTGGAGGGCCAAGAAGCAGCTCGCCGCAGGCCGATATCGTCTTCCAGCCCGGCCTCAACGAGGAGCTTGCCGCCACCGCCTGCTGGGGCATCGCAGCAGACGGAATTGCTGGGCGAAGGCACGCATGACGGCGTCTTTTCGGTCTGGTACGGCAAGGGGCCGGGCGTCGACCGTTCCGGCGACGTGTTCCGCCACGCCAATCTCGCCGGCTCGTCGAAGCATGGCGGCGTGCTTGCCCTGATGGGCGACGACCACATGGCCGAATCCTCGACCAACGCGCATGCCACCGAGTTCCTGTTCGTCGACACGATGGTGCCGATCCTCAATCCGGCCGGCGTCCAGGAGATCATCGATTACGGGCTCTACGGCTTTGCCATGTCGCGTTTCGCCGGCACCTGGGCGGCGATCAAATGCGTCAAGGACAACATCGAATCGACGGCTTCGGTCGATGCCGCGCTCGAGCGGCTGAACATCGTCGTGCCGGAGTTCGACATGCCGCCCGGCGGCCTCAACATCCGCCACGAGATCGACATGCTCGGCCAGGAGGAGCGGCTGCATGAATACAAGCGCGCCGCCGCGTCCGCCTTCATCCACGCCAACGGGCTGAACCGCATCGTCTATTCGGGCGGCCGCAAGCCCGAAGCTCGGCATCATCACGCTCGGCAAGAGCTATCTCGACGTCCGCCAGGCGCTGGAGGATATCGGCATCGACGAGGCCGCCGCCAACCGCATCGGCATCCGGCTGTTCAAGGTCGGCTGCCCGTGGCCGCTCGACCTGCAGCATATCGCCGAGTTCGCCCGCGGCCTCGACACCATCGTCGTCGTCGAGGAGAAGCGCTCGCTGATCGAGGTGCAGCTGCGCGAAAACCTCTACGGCACCGCCACGCAGCCGGTCATCGTCGGCAAGAAGGACGAGCGCGGCGACTGGCTGTTCCCGGCCAAGGGCGCGCTCGATCCCAACGAGATCGCCATTGCGCTCGGCGAGCGGATCCTGCGCACCATCGGTCCGTCGGAGGAGATCGCCGCGCGGGTGGCGAAACTGCGCCAGTTCCAGGCGATGCTCGCCGACACCAGCGACATCGGCTCGCGCACGCCGTTCTTCTGCTCCGGCTGCCCGCACAATTCCTCGACCAAGGTGCCGGACGGCTCGATCGCCGCCGCCGGCATCGGCTGCCACTTCATGGCGCTGTGGATGGACCGCAACACCGTCGGCTTCACCGCCATGGGCGGCGAGGGCGCGCAATGGGTCGGCCAGGCGCCGTTCTCCAAGCGCGACCACATCTTCCAGAATCTCGGCGACGGCACCTACAACCACTCCGGCGCGCTGGCGATCCGCTTCGCGCTGTCGACCGACGCCAACATCACCTACAAGATCCTCTACAACGACGCCGTCGCCATGACCGGCGGCCAGCCGCATGAAGGCGGCCTGACGGTCGACATGATCGCCAGGCAGGTGCGCGCCGAAGGCGTCGAGCGCATCGCCATCGTCACCGACGAGCCGGACAAATATGCCGGCAAAGCCGAGTTCCCGGCCGGCGCCACCATCCATCACCGCGACGACCTCGACCTCGTCCAGCGCGAATTGCGCGACGGTCAAAGGCGTCTCGGTGCTGCTCTACGACCAGACCTGCGCCGCCGAAAAGCGCCGCCGCCGCAAGCGCGGCACCTTCCCCGATCCCGACAAGCGCGTCTTCATCAACGAGCTGGTCTGCGAGGGCTGCGGCGATTGCGGCGTGCAGTCGAATTGCGTCTCGATCCAGCCGGTCGAGACCGAATTCGGCCGCAAGCGCAGGATCGACCAGTCGAGCTGCAACAAGGATTTCTCCTGCGTCAACGGCTTCTGTCCGTCCTTCGTCACCGTGCATGGCGCCAGGATCAGGAAGGCCGAGGGCACCGCCGGCAAGTCCGATCCGCTCGACGGCGTGCCGGCGCCGGCCGAATTCCCGCTCGGCGAGCAAGGCTGGGCGGCGATCATCGACGGCGTCGGCGGCACCGGCGTCGTCACCATCGGCGCGGTGCTCGGCATGGCGGCCCATCTCGAGGACAAGGGCTGCGGCATGATCGACATGGCCGGGCTGGCCCAGAAGGGCGGCTCGGTGTTCACCCATGTGCGCATCGCGCGCACACCGGACGATATCCATGCCATCCGCGTTTCGGCAGGCAAGGCCGACCTGGTGCTCGGCTGCGACCTCGTCGTCTCCGGCGCCAAGAAGGTGCTGGCGGCGGTGCGCGAAGGCCACACCATCTTCCTCGCCAACACCGCCGAGATCATGCCGGGCGAATTCGCCCGCTCGGCCGATTTCTCGCTGCCGATCGAACGGCTGAAAAAGGCGATCCGCGCCGCCGCCGGCGACGACAAGGCGCATTTCTTCGACGCCACCCGCACCGCAACCGCTTTGTTCGGCAACTCGCTTGGCGCCAACATGTTCATGCTCGGCTTTGCGTTCCAGCACGGCGGGCTGCCGCTGTCGGCCGAGGCGGTCGAGAAGGCGATCGAACTCAACGGCGAAGCGGTGGCGATGAACATCGCCGCCTTCCGCTGGGGCCGCCGCGCCGCCCATCAGCCGGATTTCGTGCGCGGTCTCATCGCCCAGCCGGGCAAGGCGGCAACCGCGATCGCCGAGACGCTGGACGACATCATTGCCCGCCGCGTCGCCTTCCTGACCGCCTATCAGAACGCCGCCTATGGCAAGCGCTATGCTGACAGGGTCGGCCGCGCTACGCGCTGCCGAAGCCAAGGCGGTGCCGGGTTCGACCGCTGTGACCGAGGCCGCCGCAAAAAACCTGTTCAAGCTGATGGCGATCAAGGACGAGTATGAGGTTGCGCGGCTCTACACCGACGGCTCCTTCGCCGCCGAAATGTCAAAACAGTTCCAGAGCTACGAAAAACTCGAATTCCACCTGGCGCCGCCGATCATGGGCCGGCGCGGCAAGGACGGCACGCCGCGCAAGTCGAGCTTCGGCCCGTGGATGATGAAGGGGTTCCGCCTGCTGGCGGCGATGAAAGGCCTGCGCGGCACCGCTTTCGACCTGTTCGGCTACAGCGCGGAAAGGCGCATGGAGCGGCAGCTTCTTGCCCAATACGAGGCTGATCTGGAGCTTGTCACTGCGGCGCTGGCGCCGGGCCAGGATCGAGGCCGCCGCCGCGCTGGCCTCGGTGCCGGCGCTCATTCGCGGTTATGGCCACGTCAGGCAGGCAAGCGCCGAAAAGGCCGCCGGAGAACGCTCGCGGCTGCTCGAGCGCCTGGCAAAAATCCCTGCAAGGACCGAACTTCAAGCCGCCGAGTAGGCCGATACGCCTTGTTTACCTGAAGACCAGTTTCCCGGGCTTGCCCCCGGGAAGATACTTGACGGCAGGGCCTGAAACGGCGTCTCTAAACCTTTCTTAAGGCGAATGTGACATGACTGCGGTTCGTGCGACACCGCGGGCCATGCAAGAACACAAAACCGGAGAAATAGGTGAGGACGTCTATGCTGGGTTCGTGCGATCGTTGTTCAACGATCCCGGAATCCTGCTGATCGGCGCTTTTTGCCACGGACTCATCGGTGTTCTTGTCTATCTGACCTCAAAGCATCCGGCCTACCTCGCCCTGGCGGCTGTCATGCTCGGCGCCGGCCTTTACCGCTATTACGGCATCCGCAAAGGCCAACGCGAAGGCAATTTCGACAGCTATGAAGCGGCCAAGACCTGGGAACGCTATTATCTGGTCGGCGGCACCATCCAGGCTTTCTTCATGGGGCTTTTCTGCCTCACGACCATCTACCTCATCCCGGATATGTTCGGAGAAAGTGCCGCGATCGCCGTCATAATGGGCTCGACGGTGACGATCGTCGGTCGCAATTACGGCTCCAAGACAATGGTCGCGGTGCAGGCCTTCACCGTCGTGCTGCCGATCGCGATCGGGCTGATGCTCAAGGGCGACGTGCCAACCTTCATCCTCGGCCTCTATATCGTGCCGTTCATCTTCATCATCACGCGAATGGCCGCTCACGTCCGCACGGTGCTTTTCGACGCCATTTCGGAGCGCAAGACCGCGGCCAGGCTGGCCGAACGCTTCAACCGGGCGCTGAACACCATGTCGCATGGCCTGGTCATGCTCGGCCCCGACGGCAAGGTGGTGGTCGGCAACGCCGAGGCCGCGCATCTGATGTCGCTCAAATCGCCGAACCAGCTGCTCGGGCGATCGATCCATTCGCTGCTCCTGCGCGGCGTTGCCGGCGGCATGCTGGCGCCGAAGGACTGCCGCTATGTCGAGGCGCAGCTGACGCGCGCGCTACGCGAAGGGCCGCGACCGCAAGGTGCTGGTTTCCTTCTCCAACGGCCAGCACTACGAGTTTTCGGCACGCGAAGGCAGCCAGGACCTGGGCGTCATCACCTTCGAGGATGTCACGGCCCGCGTCGAAGCCGAAGAAAAGATCCGCTTCATGGCGCGCTACGACAACCTCACCGGCCTGCCGAACCGCGCCTATTTCCACGAACTGGTCGGGGAAGCGATGGCCTCCGGCGACCGCGACCGTCTCTGCGGCCTGGCCGTGCTCGACCTCGACGATTTCAAGAGCGTCAACGACACGCTGGGCCACCCGGTCGGCGACGGGCTGATCTATGCCGTGGCCGAACGACTGGCGGCGGTTGCCGGGCACGGCATCACCGTCAGCCGCTTCGGCGGCGACGAGTTCATGATCTTCTTCGACCGCATCGAGGACGAAAGCCACCTGACCAGCCTGCTCGACCAGGTTTTCGCCGATCTGCAGGGCGAGGTCGACGTCGCCGGGCATGGGCTGCGCATCCAGGCCAGCGCCGGCGCTGTGCTGTCCAGGGTCGAGGACACCGACGTCGACGCCATGATCGTCAAGGCGGACCTGGCGCTCTACAAGGCCAAGGAACTCGGCAAGAACAACTGGCGGCTGTTCGAGGCCGCGATGGACGCCGCCTTCCGCAACCGCCAGCTGATGAAGGCGGACCTGCGCAGCGCGATCGAGAGCAAGGCGCCTGCGCGTCGTCTATCAGCCGATCGTGTCGATGACCACCGATGCGCATCGCCAGCTGCGAGGCACTGTGCCGCTGGGACCATCCCGATCTCGGGCCGATTTCGCCCAGCGTCTTCATTCCGCTGGCCGAGGAAATGGGCATCATTTCCGAGATCAGCACCTTCGTGCTTCAGGCGGCCTGCGCCGAATGCGCCAAATGGCCCGACCAGACCAGCGTCTCGGTCAACCTTTCGGCCAAGGATTTCCGCAACCGCGACGTCATCCAGAAGGTTCGCGACGCGCTGGCCACGTCCGGGCTCGCCGCCGCCCGCCTGGAGATCGAAGTCACCGAAACCGCGCTGCTCGACGATAAGTCGCTGACGCGCCAGTACATCGAGGAGCTGAAGCAGCTTGGCGTGCGCATCGCGCTCGACGATTTCGGCACCGGCTATTCGAGCCTGAGCTACCTCCACAAGCTGCCGCTCGACAAGATCAAGATCGACCGTTCGTTCCTGATGGACGTCACCCAGAACCCGCGCTCGCTCGACCTGTTGAAGGGCGTCGTCGACCTGACCCGGATGCTCGGGCTGACCGTCACCGTCGAAGGCGTGGAAACCTTCGAACAGCTGAAGATCCTGGTGCATTCGGTGAAGCCGGACCTGGTCCAGGGCTTCCTCTTCGGCGCCGCGCTCAGCGCGTCGGGCATCGAGACCATGTCCAATGTGACCTGGCCTTTTGCCGCGGAACTGCGGCCGGTCGCAAAGCTCGCCACCACCTGATTTTCCGTGATTAATTTACGCTTGAAAAGCCGGCTCAAGAGGCGTTGAATTTTCCACGCGTTAACCAATTGTTAAGGTTAACCTTCGGTAAACGAAGACGATTGTAAGTTTCATCTTCTTGTTCACTCTCGGTCGTCCGATATTGTTCTCCTGCGGCGGTACGAGGGAAGAGTATGGACATGCGTGAGTCAGGTCGGCCTGCGGCGGCTTCGGCGGCCAGATCTCAGCCTCCTTCGCTGTTCGCGCGCAACGTGCTCGACCTTCTGGAGCGCGTCGAGTACCGGCGCTGCGAAAGCGGCGAGGATCTCGAAGCGATCTAGCGGCTGCGCTACAAGGCGTTCCATTCGCACGGCCTGCTTGACACCATTGTCGAACAGAAGCTTGCCGATCATCTCGACGATGTCCCGAACTGCTATTGTTTCGGCGTCTTCATGGAAGGCGAGCTTGTCAGCACCGTCAGGCTCCATCACCTGACCCGCGAGACCCCCGAGGCGCCGATCATGACGGTGTTCGGCGACAGGCTGCTGCTGCGGCTGGCGCGCGGCGAAACCTTCATCGATCCCAGCCGGCTGGCGGTCGACCCGCAATTGTCGTCGACCCACCGGGCCCTGCCCTATGTCACGCTGCGGCTTGCGGTCATCGCCAACACCTTCTTCAACGCCACCGAGTTGCGTCTCGATGATCCGGGAAGAGCACACGGCCTTCTATCACCGCATCTTCGGTTCGGTGCAGGTCGGTGAGCCGCGCATCTATCCGCCTTTCACCATGCCGATCTTCTTCTATGAATCGCTCTGCGAGCAGAACATGGCGCCGACGCTGCAGCGCTTCCCGTTCTTCCACTCGACGGCGCTGGAGCGGCGCATGCTGTTCGCGAAAGCGCCGGCCGGCGAGCTCGCGCCGCTGACCATCCTGCCGACCGCCAAATATTTCCGCGAAGCCGCCTGAGCCTTCACGGGCCTTGTGATGTGCCGGCAAGGAGCTTTCCGGCCGTGCCGGCTTTCGCGGCGTTCAGATTCCGTCGCTGCATCGGCTGAGCCGACGGCGGACTCATCGAAAAGGACAACCGACATGCACATTTCCGCGCTCGCGCTCACCCCGCTGATCTCGCTGATTGCCGGCGTGCTGATCCTGGTGATGCCGCGGCTTCTGAACTACATCGTCGCGCTCTATCTGATCGTTGCCGGACTGCTCGGACTGTTCCCGCATCTGGCCGGTGCGCGATATCCCGGAACCTCCGACGAAAGCCCGCCCCGAGCCGGGCCGGCCTTCAACTTTCCTTTGAGGCTGTTGTCGCCGGCGATGCGGCAATAGCGCCATTGCTCTTGGCCCGGCTTTTCGCTATGTGCCTCAAAGATGTCTTCGAAGGGGTATTCCTATGGCTGAGCACACGCCGACCGGTCCTGTCGAACTGGGCGCGAAGATGGACTATGCCGAGCACGACCGCACCTATGCGCGGCTTCCTGGCGCTGGCCAAATACGGTTCGCTCTTTTGCCGCGCCATTGCTATCGCGATGGCTTTCGGCTTCTTTGCTGGCGGCTTCTTCTCGGCGACCATCCTGTTCGTCCTGATCCTGGCCGCCGGCGCCTTCATTCTCCGATAGACTTTCCGAAACCCTTTGCCAGGGACGCCGCCGGACGTCCGGCCGGCGTCTTGCGCAACAGGTTCCAGCCGAAAGGATCATGCGGTGGGACAGACGGTTTTCATCCCTCGTGAACTCGATGCGAACGAGCCGCGCGTCGCGGCCTCGCCCGACACGGTGAAACGGCTGGCGGCGCTGGGTTTCGACGTGGTCGTCGAGACCGGCGCCGGCACGGCCTCGCGCATTCCCGACGAGGAATTCGCCAAAGCGGGCGCCGCGATCGGCAAGGCCGGCGATGCCGGCCAAGGCCGATGTGGTGCTGAAAGTGCGCCGGCCAACGGATGCGGAGCTGAAGGGCTACAAGTCCGGCGCGGCGGTCATCGCCATCATGGACCCCTATGGCAACGATGCCGCCGTCGCCGCACTTGCCAAGGCCGGCGTCACCGCCTTCTCGATGGAATTCATGCCGCGCATCACCCGCGCGCAGTCGATGGACGTCTTGTCCTCGCAGGCCAATCTCGCCGGCTACCAGGCGGTGATCGACGGCGCCGCCGGAATATGACCGGGCGCTGCCGATGATGATGACGGCGGCCGGCACCGTGCCGGCGGCGAAGGTCTTCATCATGGGCGTCGGCGTCGCCGGCCTGCAGGCGATCGCCACGGCGCGCCGGCTTGGCGCGGTCGTCACCGCCACCGACGTGCGCCCGGCGGCGAAGGAACAGGTGCCGTCGCTCGGCGCAAAATTCCTCGCGGTCGAGGACGAGGAGTTCAAGGCGGCCGAGACCGCCGGCGGCTACGCCAAGGAAATGTCGAAGGAATATCAGGCCAAGCAAGCGGCACTGACCGCCGAGCACATCGCCAAGCAGGACATCGTCATCACCACGGCGCTGATCCCCGGCCGTCCGGCGCCGAAGCTGGTCTCGGCGGCGATGGTCGCGTCGATGAAGCCGGGTTCGGTGATCGTCGACCTCGCGGTCGAGCGCGGCGGCAATGTCGAGGGCGCCGATGCCGGCAAGGTCGTGACCACCGCCAACGGCGTCAAGATCGTCGGCCATCTCAACGTGCCGGGCCGCGTCGCCGCTTCGGCCTCGCTGCTCTATGCCAGGAACCTCTTTGCCTTCCTGGAGACGCTGGTCGACAAGACGACGAAGACGCTCGCCATCAAGCGCGACGACGAACTGGTCAAGGCGACCATGCTGACCGATGCCGGCAAGGTGGTGCATCCGGCCTTCGCCAAGGCGGCGGCAGAGCCGCCAAAGGGCCAGCATGTCGAACCGGCGGCGATCCCGGCGAAGACCATGGTCGCCGATGCGTCGGTGAAGAAAGCCGCGCCGAAAAAGGCCGCCGGCAAAAATGCCGCCACGGGCAAGTCCGCTGCCAAGCCGAAGGGGATCGCGTGATGGATCAGACCTTGCAGAAAGCCCTCGACCAGCTCGACCAGGCGAGCGCCGCAGTCCGCCTCGCGGTGCAGAACCTCGCGACCGCGCCCGGCACCGAGGCGGCGGGTGACGCCGCGCACGCACTGTCGGGCGGCGCCATCGATCCGTTCGTCTTCCGCTTCGCCATTTTCGTGCTGGCGATCTTCGTCGGCTATTATGTCGTCTGGTCGGTCACGCCGGCGCTGCACACGCCGCTGATGGCCGTCACCAACGCCATCTCCTCGGTCATCGTCGTCGGCGCGCTGCTGGCCGTCGGCATCTCGGCGTCCGGCATCGCCACCGGCTTCGGCTTCGTCGCGCTGATGCTGGTGTCGGTCAACATCTTTGGCGGCTTCCTCGTCACCCAGCGCATGCTGGCCATGTACAAGAAGAAGGACAAGTGACGTGAACGCCAACTTCGCTTCCTTCCTCTATCTGGTCTCCGGCATCCTGTTCATCCTGGCGCTGCGCGGCCTGTCGCATCCGACCACCAGCCGCCAGGGCAATCTCTACGGCATGATCGGCATGGGCATCGCCATTGCCACGACGCTGGCGCTGGCGGTCCCGTCGGCCGGTGGCTTCGGCCTGATCGTGCTCGGGCTGCTGATCGGCGGTTCCGTCGGCGCCGTCACGGCGCGGCGCATCGCCATGACCTCGATGCCGCAGCTGGTCGCTGCCTTCCACTCGCTCGTCGGCCTTGCCGCCGTCATGGTGGCGGCCGCCGCGATCTATGCGCCGGAAAGCTTCGGCATCGGTACGGTTGCCGACATCCATGCCCAGGCGCTGATCGAAATGAGCCTTGGCGTTGCCATCGGCGCCATCACCTTCACCGGCTCGGTCATCGCCTTCCTCAAGCTCGACGGCCGCATGTCGGGCAAGCCGATCATGATCGGCGGCCGCCACTTCATCAACATCGCGCTCGGCATCGCACTGATCGTGCTGATCGTGCTTTTGGTCACCACCGAATGCCAAGCTCGTCTTCTGGCTGATCGTCGCCGCCTCGCTGGTGCTGGGCGTGCTGCTCATCATCCCGATCGGCGGCGCCGACATGCCGGTCGTCGTGTCGATGCTGAACTCCTATTCCGGCTGGGCGGCGGCGGCACTCGGCTTCACGCTCGGCAACCTGGCGCTGATCATCACCGGCGCGCTGGTCGGCTCGTCCGGTGCGATCCTGTCCTACATCATGTGCAAGGGCATGAACCGGTCGTTCATCTCGGTCATCCTCGGCGGCTTCGGCGGCGAAACGGCGGCAGCGGCCGACGACGGCATCGAGCGCACGGTCAAGCAGGGCTCGGCAGACGATGCCGCCTATCTGATGATGAACGCGCAGAAGGTCATCATCGTGCCCGGCTACGGCATGGCGGTCGCCCAGGCGCAGCATGCGTTACGCGAAATGGCCGACAAGCTCAAGGCCAATGGCGTCGACGTCAAATACGCCATCCACCCGGTCGCCGGCCGCATGCCCGGCCACATGAACGTGCTCTTGGCCGAGGCCAACGTGCCTTACGACGAGGTGTTCGAGCTCGAGGACATCAACTCGGAATTCGCACAGGCCGACGTCGCCTATGTCATCGGCGCCAACGACGTCACCAACCCGTCGGCGCGCGACGACAAGTCCTCGCCGATCTACGGCATGCCGATCCTCGACGTCGACAAGGCCCGCACCTGCCTGTTCGTCAAGCGCTCGCTCGGCTCCGGCTATGCCGGCATCGACAACACGCTGTTCTACAAGGACGGCACCATGATGCTGCTCGGCGACGCCAAGAAGATGACGGAAGAGATCGTCAAGGCCATGGATCACTGAGCCGTCGGCCGCTTCCTCAAGAACGCAGCAAAAAAAGCCCGGCCTCGCGCCGGGCTTTTTTGTAGGCCGTCAAGCGGGCCGGAATTCCTTACGCCAGCTTGGCCAGCAGCCGCATGAAGGTGGCCGCTTCCTTGGCCGACAGCGGCGCCAGCGTTTCCTCGGTGATGCCACGAGCAAGCGGGATCAGCCGCTCGATCGCCTCGCGGCCCTCAGCGGTCAGACTGACCAGCAGGCGCCGTTTGTCGACCTCGTGCTTGGAAAGCTCGACCAGGCCGCGCGCCTTCAGCCTGTCGATGACGCCCTTCACGGTCGCCGCATCCATGGCGATCAGCGTGCCGAGCTGGTTCTGCGAGGTCTCGCCGACGTCGTGCAGCTTGGCGAGCGCGGCGAATTGCGGCGGCGTCAGATCGGCGATATGGGCGGCGAAGATCGCAACATGGCGCTGATGTGCCTTGCGCAGGATAAAGCCGACCTGCTCCTGCAGATGGTAGTCGTTGTACTCGGGCTCCTCGGCCTCGACCAGCTTGAGCCTGACTTCCTCGCCGGCGCTCACCGCAGCCCATCCCATGCCTTGATGTCCTTAGCCGCCAGACCGCCCATGCGATCGTGGATGCGCGGGCCGCAGGTCATGGCAAGGCAGAACAGGATCTCATCGGGACGCGGCCCGTCGCTGACACCAACTTCCATGGCGTCGAAATGGCTGCGCACATAGGCGGCGTTGATGTGGCCGAGCGGCACGTCGAGCTTCGCGCCGAAGGCGCCGACCTTCTTTGCCGACGGCACGATCGCCTTGGCGTCGCCGAGCCGCTCGCGCATGGCGTAGCCGCCCGGTACGTGCCAGAGAGCACCATGCTCGAGTTCACCGGCGGAGCCGACGATGGCGCCCTTGCCGTAGCCATCGATCGCCTTGGGATCGCCGCCGAGCGCCGCGATCAGCCGGTCGGCGAGCATCAGCCCGAGCGGCTTCAGATCGTCCATGGCGCTCTGCAGATCCTCGACATAGCGGCCGGCAAAGGGGTTTTTGACCAGCGCCAGGGCCGCGGCGCGGCGGCGCGGCTCTTTCGCCGCCGGTCCGCCGTCATGAAAGATTTCCTCGGTCAGAACCGCGATCTTGCGGATCGGAAACTCAGGCATGGGCAACTTCCTTCCCTGGGATTTTCGTGGGCGCTGCAAGCGCCATGGAACCACTGATGCGGGTTTGACCGGCAAGGAAAATCGCCGAAGCTGATATCAGGCCATTTCGGCGAAAATCATCGGCGACAGCGAGCCCACTGTCCAGTGCAGTGGCTATTTCTACCGATGAAAGCGGGCCGACCGCCGTCGTCACCTGGCGGTCGCCCAGGTCGCTGTCGGGCGCCAGGTCGCGCGCAGGCTCGCGCTTGATGGCGGGGTGATCGGGTAGATCGACGGCGTTGGCAATCAGCGTCGCGGCGGCATCGGCCTCGGCGCCGGTTCTCGCCAGCACGGTGACGGCATCGGCGATCCCCAGCGAAAAGGAGCGGCCACGCCATCCGCTGGTGGCGACACCGCGTACCGCGTCTCCCGCGCGAATGACAATCCGGTCCTGCAGCCCATGCCCCGTGCCGGCAATGGCGAGGGTCATCGACTGGCCGGTGCCGAGGTGGATGGCGCTGTCGCCGCCATTGTTGACATAGGCGCGGTCGAGCTTTCGGCCGGCCAGCAGGGCGGCCAGCATTTCGTCGGCTACCGAGCCGGCGACGGCGGCCATCGGCGTGATGAAGTTTTTTGCCAACGGCGCGACCGCCGCTTCCATCCGACGCGCCACCGGTCCGGCGAACAGGCGTGGCTTTGTCGAGGCCGGACGGCGCAATTCTGCAAGCTCTTCCACCAGTTCGGTCAGGACGGTCTGGAATTGCGCTACCGCCTGACCATAGGCGGCCTGGCATTCTTCGGCAGGGCCAAATACCCCAATGATCAGGTCGATCGGCCCATGATTGAGATGAAGCCGCCTGCCATCGTCGAGCCAATGCGCTTGCGGGCCGTTCATCAGCCGGCCCCGTTCGCCGAGCGCCGCAATTGCGCCAGCGGCGGCCAGGGATTGCTTACCGGCGCGCCGGTGCCCCGACGCGGATTGAGGTATTCTCCGCCCTTGGCAAGGATGTCCTCGACGCCCCGGATCTCGGCCTCATAGCCGCCCAGCCTGACATAGTCGTCGCGGCGCAGCGTGAACTCGATCGGCGCCACCAGCGCCGGGGTCGGCACATAGCCGAAGGCACCTTCCGGTACGCGGGTGACATCAACCATCAGCGTGATGCCGCCGCCGGGCCAGACATAGACCGGCGCGCCGCCGACCGTGACGTAGGTCTTCAGGCCCTGTACCGAGCGGGTGAGGTTGACCGGGTTCTCGGTGACGCCGGCGCGCAGCGAGCCACCTGCACCGCCGATGAACAGCACGGTGCACAGCGCCGGCTCGCAATTCTCCTCGATCAGACCGACCGATTTCTGCAGCCGTTCCGGGAACGGCTTTTCGACCGGTTTCAGATTGTCGTCGAGCTCGTAGTAGGCGAACTGCTCGCCGGTGGTCGATACCATCAGCAGCGACAGGCCGGGACGCGCGCCCTTCTTGACGTTCCACTCGCCAAGGATCGACAGCGGGTCGGAAATGCTGGTGCCGCCCCAGCCGAGACCAGGCTCCGATACCTTGAAATAGCGGCCAGGCGTCGAGCGGCGGCCGATGATCTTTATGCCGGTATCCTGCCAGCCCAGCACCTTGCCCGCCTGATGCTCGGAGACGACGCCGGTGATGTGGTCGTCGACCACCACCACCTCGTCGACCAGGCCACGCCACTGGGTGGCGAACATGCCGATGGTGGCCGAGCCGCAGCCGACACGCATGCGGTGTTCGATCTTGCCGTCGATGACCGGTGGTTTGCCGGCTTCGACAATCACCGTGGCGCCGCCGTCGATGGTGAGCTCGACCGGCTTGCGGTTGCACAGGTTGAGCATTGCATCGCAAGTGGCGCGGCCTTCCGCCTTGGAGCCGCCGGTCAGGTGATGCACGCCGCCCAGCGACAGCATCTGCGAGCCGTACTCGCCGGTCGTGACATGGCCGATCGCCTCGCCTCCGGCGCGCACAGTCGCCGTTTCGGGACCGATATGGCGGTCGGTGTCGATCTTCACCTTGACGCCGCAGTAGGAGAAGATGCCCTCCGTCACCACCGTGACGAGATCGACGCCCTCGACCTCCTGGCTGACGATGAACGGGGCCGGCTTGTAGTCGGGATAGGTGGTGCCGGCGCCGATCGCGGTGACGAAGCGGCGGCCGGTGTTGACCAGTTCACCGTTCCACGCCTCGCCCTCGGCAACGAAAGGCACGACCGCGCCGCCGGTTTCGGCCGCGTGGTCGAGAATGGTCAGCGGATCCATACGCACGATGCGGCCGCCGACATTGCCGTAGCGGTCGCAGGCGCCGGTGCGACCTTCGGCGATGTAGCACATGACCGGGCAGGCATCGCAGCGGATCTTTTCCGCCACCTGTTTCTCGCCGGGGTCATGGGTTTCGAAACGTTCGGCCAGCTCGCTCATCGGCGTGCCTCCTTGTCGCGGATCGCCGCACGGATGCGGCTCGGCGTTGCCGGCACCTTGGTGACCAGCACTCCGGTGGCGTGTCTGATAGCGTTGAGGATCGCCGGCGCCGTCGGGATCAGCACATGCTCGCCCAGCCCCTTGGCGCCGAACGGTCCTTCCGGGTCCGGAACTTCGACGAGAATGGTTTCGATCGGCGGCACGTCACCGATCGTCGGGATCAGATAGTCGTGCAGGTTCTCGGTCCGGCCGGGGATGTATTCCTCCATCAGCGCCATGCCGATGCCTTGCGCGATGCCGCCCTCGATCTGGCCTTCGACCAGCAACGGATTGATTGCCTTGCCGACATCATGCGCGGCTGTGATCTTGATCAACTTCACCGTGCCCAGTTCGAGGTCGACCTCGAGTTCGGCGATCTGCGCGCCATAACCGTAGACGGCGTAAGGCTTGCCCTGGCCCTTGGCGTCGAGCGGCAGCGTCGGCGGGTCGTAGGTTTCCGAGGCGATGAAGACGAGCCCATCAGCATCAGCAGCCAGTTGGGAAAGATCGATCCGCCGTGTCGCTTCGCCCTCGCGGATGGTCAGGTTTGCTCCATCCAGCGCAATCGCCGCCTTATCCGAAACGTTGGCAAAGCGCAGGATCGCTTCGCGCAAGGCGCGGCCGGCCTTCTCGGCGGCCTTGCCGGTGACGAAGGTCTGGCGCGAGGCGGAGGTCTTGCCAGCATCGGGACTGATGGCGGTATCAGCACTTTTCAGCCGGAATTTTTCCAGCGGCAGGCCGAGCGCGTCGGCGCAGATCTGGCTGATGACCGTGTTCGATCCCTGTCCGATATCGACAGCGCCCTGATGCAACACGATCTCGCCTTGGGACGACATGCCGACCTTGATGGTCGACGGATTGGGCAGTGAGGTGTTGCCGCAGCCATACCAGCAGGACGCGACGCCGACGCCGCGCCTTTTTGTGCTGCTGCCGGCATTGAACAGCTCCGTGTCGGCCAGGGCGCGCGTCCAATGCGGCCGGAGCGCCTCGAGACACTCGGCAATGCCGACGCCGGAGTCCAATTTTTGTCCAGTAACCGTTTCGGATCCGTTCCGAAGGCAGTTCTTCAAACGAAAATCGAGTTTGTCGATCCCCAGCTTGCCGGCCAGTTCGTCGTAGAGCGTCTCCTGCATGATCGTCGCTTGCGGCACACCAAAGCCGCGGAAGGCGCCGGAGATAGGGCCATTGGTGTGGATGGCACGGCCTTCGGCTCGATAGTTCGGCGTTGCATAGGGGCCGGAGGCATGCACCGGGACGCGATTGGCGACGGTCGGGCCCCAGCTGGCATAGGCGCCGGTGTTGAAATCGCCAGCAAAGACCATGCCGGTGACATGGCCTTCGGCATCGGCGCCGATGGTCGCCTGCATCTCGGCCGGATGGCGCTTGGTGGTCGAGATCATCGATTTGTTACGCGTATAGGCAAGCGCTGCCGGCCGTCCCGTCTTCATCGCCACCAGGCCGATGAGAGGCTGCAGCGAGACGTCGAGCTTTGAGCCAAAGCCGCCGCCGGTAGCGGTCGGCACGATACGTACCTTGTCGACGGCGAGACCCAGCACCTTTGCCGTGTCGTCGCGGTCCATGTAGGGCGCCTGCGTGCAGGCGACGACGACCAGCGTGTCGCCATCCTTGTATGCATAGCCGGCTTCCGGCTCGATGTAGGCGTGCTCGACGTAGGAGGTGTCGATGGCGCCCGACACGGTGACGACGGCGCCGGAGAGCGCCGCGTCCGGATCGCCGCGTTCGACAAAACCGGAGGTCAGCAGGTTCGCCGGACGGTGCTGGTGGATCAGTTGGCGCCACCGGCCTGCGCCTCACAGGGCTGCAGCAAATGGGGCAGTTCGGTCCAGGAAACAGGGAATCCGCAAGGTCAAGATCGAGCATGGTTTCGCGCTCGCCGGCGACCAGCGCCACGGCCTCGCCGCGAAAGCGGGCAAAGCCTTCAGCGAGAGCCGGCTGGTCAGCGAAGGGCGCCGATGACGCCGAAGCAGTTTCTTCCCGGAATATCGGCGGCGGTGAAGACGCCGGCAACGCCGGGACGGGCCCTCGCCAAGGAATCAGGTCGCCGAAAGTGAACCGGGCGTGATGGTGCGGCGAGCGGACCACCAGCACGGACAAGCGCATCGGCCGGGAAGGAATCGCCACCGAATTTTTCGCCACCGGTGACTTTGGGCAAGCCATCGAGGCGGACCGGCGATGCGCCAACAGCAGAACCGGATTGCGGCATGCCGGTGGTCGAGGCTTTCAACGTGGCAGCGAGGCATCCATCACCGCCGCGATGATCTTGCGGTAGCCGGTGCAGCGGCAGAGCACGCCGCCCAGCGCTTGCTGGACTTCTGCTTCGATCGGCTGGATTCTTTTCGAGCAGCGCGGTGCCGCCATCAACATGCCGGGCGTGCAGATGCCGCATTGCGCCGCGCCGTGCTCGAGGAATGCGCCTGCAGCGCAGACAGCTTGCCGTTGGCCAGGCCTTCGACTGTGCGTCATCGCGCGCCGGCACTGAGGCCGCCGGCATCAGGCAGGCGCAGACCTGTTCCCCGTCGAGCAGCACCGTGCAGGCGCCGCAATCGCCGGCGTCGCAGCCGACCTTGGTGCCGGTCAGCCGCAACTCCTCGCGCAGCACCGCCGACAGACGGCGCACCGGCGGCACCTGACGGTGACGGCCGCGCCGTTGACCTCGAAGTCGATGTGGCGCGATCCCGCGCTCATGCCGGGCAGCCTCGCTCAGCCAGGCGAGCTTCAGCGCTGGCTCTGCGACCGCTGCGCGCTGCGCCAGCCAGCGCGGGCGACGATCTCGCGCGCCGCGTCCTGCCGATAGTCGGCGCTGCCGCGGACGTCGCCGATCGGCGAAAGCTCGGCGATCGCTCGGACTGCGACCGCAGTCGGCGAGCGCATGGTTGGCAGGCTGGCCGGCAAGCCGGCTTCGACGCCGGCCAGACGTTTGCGCCACCGCCGAGCAGGCGCCGACGGCGATCGCCGCGTCGCCGACGCTGCCATCCTCGACAACCGAGGCGCGCCGCCACCATGGCGATGGAGATGACGAGATAGCGCCGCGCGCCGAGCTTTACGAAGGCCGACGCACCGGCAGCAGCGGGCTTCGGGCACGCGCATGGCCGTCACCATCTCGCCCGGCAGCAGGACCGTGCGGCGATTGCCGAGGATGAATTCCTCCAGCGGCAAATGACGCGTCGCCGATGCCGAGCGCAGTTCGACCTCGGCATCGAGCACCAGCAACGCCGGGACGCCGTCGGCGGCCGGCGAGGCGTTGCAGAGGTTGCCGGCGACGGATGCCGCATTCTGGATCTGGACCGCCCGACCTCGCGCGCCGCCGCCTTGAGCGCGTCGAAGCGGCCGGCAGCGGATGCGGATGATATCGGACCAGGTGGTGCGCGCGCCGATCGCCAGTCGTCCCGGCTTCGGCGATGCCGCGCAGCTCGGCCAGCCCGGTGATGTCCAGCACGTTTTCGCGATCGGTTTGGCCGCCTTGTGCCGGATAGAAATCGGTGCCGCCGGCAAGAATGCGCCAGCGATCCCTCGCCAAGCAAAGCGAGCGCCTCGTCGACCGTGGTGGGTTTCGCGTAACGGATCACGCCCTGCCTTCCAAACAAAAGGGACCTTCCCAGAAAAGGGCCGCCTCGAAAGGGCCTCCCCGACGGATCCTGCCGGCGTCCGGACCGGTCGAATTCATTCGTATGCAAATGATATCAAGCCGGTGGAAATTGTCAAAGCCAGAGTTTGCACTGCTGCCCGCGTCGTGCGGGCGGCACGCAATTGTTATGCGCGCTGGAGGTTGACGCCGCCAGCCATCTGGTCAAGTTTCTGCGTCCGGTCGCGTGGGCGGTCTCTGGAGCTTTTAGCTTGAGACAGAGAAGAAGGAGGCCCCATGGCCGACGAA
>CAWBIN010000023.1:385000-558727 GCA_963788955.1 uncultured Alphaproteobacteria bacterium | reverse complement strand
AACGGATAGTGTCCAGGCCGCTCTGTTCTTTCTCGTTAAATGAGTCTTTTACAGAAATCTTGAATTGCACTAAGCATCGAAGAAATGAGTTGAGGGTCTTCGCTAGTTGCATTATCGGCTGTTACATGGGGGGGATATATCAAAAGCCCGGAATTTCGGTTAATGAGCAAGACATGTTCTACACGATACACAAGAGAATGCTTAAGAACAACCTCAGAGAAGCTTGCACCTGTTCTCCAAGATTTAAATCTCCACTTTAGCCCATGCCAGGTAAATATATGTCTTAAAATTTCATTCAGCGACTGAAAGGTCTGGTCGATCTTTCCCCGATCGACTTGCGAATTGCCGGGCAGAAATACGGGATATAATATATCCGTAAACGTACGCGGGCTCTTCTGGATAGACCGTTGTACGGCTCTCTCGACGGCTGGCGCAAGGGCCTCGCCGAGTTGCGCATGAGGTGCATGTGCGGCAGCACTGGGGAAGAACGCCCCCCGCTGCAGCCCCGGAGCTGCTCAGGTTCATCGAGCAGGTCCGTAACTCGTGAAAGCTCCGAAATTTCGCGGCCGACCAGCAGCTGGCGCAGCGTTTCCATGCGAGGATCGGCGGTTGGAACGCCGTCGAAACGCGCACGATAGTCCGGATCAACATTCCTGGCAATTCGATCAAAAGACGAGCCAGAGCTTCGCGATCAATCTCTGTATCGTTCGAAGCTGTTCTTTGAGGAAGGCTGATTGGGTCGACGGTTGACGTCAAGTTCCGATCAACTCGCTTTCCAGCTCACGTTCCGAGTTGCGGTCTCTGTCGCCGACGGGGTCCTGATTTAGACATTTCTGACAACCTTTACAAACAGGCCAGCTAGAAGATTGCGGTCGGTGCTTGACGTTGCCGAGATCGGAAAACATTTTCTCCATTACCGTCTGAATGCTTTCATACTTTTGCTTGATTTCCTCACGCAGCAAATGATCGTTTCGATTTATCCGGTCCGCAATTTCGCGCTCAAGCTCGCTCAATTGATCCTACAACGCGCGCACCTGCTTTTCAAGCGAACTGATTTTGCTCACAGATTTCGGTCAATCTCCTTGTCGGCGTCGGCTCGCGCGTCTTTTTCGTTCCGCAATTGCCCGGCAAGCGAGTTCCGACTGTTCTTTGCATTTGACTCTTTACATTTCAAGATTGCGCTCGGCCTCGGATTCTCACATCCTTGAAGTGCTGCAAGACCCGTTCTTCAAGCTTGGAAAAACGGCGGTCATAGTCCTGCATCTGGTTGCCGAACAGCAGATCACGTATCTTGTCGACACCGTACAGCGTCGCTGGGGGCCCCGCTCTCGCGAGCCTGGCCCCCCATAAAGTTCAGCCCGTTTCCGTTCTGGATCACTCATCACATTTCTGTCTGCTTTATTTGCCGGAGAAGCGGTACTGAAAGATCCTGGCCATCCCTACGCCCCTTCATTTGAACAGCTGCCACAGTGTGAATCAAGAAACCGGGTAAAGATGTCAGCAAAAAAGCCGGCCCGCAAGCCGGACTTTTGCACCTTAGGCGCGCTTCGCGCGTCCCTTTTACGTCTCTTGGACTAGCAACAAATGAACAAGTTACGATTGGCGTAACTTTAATTTATTTTTGAGGATAGCGACCATGGCCTGCCAATCTAATCGGCCCCACTGGACGCAAACTGCCAGCCAAATTAACAATACTACTCCAAAGCGGTTTCGGAATGTGATTTTGTTACGGAGACTATTTAAGCATATTGTAATTCACTTGTCGGCGGTGAACAGCGCTGCCTCGCAACCCGGCTGTATACTGAGACCATCAGCCTTCCCAGCTGGTGAACGATCAAAGCCGATCGTTTTCATGATCCCCCGGATCTGGTTGGAAAGCCTTCGCGATCTTGTCGAGCACGGCGGTCATGCGGTGTCACCGTCAACGCCCGCGTCAGTACAACCCTTCTGCAAGCCAGGTCAGGCTTGTTCATAAGGCGGGATGGCGGGAACCAGATGATCTTGCACCGAGTGGGCAAGAAATGCGCGAGCTGGAAATGCCCTATCGACCTCAGCTTTAAGCCGTCGCGCATGAGCGCCGGGACTTTTTCGTCCTAAACGTTTGAAGATAAGATAATATCCCTGCCACGGGCGACCGCCAAGCCGCACGGCTCACCGCCAGGTGTCGCAGCTTTCCTACTCCGTTGTGCCGGCCTTTTTTCTGCGCCGATTGGTGTGCGACTGTGCGACGGCCATTTTCAACGCGGGTGTGATCTCCGAGGGCGCGTTCTCAGGCCCATGCGGGCTCTCTAGTTCCTCTACGTGGACAGTCGGGAACGGCAGTTCGATGCCCTGCTCCTTGAACACTTGGCGGATGCGTACAGAGAATTTGCGTTTCATACCAAAGGCGCATCCTGGTTGGTTGCGGCCTTGAGTTCACACTCATGCGTGCCAAACTGCTGAATTCCTGCCCGTCGCTGCATCTTGATTGGCTCCAGCACCCAGTGTTTGAATTCCGGCAAACTTCCGCCAGTTCGAGGCCGATTTGCTCTTGATCAGCTTGCGAGGCCAGTCGATATCGGTGTCATAGCCAACCGTGATGTTGAATTTATTGATAACCCAGTCACGGCTCTGGTTTTGCATGACCAGTCTGCTGAACGGTACGGTGAAGAGCGGTCCACGATGGTGGCGCAGCTTCACCGAGCGCAGCGAAAAGCTCTCCACCGTACCCCTGTAGCTGCCCGATGTAATGTATTCGCCGACACGAAACGCATCATCGAGCAGATAAAATACGCCTGAGATCACGTCCTTGACGATGGTCTGTGCCCCAAAACCCACGGCGACGCCAACGACGCCGGCGCCGGCGATCAGCGGGCCGATCTGGATACCCACTGAGGCGAGCATCATCAGCACAGCCATCACGACGATCACTGCAAGCAGAATGTTCTGGATGATCGGCAAGAGCGTGCGCAGCCGCGCCTGCTGAGGATCGAGGATCGGGACGTCCTCCTCGCCGATGACCGCGTGCGGCATTTCGATGCCGAGCTTTCGTTCGATCAAGGCTTTGATGATCGACCAGCCGAAATCGGCGGCAAGCGCAATGACCATGACATTGATCAAGCCGCGCAAAATGAGCGTGGTGGTCGTATCGCTATCCCGCATGGACTGCATGTCCAGACCCCAGACACGCGCGAGAAGGTAAGCCGCCGCGAGGATAAAGATCATGCGGATTCCGCGATCGATGACAGCGATCGTCACCGCCGGGATCGTGGGTCGGCCAGCATCTTCCGAACCCGGCCGCAAGACGAAATTAACCCCGCGCTGCGTCAGCACGATTGCCAAAGGCAGGAAGAATGCAGCGAAGGTGAACCAGAAGATTGTGTAAAGACCCGCTATGCGCTGCAGGAACAGAACGATGAAATAGGCAGTCAACAGCCATGTCGCTGCCGTGTGACCGTGCCCACCCTCTCGCTGTGTTCTTGGCCGACGCCAAACGGCAAGCAGCAAGAGCAGCAGCAGCACGAGATCGGCGCCCACCGACAGGACCATCATTCCGTCCCGATCGATGCCGAGACCCGGCAAAAGGATGAACGCGGCGGCTATGAAGGCGAAGACGCCGACGATCCGGGATAGCCAATAGGACCAATGGTCAGCCGCTTCGTTGGTGACCGGCAAGGCGCGAACCTCGACGGCGTTCTCGACCTTCATGAAGGATGGGACGAGCAGGGCTGCGACGTACGTGCGCACACCCCATGTAAAGACTGCAGCCATCAGAAATGTCAGCACAATCTCGCGGATGAGGATTGGCCAATCGAACAACATGAACGCGCCGGCGCTGCCCAGCGCGAACGAGACGATCAGCAGGCTGGAATAAAGCGTGCGGCCGCCAATCTTCTTGGCTCGCCCAATGGGCGTATCCTTCGGTTGCGCGATGATCCAAAGACGAAATGGGCGGGTCAACTTGTACGTTGCCCAGGTGAGCGCCAGGCCGGCGGCGATGAACATCGCAATCAGCACAAATACACCGACGGGCCCCTTGCTGGACATATCCGCCATGGTCTCTGCCCGAACGCGCGCGAACTGGCCCGGCAGCAAGGGCAAGGTTCGCACGATTCTTACGATATGATGCTTGATCCGATCGAGCGTCGAGGATGCCATCGTATTCATCTGGCCTGGTGCGACCACGGCGTCGGACGATGCGTCGGCCGGCGAAGCTCCTGCCTCGGCAGGCGCGCCCGTTGATCCGGCGTCCTGATTTCGTTGTTCTGCCACCCAGGCCTTCACTGACGGATCGTCGAGAAGCTCGAACAGCTGTTTGACCCTTTCAGGCGGGACGGTCGCCGGCGCCTGCGCCTGTGCCGGACCAGTCAACAAGAGGGCGATACCAAAGAGGAGCGGCCTGGCAATCAGGACAAACATCGCAGCCAGATCTCCGAGACGTCGTGCCGGCCGCGCCAGAGTCCTGGCTCCCAATCGTCAAATCCTCGAGTGGCATCGTGCTCCAACCTTCCGGTCAAATCTGCAAGCAACGACATCCATATGTCCGTTGCTGCCCTACCTTGAAGAAACCGATATTGCGGTGCAAGACGTCATCGTTCCGACCCAGACCGTTTGCGCCGGGTACTTGGCGGTGTTTGTTTAGCCGCCAGGGGCAGGACATTCCGATCTCGGCCCAGGCCTCCGGCCGTTCTATGAACTGGGCATCCGTGATGCTGGGCGTGGAACGACCGGGACCAGGATCACAGGCCCATGCAACGAGTGCATGCGCGCTTGCTATTCAGCCCGTCTTCAAGTCTTTTGCCTGCCTTTAATTCGCCTCGATCTTGACAGGGCAGTGCTGCCATCCGATGCCGTCATCCGCTTTTTGACATTCGCCGACTCTTGCCGAAGAAAAGCGAAAGCTCGATGCTGGCAGACCTACCAGGCACTGGGTATAGTCGTGGTGGACGATGGGTCGACGGACGGATCAGCGTCGAGCAGCGTCCCTGAGGATCGTTTCCTTTGGCGGGAAATCGCCGGCCACGTTTCGGGAATTTTGTTCTACCTTCGAACCAGGCGCGAGTAAGACGGCGTGGCGCATAATCCCTTGGTTTCCATCGTGGTTCCTGCGCACAACGCCGAGGCAACGCTGGCGCGCGCGCTCGATTGCCTTCTCGACCAGGAAATAGTGGATTGGGAGGCGATCATCGTCGACGACGCCTCCACGGACCGCACCCCCGCGATCATCGCCGGTTATATGGAGCAAGATGCCCGATTTCGGACGTTGAGCTCTTGCGCTTGTAGCGCCGCCGGCGCGCGCAATAGCGGGATTTCGACAGCGCGCGGCCACTGGCTCATGTTCCTGGACGCGGACGATTGGGTGGATGCCAGCTTCCTTGCGAAAATGCTAGCCGCACTGAAAGCCGCTCTCGATGCAGTGGCGGCCTATTGCGGTTCTCGGCGCGTGATGCCCGACGGCGAACTCACCCCGTCAACCATCTCAACCGAGGTTGCGATCCAGCCCTTCGAGACATTCGCCCGCCGGTGCGCCATCCGCACTCACGCGCTGCTGGTCGACCGGGAGACAATTGTCGAGTTGGGTGGTTTCGATGTATCGCTGCGCACCTGCGAAGACTGGGATCTGTGGCAGCGCCTCGCACGTCTAGGCAAAAATTGGGTGATGGTCGACGAGCCGCTCGCTTTCTATCGGATCAGCCCCAACGCGCTCTCCCGCAATTCGTCGCAGATGCTGGCAGATGCGGAAATCGTGATCGCCCGCGGCTTTTCTCCTGATCCCAGGGTCAAACACCCGGCATCGGCCCATGCCAATGGAGCGATCGAGGCGAACGGCCGCACCGCTTCCGAAGCACTCGCGTGGTTCGCGTTGTGGAACGCCGCGTCGGATTGCGGCAGCGGCTCGCGCTCGATCGATCCCGCAGTCCCTGCGCGCGCTCCCGGCAGGACGGAAGTGGGCGCGTGAGGCCGTCAAGGTGGTCTTCGATGGCCTTATGGCAGGAAGCCTCTCGGTGCCAGCGCAATTGGCTGCCAGGTGGGACAGGTTCGGCGGCGCCCTCACCGAGTTGATCGTCGAACTCGGCAAGGTCTGGGACGATCCCGGCAACGGCTCGCCGCGTCCAGTATCAGCTTGAGCAAATGCTTCTCGACTTCGACGATCTTGCCGAGCCGCGCAGACTGACGCAGACACTCGGAATTCGCGTCGACGCTCGAAATCCGACCTCGATCGAACTTCCGGAAGGAATCGATCAAATCTATGCCTATCTGATGATGGATGGCCGGATCGAGGCTCGTCGTGCAGTTCGGCGTACTCGGGACAGTGACAAGGCATCATTGGATTGAATTGATCCAGAATGTCGTGCCCGCTGAGCGGCTTGTAGACAGTGCCGGAAGGCTTGCGGGGCGATCGCCTGTACCGCAACAGGGCGACGGTGCCGACACGTCAAACATGATTGCAGCCGAGGCATGGTTGTCTACAGCGGAACGCCGGTCAGATCGGGACAGCCACTTCGGCAAACTCGCGCAATTGGCGGCGGAAGCGCGGGACCTGGTTCAGTCGAGCGCCGAACCTGCACAGCCTCCTGCCGCGCCGCGCCGCGCACGGCCCAGGCACGACAAGGATCGCACGTCGTTCTGGAATGGCTATTTCGCGACCGAGGATCCGTGGAACTACGGTTCGCTCTATGAGCAGGAAAAATATCAGCGGCAGCTCGAAATTCTGCCTGCCGGTCCCATCGGACGGGCGCTTGAGCTGGCCTGCGCGGAGGGCCATTTCACGCGGCAGCTGGCGCCGCGAGTGGGCCGTTTGACCGCAACCGACATCTCCGCCGTAGCCGTCGAGCGGGCGCGCGCGCGATGCAGCGATCAGCCGAATGTTGAGTTCGGCGTGTTGGATTTCATGGCCGACACGCTGCCGGGTGAAATGGATCTGATCTTCTGTTCGGAAGTGCTCTACTACTTGGATGATCTCGCCGAGTTGCGACGCTTCGCCAAAAAATTCGTTGAGGCGTTGGCGCCTGGCGGCAGTTTCATCAGCGCACACGCATTCGTGCTACGTGACAATGTTGAAAGGACGGGCTTCGACTGGAACACATTCGGTGCGCAAGCGATCTCGGAGACGCTGGCAGCGACCGAAGGCCTCGTGCTTGAGCAATCGATCCAGACCGAGCTCTACCGCATAGACCGCTTCCGCCGCCTGTCGCCAGATGACGTGGCGACGGAACCGATGATTGATCATGTGCCAATCCGCGCGCCCATCGAAATCGGGGTCGCGCGAAATATCGTCTGGGGCGGGGCGCGGGCCTTACGCCGCGACGTCGCGCGTAGCGAGCGGCGGCAGCGTATTCCTGTCCTCATGTATCACAGCGTCGCCGATGAAGGTCCGGCCGCGCTCGCCCGTTTTCGGCTCACGCCCGCCGCATTCGCCAGCCAGATGGCATGGCTGCGCGCCAATGGCTTCCACGCGATTGGGTCCGAGCAGCTGGAAGGGTCCATCGCCAACCGTCAGCCTTTCGTTGGCCGCCCGGTGCTCATCACCTTCGATGACGGCTTCCAGAACTTTGCCGACCATGCCTGGCCGACCTTGCGCGCGAACGACCTGACCGCGGAAGTGTTCCTGGTGACGGACTTGGTGGGTGAAAGTGCGCAGTGGGACGCCGACAGCGGTCCGCCGACGCAGCTTATGGACGCCGGGACGGTGCGACGCCTCGCCGGCGAAGGTGCGTTCTTCGGAAGCCATCTGGCGACGCATCGCGCCATCGATGGTCTGTCGACCTCTGACCTGGCCGCCGAGCTCCTGCGCTCTCGTATGTTCGTCGAACGGTGGACCGGCCGGCCAACCACGGCGTTCGCGGCACCCTTCTCCGTCACCGACCGACGGCTTGGCCGGCTGGCCAAGGAATGCGGCTATCGGATCGGCTTCGGCGGCAGACATGGGCCGGCGGACCTCGATTGCGATCTCATCGACCTTCCGCGCATCGAGATTCGCGGGGATCGCTCGCTCGATGACTTTGTTGCCATTGTCGAGGCCGTGCTCGAATGAACGGTGAACTTTTCTATTGGGCGACTTGGGACACGGCCGACATCAGCTCCTGCGGGTTCGGCGCCCCGAACATGTATCGCCCACCCTCCGGAACCTCCGTGAAGCTCCAGCGGACGATCCCCTGCCGGTCCAGCAGGAACTGACCGACCAGTTGTCCGTGTCCCGTTGCCATCATCTGCTCGTCGGCTTCGGTAAGTTCGTAGTGGTCCTTCTTGTCGAGGATTTCGCCGGCCGCGATAGGATCCATAGGACCGGGCAACTCGCCTGGTATGTCGACCCGCATATCCTTTACCGCTGCCATCGAGACCTTGTACGGCCAGTTCGTCTCGTTTTCGGTGAATTCGAGATTGGGCAGCCCAAAAGCACGATGTGAAGCGCGTTCAGGGTCGGAGGCCGCAAGCAGATTCGGCATCGGATGGTAGCGGAAATAGAGACGCGCCCGTTCGATCGGCGTGTTGACGACCGTCAGGCTCTCCACGCCCTTTTCGCGCAGCTCCGGATCGAGCCGCGCCTGGGCGGCGATATGGCGCCGGCAAAACGCACAATGCAGACCTCGAAACAGGCCGACCAGCACCGGCTTTTGTCCGCGAAAGTCGTCAAGCGCGATCTTGCCTTCCTGGGTGATGGCGTCGAGTACCACGTTCGGCGCACGGTCGCCCGGCTGAAGCGGTACCAAGTCACTACGCGCGGACATTTCCAACCTCCAACCCCGGCTAGTCGAGAAAAGGCAGCACCACAAGCGCTTCCGGGTCGAGCCCGTGCTGGGCGCATATACCCTGCGCCAGGGAAAAGTAGCGTTCGGCCTCGGCCAGATTGTCGAGGTCGAGATTAAGCGTTGCGAGACCATCATAGCACGGAAACAGCAGTTGCGGCTCGCCCGTTTCGCGGGCCACGTCCAGTGCTTCGTGGAACAAGCCGACCGCCAGTTCCGGACGGCCGTTGCACTGGTGGATCTGCCCAAGCACGATCAACGGCACCGGCAGGTGCTCGCGCTGGTCGAGCGCCCGGTCGATCTCGATGGCCTTCTCGGCAGCAGGCACGCCCTCCGTTGGACAGCGATCCGTGAAGGTACAACAAGCGACCGCCAGATTGGCGAGGAGGCGCGCCTGGAAACCCAAATCACCAATACGGCGCGCCACTTCAAGACCGCGCCGACAGACCTCCATCGCCTGTGCCGGATCGATGGTCGTGTAAAGCACGCCGAGATTGGTGTAGCCGCGGCAGGCCGCGCCCAGCAGGCCGGCGGCTTCGGCCAATTCAATGCTGCGCTCAACCTCGCGCACGGCTTCACGGTTTCGCCCAAGGCGAGCCAGCGCAACAGCCTTGGTATTGAGTGCCTCGGCGGTCACAAGAGTGGCATCACTCCCTACCTCGGAGACATGCTCCGTTGTCAGGGTGCGTACGCAATCCAGCGCCGCGTCTGCCCATTTTGCCGCGAGAGCGTGATCTCCGCTGCGGAACGCCTGTCGGCCACGCTCTTGCCAGAGATGCGCCTGCTCGATCGGGGCATCCGCTCCATCGAGGAGCGCTGCCGCTTCAGCATAGCGGGATTCTGCGTTGTCCCGCTTGCCGACGTCCCAGAGCAGCCGGCCGATCTTGCGCAAAACGCGCGCCGAAGCGACACGATCGGCTGACTCGCGGTATGCCTGCAATACCGTCTCGTAGTGGCGGTGCGCGATCTCACGGCGGCCTGCCGGGCCGCTCAAATCGGCAATGCGCTCTGCAATTGCCAGTTTGAGCGGTGTTTGCCCGATCGCGCCCAACGCAGCCAGTGCTCGCTCGTAGAAACGAAGGGCGTCGTCATTGGCGTATATCATGCGAGCGCGATCGCCAGCCGCCTGCAGGTAATGCGCGCCCCTCTCCCGCTCGGCGCTCTGTGCGAAATGATGACCGAGCACGGTCAAATCCTCGAGCCGTTCCGGCTTGTCGCCGCACAGTTGCTCCAAGGCAGCACCGACCCGCCCGTGGATGTCGGTCCGGCGTTGCAGGAGCAGATTCTGGTAGATCACGTCCTGCAGCAATGTTTGCGTAAAGCGGTAGCTTTGCGACGAGACCGAGCCTGATCCGGCAACTTCCTCGATGATTTCCGCATCGCAAAGCAGTTCGCAGCCGGCTTCCAGCCGGCCGGGGTCGGCCGTCACGGCTTTCAGAAGTGTGGCATCGAAGCGCGGGCCGATTACCGCGGCTTCCTGGGCCAACCGGCGCACCTCTTGGGGCAGCCGGTCGACGCGAGCAAGCAACATTGCCTGGATAGTGGCGGGAATGCCGGTTGCGACTTCGCCTGCCACGGTCCGCCATTGCTGGCCCTCGCGCACCAGTACACCGCGATCGATAAGGCCGCGAACGATCTCCTCGAGAAAAAGCGGGTTGCCGCCCGCGCGCTCGAGGATCTGGTCGAGAAGCCCTCCTGCGGAGTTTACCCAGCTCTCGCCGAAAAGCGCCGCCAGCAGGCTGCGTCCGTCATCACTGTTGAGCGGCGAAAGCCTGAGCGCGGTGTGACTGACCCGACTTGAGTCGAGCTGGTCGTTGTCCGGCGCCGGACGATGCGTGACCAGCAGCATCAGCCGCGTGCGTTCCAGCCTGTCCATCACGAAACGCAGTGCCTCGAGCGACACGGCGTCGGCCCAGTGCAGGTCTTCGACGACAATCAACAGCGGCGACAACGCAAGCCGCCGTTCGATGATTGTGCGGACTGCGTAGAGAATTTGCCGCCGCAGCTGCTCGGGCTCGACATGCTGCAAGGTGGCATCGGGGTCGCCAAGGCCAAGCACATGGTAGAGCAAAGGCATCAGCCGCTTCGCCTCCTCGCCCTGCAGGCCGAGATCGGTAAGCAAGGCTGCGAGCTTCGCCCCGCATTTCGTCCCCATTGTCGTTTTGCATCATCCCGGCAGCGCTGCGCACCACTGCGCCCAGGGCGCCAAATGACTGTTCGCCCAGCGGTGAGCACGTGGCCTGCCGCACGGCGACGTTGCGAAAACGATCCTCGTCGCCGACGCGGGCGACGAACTCCTTCACCAGCCGCGATTTCCCGATACCGGCTTCGCCGACGAGGCGGACAAGTTGGGCCGAGCCGCCGCACGCCTGGTCAAGGCTCGCCAGCATTCTCTGGAGCTCCGCATCACGGCCTATTATCGGCGCGCTGAGGCCGAGCGCCTCGAGCCCACGCGCTGCACGCGGCGCGGCAAGCGGTGCATCCAGTCGATGGACGAGCACACTGCCGGCCTTGCCGCGAAGCACGACATCACCCAGCAACTCGTAGGAGAAGGCATGCCGGGTCAGCCTGTGAGTGAGCTCGCCTACCAGCACCTCACCCGGCGCGGCCAGCGATTGCAGGCGTTGCGCCGTATTCACTGTGTCGCCGGTCACCGAATAGGATTTGGCGGTGCCGATGCCCAATCCGCCGGTAACGACCGGACCAGTGTTTATGCCGATGTGGAGCAACAGAGGCGTGCCGGAGTGGGGGGCGCTTTCGCCGAGCCGCGCCGTCCGGGCGATCATGTCGAGGGCGGCGCGAAGCGCGCGTTCCGGATCGTCCTCATGCGCGACCGGCGCACCGAACAAAGCGAGCAGTGCATCGCCGATGAATTTGTCGACGAAACCGCCAAAGTTTCGCACGGCCGCCGTCAATTCCTTGAACAGTTCGTTCTGCAGCGCTTGCATGACCTCGGGGTCGAGCTGCTCGCTGAGTGTCGTGAAGCCGCAGAGGTCGGCGAACAGGACCGTTACCGTCCGGCGATCGGCGTCAGAGACGGGATGCAGCCCATCTTCGCTTTCGATGTTCGCAAGCAGCGACGGAGGTCGAGAAGGCGGCACAATGGTCCGGCTTGGTGTCGGAGCAGGCCGTTCGACGGCTTTTGCGGACGCACCGACGCTTGCCCCACATTTCGGACAGAACTCGAAATCAGGTGCGCAGGAGTAGCCGCAACTGGCGCATGGCACGGGCTGGCGCCTGCCACACTTCGGACAGAAAGCGTAACCGCCCTCAACCTCGAAACCGCAGCCCGAGCAGTCCATCGACAAGACCTCACCAGGGGCCGTGATGGCGTGATCTCGCTACGCACTTCACGGCCGGGGTATTCACAAGGATGAACCGATAGCCGTCGACCAGCAAGCGGCAGCGCAAATGGGCATCGAGCGATCGGTGTGGGGCCTGTGCGAGCGCTGCCGATTCGGGCGGCTGCGTGGCCGTCGTTTGCGTCGAAGCAGCGTTGACAGCCCTGTTCAAGGATATCAGCAAGCCATCCGCTACCGTTCTTCCCTGACCACAAGCGGACGTACTGCTTACGCCCAAAACAAGACGCTCATTGTCTGGCGCTGAGCGTCGGCAGTTGGCGCTACTTGCTCGTTCCCATCGACCCGACGAACGGCACCATTCAACCCCCGTTGCGGACGCTCGTTCGCAAAAAGGCGTATGGTGAAGTTTGGCCCGATGCAGCCGTGCAGTCTCACGACCACGAAGGTCCGATAATGTGAGAAAAGGCGACATGGGATCACGACGGAAAACTGAAATATCGGAAAGTCGCTTCACTCGAGCCCGATCCACACAAAGCCGTCCTGCTTTCGGCAGGGATATACGATCAGCTTTGCGCGGTTTTTCGAAATGTCACCCAAATATTCAAGGCCCGCCCTGGTACCATCGTGCTCCAACTTAGCCCACTCCCTGATCTCGCCGGTAAGAAGGTCGAAACAACTCTGATGCCAGCGGCAGACCAAGCCAAGATCTGCGGTGATCGTGCTCTCCGTGTGTGGGAGCTTCAGCACTTCGGCGTGAGCGGAACTTCGGCGTTCGTAGAGCGGCAGATGCAGATGCGGGCAGGCATTGTTGAAGGCGCAATAGTTGTTGGATCCGCGAACGACGACGATATCGTAATCTTCAAAATCGAGAATCCGGCGTTCATAGGGCTGAAGCTCGTCTTCGGCAAAAGCGCGAATCCACCTCCTGCCGCCCTGACGGATGGTTTCGCGAGGCCGTCTGGCATTCAGCTCGGCGTCAATTTCGGGCTTCAGCCTGACGATTTCGAACAGGCTTGTGCGCTCGCCGGTACCGCGAAGGCGCACCCTGACGAAGTCGCCGATTTCCACCTTGTTGGCGATCTTGTCGCGGAGCGCCTCGGATATCAGCAAGCGCGTACCGGCATCTTTGTTGGCCGCCTCGACCCGGCTGGCCAGATTCACCACATCGCCGATTGCCGTGAGACGTTCGTGTCCGGCGAAACCCAATGTGCCGATGACGGCTTCGCCATAGTTGAGGCCGATACGAATATTGAAATCGATGCCATACATCGAGCTAAAGAACGGCTTCAGACGATCGACTGTGGCGAGGGTCTGGAGCGCGGCGTTCACGGCGCGGAGCGGAGCGTCGGGCTGGTCGTCGATGCCGAATATTGCCATGAGCCCATCGCCGATGAGTTTGTCGATGAAACCGCCATTCTGCTCGATGATGTCGCCGACCTGGGCGAAGTAGCGATTGAGCAGATACATCACGTCGTAGGGCGAAAGCCGCTCAGACAGTGCCGTGAAATCGACAATGTCACTGAAGAAGACCGCAACTTGCTTTGCTTCGCCGCAACGCGTTGCGGCAGTAACGCCAAGCTGGCTAGTGATCATCATGTCGGTTTCGTCCAGCACCAGGCGTCGGACGCGAAGCTCGCCTTCCGGCCTGAGCTGACAGGCCAGCCTAACTTCATCCGCCAATCTCAACCGGTCCGCCATCAGGGTTTCGGCCGGATTCCGGTCCGGGCAAGCCTCAAGGCCATCGAGCACCCAGACGCGGCATGTCGAGCATTTCGCCCGGCCGCCGCATGCATGGGCGAACGGCACGCCCGATCTGAGAGCCGCCTCGAGCAAGGTCTCATCGGCGGCCACGTTAAAATCGATCTGGTCAGGTAGAGCGGTTACTTTGGTCATATTCTTGAATAGGGGTCTGCGCGTTGGCCCGCTCGCCAGTGTAGCACCAATCGGCTCAGCCAATCGAATCATGCAAGGTTCGGGGCGCCGATGAAGCCGAGATGGTTCCGTTGCGAAGACCCATGAGCTTGGTGCACTCTCTGTTGGCTGGCGGAGGCGATGGAAGAAAACGACGCAGCGATGTGATCCGCGTCCTCTGACTCAGGTCGCCTTGAGCTCTGCCCGGCCGATCTTGCGCCATCGGGCTGTTTTCGCGAACCAGTTTCAGGTCGTCGGTCGTCTCGGCAAATGTCCGCAAACGGTATTGCCGGAGCAGGTCCGGGAAGAGCGCCCCTTCCGGCAGGCCGGCAAGCTGCTCGCGGACCGAGATCTTTTCATCGATGACCCGGGTGCCCCAGGCATTTTCCCGAACCTGTAGCTCCGCAGCCAGATCGCGCTCTTCCGGCGCGTTTTCATCCAGCGCAGCCAGCAGGATCGAGTGGAAAAGCGCTACATAGCCAATCTGTCTCAGGCCGCCCACAACCCGCACGCGCGGCAATATGGCAAGGACGAGGAACATCAGGAACAAGTTCGGCAGCAGCACGCCGTCCAGCAGCGCCTGCCTGAGATGCGGCCGCTCGAACGGGATGGAAAGACCATGCGGCCTGTCAGGCTCGATCAGCTGCCCGTTCTCGAGGACGAGCTTGCGCACGCGCTGCTCGCGGATGCCCCAGAAATAGGCCGTGGCATTGGGCAGGAATCTGCCAAATGGGCTCGATGCGGCCTCTTGCAAGGCACGTTCGAGACGCTGGCGCCTTGCGGGCTCAAGGAGCAGCCTGGAAAGAAGGCTGCCGTCATCTTCCAGATGCCGCGCCACGGCAGAAGCGGCGAGCCGATCATCGATGAAAACCGGCAGGGCCATGCCGGAACGATCCCAATCGGCGACCAGATCCTCGTTGAGGGCTGTCAGCGCATCGGCGGCGGTTCCAAACACCTTGTCCTGGCTGGCAAGCAGTATGCCCAGCCAGCGGCTGGCATCCGTTTCATCGCCCACCGCTTCGAGCGCGCGCTTGTTGAGGGTGACGGGACCGGCCGCGCAGGCGCTTTTGCGGCACAGTTTGTGGCGCCCCATGCCAAACAAATTGACCTTGTCGTCGCCGACATCGAGCCATCCCGGCCCCTCCCGGCCGATTGTCTCCATGGTCATCGTCGTTCCCATGAAGCAGATGAAGGCCGACAGCCCGTTTTCGACCGCGCCGAGCCAGGCAAGCAGGAGGGCATCGAAGGTGATCCGGTCCATCAGAAGCAGGCAATGCAGGCCGGACTGGATCACCGGTCTGTGCTCGAATTCTTCGAGGGCCTTGCCGATCTCTTCAGGCTGCATGATCGCACCAAGGCGCTGATGCAGGACTTCGCGCAGGATCGAGCGGGCAGCGATCGCCGGGCCCGATGCAGGCCTTGCCACCGGCCGCCACAGATGGCGGGCGTAATCGGAAACCGGTGCATTCCAGTTCTGCTCGATGTCACGCACGACTTCCGGGCAGAGCAGCGACAGCACAGCCAGAATTTCCACCGGAGGCGTGGGGGTTGGATCAAAGACGGCGGTCATCAGAACCGCAGCCGGGCCATGCTCAGGAGGTCGTGGTACTGCCCGTCGGTAAAACCGGCCTTCACATGCCGGCCTTCGACCTCGAAGCCGTGGCTTGTGTAGAGACGGATGGCCGGTTCGTTGTCGGCATAGACGGTCAATTCGACCCGCTTCAGGGCGCGCCAGTTGTCGGCCACGTCAAGCAGCGCGCCAAGTATGGCAGAGCCGATGCCCTTGCCGACAAAGCCATCGTCAAGGCCGATATTGATCTCGCCGATATGCGAACGGCGCGGCGAACCCTGCACGACCAGGCTGCCATGGCCGACGACCTTGCCGTCCAACTCGGCAACGATCCAGGTGGTTTCCTGGCCGGACTTGGCGATGCGCCGCTCCACCTGCTCCACCATCTCGAAAGGCATCCTGAGCGTGCCCCAGCGGAAGCCCGGCATGTTGAAGATAGCGCAAAGCGCCTCCGCATCGCTTGGCCGGACGGCCCGGAGCTGCGGCTGGATTTTCTCGGAGGATGGCGAGGTCGTGCTGGTCATGGCGTTCCCGGCGAAGGCAATCGGCCCGGCACGATGCACCGGACGTCACCTGAAAATCCAGCCGTCTCTGCAACCTATGATGCCGATTGCGAGCTAAAATACCGGGAGGCGGCGTAGAGTTTGAAGACGCCGCTGATGCCGATCCAGCCGAAAAGGGCGAGCCAGCACAATGTCCCGGTCGCCGTCCAGTCGATCCGGTGCACCGCGGCGTCGGTGATGACGAGGCCAAGGATGGCAAGCAGGCCAACCAGAAACTGCGCCAGGCCGAGCACCAGCAGTTCCTCGCGCGGCGCGCTTCTCCAGACGAGATATGTGCCGCCCGCACCGGCGAGGAAGATGGCGCTGTAGACCTGGGCGTGGAAGGCATCGACCGGCCATGGCCAGATGCTGCTGAATGTCAGGGGAAACAGCAACAGGCCGACGCCATAGAGCCCGAGGATCGCCATTTCCACCGGCATGTAGCCGCGCCATGCGGGGTTTAAGGTCACGCCTTTTGCAGAAGGACGGGCCCTGGCCCGCCACAGGAACAGCCCGGATACCGCGACCGAAGCAAGATAGACCAGAAACCAGAGCCAGGGCGCTTTGCGCTCGAAGTTGAAATAGCCGAGATTGATGAACGAAGCCACCGACACGATGACGGTGAAGATGAAGGCCATGACGAGCACGAGCCTGCCGGGCGACCAGCGATTCCAGACCAGCAGCGCCGCCATCACGGCCATTTCGGCGGTGTAGAAGCCGCCGAGGAAGCGGGCATTGAACGGCGTGACGGCCCAGGGCCAGCGCGGCTTGACCAGCGCCGGCGCGAAAAACAGGCCGGCGCCGACGATCAGGACGATGATGACCCCCGCCGAGAAAAGGCGCAGGGCCGCGGGAAATGGCGGGTTGTCGGATGTCGGCATGGGAGAAAGCCCCAAAGATGAATGCCCCATGGACCATCATAGTGCCGCTTGCGGCCGGTGAAAATCCGCCGAATGGAAATTGAACTGTCACCAGGCTTGTCCATTCGAATGGCCGTACGGTCCGTTTCGAAGTAAGATGGAGCACTCGGACCAAGGACCGGTCCGGTCAACACGCCTCGGGGGCGCATTTTCCGGAGCCTGCACGATGAACGAAGCTCAGGATCTGTTCTCGCTTCTGCGGCAATCGACCGATGTCGATCCACAGGCAATCGACGCGATCAGGCGAACCATCGCGGAGGGCAAGGACCGCGAACTTTGCCGCATCAATGCGCTGGCCTTCGCCAGCAAGCATGGCCTCGACGAGGAACGCGCCATAAGCGCCTTTCTCCATGCGGCGCGGGTGGGCATCTTCGACATTTCCTGGAATGTTCTGTGCCCCGGCTGTGGCGGCGTGCTCGACACCAACGCCACGCTGAAAACCCTGCAGAAGGACGAATACACCTGCGCGCTGTGCTCCGAGGGCTATTCGCCGACCCTCGACGAGATGGTCGAGGTGACATTCACCGTCAGTCCCCGCGTGCGCAGGATTGCCGCCCACAATCCACACGAACTGCCGTTGGTGGAATATTACCGCCAGATCTACTGGGCGTCCGGCGTCGATCTGCCGGAAGAGGATTTGGCGAAAAAGATGGAAGCGTTCTCGCTGGAGGATATCGAGCTTGCGCCCGGTGAAAAGGCGGTTCTGCACATACAGCTTCCGTCCGAATTCGTCATCGTCTTCGAGCCGGTCACGCATTCGGCGCAGTTCATCGACGGGAAGGGCGAACCGACAAAGGAGCGCCGAAGCCTCTCTCTGGTCTTCGACCGCGACCATGTCCAGAACCAGACGCTGGAGATGCAACCCGGCCCGTTGCGCATTTCGCTGGAAAACAGGACCGACACCCGCGTGCTGCCGACGGTCTTCATCGCCGGCCAGGCATTGCATGATTTCCTGGGCAAACGCCGGCCCTTCCTGACCGCCAAGCGCCTGCTCACCAACCAGACGTTCCGCGATCTCTATCGCACGGATACGCTCGACATCAACCAGCGCCTGAAGATCACCAGCCTGACCTTCCTGTTCACCGACCTGCGCGGATCGACCGAGCTTTACGAGCGGGTGGGCGATCTTTCAGCCTTCGATCTCGTGCGCGAGCATTTCCAGGTTCTGCACGAGATCGTCGCGGCGGAGGCAGGCGCGGTGGTGAAGACGATCGGCGATGCGGTGATGGCGACCTTCGCGACGCCTGATCGTGCGATTGCTGCGGCCCTCAGGATGCGCGATGCCATGCGTGCGCTCAATGACAAGAGCGGGCGCGAGGATCTGCTGCTCAAGATCGGAGTCCATGCCGGCCCCTGCATCGCCGTGTCCATGAACGAGCGGCAGGACTATTTCGGCCAGACGGTCAACATTGCTTCGCGGGTCCAGAACCTTGCCAACGCACAGGCGATCTTCGCCACGCGTGCGGTGGTCGACGACAATCTCACCGCCGATCTGTTGCACAGGAACGCGCTGACGCCCGTGCCCCACGAGGTCTCGCTGCGCGGCATTGAGCGGGAGATAGCAGTCTATACGATCCCCTGAAGACTTGGCCCCTGAAGATTGGGGTCGTCTCGGCCCTCACACGCGCCTGCAGATAAAATAACGATCGGCGGGCACCGAAGGCGGCGGCGGGAGGCGTTGCAACTGCGGGTGATCGAGCGGCGTGCCGCTGACCGCGATGCCGCCGACGCGAAGCAGGCGCGCAATCAGATCGGGAAGCCAGGTAGAGGTCACTGCATCGCGATCTTCATAGCCGGTGCCGATGTCGGCATGAACAAGAGCGGCGTCGATGCCAATGAACCTGCTCGCCGTCTCGCGTATTTCGCCGAGCACGAGGTTTTCAGCTTCGGGAATTGAGCTGGCGTGTGCGGCAAGTGCGCGGTCGAACGCCACGATCCGGCGTCCGGGCAGGCGCTCGCGCAGATGGTGGAACGTCCGGCCATTGCCGAGGCCGAGCTCGATCACGGGCCCCTCCATCTTCGCCACCTCGGCGCAGACATGATCGAGAATGTCGCGCTGTGCGGTCATCCTGCGGATGAAACTGTCGAGGCGACTCATATGCGATTGTATGTCCTGAACCAGCAACCCCGATCGAGGCTTGCCGCATATAGAGGCGAACGATGAACCCTGCAATAACGCGAACAGGCCGCCGACAAGGATCATACCGGGTGAAGTCGGCGGCACGGCGCGCGGCGGAATAGCGATCTCACTTGTAGGGGTCTGCGGCGTCCCGCAAGCCGTCGCCGAGGAAGTTGAACGCCATGATGACGAGAATGACGGGAAGCATCGGCAAAAGCAGCCATGGATAGAACGCGATCACGCTGACGCTGCGCGCCTCGGTGAGCAGGATGCCCCAGCTGGTTATCGGCGCCCTCAGGCCGAGCCCGAGGAAGCTCAGCGCCGTCTCGCCCAGGATCATGCCGGGTATGGAGAGCGTCGCCGTCGCGATCAGATGCGACATGAAGCCGGGAATGAGATGCCGCCTGATGATGCGGCTGCTCCCGGCGCCCATCAATTGCGCGGCCAGAACGTAATCCTCCTCGCGCAAGGCCAGAAGCTTTGAACGCACGGCCCGCGCCAGTCCGGTCCAGTCGAGCAGCCCGAGGATGACGGTGATGCCGAAATAGATCAGGATCGGACTCCAGGTTATCGGCATGATCGCCGCCAGAGCCAGCCATAGCGGAATGCTGGGAATCGATTGCAGAACTTCGATTATCCGTTGAACGATCAGGTCGAAGATACCGCCGTGATAGCCGGCCAGTCCGCCGATGACGATGCCGAGCAGGAAGCTGAAACTGATGCCGACGAGGCCGATCGTCAGTGAAATGCGTGCGCCATAGATCATGCGCGAGAGCACATCGCGCCCCAGCCTGTCGGTGCCGGCCAGAAAGAGCTGGCCGTTTTCGGCAGGGCAGACAAAATGCCTGTCACCTTCGATCAGGCCCCAGAACCGGTAACTGTCGCCCTTGCAGAAGAAACGGAGCCGCTGAACATCATCCTGGTTCTCGATGTAGTTCCGCTTGAGCGTGTCCATATCCAGCGTCATCTGGCGGCCATAGACGAACGGCCCGACGAACTCGCCGTTGTGGAACAGGTGCACCTGCTGCGGCGGCGAATAGATGTAGTCCATGTTGCGCGTGTGCAGATTGTAGGGCGCCAGGAACTCGCAGATCAGTATCCCGAAATAAAGCACCGCCAGGAATATGCCGGATACAAGGGCAAGCCGGTGCTTGCGGAATTTCCACCACATCAGCCGCAACTGCGACGCCTGAAAGACCTTCGACTGCTCCGGCGTCATCGCCTCGACCGACTGCAGGTCGAAGGGCGCGCTGGAAATGTAGTGTTGCAGTGGAGCACCCGGAGCGGGCAGCGGCGAATCCGTGCTTCATTTGGTGCTGCCGCCCTGCAAACGAATTCGTGGATCAAGCAGCGCCAGCGCCAGGTCGGAAATCAGGACACCGATGACCGTCAGGAAGGCGAGGAACATCAGGAACGACCCTGCCAGATACATGTCCTGGCTTTGCAGCGCCTTGATCAGCATCGGCCCGGTCGTTTCCAAAGACAGCACGATCGCCGTGATTTCGGCGCCGGAGATGATGGCCGGCAGGATAGAGCCGATGTCGGAAATGAAGAAATTGAGCGCCATGCGCAGCGGATATTTGACCAGGGCCTTGAAGGGATGAAGGCCTTTGGCGCGCGCGGTCACGACATATTGCTTGTGCAGCTCATCGAGCAGATTGGCGCGCAGCCGCCGGATCATGCTTGCCGTGCCGCCGGTGCCGATGATCAAGACCGGGATCCAGAGATGGGCGAGGATCGACTTCGCCTTGGCCCAGCTCATCGGCTCGCCGAGATATTGCTGGTCCATGAGATGGCCGATGGACGTGCCGAACCAGATGTTGGCGAAATACATCAGGATCAGCGCCAGCATGAAGTTCGGAATGGCAAGGCCGAGAAGGCCGAAGAAAGTCAGGCCGTAGTCGCCCCAGCTGTATTGATGCGTGGCGGAGTACATGCCGATCGGAAAGGCGATGAGCCAGGTGAAGATGATCGTGACGAAGGAAACCAGCACGGTCAGCCACATTCGGTCCCCGACGACGTCGCGAACCGGCAGCTCATATTCGAAGGAATAGCCGAAATCGCCATGCAGCATCCCGCCGACCCAGTAGAAGTAGCGAATGATCGGCGGCTGGTCGAAACCATATTCCTTGCGCATCATCTCGATGCGATCGGAATCCACCGCTTCGCCCTGGGCCCGAAGCTCGGCGACATAGCTGTCGAAATAGTCGCCTGGCGGAAGTTCGATGATGGTGAACACCAGCGCCGATATGACCAGCAGCGTTGGAACCATCACGGCGATGCGCCAGACAAGATATCGAAGCACGCTCAGGAGCTCTCCAAGCCAGAATGTATCCGGCATGTAGACACCGAAATAGGCGGTCGGGTCGTAGCCGTAGAGCGCCTTGTCAGGCAGATTGCGCAGCCGCGAGGACGCCAGAACCGGCTGATGCGTTCCGTTCACCGTGCCGATCGAAAACACCTGATCGGTGTAGATCGACAGCATCGAATTCCAGATTTCGGCGCGCTCCGTGGCTTCGGTCGATGCGTTCCAGCGCTTGAGCAAAGCCATCAGCTCGACCACTTCAGGAAGATCGGGCGCCTCACCGATCTTGCCATGAGACAAGTAGTGAGCACCCCAGAGCGGCCATTGCAGCTGGTCGTCGATGGTGGGGGCCAGCTGGTACGGGTTCATGTCGGCGGTCGGCACGCCATTGTCGATGCCCGACCACATCGACATCATGATCTGGCCGCCAAGCGCGCGGCTGCGGAAGATGTCGCGCTGCGAAGTCCGGATGAACAGGGCGATGCCGATCTTGCGCCAGTGATCGGTGATGAGTTCGAGCGCGTCGGTTTCCAGCGTGCTTTCGCCGGCCGTTTCCACGATGATCTGCGCCGGGCGTCCATCGGGAAGTATCCGCAGGCCGTCATCGTCACGTGCCTGAAGCCCGACCTCGTCGAGCAGGGCATTGGCCTGGTCGGGATCATGGGCGACCCAGGCTTTCGCGAATTCCGGCCGGTAGAGCGGGCTCTCCGGCAGGACCGTATCGGCACTTTCCTGCGCCAATCCGTAGAACACGGCCATATTGATCTCGCGCCTGTCCACAGCGAGCGAAAGTGCGCGGCGCACGCGCACGTCACGCAAAAGGCCACGCCACACCTGGTCGGCACAATTCAGATTGGGCAGCAGCGCCAGCCGCGAACCCTGGGTGCGTTTCCACAGATGCATCTTCACCGGGTAGCGCTTCTCCGCATCCTTCAGGAAGGCGTAGTCGGTGAAGTCAATTCCCATGCCTTGCAGGTCGCTCTCGCCCGCACCGGTCTTGGCGGAAATGATCGCCGACGAGCTGACATTCATGACAATCCGGTCAACATAGGGCAGTTGCCGGCCATTCTCGTCTATTCGATGAAAGAACGGGTTGCGCTCGAAGACGAACTGCTCGGCCGGCGGCTTGGTCCGGTTCTGCCAGGGATCGAGCGTCGGCAGATCCGGGTTCTCCGGGCGATACTGCCGCGACATGCGGATATGCAGGAGCGTCCATTTCTTGGCCCGGTTCTCCTTCATCAGGCCGGCGAGCCGGAATGGATCCTGGTATTTCTTGTGGAACTGCTTGAGATAGGCGGCCGGCAGAACAAGCGATAGCGGCGAAGCAGCAGCGAGCTTGGGCAGGAAGTCGGGATTGGGCGCATCCCAACTATAGCGGACCGTCAACGGATCGACGATCTCGAAGCGTGGCGGCTTGCCGTCCGCCAGCAGGGCCGGGGCGAGCCCGCCTTGCGAAAGCTCATCGTTCAGCCAGACATCTTCCCAGCAATAGCGAAAATCCTCCGGCGTCAGCAGGCTGCCGTCAGACCATTTGTGCCCTTCGCGTATCTTGAACGTGAAGACGCGATCATCCGCTACGTCGAAACTTTCGAGAATGTCGGCCTGCATGTTGAGATTTTCGTCATAGCCGACCAGGCGAGAATAGCCGTAGATCGTCATCATCCGGATATCTTTCTGGCTGCCGATGATCGTTCGCAGCGTGCCGCCATACTGGCCGGGCTGCCGGCCCATCGCAGCGAGATTCAACGCGCGCGGGCTCTTGGGCAGGCGTTCAGTGAGTGCCGGCAGCGCCTTGGCCTTCAGCTGCGGCTGAAGAAATTCCGGCTCCAGATCGGCGGCGCGCAACGTGCCCGGCAGAAATGCCGAAGCCATGAGGCCAAGGACGGTGCGCCGGCTGATCAATGGCGTAGCTCGCTGACATCGGCCGAACGTCGGGCCAGCACGAGGTGGCCGCCGCCAAGATCGAGCGGCGACAGCATATCCTCGTCGCCCTCGTCGCGGAATTGCGGTCCCCATGCGCTGGTGTCGGAAGCGCCGCCGAGCTTCAGCGTCTTGAAATCCATCGGCCTGTCGAGATCGGGGAAAGGTACTGCGGCGACCAGTGAGCGCGTGTAGGGGTGGATCGGTTTCCTGAGCAGAATTTCGCGCGGCGCAAGCTCGACGATACGCCCGCCGCACATCACCGCGATGCGGTCTGCCATGTAGTCCACCACCGCCAGATTGTGGGATATGAACAGATAGGTCAGGCCCAGTTCCTTCTGCAGGTCCTTCAGAAGGTTCAGGATCTGCGCCTGGACAGAGACATCGAGCGCCGAAACCGGCTCGTCGCAGATCAGGAGTTCAGGCCCCAGCGCCAACGCGCGCGCGATGCCGATACGCTGACGCTGCCCGCCGGAGAAACTGTGCGGATAACGCTTGATGAAGCGCGGATCGAGCCCGATTGCCTGCATCAGGCTCTTGACTGTGGCGAGTCGGGACGCGGCATTGCCACGTTGATGGATTTCCAGCGGCTCGCTCAAGATGTTCTCTACCGTCATGCGAGGCGAAAGCGACGAAACCGGATCCTGGAAGACCATCTGGATTTTCGCGCGCAGCATGCGCAGGGCGTCTCCCTCGGCTTCCAAGACGTCGATCGGTCCATCGCGGCCGTTGAAGATCACAGAGCCGCCGCTAGGGGTGACAGCCCGCATGAGGATCTTGCTGACGGTGGTTTTACCGCAGCCGCTTTCGCCGACCAGACCCAGGCACTCACCCCGCCTGATATCGAAGCTCACGCCGTCCACGGCGCGAACAGAGGTTTGATGACTCCCGCCGAACCATCCGGACTTGCGGGTGGTGAAGGTCTTTTTCAGATCCCTGACCGACAGCAGGATGTCGTCCGGCCCCTTCGATGCCGGCGCCGTCTGCTTGCCGAGCAGGTTCTCGACATTCACCGGCACCTCGCGGAGCGCCTTTAGCCTTTCGCCAGGCTTCAGGTCGAAATGCGGAACGGCTGCCATCAGGCCCTTCAGGTAAGGGTGACCTGGCCGGCGGAATATCGCCTCGACAGGTCCCGCTTCCATGATCTCGCCATGGTAGATGACCACCACCTCGTCGGCGACATTGGCGACCACGCCGAGGTCGTGCGTGATCAGCAGCATCGCCATGTTCAGCTTGGTCTGAAGCCCGCGCAGCAATTGCAGGATTTGCGCCTGGATGGTGACGTCCAACGCCGTCGTCGGCTCGTCGGCGATCAACAAAGCGGGCCGGCAGATAAGCGCCATGGCGATCATGGCGCGTTGACGCAATCCTCCCGAAAGTTCAAAGGGATACATGTCATAGGCGCGCTTGGGATTGGGAAAGCCGACAAGGCCGAGCATTTCCTCGGTCCGCGCCTTGCGCTCCGCCCGAGCCATGGGCGTATGAATCTGCAGGGATTCGCTGACCTGGTTGCCGATCGTGTGCAGCGGCGACAGCGATGTCATCGGCTCCTGAAAGATCTTGCCGATGCGGCTGCCTCTCAACGCCCGGATTTCGGGTCCGTCACGCGGCATCTGCAGGATATCCTGCGTCGTGCCGGGCTTTTCAGGATCGGAAAACAGGATACGGCCGCGAACATGGGCTGTCTTCGGCAAAATGCCCATCACTGCCTGGCTGAGAACCGATTTTCCGGAACCGGACTCGCCCACAAGCGCGGTAACCTTGCCGGGCAGGACGCGAAGATTTGCACGCCTGACGGCATGCAACGGTCCCCCGATAATGGCAAAAGAGATGCCAACATCCTCGATCCGCAGCAGATCAACGCCCGAATTCATTCTCACACCAGCCCCACTCTGGCGGCCTGCCGGGCGGCAGGCCCAGAAGGCGAGACTAGCGCATTGCCAGCCTAGAGCAACTTGGATTCGAAACGGTCGCCAGTTCCCTGGCGGAACCGGCGACCGGACTGCCTACCAAAGGCGTTCGGATCAGATCGTGGCGGTTACTGGAGCTTCCTCCGGTCGCCCGCCGACAGCCGCGCGGCATCGCGATGAAGCAGCATGACCTGCTCGGCGTCCGACATCCGGTCGTGAAATCGGCTCCAGCGCAGCGTCTTCATCGAGTGCGAGAGCACCCGACAGATCGGGTGAAAGCACCGTCAGCTTCTGCTTGATACCCGCCAGTTCCTCCTTGCCGAGCGTCAGCCAGCTGTTGGCGCCGCAATAGCCGGCGAAGTCCTTGCTGGCGAGAACGCTGTGCGGATATTTCTTGGTCAGGGTCTGGAGGCGCTGGACCTCGTTTACAGCCGAGCCGAAGACAGAGAATGTGAGCCGGTCGGTAAGCCCGACATTGCCGAACATCACATTGCCGACATGCAGGCCGATACCAAATTTTATGTCGCCCAACCCCTGCTCCTTTCTGCGCAGATTGAGCTCCATCATGCGCGCGGTGGCCTTGTGCGCTGCCGCAAGAGCAGCCTGGCAGGCGATCTCGGACTGCGAGCGGTGCCTTTCGCAGGGGTAGACGGCAATGAAGCCATCCCCTAGGAAACTCATGATCTGCCCGCCTCTGCGATTGAAAGGTGCAGCAATGGCATCGAAAAACTGGTTCAGCGTATCGATATAGATTTCGCGGCCGGAGGTTTCGGCAAGCCTTGTCGACCCGCGCATATCGCCCATGACCAGCGCGGCCCGGATTGTGTCGCCCTCGCCGCGCTTGATCTGGCCGTCCAGCACGCGCCTGCCGGCGTCGCCGCCGAGATAAGTGGTCATCATGTTGTCGGCGAGCTTGGTGAGCACCGCCATCTTGGTTGCGATAGCGAGATGGTTCTGGATGCGCAGCAGCGCCGAAATCATGCTGTCGCTGAAGCCTGAAGCACTGTCGGTGGACCAGGACCCCATCATGCCCTGACTGGTATCGCCGTTGAAGGGATGGACGAAAGCCATGTAATCGGTGACGCCCATAAGCCTGAGGTCATCGAAAACAGGAAACTCCGACCGCACCGACGGGTCGAGCCGGCGCCGCAGATGGTCGAGCTTGTTGCTGAGCAGATGGTAGTATGGGCTGGTCAGGAATCTGTCAGAATGAACGCCGTTCTCACTGCGGAAGCCTTCCACTTCCAGGCCCTGGCCGCGAAGCCAGGTGAAGCCAAGCGCGTCATAAAGCGGATGAAGCATCGAAAAGCTCAAATGCACCCGCTTCAGCGGCAGGCCGGCAGCAGCCAGCCGTTCACAAAAGCCCTTTACCAATGTTTCCAGGTCGTCGCCCGCCAGCGCCGATTGGGTCAGCCAATCGGCAACCTTATCCATGAGAATGGTGGAAATTTCTGCTTGCGCTGTGCTCATGCTATCTCGAAACCCGTCGAAGACGAGCCATCTCCTTTGATCTGCCAAATCCTCGAAGTCAATGAAGCCGGCTTCGGGGGCAAAAGCCGGCGAAGAATGTCCCGAATGACTGTCCTTGCAGGAAGGAAGCAGGCGTAAACTGCATCTATCACCTGCAACATTATGTGGCGAGGCTGCCGGCGGAGTGCAATCCCGATCCTGACATCGGGCAAAAAATTCGCCGGCTCAGACGCCGTCAGGCCTTCACTACCGTCTCTCGGGTTAGCCCGAGGCGGCCAAAAACATTGCGTGTGTCGACGATCAGAAGAGCGTGATCAGCGATCGCCTGATAGTCGATCGCGTCGTGGTCGGTTGCAACGACGACAGCATCGAAATCCTTCAAGGCCGCCTCGGTCAATTCGACCGAGCGACGCCCCTTGATCGCCATATGCTCCCGTGTGGTCGGGATCTCGGCAACATGCGGATCGTGGAATTCCGCCTTGCCGCCCCATTCCTCGATGAGTTCAATGAGCCGCAATGAGGGGCTTTCGCGGATGTCGGGCACATTCTTCTTATAGGCGAGCCCGATGATGAGAATGCGCGAGCGGCTGAGCGCCTTGCCGCAGCGCCGGTCCAGCGCCTTCGCCAGTTCATCGACCACATGACGCGGCATGGCCGTGTTGATCTCCGCCGCCAGCTCGATGAAGCGGGTCGGCAGTTCGTATTCGCGCGCCTTCCACGTCAGGTAGAAGGGATCGATCGGAACGCAGTGCCCGCCAAGTCCGGGGCCAGGATAGAAAGGCATGTAGCCGAAGGGCTTGCTCTTTGCCGCCTCGATCACCTCCCAGATGTCGATGCCCATCGCACCGAGCACGACCTTCAACTCGTTGACCAGGGCTATGTTGACCGAGCGGAAGATGTTTTCCGTCAGCTTGACCGCCTCGGCGGTCGCCGTGGTGGAAACCGGAACGACGGTCTTGACCACGCCCTGGTAGAAAGCCTGCACGAGCGTCGCCGCTTCAACGCCGTCGCCTGCCACGACCTTGGGGATCGTCGCGACTTCAAAGCTGCGGTTGCCGGGATCCTCGCGTTCGGGCGAGAAGCCGAGGAAGAAGTCTATCTTCGACTGCAAGCCGGTTTCTTCCAGTATGGGCTTGATCACGTCGTCGGTGGTGCCGGGATAGGTGGTCGATTCCAGCACGATCAGCTGGCCGAGACGCAGATGCTTCGCGATGGTGCCTGCCGTGTTCCTGACAAAGGAGAGGTCCGGCTCACGGTTTTTCGTCAGCGGTGTCGGAACGCAGATGATGATGACATCGCAGACGGCCAGTTCGGCAAAATCCGCAGTGGCGCGGAACCGTCCGCTCGCCACCTGGCCGGCAAGGGCTGTCGACGTCACCGCCTCGATGTAGGATTGGCCGTTGTTCAGGCTCTCGACCTTCTGGGCTTCGATGTCGAAGCCGGAAACCGGGAAGCCGGCGCGTGCGATCGCAACCGCCAGCGGCAACCCGACATAGCCCAGTCCGATCACGCCGACTTGCGCGGCGCGCGTCGAAATCCGGTTCAGAAGACGGTCATATGTCGATCGTGAGGCGTCCAAAAATCTGCTTTCCCGTCAATTCGGACAGGCTGTCCGCTCCCGATGGCCGATGGCAATATTGCGGAAAATCGATTTCCGCAAGCCGTCATCAGACCGGCGCCTTCGCCTTCAGGCTTGCGGCAGCCATCGCATAGCCGCCGTCGGCGCCATCGATGAAATGAACGTGATCGGGCTGCAGCGGCGAGATGACGAGGCATGTCATCAAGGCCGATTTCTGGCGGTGCAGGCCATAGTTGCAGATGCCCGCCTCTTCCGCCTGTTTCAGCCGGCTCTCGATCCGTTGCAACACATCCGCGTCAACGTCGATGGTCATCTTCAAGCCGTCGTCGAACTTCCGGAAATCCGAATTGCTGGCCACCTCGCGTTTGTAGACCTTCGGATCGAAACGGCCGATCGTCCAGCCAAATCTATCGGTGACGGCCGTAAGCGTCATCAGGAACATCACCCACAGCTTCGCCAGCCACCGCCGCCCTGGCGGCGCCGTGGCCCGCGCCTCGACATCGAGGCCGGCGGGCAGAAGACTGTAGGCCGGCCCGTCCACCGGCACCGGGTGGCCATCGCGTTCCTGCCTGCCGGCAAGGGCGATGATGTCGGAAGCCAGAAACTGAAAACCGCGCAAGTCTCGCGACGCCCCTGGTATGGCTATGATCGAGACGATTTCGCCATGCCGGGCTTCGATCGGGTTCCAGCGGCAGGAGAGGCCGGTCAGATCCGGCCGCGCGCCGGCCGGCGCAGGATCGATGCGGTAGCGCCCCGCTTTCATCTCGGCTTCCGCCCAACTGCCGCCACCGCCGGCGAACATGGCATAGAAGGCCGCTTCGGAGGCCTGGAACCTCGCCACGCGAACGTCGAGGCCTTGCGCTCTTATATCCTTTATCGGCACGATTGCCGCACGCAAGGTCAGGTCCAGTTCGTCCGCCACCCATCTCTGGACAGCCGCCAGCGCGTTGCGGGCGATCTCCAGCGCCGAGCCGGGAAACGCCACGAGTGCGCCGTCGCCGCCGAAGACAAAGGGAAGATCTTGCCGACCCAGCGCATTGAGCAGCGCCGAAATGACGCTGGCGCCGGCCATATTGACGGTTTTATAGCGCCCGGCCTCGATCGCCTTGGTCGAGCCGACGATGTCGGCGGTGGCCAGCGCCCAGCCATCGGGGAGAGGCCGATAGTTATCGATATCGGCAACGCTTTCGAACTTTGCGAAGACCGGCAAGGAAGCGACAAACGGGTCGGACGCGGCAGCTGTTTCCATGAGCATCAGATAGCACATTCCAGCTGCTTGAAGGTGAAGTCGATCATGCTTCGAAATTGACTTGCACAGGCTTTCCGATGATAGGGTCGGGCGATGCGAATTGCCTTCTACGCGCCGCTGAAGTCGCCCAATCATCCCGTTGTCTCCGGCGACCGCCAGATGGCACGGATGCTGGTCAAGGCGCTGGAGCATGGCGGGCATAGCGTCGAACTGGCATCCGAGTTGCGCTTCTATCTACGCCAACCGGAACCGAAAAGTTTCGATGCGCTCAAGATCGAGGCCCGAGAGGAAGCCGCGCGGCTGACCAGGCTTTGGGATCGTGACGGCAAGCCCGATCTCTGGTTCTCCTATCATCCCTATTACAAGGCGCCCGACCTGATCGGGCCCGAGCTGGCGTCGGCCTTTGCTGTCCCCTATGTGACAGCGGAAGCCTCCTATTCGAGGCGGCGCAACGCCGGCTTGTGGGCCGATACGCAAGCGTTGGTGGCGCGAGCCATCGAACAGGCAGCGCTGAACATCTGCTTCACGCAAAGGGATCGTCAGGGACTGACAGATGCTATTCCCGACGCCGCTCTCGGTATGCTTTCGCCCTTCATCGACACATCGGCATTCCGGGAAATGCCGGCACGGGGTTGTCCGACGCGCCTCGTTACCGTCGCCATGATGCGCCCGGGCGACAAAGTCGAAAGCTATCGCATGCTGGCGCAAGCGCTCGGCTCGATCGGCCACCTGCCCTGGACCATGTCGGTCGTCGGCGACGGGCCTGCCCGTGACGAGGTCAAAGCGCAATTCGCCGGCTTGCCCGCCGACCGTATCGAATGGCTTGGCGCGATTGAGCCAGCCGCCGTGCCGGATGTCCTCTACACGTGGGGGAATTTACGTCTGGCCGGGTTACGGCGAGGCCTATGGCGTTGCCTATCTTGAAGCACAGGCCGCCGGCCTTCCGGTGGTGGCTCAGGACATCGCCGGCGTGCCGGAGGTCGTGCGGGATGGCCAGACCGGGTTTCTCACCCCGCCGGGCGATGTGGCGGCGTTCGCTTCTGCCATTGAAAGGCTTCTGGCCCATAACGACGAAAGAACCATCATGGCCGCGGAAGCCAGACGTTTCGTTCTCGAAGAGCGGTCCCTCGGTGGTGCAGCAGCGCGTCTGGCCGAACTTCTTCGAAAGATCCCGGTATCATGACGTCCGATCCGATCTGGCAGCCCCTGGTGGAAGAACTGGCGCGCCGGCAACGGGCGGACCGTAAGGCAGAGTTCTGGCTGCGCGACGATGACGCCGTGGATCCGACGCCTGCGCTTGATCGGCTGCTCGACCTCACCGGTGAATTCGCGGTTCCGGTCACTCTGGCCGTCATTCCGGCCCTGACCGACGAGAAGCTTGTCGTCCGGCTTGACGAGGCGCCGCATGCCACGGTCGCCATCCATGGCTGGGCGCACCGAAATCATGCGCCCGAGGACCAGAAAAAGCAGGAGCTCGGCGCGCATCGGCCACGCGAGGCGGTGCTCGATGATCTGGCTCGCGGGCTGTCGCACGTAACCGGCCTGCACGGCGCACGTGCCGTTCCGATGCTGGTGCCACCCTGGAACAGGATCGACGCCGGCCTGGTATCCGACCTTGGATCGATAGGATTTGCGGCATTGTCGGTCTTTGGGCCGCCGAAACCGGCTTCACTGGCGGTCATCAACAGCAATGTCGACATCATGGATTGGCATGGCACGCGCGGCTGCCGCGATCATGGCCTGTTGGTTCAGGCTATCATCGCGCAATTGCAGCATGCATTCGACGGCGGCGAACCGGTCGGCCTGCTCACCCACCATCTCGTACATGATGAATTGGCCTGGCTTTTCCTCGAACGGCTGTTCACAGTCACCGCACGGACTGAAGCCTGCGCATGGCTTCCGATCAGGACATTGATCGGGCGCAGCGCCGGTAGAGGAAAATAGCTCAGCGCTTTTTGTGCAATGAGACTGGAAATTTGAGCGTCTGGCCATCCCGCGCGGCAAAAGCGCCGGCAAACCTGTCCTTGGCCAGTTTCTCGATCTCGTCCAGTTCCTCGTCGGTGCGTGTCGGATCGTGGTGAAACAGCGCAAGCCCCCGCGCACCGGCCGCCTCACAAAGCTTGACGCCCTGTTGCCATGTCGAGTGCCCGTTACCGCGGCGGCTCTCCATTTCCTCCTCGGTGTAGGTGCAATCGTAAATGACGAGGTCGGCATCTTCGATCAGGCCGAGCACCGCCTGATCGAGTTTGTCCGGCTCGTGCTCAGTGTCTGTGATCACCGCCACGACGCGGCCGCCCCATTCGACCCGGTAGCCTATGCAGCCGCCCGGATGGTTAAGACTGCCGGTTCGGACCACCACCCCTTCGCGCGGCCGAAGCACGTCTCCGGATACGAAATCGCGGCAGTCGAGGCTTGCCTTGCAGATATCGAGTTTCACCGGAAACCACGGCGGCCGCATGAACTCATCGACCATCTGCCGGGTCGTCATGCGTCCTGCAAGATGCCCGGACCAAAGCGTAACCTTGATGCTCCGGTCATAGATCGGCTTGAAAGCCGGCAGCCCGATGATGTGATCGTAATGGCAATGGGTGAAAAACAGGTCGAAATCGGTCACGCCCGACGCCCGAAGCGCCTTGCCGGCAGGCCGTAGGCCAGAGCCCGCGTCGAACAGAAGCGTATGCTTGCCGCATCGCATCTCAATGCAGATTGTGTTGCCGCCATAGCGAGCGAATTCTGGCCCCGATACCGAAATGCTGCCGCGCACGCCCCAAAACCTGACCAGGAAAACGTCGTCGTCCATGCTACCCTTCGCAGCCTCGTCGCCCATCGTAGCCAAACAACTGCTGCTAGGCGAGACAGGTTTTCCCGGGTGACCTTCTCAGCAAGAGGCCAGTGCCGTCACGACGGTGAGGATTGAGCGCAAGGTCATTTGTTATTTGGCGCTTCGTGCATCGATCAGATCCGCGGTCGTATGGCTTAGGCGATCGGCAAGAACCCGCACCATCTCGATGGTCATTTCCGGGAACTCCTTCATAAGCCTCAGGAAATGATCCTTGCGGATTCTCAAGGCTTCCAGCGGACTTGCCGCTCTGACGGTGGCCGTGCGGGAGCTGTTGCACAATATGGCGATCTCGCCAACGATCGAATTTGGCACCAGTTCGGCAACTTTTATCGGTCCGCTGTCGGAATCGACCAGAATATCCGCCCTGCCTGAAAGGATGACATAGGCGGCGTCTCCCTCGTCGCCCTGCCGGAAAAGGATCTGGCCGGCGCTGTAGCTCACGCGATCGGATGTGAACGCAAGCAGCTTGAGCTTTGTCGGCTCGATGCCAGAGAACAAGGGAACGCGTTGCAGCATTCCAACTTCATCCTTGAGCAGCATTGTCGCAAACCTTCCCATAAATTCGCGTCTGCTCAGATAGCCTATGACAGCAAGTTCCTTGAAGATACCGTTTCCTGCCAAAAGTGTCTCGTGTGTTCCGTCTTCCACCAATTGACCCGAGTCGAAGACGATAACGCGATCGAACATCATCGCCATTGCCGGATTTGTCACGACCCACACAATTGCCGGCGAATGGCCGTCGCGTCTGGCTTCCTCGAGCACGTTTCGCAGCACCTTATCCTGCATGCGCTGGTCGAGCGCCGACAGCGGCCGGTTGAGAATGAGAAAATCGGGACGCTTGAGCAGGGCTCGGGCAACATCGAGCTTCTGTCGCTGTCCACCGGTCAGCCGCCTGCCGCCGGCGCCGACGTTGAAGTCCAGGCCGACATCCAGAAGTTCGGCATAAAGCCCCAGTTCGTCAAGAATGTCATAGACGATGGAGCGTATGCGGTCCGGCGCGTCGGGATGGTTGTTGCCCACACGCCCGAACAGGACATTGTCCATGACGGTAGCCGCGGCAATGTATTTGGCAGGATCATACCGTTCGATCGCATTTTGCAGCTCGGGCGGCAGGTTTTCATAGAACTGGTTGCGTGCAGCGACGATCTTGCTCATCAGCTCGTCGCTCAGCAGGCCGAAGCGGTGCCGGGGCTCGATATAGGCAAAGCTCAAGGTGACGATCATGGCGCGGTCGGTCTCCGAAACCGCCTCGTGGGGACGGTTCTTGAGCCGTTGCAGCAAGGTTTCGTAGGCGGGTATCTCCTCGGCGCTCATGAAGGCGAGCTGCTGGAAGAACTGGTGATCGGGCGGCAGGTCGGCAAACAGCTCGATCGCCTGTTCGGCGATCTCCATGCCCATTTCGTAGAGCGTGCGGTCGAGGCCGGCTTGCTTCAGCACAGAAGCAAAATAGGGATTGGCCGCCAGAGCCTTGTCGGCCAGTTCGGGGCCGGCGGCAGCGCCGAAGAGCAGGTTTTGGCCGATCGTTGCTTCCTTGTTGTAGGCGCCCGGTTCGAAAGGAACCACCAGTCCGCTCAGCCCTTCGTGTTCCAGCCGGGTTCGCAGCGCCGCACGCAGTTCGACGATCCGCCTGGCAAGCTCCGTGTGACGCGTGAGGTCGGCCGAAGAGCGCAAGCCAAGATCCAGAATGTCGCGCGACAGAACAACCGCGTCGAGCACCCGGCGCACGGCTTCAAAGAGGTCGTGCGGGCCGGTAGCGCCGGCGGAAGCATAGTTGATCCAGTCGCTGTGGATATCAAGATCCGGATTGCCCGACCGGCGCGCCTCGTCGATGTTCCAGCGGCGCTGGTCTGCCGCGGCACCCTCATAAGTCACCGATGTCAGCGGCGCATGCTTCAACCCGTAGAGCAGGTTATCGCGGAGGCTTGCCTGGAACAGGAAAACATCCGACGAGGCATAGGACATGCGCCGGCCGGTCACTGCTTCGGGGAGTTCAAGCAGGTCGTCGGCGCCCGAAGCGACCCTTCCGCTGTCCGGCCAGTTCAGCCGCGCGAAGGCTTCTGCAAGCGCCTCCGCACCACCTGTCGCGGTACTGACCAGCGCCACCGTCTCACCCGGCTTGATCTGGAGGGAGATACGATTGAGGAGCATTGCACCGCCATCGTCTGCTATGGACAGACTGATCGCCGACAGCGGGTTGGTCATCGGAGCGGGATCGTCGATCGTCAATGCCCCGATTCTCGGCGCAATGAGATCCTCGACGGTAAACTGTTCAACGACCTGCTGATATTTGACCTGGACATCCTGCCGCGCCTGATCCCAGTCGATCAGTTCCTTCATCGGTCCGGGCAGGTCCTTGTAGGCGCCGATCACGGCCACGAGCTGGCCGACGTCCAGCCGCCCCTGGATGACCAGATACCCGCCGATCATGTAGAACAGAAAGGGCGTGAGCTGCGCGAGAAAATTGTTGAGGAACTTCACCATGAATTTCCATTGGTAAAGATCGAAGCGGATCTTGAAGATGAGCCCGAGCCGGGCAGCTATGTCGGCGCGCTCGTAGTTTGATGTATCGTGGACGTGAACCGCGCCGATGCCGTCGACGATTTCGCCAACCCGGCCCGAAAGCGCGCGCGCCGTCAACTGCCGTTCGCGCCCGAGCACGATCAGCCGCCGCCGCATTCGCGGGATGAGCACGATCTGGATCACCACGATCACGACCGCAATCATTCCGAGCCAGACGTTCTGGACCATGATGAACAGCATGGCCGTCAGCGCCTGGCCGCCGAGCAGTACCGGCTGCACGAAGGCATCGCCGATGAAGCCGCCCAGCGGCTCCACCTCGTCCTTCACCATGGTCGCCACTTCGGCGGATTTCACCCGCTTGAAGTAAACCGGCGGAAACCGCAGCACACGATCGACCAGATCGAAGCGGATACGCCGCAGCATGCGTTCGCCGAGGCGGCCCTTGTAGGTGTTGATGTAGAGTTTGAACAGGCCGTTGATGACGACCAGCAAGAGGAACACAAGGCTCAGGGCAAACAGCGTCGCCGTGCGGTCGAGCTGAAAACCGGAGAAGAACTGGACCTCACCAATGAACGGCAAGTCATAGTGCAGCCTCATGAATGGCTGGGTCGCGCCCGGTTGCTCGAAGCCCTTACCTTGGATCGGGCCGTTGACGATCAGCTTCGGCAGGTCGAAGGACATGAAATACGGGATCATCGAAAGCAGGACGATCATCAATATCCAGATCTGCTGCTTCTTGGTGTGCGTCCAGATATAGCGGGCTAGGCTGGGTTCCATATGCGACTGTGGACCCTTCAGTTGGAAGGACGCAGGATGTAAAAGCACCTGCTGGCGAATGACGTATCGGCAATTTCTTCGTCGCCAACGACAAGCTCGAAGCTGCGGTGCACGGAGATTGTCCTTGGCTCAAATGCTTCGCGGCTTCCGTACGGTTTTTGCGAAGAGCCGAGCACGAGGCGGCAGCTGCGCGGCTGGTGCTGGCGGATGGCCGCCGATGGTCCGGACAGATGCAAGCGGCTCTCTCCGGCACCGGGCAATGGCGAAGCGGCTTGCAACATAATCACGTCCGCGGATCAAACAGCCTTGCGGGAGGCAAGATTGCGTTGTGTCGCCCGAAATCCCAACATACAAGACGAATATGATGGATGTCACGCAACCACGCAATGCCGACATGGACTGGCACGAGCAAGCCCTGGACCTCACGCGGGGAATTGCTGCCTATGTCAAATGCCCTCTCGTGGCAGGGCTGGCGCGCGTCATCACCAAGCATCCGAAAGCCGATATCGCCAACGCCTTCAACCACAAGCAGGTCGCCTGCAAGATGTGGGCGCTCGACAGGCTGTTCGAAAGCTGCGGCGGCCAGTTCGGTCGCATATGGGTTCTGGGTGGATGGTACGGCGTATTGCCGGCAATGCTTTTCAACGACGCCCGCTTCGACATCGCGGCGGTCGATAGCATCGACATCGATCCCGAAGTCGCGCCGGTCGCCCGGACCCTCAACCGGGAGGCCGGCGACCGGTTCCGGGCGCTGACGGCAGATATGTACGCACTCGACTATGCCGCCGGGCGGCCCGACCTGACGGTCAATACGAGCTGCGAACACATAGCCGATCTGCGCGCCTGGCTTGCTCTGCTTCCGCGGGGTACGAATGTGCTGCTGCAATCGAACGATTATTTCAGCGAGCCGACGCACATCAACTGCGTGGCCTCACTTGCAGCCTTCGAAGCAATGGCGGCGCTACGGGAGGTGCGGTTCTCCGGCGAACTGCCGACAAAAAATTATACGCGCTTCATGCTGATCGGAACTGTTTGAAGCGCGTTGCGCGAATCTCATCCAGACACGACGCGCGCTAGGATTTCGGGGACCAGGTTCGATACCGCTCGCGCAGGATTTGCGCCGAGCGACGCGCGCCTTCCAGATCGAGACGATGCGCGGATGGCGGCGGTCCCGCAAGCGCCTGTTCGATCGCTTGCGCCAAACCTTCAGGCGTCAGGTCCTTTTCCATCAGCACCGTTGCAAGACCGAGTTTTTCGAGCATCAGGGCGCGAACCGTCTGTTCGGTTTCCCCGCCGGCTGCAAATGGAACGAGCAGGGAGCGACAACCCGCGCGCAGGACATCGCAGACCGTGTTGTAACCCGCCTGCGAGACTGACAGGCGGGCGCCGGTCAGCAGGCTGGCGAAATCCTCGCGGAACCGGAAGATGGACAGACCCGGCGTGGCATCGCGTGCAATCGCGTCAAACTCGTCTTTCGGCAGGTTTGGGCCGGTGATCAAACACCATTTCCAAGCGTTGTTGGCATTCCGCGCCGCTGCGATGGCGGATCTGACAAGGCTCTTTCCGGCAGCCCCGCCGCCAACCGACACCAGAACGTCGAAGCGCTCGGAAGCCGCGGGCGATGGCGGCCCGGCAACGAGCCCTGTGTAGGTGATCTCGGCCCTGATCGCCCCAGCCAGTGGAAATGTCTTGTCGATGGTTGCGAAAGCCGGATCGCCGTGGACCATAACAAGGTCGAAATGCCTGTTGATGAGATCGACCGTTTCCTCGTCTCGGCCCGGCTTGACGCGCTCCTGAAGGATATCGCGGACGGACGTCGCCAGCAGCGGCCTGGGCGACGTCGCGTCGATGGCCTCGATCAGCGGCAAGAGTTCGAAACGCATCTGCCGGCGTCCAAATGGAAACGCCTCGACAATGACGATATCAGGCCTGCAATCCCGGAATGCCTGCAGCAGCATCTCTGAACGCCATTTCTTGAAATCATCGTCGATGGGTTTGCCCTGCAGGTCGACAAGTCCGGAAAATCCTTCATCACCGGAGGTGACAGGTGGCAGGGTTACAGATTTTACACCCGGTCCCGGAAACCCCGCGATCGGCGCTCCGCCGGTCACGACGGTTACGTCAAACCCGTCATCGACCAGAGCCGCCGCAATGCGGCTGGCGCGCGCGAGATGGCCGATGCCGAGCAGGTGCTGGACATAGAAGAAAGCGCGCAGCCGCTTCATTCGGCGGCCCGCCACTCCCGCTCGAACAGTTCCTTGAGCTGTCCAATGCTTGCCATATGATCGAAATTGCCGCGCACGCGCCGCTCTGCGGCGTCGCCGAGGCGGGCGCGCAGCACGGGATCACGGATCAGGCGCTCCAGCGCCTGTGCCAGGGCAATTGGGTTTTCCGTCGGAACCAGCAGCCCGGTTTCATCCGGCGATAAAAGCTCCGGCACGCCGGAAATATCGGTCGACACGCAGGCAAGCCGCTGGCTAGCCGCCTCCACCAGAACATTCGGCAGACCGTCCCGGTCGCCATTTGCGGTGATCCTGCAGGCCAGGGCGAAGATGTCGGCGCAGCGGTAGTGCTCAAGCACCTCCTCCTGCGCAAGCGCGCCTTTCCAAGAGACGCGACCATCCAGTCCGAGCTTTTGCGCCAGCGCCTTGAGCCGTTCCAGTTCCTCGCCGCCGCCGATATGCTCGAAACGCCACGCCAAATCACCAGGCAAGAGGGCAAGCGCCTCCAGCAAGGTATCGTAACCTTTCTTTTCAACGGCGCGCCCGACACTCAGAACGATGACCGGTTCGTCCGGCGCCGAGCCGTCATGCTGTTTTCGCGCCTCGCCGAAACTGCCGAAGCGATCAAGGTCGAGCCCATGATAGCTCAGATGCACGGACGAGTTGCCGTTAGCGAGTTTTTTCAGACGGTCGAAGCCGGTTTTCGTGCAAGTGACCGTCCAGCGCGCCGAGGAAAGCTTGCCAGCCAGATCCCAGTCCGCCGAAGTCCAGATGTCCTTGGCATGGGCCGAGCAGCTCCAGGGCAGGCCACGAAGCTGGCTGGCATAGCGCGTCACCGATGCCGGCGTGTGCGCGAAATGTGCATGCAGCCAGCCCGCGTCTTCCGGCCATTCGGCCGCCAGCACGAGCGCTTGCCCGAAGCGGCGCGCGCGATTGCGCGTAAAGTCGCGGGGGATATCGGCAGCCAGCGATCCGAGCGCGCGCCAGAAGCCCGGCCGCAGCAGACAAGCAAACAGCGAGCGAACCACGCGCAGCGGCTCTTCATGCAGATATTCCGGCAGATAATGGACGGGCGCTTTGATCTCGTCATGCACGGGGTGGCGTTTTGCGTCGGTCGGCCGCCTGAGCGCGAAGAGTATCAGCTCGAACCCCGCACGCTCCAGACCGAGCAGTTCCTGCGCGATGAAGGTTTCCGACAGCCGCGGATAGCCCTTCAGAACCACGACGATCTTGCGATGTTGCAACTCAGTTCATGCCTTCAATGACCGAAAGGTGATGGCCGGCCCGCCGGTCGAGCAGTTCCGCGACGATTTCGGAAATATGAGGCAGCCCTTCCAGCGTCAGATGCGGATTGCTCTGCGATGGGCGGGGCCGGTCCGGCAGCACCTTCAGTGCATCGGCAAACCGCTGGGAATCCTCGGCTTCTTCCGGCAAAAGCATCTCGATGAGGCCGAGTTCGGCTGCGCGCCGTGCTCGGATCAGCTGTTCCTCGCGAGGCGTGACGCGCGGCACGATCAGCGCCGGCTTGTCGAAAGACAGTATCTCGCAATAGGTGTTGTAACCGCCCATCGCCACTACCGCCTTGGCGCCGGCAATCAGCTCTTCCATGCGGTTGTCGAACTCGATGATCTTGATATAGGGGATCTTGGACCCCTTCCTGAGCAGCTTGTTGCGCTTGCGCGCCGGCATGTAAGGCCCAAGCACGATCAGCGCCCTATGCTGCAATTGCGGATCCTGCTGATAGGCATCGATGACGTTGTGGATCAGTTCGGCGCCGTCACCGCCGCCACCGGTGGTAACGAGGATATAGTCGCCCTCGGGCCGGTGGCCGGGCAACTCGTTCTGCTGCAGGCTCCGTTGCAGGAAACCGACGAACTTCATCTTTGCCCTGACAGCCGGCGGCACATCCAGGCCGGTCAACGGATCGTAGAAATCCGGCGGACCATAGGCCCAGACCTTGTCGTAGAACAGGCCTATCTTGCGCATCACATCCCTGCGTGCCCACTCTGCTTCGAGCAGATGCGGCGCGTCCATCACCTCGCGCAGGCCAAGCACGAGCGTGGTGCCCCGCGTCTTGAGGTAGGACAGCGTGTCCTCGATCTCACCGCGCAGGCCGAGCGGTTCCTTGTCGACGATGAAGATATCCGGCCGGAAGGTCTCGGCTGTGTGGCGGATGATCGACTGGCGCATCCTCAGCGTCTCATGCAGATCGATATCCTTTTCCAGCGAGGTGTATTCGCCGTTGCGCAACTTGATGACGCTGGGGATCTTCACGAAGTCGACACGGGCGCGGTAGTCGAAGGCGCCGGCGATAGGTCGCACCCGAAATGATAAGCACCTGAAGTCCGCGGAAATCCTCGACCAGCGAATGCGCGATCGTCCGGCAGCGCTGCAAGTGGCCGAGCCCGAACGTGTCGTGGCTGTACATGAGAATTCGAGCGTCTTTTACGTGCTGGGTCATTGTTGAACGTCTTTTAGAATTCTCGCCTTGAGGACCGTGGGCGGCCCCGCAGCTTCGAAACCATCCTCGCGGGTCTACCGACCTGTTTTGAAACATGAGGGCGCAATTTTCAATTTGTATTATCCAATAGGGCCCATAGGCTGAATCCAGGAAGCTGCGTCTCCTCAGCTGCCCGCCTGGCACATGGTCCAAAGGTACCTACATTTCAATGGTATTGATCCTCGCCGATGCAGATCCGTTTGCTTAGCTAGCTTGCAGAGGCCTTGTCGATCGACCGGCGCCCATTGGCCGGTAACATTTTCGTCCCTGAGCGTCCATGCCAGTGCGGTTGCCGATCGTTCGAACCGTTCGAAGATCATTTTGACCGTCGCACGAGGCCAGCGAACCTATGCCTAGAACTGAGCGGATTCGGCAGTTTTTAGCCCATCAACCAAATGCTGAAGGTCCGCGTCGTTCGCGTAGTGCAGGGTGGCGACGAACGTATCGATCGTGAACTCCGGATCGACCTTGCTTATTTGAGCGTAGTGAGCGGACGCAGCGGTCCGATCGCCCAGCCAGCAATAGGCCGCCGCGACAAAGGCATGTTGGCTGGCATCCATCTTCGACAGATGCATGAAGGCCTCGATTGCTTCGGGATATTCGTGGGCTGCAAAGTAGCGCTTTCCCGAGATGGCTCCAGAAGCGTTCCGGGTGGTGAGGGTTCAACCGCATCGCCTTGCGAATCCAGTCGGCCCCTTCCTTGGGGCGGCCGAGCCAAGTCAGAAGCTCGCCTTGCTGGACCACGACGAGATCGTAGTTCGGATTGAGTGCGAGAGCCCGCTCCTGGTGGTGGCGAGCCTTCGTCAGGTCGTTGCGGCTGATGTTGATGGCCGCCAATATTCGTTGGACGTCCGCATCGTTGACGTCCAGCGCTTGCGCCAACTCAAGCTCGCGGACGACCTCGTCGAACGTCGCGTCCTTGTCGGCGCACCAGCCGTAGCCCCAGGCTTGCCCCAGGATGCAGCCCCGCCAGGCATGGGCATGCGCGTATTCGGGGTCGAGCTCGAGCGCTCGGGTCACCAGCTTCAGCGCCTCCTCATTCTCGGCTCGATTGCTACGATGGTGGCGGACCTTGGCCGCGAGCACAGCATTCGTAAGCGACCATGCTGGCCGGCGTCTTGCGCGCCACGAGATCCTGCTGCGCGGCCTCGACGCGGCCTGGCAGCGTGGCCACGATCGCCGCGGTCAGCTCGTCCTGGATGGCGAAAACGTCGTCGAGCTTGCGGTCGTATCGCTCGGCCCAAATGTGCGTATCGGTTGCAGTATCGATCAGCTGGGCCGTCACCCTGAGCTGGCCGCCCGATTTGCGGACGCTGCCCTCCACCAGATATTGCGCGCCCAGCTTCTGGGCGATTTCACGCAGATTCACCGACTGCCCTTTGTAGACGAAGGTGGAGTTGCGCGAGATGACGAACAGCTCGTGCCGGCGCGAAAGTTCCGTGATGATATCCTCGGTCAGACCATCGACGAAAAATTCCTGTTCGGGATCGCCGCTCATATTGGCGAAGGGCAGGACGGCGATCGACGGCTTCACGACGCCGCGCCGGGCGGCGCCGTTGCCCGCTGCCGGATCGGCTGCGTCCTCGAGCACCGCACGCCAGACCCGCACCGGGCGTGAGATGTTCTTCAGCGACTTCTCGCCCAGATCCTCGAACTTGACTTCGATGCGATCGAAGACCTGTTCGTAAACGGCCTGGGTGACGCATACCCCGCCGACATCGGCGATCTGCTCGAGCCGGGCCGCAACATTGACGCCGTCGCCGTAGATGTCGCCCTCATCGAAGATGATGTCGCCTAGATTGATGCCGATGCGGAACTGGATGCGACGGTCATCCGGCACGTCGGCGTTGCGGCGGCGCATGCGGATCTGTACCTCTGCGGCGCAGCGCACGGCGTCCGCCACGCTCTGGAACTCGACCAGCATGCCATCGCCGGTGGTCTTGATGATTCGGCCCTGGTTCTTGGCGATTGCCGGATCGATGAGCTCGATCCGGTGGGTTCTTAGCCGCGCGAGGGTGCCCTGCTCGTCGGCTTCCATGAGCCGAGAGTATCCTGCCATGTCGGCTGCCAGCACCGCAGCGAGCCTGTGTTCCATGCTTCCGCCTCAAAGAAACACGCAACTTTAACATGGAGTCGCTGGAATCAAAGGCTTAGTGGGCCTGGAGTATGGTTCGGGATATTCGCCTTGCGCCGCATCCGAGGCACTGGAGGTGAGAAGCGAAGGTCGCCCCAGGTTCGTACACCTGGAAAACTGCTTGTCGCGATTGGTGCGAGGCTGTTCGTCGAGTGAGCGACAGATTAGCCGTCGTTCAAGACGTTTGAGATAGGTGCTGCTGTAGATAAGATCCAGGCCAAAACCGTGCTAGGATGGCCACAGCGCGGCGCGACATGTCTGCTTCAAAGCGGTCAGGAACGGTTGTCATGCTCAATCCAATCTCCATCATGGCCGACCGGCTCGGCGACTATCTGTCAGAACTCTATCTCCAGTATTTCTCGCATCGCAATTCGGAATATGCGAGCTACATAGGCGGGGCGGCCCGCCTGGTCCTGGAGCGCATCGGCAATTCGAACGCTCTCTATCACAACATCGAGCACACGCTGATGGTTACGCTCGCTGGCCAGCAGATCATCCGCGGCCGGCTGCTTTCGGAATCCCTGACCCCCGATGACTGGCTGCATTATACCTGCGCGCTGCTTGTCCACGACATTGGCATGGTGCACGGTGTGTGCCAGGGCGACACCGAGGACAGCTTCGTCATTAACGAGGCCGGCGACCGCCATACGCCACCGCGCGGCGCCTCCGACGCGGTACTAGCGCCCTATCATATCGAGCGCGCCAAGATCTATACGCGCCAACGTTTTGCTTCCTCGAAGTTCATCAACGAGGAGCGCATTGTCGAGGCGATCGAGATGACGCGCTTTCCGGTGCCGAACGATCCGGCATACCAGGTCACCAACACCGAGCCAGCGCTGGTCAGGGCCGCGGACCTGATCGGCCAGCTCGCCGATCCCTTCTACCACCGCAAGCTGCCGGCGCTGTTTGCCGAGTTCTCTGAGATCGGGATGGTGGAAAAGCTCGGCTGCAAGACCGCCGCCGATCTCGGCGCCATCTTCACCGATTTCTTCACGGTGCAGGTCGAGCCCTATATCGGTGACGCGATCCGCTATCTGGAGCTGACGACGGAAGGCAAGCAGTGGATCGCCAACCTCCACAGCAACCTCTTCCAGTCCGGGCATCGCCCGGCCAGGATCGGGCCGTTCCCCGGAATGTTGCAGCCGACATCGGCGAGCCTTTCGGTGGTAACTTAAGAGCCTGGGATTGTTTCCTTTTCCGCCGGTGCCAAGCCGGCTACGGACCTCCCGGCAAGCACGCGCCGTCCGGGGCGGTCCAGCCTGGACGCCCAGCCGTATGCAATCGCGGCGAGATGGCGGTCAGGCCGCGACTGCTAAGCGAAATTCCAGCGCTAGTCGATATGACCGACGCTATGCCGAATTATCGCAAGTACACAAAAATTCGCGGTAGTGCGGTCCAGATCGTGTTGCATGATTTGTTGCATGTAAGCGCAGCTAGCACCTGCAAAACCCCGGTAATGCGCGGTATTTGCCAGCAGAGGGTGCAACAAAAAATCATCAGATTTTAGAGCCACCCGATCTCCGCAAAGCCTTGTTCTGTATGGGTTTGCGAGTGGTGATCCCGACAGGAATCGAACCTGTGACCTACAGATTAGGAATTTGCCGCTCTATCCTACTGAGCTACGGGACCACGCGGCCCGACACATAGCCGCTTCGGATCGTTTCGCCAAGAGGCTCGCCGAAGGCAAATCACGAGGCCGGCCGAACGCAATTCGGCCGCCTTTCGGCGGCATAGTGTCAGGCGGCCAGCGCGGTTTCGGCCAGCTTCACCCAATAGCTCATGCCGTGCGGGATGACCTCGTCGTTGAAGTCGTAGGCCGGGTGGTGGAGGCCGGCGGTGTCGCCATTGCCGATGAAGATGAAGGCGCCGGGGCGGGCTTCCAGCATGTAGGAGAAATCCTCGCCGCCCATCACCGGCTGGATGGCGCGGTGCACCTGGGCGTCGCCGGCGACATCGGCCGCGATATCGCCGGCAAAGACCGTCTCTTCGGCGTGATTGAAGGTGACGGGGTAGTTGGCGTTGTAGTCGACCGTCGATCGTCGCGCCGAAGGCGGTGGCCAGCCCCTCGCAGATGGTGCGGATGCGCTCCTCCGACTTCTTGGCGATCTTCCTTCTTCAGCGTGCGCACGGTGCCGGCGATCTCGGCGCTTTCGGGAATGACGTTATAGGCGTCGCCGGCGTGGAACTTCGTCACCGACACCACCACCGCCTCGACCGGGTCGGTGCTGCGCGAGGCGACCGTCTGCAGGGCGCCGACGAGCTGGCTGGTGATGACGATCGGATCGATCGTGCCGTGCGGCATCGCCGCATGGCCGCCGCGGCCCTTGACGGTGATGGTGAATTCGGCGGTCGCCGCCATGATCGGGCCCGGCCGGATGGCGAACTGGCCGACCGGCAGGCCCGGCATGTTGTGCATGCCGAACACCTTGGAGATGGCGAAGCGCTCCATCATGCCGTCCTTGACCATCTCGTTGCCGCCGCCGCCGCCTTCCTCGGCCGGCTGGAAGATCACCGCCACGGAACCGGCTGAAATTGCGCGTCTCGGTCAGATATTTGGCGGCGCCCAGCAGCATTGCCGTGTGGCCGTCATGGCCGCAGGCATGCATTTTGCCGGGAACTGGTCGAGGCATAGGGCTTGCCGGTGATCTCGTTGATCGGCAGCGCGTCCATGTCGGCGCGCAGCCCAATGGTCGTGCCGTCGCCCTTGCGGCCGTGGATGATGCCGACGACGCCGGTCTTGCCGAGGCCCGTCACCACGTCGTCGCAGCCGAATTCCTTCAGCTTCTCGGTGACGAAGGCGGCGGTCTTGAAGACGTCGAAGTTCAGTTCCGGCGTCTGATGCAGATGTCGTCGCCAGCCGGCAACCTCATCCTGCATCTCGGCGGCGCGGTTCAGGATTGGCATGATCGGTTCCATTTCGCTGTTGGAGCAGACGGGTTGCGTCTGCTGCAATTGCAATCGTGATTGTCCGGCACTTTGCCATCTTGGCGTCACATAGGGTAAATAGCACCGCAAGCAATGCGGTCCGGGAATTGAGGGTCGGACTCATCATGCTGGCGATCGCGTAACGAAATCTTACGGAGCCAGAGGCGACTACGGCAAGAGGCGATTTCGGATTCCATGATGCGGCACAGGCATTTCCTCAAATTATTGCTGGCGGGCGCAGTTGGCGCTGCCGCGCCTTCGCCGACATCGGCTCTCGGCCAATCCGCTGGTCCTGTTCGACCTGCAGACAGCGGCAAGATCCTCGAGCATCAGGACGCCTTCAAGCGCTGGTATCCGGCCTCGCTGACCAAGCTGATGACCGCCTATGTGACGTTCCGGGCGATTGCGGCGGGCGAGGTCCAGCTCGATTCGCCGATCAAGGTGACGAAGCATTCCGCCGGCGAGCCGCCGAGCAAGATGGGCTTCAAGCCGGGCTCGGTGATGCGGCTCGACAATGCGCTGAAGATGATGCTGGTCAAATCGGCCAACGACATCGCCATGGCCGTCGGCGAGAATGTCGGCGGCTCGCAAGCCGCGTTCGCCGAACGCATGAATGCCGAGGCGCGCCGGCTCGGCATGACCGGAACGCATTTCGTCAATCCGAACGGGCTGTTATTCGCCCGACCAGTACACGACGGCGCGTGACCTCGCCTTGCTGGTGATGGCGATCCGCAAGCGAATTCCCGCAATACGCGCCCTGGTTCTCGATCGAGGGCCTTGCCGTCGGCAAGAAGGCGATCTCGAACTACAATCTCTTGATCGGCCGCTATCCCGGCGCCGACGGCATGAAGACCGGCTTCGTCTGTCCTTCGGGCTTCAACATGATCGGCTCGGCGACGCGCAACGGCCGCACGCTGGTGGCGGTCGTGCTTGGCGAAAAATCGGCGGTCAGCCGGGCCGAGACCGCGGCACAGCCTGCTCGACCAGGGTTTTGCCGCGCCGGCGACCGGCTCGACCACCATCGCCGCCTTGCCGTCCTATGGCGACACCGTTGTCGGCCAACGACATGCATGACGAGATCTGCAAGAAGAAGACGAAGGCGGAGCAGTCCGAAGCACCGCCTGCCGTAGCCGCCAAGGACGTGCCCGAAATCGCCCTATCAGCAAAAGCTCGACCACGTGCCGACGCTGGTCGCCGTCGGCCTTGGCGGCGCCACCGGGCCGACGCCGAAGGCGATGCTCGACGAGGCCGGCCAGGAATTCGCCGATGTGCCGCTGCCGAGCTGGCGGCCCGACCGGCCGGCACCGGCCGGCGCCACCGTGGTCGGCTCGGCAACGCCGTGCAGGGCGACCAGCCGGTCAAGGCCGCGAAGAACTAGGCAGATGGCAAGCTTCCCGATCCCCGTCGTCGGTGCTCACCGGCTTCCTCGGCGCCGGCAAGACGACGCTGCTCAACCGGCTGCTCAAGGATCCCGGCACTCGCCGACACCGCCGTCATCATCAACGAGTTCGGCGAGGTGGCGATCGACCATCTGCTGGTCGAGCAGGCGTCCGACGGCATCATCCAGCTCTCCGATGGCTGCCTCTGCTGCACGGTGCGCGGCGAACTGGTCGACACGCTGGCCGATCTCGTCGACAGGCTGCAGACCGGCCGCATCGCCAAACTGGCCCGCGTCGTCGTCGAGACCACCGGTCTCGCCGATCCGGCGCCGGTGCTGCAGTCGATCATGGCGCATCCAGCACTTGTCCAGGCCTTCCGGCTCGATGGCGTCATCACGCTGGTCGACGCGGTCAACGGCAATGCGACGCTCGATGCCCATGTCGAGGCGTTGAAGCAGGCGGCCGTCGCCGACCGCATCGTGCTGACCAAGACCGACCTGGTCGACCGATCCCGGCGATCGTCGAGGCCTTGCGGACGCGGCTGCGGCAGATCAATCCGGGCGCGGCGCTGCTCGAGGCCGGCGACAGGAGCACGGGCGCGGCGGCGCTGTTCGACTGCGGCCTCTACAATCCGGCGACGAAATCCGCCGACGTGCAGCGCTGGCTCGGCGAAGAAGCCGCGCCATGATCATGGCGATCACCATCATGGCGATCATGAGCATGGCGATCACGACCATCACCACGGCCATCGCCACGATTCACGTGTGCGGTCCTATTCGCTCGTGCATGACGGGCCGGTGCCGTTTTCGGCGATCGAGATGTTCCTCGACCTGTTGCGTTCGACGCATGGCGAGCGCCTGCTGCGCATGAAGGGCGTCATCGAGTTGCAGGAGGACCCGTCGCGGCCGCTGGTCGTGCACGGCGTGCAGAAGATCCTGCATCCGCCGGCGCGGCTGCCGTCCTGGCCCGACGGCCAGCGCGGCACAAGGCTGGTGCTGATCACGCTCGACATGCCGGAGGACTATGTGCGCCGGCTGTTTGCCGCCTTCACCAACCGGCCGTCGATCGACACGCCCGACCGCGCGGCGCTGGAAGACAACCCGCTGGCCATCGCCGGGCGGCGCTAGCTCGCGAAGGTGGCAGATTACCGCAAGATTTCCACCGTGCCGCCACGCTCAACCAGAAAACGATGGCCGCCGGATACCGCTGCCGTTTCGATCAGCTGGTGGCCGGCGTCGGAGCAGAAGGCCGGAATGTCGATGACCGCCAGCGGGTCGGTGGTCTCCAGCCACAGCCGGCTGCCCGGCCGCATCGCGGCCAGCCGCTTCTTCGCCTTCAGAACGGGCAGGGGGCAGTTCAGCCCCTTGAGGTCATAGACGGCGTCAGGATCGGCCAAGGGCCTATCTTCTTGTTCAAGCATGATCTTTTTCCGAGAACCGGCTTCCGCTTTTGCTGCGGAACCTCAGCCGCCGAACATGCCGAGCAGCTTCTTCTTCATCTTCGTCACCGTGCCGTCGCCAGCGTCAGCCGCCTGCGTCTCTGCCGGTGCTGCCTCGGCGGGCTGCGCGATGGTCGCGGTGGCGACCGGCTGCTGGCCGCGGCCTTCTCGGCTGCTTCCTTCTCGGCCAGTGCCTGCGCCTTTGCGGCTTCTTTCGCAGCCTTCGCTGCCTCGATGGCTGCCAGCCGCTGTTCCTCGGCCTTGCGCTTGGCCGCCTTCTCGGCGTCGAGCGCGGCCATCTTGCGGCCGGCTGGCGAATCGATGCGGCCCATGCGCGCCGTCTCGGTCACCGTACCGTCGGAGTTGAGCGACGGCGGATCGATCGGCACGCGCTCGCCGCGGGCGCGGCGCTTCGACCAGTCGGAAACGATGCTGGCTTCCTTGATGCCGGCAATCGGTCGGCTTGGGCGCCGGCACGCTGGCCTTGACCGCGCCGCTGAAGGCCGCTTCGTAAGTGCTCTGATAGGCGTTGTAGGCGCTCTTCAGCGAATCCGGCTGCGTGGTCGGCGGGGCAGGCGCCGGTCGGATCGAAGGTCGTGCCTTCCGGCGCCACCTGGTTGAAGACGTAGCGCTTCTCGCAGACGTCGACCTTCGGCGGCACCTTGGTGATCTCGAAATTGTCGTAGCCGACCTTCAGCATCTTCCAGAAGTCGTAGTTCGGGTCGTTGCGGTAGCGCGCCATGTTGGCGGCGGTCATGCGGAACGGAAAGGCCTGGATCTGGAACTCGGTCTGGCCGCCCTGGAAGGCGTCGCGGCCGAAGGCATAGATCTGCTCGATCTGCGCGTCGGTCATCGAATAGCAGCCCGACGACGAGCAGGCGCCGTGCACCATCAGATTGGAGCCGGTGCGGCCGTTGGCGCGGTCATAGGCGTTGGGATAGCCGATGTTGAAGGACAGATGGTAGTTCGAGCGCGGGTTCATCTGCTGCGGGACGAACCGTGTAGAACCCTTCCGGCGCCTGGCGGTCGCCCTCGGTGAATTTCGGGCCGAGCTTGCCCGACCATTTGCAGATGTCGTAGCTGGCGACCATATCGTAGCGGCCGTTGGTCTTGGCCTTCCAGATCTCGAGCTTGCCCTCTTCCTTGAAGATGCGGGCCATCACCGAGGAGGTGCGGACCATGCCCTTGGCCTTCATGTCGGCGAGGATCTTGTCCGGCAGCGGCTTGTTGGCCTCCGGCGCGAAATCCTTCATCGAGGAATTGTTGCAGCCGGCCACGCCGAGCGCGGCGATCAGAATTCCGGTGCGGGCAAGCTTGGCAAACATGGGTATGGCTATGTCTTTTCTCTCGGGCGACGGGCTTCGGCAGCCGCCGGCCCACACACTAAACATTAGCGGACCGTAAGCCCGTTAACCTTGAAAATTCCTTACCGCAAGCTTCGGACGGCTTCCCCACGGCAATTCGCTCGTGTCACGGACTTTTCATTGAACCGAATGCGGCGGCATTTTTGTGGCGAAATTGCTCAACTCACGCCACATTGCGGCGCGCTGCCGGCCGAAATCTATAGGCTGCGGCCCATGGCCAGGTATTTCTCGCGGCGCTGCTCGCGGAAATCGGTGTTGGCGCCGGCAAAGTCCTTCATCGTCTTGGCGATGAGGTCGCCGGTGGCGGCGATCACCGTTTCGGGCGCGCGATGGGCGCCGCCGAGCGGTTCGGGGATGATGGCGTCGATGATCTTCATTTCCAGAAGATCCTGGGCGGTGATCTTCATGTTGGTCGCCGCATCCTTCGAGCGCGTGGTGTCGCGCCACAGGATCGAGGCGGCGCCCTCCGGCGAGATCACCGAATAGATGGCGTGTTCCAGCATGTAGACGCGGTTGGCGGTGGCGATGGCAATGGCGCCGCCCGAGCCGCCTTCGCCGATGACGACCGAGATCGACGGCACCTTGAGGCCGAGGCAGGCCGAGGTCGAGCGGGCGATGGCTTCGGCCTGGCCGCGTTCCTCGGCGCCGACGCCGGGATAGGCGCCGGCGGTGTCGACCAGCGTCAGACAGCGGGATCTTGAAGCGGTCGGCAAGCTCCATCAGCCGCACCGCCTTGCGGTAGCCTTCGGGCCGCACCGAGCCGAAATTGTGCTTGAGCCGGCTTGCCGTGTCCGAGCCCTTCTCCTGGCCGATGCACCGCCACCGGCTCGCCGCGGAAGCGGGCGAAGCCGCCGATGATCGCCTGGTCCTCGCCGAAATTGCGGTCGCCGGCCAGCGGCGTGAAATCGCTGAACAGGCCCTTGATGTAGTCGACGCAATGCGGCCGGTCGGGATGGCGCGCCACCTGCACCTTCTGCCACGGCGTCAGCGCCTTGTAGACATCGCGCAGCGCATCGCGCGAGCGTTTCTCGAGCCGGCTGATCTCGTCGCCGACATCGACGGCCTCGCCGTTCTCGGCAAGCTTCTTCAGCTCGAGGATCTTGCCTTCGAGATCCTGCACCGGCTTTTCGAAATCGAGGTAATTGTACATTCTTGAGCGGACCGAGCAATTCGGAAGGCAATGGCTGGCGAAACCCTCGAAAACGGAGGCTCCGGGCGGTGGAACGTCGCCCTCACATAGCGATATGAGGCCTAGTCGGCAAGCGGATGATGATCGTTGACCAGCCGCACCAGCCGCTCCTCCAGCACATGGGTGTAAATCTGCGTGGTCGAGATGTCGGCATGGCCGAGCAGCTGCTGCACCGCCCGGAGGTCGGCGCCGTTCTGCAAGAGATGGCTGGCGAAAGCATGGCGAAGCACATGCGGCGAGATCTTCGCCGCGGTGATGCCGGCCCTGGCGGCGAGCCCCTTCAGGTCGCGGGCAAACACCTGCCGCGAGAGATAGCCGGTGTCGGACGGCGGCCGGAAACAGGAACATGCTGTCGGCAAAGGCCGGCACGGTGGCTCGGACGGTGAGCCAGGCGCGCATCGCGGTGCGCGCCTTGGCCGACAGCGGCACCATGCGCTCCTTGTCGCCCTTGCCGCGCACCATGAAAAAGCGGTCGTCGCGCAAGGCTACCGTCACCGGCAGGCCGACCAGTTCGGAGACGCGCAGGCCGGTGGCGTAGAGCACTTCGACCAGCGCATGCAGGCGCAGAGCCGCCAGGCTGTCGCCATCGTTCTGCGAGGTATCACCTGCCTCCAGGGCCGCACGGTCGATCAGCCGGCCGGTCTCGGCCTCGCTCATCGTCTTCGGCAGCGGACGGCCCTTTTTCGGGCTGTCCAGCGTGCCCGTCGGGTCATCGCCGCGCAGGCCTTCGGCGTAGAGGAATTTGAAGAACTGGCGGATCGCCGACAGTTTTCGCGCCTGCGATGTCGGCGCAAAGCCGCGTTCGGCGATGTCGTCGAGATAGGAGCGGATTTCGGAGGCGCCGGCACCGGCAAGCCCGCCGTCTATCTCCTGCGAAGCGTCCTCGAGGTCGCGGCGATAGGAGGAGAGCGTGTTTTCGGCGGCACCCCGCTCGGCGCTCATCATTTCGAGAAAGGCTTCGATGCGAGCCGCGCTGTTCATTCTTCTGGATCAGTTTTTTCTTTTTTGATCAGTTCTTCTTGGGGTTCAGCTTTTCCGGCGGGATGCGCACGCTCATCTCGGCCTTTTTCGGTTCGACGAACATCGCCAGCGCAAACATCGTACCATAGGCAATGCCAGCAAGAATCATCAGCGTCACGACAAAGCGAAACAGTGTCGGCATCAATCTTCGCCCGTCTTCTTGTTCTGCGATTTCCAAACCCTGTGCCCTTATGGGACGCCAATCCGGCCAATTCAAGGACGAAGCTCCGCGCGCCTGCCCTGCTTGACGCAAACAGGCTTTTGATGTCGATACGCCGGCAAAGAGGGCCTAGAAACATCATGGTCTCATGAACGCGTTGCCAGCAAATCCTCCAGGCGAAGGCCATGCCGAGCTGCTCGAGCGGCTGGGCGAGCGCTCGATCGTCTTTGTCGGCCTGATGGGCGCCGGCAAGACGGCGATCGGCCGCAAGGTGGCGGCGATGCTGGCACTGCCCTTCATCGACAGCGACCAGGAGATCGAAAGCGTCTCGCGCATGACCGTGCCGGAGCTGTTCGAGCGCTATGGCGAGACGGAATTCCGCGCGCTGGAGCAGCGCGTCATCCTGCGCCTGCTGGAAAACGGCCCGCAGGTGCTGTCGACCGGCGGCGGCGCCTTCATGAATGCGCAGACGCGCGAGGCGATCGCCGGCCATGGCGTCTCGGTGTGGCTGAAGGCCGAACTCGACCTTCTGATGGAGCGCGTGTCCAAGAAGCAGAACCGGCCGCTGCTCAAGAACCCCGATCCGCGCGCCGTGCTCGAGCGGCTGATGGCCGAGCGCTATCCGGTCTATGCCACGTCCGACGTCACCGTGCCGACCCGCGACGACCGCAAGGAGGTCATCGCGGCCGAGGTGGTGAATGCGCTTTGCCGACATTTCGGCGTTGCTGAAATTGTCGCGGCGTGGCGAGGTGCGGTCATGAGCGGCGATATGTCAATCGGAGACAGTCACCGTCGAGGTCGGGCTCGGCGAGCGCGCCTACGACATATTGATCGGCTCCGGCCTTTTGTCGCGCGCGGGCGCCGAGATTTCGCGCCGCTTGCCCGGCACGCGCGCGGCCGTCGTCACCGACGACAATGTCGCCGCTGCCCATCTCGAGACTCTGAAGGCCGGCCTGGAGCAGGACGGCATCCAGCCCGCCGTCATCACGCTTCCGGCCGGCGAAAAGACCAAGAGCTTTGCCCATCTCGAAGAGGTGGTGGACGGCGTGCTTGCCGCGAAGCTGGAGCGCGGCGACGTCGTCATCGCGCTCGGCGGCGGCGTCATCGGCGACCTCGCCGGCTTTGCCGCCGGCATCGTGCGGCGCGGCATGAATTTCGTGCAGATCCCGACCTCGCTGCTGGCGCAGGTCGATTCCTCGGTCGGCGGCAAGACCGGCATCAACAGCGCGCGCGGCAAGAACCTTGTCGGCGTTTTCCATCAGCCGAAGCTGGTGCTGGCCGACACCGAGGTGCTCGACACGCTGCCGATCCGCGAATTCCGCGCCGGCTATGCCGAGGTCGCCAAATACGGACTGATCGACCGGCCGGCCTTCTTCGCCTGGCTGGAAGAAAACTGGCGCGAAGGTCTTTGCCGGCGGCCCGGCGCGGGCTGAAGCCATCGCCGAGGCCTGCCGCGCCAAGGCCGATGTCGTCGCGCGCGACGAGTTCGAGACCGGCGACCGCGCGCTGCTCAATCTCGGCCACACTTTCGGCCACGCGCTGGAAGCCGCCACCCGCTATGACGGCGCCCGCCTCGTCCATGGCGAGGGCGTCGCCATCGGCATGGCGCTGGCGCATCGCTTTTCCTCGAGGCTCAATCTGGCGAGCCCGGACGACGCGGCACGCGTCGAGGCGCATCTCAGCGCCGTCGGCCTGCCCTGGCGCATGGCCGACATCCCCGGCGAACTGCCCGACGCCGAGGCGCTGCTTTCGCTTCATCACCCAGGACAAGAAAGTGTCGCGCGGCGCGCTGACCTTCATCCTGACGCGCGGCATCGGCCAGTCCTTCATCGCCAGGGATGTGCCGGCCTCGGAAGTGCTGTCGTTCCTGAGAGAAAGCCACCCGGGTCAGGAAAGCCGGCGGATGATGAACGAGCCCGGCTGGATCGTCGTCGCCGTCCTCGCCGTCCTCGTCCTGCTGGTCATTGCTCTTGCGCACGCGCTTGCTTGCCCTGTTCGGCTACGAGTTGCAGCCGATCGAGCCGCAGCGTTCGAGCCATGACGAATTGCGCGGCGCGGTCGACGATTTCCGCCGTGACGGCCAGATGGTGCGCGAGGATCGCGACCGTGTCGGCGGCCTGTTCGACCTCGAGGAGCTCGAAGTCTCCGACATCATGGTCCACCGCACCAATATGCGCTCGGTCAATGCCGACAATCGCCGGAAGCCGTGGTGCGCGAGATCCTGCAGAGCCCGCACACGCGCATGCCGCTTGTGGAAGGGCTCGCTCGACAACATTGTCGGCGTGCTGCACGCCAAGGACCTGCTGCGGGCGCTGAACGAGGTCGGCAACGACTTTTCCAGGATCGACGTGATGAAGATCGCGTCGAAGCCGTGGTTCGTGCCCGACACCACGACGCTGCAGGAACAGCTCAACGCGTTTCTGCGCCGCAAGGCGCATTTCGCCATCGTCGTCGACGAGTATGGCGAGGTCGAAGGGCTGGTGACGCTGGAGGACATCATCGAGGAGATCGTCGGCGAGATCGCCGACGAGCATGATATCGAGATCCAGGGCGTCAAGCAGGAGGCCGACGGCTCCGTCGTCGTCGACGGCACCGTGCCGATCCGCGACCTCAACCGCGCGCTCGACTGGAACCTGCCGGACGAGGAGGCCACCACCATTGCCGGCCTTGTCATCCACGAGACGCAGTCGATCCCCGACGAGAAGCAGGCCTTCACCTTCCACGGCATGCGCTTCGTCGTCATGAAGCGCGACAAGAACCGGATCGCCAGGCTGAGGATCAAGCCTGCCGGCGAAGCCTGATTGGTCCGCCAGTCGCCTCCAGCCATGCCATTGAAGGCCTCAGAACCAGACGCAATGCTATGCCTCACTCCGCGATCTGGCGGGTCGAGCGCTCGTTGATTGTCGCACCGGTCTGGGCATCGACCGCCGCCAGGCTGACCTCGTAGCCCCAGAGCTTTCGGATGTGGCGCAGCGTCGCGTCGCGGCTGGCCTCATCGAGGACGACGCCGTCTTTGACCTTGTGCTGCAGCCGCAAATGCCGGTCACCAAGCAGGTCGACATCCACGGCCTGGATGTCAGGCCGGTTCACTCCGACATCGTAGCTGTGAGCCAGCGCGGCGCGGATCTTCCTGTAGCCACGCTCGTTGTGGATCGAGGCGACTTGATAATGCGGTTCGTCGGCTGCGTCGCCGAGGACAAAGAACCGCCATTTCCGGATCAAGGTTGGACTGAGGTACTGGCGGATGAAGGACTCGTCGCGATGGTTCGCCCAGGCGTCGAGCAGGATCTCGCGCCAGTCGCCGTGGCCCGCGATGTCGGGAAACCAGTCGCGATCCTCCGCCGTCGGCTCGGTCGCGATGCGCTGTATGTCCTGCATCATATCGAGGCCAAGCGCGTAAGGATTGACGCCGGAATAGCGCGGGTCGTCGAAGGCCGGCTGGAAGATCACGTTCGAATGGTTGCGCAGGATTTCGAGCATGGCGCCTTCGTTGATCTGGCCCCGGTCGAACAGCATGTTCATGAGCGTATAATGCACGAAGGTGGCACAGCCCTCGTTCATCACCTGCGTTTGGCGCTGCGGATAGAAATACTGCGCAATGATACGTACGATCCTGACGAGTTCGCGCTGCCAGGGCTCAAGGACGAGACTGTTCTTTTCCAGGAAGTACAGCAGGTTTTCCTCCGGCAGGTTGAGCGATTTCTTCGGATCGGCCATGCCCCGGTCCCTGTCGTCGATCTTCTTGTTTCCCTGCGCGGGCGGCAGTGTGCGCCACAAATCGTTGTAGGAACGCTCTTCGTATTCCAGGCGCTCACGCAGTCCCTCGCGCTGCCGTTCCGAGGACAATTTCGGCGGACGACGATAGCGAAATACGCCCTGTTCCATCAGCGCATGCGCCGCGTCGAGAACCGCCTCCACCGCGGCAAGGCCATGCCGCTCCTCGCAGCGGGTTATGTAGCCCTTGGCGAAGTCCAGATAGCTCAGGATCGCCCCGGCATCCGTCCATTGCCTGAACAAATGATTGTTCTTGAAGAAATGGTTATGTCCGAGTGCAGCATGCGCCGTCACCAGAGCCTGCAAGGCCATGGTGTTTTCCTCCATCAGATAGACGATGCAGGGGTTTGAGTTGATGACGAGTTCATAGGCCAGGCCGCGGCCGCCCTTGCGATAGAGCAGTTCCTCGTAGAGGAAACGCTTGCCGAACGACCAGTGACGATACATCAGCGGCATGCCGACCGATGAATAGGCGTCGAGCATCTGTTGAGAGGATATGATCTCCATCTGCACCGGATAGGTATCGAGGTGCAGCTCTTCGATCGCGAGGGCCTCGATCGCCTCGTGGGCCCGCGACAATTTCCCAAAATCCCAGTCGGATCCTGAAAACAGCAGACCCGGTTTGGTGGCTTGCCTGGCCATCGGCCCTCCTCAGGCGCTCTTGCGGGCAGGAGCCGGTTGCCTGGCGAAGAGCTGGCGAAAGACCGGGTATATGTCTGCCGGAGTAGCAATGCGGCTCATCTGGAAGTTGGGCCATTTCAGCTCGACCCTGCTATAGGCGCGCCAAAGCGACGTCCCGTTTTCGGTGGCGCCGAATATATGGGTTTCACGTTCGTCGATGATCTCTACATAGGCGAAGTACTGGCAAAGGCGCATAAGCCTGCGGTCCAGAAACTCTATGCATCGCTCGGAATCGGTGGCGAAATTGTCGCCATCCGAGGCCTGCGCGGCATAGATGTTCCACTCGTTGGCCGGGTAGCGCTGTTCGATGATGCGGTGCATTTCGTCAAGCGCGGTGGAGACGATCGTACCGCCGCTCTGCGTGTTGTAGAAGAACGTGTCCTCATCCACTTCGTGCGCCTCGTGCGTGTGGCGGATGAAGACGATCTCCGTGCGTTCGTAGCGCCGCTTCAAGAACAGGTGCAGCAGCACGAAGAAACGTTTGGCCAGGTCCTTCTCGCGTTCGCCCATCGATCCGGAAACGTCCATCAGGCAGAACATGACGGCTTTGGCATTCGGTATGGGCCGGGCGTCGAAGCGGTTGAACCGGATATCGACCGGATCGACAAAGGCAATTCGCCTGCGCCGACGTTCCAGCCGGTCAAGCTCCTCGCGCAATTCTGCAATGCGCTGGCGCGTCGCCGCGCCGGCTGGTGCCAACTCAAGCCTGGCGATTTCCTGGAGGATCGCGTCCAGTTCCGCCTGCTTCGGGCGCCTCAGTGCAATGCGCCGGCCATGGCTGTTGCGCATGGTGCGACCGACATTGACGTTGGTCGGCGAGCCGGTCGCGGCGAAGCCGGCCCTGCGCGGCTTGAAGGCAAGGATCTCCTTGAGATTGAGCTTGACCAGGTCGGGCAGTTCGAGATCCTCGAAAAAGAGCTCGAGCACCTCCTCGCGCGACAGCACGAAACGAAAATCGTCTTCCGACACCTTGTTGCCCGGAGCCCCTGCGCCGCTGCCCTGACCGGGCTTGGGGATCAGGTCTCCAGGGGAAAAATGCCTGTTGCCAGGAAGGATGTGCTGGCGCCGGCCGCTGGCCTTGTCGTCGTTGAAGCTCGGCTCGGCCGTTCCCCTTTCGGGCATGGGCACGGCGTGCTCGGTATCCACGTCGGCGATCCTGCCGCTGCGGATCTGATCGCGGATGCTTCGCTTCAATTCCTCGCGAGCACGCCTGAGGAAGCGCTGGCGATTGCCGAGGCTCTTGTCCTTCGGATTCAGGCGACGGTCGATGAAGATCGGCATGGAACCATCCGGGCCCTATCAACCCGCCTTGTTCACCCGCATGTACCAGTCCACCAGCCGGCGCACCTGCCGTTCGGTATAGCCGCGCTCGACCATTCGCTGCACGAATTCGTTGTGGCGCTTTTCCGTAACGCTGTCCTGCTTGGAGCCGAAGCTGATCACCGGCAGGAGATCCTCGACCTGTCCGAACATCCGCTTCTCGATGACCTCGCGCAGTTTTTCGTAACTCGTCCATGACGGGTTGCGACCGTGATTTTTTGCCCTGGCGCGCAGCGTGAACTTCACCACCTCGTTGCGGAAGTCCTTGGGATTGGCGATGCCTGCCGGCTTTTCGACCTGGGACAGTTCGTTGTCCAGGACCTCCCGGTTGAGGATCTGGCCGGTGTCGGGGTCCTTGTAGTCCTGGTCCTCGATCCAGGCGTCGGCATAGGCGATGTAGCGGTCGAAAAGGTTCTGGCCATACTCGCTGTAGGATTCGAGATAGGCTTTCTGGATTTCGTGGCCGATGAACTCAGCGTAACGCGCGGCGAGCTCCGATTTGATGAATTCGAGATAGGCCGCTTCCGTTTCCTTCGGGAACTGCTCCCGCTTGATCGCCTCCTCCAGAATGTACATCAGATGCACGGGATCGGCGGCCACTTCCTTGGTGTCGTAGTTGAATGTCTGCGACAGGATCTTGAATGCAAAGCGCGTGCTGACCCCCGTCATGCCTTCATCGACGCCGGCGGCGTCGCGATACTCCTGTACCGACTTCGCCCTGGGGTCGACCTCCTTCAGGTTCTCGCCGTCGTAGGCGCGCATCTTGGTGTAGAGCGGCGAGTTGGAGTGCTCCGCCAGGCGGGTCGAAACGGTGAAGCGGCTGAGAATGTCCAGCACTTCAGGGGCACAGGGGCTTGCTGCCAGCTCGCTCTCGCGCAGCAGCTTTTCATAGATCTGCCTCTCTTCGGTGATGCGCAGGCAGTACGGCACCTTGACCACGAGGATGCGGTCGAGAAAGGCCTCGTTGTTCTTGTTGTTCTTGAACTGCTGCCATTCCGACTCGTTGGAATGGGCCACGATGATCCCCTGGTAGGGAAAGGCGCCGAAATTTTCGGTGCCGTTGTAGCTGCCTTCCTGGGTCGCGGTCAGCAGCGGATGCAGGACCTTGATCGGCGCCTTGAACATCTCGACGAATTCGAGCAGGCCTTGCGTGGTCCGGTTCAGTCCGCCGCTAAAGGAATAGGCGTCCGGATCGGATTGACTGAAATTTTCCAATTGCCTGATGTCGACCTTGCCGACCAGGGCCGAGACATCCTGATTGTTCTCATCGCCTGGTTCGGTCTTGGCAATGCCGATCTGGCGCAGCCGCGACGGCATCAGTTTGACCACGCTGAATTTGGAGATATCGCCGGACAATTCATCGAGGCGCTTGGATGCCCAGGGCGAGATGAGCCCGTTGAGGCGCCGCCGCGCTATGCCATATTTGTCCTCCAGCAGATCGCCCATGCGATCGGGATGAAACAGGCCAAGCGGCGATTCGAAAACCGGGCTGATCTGGTTGCCGACCTTCAGCGTGTAGATCGGGCGCTGCTCCATCAGTTTCTTCAGCCGTTCGGCAAGGGACGACTTGCCGCCACCGACCGGGCCGAGAAGATAGAGGATCTGCTTGCGCTCCTCCAATCCTTGGGAGGCATAGCGGAAATAGCCCGCAATGCGCTCGATCGTGTCCTCCATGCCGTAGAAATCGGAGAAGGAGGGATACACCTTGACCGTCCGGTTCGAGAAAATGCGGCCAAGCCGCTCGTCCTTGCTGGTGTCGACGAGATTTGGTTCGCCGATCGCCTGCACCATCCGTTCGGGTGCCGAGGCATACATCGACTTGTCTTCCCGGCAGGCAAGAAGGTACTGCTGGATGCTGATCTCTTCCTGGGCCGCGTTCGTGTAAATCTCGGAAAACAGATCGAAAACGTCAGACTGGTTCTCGCGCATGATATTTTGCTCTCAGAGCCCATTCTCGGTGAGTTGGCTCATCATACATCCAACTGCCGGAAGGCATTGTGGTTCCCTTCACGTCAAGAAGAGATATGCACCGACTTTTAGGAAGGCACCCGATGTCGCCGAAATGCCCTCCTAAAGAAATACGTGGTGATTGCCGGCGGCGCTTCAAGGGCGGATCTCGGTTGGTTTTCGTATCTGCTGCCGCGCATGCGTTTTCAGGAGGCGATGGTTGCCCGGCTTCTGCGCAATTTCGCCTGGCGATGCCGCGTCGCAAGTAGACGTCTTCCTGGGCTGGATCACATCAAAGTCCGCGCCGGGTCATTGCGGTGTGGGCATGCGTGGGCTCAATTGCGCGGGATCGCCAGGCAGGAGGGAATGCGATGAACGGCGCCGACGTCCTGTGTGACGTGCTTCTGGCAAATGGCGTGACTGTCTGCTTCGCAAATCCCGGCACATCGGAGATGCATTTCGTTGCCGCACTCGACCGTAAGCCGCAGATGCGTTGCGTGCTGGGCCTCTTCGAAGGCGTGGTGACTGGTGCAGCCGACGGTTATGCGCGCATGACCGATCGACCGGCCGCGACGCTGCTGCACACCGGGCCGGGACTGGCCAACGGATTGGCCAACATCCACAACGCCAAGCGCGCGCTTGAGCCCGATGATCAACATTGTCGGCGACCACGCCTCCTATCATCTGGCGCTCGATGCACCGCTTACCAGCGATATCGAGAGCCTCGCTTCGCCGATGTCGAACTGGGTTCGCCGCATCGAAGGTCCCGCCGATGTCGCAGCGGCCACCGAGGCGGCCTTCCGCGCCTCCCTTTCACCGCCGGGCATCGCTACCCTGATCCTGCCGGCGGACGCGGCATGGGGCGAGGTCGATGCGTTTCGGCCCGGCAAGGTGAAGCTCGCCGCAGCCCACCGTCGATATGGGCGCTGTGCAAAATGCAGCCGAGGCGATCCGTGGCGCCCCGGGCCGTGCCGGTATCATCGTTCGCGGACGCGCGGCGCGAGCCGATGCGCTGGCGATCGCCGGTCAAATCTCGGCAGCGCAGGATGTCCGCTTGTTCAGCGAGGTTCTGGTGGCGCGGATGGAGCGCGGTCGCGGGCGGGTCGCGCCCACGCGCATCCCCTATCCGATCGATGCCGCAACGGCGCTGCTGAGCGATATCGACGTGCTGATCCTGGTCGGGGCGAAGGAGCCTGTTGCCTTCTTCGCCTATCCGGGAAAGCCGGGACGGCTGGTTCGAGACGGTTGCGAGGTGCGTTCGCTGGCGGCGCACGGCGAGGATTTGAAGGCGGCGCTGGAGGCGCTTCGCGACGAACTCGGCATCAAGTCGACGCAGCAATTCTCCGCAGCAACGGGCTTTCCCGACGAGCCGGTGCCGCGCGGCAAGCTGACCGACGATGCGATCGCCCTTTCGGTGGCGCGGAAACTTCCTGCCAATGCCATCGTCTGCGACGAGGCGGTCACCTCGGCCCGGCGCTTTTCGCCCTGTCGGCCTTTGCCGCGCCGCACGACTACATGATGGACGACAGGCGGATCGATCGGCGGAGGCATCCCGTTGGCAACAGGGGCAGCGATCGCCTGTCCCGATCGCAAGGTGATCAATCTCCAAGCCGACGGCAGCGGCATGTACACGGTGCAGGGATTGTGGACCCAGGCGCGGGAAAATCTCGACGTGGTCACGATCGTCTTTTCCAACCGGACCTACGCAATCCTGCATGGCGAGATGAAGAATGTCGGGGTGGGCGCGATCGGCGAGAATGCCAGGCGTATGCTCGATCTCGACCAGCCCGCGCTGGACTGGGTATCGCTGGCGAAGGGCATGGGCGTGGAGGCGGCCCGCGCCGACACGTGCGAGCGGTTCGATGCCCTGCTGGACAGCGCCCTATCGCGCCACGGGCCGTTTCTCATCGAAGCGGTAATCTGACCGTTTTTGCCCGCGGCGTTCCAGGGAGCCGGGTTGAGCGGCATCGGTCGACGGGCAGTGCCTACCAGCGCGTCTTTTCGCCGGGTGCCGCCGGTTCGATCGCCAGCGCGTGGACGCCGGCTTTCAGTTCGTCGGCCAGCAATTCGTTGACGGCGCGGTGGCGCTCGATGCGGCTCATGCCGGCAAAGACGGGCGAAACGATGCGGACGCGGAAATGCGTCTCGCCTGTGCCGTCATAGGCGCCATGATGGTCCGAGCCGTGATGGTGGTGGCCGGCATGGAGATGGCTTTCGTTGATGATGACCAGCCGCTCCGGCGAAAACGCCTTGTTCAGCTTGTCTTCCATCGTCGCCTGTATGGACATCGGCACTTCCCTTCACCACATCTAGAGCCTGTTCCATCCCGATGGAATCGGGATGGGGCCTATCATTTTGTTTGAGCATGATCTTTTTCGAAAACCGAATTCCACTTTCGGATCATGCTCCGGCATCGCCTCAAAATTCGCCATTTGCCCGCTTTAAGCCGCAATTCAGCGGTTAGGGCGATGATCGCCGAAATGTCAATTCTTGTTTCGCACTGCGAACAGCCCATAAATGGGTGAGATGAAACCGTATCCCAAATATTTCGAGAAGATCCGCATCCGGCCGGACAAGGACGCGGAGCTGAAGTCGCGCTCGCCGATCTGCCAGTGGGACGGCTGCAAGGAGGCCGGCACCCATCGCGCGCCGGTCGGACGCATGAAGGAAGGCGAGTATTTCCAGTTCTGCTTCGATCATGTGCGCGAGTACAACAAGGGCTTCAACTATTTCTCCGGCGTGCCGGACACCGAGATCGCCCGCTTCCAGAAGGAAGCGATGACCGGCCACCGGCCGACATGGAAGATGGGCCTCAACGGCGCTTCGACGCGCTCCTCGCCCGACTTCGCGCAGAAGCGCTCCGGCCGCGCCGGCTACTACAACCGCATGCGCGACCCGTTCGACCTGTTCAAAGGTCCGAAGGACCCGCGCGAGGCGCGCGAGCGCAAGGCCAAGCCGCTTGAGGCCAAGGCGCTGGAAACGCTTGGCCTTGATACAAAGGCGACTGGCAAGGATATCAAGGCGCGCTATAAGGAACTGGTGAAGCGCCACCATCCGGATGCGAATGGCGGCGACAGAGGTTCGGAAGACCGGTTCCGCGATGTGCTGCAGGCCTATCGCGTGCTCAAGCAGGCGGGTTTGTGCTGAGCGACCCATACGGTTCGTGTCGTTTTCCAACTTTCATAAGGTTGGAAAAGGCTCTAAGACCGCCCCCGGACAAAATCGATTGCCGGCGAAATCAGGCGTTTCGCCCGTGGAGACGTTGATAGAGATGAACAAGGTCGATCGCGACATCGCCAACCTGCCCGACACGACGGTGTCGGTGAAGGAGAAATTCGGCTTCGACTCCAAGATGGTGGTGCCGGCCTATTCGGTGACCAGCGAGCATGTGCCGGACATCGATCCGGACTATCTGTTCGACAAGCAGACGACGCTGGCGATCCTCGCCGGCTTTGCCTACAACCGCCGCGTCATGGTGTCGGGCTATCACGGCACCGGCAAATCGACCCATATCGAGCAGGTCGCCGCCCGCCTCAACTGGCCCTGCGTGCGCGTCAACCTCGACAGCCATGTCAGCCGTATCGACCTCGTCGGCAAGGACGCCATCGTCGTCAAGGACGGCATGCAGATCACCGAATTCCGCGACGGCATCCTGCCCTGGGCCTACCAGCACAATGTCGCGCTGTGCTTCGACGAATATGATGCCGGCCGTCCGGACGTGATGTTCGTCATCCAGCGCGTGCTGGAATCGTCGGGCCGCCTGACGCTGCTCGACCAGAGCCGCGTCATCCGCCCGCATCCGGCCTTCCGGCTGTTCTCGACCGCCAACACGGTCGGCCTCGGCGACACGACCGGCCTCTATCACGGCACGCAGCAGATCAACCAGGCGCAGATGGACCGCTGGTCGATCGTCACCACGCTGAACTATCTGCCGCACGACAATGAGGTGAACATCGTGCTGGCCAAGGCCAAGCACTATCGCGACGGCAAGGGCAAGGACATCGTCAACAAGATGGTGCGCGTCGCCGACATGACGCGCTCTGCCTTCATCAATGGCGACCTGTCGACGGTGATGAGCCCGCGCACGGTCATCACCTGGGCCGAGAACGCCGAGATCTTCGGCGATATCGGCATGGCGTTCCGGCTGACCTTCCTCAACAAATGCGACGAGCTGGAGCGTTCGGTGGTGGCCGAGTTCTACCAGCGCGCCTTCGGCGAGGAACTGCCCGAGAGCGCCGCCAACGTGGTGCTGGGCTAAACAGAGTCTCCATGGCGGGTCCGGGCGACAACACGCGCAACAAGTCGAAGACGGGGTCTGAAGCCGACAGCTTCAAGCGCGCGGTGACCGTCTGCATGCGCGCCATCGCCGGCGACCAGGAGCTCGAAGTCGGCTTCGCCAAGGACAGGCCGGCGCTTGCCGGCAGCCGCGCCCGCCTGCCCGAACTGCCGAAGAAAGCCGTCCAGGACAGATATCGCGATCACCCGCGGCCTCGGCGATTCCATGGCGCTGAAGCGCGCCTGCCACGATCAGCGCATCCACACGCAAGCTGGCGCCGGAAGGCAAGCTGGCGCGCGTCGATCTACGATGCGGTCGAGCAGGCCCGCGTCGAGGCGATCGGCAGCCGCGCCATGCAGGGCGTCGCCGACAATATCGGCTCGATGCTGGAGGACAAATACGCCAAGGCCAATCTCGCCGACGTCAAGGACAAGGCCGACGCGCCGATCGAGGAAGCGCTGGCGCTGATGGTGCGCGAGAAGCTGACCGGCCGCACCGTCCCGAAGAGCGGCGAGCGGCTGGTCGACCTCTGGCGCCCCTGGGTCGAGGAAAAGGCCAGCGCCGATCTCGACGGGCTGTCGGCCAAGCTCGACGACCAGCAGGCCTTCGCCCGCGTCGTGCGCGACATGCTGGCTTCCATGGAAATGGCCGAGGAACTCGGCGACGACCAGGAGACCGAAGACTCCGAGGACAATGACGACAACCAGCCGCAAGGCGAGGAGCAGAGCGAGGAGGGCGGCGAGGACGATTCCGGCTCCGAGCAGTCGCAGTCCGACGATGCCGAGGCGTCGGCCGACGACGAGCAGTCGGCCGAGACGGAGGCGTCCGACGCCACCGCCGACGATCTCTCCGACGAGGACGATGCCGACGCCGAGACGCCCGGCGAGGCGCAAGCGCAACGACAATCCCTTCACCAACCTGCCGAAAGAGATCGACTACAAGGTCTTCACCACCGCCTTCGACGAGACGGTCGGCGCCGAGGAGCTTTGCGAAGAGGAAGAGCTCGACCGGCTGCGCGCCTTCCTCGACAAGCAGCTGGCCAACCTTTCAGGCGTCGTCGGCCGGCTCGCCAACCGGCTGCAGCGCCGCCTGATGGCGCAGCAGAACCGCTCCTGGGATTTCGACCTCGAAGAGGGCTATCTCGATCCGGCCCGGCTGGTGCGCGTCGTCATCGACCCGATGCAGCCGCTGTCCTTCAAGCAGGAGCGCGACACCAAGTTCCGCGACACGGTGGTGACGCTGGTGCTCGACAATTCGGGCTCGATGCGCGGCCGGCCGATCACGGTCGCCGCCACCTGCGCCGACATCCTGGCGCGCACGCTGGAGCGCTGCGGCGTCTCGGTCGAGATCCTCGGCTTCACCACCCGCGCCTGGAAGGGCGGGCAGGCGCGCGAGAAATGGCTGAAGGACGGCAAGCCGCCGAATCCCGGCCGGCTCAACGATCTGCGCCACATCATCTACAAATCCGCCGACCATCCGTGGCGGCGCGCACGCCGCAATCTCGGCCTGATGATGCGCGAGGGCCTGCTCAAGGAAAACATCGACGGCGAGGCGCTGCTCTGGGCGCACAACCGCCTGATCGCCCGGCCGGAGCAGCGCAAGATCCTGATGATGATCTCGGACGGCGCGCCGGTCGACGATTCGACGCTGTCGGTCAATCCGGGCAATTATCTCGAGCGGCATCTGCGCGCCGTCATCGAACTGATCGAGACGCGCTCGCCGGTCGAGCTGCTGGCCATCGGCATCGGCCACGACGTCACCCGCTACTACCGGCGCGCCGTCACCATCGTCGATGCGGAGGAACTGGCCGGCGCCATGACCGAGCAGCTTGCCTCGCTGTTTGGCGAGGAAAGCGCACGCGAGACACGCCGCGGCGGCTATGCGGCGCGCCGGATGAGCATTTCGCGGCGGCGGCCTCAGGCACACGATTTTCGCTGCTTGCACGCTGGCTCGGCATGCTGTCGCCAGCGGTTGCCGCCGGCACCGGCCTCGGTCGAGCCGGTCGAAATCACGGCGCGACCGATCGGCCATTTCCACATCGGCCATGACGACAAGCAGTTCGGGCCGCTCGAATTCGTCGGCGGACTGGAAATGACCTCGCCATCGCGCGATTTCGGCGCGCTGTCGGCCTTCCGCTTCCTGAAACCCGGCAGCGACTTCATCGGCGTCGCCGACACCGGCTTCTGGTTCTTCGGCAGCGTGACCCACGATGCCGACAAGCGTCCGTCGGGCATCCAGAATTTCCGCATGCAGCAGATGGTCGATGAGGCAGGCCAGCCGATCGACAAGAAGTGGCAGGTCGATGCCGAAGGCCTGGCGGTCAAGGACGGCATCGCCACGGTCGGCTTCGAGCGCAACCATCGCGTCGCCCAGTTCAAGATCGATCCGGACGACATGAAGGCGCCGTTCAAGCAATCTGGATTTCCTGGTTCCGGCCAAGGAGCTGCGGCAGAACCGCGGCTTCGAGACGGTCACCCACGCCCATCCTTATGGCCAGCATGAGGGCGGGCTGGTCGTGGTGTCGGAAAAGAGCCTCGACAAGGCCGGCAACATCTATGCCGCCATCATCGAAGGGCCGCACAAGGGCGTCTTCACCGTCAAGCGCAATGGCGATTTCGACATCACCGACGGCGCCTTCCTGCCGGACGGCGACCTTCTGCTGCTCGAGCGCAGCTTCTCGATGGCCGGCGGGGTGAAGATGCGGCTGCGGCGCATCTATGGCGAGAGTGTCGAGAAGGGCGCCGTCGCCGACGGGCCGGTGCTGCTGGAAGCCGACATGGGCTACCAGATCGACAATATGGAAGGGCTCGATGTCTGGACCCGCGACGACGGCGCGCTGATGGTGTCGCTGATCTCAGACGACAACCATTCGATCCTGCAGCGCAACCTCTATCTGGAATTCGTTCTGCACGAGGATTGAGGCTCCCCCCCGCCGGTCTTCATTCTTCCTGCATTTCTCCCTCACTCTCGTCGTGCTTGCAGTCGATCTAGTCGATCAAACTACTTTAGTGCAGACTTGACTATTCACATGATCGGCGCAATACTCAAGTCCATGCTTAACCATTCCGAGATCGACAGCATCTTGCGAGCTCTTGTCGAGCCCACCCGCCGCCAGATCCTGGAAAGGCTGAGCCGCGGACCGGCGACCGTCAGCCAGCTGGCGGAGCCGTTCGGCATGACCTTCGCCGCCGTGCTGCAGCATCTGCAGGCGCTGGAAGCCTGCGGGCTGATCCGCAGTGAAAAGATCGGGCGGGTGCGCACCTGCCGGATCGAACCGGGCGGGCTCGCTCCGCTCGCCGACTGGATCGCGGAACGCCGCATACCGGCCGAACGCCACCTCGATCGTCTTGGCCAGATCCTGGCCGAGACGGACCCAGATCCCCCAAAGCCCCCCAAGAAAAATCAGGACAAGGACCAAGAGACATGAACCAGATCGCCTCCGTGAAAGACGAGCACTCCGTCGATCCACTCCACCTTCACCATCGAGCGTGACCTATCCGCAATCGCCGACCCAGGTCTTCCATGCCTTTGCCGACAAGGCGACGGTGCGGCGCTGGCGGGTCGAAGGCCACGGCTTCACCATCGCCGAATTCAGCTTCGACTTCCGCGTCGGCGGCGCGCGAGGTGTCGCGGTTCAGCTATCAGGGCGGCCCGGAGATCAGGCTCGACGCGCAGTTCCAGGACATCGTTCCCGACCAGCGCATCGTGTTTTCCTACCGGATGGCAGATCGGGACGCAGCCCATGTCGGCATCGCTGACCACCGTCGAGCTGACGCCCTCCGGCGATGGCACTCGCCTGACCTATCACCGAACAAGGCGTCTTCTTCGACGGCGTCAATTCGGCGCAAGGCCGCGAAGAAGGCACGCGCGGGCTGCTGGAGGCTCTTGCCGCCGAACTGTCAGAAAGCGAAGTAGATTTCCTTGGTCATCCCTGGCGGGCCTGATCAACCTCGGATACCGCTCGTCTTCCTCGCAGAGCGGTGCAGGCTGCTACGCCGTCTGCGTCGCGATCCAGATGACGTGGCGCGCGCCGCGCTTGCCGTTGGCGCGCGTCTTGACCTCCTCGACCGCAAAGCCCGCCTGCTTGAGCCTGCGCGTGAAGCCGCTGTCCGGCCCTTGCGACCACACCGCCAGCACGCCGCCGGGCTTGAGCGCGGCACGGGCGGCGCCGAGGCCGGCCGCGCCATAGAGGGCATCGTTGCCCTTGTGGACGATGCCTTCGGGGCCGTTGTCGACATCGAGCAGGATGGCGTCCCAGGCCGACGTTGTCGGAGCGGATGATGTGCCCGACATCGGCCTCGCGGATGCGTACGCGGGGATCGTCGAGGCAGCCGTCGAAAACCTCCGCCATCGGGCCGCGCGCCCAGGCGACGACCGCCGGGACCAGCTCCGCGACGATGACGCTGGCATCGCCGCCGAGTTCGGCAAGGGCGGCGCGCAGCGTAAAGCCCATGCCAAGGCCGCCGATCAGGATTTTCGGGCTGCTTGCGGCCGGCAATCCTTTCGCAGGACAGTTTGGCCAGCGCTTCCTCGGAGCCGCTGAGGCGGCTGTTCATCAGCTCGTTGGTGCCGAGCATGATCGAGAATTCAGCGCCGCGCCGCTTCAGGCGCAGTTCTTGCCCGCCGTCCGGCGTTTTTGCCGAGTCGAGCTGGACCCAGGGGATCACGGCCTGTTTCCACTTTCTGGAATCATGGCTATGTCGCCACGCGCCGGCTGGCTCCAGCGGGCGGCGAGCAGCCGGTAGGGGATCAGCGCCACCACGGCGATGATCAGCTTCACCGAGAGATCGCCGAGCGCCCAGGACACCCAGCGCATCGTCTCGACCGGCAGCACGCCCATCAGCGGCGCCGTTTCCAGCGCGAAACTGTCGTTCGGGCCGGCAAAGGCGAAGGCAGCCGAGAAGGCGACGGTGAAGAACACGAGCGTGTCGAACACCGAGCCGACCAGCGTGCCGACGATCGGCGCGCGCCACCAGCTCTGCCGGCGCAGCCGGTTGAACACGGTGACGTCGAGCAATTGCGCCGTCAGGAAGGCAGCGCCCGAGGCAGCCGCAATGCGCACCAGCCGGTCGGCGGCGGTCTCGAACTCGATCAGGCCGTGACGGAACAGGAAGGGCGGGACGAGGATCGAGCAGATCACTGCCGTCATGAAGCCGACAAAGACGATCCGGCGCGCCACGGTCGGGCCATAGCGGCGGTTGGCGAGGTCGGTGACCAGGAAGGAGAAGGGATAGGTGAAGGCGCCCCAGGTCAGGATGTCGGCCAGCGACAGGCCGCCGATCTGGCCCTGCATCGGGAACTGCACGAGGATGTTCGACGCCACGACGACAAGCGCCATGGCGGCCACGAAGGGCAGGTATCGCGAGAAGGAATTCATTTTTTTATCCTGGGTAATGGAACCAGCAAAGCGCCACCCAATCCGGACGGCGCTGCATTGCTCAGATGTCTGGCCGAAAACCGTCTCGCGCCTTTGGGCTCAACGGCTCGGACGGTATTCCGTCCGAAGAACGTCTTAGGCGGCGGGCTGCTCGGCAAGCTTCTTGGCGATCTGCTTCTTCAGCAGGCGGGCGCGCTGCGACAGTTCCTTGGCGTCAGCCTTGGCCAGGAACGCGTCGAGGCCGCCGCGATGCTCGACCGAACGCAGCGCGTTGGCCGAAATGCGCAGGCGCACGTTCTGGTTCAGCGCTTCCGAAATCAGCGTCACATTGACCAGGTTCGGCAGGAAGCGACGCTTGGTCTTGTTGTTGGCGTGGCTCACATTGTTGCCGGTCATGACGGCCTTGGCAGTGAGTTCGCAGGTGCGGGACATGGTTCTAACCTTCAGTTCTCGAGTCTGGCCAAACCATTCAAGCCCGCGCCGGGTGGCGCGCGGTTTCGGTCAGGCGGCCTTATGGAAAAGTTGGCGTTCCATAGTTGCATTTCGCTGGCGCGTCAAGCTCCGGCATGCCTATGCGCCTGCATTTCATATAAAGGCCGGATTTCGGCCTATAAGCGGTCGCAAAGGGACATGCCAGCCTGAAGTTGCCCGCCTTTCGGCTGAAGATCGAGGATCGATCCACCGCCATGCTCCGGACGTCATATGCCCTCTGTCGCCGTTGCTTGCCATTGCCCTGCCGGCATGCTGCCACTGCCGGCCGCGCCACAGTCCTTCAAGGGCGAATACACGGTGTCGTTCCTCGGCCTTTCGGTGGCCAGGGCGACGTTCTCCAGCCAGCTATCGAAGGCGATACCTATTCGATCAACGGCACCGTCTCCGCCGCCGGCCTCGCCACGCTGTTCGACGACACGAAGGGCACGCATCTCGTCGAAGGGCACGCATCTCCGGCAAGCAGATGCGGCCGCAGGCTTTCCGTGCCGATTACACGTCCGGCAAGAAGGCATCGGTGGTCGACATCCGCTTCGCCAATGGCACCGTCACCGCCACCAAGGTCATCCCTGCGCCAGGAAGCGCGATCCCAAGAGCTGGGTGCCGCTGGGCAGCGGCGACCTAACGTCGGTGCTCGATCCGATGGCGGCGACCGTCATCCATGCCGACAGTCTCGACAATGTCTGCGGGCGCACGGTGAAATTCTACGACGGCGAGATGCGCGCCGACCTGACGCTGACCTACGCCTCGAAGGGATCGATCTCGGTGCAAGGCTACAAGGGCGATACGGTGACCTGCCGCATGGGCTTCGAGCCGGTGGCGGGCTATCGCAAGGGCCGCAAGGCGCTTGAATTACCTGAAGAACCGAGCAAGATCATGGTGACGTTTGCGCCGCTCGGCCAAACCGGCGTATATGCGCCGATCCACGCCACGGTCGGGCACACAGATCGGCACGCTGACCATCAGCGCGGGGCGGTTCGAGGCAATCGACTAGGGCGCCCCGTGCGGCGCGCCGCCGGAGACGGGCATGGGGCGCGCAACACTGATCGGGTTTTCGGCGGTCGCCATGTGGGCGCTGCTGGCGCTGCTCACCGACGCGTCCGGGCAGGTGCCGCCCTTCCTGCTGTCGGCCATCACCTTCGCGATCGGCACCTGCGTCGGGCTGGTGCGCGCGGCTGTTCGATGCCGGCCTCCGGACAAGGTCGAGAAAATCCCGCTGCAGGTCTGGGTGATCGGCATTGCCGGCCTGTTCGGCTACCACTTCTTCTACTTCACCGCGCTGCGCAACGCGCCGGCGGTGGAGGCGAGCCTGATCGCCTATCTGTGGCCGCTGCTGATCGTGCTCGGCTCGGCGCTGATGCCGGGCGAGCGGCTGCGCTGGAACCATGTCGTCGGCGCGCTGCTGGGGCTTGCCGGCACCGTCCTGATCGTCACCAAGGGCGGCGGGCTCGCCTTCGACGCGCGCTATGCCTTCGGCTATGCGATGGCCGGCTGTCTGCGCGCTTCTGTGGTCGGCCTATTCGCTGCTGTCGCGGCGCTTCCCGGCGGTGCCGACCAGCATCGTCACCTGGTTCTGCGCGGCGACCTCGGCGCTTTCGCTCGTCTGCCATCTCTTGCTGGAAAAGACGGTGCTGCCCGATGGCGCCGGCCAGTGGCTGGCCGTGCTCGGTCTCGGGCTGATGCCGGTGGGTGCCGCCTTCTACGCCTGGGACATCGGCGTCAAGCGCGGCAACATCCAGGTGCTGGGCGCGGCAAGCTATGCCGCGCCGCTGCTGTCGACGCTGGTGCTGATCGCGGCCGGCTTCGCCGAGCCGTCGCTGCGCATCCTCGCCGCCTGCGTGCTGATCACCGGCGGCGCGGCGCTGGCGGCGAAGTCGCTGTTCCTGCGCAAGCCGGCGACTGGCGAGGCCAAGCGCATGACGATGCCGTTCGCCGGGCGGCATCGACGCCAACGCCAATGCGACATTGATCTTCTCGCTGGTGGCGGCGGTGATCTATGCCTTCACGCTCGGCATGCCGCCGCGCGCTCGCGCGCTCGGCGGCAAAGACGCTGGCCGTGGCGATGCTTGCGGTGCTGGCCTTCATGCAGGGCGGGCCACTGCTGCTCGTCGCGGCGCTGGCGCTGAGCGCCGTCGGCGACGCCTTCCTGTCGCGCGACGGCGAAAAGGCCTTCCTCGGCGGGCTGGCCAGCTTCCTTGCGGCGCATATCCTCTATGTGCCGCTGTTCCTGCGCAGCGGCGGCGGGCTGGGTGCTGCTCGGCACCGAGTCATGGCGCGGCGCGATCGCGCTGGCCATGGCGGCCTTCGCGGTCGTCATGCTGGCGCGCTCTGGCGCCGTGTCGGCCCGACTTTGCGGCTGCCGATCGCCGTCTATGTCGCGGCGATCCTGGCCATGGGCGTTTCGGCGCTGACGCTCGAGCAATCGCCTGGTCATCGGCGGCGCCGTTCTGTTCATGGCGTCGGACGGGCTGCTTGCCACGGAAAAATTCCTGCTGCCGGCCATCTCGCCGCACCGCGCCTGGATGCGCTATGCGGTCTGGGCGCTTTACTACGCCGCCCAGCTAGTCGATCACGCTTGGGATTCCTGCTCAGCTAAGACGTTTCCGGCTGCCAGCCGGGTTCGGCCATCTCGAAGGCGGCGAAGTCGAAGCCCGGCGCCACGGTGCAGCCGACCAGCGTCCATTCGCCGAGGCTGCGCGCCGACTGCCACCAGCCGGCCGGCACCACGATCTGCGGCCGCTCGCCCGCCGCTAGATCGATGCCGAGCACCTGCTCGATGACGGCTGCTGCCTTCCTCGTACATCGACAGCGCCAGCGGCGCGCCGGCATAGAAATGCCAGACCTCGGCCGCGTCCTTGACCCGGTGCCAGGCCGACAGTCTGTCCTGCTTCCAGAAGGAAATAGATCGCGGTCGAGTGGCCGCGCGCGCCTGCCGGCGCCGTCGCGAAAGGTCTCGGCATACCAGCCGCCTTCCGGATGCGGCTTCAGGCCGAGCGTGGCGATGATTTCGGCGGCGCTGGTCATCGGCTGGAGGCTAGCACCGCGCTCAGAAATTGTCCTTGCGCTTGCGGATTTCGGCGAACACGTCGGCGTCGGTGGCCTTCTCCATGCCGAGATGCTTGCGGATTGCCGGGTCGTGCCAGCGCAGGAACGGATTGGTCGACAATTCCTCGCCGATCGTCGTCGGCAGCGTCGGCTTGCCGTCGGCGCGCAGCGCCTCGATCTTGGCGGCGCGCTCCTTCAGCGCCGAATTGGTCGGGTCGACGGTCAGCGCGAAGCGGGCATTGGAAAGCGTGTATTCATGGCCGCAATAGATGACCGTCTCGGCGGGCAGTGCCGCCAGCTTCTTCAGCGAGTCGTACATCACCGGCGGCTTGCATTCGAACAGCCGGCCGCAGCCCAGCGCAAACAGCGTGTCGGCGGTGAACGCCACCTTCGAAGCCGGCAAATGATAGGAGACGTGGCCGGCCGTGTGGCCGGGCGTGGCGATCACGTCGATCCGCTCGTCGCCGAGATGGACGACCGAGCCTTCGTCGACGGTCTCGTCGATGCCGGGGATCTTCGCCTTTTCCGCTTCCGGCCCGACGATGCGCAGCTTGAAACGCTCCTTCAGCGCCAGATTGGCCTCGACATGATCGACATGGTGGTGGGTGGTCAGGATCATCGTCGGCGTCCAGCCGGTGCGCTCGATCGCGGCCAGGATCGGCGCCTCTTCGGGCGCGTCGATGATCGCGGTCTCGCCGCTTTTGGGGTCGTGCACCAGCACGCCGAAATTGTCGCTGCGGCACATGAACTGTTCGATTTCGACCGGCATCGCATCTCTCCATTTGTCGCCGCAGACATAGGGCGCTTGCCGCGCCGATGTCATCCTGGAACTTGGCAGCTTTGTTGAACTCGGCGGTATCGCGGCTACCGTCCCGCCCATGCATTCCGATATCGTCGATCTCCGTTCCTTCTATTCGACCACGCTCGGCCGGCTGGCCGAACGCTCGATCACCATGGCGCTGTCCTCGATATGGGCCGACCGTGCCCAATGAGCGGCTGGTCGGGCTCGGCTACACCTTGCCGTGGCTGGAGCGGTTCGGCGCCGATGCCGAGCGCGTCTTTGCCTTCATGCCGGCAACGCAGGGCGCGGTGGTCTGGCCGGCGACGGGTCCGACGGCGACGGCGCTGGTCTTCGACGAGGAATTGCCGCTGGTCGATTCCTGCATCGACCGCATGCTGCTCGTCCATTCGCTCGAGCATGTCGAAAACCCGCGCGAGACGCTGAACGAGATCTGGCGGGTGCTGTCGCCGGCCGGGCGCGTCGTCATCGTCGTGCCCAACCGGCGCGGCGTCTGGGCGCGTTTCGAGCACACGCCGTTCGGCAATGGCCGGCCGTTCTCGCGCGGCCAGCTCACCGAATTGCTGCGCGAGGCGAATTTCACGCCGGCGGCCTGGTCCGACGCGCTGTTCTTCCCGCCGTCGCCGCGGCGCTTCATGATGCGGTTCCACAATGTGCTGGAGCGCGCCGGCCGGCGGTTCTGGCCGATCTTTTCCGGCGTCATCGTGGTCGAGGCGCAGAAGCGGCTCTATCAGGGCGTGCCGGTCGCCCAGCGCGCCTCGCGCCGCGTCTTCGTGCCGGTGCTGTCGCCGCAAGGCGCGACCAGGCTCGGCCGGTCGCGCGGCGGTGAGGCGGCTTCGCCCGGGCGGGTGACGCGTTCGTGATCATGATGACCCGGGCTTTGTCACTCCCTATCTGTCGCAGATGCAGTCGCCGCCGCCTGAACGATGGATGCCGTCATGGTCTCTCGATCGGTTTCACCACTCTTGCGAACGCAAGGATATCGCGCATGGCGGATCAAGCGGATGTCATAGCCGGTGCCGGACAGGCCGCCGTGTCGGTCGAAGCCAGCAGCCTGCGCGACCAGGTGGCGACGATCAGGCAGGCGCTGAAGACCTCGCCGGTACGCAAGCCACTGCGTCTGGACGTCGGTCGGCATCGTGGCCGTCATTGTCGCGACCGTCGATCGGCCAGGTTCTGCTCAACCGCTGGAACCAGCCCTTCTACGATGCGCTGGCGCGGCGCGACATGGCAGGCCTTCCTGCACCAGCTTCTGGTCTTTGCCGATAATTGCCGGCGGGCTGCTGGTGCTCAACGTCGGCCAGACCTGGCTCAACCAGATGATCCGGCTGAAGCTGCGCGAGGCGCTGACGCTCGACCTGATCGACGAATGGATGCGGCCGGCGCGCGCCTTCCGGCTGGCCAATGCCGGCGCCATCGGCGTCAATCCCGACCAGCGCATGCAGCAGGATGCCGCGCATCTGTCCGATCTGTCGACCGATCTCGGCGTCGGCCTGCTGCAGTCCTTCATCCTGCTTGTGTCCTTCGTCGGCGTGCTGTGGGCGCTGTCCTCGGGCTTCGTCTTCCACATCAGGCGGCCATTCGCTGGCGATACCGGGCTACATGGTCTGGGCGGCGATCCTCTATGCCGGCATCGCCTCGTGGCTGAGCTGGCTGGTCGGACGGCCGCTGATCCGCCTCAACAGCGATCGCTACACGCGCGAGGCGGAGCTGCGGTTCTCGATGGTGCGCGTCAACGAGAATGTCGACGCCATCGCGCTGTGCGCATGGCGAGGCCGACGCCAGGCGGCAGCTCGAGCTCGATCTTGGCACGGTGCTCGGCGCCATGCGGCGCATCTACAGCGCGCAGATCAACCTGTCCTGGGTCACCGACACCTATGGCTGGATCACCGTGGTGGCGCCGATCCTGGTCGCGTCGCCGGTCTATTTCGCCGGCGATATCAGCTTCGGCGGGCTGATGATGGCGGTCGGCGCCTTCAACCAGGTGCATTCCTCGCTGCGCTGGTTCATCAACAACATCGGCGGCATCGCCGACTGGCGCGCGACGCTGATGCGCGTCGCCGATTTCCGCATCGCGCTTGACGAAACCGATATGCTCCACGACAAGGAAAAGCGCATCGGCTTCGGCGAAAACGCCGATGGCAGCCTGACGTTTCGAGCGGCTCGAGGTCGCCTCGCCGGAGGGCTGCACCAAGCTTGCCGAGCCGCATGTCGAGATCCACCCCGGCGAGCGCGTCATGATCACCGGCGACCCGGGCGCCGGCAAGACGCTGTTCTTTCGCGCCATTGCCGGCCTCTGGCCATGGGGCAGCGGGCGGATCGGCCTGCCGGCCGGCGAGGCGCCGATCTTCGTGCCGCGAACCCCTTATTTCCCGCTCGGCACGTTGCGCGAGGTGCTCAACCATCCGAATGGCACGGCACCGGTCGAGGATGCCGAGATCTCGGCGGTGCTGGCCGAGGTCGGTCTCGAGCGGCTGTCATCCTCGCTCGACCGCTCGGCGCGCTGGGAGCATGAGCTGGCCGATGACGAGCAGCGCCTGCTGGCCATTGCCAGGCTTGCGCTTGCAGGCGGCCGAAATGGGTGATCATCGATGAGGCGCTGGATACGTTCGACGGCGCGACGCTGAGGCAGGTGCTGTCGATGCTGGAGAAGCGCCTGCCCGACGCCGCCATCCTCAATATCGGCCGCGGCCAGCACAACAACCAGTTCTTTCCGCGCTCGCTGACGATCGTGAAAGATACCGGCGGATCGGCGCTCAAGCCGGCCCGCGTCAGGGCCGGCGCCATCGAGCCGCCGCCGCCCGCCGCAAGGCGGAAGAAGTAGGCTCGCCGAAGACGCAACCCGGCAAGCTTTATTTTGCCGCGATCGCGGTGAAAATTGTCCGCATCAACTCGGACGCACGCAGCCATGCTCGACATGCTCAGCCTGCTTGCCTGCTTCGCCTGTACCCAGGCAGCCTCCCTGCCTGTGCCGGCCGACGCCGATTGCCGTGGATGTCGAACTGGTGCTGGCTGTCGACATCTCGCAGTCGATGGACGAGAAGGAGTTCGCCCTGCAGCGCGCCGGCTATGTCGAGGCGCTCAGGCATCCGGATTTCATCAAGGCGGTGCGCTCGGGCACCAACGGGCGCATCGCGCTGGCCTATTTCGAATGGGCGGGCACCGTGCGCGACGACGCCATCCTCGCCTGGCAGATCATCGACGGCAGGGACAGCGCCAACGCCTTCGCCGACAAGATCGCGGCCCGCCCGTTCCGCAGCTTTCGCGGCACCTCGATTTCCGGCGCACTTGCCTTCGGCGCCGATCTCTTCGAGAAGCACCGTCTTCGCTGGCGCGCGCGCAGCGTCATCGACATTTCAGGCGACGGCCCCAACAATATCGGCCCGCCGGTCACCGCGACGCGCGATGCGGCGCTGGCAAAGGGCATCGTCATCAACGGCCTGCCGATCCTGATCAGCCCTTCGCCGACCTTCAGCCATCTCGACCAGCTATTATGAGCAATGCGTCACCGGCGGCCCTGGCTCCTTCGTGCTGCCGATCTACGCGGCTTCCGAATTTTCGACCGCCATTCGCCGCAAGCTCATCCTCGAGGTGAGCGGCATCGCCGACGCGACGACAGTCCCGATCGACGCGGCGCCTCCCATCGACTGCCTGCAGGGTGAGCGCGACCGGCGGTTTTTTTCAGACCCGTATTTTCCGGAACTCGATCGATAAGCTGTGAGGTCTCAGGATGATTCAGGCCGGCCGCGCGCCGTATTTCTCGCGGAACTCATCGTAGAGATCGCGGCGCCAGCGCCGGCCGCCGACATAGCCGCGCAACAGCTGCGGCAGCGAGTAGCCGAGTGCTTTCGACGACCGGTTGGCCAGGTAGCCGGCGAATGCCTGGGAAACCCTGCCCTTCATCGCATCGGCGATGATCTGGCGCGCGATCATGTAGGGCGGAATGTCGGGATAGCGATCGGCGATATAAGGGTGCTTGTCGATCAGATTTGCATAGGCTTCGACATAGCCGTCGCGGCGGCCGGAGATCGAATTCTCCGAATTGTACTTCTTCCAGTCGATGTCCTCGGACAGCAGCGCGCCGCTGCGCCGGGCAAAGCGCAGCAGCAATTCGCGATCCTGCATGCGCGCGATGTCGCTGTCGTAGCCGCCGATCGCCAGCAGGGATTCGCGGCGGGCGGTAATGGCGGAGCCGGCGATGAAGATCGTCTGCCCGACCAGCGCCTTTTCCAGCGAACTGCGGGTCAGGAATGCTTCGCGATTGACGCATTTGGTGCTGCGTCCGCCTTTCACCGAGACGAACGAGCTGATCAGCATTTCGAGCGATGGATTCTCGTCGAACCGCGCCAGCGTCCGCTCCAGCCGGTCCGGCAGGTAGACATCGTCCGAATCGAGGAAGGCCACGATCGGCGCCCGCGCACGCTCGATGCCGGCATTACGGGCAGCATTGGCGCCGCGCCATTTCGCACCGACATAGACCAGCCGTGGATCGCGGATGGCGGCAAGGGCCGCGGCCGTGGCGTCGGTCGAGCCGTCATCGACGACGATGTGCTCGAACTGGGTAAGGCTCTGCGCCAGCACGCTTTCCACCGCGCGCACCACCTGGTCGCGACGATTGTGGGTCGGTGTGATCACCGTGATAAGGGGAGCCGGGTCGATGGTTTTGCCCATGCGACTATGCCCCGGGTTCTGCGATGTGCGGATAGATTTGATGGCCGCCTTCCATACCCACCCCAGGATTGCGTTCGATTCGACCGTACAAAAAAGAAAAGCCTGTGTCATCTCGACTGTCGGCAGGCAAGCCGTGCGCCCGTCGAATTTCATAAGCCGCGCCTGAACTGCAACACCGTCTCTCGGCTGGCAAGCTCATCCGGAAGGAATGGGAGTCGATTCAACTGCCGCCTAGGGAAATAGCTGCGGCTATTACCTGTCACGTAATCGATCTGCCTATCGCATGTCGGCAAGACTGCCGCGGTAGCAAAAGAGGAGTTCAGCCATGACCGCTTACGCCGTTGCCCATATGCGCCAGGCCACATTGGGACCTGAGATTGTCGAATATCTGCACAAGATCGACGCCACGCTGGAACCCTTCGGCGGCCGCTTCCTGGTGCATGGTGGTGCGGTAGAGGTCGTCGAGAATACCTGGCCGGGACATCTGATCGTCATCGAATTCCCCGACCGCGACCGTATACGCGGGTGGTATAACTCGCCCGCCTATCAGGCGATCCTGCCGCTGCGTACCGAAAACTCGCAGTCCGACGTCATCTTCGTCGACGGCGTCGAGCATCCGCACAAGGCCACCGACGTCCTGGAATAGCCAAGCAGGAGCGGGACGTCGTTGCCCTGGAAGCTTAACTATGTCCGACATAATCGGGCACGACCTCGATCTCATCGCGAACGAGGCCTGTCGCCAGGCTGAAGTGGCCAAAGAATGCCAATGTGTAAAATGCCAGGCCGACTATCAGCGAAAACGGGATTTGCCAAAGCGGCATGCCTGTCTGCGGCGCGTGACGAACAACACGTCGTATCGTGCGCCACGACATGGTTGCCCATCGGCTGAACGACTTCACAATTCGCTGGGCCCGAGTGGGCGAATGAAGCTCGACAAACTTTCTGTCCGCATCCCTGCCGGTCACCAAGGCTCGCCAGTAGAAAAATCGCCAACCACGCGGAGAGTAGTGATAGACGCGTGCATCGACATTGATGACTTTATGGCCTTCGCACCAAAGCTGATGCATCAGCAGCGTGCAGGAAACCTTGAAGCCATTGTGCGGCGGGAAGGGATGGCTTGAGATCCAGTCGCGTCGAAAGGCTATGTTGTTGGCGTTGATCGCCCGTTTGGACGCGAATTGCGTGTCTCTCTGAGCCATTGGGAAGAACCAGATCAAAGCGAAAGTTCTCGAGAAGAAATCATCGTGTGAAAGATAGGTATACCCATTCACACAAACGGTTTCAGGATCTTGAAATGGCTCTAGGAGGGTCGGGAGCCAACCGGGTTCCGGGACCGTATCATAGTTCAAGAAGACCACGACATTTCCGTTGGTGGCGGGGATGCCATTGTTCTTGAGATCGTAATATCGGCCATCAGGGCATGCTGCGAAGCTGACGTCGGCCACCTGTCCCAGTTCAGGCGCTTCAGCCTTGAAGTGGCTTCGCAGCGATTGGGCGTCCACGTCTTGCCCGCCGTGTGAGACAACGACTTTCGGCGTTGCAAAACCGATCGAAGAAACCGCGGCGATTTCGCGCGCCAAAGCCATCAACCCGACGCCGATCTCGTCCCAGTCAATTGACCTGGCGTTCTCCATTTCGACGATGATTGAATATGTGGGGCGTTCATCGGCCATGGCAGCACCAGTTTCACCAGAGAGTATGTCGCTATAACCCCGGTGGCCTCCTGTCAAACGATCGAGATGCTACCTGTAGCTGCGCGTTCAGTGCATCGATCAAATGAATTTCTCGAATTCTACTTCCTCAGGAAACCACGAATACGGTACCTGTGGTGTCGGAAGCTCGAAGCATCGGCGTACTCTGACAGAAAGCGTTTCCTCCATTCGTCATTGATTTTGTCGCGCTGGATCTCGAGACCTCACTCGAGGTCCGCTTCCCAGACGGGATCGACATCCGCCAGGCGGGCAATTTGTTCGAGGCTTGCTCGAGCGTCTTGCTGAATTTGCTCGTAGGTCAGCGAAAGGCAAGGCAGTCCATTTTTTGCGAACCAGCCATCCCAAGCGAGATTTTCCATCAAAATTCTTTCCAGCGATTGGGCAATCGCGCCACCGTCGTAGCGCGGCGGCGTGTGACTGACTTCGATGGAGCGGAATTTGCGAGTTTGACGGGCGCGTGTCCATGAGATCGCTTGGCCAAGCAGATCAGTGCGCGTCAGGCGCACATACCGTGGATTTGGAAGGCTTGCGGGCAGGTTCAATGTCTTGGCTACTCGAGCGTATTGGCTCGCGAAAAGTTTGACTGCGTAGACTCCGGAAGAAGATCGCCCTTCCGTCAACGCACGCAGAAGCTGCGCGCGGGGGTCGCGAGGATAGTCCGGCCGTTCCAGCAAACGGCGGCCGCCAAACCACTCCAGGGGGTAGCCCAGTCCGGCGGAAGCCATCAATCCCGCGAGATGATTGCTGCCGCTGCGCGGTGAGGTGCAGACAAGAATTCCGACCCTTATCCCCGACAAGATTTCCGGCGGGATTTCAATCGTTGTCGCATGCCGGCGAAAAAGGTGCATCGCAATCATCGCTTCAGCAAGAACACCGCCTGCTGGCCGAAGAAATTCCAGAACCACCATGGCATCGACAGGCCGATCTTCTGGCCGTTGGCGTCGAGCGCGGTCGCCCTCTCCACCGTGGCGCCGAGCTCCTCGCACAGATTGACGAAGTCGCGGATGGTGCAGAAATGGATGTTGGGCGTGTCGTACCAGGAATAGGGCAGGTCCTTGGTCACCGGCATCCGCCCCTTGACGAACAGCGACAGCCGCACCCGCCAGTGGCCGAAATTGGGGAAGGAGACGATGGCGCGGTTGCCGATCCTCAGCAGCTCGTCGAGCACCAGCTTCGGGTTGCGGGTCGCCTGCAGGGTCTGCGACAGGACGACGAAATCAAAACCCTTGTCGGGATAGAATTCGAGGTCCGTGTCGGCGTCGCCCTGGATGACCGCGAGGCCGCGCGCCACGCATTCGTTGACGCCGCGCTGCGACAGTTCCAGCCCGCGGCCGTCGACCTGCTTGGTCTCCTGCAGCAATTCGAGCAGCAGGCCGTCGCCGGAGCCGACGTCCAGCACCCGCGACCGCGGCGGGATGAGACCGGCGACGACTTCGAGGTCGACGCGCTGGGCGCGGTTGACGCTCATGGCTTCGCCTCCTGCCTGGCGCATGATCCCGGTCCGAAAAGTCTGCAACTTTTCGGGGTCATGCGCTGAGCCCCCTCGCCCGCGCGGCCGAGCCGATGAAGCCGTTGATGGCGGCGAACAGTTCCGGTTCGTCGAGCAGGAAGGCGTCGTGGCCGCGGTCGGTGTCGATCTCGACGAAGGAGACGGAGGCGCCGGCGGCGTTCAGCGCATGCACGATCGAGCGGCTCTCCTCGGTCGGGAACAGCCAATCCGAGGTGAAGGACACCAGGCAGAAGCGGGTCTTGGTGCCGGCAAAGGCATCGGCCAGCCGTCCGCCATGGTCGGCGGCGAGGTCGAAGTAATCCATCGAACGGGTCATGTAGAGGTAGGAGTTGGCGTCGAAGCGGTCGACGAAGGTCATGCCCTGATGGCGCAGATAGCTTTCGATCTGGAAGTCGGCGTCGAAACCGAAGGTCAGCGCCTCGCGATCCTGCAGATTGCGGCCGAACTTGCGGTGAAGTGCGGCTTCCGACAGATAGGTGATGTGGGCGGCCATGCGCGCCACCGCCAGCCCCTTTTCCGGGCGCTTGCCATGCTCGAAATACTTGCCGCCATGCCAGTCCGGGTCGGCCATCACGGCTTGCCGGCCGACCTCGTGGAAGGCGATGTTCTGCGAGGAATGGCGCGCGCCGGTGGCGATCGGCAGCGCCGAGAAGACGCGCTCGGTATAGCTCGAGGCCCATTCCAGCACCTGCATGCCGCCCATCGAGCCGCCGAGCACGCAAAACAGCTTTTCGATGCCGAAATGGTCGACCAGCATCAGCTGCGCCCGCACCATGTCGCGGATGGTGATGATCGGCAGGTCGAGCCCGTAGGGCTTGCCGGTGGCCGGATTGGTCGAGGCCGGGCCGGTGGAACCGAGGCAGCCGCCGATGACGTTGGAGCAGATGACGAAGAAACGGTTGGTGTCGATGATCCTGCCGGGGCCGATCAGCACCTCCCACCAGCCCGGCTTGCCGGTCACCGGATTGGTGCTGGCGACATGCTGGTCGCCGGTCAGCGCATGACAGACGAGGATGGCGTTGGAGCGGGCGTCGTTCAGCGTGCCGTAGGTCTGGTAGGCGATCTGGAACGGCGACAAAAGCGTGCCGGCGTCGAGCTTCAGCGGCTTGTCGGCGCCGAAACGCAACACCGGGCTCGACGGTGTTGTCGACCTCGTTGTTGGTTTTTCCAGCGCGCGCAGCGGCCATCATATCTCTCTTGCATTACGCATCGTCCGGCCGGAGGCGGACAACAAAAAACCGGCAATGCGATCGCAAAGCCGGTTACGTCACGCAAACGGCCCTTTAGCGAGTTGTTTAACGTGGCTGCAAGCCGACCGGCCAAATCACCACGGAACTGTCACATTCTTCTAGAACTCGCGCGCCTGGCGTCAACGGCCGGCCACTGCGCGCCACTGCCTGCTCTCGACATTCGCGGCCACGGCTTGTATTTCCGCTGCGGCTTCCGGACGGAAGCATTCTCGACGGATTTGTTAGACATGAACAAGACACCGGACAGGCACGGCCAACGCCCCGCGCGGGCATCATGGACATCGACGCCTATGTGCCGGGCAAGAGCACGGCGCCGGCCGGCGTCGCCAAGGTCCACAAACTGTCGTCGAACGAGAACCCGCTCGGCCCGTCGCCGAAGGCGATCGAGGCCGCGCGTGAAGTCGCGGCAAAGCTCGACGTCTATCCCGACGGCACCGCCAGGCGGCTGCGCGAGGCGATCGCCGAGGTGCATGGCCTGAACGCTGCGAACATCATCTGCTCCAACGGCTCCGACGAGATACTGGGCCTGCTGGCGCAGACCTATCTGGCGCCCGGCGATGAGGCGATTTTCACCGAACACGCCTTCATGGTCTACAAGATCTACATCCAGTCGGCCGGTGCAACACCGGTAGCGGTCAAGGAAACCGACGAGCGCGCCGATATCGATGCGATCCTGGCGGCGGTGACGCCGCGCACCAAAGATCGTCTTCCTTGCCAATCCCAACAACCCGACCGGCACCTATGTGCCGTTCCAGGAAGTGCGGCGCCTGCATGCCAGCCTGCCGGGCAACGTGCTTCTGGTGCTCGACGCGGCTTACGCCGAATATGTGCGCCGCAACGACTATGAAGCCGGCATCGAGCTGGCGGGCAGCGCCGAGAACGTGGTCATGACCCGCACCTTCTCCAAGCTCGGCCTTGGCGGCGCGCGGATCGGCTGGATGTATGGTCCGATGCACATTGTCGATGCGATCAACCGCATTCGCGGCCCTTTCAACGTCAATGCCACGGCGATCGAGGCCGGCATCGCCGCCATCCGCGACCGCGCCCATGTCGAGCGCAGCGTCGATGCATAACGAGACATGGCTGACCTGGCTGAGTGAGGAACTGACCAAAGCTTGGGCTCAGGGTGACGCCGAGCGTCGGCAATTTCGTGCTCATCCACTTTCCCGACGACAAGAAGCATTCGGCAGAGGCGGCGGACGACTATCTCACGGCAGCGCGGCTACATCTTGCGGCGCGTTACCGGCTACGGCTTCCCCAATGCGCTGCGCATGAGCGTCGGCACCGAAGAAGCCAATCGCGGCGTGATTGCCGCCCTCACGACATTCCTGAAAAGCTAGAACACCATGACATCACCGATGTTCGAAAAAATCGCGCTGGTCGGCATCGGCCTGATCGGCTCGTCGCTGGCCCGTGTCATTCGCCGCGAGGGGCTGGCCCGCCACGTCTCCATCGCGACGCGCAGCCCGACTACGCTGGCGCGGGCGAAGGAACTCGGTCTCGGCGAGAGTCTACACCACCGACGCGAAAGAAGCGGTTCGCGATGCCGATCTGGTCATCGTCTCGGTGCCGGTCGGATCCTCGGGCGCGGTCGCGGAAGAAATCGCGCCGGCGCTGAAAAAGGGCGCCATCCTCACCGATGTCGGCTCGACCAAGGCCTCCGTCATCGCGCAGATGCAGCCGCATGTGCCGGAGGGCGTCCATTTCATTCCCGGCCATCCGCTGGCCGGCACGGAAAAATCCGGGCCGGACGCCGGTTTCGCCGATCTGTTCGACAATCGCTGGTGCATCTTCACGCCGCTTCCCGGGCACCGATCCGGCGGCATTGGAAAAGCTTTCGGAGTTCTGGCGGCGCTGCGGCTCCAACATCGACACGATGGACCCGCAGCATCACGACATGACTCTGGCCATCGTCTCGCATCTGCCGCATATCATCGCCTACAACATCGTCGGCACCGCCGACGATTTGCAGTCGGTGACCAAGATCGGAAGTCATCAAATATTCGGCCTCGGGCTTCCGCGACTTCACCCGTCTTGCCGCCTCCGACCCGACCATGTGGCGCGACGTCTGCCTGCACAACAAGGACGCCATCCTCGAAATGCTGGCTCGGTTCTCGGAGGATCTCGCCTCGCTGCAGCGGGCGATCCGCTGGGGCGACGGCGAAAAGCTGTTCGACCTGTTCACCCGCACCCGCGCCGTACGCCGCTCGATCATCGAGGCCGGCCAGGACATCGACGTGCCGGATTTCGGCCGCCAGGCGGTCGAGCACCCGGCCAAGAGGTAAGTCTCGCTTCAGGCAGGCCAGGTCGCCTGCAACCATCGCCATGCTCTCGGCCCGGTCCGGCGCGCCCAGCCGGCCGCCGAAGCGCTGGCATTTGAGCGCGGCGGCAGCGCTGGCAAAGCGCAAGGCCTGCTCGAGCGGCATCGCCTCCGCCATGCCCGACGGCAAAGGCGCCGTGAAACACGTCGCCGGCGGCAAGTGTGTCCACCGCCTTGATCCGCGGCGCCGCGACATGGCGCACGCAGCCGGTCGAATGGTCATGCCACCAGCTTCCCTGTGCTCCGCCGGTAACCGCGACAAAGGCATCGGTACGGCTGGCGAGATCGGCGCAGGCGGTCTCCGGATCCAGCGCCTGGCCGCAGACGATGCGTGCCGCCGGCTCCGAGGCGACGATGTGCGTGGCTAGAGGCAACAGCTGCTCCAGCACCTCCAGCGGCGCGGTGTCGGCATCGAGGATCGCCGGACGGCCGCATCGCCCGCGCCGCGGTCAGGGCCAGTGCGGCGGCGCCCGGCCAGCGCACGTCGACCAGCACGGCGTCGAAGCCGGAAAGATCGGCGGGCAATTTCTCGGGATCGGCCTGCGCCTTCGGGTCGTAAAAGGGAACGATGATGCGTTCGCCATGGGCGTCGACCAGGATCGCGGCCAGTGCCGAACGCGCGCCGTTGACGCGCCGGACAAAGCCGCAGTCGACACCTTCGGCCTCGATGCCGGCAATGCAGTTGGTCGCCGACGGCATCGTCACCCGCACTTGCCCAGAGCGAGACATCGGCGCCGAGCCGCTGCGCGGCGCAAGCAGCACTGGTAGCCATGCCCGAGGCCATCTGGGCAGCGTCGGAGGCGATGAACTTGCCCTGATGCATGGGCAGCGTTTCGAGACGAAGGATGGTGTCCAGCGTCAGCGCGCCAACGCTCAGGAGCCTTACGCGGTCTGTTCTTACATGATTCCCCAAGCGGTTCCGCCTTGGACCTGGTCAATCGACCGGCTTGATCTTGCCCAGCGGAATGAAGCCGAGCGATGCCTTGCCCTTGACGATCCTTGAGCGGCATCGACGGTTCGTTGCCGAGCATCGCCAGGCCGGCAAAGCCTTGCTCGATCTGGCTCTTCGCTCGGGGATGGCGGCGCCGAGGATTGCCGCCACGGCTTTGGGATCTTTCAGCCTGATCGTCAGATCGGCATTGATCAGGCCCTCGGCATCGACCGACACCGGGCCGGAGACGGTGATGCGCGCGGTTCCTGACGAGAGGTCGAGCTTGTGCGATGTCGACGGCCTGGCCGCGCAGGCTCTTTGCCTGCGTTTCCGATCAGCGCGACGCCGTTCTTCAGCGTCGCCTCGCCGCTGCCGTCGAGCGGCGGCAGCACGCGGCCGCCGATGGCGTTGGCGTCGATCTCGAGATCGCTGAAGCTGCCGATGTAGCCGATGTCCTGGCCATCGGGCTGCAATTGCTCCCGCCGCCGTTCCGGCGCTGAACAGCGAGACCGGGATCCGTGTCGTCGGCTGGGTCGGTCTGGCCGGACAGGCCCTCGGCCTTCAGCGAAATGCTGCCGCGGCAGCGGCCAGGAGAGCTTCACGTCGGCCCGCAGATTGTCCCAGTCGATCCAGAGCGGCGTCATGCCCGGTACGGAGGTCCTGCAGCGGTCCGCGCAGGTCGGCGACCGGCGACAGAGGCCGGGTGATCTGCGCGACGAGATTGAAGCTGCCGGTCGAGGCGGCGACGTTCCTGGTGTCGTCCTCATAGGCGAGCGTGTCGCACGAAACGGCAAAGCTGAGCGGATAGCCGCTGACGGTGAGGTTGGAGCAGCCGGCCTCGATGCCGTTGCCGTTGAGCGCGGCCACCGCCTTGTCGGCTTCGCTCCTGACGCGGTCGGCCAGATAGAACCAGCCGCCGCTGTAGATGGCGAACAGCACGGCGATGAAAGCGGCAAGCCAGAACAGCCGGCGGCGAAAGTTCGGCGGGCGCTCGTCACTTGACGTCATGCTGCAGCTTTCATTAACGCCGCCTGTTGCGGGTGGACTGTGGTTTACGCAACAGGCAGATAGACAGAAAGAGCACCGATTCCGATGCGGTGTCGTCACTCTCGTGCAATCAGGCTTGGCGATATGGGCGATTTTTGGGTTTTTGGCTACGGCTCGCTGATCTGGCGGCCGGGATTCGCGCATGTCGAGACGCGGCGCGCGCGTCTCTACGGCTACCGCCGGTCGCTCTGCGTCTATTCCTTCGTGCATCGCGGCACGCGTGAGCGGCCGGGCCTGGTGCTCGGCCTCGACCGTGGCGGCTCCTGCATCGGGCTGGCGTTTCGCGTGCCCGGCGAGTTGCGTGACGAGGTGCTCGCCTATCTGCGCGAGCGCGAACTGGTGACCAGCGTCTATCTCGAACGCTCGCTCGATATCCGCCTCGACAGATGGCACGAGCGGAGGCGAGACGGTGAGCGCGGTCGCCTATATCGTCGACCGCGCAGCATGAGCAGTATGCCGGCGGGCTCGACGCGGCGCATGCAGCTGAGTATCGTCCGCGGCGCCGTCGGCCAGTCCGGCAGGAACGAGGATTATGTGCTCAGCACGCTGGAACATCTGGAGGCGCTGGGCATAAGCGACCACTGGCTGGAAGAGGTGGCCCGGCGCCTCGCGCCTTTGTGAAGCGCTGGCCCGCAGGAAAGCGCAGCCAGGCCTTTGACCTTGGCATGGCGAGACCTAGCTTAGCTCCGGCCCGAAGCCTTCGGGTTTCGCCCGCCGCCAGCCATCACGGAGCCAGATCTTGCAGAAACGCCGTCTCGGTCGTACCGACCTTTCCATCGCGCCGCTGGTTCTCGGCGGCAATGTCTTCGGCTGGACCGCCGACGAGAAGACCTCCTTCGACCTGCTCGACCGCTTCGCCGACGCCGGCCTCAACGCCATCGATACGGCGGACGCCTATTCGCGCTGGGTGCCCGGCAACAAGGGCGGCGAATCCGAGACCATCATCGGCAAATGGATGAAAAGCCGCGGCAACCGCGACAAGGTCGTCGTCATCACCAAGGTCGGCTCGGACATGGGGCAGGGCAAGCAAGGACCTCTCCGCTGCCTATATCGAAAAGGCGGTCGAGGCATCGCTGAAGCGGCTGCAGACCGACGTGATCGACCTCTATCTGTCGCACTGGCCGGACCCGGCGACGCCCTACGAGGAAACGCTCGGCGCCTACCAGAAGCTGCTCGCCAAGGGCAAGATCCGCCATGCCGGCTGCTCCAACCTCGACGCCGGCCAGCTGCGCGCGGCGCTCGACGTGGCAAGCCTGCGCAGCCTGCCGCGCTATGAGGTGCTGCAGCCGGAATACAATCTCTACGACCGCTCCTCCTTCGACGGGCCGCTGCGCGATCTCTGCGTCGCCGAGGACATCGGCGTCATCACCTATTTCGGCCTCGCCAAGGGGTTTCTGAGCGGCAAATACCGCAGCGAGGCCGATCTCGGCAAAAGCCCGCGCGGCGGCGGCGTCAAGGACTATCTCAATCCGCGCGGCATGCGCATCCTGAGCGCACTCGATGCCGTGGCCGCAGCGTCATTCGGCCACGCAGGCGGAAGTGGCGCTTGCCTGGGTGATGGCGCGGCCCGGCGTCACCGCGCCGATCGCCAGCGCCACGACGCTCGCCCAGATGGACAGCCTGGTACGCGCCGCTTCGCTGAAGCTCGGCGTGGACGACATGGCCGCGCTGGACGAGGCGAGCGCTTAGCCGCCGGCGGCCTCTCGCCGACGCACGATCGTTCAAGACGCGCCGCGCTGCCTGTCATAGCGTTTTCGCATCGTGGCAAGATGCGGGAGCCAGGATGGCCGGAGAGGTTCTTTCGCATACGCAGCAATGGCAGCAATTGCTCGCATTGGTGCTGGCGGCAACCGTCGTCATGGGCAGTCCGGGCCCGGCGACGATCAGCGTCACCGCCGTCGGCGCCGCCTTCGGCCTGCGCAATTCGCTCCGCTATGCGTCGGGCGTCATCGTCGGAACCATCGCGGTGCTGCTGGTGGTCGCCACCGGCATTTTAGCGGTGCTTGCCTCGATGCCGACGTTGGCGCCGCTGCTGGCGGTCGCCTCGGCCGCCTACATCCTCTATCTCGCCTACAAAATAGCGACCGCGCCGCCGCTGGCCGCGCGTGAAGCGTGGCGCTGCCCGTCCCACTTTCCTCGGCGGGTTCCTGCTCGCCGTCGCCAACCCGAAAGCCTATGTGGCGATTGCCGCCGTGCTCGCCGGCGCTTCATCGGGAGCCGGGGATCTCGGCATCCCGGCCAGGCTGGCGGTCCTGGCCTTGATGATCGTCGCCATCCATGCGCTGTGGCTTCTCGCCGGGGCGGCATTCGCCCGCTTCCTGCGTCAGCCGCTGGCTTCGCGGATCATCAATCTGGTCTTCGCGGCAACGCTGGTGCTGACCACGGCACTGGCGGCATGGCCCTGAGCCGATCGGCGTGACTATCGGGGATCAGGCCTTCGCCTTGTTCGCCGCGCCGAGTTCCGCCAGCCGCTTGACCGCCGTCGGCGGCATCGGCGGCGGGTTCGGCGCGCGCGAGGCCTCGACGAGCAGCTGATCGCAGGCGGCTTCCGTCTCGCCGATCAGCCGCTCCATGAACTCTTCCCTGTCGAGCCCGGCGGGATCGGCGGCAGGAAGCGAGCCTTGATGGTGCCGGGGTAGCGCAGGAATTTGCGGCGCGGCCAGTAGAGGCCGGCAACATGGGCGACCGGCACCACCGGGACGCCAAGCTGGGTGTAGAGCTCGACGATGCCGTATTTGTAGGCCGGCTCGTCGCCCGGCGCGCGGCGCGTGCCTTCGGGATAGATGATCAGCTGGCGCGGATTGCGCGCCATCTCCTGCCTGGTCGCGGCGACGACCGCCTTCAGCGCCTTTGAGCGGCTGCCGCGGTCGACCGGGATCATGCGCATCTTCATGATGTACCAGCCGAAGAAGGGGATCCAGGTCAGCTCCCGCTTGAGGATGTAGAGCGGGTCCTGGAGGAACGGGAAGAAGGCGATCGCGTCCCAGAACGACTGGTGCTTCGGCGCCAGGATGAACGAGCCCTCGGGCAGGTTTTCCAGGCCGGTGATCTCGCTCTTGGTGCCGGCGATCTTGTCGTAGAGCCACATGCAGGTGCGCGACCAGAATTTCGGCACGAACCAGGCGCGGTGGCGCGGCGAGAGGAAATAATATGGGGTCCAGAGGATCATCTGGACGATCAGGTTGACGTAGAAGACGAAGTTGAACGCCAGCGAGCGGATATAGAGCATGCGGGAAGGGCCCGGTGAGGAGGTGTGCGTTGGTTACACCAAGCGCGGGCAAAAAGGAAACGCCGCAATGGCCGGGAGATGATCCCGGGGCCTGCAGCCCATTCTACCACATCGACCTGCGTCAGCCGCTCCTTCAGACGCGGGGCGGCGAAATCGAGGAATGCCCGCAGTTTCACCGGCAGCAGGCCCTGGCCGGCATGGACGAGGCTCACCGGCCATGGCGGCGGCTCGAACTCCTGCAAGACAGGGACGAGCGTGCCGGAGCGCACCGCGGCGGCGATCTGGTAGGACAGCACCTTCGTCATCCCGACGCCGGCAATCGCGGCATCGATAGCGGCTTCCGCCGTGTTGACCCGAAGCCGCGAGCGGACCGGAACGGTGAGTTCGCCCTTGTGCCGGCGATGAAGCTCCAGGCTGGCGGGGGCGGCGAGGCCCTCGAAGGTGATGCATTCGTGTGCGGCCAGATCGTCCGGGCGTCCGCGGCATGCCGTGCGCGGCGAGATAGGCGGGGCTGGCGCACACGACGCGGCGGATCGAGCCGACGCGGATGGCGACCAGGCTCGAACGGGCAAGCTCGCCGATGCGGACGGCGAGGTCGATATGCTCCTCGACCAATTGGGTTATCCGGTCGGCCAGCGTCAGGCGGACGTCCACCTCGGGGTAGGCCGCGAGGAAGTCGGTGACGATCGGCAGCACGTGCAGGCGGCCAAAGACGATCGGCGCGGTGATGAACAGTTCGCCGGTCGGCGCGCTGTATTCGCCGGCGGCGGTGCGTTCGGCCTCGCCGACCTCGTCCAGAATGCGGCGGCAGGCGGCGAGATAGGCCTGGCCGGCATCGGTCAGCGTCAGCCGCCGCGTCGAGCGGTTCAACAGACGTGTCTTCAGATGTCTTTCGAGGTCGGAGACCTTGCGGCTGACCGTCGCCAGCGGAATGCCGAAACGGCGGCCGGCGGCGGAAAGGCTGCCGGCCTCCACCGCGGCGACGAACAGTGACATGGCTTCGAGACGATCCATAGTTCTCCCGGAAATTGGAAGGATGAGTTGCAAATATGCCATCTACATCCAAAAGATGGAAGGATCTACATGTCGTGGACGATGGCCACAGGTTCGGCCTCGAGGAGGTTTCCATGAATGCCCATACCTTCACCAGCGACGTCGCCTTCACGCCGACCGTCAAGGCGATCCAGACCCGCAAAGGTTCGCGCAAGGCCTATGCCCGCGTCGAGGAGCGCGGCGGCTGGCAAGCGGTCATCACGCCCGACCTTGCCGGCTTCATCGAGGCGCAGACCAGCGTCTTCCTGTCGACGGCCAATGGCGAGGGCCAGCCCTATATCCAGCATCGCGGCGGGCCTGCCGGCTTCCTGAAAGTGCTGGACGAGCAAGCACCATCGGCTTTGCCGATTTCTCCGGCAACAGGCAGTTCATCACGCAGGGCAATCTGGCCGACAACTCCCAGGCTTTCCTGTTCCTGATCGACTATGCCGCACGGCAGCGCATCAAGATCTGGGGCACGGCGCGCGTCGTCGAGGACGATGCCGAGCTGATGGCGAAGCTGATGCCGGAGGACTACAAGGCGCGCCCCGAGCAGGTCATCCTGTTCACCGTCTCGGCCTGGGATGCCAATTGCCCGCAACATATTCCGCAGCGCTTCGAGGCGGCCGACGTGGCAGCCGCACTTGCCGAGCGCGACAGGCGCATCGAACGCCTCGAACAGGAGATTGCGCGGCCTGCGCGGCGCGCTCGGGCGACTGCCGCCGGCAGACTGATGCCGCCAGCAGCGCTCAGTTGCTGCGCCGTGGCGGCCTGCGGCCAGCGCGACGCTGTCGGCGGTCTGGCGGATCGGCACGATGCCGCGCGCCAGCGCCAGCAGATATTTGCTGTATTCGGTGAACAGCACGCGCAGCGCCTCCGGCTTGGTCAGCCAGCCGCCATTGTCGAGATTGGTGTTGACCACCGGATAGGGCTCGAGCCTGGCGCCATGCAGCAGCCGGCCCATCTCCAGCAGGCTGCGCGGCATGTGATAGTTGTTGGTGACGAGGATGACGCGTGCCATAGGCGTGGCTCTCCACCCATTTGGCGCTTTCCTCGGCATTGCCGATCGTGTCGAGCGCGGCGCGGTCGATGTCGACGCAGCAGGAAAACAGCGCCTTGTCGCCGCCGGTCGCGGCCTGCAGCTGGCGGCGGCTGGCGGAAGGATGGACGCCGCTGATCAGCAGCCGCTCGCCCTTGCCGGACGCAAGCAGATCCATCGCGGCGTCGAGGCGCGACTGGCCGCCGGTGAGCACGATGATGGCGTCGGCCTTGGCCGGATTGGCGGGCGTGGTCATGTGGCTGACCTTGTTGGCGAACCAGCCGAAGCCGCCGGCAAACAATGCGGCCAGCACGAGCAAGGAGAGAGCGGAGATGCGCAGCGCAGTCCTGCCAACCGGCGCGGCCCGCCGCGGGCACGCAAACGGGCAACCACCACTGGCATCTGTCCAGCCGTTCCGGTCGAGTCCCGCGCGTCCATCATCCTATGGTTAATCCTGAAATGCGGCCTTTGGTAGGAAAAAAGCGCACATTGCGTTACGTCAGTTTTCTGATCCGTGATCGCTCCTGATCCCTGTTTCGCTCCGACTGCATGCCGCTATCGCCGCTGCATCAGCCCGCGTCCGGCTGGCGGACGTCGATGTCGCTGAGATAGGCGACGACGGTGGCGTGCGACGTCGCCGCCGTCAGCGCGCCGATCACCAGCACCATCAGGCCGACGCCGAGATAGCCCGCCGATCCGATGGCGAAATTGCCGAACAAGAGCGGTCGCCTGGTCGGCCTGCGGCGTCGCCATGTTGCGCGACGACCACCAGGAAAAGACGATGAATACCAGCATCGCGGCGGCCCCGCCGGCGGCAGCACCCTTCATGCCGGTGACCAGGAAATGCCAGCGGAATTCGCGCGCGATGAAGCGCGCCTCGGCGCCGACGAAATGCAGCACCTCGATGATGTGGCCGTTGCCGGCCATGGCGCCGCGCGTTGCGAACACCACGGTCAGCACGGTCGCCGACAGCATCAGCGCCAGCACGGCGATGCCGATGGTCACCGTGGTGCGGGCCATGGCCACCAGCCGGTCGACCCAGGTGCGGTGATCGTCGAGCGAGGCACTCGGCAGCTTGGGCGTGATCGCGGCGCGCATGGCGGCGAAGTCGGGCGGGTTGGTCTCGTCGATGGTGACGATGACCAGGCGCGGCACCGGCAGTTCGTCGATGTTGAGGCCGGAGCCCAGCCACGGCTCCAGCAGCCGGGCGGTCGCGTCGCGGTCGATGATCCTGGTCGCCTTCACGCCGGGGAATTCGCCGGCGATCTGCGAGGCCTGGGCAAGGGCTGCCTCCATGTCGAGGCCGTCGACCGGTTTGATCTGGATCGTCGCCTCGCGCGAGATCTGGTTCTCCCAGACCGAGGCGGTGTCGCGCACCAGCGTCACGGCGCCGAAGGTCAGGCAGGACAGGAAGGTCATGATGGCGATGACCAGCACCAGCGCCCGGCCGGCGATGTTCTGCGCCGGCACGATCGGCGCCATCCTGCGCTGGACGCGCTGCATCGCGGCGGCCATCTCGGCGGCCGGCTTCGTGCAGGTGTTCGGCGGACAGCTCAGTCATAGATATCCAGCCTTCCGCCGGCCAGGATCATGCGGCGTGCGTCGACCTGTTCCATCAGGCCGAGATCGTGGGTGGCGATCACCACCGCGGTGCCGAGACGGTTGAGCTCGATGAACAGCCTGAGCAGCCGGCGCGCCAGCGGCGGGTCGACATTGCCGGTCGGCTCGTCGGCAAGCAGGATCTCGGGCTGCTCGATCAGCGCCCGGGCGATCGCGGCGCGCTGCTTTTCGCCGCCCGACAGCACCGGCGGCAGCACATGCATGCGCTCGCCGAGGCCGACCCATTTCAACAGTTCGGTGACGTCGGTGCGATAGCTCGCTTCCTCGCGCCCGCGCACGCGCAGCGGCAAGGCGACGTTCTCATAGGTGGTCATGTGGTCGAGCAGGCGGAAATCCTGGAACACCACGCCGATGCGGCGCCTCAGATGCGGCAGTTCGGCTGCGCGAGATGCGCGAGCGGTCCTTGCCGAAGATGGTGATCAGCCCGCGCGTCGGCTTCAGCGACATGAACAGCAGGCGCAGCAGCGTCGTCTTGCCGGCGCCCGAAGGGCCGCTCAGGAACTGGAAGGAGCGCTCCGGAATGTGCAGGGAGATGTCGCGGAGGATTTCCGGACCCATGCCATAGCGGAGGCCGACATTTTCGAAGCGGATCACGTTCGACGACCTGAAACTTGCGGCGGCGGCGTGCCAGCCCTTTCTGTCAAATGACCATCGGCCGGCATGGTTAACCGTCGGTTAATTTTCGGTGTTTTTCGGTTCGTCACAAGGGTTCCGGTGGGGAAGCGTTAACCATTTCCGTTTACGCAAAAGAAACGAAGAGCGAACAGCGAGGGCCATGATGGCTGAACGATCGAACCGCGCGCCCGGTTTCCGGCGAAATCATGACCGGGCCGGGGACAAGTGCCGCGGCGGAACCGCGTCGCGCCGGCGGCCGACATCGTCGATGCCGATTATGAGGTGCTGCCGCGCCATGGCGTCAAGGCGGAAACCGTGTCGCCGCCTGCATCGCGCATGAGCGATGCGCCGTCGATCGAAGGCATGGAGATGCTGCGCAAGCCCGAAGCCGCAGCAGAGCGCCCGCCGGCCTCGCGCGGCGGGCCGATCTTCTGGATCGCCGGCGTCGGTGCGGCACTTGCCGCCTTCTGGGTCTCGGGCGGCCACGCGCTGGTGCGCCAGATCGCCGTTCTGGGCCGCCGAGCAGCCAGCCGGCGTCGCGCTCAGCATCTCGGGCGTCACCTCGCGCGTCGACGCTTCGGGGCCGAAGCCGGTCCTGTTCGTCGATGGCGAAGCCGCCAATGACGGGGCGAAGGCCGCACCGTTGCCGCCGCTGGAGATCCGGGTCACCGGCAATGACAGCCAGGTAACGCGCTATACGCTGGGGACATCCAGCCGGTCCCTGGCGCCCGGCGAAAGATTCGGCTTTTCCAGCCGCCTCGATGTGCCTAAAAACGGGGTCAAGGCCGTATCGGTCACTTTCGCCGGCTAAGGCTCGGTCCAGGAACCGATTTCCCGGGATCGTGTGCAAAATCAAAAAGGTCTACAGCGCTTCCGCCGGCCCAAAAGGCCGTGGCCCTGTAGGCAGAGCGCCTGGAGGGGCCAACAATGCCAGTTGTGCGCGGCAAGGACATCGAGGTCCTGTTTTCGGCGTCGGCGATCGCCCGGCGCAATCTTGAACTCGCCAAGGAGATCGCCGGTCACGACTATCACGACCTGCTGGTGATTTCGGTGCTGAAGGGCTCCTTCATCTTCGCCGCCGACCTCATCCGCGCCATGCACGATGTCGGCCTGTCGCCGGAGGTCGAGTTCATCTTCATTTCCAGCTATGGCGCCGGCACCACCAGCGGCGAGGTGAGGGTGCTGCGCGACATCGACAATGAGGTCGCCGGCCGCGACGTGCTGCTGATCGACGACATTCTCGAATCCGGCAAGACGCTGTCCTTCACCCGCGACCTGATGCTGTCGCGCGGCGCCAAAAGCTGTTCGATCGCCGTGCTGCTCGACAAGCGCATGCGCCGCCAGACGGCGCTCAACGCCGATTATGTCGGCTTCGACTGCCCCGACTATTTCGTCGTCGGCTACGGCATGGATGTCGCGCACGCGTTTCGCGAATTGCCGTTCGTAGGCGTCGTCAAAGGGGATGCATGAAAAGCCGTTCGACGCGTTCAGGAAAAGTCAACTTTTCACCGCCAAATTGCCGGCCCATGGCAAAGCTTCTGATCGTCGAGGACGATGAGTCCGTCCGCACCCTCGCCGCCCGCGCGCTTGAACGCGCCGGGCACAGCGATCGACTGTTGCCGCCGACGGCGCGCAAGGGCTTGCGCTGATCCAGCAGGCCCGTGGCGGCTACGATCTCGTCGTCTCCGACATCCGCATGCCGGAGATGGACGGCATCGAGATGGCGATCGCTGCAGCGAAGCTGTTCCCGGCGATGAAGATCCTGCTGATGACCGGCTATGCCGACCAGCGCGAGCGCGCCGAGGAATTGAACGGCATCATTCTCGATGTCGTGCAGAAGCCGTTCACGCTGGCCGAGATCCGCGCCCGTGTCGAACGCGCGCTGACCTGTTTCGCCTGAAAGGCGTCAGGCTGGATCGCCGCTCGCGGCAAGTACGGTCACCGTCTGCCTGCGACGGCTCGGTGTTAAGCGCCAACAGCCCGGCGCCGATGATCAGCGCTGCGCCAGCATCGTCGTTCCCCTGCGGCACCTCGGCGAAGAACAGAAAACCCCAGAGCGGCGACCAGAGGATGCCGGTGTATTCGAAGGTGGCGACGCGGTTGGCCGGCGCCAGCCGGTAGCCCTGCGACAACAGGATCATGCCGGCCGAGGCGACGAAGCCGCAGGCGGCCATCTTGAGGAAATCCGGCAGCGCCGGCCACACCCATGGCCGCACCAGGAATTCGAGGCTCGGATGGACCGCATGGGTGATGCCGGCGAGGTGGAACGCGCCGGCGACCACGACGGCGCCAGTGAGATAGGCGCCATTCTGGTAGAAGGCCATGACCGTGGACGATTCGGTATCGCCGATCCTGCGCGCCATCAGTTGCGAAAAGCCGTAGAGCGCCGCCGAGCCGAGCGAGAGCAGGGCCGCCCAGTCGAACAATCCGGCGCCGGGGCGCAGCATCACCAGAACGCCGACCAGGCCGATCAGAACGGTCGCCAGCGTCTGCCATGAGACGCGCTCGCCGAGATAGGGGCCGGCCAGCGCCATGATGAATAAAGGCGCCATGAAATAAAGCGCCACCGCGTCGGCCAGCGGCAGGGCGGCGATCGCCAGATAATAGACCGTGTAGGACGAAAACTGGATGAAGGCGCGCATCGTCAGCAGGCCGAAGCGCCGCGACAGCAATAGCCCGCAAGCCGACATCGGCGTGGACGAGAACGATCAGTATCGGCAAGAGCGACGATCGCGCGGATCGCCATCACCTCGGTCACCGGATAGGCTCCGATACCGCTTTGACGAGCGGGTCCTGCAGCGAAAAGACCAGGACGCCAAGACAGAGGCTCAGGATGCCAAGCGTTGTCCGGTTCTGCATATGCTTCGGCCCCCCGCGAGCCACTGCGTGTACCAGCAAAAAGAACCCGCCACCGTTTTAGGGCAGCGGGTATGAGTGAGGACTCTTCGATTGGTCCGCAACCGATTTCGCGGTCGCATATCCAATGGGAGAGATGACTATCGGCTGACGTTTGACATGTTGCAAACGAATTGGAATGATGCCAGCGATCAAAATTTCTTATGGCGAATTGCGATGCGGCCTACCCTCGACAGCGACCTCCTGCGCACCTTCGTCGCGGTTGCCGAGGCCGGCAATTTCACCAGGGCGGCGGAACAGGCCGGCCGCACCCAGTCGGCTGTCTCGATGCAGATGAAGAAGCTCGAAGGCTGGTCGGCGATAGCCTGTTCGAGCGCGGCTCGCGCGGCGTTTCGCTGACGCGCCGCGGCGGTGAACTGATCGTCAATGCCAGGCGCATCGTCTCGCTGCTCGACGAGACGGCGGCGTCGCTGGTGGCGCCGCCGCTCGATGGCCCGGTGCGCATCGGCATCCCGGCCGAATATGGACATTCGATCCTGTCGCGCGCGCTCGGCGCCTTCTCCAAACGCCATCCGCAGGTCGAGGTCACGGTGCGCTACGCCCATTCCGACTCGCAGATGCGCGGCGCTGGCGGCGGGCCAGCTCGATCTCGCCGTGGTGTTCGAATGGCAGGTCTGTCGGGCGGCGAGGTGCTGATGCATGACCCGACGGTCTGGGTCACTTCCGCCATCCATCACATGCATGAGGAGCGGCCGGTGCCGATCGCGCTCTACAACCGCGGCGGCTGGTGCCGAGGACTTTGCCATCAAGTCGCTGGAACAGCGCGGGCTCGGCTACCGCGTCGCCTATACCAGCGACACCAATGGCGGCCTGACGCTCGCCGTCACCTCGGGCCTGGCGATCGCGCCGATCTCCCGCAGCAACATTCCCGCCGGCTGCCGCGAGCTCGGCGCTGCCGACGGGTTCGGCGACATCGATTCCTCGAATGTCGTTTTGCACCGTAATCCGAGCGTTTCCGGCGAAGCCATCGACAGCATGGAACAGGCGATCCGCGAGGCGTTCATGCTCACTGGTCAGGCGGGTATCACGCCGGATCTGTGACTGTCGGGGCGGGCATGTCCTCATAGAAGGTCAGGCGATTGCCGAACGGATCGCCGACGGTGACCTCCTTCGTCCGCCAGGGCGTCTCTTCCAGCCCCGGCCTGGCAAAGCGGTATTTCTTGCCGATCAGTTCGCGATGCAATGCCGCGACATCGGCCACCGCGATGCGGATGTGCGAGCCCGGCGAGCCGTCGCCGTGATGCTCGCTCAGATGCAGTTCGCAACCGTCGCGGGCAATGCCTGTATAGAGCGGCGCATTGTCGTCGAAGCGATGTTCGAACCGCACCTCGAAACCGAGGAAGCCGAGATAGAATTCATGCGCCTTGGCGATGTCGAAGATGCGCAGGATCGGGGTGATAGCACCGAGTTTCGGCATGGCGTTGCGACCGTTCGAGAAGGATTGGGGTGGCAGGGCGCTATTTCAGCTCCAGCAACCGCTCGAGATAGCTGCGTTCGATGTCGGGGCTGAGCGCATTGCCGAGCCGCTTGCGGATTGCTTCCAGGATCTGGCGCGCGCGCTGGACGTCGATCTCGTCAGGCACCTTCACCGATGCCGACGTCGGGACCCCTTGTGGCGCGCGGCCGGCCGAGCGGGTCGCGGTCGGCGTTCTGCTGGCGGCCGCCTTGCTCGCTGCCGCCCTCGTCGCCCTGCATGGCCTGCATCTGCTTCATCATGTCCTTGGCGCCCTTGCGCAGCGCCTCCAGCGCGCGGCCCTGGTGGCCGACCGCCTGGTCGCCCTCGCCTTCGCCGAGCGCCTGTTCGGCATTGCCCATGGACTTGCCGGCCTCGCCAAATCCCTCATTGGGCTGCATGCCCATGCCTTCCAGCCCCTTCTTCAGCTGCTCGAGGTCGCTTTGCAGCTTGCCCTGGCCTTCCTGAAGCTGCTTCAGCGCATCGGCGAATTCCTGCGGCGTCATCTGCTTCGGGCGGGCGAGCGGATCGCGGTCGTCGCCCGGGCCGGGTTTGTCCTCATCCTGGCCGCCACCGTTTTCGCCGAGCTGCTCGTCGCGGTTCTCGCCGCGCTGGCGCTGGCCGCGCTGCATCTGGTCCATGCGGAAGGTGTCGTTCATCATCTCCTGCTGGCGCCGCATGATCTCGCCGAGCTTGTCCATCTGCTGGCGCATCTCGCTGTCCTGCTCGCCGCCGGGCTGGCTGACGGCCGGCCTGCAGGTTGTTCATCATGTCCTGCAATTGCGACAGCAGCTGCTGCGCGCTGGTCGCGGTCGCCTGATTTTGCCAGGTTCTCGATCTGGTCCATCATGCGATCGATGTCGCTCTGGCGCAGCTCCTGGCCGTTCTGCTGCATCTGCGGCGCGTTCGGGTTCTGCTTGCGCGCGCTCGGCGAATTCCTGCAGGAACTCGTTCATCGCCTCGCGCAGTTCCTTCATCACCTTTTCGATCTCTTCGTCGCTGGCGCCGTTCTTGATGGCGTCCTGCAGCGCCTGCTGCGCCTGGCGCAGCCGCTTTTCGGCCGCCGACAGATTGCCTTCCTCGATGCCGAGCGCGATTTCCCAGAGATAGGACACCTCGTTGCGCAACTGGTCGTCGCTGCCGGCCATCTTCAGCCGGCTGCGGGCGCTCATGATGGCGAGATAGTGCGCCATGTTGTCGAACGTGTCTTCGGGCCGCAGCGTGATCGCGTCCATCAGGTCGAGCACGCGCGGCTTGGCATTGGCGTCGAGCGCCAGCATGCGGCGCTGCTCGATCACCGCCCTCGCCAGCGGATTGGAGAAGGGCCGCTCCGGCATCACCAGGGTCTTGGTTTCGCTGGTCGCGGTGTGTCCGGCATCGTCGGTGGCGACAAGCGTCAGCTTGATGCTGCCGCCGGCCCAGACGTGCTCGGTCAGGTCCTTGCTGGTCTTGGCGGCATTGCGCCTTGCCGCCGCGGCGCGGCAGCGCCAACGGCATGTCGGGCGGGCCATAGAGCGGATGCGCATTCGGGCGGCTGCGGGTCGGCCAGGCGCGAAAACCGCCTTGGCGGAGGCCGCGCCATAGTCGTCGTCGATCTGGTAGTTGAGCTCGAAGGCGCCGTTGACGGCGCGCTTGGGCTCGCCGACGAAGCGGATCGTCGGCGGCTTGTCCGGGATCACCGCGAAGGCCCAGTGGCCGAGGTCGTCCTCGCCGGATTTCAGCGTCAGCGTGCCGTCGGCTGTCAGCTTGCCGGTGAACTGGCGCACCTTGGGCGCCGCCGGGTTCGCCGCCGTGCCTTGGCTGCCGGTGCGGCGCGGCCGGGTCGATGGCGCGGGCATTGCCGTCCTTGTCGGCGAAGGCAAGCGTTTCCTCGCCCGAGCCGCCGGTGACGCGCAGCGAGACGTCGCTGCCTTGCGGAACGGTGAAGGTGCGGAGCGGCCTGGTTGGCGTCGGCGGTGAGGAAGATCGGCGGCTTGCCGGTATAGGCCGGCGGCGTCACCCAGGCATCGATGCGCGGCGGCACGGTGTCGCGCGCCGCGTGCGGCACGAAGCCGTCGCTCAACCTGCCGCCCGACGGCCCGAAGGAGAAGGCAAAGGCGGTGACGAGCAGCAGCGCCGCCACGGCGCGCAAGCCCCAGCGGTCGCGCTCCGGCACGCGGGTGCGCGGCAGGTCGGCGCCAAGGTTGCCCAGCCGCTCCGCCATGCGCTTCTGGTGCTCGCGCCACAGCGCCTGCGAAAAGATGCTTTCGCTGGCCGCTTGGCCGGTCGGTCTGCACCAGCACCGGGCTGTGCAGCAAGCTCGTTGGCCGCTTCGATGCGGCGATCGATCTCGGCGGCGGAGGGCAGGCGGAAGAAACGCAGCGGATAGAGCGCGGCAAAGCGCGGCGATGCCGAACGCCGCGACGAGGCCGATGCGCGCCAGATCGGGCAGAAGCGAGAAACAGGCCGAGCCAGGAAACGCTGAGGAACAGGCTGGCGACAATGATCAGCGGCAGAAGCAACGGCCAGCCGCGCTCGACAACCATTGAGACCCGCGTCGCCAGCCGGCTCAAGGCAAGACGCCCGGCCAGGCCGCGATCGCCGCTGGAAGTGGGTCGTTCCGTCATCGGCCCTTCCTGTCCGGGCGGGATAGCCCGAACCTCACGACTCGCAAGTTTACCAGCAAACACGGCAAAGGCGAGGCGGTTCCGAAAACGAGGAGAATTGCTTCGACCGGTTATCGGTCAGAATTTTGCCGGATTGGCGTTCGCGCCGCACACCAGCACCGCGATCCGCTCGCCCGGCGCCGGCTGTAGCGGCCGGACAGCAGCGCTGCGAAGGCCGCCGCACCGCCCGGCTCGGAGATGATCCGCACCCGTCCCACAGCGCCTTCTGGGCGGCGATGATGTCGTCGTCGCTGACCAGGATGGAGCGTTCGACATAGGCCTCGGCGATCGGGAACATCATTTCGCCGACCCGCTTCGGCGCCAGCGAATCGGCGGCGATGCCTTCGGCCGGCGCATCGACGGGCCGGCCGGCCTCGAAGGCGCGATGCAGCGTCGGCGCGCCCTCGGGCTCGACGGCGACGATCCGGATGCGGCCGGCAAACCAGGCGGCGATGCCGCCGATCAGGCCGCCGCCGCCGACGGCGACCAGCAAGCGTGTCGATCTCAGGCAGGTCGGCTTCGATTTCGAGACCGAGCGTGCCTTGGCCGACCAGCGTCTCCTCCTGGTTGAAGGCGTGGATCTGCAGCGCGCCGGTTTTCTCGGCGAAGCTCTCGCTGGCGGCCAGCGCCTCGGCATAGCGGGCGCCGCCGACGACCAGTTCGGCGCCGTAGCCGCGGATGCGCTCGAGCTTGGCCGGCGGGCTCACTTCGGGAACGAAGATGGTCGCCTTGTGGCCGAGCCGCATGGCGGCATAGGCGACCGCCGCGCCATGATTGCCGCCCGACGCGGCGACGACGCCGGCCTCGGGCACGGGCCGTTCGAGCAGATTGGTGAAGGCGCCGCGCGCCTTGAACGAGCCGGAATGCTGCAGGCATTCGAGCTTGAGGTCGACCGCCAGCGACGGGCAGCCGAAATCGGCCATGTCGACGCGCAGCACCGGCGTGTGGCGCACGAAGGGCCGGATGCGCGGCTCCATCGCGGCAATGCGTTCGCGGGTGATCAGGTGCTGCTGGCCATGTCTTGCTCTCTGGTGATTGAAGTGGACCCCGGTTCGGGACCGCGGCCTATTTCAACCAGTCGGGCACCGAATCCAGGCCGATCAGTTCGTCATAGGTCTGGCGCGGGCGCACGACATGGAAACGGTCGCCGTCGACCAGCACTTCCGGCACCAGCAGCCGGGTGTTGTAGGTGCCGGCCTGCACCGCGCCATAGGCGCCGGCGGTGGCAGATCGGCGATCAGGTCGCCGGCCTTCAGCCTGGGCAGGTCGCGGTCGAGGCCGAGATAGTCGCCGGTCTCGCAGACCGGGCCGACGACGTCGACCGTCATGCGCGGCGCTGTCGGCCGGCTGCTGCACCACCGGCCTGATGTCGTGGAAGGCGTCGTAGAGCGTCGGCCGGATCAGATCGTTCATGGCGGCGTCGACGACGAGGAAATTCTTGGCGTCGCCTTCCTTCACGAAGATCACTTCCGAGACCAGGATGCCGGCATTGCCGACGATCAGCCGGCCCGGCTCGAACATCACCTTGAGGCCGAGCTTGGTGACGTGCTTCCTGACGATCTCGGCATAGGCGTCGGGCAGCGGCGGCGGGCTGTTGTCGACGCGGTAGGGGATGCCGAGGCCGCCGCCGAGATCGACATGCTCGATCGCATGGCCGTCGGCGCGCAGCGCGCCGACCAGTTCGGCCAGCAGCGCAAAGGCATCGTCGAAGGGCTGCAACTCGGTGATCTGGCTGCCGATATGGGTGTCGATGCCGGTGACCTTGATGCCCGGCAGGCTGGCCGCGCGGGCATAGACCTGCCGCGCCCTCTGCCAGGGAATGCCGAACTTGTTCTCGGCCTTGCCGGTGGAGATCTTCTTGTGCGTCCTGGCGTCGACATCCGGGTTGATGCGCAGCGAGACCGGCGCCACCTTGCCGAGTGCCGCGGCGCGGGCCGAAAGCAGTTCGAGTTCCGGCTCGGATTCGACGTTGAAGCAGAGGATGCCGGCTGACGAGCGCGAAATCCATTTCGCGCGCGGTCTTGCCGACGCCGGAAAACAGGATCTTGCTGGCCGGGATGCCGGCGGCCAGCGCGCGGCGCATCTCGCCTTCCGACACGACGTCGGCGCCGGCGCCGAGCCTGGCCAGCGTGCGCAGCACCGCCTGGTTGGAATTCGCCTTCATGGCGTAGCAGACCAGCGCGTCGAGCCCGGCAAAGGCCTGGGCAAAGACACGGAAATGCCTGGTCAGCGTCGCCGTCGAATAGCAATAGAACGGCGTGCCGACGCTTGCGGCGATGTCTGGAATCGCCACGTCCTCGGCGTGGAGCACGCCGTCGCGATAGTCGAAATGGTTCACGAGAGTGGTTCCGGAAGTTGGAGCACGATGAGATCGGGTGATCTCATCGGCTCTAGAGCAGCGGGTCGAGAATGAACTTCTTGTCCTCGACCGGTTTTTCCGGCTCCGGCGGCACGGGCTGCTTGGCCTTCTCGGCGTCCTTGCGGGCCTGCACGGCGGCCTCGTAAGGCGTGTCGAGGCCGGCCTTCCGGCCGCAGGCCGTCACGGCGGCCATCGCCGCCAGCAGCGTCAGCGTCACCAAAATCCTGCTTCCGGTCATCGATCCATCCGTCCGAGAAAAATCCGTCCGCCGCTTTTAGCGAAATTTTCGGGCCATTGCACCCCGGCAAATCGGGCCGCTGCTGAGGTCACGCCTTGGCCAGCCGCTTTTTCCAGTAGCGGATCTGCTTCCTGCACTTCCGATGGCGCGGTGCCGCCGAAGCTCGTGCGGCTCTTGACCGAATTCTGCACCGCCAGCACCGAGAAAATGTCCGCGGTGATGCCGGGATGGATCGACTGCAGATCCTCCAGCGAGAGCTTCTCCAGGCCGACCTTCTTCTCCTCGGCCAGCGCCACCGCGCGGCCGGTGACGTGATGCGCCTCGCGGAACGGCAGGCCGAGCGTGCGCACCAGCCAGTCGGCAAGGTCGGTCGCGGTCGCATGGCCGGAGCCCGCGGCCTTCTTCATCGCGGCGGCATTCACCGTCATGTCGCGCACCATGCCGGTCATCGCCGCCAGCATCAGGTCGAGCGTCTCGGCGGCGTCGAAGACGGATTCCTTGTCTTCCTGCATGTCCTTGCCATAGGTCAGCGGCATGCCCTTCATCACCGTCAGCAGGCCGACCAGATGGCCGGTGACGCGGCCGGTCTTGCCGCGCACCAGTTCGGCGGCGTCGGGGTTCTTCTTCTGCGGCATGATCGAGGAGCCGGTGGAGAAGCTGTCCGACAGCCTGACGAAGCCGAATTGCGGCGTCGACCAGATGATGATCTCCTCGGCCAGCCGCGACAGATGCGTGGCGCAGATCGCCGCCAGCGCCAGGAACTCCAGCGCGAAATCGCGGTCCGAAACGCTGTCCAGCGAATTGCGCATCGGCTCGCGGAAGCCGAGCGCCTTGGCGGTCTGGTGGCGGTCGATCGGAAAGCTGGTGCCGGCAAGGGCGGCCGCGCCGAGCGGGCTTTCGTCCATGCGCTCGATGGCGTCGCGCACGCGCGACAGGTCGCGCGAGAACATCTCGACATAGGCCATGCAGTGATGGCCGAAGGTCACCGGCTGCGCCGCCTGCATATGGGTGAAGCCCGGCATCACGGTTGCCGCATGCTCCTCGGCCCGCTCCAGGAAGGCTGCGATCAGCCCCTTCAGCGCCTCGGCGACACGCAAGCACTCGTCCTTGACCCAGAGCCGGAAATCGACCGCGACCTGGTCGTTGCGCGAGCGGGCGGTGTGCAGGCGGCCGGCGGCCGGGCCGATCAGATCGGCGAGGCGCGCCTCGATATTCATGTGGATGTCTTCCAGCCGGGTCGAGAATTCGAAGCGTGCCGGCCTCGATCTCTTTCAGAATCGTGTTCAGCCCGTGAGCGATTTTTTCTTGATCGGCCGCCGAAATAATGCCCGTTTGCGCCAGCATCTCGCTATGCGCGATCGAGCCTCTGATGTCCTGCGCGTAGAGTTTGCGGTCGAACGAGATCGACGCGTTGATCGCTTCCATGATCGCGGCCGGACCCGAGGCAAAACGTCCGCCCCACATCTGGTTGCTGGCCTTCTTGTCGCTCATCGCTATAACCCGTGCTCCGGAGCAGATTTAGAAAATGGCAGACGGCAATAGATTACTTCCCGGCCCCGCGCCTGATCCTCGCCGCCTTGGTGGCGGGCGTGCTGGCCGGCGCGGTCGCGGTATATGTCAGCGAGAGCGGTTCTGGCAACAACGCAGCCGCAGCGCCAGCGTCGCCGCCGGCGACGGCAAGGACGATGCCGCCTGCGCGGCAAAGGCCGACCGCGCCAAGAAGGTTGCGGCTGCCGCCACCGGGCCAGGTTGCAGCACTGTTGCCGGCCGACCCGCCGCAATCGCTGAAAAGCCTTGCCTTCAACGATCCCGACGGCAAGCCGATGACGCTCGCCGACCATGCCGGCAAGACGGTGCTGCTCAATCTGTGGGCGACATGGTGCGCGCCCTGCCGTGCCGAGATGCCGGCGCTCGACGCGCTGCAGAAGGAAAAGGGCAGCGACGCCTTCGAGGTGTCGCGGTCAATGTCGATACCGGCGACGACGCCAAGCCGAAGAAGTTCCTCGGCGAGATCGGCATCGAGACGCTCGGCTACTACCGGGATTAGACGCTGGCGCTGTTCAACGACGTCAAGAAGCGCGGCCTGGCGCTCGGCCTGCCGGTGACGCATGCTGATCGACGGCGAAGGCTGCCTGCTCGCCCATATGAACGGCCCGGCCGAATGGTCGGGGCCGGACGCCAAGCGGCTGGTCGAAGCCGCACTTGGCCCGTCAGATTGAGCGCAGCGCAGCGGCCGGCTCCAGCATCAGGATGCTGCCGCCGCGTTGCCTGGCGTCGTCGTTGACCGCTGGCCCCGTCACGCCGGTCAGTTCGCCGAACGTCTCGATCGGGCTCGGCCTGCCAAGATAAAAGCCTTGTCCGATCTCGCAGTCCTCGGCGTCGAGGAAGCGCAGTTCGCCCAATGTCTCGACGCCCTCGGCCAGGACAGGCAGGCCAAGGCCGCGGCCCAGTCCCAGCACGGCGCGAACGATCGCAGCGACCTGGCCGTTCCTGTCGACGGATTTGATGAAGGAGCCGTCGATCTTGATCTTGTCAAAGGGGAAGGCGCGAAGGTTGGAAAGCGAGGAATAGCCGGTGCCGAAATCGTCCATGGCGACGCGGACGCCGAGCGCCTTGACCTGTCGCAAGGTCGCCAGCGCGCGCGGCATATCCTTGACCAGCGCGGTTTCGGTGATCTCCAGCTCGAGCCTGCCCGGGGCCAGGCCGGATCGAAGCAGGACTTCATGCACCTTGCGGCTGAAATTCGGATTGTGCAGCTGCACGGCCGAAACATTGACGGCGACCGTCAGCGGGTTCTTCCAGCGGGCGGCTTCCTCGCAGGCCGTCGCCAGAACCCATTCGCCGATCTGCAGGATGGCGCCGCTGTCCTCGGCCACCGGGATGAACACGGCCGGGGAAACCTCTCCACGCTGCGGGTGCTGCCAGCGGATCAGGGCCTCGAAGCCGATCATCCTGCCGCTGCTGATTTCCTTCTGCGGCTGATAGACGAGGCGAAATTCATTGCGCGCCACCGCCTGGCGCAAATCATGTTCCAGCACCCGCCGGTCGCGCGCCTCGGCGCCCATCGCGGCCTCGAAATAGCGGTAGGTGTCCTTGCCCTCGGCCTTGGCGCGGTAGAGCGCGGTGTCGGCATGGCTGACGAGGGCCGCCTGTTCGTCCGCGTCGAGCGGGTAGAGGGCGATGCCGATGCTGGCCGAGACCAGGCCGCCGCCGGGCGACAGCTTGTTCTCCTCGCGCATGGCGGCAAGCACCGCCTCGGCGATACGGCCCGCCGTTTGGGGATCGGGAAGGTTCGGCGCGATGATGGCGAACTCGTCGCCGCCGAGGCGCGCCAGCATCTGGCCGTGCCGAAGCACGGCGGAGGCGCATTGCGCAACCTTTTGCAGCATGGCGTCGCCGGCGGCATGGCCGAAGAGATCGTTCACTTCCTTGAACCGGTCGAGGTCGAGCAGCAGCAGCGCGAGATTGCCGCCCTTGCCGCCTCGGTCCGCCGCGGCAATTTCGGCTTCGAGGCGGCTCGTGAAGCTGCGGCGGTTGGCAAGCCCGGTCAGCGGGTCGAAATGAGCGAGGCGGACGATCTCCTGCTCGGCCTTCTTGCGTTCGCGGATGTCGCGAACAGCGACCACATTGTGCGGCTTGCCGCAATAGTCGATGCTTCTGGCGATCAGCTCCACGGGTATGCGGGCACCGTCGTGGCTTCGCAGTTCGGCTTCCTGCGCCTGTCCTTCGATCATGCTCGACGCGGCACGCTCGCCGAACAGATCGCCGAGCAGCATCGTGTTCAGCGTGCCGGCCGCGATGCCTGTCAGAGCCGCGATGCTGTCATTGGCGCTGACGATGCGGGTGCCGTCGCAGACGATGAGACCCTCCACGGCGGCGTTGGCCAGGCCATGCATGCGTTCGGCCTCGACCTTGTGACGGCGGAAGCGCAGATCGATCCAGAGTGCCGCCGCCGAAAGCACGAGGATCACCAGGCTGACTGCGGCGGCGGCGAAGGCCTGCGACATCGGTTCGACGGTGTATTTCGATATTTCTATGGAGCTGTCCGGATAGATCGACACCGCGGCCATGGCGATGAAATGCAAGGTGCAGATCGCCAGCGTCAGAAGCACGGCGGCGACGATTGTCCCTGATGTCGAGGGCCGGCGCAGCACGACGAGAAGCGAGAGTGCGGCAAGCGTGATGCCGGCCACCAGAGAGACGGCGACGAGGAGCTGATCCCAGACGATCCGGCCCTGCACCTCGAACGCCGCCATGCCAGTATAGTGCATGGTGGCGATGCCGCCGCCGAGCACGGCGCCGCCGACAAGATAGTGATCGATGCCGCCGCGCAAGGTGGCGATCCACATGCCGACGGCGGTCAGGATGACGGCGGCGGCAAGCGAAAGCACGGAAAGTTCCGCATTGTATGCGTTCGGAATTCCCGGCGAGAATGCAATCATGGCGATGAAGTGGGTCGCCCAGATGCCGAAACCGGTCGAGGTGGCGGCAATCATCAGCCAGGCGTAGCGGTTTTTGTTGGTCGACCGGTCGACATGGCGAAGCAGATTGATCGCGGAAAAGGAAGAGATGCCACAAATAAGCGCCGCCAGTGCAACCAGTCTCAGATCGTGTTCGTGCACGATACAATTATAGACGGTCAACATCTCGCTTCACCTGATCTTCCCGCAACAATCTAGGCAATGATATTGATTAGGGCTCGACGGTTGAAGAATTGGTTATTGCGCATACAACCGCAGCGTGCTGTTCCGGGTTGTATCGGATGGCAATCTCGGTTTTGCTTCAGCCGATGCCGCCGACCGGTGCGGGATCGCCGGCCTTTGCGCGGCTGGGTAGGCAGGTCGACAGACCAGCATTTCATCCATACAATTTAGCCGGATAACCACTCTTGTTCTCCTGGCCTTTACGCCGCTGCGCGGCGCCCTAGCTAGCTGGAGCGCTGGCGTGGCGGTTTCATGCCGGCGTGCCGTCGAGGGAGGAGAGTTTGGCTGTCCACAGGCCTGAAAAGGCACAACAGAACTGTCACATACCTTCTCTATGAGAGCGGCAAAGGACTTGCGCAAAGCCTGATGTCATCAGCCACTCAAGAGGGAATGAAATCCATGTCGATCATCAAGCAGGGCCTAGCTGCCCTTGCCGCCGGCGCTCTCGGCATCGCGCTGGCACAACCGGCTGCCGCGGAACCCGTCAAATTCGATTTCTGGTTCGGCCTTTCGGGCGACCTCGCGCGCGTCGTCGATACGCTGTGCAAGAACTTCAACGCATCGCAATCCGACTATGAAGTCGTCTGCACCAGCCAGGGCAATTACGACGCCACGCTGCAGAACACCATCGCCGCCTTCCGCGCCGGCAAGCAGCCGACCGTCGTCCAGGTCTACGACGTCGGCACCGCCACGATGATGCTGTCGGGCGCCTACAAGCCGGCCGACAAGCTGATGGAAGAAAACGGCTACAAGATCGACTACAGCGACTATTTCCCCGGCATCGCCCGCTACTACGCGACGTCGAAGGGCGAGATGCTGTCCTTCCCGTTCAATTCGTCGACCCCGCTGATGTACTGGAACAAGGACGCCTTCGCCAAGATCGGCAAGACCGAGGCACCGAAGACCTGGGAAGACGTCGGCGCCGACCTCAAGGCCTTGAAGGACGCCGGCTATGAATGCCCGATGGCGATCAACATCTCGGCCAACGAAAGCTGGCAGCTGATGGAGCAATTCTCGGCGCTGCACAACCAGCCGATCGCCACCAAGAACAACGGCTATGACGGTCTCGACGCCCGCCTCGAGATGAACAAGACCAAGTTCGTGCAGTACGTCACCGACCTGAAGAAGTGGTATGATGCGGGCCTGATCAAGATCAAGTCCAAGGATCTCGGCCAGGATATGGTCCAGGCCTTCGCCTCCGGCACCTGCGAGGTCATCATGACCTCGGTCGGCGACCACGGCACGGTCGGCAAGACGCAGAAGGAAGGCATGAACTGGGACGTCGCCGAGTTGCCGGTCTATGCCGGCACCGAGCGCAAGAATTCGCTGGTCGGCGGCGCTTCGCTCTGGGTCCTCTCCGGCAAGTCGGATGCCGAGTACAAGGGCGCGGCCGCCTTCCTCAACTTCATCCACGACCCCAAGACCGCTTTGTTCTGGTCGACCAACACCGGCTATATTCCGGTGACGAAGTCGGGCTTCGATTACTTGAAAACGCAGGGCTTCTACGACAAGGCTCCCTACAAGGGCCGTGAGGTGGCGATCGCCAGCCTGACCGCTTCGGAACCGACCGAAATCACCCGTGGCATCCGCCTCGGCAATTTCACCCAGATCCGAGCCGAATTCGGCACGCAGATGCAGGCGATCTTCGCCAACAAGGTCAGCGTCCAGGAAGGCATCGACACGCTGGTCAAGAACGGCGATGCGATCCTCGACCGCTTCCAGCAGACCTATCCGGACAAGACTCTGCCCTGATTTCAGGTGTTGCCACGGCCGCCCGCCGGGAATTGACGGGCGGCCATTTCACATCTAGTTTCATTTCGGGAAAGCGGGCCGGCGGTTCAACGGCGTCGGCGGATCGATGGAAAAACGCGTCACTTTCAGCAGATGGTCGATCGGCATCCTGTTCGCGGTGCCGCAGCTGATCCTGATCTTCACCTTCTTCTACTGGCCGGCCGGCCAGGCGGTCTACTGGTCGCTGACGCTGCAGCAACCCTGGGGCGGCGGCAACATCTGGGTCGGGCTCGACAATTTCCGTTCGATCCTGTCCAACGCCGACTACTGGAAGTCGATCACGGCCAGTCTGACCTTTGCCGCAATCAGCACCGGTCTTGCCATGCTCATCGCTTTGGTGCTCGCCACCCTGACGGATCGGCAGCTTGCCGGCTCACGGCTCTATCGCGTGGTGCTGATCTGGCCCTATGGCATCGCCGCGCCGGCACTGGCGATGGCTTTCCGCTTCATCCTGGCGCCGGAAGCCGGCTTCATGGCTGTCGTCAACCAGGTCTGGCCCGGCTTCTGGGATCCTGGCCTCGACGGCACCGATGCCATGGCTTCCATCATCGTTGCCTTTTCATGGAAATATGTCGGCTACAATTTCATCTTCTTCCTCGCAGCCCTGCAGGCAATCCCGCGTTCGCTGATCGAGGCGGCGGCAATGGACGGCTCGGGCGTCATCAGGCGGTTCTGGGATATCCAGTTTCCGCTGATCACGCCGACCATCTTCTTCCTGCTGGTCATCAATATCACCGAGAGCTTTCAGGATTCCTTCGGCATCGTCGACATCATGACATCGGGCGGGCCGGCCAACGCGACCAATCTGATGGTCTACAAGATCTATTCCGACGGCTTCAAAGGCCTCGACTATTCGGGTGCGGCCGCACAGAGCATCATCCTGATGCTGCTCATCATCGTACTGACCATCTTCCAGTTCCGCTTCATCGAGCGGCGCGTGCACTATCAGCTGAGGCGGCCATGGTCGAGCGCACCCCGATCCTCAATTTCCTGACGCATGTGATCCTGTTCCTGGGCTTCGTGTTTTGTGTCGCACCGTTCGTGATCGTGGTGATCGCCGCATCGCATAATCTGAAGGACGTCAACGATGTGCCGATGTCGCTGCTGCCGGGCAGCGATTTCTGGATCAACATCAAGACCGCGTGGACGACGGCCGACCTCGGCCCCAAGCTGTTCAACAGCTTCATCATGGCCGCCGGCGTCGCGGCGGGCAAAGTCATCATCTCGGCGCTTACCGCCTTCTCGATCGTCTACTTCCGCTATCCCGGACGCATGCTGATCTTCTGGCTGGTCTTCATCACGCTGATGCTGCCGCTCGAAGTGCGCATCGTGCCGACCTATGCGGTCGTCGCCAATGTGCTATCCCCCTACCAGACCATCCTCGACCTGACCGGGCTGAGCTGGCTGATCGAGAAAATCTCGGGCGTGCAGGTTTCGCTCAGCCTTGGCCTTCTCAACTCCTATACCGGGCTGATCCTGCCGCTGATCGCCACCGCCACCGGGACCTTCCTCTACCGGCAGTTCTTCCTGACGGTGCCGGACGAGCTGACCGAAGCCGCGCGCATGGACGGCGCAGGTGCCGGTGCGCTTCTTCATCGACATCCTGCTGCCGCTGTCGCGCAACAACATGGCGGCGCTGGGCACCATCATGTTTCTGTGGGCCTGGAACCAGTATCTGTGGCCGCTGCTCATCACCACCGACCAGTCGCATGCGACGGCAGTGACCGAACTCAAGCAGCTCATCCCGAATGTCGGCGGCATACCGGAATGGAACATCGCCATGGCCGGCACGCTCATCGTCATGCTGCCGCCGCTGGTCGTCGTCGTGGCTCATGCAGCGCTGGTTCGTGCGCGGCCTGATCGCCACCGAAAAGTAGGAGACGAAACAGATGGCCTCCATCACCATTCGCGACGTCTAGAAAAGCTACGCCAAAATGCAGGTCGTGCATGGCGTCGACCTTGACATCACGTCGGGCGAATTCGTCGTCATCCTTGGGCCATCCGGCTGCGGCAAGTCCACGCTGCTGCGAATGATCGCCGGGCTGGAGGAGATCTCCGGCGGCACGATCGCCATCGACGGCACGGTCGTCAACAAGCTCGAGCCGCGCGAGCGCGGCTGCGCCATGGTGTTCCAGAACTATGCGCTCTATCCGCATATGAGCGTGGCGCAGAATATCGGCTACTCGCTGAAGGTCGCCGGCGTTCCCACCGCCGAGCGCACCCAGCGCATCCAGGCGGTCGCCCGCATCGCTGGAGCTCGAACAGCTCCTCGACCGCAAGCCGATGGCGCTATCGGGCGGCCAGCGCCAGCGCGTCGCCATGGGTCGCGCCATGATCCGCGAGCCCAAGGTCTTTCTCTTCGACGAACCGCTTTCCAACCTCGACGCCAAGCTGCGCGTGCAGATGCGCTCGGAAATCCGCAAGCTGCACCGCCGGCTCGAGCGCCACCTCGGTTTTCGTCACGCACGACCAGGTCGAGGCGATGACGCTGGCCGACCGGCTGGTGGTGATGAATGGCGGCCGCGTCGAACAGGTCGGCACGCCCAGCGAAATCTACAGCCGGCCGGCCAGCCGCTTCGTCGCCACCTTCGTCGGCGCGCCGGCGATGAACATGCTCGAAGGCGAGGTCACGCTCGACGGCCTGTCGCTGCTCGGCGGCAGCAGGCGCCTGGCCGTTTCGCGTGCCGGTCTGCCGGTCGGCACCAAGATCGCGGTGGGTATCCGGCCGGAAGCCGTGCGCCTGGTCGCTCCCGGCACGCACGGGCGCGCTCAATGCCAGCGTCGATCTGGTCGAGGAACTGGGCGCGGGCCGCGTCGTCTATGTCGACCTCGACGGCGCGGCGTTTTCCGTGATGACGTCGGAGGCGGTCCATCCGGCGCCCGGCAGCGCGGTCGGCCTGCAGTTTTCCGAGGCCGATCTGCATTTCTTCTCGTCCGAGTCGGGAAGCCGCCTCGACGTCTTCAAGGCATCGGTGCCGGTTCCAGCACTTTGATCTTTGCGGCCGTAAGCTCATCCTGCCCCCTAGGGCATCCAGAAAACTCCCCGTCGGATCGAAGAAGGGCCGCGCAATGAAAATCATCCAGGTCACCGACGTGCACCTCGGCCGGCGGGGCGAGATCCGCTATGGCGCGGATCTGCATGAGCGGCTGGATCACTGCATCGCGCATATCAACGCCCGTCACGGCGATGCCGCGCTTTGCGTCTTCTCCGGCGACCTGACCGAAACCGGTGCAGCCGAGAGCTATTTCGATCTGAAATCGGCCCTGGGCAGGCTTTCCCTGCCTTACCGGCTGCTGCCGGGAAATCATGACAGGCGCGCCAATCTCGTCGCGGCATTTCCCGAGAACCCGGTCGACGACAATGGCTTCGTGCAGTCGGTCTTCGAGACGCCTGAGGCGTCGCTGCTGTTCCTCGACAGCCTGGCCGAAGGCCGCGTCACCGGCGAGCTGTCCAACGAGCGGCTGGCCTGGCTGGATGCCAGGCTCAGCGAAGCGGCGGGACGGCAGGCCTACATCTTCCTGCACCATCCGCCGGTCGAGCTCGGCCTGCCGCTGCTCGATCCGCTCGGGCTCGAACAGCCCACACGCTTCCTGGAACTGCTCAAGCGCCACGGCAATGTCGGCCACGTCTTCTTCGGGCATGTCCATCGCGACATTGCCGGCACCGTCGCCGGCATCCCGTTTACCGCGCAACGCGGGCTGCATGCCCGCTTCGTGCTCGATCTGGTGGGGGAGGAGGTGGTCGAGCAGGCGCCGCCCACCTACGCGATCGTCCTGATCGACGCTGCCGCCCGACGGGTGGTCGTGCACAATTGCGATTTCCTCGAACAGTGGCCCACCTATTCGACTGAGACGGGCAAGCTCGTCGAATAGCGTCGTCGGCGGCGGCGCCGACCCCAGCCGGCGCAGGACCAGTCAGGCAAATACATGCGCCTTGCCGGAAACCGTCAGCCGGACGATCTCGCCAAGGGTCGGAGCGTCCATGCCGGGCTTGCGCAGGATGAGCGGCGTGTTGCCGATCGCGGCAGCGTCCGGCGGATCGGGGCTGTTCAGCAGCCGCACGGCGATGGTGCACATCGAACCGGCGAATTCGGATTCCGTCACTTCGCCGAACATCATGTCCGGCGTGCCCGACATGCCTTCTCGCGACGTCCTTTTCAGCAGCACCTGTTCCGGCCGCAGCATGATGCGAGCGACATCGCGCCGCTCGTTGGTGTCGACGGCGATGCGGCCGAGCGAGCGAGGTGGCGAAGCCGTCCTGCAATCCTCGCCGGCAGGATGATGGCGTCGCCGAGGAACTCGGCGACCATCCGGTCCTTCGGCTGGAAATAGAGCTCGCGCGGCGTGCCGACCTGCGAGAACAGGCCGTCGCGCATGACCGCGACCTGGCTGGCGAAGGACAGCGCCTCGGCCTGATCGTGGGTGACCAGGATCGTGGTGATCCCGGCGGCTTCCAGCAGCTCGGCCACTGCCTTGCGCATCGAGGCGCGCAGGCCGGTGTCGAGCGCCGAGAACGGCTCGTCCAGCAGCATCAGCCTGGGCTTCATCGCCATGGCGCGGGCCAGCGCCACGCGCTGCTGCTGGCCGCCGGAGAGCTGGTGCGGGCGGCGCTTCAGGATCGCCTTGTCGAGCCCGACCGTATAGGCGAGCTCGGCGATGCGCTCGGTGCGCTGGTCGGCGCCGCGCGCCATGCCGAAGCCGATATTGTCGGCGATGCTCAGATGCGGGAACAGGGCGCCGTCCTGCGCCACCAGGCCGATGCCGCGGCGATGCGCCGGAACGGCATGCGCCGCCATTGGCCAGCACCTCGCCGTCGAGCACGACGCGGCCCTGGTCGGGCGCCTCGAAGCCGGCGATCAGCCGCAGCAAGGTCGTCTTGCCGCAGCCGGACGGGCCGACGATCGCCGTGCGGCTGCCGCTGGCGACGCTGAGGTCGACGCCGGCAAGTGCTGCCACCGGGCCGTAGTGCTTGGTGACGGCCGCTGAGTTCGAGAAAGCTCATCGTCCGGCCATCCGTTTCGACTGGACGTAGAGCAGCCAGGTCAGCGGCAGCGACATCGCCACCATGATGAAGGCGTAAGGTGCGGCCGAGGCATAGTCGATCTCGCCGCTGTAGGACCAGAACGCCATGGCCAGCGTGCGCGTGCCGTTGGGCGCCAGCATCTGGGTGGCGGTCAGCTCGTTCGTGATGCCGAGCGCTACCAGCGCCATGCCGGCCGCAGCCCCCGGCGCCGACAGGCGGATCGTCGTCGACCACAGCGCCTTGAGCGGCGGCCGGCCGAGGCTGGCGGCAGCGCGTTCGAGTTCGACCGGCGCCTGCGCGATCGACGCCCTGAGGCTGATCAAAGCGCGCGGCAGGAACATCAGCGCATAGGCGACAAGGATGGTGAACAGGGTCTGGTAGAGCGGCATGGCGATGCGTACGGTGATGGTGACCAGCGCCAGCGCGATGACGACGCCGGGCAGCGAGCCGACGATGTAGTTGCAGCCCTCGAGCAGCCGCTGCAGCAGGCCCGGCGCGCGGATCGAGATCCATGCCATCGGCATGGCGGCGATCGTCGCGAGCAGCGCGCCGGCCAACGCCAGGAACAGCGTCTGGCCGAGCGCCAGGCCGATCTCGTCGAGGCGCCAGACATCGGCGCCGCCGGCGATCAGCCAGCGGCCGATGGTGACGAAGGGCACGCCGAGGCGAAAGCAGCGCGGTGATTGCGGGCAGCGCCAGGCAGGCAAGCGTGGCGTGGCCGAGCCGCGTGCGCTGCTGCTGGCGCGCCGCACCAGAGCCGACGCGGGCATAGCGCTCCTCGCCGCGCACCAGCACTTCCAGCGCGAGCAGCACGAAGCAGCAGGTGACCAGCACCGCCGGCCAGCATGTTGGCGGCCGGGCCGTTGAAGGTCGACTGGAACTGGTCGACGATCGCCGTGGTGAAGGTGTCGAAGCGGATGAAGACATAGAGGCCGTATTCGGCAAGCAGATGCAGGCCGACCAGCAGCGAACCGCCGCAAATGGCGAGCCTCAGCTGCGGCAGCACGACGCGGGCAAAGACCCGCCACGGACCGAGGCCGAGCGCCGCGGCGGCATCCTCCAAGCGCGGGGTCGAGACGGCGCAGCGCTGCCGCGATCGGCAGATAGAGGAACGGGAAATAGGCAAGGACCGAAACCAGCACGCCGGCCCACAGGCCGTGCAGTCCCGGCACCAGGCTGATCCAGGCATAGGAGTGGACGAAGGCGGGGATGGCGAGCGGCGCAACCGACAGCCAGGCCCATAGGCGAGCGCCGGGCAGGTCGCTGCGTTCGGTCAGCCAGGCCAGCGCCACCGACAAGTACGATCGGAATCGGCACGGCGAGCGCCACCAGAAGCACGGTGTTGACCAGAAGCTCGCCGACGCGTGGACGAAAGACCAGCGCCGAGACGGTTTCCCAGCCGGTCTGCACCGCCACCCAGACGATGAAGGCAAGCGGCAGCAATGCAAGCAGCGAGACGAGGATGGCCGCGAGCAGCGATCCAGGACAGGGAGCGACGGCGCGTTCCGTGTCCGGTCTTGAAGCCGGCCGGCAGGCCCGGACGCGAAAGATCGACTGCAGACTGCATCAGGCTCGGACGCCGCGCCACTGCCGCCGGCTGGCGGAGGTCATCGAAGGCACGCCGAACGCGGCCGGAAACGCAGCTTGTCGTCATCGACGAATGCCATCTTGAAAACAGAGCGCTCCCGCGGAGAGCGTATCCCACGGGAGCGCAGTCGGTTGCCCTTTTAGGACGAACGCGAACTAAAGCAAGCCGGCTGCCGTCATCAGGTCGGTGACCTTCTTCGAGTTCAGCGTCGCCGGATCGACCTTCGGCGCCTGCAGATCGGCGAGCGGCACCAGTTTCGCATTGGACTCGGCGCCCTTGCCGACCGCATATTCGAAGGACGTGCCGTTCTTCAGCACCTCCTGGCCGCCCTTGCCGGTCACCCACTTCAGGAAGGCCTGGGCTTCCTTCTGGTGCTTGCTCGAGGCCAGCACGCCGCCGCCGGAGATCGAGACGAAAGCGCCCGGATCCTGGTTCTTGAAATAGTGCATGCGCGACGTTCTTGCTGTTCTCGCCGGTCTTGGCCTGATCGCCGAAATAATAATAATGGTAGATGACGCCGCCTTCGATCTCGCCGGCATTGACCGCCTTCATCACGGTGCTGTTGCCCTTGTAGGCGGTGAAGTTCTCCTTCATCGCCTTCAGCCAGTCGGCGGTCGCGGCCTCGCCCTTCAGCTGCAAGCAGCGCGCTGACGATGGCCTGGAAATCGGCGCCGGAGGGCGAGGCGGCCCAGCGGCCCTTCCAGCTCGGATCGGCGAGATCGAGCATCGACTTGGGCAGCTGGTCGGCCGTCAGCTTGGTCTTGTCGTAGGCAAAGACGGTGCTGCGCGCGGCAACGCCGACCCATTTGCCGGTGGTCGGCTGGTATTCGTGCCGGAACCTGCGCCAGCGTGTCGGCGTCGACCGGCGCGAACAGGCCGGCGGCCTCGACCAGGGCCATGGCCGGCGAGTTTTCGGTCAGGAACACGTCGGCCGGCGAGGCAGCGCCTTCGGCGACGATCTGGTTGGAGAAATCGCTGTCGCCGCCATTGCGCAGCGTGACCTTGATGCCGGTCTCCTTGGTGAAGCCCTCGGCCCATTCCTTGGCCAGGCTCTCATGCTGGGCGTTGTAGACGACGATGCCGGCATCCTCGGCCATCGCCGGGGCCGGCGGTCAGGCTGATCGCCAGCGCGGTGGCGCCGGCCAGGGTGGAAAGGGCGTATCTCATGGGGGCGTCGTCCTCGATCTTGTTGGTCTGGTCTTGGCACGGCTGCACCTACCAATACCTGATTGTCCATAGTCAACATTGGTGAACTGCTTCAATCGGCAGCCGGGCCGCAAACTTTCGTGATTTTGCGGCAGTTTGGCTTGGACATTATTTCGCCGGCCACGTAACAAAACAGCGCCGAGGCGCGAAGATCGGGGGAGTGAACTCTTGTGACCGGCAAGGATGAGGCCGAGCTTTCCCGGCTGCTGCAGGCCGCGATCGCGGGAGATGAAAGGGCCTACGCCGACTTTCTGCACCGGATCGGCCGCGCTGGTTCGCGGCTTTGCCAGGCGCAAGATCGTACAGGGCGGGGTCGACCCCGAGGATGTCGTGCAGGAAACCTTGCTGGCCATTCATGTGAAACGGCATACCTGGCGCCAGGATGCGCCGGTGCTGCCGTGGATCTATGCGATTGCCCGCTTCAAGCTGATCGATGCCTTCCGGCGGCGCGGGCGGCGTATCGAGATCGAGATCGACGAAATCGCCGAAACCTTCGCCGAGCCGGAGACCGAGACCGTCAGCGAGCGCGACATCAACCGGGCGCTGGACAGCCTGCCGCCGGCGCAGCGTTCGGTGGTCTCGGCGGTGTCGGTCGAGGGCCGTTCGATCGGCGAGACGGCGGCGAAATTCGGCGTCAGCGAGACGGCGGTGCGGGTGTCGCTGCATCGCGGCCTTGCCGCCATCGCCAGACGTTTCGGGCGGGAATGACATGAGGACCGAGGATCTCATCAAGGCACTCGACGCCGACGCCCGCAGCAAGTCGATGCCGCTGCGTTCGGCCTGGTGGATGGCCGCCGCGGTTGCGGCGGTGATCGCGGCGGTGGTTTTCTGGTCTCACGATCGGTCCACGTCCCGACATCATGATCGCCATGCACACGATGCGCTTCCTGTCGAAGTTCGTCTTCACCATCGTGCTTGCCGTCACCGCCTTCGCGCCTGATCCATGCTTTGTCGACACCCGGCGCATCGACGGGAAAGGCGGCGACCTGGATGGCCGCGGCGCCGCTGCTGGTGGCTCGTGGCTGTGGCTCTGGAACTCTTCGCGGTGCCGGAGGCGCAATGGGGCACGCGGCATGGTCGGCTCCAACATGATGATCTGCATGGGCTTCATCCCGCTGATCGGCATCGGCCCGCTGGCCGATTTTCCTGTGGATGCTGCGCTATGGCGCGCCGACGCGGCCGGTGCTTGCCGGCGCGGTCGCGGGCCTGCTCGCCGGCGGGCTGGCGGCGACCTTCTATGCCGCGCACTGCTTCGACGATTCGCCGCTCTTCGTCGCCACCTGGTACACGCTCGCGATCGCCATCCTTGCCGGGCTCGGCGCGCTCGGCGGGCGGCTTTTCGTGCGCTGGTAGCCGGCCGCCGAGACACCCGCATAATCACCGATCCTTAATCATGCCGGCAATTGTTTGCGGGTTAACCTTGTCGCCGGTGACCGCCGGCGCAACCTTTCCTTAAAATCGATCCGCCAGGGTTTGCAGCAACGTGCAATTGCGCAACGGGGTGGCATCCGCATTGTGCGTGGACTCGGAAAAGCCTGCGGGCCGACAGTCATGCTGCGCTGGTTTTGATGGTGGTCGGCCTTGTCGCCGTCCTTGCGTGGCGATCCTGCTGTCGCGCCTGGAGCTCAGCGCCGAGGCGCTGAAACTCTGCCTGCAGATAGCGGTCGCCATGATCGCGGCGTCGCTTTTCCTCGCCGCCCTGTTCGTTCGCCGGATCGTCGAGGACCGCCGGCAGATCGCGCGAGAGCGAACAGCGGTTCCGCCGCGCCATGGAGGATTCGGCGATCGGCGTCGCCATCGTCGGCCTCGACGGCCGCATCCAGCGAGACCAATCCGGCTTTCGCCGCCATGCTTGGCTATAGCCGCGAGGAGATCGAGGCGCTGACCTTCTTCCAGATCACGCATCCCGACGACCTGCAGATCGGCAGGGACACGATGGATCGACATGAAGGCAGGCAAGATCGACGCTTTCCACTTCGAGAAGCGTTACCTCGAAAGGACGGGACGCCGGTCTGGGCGCAGCTTGCCGGCTCGGTCATTCGCGACGAAGACAGACGGCCGTCCGCTCTACCTGGTTTCACAGATCGAGGACATCGACGCCCGCAAGCAGTCCGAGGCCCGCATCGCGGAAGCTGAAACGCGCTGGAACTTTGCGCTGGCCAGCGCCGGTCAGGGCGTCTGGGATCTCGACATGCGCAAGGGCGGCACGACCTACTCCGGTACCTGGGTGAAGATGCTGGGCTATGCTGATGGCGAACTGGACGGCGACCCCGACCGTTGGCTGACGATGATCCATCCCGACGACCGCGAGATCGTCGCCGAGGCCGACCGCGCCCACCTCGCCGGCGAGACGCCGTTTTTCGAAGCCGAGTTCAGGATGCGCCACAAGGACGGGCACTGGGTCTGGATCCTCGACCGCGGCAAGGCCATCGAGCGTGACGCCGTCGGACGGCTGATCAGGGCCATCGGCAGCCTGACCGACATCACTCAGCGCAAGGAGGCCGAAGCGCGCCTCATCGTCTCGGCGGCGATGCTGGCCGACGAGAAGGAACGGCTGCGCGTCACCCTGCAGTCGATCGGCGATGCCGTGATCTGCACCGATGCCGCAAACCGCGTCACCTTCATGAATCCGGTCGCCGAAAAGCTGACCGGCGTCACCAGCGGCGAGGCGCTCGGCAAGACGCTTGGCCATGTCTACTGGGCGGTAGACGAAGAGACCGGGCAGAGGATCGGCGTGGCACGGGCTTCGACTCGGCGGCACAGGTCCCGCCGAGCAGAACAGTCGCGCCGTGCTGGTCCGCCGCGACGACACGCGCTGCAGCATCCGTCAGGTCGTGTCGCCGATCATGAACGAGCGAGCTGAATTCTGCGGACTGGTCATCGTCTTCCAGGATTTTACCGATGCGCGCGCCCTGCAGCGCCAACTCGCCTATGCCGCCGCCCATGACGCGCTCACCGGTCTCGCCAACCGTTCGAGCTTCATCCGCACGATGGAGGAACTGGTCGATCGGAGCGGCAAGGCCGACGCGGCCGACACGACGGGGTCGGTCGGCGATACGACAGGGTCGATCGGGGAGCATCAGTTCATGTTTATCGACCTCGACCACTTCAAGCTGGTCAACGACACCGGCGGCCATGCCGCGGGCGATGCCCTGTTGAAGCGGGTCGCCGAGGCGATCCGTGGCGTGCTTGGCCCTGAAGACATCGTCGCCCGCCTCGGAGGCGACGAGTTCGCCGTCATCCTGAGGTCGGGCTCGGCCGCCAGCGGCATGATTGCGGCACGATCCATCATCGATGCGATCCGCGGCCTGAATTTCACCTGGGACGGACGGGCGCACTCGATCGGCGCCAGCATCGGCCTGGCTCCGATCCGCGCCGGCTGTGGCGAAGTCGATGAGATCATCGCACGGGCCGATGCCGCCTGCTACGCGGCCAAGGCTGCCGGAAGAGGCTGCGTTTCAACGGCGGACGAGGACATCAAAGCCGACGAGACGGCGCCGCCCAAGCCGCTTGCCGCAGCCTCCTGAGGCAGGCCTTGCCAGCTTTGTGAGTTCGTCTTCGGATTAGCGCGTCGGGACCGGATGCTCGCCGCGATAGTCGTAGAAGCCGCGCCCGGTCTTGCGGCCGAGCCAGCCGGCCTCGACATATTTCACCAGCAGCGGGCAGGGGCGGTATTTCGAATCCGACAGGCCGTCATGCAGCACCTGCATGATCGACAGGCAGGTGTCGAGGCCGATGAAATCGGCAAGCTGCAGCGGCCCCATCGGATGGTTGGCGCCGAGCTTCATGGCGGTGTCGATGGCGTCGACCGAGCCGACGCCCTCGTAGAGCGTGTAGATCGCCTCGTTGATCATCGGCAGCAGGATGCGGTTGACGATGAAGGCCGGAAAATCCTCCGAGACGGTGATCGTCTTGTCGAGCTGCTTCACATAGGCCTTGGCCGCCTCGAAGGTCTGGTCCTCGGTGGCGATGCCGCGCACCAGCTCGACCAGCTTCATCACCGGCACCGGGTTCATGAAATGTATGCCGATGAAGCGCTCGGGACGGTCGGTCTGCGCGGCCAGCCGGGTGATCGAGATCGACGAGGTGTTGGTCGCCAGGATCGCTTCGGGATTGAGCTGCGGGCAGAGCTGGGCATAGATCTTGCGCTTGACCGTCTCGTCCTCGGTCGCCGCCTCGATCACCAGATCGGCGCCGGCAAGATCGGCCATGGCGGGCGCCGCGGAAATGCGCGCCATCGCTTCGTTGCGCAGCTTTTCCTCGAGCTTGCCCGAGCCGACCTGGCGGGCCATGTTGCCGCTGACGGTGGCGATGCCCTTCTCGATGCGCTCGGGCGAGATGTCGTAGATCAGCACCTTGTAGCCGGAAAGCGCGGAGACATGGGCGATACCGCCGCCCATCTGGCCCGCGCCGATGATGCCGATCGTCTCGATCTTGGCCATTTACACCGATCCCGTCGAAGAAAGGCCTTTGCGGCCTGCTTTTTGTGCAGTGCAAACTAAAAGGGCGGGGCAGCTTCGTCTACCCCACCCTTCACAATTTAATACGCTTTGGCAGATAGCGTCAAAGCGCCTTTTGCAGTTCCGGCAGGATGACGAACAGATCGCCGACGAGGCCGTAGTCGGCAACCTGGAAGATCGGCGCCTCCTCGTCCTTGTTGATGGCGACGATGACCTTCGAATCCTTCATGCCGGCAAGGTGCTGGATGGCGCCGGAGATGCCGACGGCGATGTAGAGATCGGGAGCGACGACCTTGCCGGTCTGGCCGACCTGCCAGTCGTTCGGCGCATAGCCGGCATCGACCGCGGCGCGGGAGGCGCCGACGGCGGCACCGAGCTTGTCGGCGACCGGCAGGATGACTTCCTGGAACTTCTCCGCGGAGCCCAGCGCGCGGCCGCCCGAGATGATGATCTTGGCCGAGGTCAGCTCCGGACGGTCGGTCTCCGACAGCTTGTTCTCGACAAAGGAGGACAGGCCGGGATTGGCGGCGGCCTTGACGGTCTCGACCGCGGCCGAGCCACCTTCGGGCGCCGCCTGGAAGGAGGCGGTGCGCACGGTGATGACCTTCTTGGCGTCGGTCGACTGCACCGTCTGGATGGCGTTGCCGGCATAGATCGGCCGCTTGAAGGTGTCGGGCGAAACCACTTCGATGATTTCGGACACCTGCGCGACATCGAGCAGGGCCGCCACGCGCGGCGCGACGTTCTTGCCCGACGAGGTCGCCGGCGCGATGATGGTGTCGTAGGCGCCGGCCAGCGACACGACGAGTGCCGCCAGTCGGCTCGGCGAGGCGCTCGGCCAGTTCGTCGGCCTCGGCCAGCAGCACCTTGCTGACGCCCTTCAGCTTGGCGGCGGCGTCGGCAGCGCCCTTGGCGCCCTTGCCGGCCACCAGCACATGCACGTCCGAACCGATCTGCAGGGCTGCCGACAGCGCCTTGGCGGTCTGGTCGGAAAGGGTTGCGTTGTCGTGTTCGGCGATGAGGAGAATTGCCATTTTTCTGTTCCTTTCCCGATCGCTTACAACACGCCGGCTTCGTTCTTCAGCTTGTCGACCAGTTCGGCGACGCTCTTGACCTTGACGCCCGCCTTGCGGCCGCTGGGCTCCTCGGTCTTGAGCACCTTCAGCCGCGGCTTGACGTCGGCGCCGTAGTCGGCCGGGCTCTTTTCGTCGAGCGGCTTCTTCTTGGCCTTCATGATGTTGGGCAGCGAGGCATAGCGCGGCTGGTTGAGGCGCAGGTCGGCGGTGACGATCGCCGGCATCTTCAGTTCCACCGTCTGCAGGCCGCCATCGACTTCGCGCGTCACCTTGGCCTTGTCGCCGTCGATCACGACCTTGGAGGCGAAGGTGCCCTGTGCCCAGCCGAGCAGTGCGGCCAGCATCTGGCCGGTCTGGTTGGAGTCGTCGTCGATCGCCTGCTTGCCGAGGATGACGAGGCCGGGCTGTTCCGCTTCGACCACGCCCTTCAGCACCTTGGCGACGCCGAGCGGCTCGGTCTGCTCGTCGGTCTTGACCAGGATGGCGCGGTCGGCGCCCATGGCGAGCGCGGTGCGCAAGGTTTCCTGCGCCTGCTGCGGGCCGATCGAAACGACGATGATCTCTTCGGCCTTGCCGGCTTCCTTCAGCCGGATCGCCTCTTCCACCGCGATCTCGTCGAACGGGTTCATCGCCATCTTGACGTTGGCGAGTTCAACCGCCGAACCATCAGCCTTGACGCGAACCTTGACGTTCGCATCCACAACCCGCTTCACGGGCACAAGGATCTTCATTTGCCTGTCACCTCTCTCTGAGATATTCGGGCGCGCTATAGCAGCGTGCGCCACTGCAGAGTTGTCGAAAGCCGACATTCCTGACTGAATTCCGGCCAAACGGAATTCTGGCCGGACGGAATTCTGTCTTCTGCCGCCTAACGGTGGCGTCCTCCGTAGTTGCGGCAACGCAGCACGTCAATATGCCATGGCAGCGGCAAACACTCAAATCGGTTCAGTTCGGACTGGAAGCGCCGCCACGGCCCCAGCGCGTCGCCGGTTGCGTGGGCTGCGGCGATCGGCTGGCGACCGGCTCGGCAGCAACGTGCGGCTTGATCGGCTCGGCTCGCAGGCTCGCCATCGTCGCCGGCAAGCAGCGGCACGCCGCGGCTGCGCATGACCAGCACCAGCACCGCGCCGGCAATGATGCCGCCAATATGGCAGGCCCAGGAAATCTGGTCTTCGCCGCCGGCGGCGAACATCACCACCTGGAAGCCGATCCACAGGATCAGCGGGATGAAGGCCGGGATACGCAGCGGAATGCGGGCGAAGGCCAGCACCCACACTTTCACCCGGGGATAGAGGACCAGATAGGCGGCGACGACGCCGGCGATGGCGCCGGACGCGCCGATCAGCGGCACCTGCGAATCCCAGGCGCACCAGGCCCTGGAAGAAGGCGCCGGCGATGGCGCACAGCAGGTAGAAGATGAGGTAGCGGATATGGCCGAGCGCATCCTCGACATTGTCGCCGAACACCCACAGGAACAGCATGTTGCCGCCGAGATGGAAGATGTCGGCATGCAGGAAGGCATAGGTGATGTAGCTCAGGCTCTCCGGAATGACGACGAATTCAGAGCGAGAGCTCAGCCGTGTCGTGGACGACCGAAGGGATGAAGCCGAGGCCGAGCACGGCAGCGTTGCTGAAGTTTTCGCCGCCGATCGAGGTGATGAGAAAGACCAGCGCGTTGACCGCGATCAGGCCGATCGTCACATATTGCAGCCGGATGTGCCGCAGCCTGTTGGTGTCGTAAAGCGGGATGAACATGCGGTCGAACTTGCCCTCTTCCGCTTTCGAGCCAATTCAGCGGTTCTTGCCGGGCACCCATAACACGTCGGCATTTCCGTTGTCATTGACCGCGCGGGCGGCGACGAACAGAAAATCCGAGACGCGGTTGATGTATTTCAGCCCCTCGCGGTTGACGTGCTCGGCGCGGGTCCTGCGCCAGCGCCACCATGATGCGCTCGGCCCGCCGCGCCACGGTGCGGGCGAGATGAAGGGCCGCCGCAGCCGGCGTGCCGCCGTTCAGGACGAAGGATTTGAGCGGCTGCAGGTCCTTGTTGAGGAGGTCGATGTCCTTTTCGACACGGTCGGTCTGCGAGGCGATGATGCGCAGCGGCTCGTAGCCGAGCGGCTTGCCGTCGTCGGGCACGGCAGAGATCGGCGCCGAGATCGAACAGGTCGTTCTGGATGCGGGACAGCATCGCGTCGATCGCCGGATGGCCGGCCGCGGTGTGGATGCGGGCCATGCCGATGCAGGCATTGGCTTCGTCGACCGTGCCGTAGGCGTCGACGCGCAGGTCGGACTTCAGCCGCCGCTCGCCGGTGCCGAGGCCGGTGGTGCCGTCGTCGCCGGTGCGGGTGTAGATCTTGTTGAGCTTGACCACGCTCTGCCTCCCGGAACGGCCGTCACTTGCGGGTGAAATACACCGCCAGCAGGATCAGCACCAAGGCCACGAACTGCAACAGCACGCGCGCCTGCATCAGCTTGTTCGAGGTGATGCCGTCGCCGCCGCGCATCATGTTGATGAGGCCGCGGACCAGCACGATCACGACGGCGGCCATGACGAGGACGGCGAGGATGTTGAAGACGGTTGCCATGTCTGTTCCAGTTCGTTTTCGTTCAGGCGCGCCTGGCAAGCAGGCGGTAGAGCATCGATGCCGGCAGGATGCGTTTGAGCATCGCGCCGATCCTGGCCGGCACTGTTACCACATAGTGCGGGCGCGGGCGCCGCGACAGAAGCGCATGGCGCAAGGCCGCATAGACCACTTCCGGCCCGGGCTTCAGCCGCGATGAGCTGCCGCCGGCCTGCAGCCGCGCCAACTGCGCCTGCATAGGCGGCGCGGTGGACCGAATTCTCGTGATCGATGTTCTTCAGGAACCAGTAGCAGCCCGTTGCTGGCGATCTTCGATGTCACCGGCCCAGGCTCGATCAGCGAGACATGGATGCCGCTGCCCGCGAGTTCCTGATGCAGGCACAGCATCAGGCCTTCCAGCGCATGTTTGGAGGCGGCATAGGCGCCGCGAAAACGCACCGGCGCCAGCCCGAGGATCGAGGAGCAGTGGACGATGCGGCCATGGCCCTGGCGCGCGCATTACCGGCACGATGCGGCGCGTCAGATCGTGCCAGCCGAAGAAATTGGCCTCGAACTGCTCTCGCAGCGCCGCCACCGGCAGATCTTCGACGGCGCCCGGCTGGGCATAGGCGCCGTTGTTGAACAGCGCGTCGAGCCGCCCGCCGGTGCGGTCCAGCACCGAGGCCGACCAGCGCCTCGATGGAGTCCGGCTCGCGATAGTCGAGATAGAAGGCCTCGATGCCGTCGGCCTCGAGCGCGGCGATGTCTTCGGGCTTGCGCGCCGTGGCGAACACCCGCCAGCCTTCCGCCTTCAGCGCCCGGGCGCAATAGGCGCCTATTCCGGAAGAGGCACCGGTGACGATGATGGTGCGCAATTCTCTCGCGGCCGGATTCGCGGTTTGACGCAAGGGTTGCCATTTGCCGCATTCCCTTCCCATATTCGCGGCGTCGAGACAATCGAAGGGAACGCGGCACTTGATGCGGAAAATCGTCGCCCTGCGCCGCGTGCTCTATGACGCGCTCGGCCATTTCAACACCGACGACGGCTGGGCGATGGCCAGCCATCTGGCGATCACCTCGCTGATGGCGCTGTTCCCGTTCCTGATCTTTGCCACGACGCTGGCGAGCTTCCTCGGCGCGCAGGCGTTTGCCGACACCGCCGTGCACCTTGTCTTCGACACCTGGCCAGAACAGATCGCCAAGCCGATCGCGCGCGAAGTGCTCAACGTGCTGACCGTCCGGCGCACCGACCTGTTGACCTATGGCGTGCTGCTTGCCGCCTATTTCGCCTCGAACGGCATCGAGGCGCTGCGCACCTCGCTCAACCGCGCCTATCGCGTGTCGGAGACACGCGGCATCATCTACCGCCGGGTGCAGAGCATCATCTTCGTGCTGATCGCCACGGTCGGCTTCCTGGCGATCAGCGTGCTCCTGGTGTTCGCGCCGCTGCTGGCGCGGCTTGCCGAAGCGCATATCGAAGGGATCAAGCCCTATATGGGCACGATCACGCTATGGCGTTACGTCATCGCCTCGACCGTGATTGTTGGCGGGCTGTTCGCCGTGCATTTCTGGCTGCCGGCGGGCAAGCGCCGCTTCGTCTCGATCGTGCCCGGCATCATCTTCACGCTGGTCGCCTGGCTTGTCGGCTCGACCATCTTCGCCACCTATCTCGATCATTTCTCGTCCTATGTGACGACCTATGCCGGCCTCGCCTCGATCATGATCGCGGTGGTCTTCCTCTACATGCGTCTCGGCGATCTTCATCCTCGGCGGCGAGCTCAATGCCGCGATCAGCCGCTACCTCGAGGCACGCGCCCGCGTTGGCTGATTGCCTGGTTGGCTGGGCGCGTGGCAAGGCCGACGCCCAAGGTCGCAATCGCCATGCCGACGATCTGGACCAGGGTGAGCTGTTCGCCGAACAGCGCCCAGGCGATGACCGCGGTGACGGCGGGAACGAGGTAGAACAGCGAAGCGACCTTCGACATCTCGCCGTCGCGGATCATCACCATCAGAAGGAAGATGGCGCCGATCGACAGCACCAGCACCAGCCAGGCCATGGCGAAGATCAGCTCGCCATTGATGGTGACGGTGCGCGTCTCGAAGGCGAACGAGGCGAGCGCCATCAGCGCGGCGCCGCCGACATATTGCCACATCGTCGCCGCCACCAGATCGCCACCGGAGGCGAAGCGCTTCTGCCAGATCGTGCCGGCGCTCATGCCAAGCACCGAGATGAGCGAGGCGGTCAGCGTCGCTGCCGTTACGCCGCCGCCGAGCGCTCCGAGCTTCGGCCACAGCACGATGACGACGCCGGCAAGGCCGACGGCGAGACCCGCCCAATGGCGCGGCAGGATCGCCTCGCCGAGAAACCGGCCGGCAAGCACCGCCGTGATCAGCGGCTGCAGACCGACGATCAGGGCCGAGAAGCCGGCCGGCATGCCTCTGTGGATCGCCCAGAACACGGCGCCGAGATAGACGCCGTGCATCAGCACGCCGGCGCCCATCGCATGCAGCGCTTCCGCCCGGGTGGCTCCTTTGGAGCCGAGCATGACTGTCAAGCCGCCCAGCAGGATGGCGGCCAGGACGAAGCGCACGGCCAGGAAGGTGAACGGCTCGGCCCAGGGCATGGCATAGCGCGCACCGATGAAGCCGGTCGCCCACAGGACGACGAAGGAGGCGGGGATGAACCGCTTGATGCTGTGCATTTTTCCGGGAGCCGTCCGTGATCCGGGTGGAGACGTATTCGATGAAGAACTGACTACGGCGATTGCTCTAATGCCGTTTAATCCGGCAAGCAAAATGAAACGATTGATCCATAAGCTCATTCGAATTCAACAAACGGCGTCAGGACAATCGTTTCAATCGGTTGATCCCAGGGGCATGGCGGCTCAGTCGCCATGGGTAGTCATGCTTTTGAATCTCGACACCAGCTGGCTGCTGATGACGGTCGCGACGGTGGCCGTTTTCGGCTTCTTCTTCGGCACAGCGCTCGACGCTATCATGCGCGACGACGGCTTCGGTTCGACCGGCAACACGCTGCTGTTCACGCTCGGCTTCTTCGTCGCGGTGATGGTCGCCAACGAGCATGGCATCAGCCTGCGGGATCTCAAACTTGCGATCGCCTGGGGCCTGGGCGGCGCCTTCGCCTTCATCAGCACGCTGGCGTTCATCAAAGCCGGGCTGGCCCGCTGGTAGCGTTTCTGCTGTTCAGGTGATGCCGACGAGCCGCCTGACGTCGTCCGGCGAGACGCCCGCCTGCCTGAGCGCGGCAAGGCCGGTATCGCCAAAACTCTTCGACAGCTTGCGCCCGTCCGGGCCGAGGATCAGGCGATGATGGAAGTATCCCGGCTGCGGCAGGCCAAGCATGTCCTGCAGCAGGCGTTGGACGCCGGTCGCTGAAAACAGATCCTGGCCGCGCACGACATGGCTGATGCCTTGCAGGGCGTCGTCGACGACGACGGCCAGGTGATAGCTGGTCGGGATGTCGCGGCGCGCCAAGATCACGTCACCCCACTCCTGCGGCCGGGCTTCGACCTGTCTGGTGCCGGAAAGCGTCTCGTCGGTGAATTCGGTCCATGACAGATCACCCGAGGCGCGCGCCATCGCCGCGTCCATATCCAGCCGCCAGGCGAAGGGTACGTTCTCGGCGATCCGCCGCTGGCGTTCCCTCACCGGCAGCCGCCTTGTCGACGGCGGGATAGAGCGGCACGCCGTCCGGGTCGCGCGGCCAGTCGCGTCCGCGCTTTTCGCTGCCGGCGATGAAGGCGCGGATCTCACCTCGGCTCATGAAGGCCGGATAGACGAGCTCTTCGGCAATCAGCCGGTCGAGCACCGTCCGGTATTCGCGCAAAATGCTCGGACTGGCGGCGCACCGGCTCTTCCCAGTCGAGCCCGAGCCATTTCGAGGTCGCGAAGGATGCCGGCTTCGAATTCCGGCGTGCAGCGCGTCGTGTCGATGTCCTCGATGCGCAGCAGCAGGCGCCCGCCGGCCGCGGCCGCCAGTCTCTGGTTGAGCAGCGCCGAATAGGCGTGGCCGAGATGCAGTTCGCCCATTCGGGCTCGGCGCGAAGCGGAATGTCAGCAGCGTCATCTCTCAGGCGGCTTGTCGGGTTGTCAGGCGCTTTCGCCGATTGCTACCTTGCGCCCGGCCCAGGCGGACAGGGAACATGCAACGCATCGCCAATCTCGACGACATCGCGCAAGGGCTCGACGCGCTCTGCCGCATCGACCCGCGGCTTGAAACGGTGCGCGGCATGGCCGGCGAGGTGCCGCTCAGGCTGTCGGAGCCGGGGTTCAGGAGCCTTGCCTCGATCATCGTCTCGCAGCAGGTGTCCCGCGCGAGCGCCGATGCGATTTTCGGCCGGCTGACGACGCTGCTCGATCCGCTGACGCCGCAGGCGATCCTTGCCGCCGGCGAAGACGTGTTTCGCGAGGCCGGCCTGTCGCGGCCGAAGCAGCGCGGCCTGATCGCCGTGGCACAGGCCGTGGCCGACGGGCTTGACCTCAACCACCTCTGCTTGCTCGACGCCGAGGAGGCGATCGCGGCGATGACGGCGGTGCCGGGTATCGGCCCGTGGACGGCGGAAGTCTATCTGCTGTTCGCCGCCGGCCACCCCGACATCTTCCCGGCGCGCGACGTTGCGCTGCAGAGCGCGGTCGGCCACGCGCTCGGCATCGACCCGCGTCCGCCGGAGAAAACGCTTATCCGGCTCGCCGAATCATGGAGCCCGTGGCGAGGTGTCGCGTCGCGGCTTTTCTGGGCCTATTACCGCGAATTGAGGGGCAGGGACGCCGCGCCGCCTGCGCTGAATCCGCAAAAAAGCCTGAAAATCAGGCGTTTTTGCACGCTTCTGGCGAGCGACAATCCGCTTCACATCCCTGTCATGTCGGGCTTACAGTATCCGCGCCGATCGGTTCGCGAGACAAGGAGGTCAACGACGTGACGATTGCCGTATCTCCGGATGGGCTTCCAGCGCTGGTGCTGAATGCGGACTACCGTCCGCTCAGCTATTACCCGCTGTCGCTCTGGTCCTGGCAGGATGCCATCAAGGCGGTGTTCCTCGACCGGGTGAACATCGTCGCCGAATACGAGCATGCGGTGTCCTCGCCGACCTTCTCGATGAAGCTGCCGAGCGTCGTCAGCCTGAAGGGCTATGTGAAGCCGTCGACGGCATCCGGCCTTCACCCGCTTCAACGTCTTCCTGCGCGACCGTTTCCAGTGCCAGTATTGCGGCACGCCGGAGGACCTGACCTTCGACCATGTCATCCCGCGCCATAGCGGCGGCGCGACGACGTGGGAGAACGTCGTCGCCGCCTGCTCGCCCTGCAATCTGCAGGAAGGGCGGCATGATGCCGGCGCAGGCCAAGATGTGGCCGCTGCAGAAGCCGTACCAGCCGACGGTGCACGACCTGCACAACAACGGCCGGCTGTTCCCGCCCAACTATCTGCATGAAAGCTGGATGGACTATCTCTACTGGGATGTCGAACTGGAGCCGTAGATCGTCCGAGAAGTCGCTAGTGCTGGCCGCCTGGAGCAATCTTTCTGCGCTTCCGATGCTCACGTACTTCAGGACGCTCCGCTTCGGTTCTCGACAACTCATCTGCTCAGCCTGCCGAATTCCTTGCAAGCGTACTCTCGCGTCGGCGCTTAGCGCTGCACTTCATCCCGCGCAAGCGCGCCGCGGAAGGCGACGGCGGCCAGGATGAGGCTGGCGATGGCGTTCCAGCCGGCCAGCGACAGGCCGAGGATGCGCAGCGCCGCCTTGTCGCAGGACGGCGGCACGAATTTGTCGATCGCGTCGAGCACGCCCTTGCCGCCGGTGTCGACCGGGCCGGCCACCGGCCGCAATCGGTCGGGCCCGGCCACCAGCCCCATTCGACGCCGGAGTGATAGACGCCGAGATAGAGGCCGTAGGCCATCAGCAGGCCGCCGACGGCGAGCAGGCCGCGCGTCAGCAGGCGGGCGCGCTGCAGCACCGAGGCAAGCGCCGCCAGCAGCATCAGCGGCGCGCCGATGTAATAGGGCATGCGCTGCTCCAGGCAGAGATGGCAGGGGATGTAGCCGCCAATGTGCTGGAAGGCGAGCGCCGAGCCGACCGTGGCCGCCATGGCGACGGCCAGGAAGAAGGCGGTCCGCGTGCGCTGGCGTCCGGTATCGGCATTCATGGTCGCTGTCGATGGTGGTCAGTCGCTGTCGCTGATCCGTAGGCATGCCAGCTCGTCTGACTCGGCAGCACGCTCAGTAATGAGCGTATCTGACGACGATATAGAGCAAAATCAGGGCGGCGGCGGCGGCGCCGGCGATCAGTCCCAGCCGCTTCTCGATGAAATCGCGGATCGGCTCGCCATAGCGGCGCAGCAGCCAGGCGAGGAACAGGAAGCGCGCGCCGCGCGCGACGATCGCCGAGCACGATGAACAGCCAGCAGGTTGACGCCGATGACGCCGGACAGGATGGTCACCACCTTGATCGGCGGCAGATGGGCGAGCGCCGGAGGTGACCAGCATCAGGAGGATGAAGCCGATGCCGGACGAGCCGCGCAGCGCCTCGAACTCGTCGAGCTTGCCGTAGAATTCGAGCACCGGCTTGGCGATCGCTTCATAGGCATAGTGGCCGAGGAACCAGCCGGCGATGCCGCCCAGAACCGAAGCGACGGTGGCGACCAGCGCGTAGCGATAGGCGCGGTCGGGCCGCGCCAACGCCATCGGCAGGATACAGCACGTCGGCCGGCACGAGGAAGACCGAGCTTTCGACGAAGGCGATGAAGGCCAGCCACCATTCGGCGGATTTGCGCGCCGCGAGCGACAAGGTCCAGTCGTAAAGTCCGCGAAGCATCGGCTCTCCTAATGCATGTCGCCCAAAAGTGCGCAGCGGTTTTGGGGAAACGACATGCATGAAAACAAAGACCAGAAGCACGCCGCATCCATCTCCTGACGCGAGGCGCTTCAACGCGCCGTCTGTCTAGAAAGATTTTCCGCGCTGCACAATGGCTGAAGCTTCACGAAACAGAAAGGTGAGGTTTGGTCGCAACGGGCAAGCGCGAATTGGCCAGTTGACGAACAGGCCTCCAACCGTATAGTCCGCGCCCATCCAGGCCGCTCGGCCTGAGCCCCTATGGCGGAATTGGTAGACGCGCTCGACTCAAAATCGAGTTCCGCAAGGAGTGCTGGTTCGATCCCGGCTAGGGGCACCATTTCCCGCCCGAGACACCTGGAATGCGAAGGAATACAAGGCTTTCAACGTCCGCCGAGGCCACTGTCTGGTACACCAAGGGGTACAAATCGAATGAGGCATTCGAGCAGCGTCGTGGGGCAGGACTGCGGAAGCGACGAGGTACGGCTTAAAGTTGCGACCGAGGCGATGCGGAAGGCGCTGGCCACAATTGCTACCCACAGGTCAATAGGTGACGGTGACGACCACAGTGTCGGTATAGACGCCGGCCGAGGGCGTGGCCTGTGGCGGCACGCGGCCGTAGACGGTGAGGGTCTGCGTCGCACCGTTTCCGGTTCCAGCCACCGTGCTGCCAGGCGTCGCAGCGTCACCCCAAGGCTGAGCGCGATCAGTGTCCTTGTAGAGGCCGTAGGTCACGGTTTCCGCGCCCTTCGACATCTTGCGCGCCGTCGGCGGCGAGCCGGTCGTGCCGCCATTCAGCGAGACGGTATATGCGCTGCCGGCGTGCAGGTGACCGAAACCTGGCCAGTGGCATCGACATTGGCGTCGAGCATTCCTTTCGATCCGAAATCGATGTTCTGGGTCGAGACGAGGCAATTGGCAGCGACCGTCGCATTGATGGTGAAGGTCGGATCTGCAGCCATGGTGCCAGAGGCAGTGCTGCAGCTGCTGCTGGAGGTGTAGCGATAACGAAACTCGACCTGCGCGCCAGAAAATGTCGAGAGATAGGTCCCAGGCGGAACCGTCGCCTGGCCACCGAACACTCGCACCATAGATGGTCGCGGTGCCCGTGGCGCTGCCCAGAGCATTCGGCGTCAGCGCCAGGGCCGGCGGGCGGGAGGCATAGGCCCAGGCATAAGAGCCCCAAACCACGCTGCGCGCCGAATCCGAATAGAGCTGGTAGTTGAGGCTGTTGGCTCCGCTCAGCATCTGTCGGGCTGTCGCCGACGATGCGCCGCCACTGCCGGCTGCAAGATGCGCACATATCAGGATGCGCTGACCGGCAATGCCGCTGCAATTCATGTTGATCGTAGCGGTCGAGTTGGTTTGGCTGCTGGACAGCGTGTCGACCGCGCCGAAGTTCATGTTGGAAACGCCGAAGCTGCAGCTTTGCGCCCAGGCGAAGGATGGAAACAAGGCGACAGGCAAGAGGATTGCAGCAGCGGAGCATTTTTTCTCGCAATTCATTGGCACGCCACGTCCTTGATCGCCACTTGCTGGCCGGGCTCGGGCTTGTAGGGAAATTCGGCCCGGCAGGAGCTTCCATCCGAGGCGATCGATCACCACTGCGTTCTGCCGGCGCCAAGGCCGCGAATGTAGGCCTGACCGTCGTAGCCGATGACGAACTCTTCCGAGCCACCGTCGACGCGACCCTTAAGACCGGCCTCCAGCGGCGCGCCGCTCGTGTCGACCAAGGTGACGAGCGCTGCCTTCGGCGCCTCCGACACCCCGAACTTCACGCACAACGCCGCTGCGGTCGGCCGGCACCACGACCTCCTTGGTGGCCGGCACATCCGCATCGACCGGCAGGTTCTTGGGGTCGATCGAAACCGTGTTCGGCTCATAGGAGTTGAGGCCCGGGACCAGAATACGCCCCTGACCATCGGTCTTTCCGACCGGCCGGTTCTGGAATTGGACATCCACGTCAGGCGCACCGACATCGACGACAGCGAAAGCATCGTCGATGCGATTGGTGGCAAACACCCCGCCGCCTGCCACCGCGATCGCGCCGTCCATTTGCGCAGTCGCCCTGAAAATCCTTGTCGTATTGTTGGACGCCGGCCTCGAAGCGCGCGAACGGCGCCCGATAGCTGGCGGCAGCCGAACGATTGGGCGTTTCTCCTTCCGAGGTCCGTGCTCGCCAGCCGATGCTGCCGTCCTCCAGCCGTTCCGACTTGGCGATGTCGGCGACGACATTGAGGCCGTCAGGACCACTCTCCACACCTGTCGAGGCGGTGATGTCGTCGCCGAATGGGACGGAGATCCCGGCGAACACACCAAAACTGTCGCGGTCCTCGAGGTCGGCAAAAGCCGTGGCATAAAGCTGCTTCGCTTGAAGATCTGCTGGCTGTAGGAGAGGCCGACAATCTGGCTCTTCTGGCCCTCGGCACTTTCGAGATGCGTGTAGGAGAGGTTGAGGCTGGAGAAATCGAGCGGCGTCGGAACGCTCAGCGTGACCTGGTCGATCGCGCGAGGAACGCCGGCGCTGAAGATCGGAATATCGCCGGGATCGGAAAACGACGGTTCGGCCGTTACCGAGGCGATGTCCTCATAGTCGCCGAAGGCACGCTGAATTCGACCGTAGATCGACCAACCTTCGTAGCTCGTCTCCAGAGACGCGTTCACAAGCGAGCCGGTGCGCCCGTCATGATGGCTGCCGGCAACCGCGACCGATGCAGCACCATAAGGGTCCGAGCGGAAAGGCGGCGCCTACCCCGCCATTGATCAAATTCTGCGCCGCCTTCGGCATGGCCTTCCAGCGTCAGCCAGTTGGTGAGACCGTAGCGCGCCGTGGCGACGCCCAAACACGCGGCCGTCATAGTCGTCGGATTCGATGCCGAAATTGCGCCGTGGAAATCCGACCTCTGCCGAGAAATCGAGCAAGTCCCTGACCCAGCATGTCGCTGGACGTATAGAATGGCGAGCTGGTCGTCGTCTCGCGACCGAGGCTGTCGCTCAGCACGACCTGCGCTTCGCCGGCACCTGCAAACACCGGCAGATTGGTGATCTGGATACGGGCCGGCCGGGATGTTGCCGGTATAGGTGCGGACGTTCTGGGTGTACACTTCGAGCGTCGAGGGGACGGCCGCCGTCCCTCCGAATGACGGCAGCGGCAACGTCACCAGATCGGATCGTAGCGCGAAATTGCGCTGCGCCTGGATGCCGCCGAGATAGACAGGCCGCGTCCAGGAAAGGCCGCCGGAGATGAAATCGCCCGCCCGATAGGTCATCAGCGGTTGGGATCAGAGTAGCTCCAGGTCGTGTTGAGCCGTGTGAATCCGCCGAATTCGCCATCGGAATAGCCGGCGATGAAACTTTGGCTCAGCGTACCGAAAGGGCTGAACACGCGTGCGTCGAAGCCGCCCGAGATGCCCTGGAACAGATCCGACGTCCTTTTCGAACAATTGGTTGGAGCTCGCAAAGAGCGAATAATTGAGCACTCCGCCGTAGCCGGACTGCGGCTGAATCCGGTCCTCCTTCTTGCGCCCGCCAACATCGACGACGCGGGCGGCGCGGCCTTCATTGGTAGTCGTGACGTAAAGGCGCTGGCTTGGTTCATCGATCCGAAAAGCAACGTCCGGCAACTGGTCGAGCCGGACCAGGCCGTCAGCGCCGACGGCGTCGTCCACGGCTTCAGGCCGACCTGCTTCAGCTCGTCCGGCGTTGCCGCCAGGCCGCCGTCCGGGAATTGCGTGAAGTTGCCGATCAGTTGCGTCGAGACGTCGTTGATGAACACCTCGAGATAAAGATCGCGGCGTTCCGGTTGGGCGGGAGCGGGCTCCGCAATTTGGGATTGCGAATCCTGCGCGTTCGCCGGCAGGAAAGGAAAAAAGGTACCTGCAACGACGATCGCGATCCTACCGCCCTTTGATCGCAACTTGGGCATCGAATGGTCCAAAATCGCTCTGTGCCTTCAGTGTGACAGAGCCTCCGGACAGCGATTTGCTGCTGCCGATCGGCCATTGCATGGTCGCGCCACCCAGAACATAGCCGACAAGCCCGCTACGGCTTGCCGAGCTTCTTGCCGCCTTGCGTCAGATTGAGATTGGACAGTCTCAGGCGGCTTTCACCATTGTTGCTGCGCGGTGAGCATCAGGCTGCGGCCCTTCCGCGACAGGCTGAACGACGACGTCGGGCGCTTTTGCGTCGGGATTGCGAAAAAAAACCGGCACGGAATAGCGAAGCACCAGGGCGACAGTGCCGGCCTTCTTGCGCGAGGGATCGGGCAATTCGTCCACCAGGACCCGGTAGCTCTCTTCGGCGCGCACCGGCGCCTTGCTAGACGCGCACGACGCGAACGCACATATTCGGCATTTGGCCCGAGCTTGGTCGATGGCGGGCTGGCGACGACATCCGTGGTTGGCTCCAGCCTCTCGACGCCGTCGACCTGGCTCCATGCGAAGACCCTGAATCTGCACGTTGATCGGCCGCTTGGCGTCATTGTGCAGATTGAGAACCGCCGCGCTGTCGGGCGCAATCAGTTCCAGACCTGGTCGGGGCCACTCTGAGGGAAGCGGCTGCTGAGAAGACCCGCGCACAGCAAAAGAGCGCCGCCGCACCGATGCATGAAAGCATGGGTCGCATGTCGTCCTCCGTGTTGGGAGATGATCAGTACGTTATGGTGATCGCAACAGTGTCCGTGTAGGCGCCCGCGGCCGGTGTCGTCTGCGGCGGAACCCGCCCGTAGACGGTCAGGTTCTGGACGTTACCGTTGCCGGTTCCGGCAACCGTGTCGGTGCGGATCGTCACGCCCCAAAGTTGGGTGCGCGCGGTTTCCCGGTAGAGCGTGTAGTTGACCGTCGCAGCGCGCTGGCCCGGTCATCTTGCGAACCGCAACGGTCGCGCCGCTGCCCGCTCCGGCGCTCAGGCCAACATTGTAGGTCTGGCCAGTGGTGCATTGCACGCCGATGGTGCTGGTTTGGTCGACATTGGCATCGATGACGCCTTCGAGCCGAAATCCAGATCGCTTGCGGTCTGCACCTTGCATTCGGCCGTAATCGTGATGCGGACCGTTCATGTTGCCGGTCGCGACGGCGGCAAGCGCTGAATTCGCCATAAGGGATGCGGCAGAAAGAATAGCCAAAAAGGCTGTGAGGCCAGGCACGCATTCAGTGCTCCTTTATCATTCGGTTCGCTCGCCAATGGCGAAAAACCGTCGAAAAAGCTCCCAAGCCCCGAGTGCATCTGACATATTTTTCGTTAAGATTCAACTAAGATGGGAGAATCTTCAGGCTTAAGGGCCGAGCGTCATATTCGAATTTGCCGATAGATTTCGATCATCCAATGTTGGAAGTAGTAGTCAATCGCTTTACAAATAAGTTATATTATATTCTGGAGCTTGGTTGTCGCGATCTAATCTTCGTCATGGGGTTTTAGATAGGCGATCGTCATGTTGCGGTCAGATCGTGCTTGGTTTCTTTCTGGTCCAATTCCGAGACATGAATATTAGACATCATGAATATAATTTTGGCTGCAAGGTCTCCCCGGCGTGAACAAAATGGCACGGTGGAAGTCATTTTGGCGACCCTCAAGCCGGTCTCCGCAATATCAAATACAACCGGCTACAACGAATACGGGAGGTTTACCCGCTTTGCGCATTCAAGAGCTTTGCCGCGGAAGGTTCCGACAGCTCCAGGGTTCAATGAGTAAAGACTCGTGCGCCCGTGCCCGGCCGCTTGACACCGAAGTGATGGATTCGGCGGAGGCGCTCGGCTGTGGTCAGATCGCGTAGACCAGCGTCGGGATTAACCCACAGAAGCGGGGCCTCGCCCCGCCTCTGCCGTCAACTGGACCCGCGAGCCACTACATCTTCATTGGTCCCGGCACCATCTTGGTCGGCTTCTCCGGCATCGGAAACGCGTAGTCTTCGCATTTCACGTCCGGGTTCGTCGGGCTGAACATTCCGTTTGGGTTGTCCTTGAACAGCCAGGCGTGGAGGTCGTAGTGGTGGAACTCCTTCGGGATGAGCGGATAGTGCCCCTCCATCGGTCCCATAAAGGTCTGTCCAAAGAGTTCCGGTGGCGCCTTGGTGTCGGGCGTCAGGGGCACCAGCCATTCCACGCCGACCAGGCGCAACTCGTTGCCGACCGGTTCGTAGATCAACACATTGGGACGCATCGGATCGACTGTCGGGCCGATGCTGGGGACATTGACGAAATGAATGCCCATGGCGCCCTTCGGGTAGTCCATCGTTCCGGGTATCTTCTCGCCGGTGTAGGAGACGCATCCGACCGTCGACAGGTAGAGGTCGCGAATGGCGGCCGTGTAGTCCTCATACTTGGCCAACGATTGCTTCAGCGCGTCGATCTCGGCCTTGTTGGGTTCGGCGGCCTGCGCTGCGGCCGCGCCCAGGAATGCGCCGACGAGACCTATCGAAATGAGGATCCCGCGACGCCCAAGACAAGCTATCTTCGTCATGCACTCCTCCCAGATTTTTTGATTCTGGCCGTGCAAGACCGAGGCGCAAATGATGCTAACCGCGCGGCCAACTCTACCGCCTCGTCCCTTTGGACTGTATCGATGCTAAACCTTCCCACTGCGTGGGAACAGCAACCCTTATGACCTAAGCCAAAAGGCTCGTTGGTCGGAAAAGGGCAATCGACAAAGTCGGAAAACCGCTACGCACCTTTCCTGGGGTCGCCCTAGCGCCGCCCCAGCAGGCTCTTCATGCGGTTGCGCAGCAGGCGCGCCATGTTGCGGGTTTCGCGGTAGAGATGCAGCTGCGACGCCGCCTGGCGCACCTGGCGGTCGGCGTCCGGCGAGAGCCCGATCACCAGCGTGCCCATCGGCTTGCGCTCGCTCCACAGCCGGCTCATCACCGGATGATCGGGCACGGCGCAGGAATTGGTCATCACGATGTTGGGGTCGTCGAGATGCTGCCTGGTGACCTCGATCATCAAGAGCGTGCCCGGCGAATAGGCCGATAGCGTCTCGTCATAGGCGGTCTTCCAGGTATAGGCGACGCCGGCTTCGACGAAGACGATCAGGCAGGCGATGGTGCGGCCGTCGAGCGTCAGCGAGTGGATACGGCAGAGATCCTGCTCGGCCAGCCGGTGCACGGCCTCGCGGGCGAAGGCGGCGCGGAAGCGGTCGATCGCCATGGCCGTGCGCTCGCGGCCCTTCCAGCCGGCCGCCTCCAGCGTCAGGAAGCTTTCGATGGCATGGCGGATCTCGTCGGGTCCGCGCGCCACGACGTGCTCGAGCTTGCCGAGGTCGGCAAGGCGCCGCTTCAGGCGGCGGAATTCGCGATGGTGATGCGCGCGCAGCGATGCCTTGAGATACGCCTCGCCTTCCGCCTCGCTTTCGAGCACCGGGCGTTCCAGTCTGCCCGTGGTGACCATGGTCAGGCTGCGCGTCTCGGCAACCGAGGCGAGCAGGCTGGCCACCGGGCCGTCGAGCCGGATGTCGGGCAGCACAAAGACCTTCGGCAGCTTGAGATGCGGCCGCGACAGCATCGAGAAGAAATCCTCGATGACGCCGACCGGGTCGTCGCGGTCGACCAGCGGCGTGCCGATCGGACCGAACGGGCTCGACCAGGTGCGCATCACGGGGACGCCGAGCGGGATCGCCGGCCGCTCGACCGAGAACGGCACCAGGAGGCGCAGCCGGTTGCGGTACTCGTCGCCGTCGCGGATCACCGCGAGGCGCACTTCACGGTCTTCCAGCCTTGGCATCGCCGGGGCGAGGAAGCGCGGGTTGAAGAAGACGTTGGGTTCGATCGTGCGGGTGCACAGATAGTCCAGTTCCTCGACCAGGTCGAAGCCGGCAGAGGCCGGGTAGATGGCGAGCTTGCGCTCGGGCCGGTTGTTGGCGAGGATCTCGATATGGGCGGGATCGGCCTCGCGTGCCAGGCCGGCAAGGCCGGACACCATGGCGCCGGCGGAGCCGCCGCTGGTTTCCTCGAGCAACGGGACGGCGGCCATCAGGCACTCCTGGCGGGCACGAAGATCGCCATGACGATACCGAGCTTGCGCCAGACGGTGAAGGACAGCGCGCCGGCCTCGAAGATCATGGCGAAACTGGTGGCGATCGCCGCGCCCCACAGGCCGAAATGCGGGATCAGCAGCACATTGAGGCCGATGTTGAAGGCCAGCGTCATGGCATAGACGGCGGCGCAGATGTTCTGGTTGCCGCTCATGGTCAAAAGGCTTTCGCAGGGGCCGACCGCGGCCCGCGCCACGACGCCGAACACCAGCAGGAACAGCAGCGGATAGCCGGCGGTGAATTCGGGGCCGAACAGCACCAGCATCGGCTGCCCAGCGCCAGCACCAGGAGCGCCATCACCAGCGAGGGCCAGAACGTCCACGACACCGTCTCGCGGGCGAAGGCGGCAAGCCTTTCCGGCTCGCCATGGGTGAACTGGGCGTAGCGCTGGGCAACGCCGGCCTTGACGGCGAAATAGACGAAATGCACCAGCGCCAGTGTCTTGACGGTGGCGAAATAGACGGCGACGTCATTGGGGTCGAGATAGGCGCCGACCATCAGCACATCGGCATTGGTGAGCAGGAAGAAGAAGCTCTCGACCAGGAAGATCGGCAGCGAGACGACGAACCACTGCGCCAAAATGCACCTTCATCGGCCCGGCCGGGATATTCCGTTCCCATGCGTGAGGTGACGCCGATCAGTTGACCGAGCGTGGTGACATAAGTCGCGGCGATCGAGGCGAAGATGGCGGTCCTGGCGTCGGGTGCGTAGCCCAACGCCAGCATCAGCGCCATGAACGCCAGGATCAGCACCGGCCGCACCAGATAGGTCGGCGAGAGCGCAAACAGCGCCCAGGAGTTGGCGCGCGACAGGCCTTGCAGCAAGTCGCCCATCGCGATCATCGGCAGGCAGAAGAGGCCGAGGATGAAGGGCACGACATAGTAGTTCTCCAGCCAGGCCGAGCCCAGCCAGACGCCGAGGGCGCCAAGTCCGGCGATGACCGTCGAGGCGATCAGCACGAACAGGCGACTGGCGACGACGATGCCGCGCAATTCGGCCAGCATGCCGCGCTCCCGGTATTCGGGAATGAAGCGGATGACCGAGGTGTGGAAGCCGAGGCAGGCGAGGTTGCCGACGATGACCATCGTCACCCAGACGAGGACGAAGATGCCGTATTCGAACGAACCAATCCAGCGCGCCATCAGCACCTGGCTGACGAAGGCGATGACGGCGCTGACGATGCGGATGGAAAAGGCGATGACCGACATGCGCCCGGCCTCGCCGCGCTCGTCGGCGGTGAACAGCACGGCGTCGATCCGGTCAAGCAGCGGCACCATGCGCAGCGCCAAACGCTGCGGCAAAAACCGCTCGGCTGTCGTGGCCGCGGAAAAGCGCACCCCGATCACACTCCGTTTTCCGCCTCTTTTTCTGCATTTCGTCTAGCCGAAACACCTTAAGAAACGGTTGGGTGAGCCGCCGGTGCGCGGTACGCGCATTCGTCAGGGAGTTGCCGAAGGCAACGGGCCCCCGGCCGGGAGGCGGTCCGTATCGCATGGCGTCACCGCGCCTTACGATCAACCTTTGACAACTGAGAATGGCCGGCCCTAATGCCACGGCGTGGAGGGGACATGAGCCAGCTTTTAATTCAGCAGTATCTCAACGAGATACAGAAAGAAGCCGCGCAGTTCGAGTTCGAGGCCGAAATGGTGCGGCTGAAGGCGGCGTAGAAACGGACAGGCCGGCACCCCTGGCCAAGGCTCGTTCAGCAAAAAGCAGTGAACCAGCCAGGAAGAAAATGAAAAACCCGCCTCGGCGGCGGGTCGTCGGCGCAAATCAGCACCGTACCTGAAACTATAGCATAGTTGCCTTCACAAGGCCACAGGAAATGGAAACGCGGGGCCTCGGCATGCCGCGCATCTGACCATCTCGCCAAAGACGGTCGATCGTCATGTCTCGGCGGTGCTGGACAAGCTGGAGGCCGTCTCGCGCGGCGAGGGCAACGGCCGCCGCTCGAGCGTCAGGGCTGTTGTAACGCCGGTTTTCCGGGAAAAATCGCCAGGGCCGGCGCTGCCCCTCATCCGGCCCTGCGGGCAAGCCCTTCGCTATCGCTCCGGGCGTTCGTTGTTCGAAAAGCCAAGCAATTGGCTTTTCGTCCGCTGCGCGGACCACGCCTCACCGTGAACCGGGCAAGGAAGAGGGCGTCAGGCGAACGCGCCGTGGCAGTGCTTGTATTTCTTGCCGGAGCCGCAGGGGCAGGCCTCGTTGCGGCCGACCTTGCCCCAGGTCGCGGGGTTGTTCGGGTCGCGGTCTTCGGGAGCGACGATGGCGTTGCTCTCCTGGCGGACCAGAAGTGCGGTCTCGCCGCCTTCGAAATCGTCCTCGCCGGTGGTGCCGTCGATGTGGCTGCCGAACATGTCGGGCGCCTCCGGCGGCGGCGCTTCGGCCGCCTGGCGCACCAGTTCGACGCGCATCAGCTGCGCGGTGACGGCCTGGCGCAGATTGCCCAGCATCGCCTGGAACAGCTCGAACGCCTCGCCCTTGTATTCCTGCAGCGGGTCGCGCTGGGCGTAGCCGCGGAAGCCGACGACCGAGCGCAGATGGTCGAGATTGACGATGTGCTCGCGCCACAGATGGTCGAGCGTCTGCAGCACCACCGAGCGCTCGACATAGGTCATCACGTCGGGGCCGAAACGCTCGGCGCGCTCCTTGGCGGCGGCGTCGGCGGCCTGCGGTGATGCGCTCGCGGATCTCGTCCTCGGCGATGCCTTCTTCCTTGACCCAGTCCTCGACCGGCAGGTCGAGGTTGAGGAATTCGGCGCACCTCGGCCTTGAGGCCGGCGACGTTCCACTGCTCGGCATAGGCGTTTTCGGGAATGTTCTTGGCGACGATCTCCTCGATGACGCCTTCGCGCATCTCGGCGATGGTCTCGGACAGGCCTTCGCCGTCCATCAGTTCGATGCGCTGCTCGAACACCACCTTGCGCTGGTCGTTCGAGACGTCGTCGTATTTCAGCAGGTTCTTGCGGATGTCGAAGTTGCGCGCCTCGACCTTCTTCTGCGCCTTTTCCAGCGCCTTGTTGATCCACGGATGGATGATCGCCTCGTCTTCCTTGAGGCCGAGCTTCTGCAGCATGCCGTCCATGCGCTCGGAGCCGAAGATGCGCATCAGATCGTCCTGCAGCGACAGGAAGAATTTCGAGCGGCCGGGGTCGCCCTGGCGGCCGGAGCGGCCGCGGAGCTGGTTGTCGATGCGGCGCGATTCATGGCGCTCGGTGGCGAGCACGTAGAGGCCGCCGGCGGCCAGCGCCTTTTCCTTCAGGCGCTGGCGACGTCGTCGCGGATTTCCTTTTCGCTTGCGCCTCGCGCTCGGGGCCTTCAGGCATGTCGCCGAGTTCCTCGGCGATGCGCATCTCGGCGTTGCCGCCGAGCTGGATGTCGGTGCCGCGGCCGGCCATGTTGGTGGCGATGGTGATGGCGCCGGGCTTGCCGGCCTGGGCGACGATGGCCGCCTCGCGCTCGTGGTGGCGGGCGTTCAGCACCTCGAAATCCTTGAAGCCTTCCTTGCGCAGGCGCTCGGCCAGCTGCTCGGATTTTTCGATGGAGGTGGTGCCGACCAGCGTCGGCTGGCCCTTGGCGCTGGCTTCCCTGATCTCCTTGACGATCGCCTTGTATTTCTCCTCGACCGTCCGGTAGACCTCGTCGTCCTCGTCCCTGCGGATGACCGGCAGATTGGTCGGGATCTCGGTGACTTCGAGGCTGTAGATGTTGCCGAATTCCTCGGCCTCGGTCAGCGCCGTGCCGGTCATGCCGGCGAGCTTCTTGTAGAGGCGGAAATAGTTCTGGAAGGTGACGGAGGCCAGCGTCTGGTTCTCCGGCTGGATCGCCACATGCTCCTTGGCTTCGAGCGCCTGGTGCAGGCCTTCCGAATAGCGGCGGCCCGGCATCATGCGGCCGGTGAACTCGTCGATGATGACGATCTCGCCGTTGCGGACGATGTAGTCCTTGTCCTTCTGGAACAGCCGGTGCGCCTTCAGCGCATTGTTGACGTGGTGGACGATGGCGACGTTCTCGACGTCGTAGAGCGACTCGCCCTTGAGCAGGCCGGCCGCGCGCAGCAGGTTCTCCAGCTTCTCGGTGCCGTCCTCGGTGAAGATCGAGGTCTTCTGCTTCTCGTCGATCTCGTAGTCGGCCGGGCCGAGCTGCAGCATGAAGGCGTCGATGGTGTTGTACATTTCCGAACGGTCCTCGAGCGGACCGGAAATGATCAGCGGCGTGCGCGCCTCGTCGACCAGGATGGAATCGACCTCGTCGACGATCGCGTAGTTATGGCCGCGCTGCACCATCTGGGCGCGCTCGTACTTCATGTTGTCGCGCAGATAGTCGAAGCCGAGCTCGTTGTTGGTGGCGTAGGTGACGTCGGCGGCGTAGGCGACGCGGCGCTCTTCGTCGGAGAGGCCATGGACGATGACGCCGACCGAGAGGCCGAGGAATTTGTAGACGCGGCCCATCCATTCGGAGTCGCGGGTGGCGAGGTAGTCGTTGACGGTGACGACGTGGACGCCCTTGCCGGCGAGCGCGTTGAGATAGACGGGCAGCGTTGCGACCAGGGTCTTGCCTTCGCCGGTGCGCATCTCGGCGATGCCGCCATTGTGCAGCACCATGCCGCCGATCAGCTGCACGTCGAACGGGCGCATGCCGAGCACGCGGCGTGCCGCCTCGCGCACCGTAGCGAAGGCCGGTATCAGAAGATCATCGAGCGATAGCGCCGTTGGCGATATCCTGGCGGAATTTTTCCGTGCGGCCCCTGAGCTCGGCATCGGAGAGCGCCCGCATCTCGTTTTCCATGGCGTTGATCGCCTCGACGCGCGGCCGGGTCGCCTTGACGCGGCGATCGTTGGAGGAGCCGAAAACCTTACGGGCGAGACCGCCGAGACTGACCATCCAATGGTCCTTTCGATAGCATTCTTAATCGTGCGACGGGTGCCGGCCGGCCCCATCAATTCCGCGTGAAACGCGGACAAACGCAAAAAGCGCCCGGAAAACGGTTCTGGACGCAAAGTCGTTGGACAGATAAGAGGGGGCTCAACTGATGTCAACGCCGCGCTGGTCCTGCGGACCGCGCCAAATTCCGCCACAATCTGGCTGATCTGCAAGCCACTTTGCTCAAGCAACCCCATCGGCAATCCCCATCGGAGTTAACTTAATGTCCCTATCGTTCCGCCGTGCGTCGCTCGCCAGCCTTGGCCTGGCTTTCGGCCTGTCGGCTCTGTCGCTGCCGCCCCTGATGGCGCAGGAAGCCGCCCCCGCTCCAGCCGGCAGCGCCGGCCCCGGCGGCAGCACCCGTCGACCCCAACGCGGTGGTCGCCACCGTCAACGGCCAGACGCTAACCGAGGCAGACCTTGGGCTTGCCGAAGGCGAGCTGTCGCAGCAGTTTGCGCAGCTTCCGCCCGAACAGCGCCGTGCGGCGGCCCTTTCGGCAGCCATAGAGATCCGCATCATGGCCGCCCAGGCGGTCACCACCGGCCTCGACAAGGATCCCGATTTCCAGCGCCGCATGGCGTTCCTGCAGCAGCGCGCCCTGCATGGCGAAATGGTCGAGAAGGGCGTCGTCGACAAGGTCACGGACGCCGAGGTGCGCGCCCGCTACGACCAGGAAATCGCCAACACGCCGCCGGTCAATGAGGTGCATGCCCGTCACATCCTCGTGAAGACGAAGGAAGAGGCCGAGGCGATCATCAAGCAGCTCGATGGCGGCGCCGACTTCCAGAAGCTCGCCAACGAGCACACCAGCGATCCGAGCGGCAAGACCAATGGCGGCGATCTCGGCTGGTTCGGACCTGGCCAGATGGTGCCGGAATTCGACAAGGCGGCATTCGCGCTCGAAGTCGGCAAATACACCAAGGAGCCGGTGCAGTCGCAGTTCGGCTGGCACGTCATCAAGCTCGAGGACAAGCGCACCAAGCAGCCGCCGGCCTTCGACGAGGTCAAGGACCAGGCCAAGCAGGCCGTCATCCGCGACAAGTACTTTGCGCTGGTCAAGTCGCTGCGCGGCGCCGCCAAGGTCGAGATCCCCGACGCGAACCTGAAGAAGGCAGTCGACACGATGGAAAGCGCCAAGTAAGGCCGACAGAACTTCAAAAAGGGCGCGGCAACCCGGTTGCCGCGCCCTTTTTCAATCGGCCGGCTCGGCCGCGGTTTTAGGCTAACGGGCGCCCGCTATGCCTTGCGTCAAATAACGGATCGCCTTGCGTATCGTCGCTTGGTCTTCGTCGAGCCGGTTGGTCAGCAGATGCTTCCAGGCATAGGAGGCCACCAGGTCGGCGACCAGCGCCGAATCGATATCGGCCGCAACCTCGCCCCTTGCCTTCGCGCGCTCGATGATCTGGCCGGTGTGGGCTGGGCGCCCTCCGGCATACTCGGCAAGGGCAACGGCTGCGGCTTCATCCGACTGCGCCTCGGCGACCAGCGATCTGAATACGTTGCCTGACGACGTCTCGCGCCAGTGCCGGAACAGGTTGTTCAGGAAGCCGACGAGGTCCTCCTCGAGATTGCCGGTATCGGGAACGGTAACGCGCTTGCCGCGCTGGTAGACCTCGAGCAGCAAGGCGGCCTTGCTCGGCCACCAGCGGTAGATCGTCGGCTTTCCGGCCCGCGCCCGCCGCGCCACCGCCTCGATCGAGAAGCCGGAATAGCCGGCCTCCGCCAGCACCGCCTCGGCGGCATCGAGAATGGCATCGGCGCTGTCGGGATTGCGCCTGGCGCCAATCGATCTGCGCCCCGGATGCGCTTGCTCACTCATCTGCTTTTCCTTGCCGGCAATTTTCGCAGGGGATCATACAAGACCGGCGGCGAAACGAAACGGGCCGTTTCTCGACTGGACAAGCGATAGCGCGACGGTCCCCCGCGTGACCGCAGAAAGTCTCGGACGCCCTATTTCATGGCTTCCGATGTTTCCGAGGCGATGCGCCATTGGCCGTCGCGCATGACAAGCCCGAGCGCAACGCGCACCTTGCCGGTCAGGCGCGGCGCCGATTTGTCCTTCGGCACGTAGGTCCGCGCGGGCCACAACAGCGACGAAAACGCCCTTGCACCGGCGCCGCGTATCGGGCAAACCGGCCTTCCCTTGCGATTTTTCCCGCCCGAGGTTCCCATGTCCGCAACGATTTCGCCGCTCGCGCCGAAGAAATATCCGAAAATGCCCGCGATCGAGGGCGTGCGCATCGCCACCGCCGAGGCCGGGATAAAATACAAGAATCGCACCGACCTGCTGGCCATGGTCTTCGACGCCGGCACCACCGTCGCCGGCGTGTTCACCAAGTCGAAATGCCCGTCGGCGCCGGTCGATTTCTGCCGGCAGAACCTTGGCGCCGGCAAGGCGCGCGTGCTGGTCGTCAACTCCGGCAACGCCAATGCCTTCACCGGCAAGAAGGGCCGCGCCTCTACCGCATTGACCGGCGAAGCGGCGGCCAAGGCGGCCGGATGCACGCCCGGCGAAGTGTTCCTGGCCTCCACCGGCGTGATCGGCGAGCCGCTCGATACGACCAAATTCAGCCACCTGCTCGCCGGGCTGGTCAAGGACGGCAAGCCGGACCTGTGGACCGAGGCGGCCAAGGCCATCATGACCACGGATACCTATCCGAAAGTGGCGACGGCGACGGTCAAGCTCGGCGACGCCGACGTCACCATCAACGGCATTTCCAAGGGCGCCGGCATGATCGCGCCCGACATGGCGACGATGCTCTCCTTCATCGCCACCGACGCGCCGATCGCGGCGCCCGTGCTGCAGGATCTGTTGTCGCGCGGCACGGCCAAGACCTTCAACGCGGTCACCGTCGACAGCGACACCTCGACCAGTGACACGCTGCTCTTCTTCGCCACAGGTGCTGCCGCCAAGCGCGGCGCGCCCGCGATCAGCGATCCCAAGGATGCGCGCCTCGGCGCCTTTCGCCGCGCGCTGGGCAAGGTGCTGAAATCGCTGGCGCTGCAGGTGGTGCGCGACGGCGAAGGCGCCCGCAAGCAGGTCGAGGTCACCGTCACCGGCGCGAAATCGGCGCGCTCGGCCAAGCGCATCGCGCTGTCGATCGCCAATTCGCCGCTGGTCAAGACGGCGGTCGCCGGCGAGGACGCCAATTGGGGCCGCGTCGTCATGGCCGTCGGCAAGGCCGGCGAGCCGGCCGACCGCGACCTTCTGTCGATCTGGTTCGGCGACAACCGGCTGGCGCATGAAGGCGAGCGCGATCCGGCCTATTCCGAGGAGGCGACGTCGGCCTACATGAAGCGAGACGACATCCGCATCCGTGCCGATATCGGCATCGGCCGCGGCAAGGCGACGGTGTGGACCTGCGACCTCACCAAGGAATATGTCGCCATCAATGGCGACTATCGGAGCTGACGGCCTTGGTTTCCAGACATCCGGCAAGCGTGCTCGCCATCGTGCGTCGCTACGAGGCGGCCGGGTTTCGCGCCTGGCCGGCGGCGGCCGTCCATTATGACGGCACCTGGGTTGTGCGGCTAACGGCCGGCCATCCGGCCAAGCGGCTGAACTCGGTCAATCCGCTCGACCCCGGCGATATCCAGCACATCGCCGATCGCATCGGCCGCGCCAGCCGGCGTTTCGACGCCTATGGCAGGCCGCTGACCTTCCGCATATCGCCGCTGTCGGGTCCGGACCTGTCCAAGCACCTCGACAGCGAAGGCTGGAGCAGTTTCGACGAATCGCTGGTGATGCGCCTGCCGCTGGCGGACGCGCAACTCGCGCCCGCCATGGATCAGATCCCGTTGAAGGACATCAGCCGCTTCATCGGCGCATCGCTCAAGGTGAGCGGTTCGGACGTGTCGCTGCGGCCCGGCCTGTCGGAGATCATCGGCGCCATCCAGCCCGAGGCCGGGCTGTTCGCGCTCGAAGAGGGAAACGAGCCGCTGGCGACGCTGATCTGCGTCCATGACGGCGATCTTGCCGGTCTGTTCGAGGTCGCCACGGACAAGGCGGCGCGCAACAAGGGCCACGGCCGCAACCTTATCCTGTCGGCGCTGAAATGGGCGCGGCTGCGCGGGGCGCGGGAGGCCTGGCTGCAGGTCGAGGCCGGCAATGCGCCGGCGCTGGCGCTCTACCGTTCGCTGGGCTTCGAGGAAGTCTACCGCTATCACTATCGCCGGCCGGCCGGCGCATGAACGACGTCAAACCAGCTGGCAGGCGTCTGCTTCTCGTCGCGGCCTGCGCGCTGGTCGATACCGACGGGCGCGTGCTTCTGGCGCAGCGCCCCGAAGGCAAGCAACTTGCCGGCCTGTGGGAATTCCCCGGCGGCAAGGTCGAACCCGGCGAGACGCCGGAGGAGTGCCTGATCCGCGAACTGCATGAAGAGATCGGCATCGAGACCGAGATCCCGTGCCTGGCGCCGCTCACCTTCGCCAGCCATTCCTATGATGATTTTCACCTCTTGATGCCGCTGTTCGTCTGCCGCCGCTTTCGCGGTATCGCGCAGCCGAAGGAGGGCCAGACGCTGAAATGGGTGCGGCCGCGCCAGATGCGCGACTATCCAATGCCGCCCGCCGATGCGCCGCTGATCCAGTTCCTCATCGACCTGTTGTGATCGCCATCGTTTTAGTCAGCGTTAATGGAAGATTTATCCCGGTGTGAAAAATTGTGGCAGGGCCGGACTTCGGCCAACATGCTTGGGAGCGACAGCATGAGCCTCGAGAAAGACTGGGACTCGATCCGGCCCGACCGCGGCTTCCGCGCCGCCGATGCCGGCATGGGCATATTGCGCATCACGCTGCTTGTTCGGCTCGGCCGCGGTGGCGCTGGCCCTGATCGCGACACCGTTCTCGACAGCCGGTCGCAATCGGCCCGGGACAGTTTCGGCGGCCTCGACGCGATGAGCACGGGTTCGATCGGCCATCGCGACACCTATACGCTGCGCCGCAGCGTGCTGCAGCCAATGCCGAGTTCGGTCTGCATCATCCGCAACGACGGCACGCGCAGCGGCGACTGCTGACTTGGTTAATGCTTTCCACGGAACCGGCCTGTTTCACCGCCTGTTAAGCCTTTGCCGTTAACCTTTCTTAACGGGTCGGCGCTAAGGTCCTGGCAAGAGGGATCGATGACCATGACAACGCTGCTGCAACGCTTTTTGAAAGATGAGACAGGCGCCACGGCCATCGAGTATGGCCTGATCGTCGCCGTGCTGTCGCTCGCCATCGTCGGCGGCGTCGGCCAGGCAGCCAATGCGATCAAGTGGCTGTTCAGCGACACCAACAGCCAGCTTTCGAACGCCTTCGCCCAGCACTGATTGCATCGCCCGGCGATCGCGCAAAGCTTGGTCAACGCCGGTCGGGATTTTCCAGTATCGTCTTCAGCGAGACCTTGGCCGAGCCTGGCTTCAACGGCTTCTGCTGTGAGGCATCGGGCGCCCAGCCGGACATCCAGACAATCGAAAAACTCGCCCTGACGCGACCGTCGGCGTCGGAGAACCGTTCCGCATAGATTTCGGCGGCACGGGCAAAGAGCTTTCGCGTGCCGGGCCGCCTGCTGCGATCGACGAGCGCGCTGGTCTCGCCCATGGCCCTGAGATCGGCGATGAGGTCGAACAGGGTGTCGTAGCGCACCGTCACCGTCTCGACATCGGCGACCGGCAGCGCGAGGCCGGCGCGTTGCAGGAGCGCGCCGGCATCGCGGACATCGGTGAATGGAATGACGCGCGGGCTGGCGCCGCCGTAGAGCTCGGTCTCGGCGGCAAGCAGGCTTTCGCGCAATTCGGAGAGCGTGCCGACGCCGGCAAAGGCGCCGAGGAAGAGGCCGTCGGGCCGGAGCGAACGGCGGATCTGTACCAGCATGCCGGGAATGTCGTTCATCGCCTGCAGCGACAGGAGAGACACGACGAGGTCGAGGCTCTCCGGCTCGAACGGCACGGTCTCCGGCGGCGCCACCAATCCCTGCCGGCCTGCCAGGAAGGCCGGATCGCTTCCAGGAAGGCCGGATCGGCTTCTACCCGCACGATTTCCGTCACCTTGCCGCTTTCGGCGAGCACGTCCGCTGCCGCCGGCGTCTGGCAAAACAGCGTCGCCGCCCTGGCGAATTTGCGCTCGACCGCGCCGAGCCGGTCGGCAAGGTCCTCAGCCGCGCGCCGCATCAGGAAATCGGCGCCGCCGACGGGACGGGCCAAGGCGCGACGCTTGTGCGCCAGCCACAAAGGCGTATCGATCAGGGGCTGCAACGGACTGGTTCCTGTTTTCCGCTCTCCGAAAGAGTGGTTCTATGGTGGCGGAGAACCAACCACGTGGCCGATCCGATGCCGAAGATCAAGACCGTTGCGATCAGGAGCGCTGCGCTAAAGGCCCTGGCCTTGCCGGCGCGCATCCTGTTTCCGCCGGTCTGCGCCGGCTGCCGCCGGCATGTCTCGCAGCCCGGCGTGCTGTGCGGCGCCTGCTGGCCCAAGCTCAGGCTGCTGGAACGGCCGTGGTGCGCGGTCATGGGCACGCCGTTCACCCATGACATGGGCGAAGGGTTCCTTTCCGCCGAGGCGATCGCCGATCCGCCGCCTTTCGAGCGTGCGCGGGCGGCGGTCGTCTATTCGGGTGTCGCCCGCCAGATGGTGCAGGGGCTGAAATACCAGGACCGCACCGACCTGGCGCCGTGGATGGCGCGCTGGATGCTGCGCGCCGGCGCCGAACTGATCGCCGAGGCCGACGTGGTCGTGCCGGTGCCGCTGCACTGGCGGCGCTTCTTCCGGCGGCAATTCAACCAGTCGGCGGAACTGGCAAGGGCCGTCGCGCATCTCAGCGGCCTGCCGTTCTCGCCCTCCGCGATCCGGCGCGTGAAGCTCACGCGCCAGCAGGTCGGGCTGGAGCGGCAGGAGCGCGAGGAGAATGTGCGTGCGGCCTTCCGCGTGCCCACCGAGGCGCAAATCGAGATCGCCGGCCGGCGGGTGCTGCTGATCGACGATGTCTACACCACCGGCGCCACGGTTCGCGCGGTGGCCAAGGCGTTGAAGCAGGGCGGCGCCGGAGCGGTCGACGTGCTGACCTTTGCGCGTGTGCTGCCGGGGGACTTTCGGGCCGACGAGTCCGCGACTATATAGATTGGAATTGTTGTTTTTGTGCATGTCGTTGTCCCAGAAGCGCTGCGCGCTTCCGGGTGACATGCATAGGCAGGATTTCTGACCGATGGTCGATGTGACGATCTATACGCGCATGATGTGCGGCTATTGCACGGCGGCCAAGCGGCTGCTCGAGCGCAAGGGCGTCGCCTACAAGGAGCACGACGCCTCCTTCTCGCCGGAACTGCGCCAGGAAATGATTTCCCGGGCGCGTGGCCGATCGACCTTTCCGCAGATTTTCATCGGCGATACGCATGTCGGCGGTTCCGACGACCTCCACGAGCTGGAGGCCGAGGGCCGGCTGGACAGGCTGCTTGCCAACGGCTCGACCACATAAGGACATGACCATGGGTGCTTTCAAGGCAGCGGCGATCCAGATGCGTTCAGGCGAGAGCCCGGAGCGCAACGCGGTCGATCTGGAGCGGCTGGTGCGCGAGGCGGCAGGCCAGGGCGCGACCTACATCCAGACCCCGGAAATGACCGGTGCGCTGATCCGCGACAAGGACGCACGCGCTGCGTCCTTCACCTCCGAGGACAAGGACGTCGTCGTCTCGACCGCGCGCAGACTGGCGAGCGAACTCGGCATCTTCCTGCATATCGGCTCGACCGCCATCCTGCGCGCCGACGGCAAGCTCGCCAACCGGGCGCTGTTGTTCGGACCGGATGGCGCCACGCTTGCCACCTACGACAAGATCCACATGTTCGACGTCGACCTCGACAATGGCGAGAGCTGGCGCGAATCCGCCGCCTATGAGCCGGGCACCGAGGCGGTCGTCACCGAGATCGATGGCGCGAAGCTTGGCTTTGCCGTCTGCTACGATCTGCGCTTTCCGCAGCTGTTCCGCGCCGAGGCGCTGGCCGGCGCCGACCTGCTGTCTGTGCCCGCCGCCTTCACCCGCCAGACCGGCGAGGCGCACTGGCATGTGCTGCTCAGGGCCCGCGCCATCGAGAACGGCGCCTATGTCGTCGCCGCGGCGCAGGGCGGATTGCACGAGGACGGCCGCGAAACCTACGGCCATTCGCTGATCGTCGATCCGTGGGGCCGCATCATCGCCGAAGCCGCGCATGACGAGCCGGCTGTGATCGTCGCCGAGATCGATACCGGCGCAGTCGCTCGCTGCGCGCAGGAAGATCCCCAATCTCAAGAACGCGCGCGATTTTGCCGTCAATGCCGGCGCGGCGGAGGCGCCGCGTCTCAGGGGTGCGGCTTCTTGATCCGATTTTCCCTGATCTGCGAGCATGAGCACGAATTCGAGGCGTGGTTTCGCAGCAACGACGATTTCGACCGCCAGAAGAAGCGCGGCTTCGTCGATTGCCCGAGCTGCGGCTCGCACAAGGTCGAGAAGGCGCTGATGGCGCCGGCTGTCTCGACCGGGCGCAAGCAGGAAAAGATCGCGCTGGCCATGGGCGAGGCGCAGAAGCAGGCGCTGGCGCAGCTGAAGGCGATGGCCGAGAAGGTGCGCGAGAACGCCGACTATGTCGGCGACAAATTCGCCGAGGAAGCGCGCAAGATCCATTTCGGCGAAACCGATGCGCGCGGCATCTATGGCGAGGCGACGCTCGACGAAGCCAAGAGCCTGGCCGAGGACGGCGTCGAGTTCATGCCGATCCCGAGTTTTCCCGACGATCGGAACTGAGCGTCTAGCTCAAGCTGCCGATCAATTTGGCGAGCAGGTGGGCGAGCGTCTCCCGCTCGGCCCAGACAGGCCGGCGAGGATTTCGTGCTCGTTGGCGACATGGGCGGTCAGGGCCTCGTCGATCAAGGCGAGGCCCTTTTCCGGTCAGTTGCACGACAATGCCGCGCCGGTCGCTGGGGTGCGGGCCGCGCAGGATCAATCCGGCCTTTTCCAGCCGATCGAGCCGGTTGGTCATCGCGCCCGAGGTGACCATCGTCGCCTCGTAGAGTGCGGTCGGCGTCAGCGCGTAAGGCTGGCCGGAACGACGCAACGTCGCCAGCACGTCGAATTCCCCGGCCTGCAGTCCGAAGCGGGCAAACAGCGGCGCGAGGCGCTCGCGCGCGATCAGCGAGGAGGCTTCGTTCAAGCGTCCGAGCACGGCCATCGGCGAGACGTCCAGATCCGGCCGTTCCCGCTTCCATTGCTCGATCGCCCTTGCGGCGCGGTCCATCTATCTCACCATTAAATATCTTGATGTTAAGAATCTTTGTGTTATCTTACCTCAAGATACATGATGGCGAGGCCGCAAGCGCCAGCGCAACGGAACGACGGGATCATCCGATGAAATTTCTCTGGGATTCGGCGCTCGGCCTGCTGGTCGTCACCGGCGGCCTGCTCGGCCTGACGCTGCCGTTCGGCAAGCTCGCCACGGCGGCCGGCGTGCCGGCCATGGTCTGGGCCTTCGTCATCTCGCTCGGCGCCGGCGGCGTGCTGTGTCGCCTTGCTGCTGCGCGGGCAGCGCAGTGCAGCTGACGCCGCACAGGCTGCGCTATTTCTTCATCACCGCCGCGGTGTCCTATGCCGTCCCCAATCTGTTGATGTTTTCGGCCATTCCGCATCTCGGCGCCGGCTACACCGGCATCATGTTCACGCTGTCGCCGGTCATCACGCTGGTGTTTTCGATCCTGCTCGGTGTCAGGCGACCCAACATGCTTGGCATCGCCGGCATTGCCGTCGGCTTCGTCGGCGCGGTCATGGTGGCGGTGACGCGCGGCGAGGCCGGCCAGCCGGCCGATTTCTTCTGGGTGGCTGGTCGGGCTGCTGATCCCGGTCAGCCTTGCCGCCGGCAACATCTACCGCACCGTCGACTGGCCGGAAGGCACCGGCCCGATCGAGCTCGCCGTCGGCAGCCATCTGGCGTCGGCCACGCTGCTGCTTGCCGGCATTCTCGCGCTGTTCGGCGTCAGGCCTTCGCCCCGCTTGGCGGCGTGCCGCTGGTGGCCGTCGGCGCAGATGGCGTCGGCCTCGGCGATGTTTGCCTTCTTCTTCCGGCTGCAGGCGGTCGGCGGCCCGGTCTATCTCAGCCAGATCGGCTATGTGGCGGCGGCGGTCGGCCTGTTTGCCGGCACGATCTTCCTCGGCGAGCACTATCAGCTGCTGACCTGGGCCGGTGCGGTCATCATCACCGCCGGCGTGCTCATCACCACCAAGGCGCAGAACCAGACCAGCGTGAAGGCGCAAAGTCAGGCGGCGTGAGCCGGTTCAGACCGAGCCCTTTTCCGCCAGCACCATGTAGTTGACGTCCATGTCCTTCGAGCGCTGCCAGCGGTCGGCGAGCGGATTGTAGATGACGCCGGTGCGGTCGATGACGGTCATGCCGGCGGCGCCAAGCGCCTTTTCCAGCTCTTCCGGGCGCACCAGCTTGCCGAACTGGTGGGTGCCGCGCGGCAGCCAGCGCAGCACGTATTCGGCGCCGATGATGGCAAGGCCGAGCGCCTTCAGCGTGCGGTTGATGGTGGCCACGAACATGATGCCGCCGGGCTTCACCATCTCGGCCGCATTTGGCCGACGAACAGGTCGATGTCGGCGACATGCTCGACCACTTCCATGTTGAGGATGACGTCGAATTTCTCGCCGGCGTCGGCCAGGTCCTCGGCGGTCGTGGCGCGGTAGTCGACCTCACGCCGCCCTCGGCCGCATGCAGTTTGGCGACCTCGATGTTGGTGGCGGAAGCATCGGCGCCGACCACTTCGGCGCCGAGCCGCGCCATCGGCTCGCACAGCAAGTCCGCCGCCGCAGCCTATGTCGAGGAAGCGCAGGCCTTCGAAGGGCCGCGCCGCACGCGGGTCGCGGCCGAAGCGCGCCGCCACCTGGTCGCGGATATAGGAAAGCCGCACCGGGTTGAATTTGTGCAGCGGACGGAACTTGCCGTTCGGGTTCCACCATTCGGCGGCAAGGGCCGAGAAGCGTTCCACTTCTCCGGCATCGATCGTCGATCGTCGGGGCTCTGGCATAGGGCGGGTCTCCTCGGACGCTAGGAAGTCGGGTGCCGGGCAGAGAAAGTCAAGGCGCCATTTTTCGCCTGTTGCCAACATGACCTCACGAGGTCGAGAGCACGACCGCCGCATGGCCCATGTCGACGCTTGCGGGGTCGATCGCCTGCATGGCTTCGCAATCGCCGATCTCAGCCATGATCCGTTGGGCTGCCGCATGAGCCTGTGCCAGGCCTGCCAGCGCACGACATCGACCCAGCTCTGATCCTCGCGCTCGGCCAGGTGGCGGCAGAGAAAGCCCGGCTGTTGCGCAAGCCAGTCCGTGACCGCGCCGTTGCCTGCGACAAAGCCGGCCCTGGTCCCTGGCTTGAGGCGAAAGTTGACGATTTCCAGGGTCTCGGCCATCAAATTCTCCACGGTTCGAGGTTCCTGTTGTCTTATCGCATGGCAGGCCGACGAAAAGCTGTCAGGAGGACTGCCATTGCGGCCAAGCCGTTCTTTCCCGCCGTCGCTTGCGAAGCTTTGCTGTTTTGGCTAAGGAGGCCGCGCATTCAGCGGCCGGCATAAGCCGGGCGCTTCTTTCCGCATTCGGCTACAGGCCGGCTTCAGTCAAAGGCATTTCGCTTCCATGGCGCGCATCGTGATGAAATTCGGCGGAACCTCCGTCGCCGACATCGCCCGCATCCGCAATGTGGCGCGTCACGTCAAACGCGAGGTCGACGCCGGCCATGAGGTCGCGGTCGTGGTTTCGGCGATGGCCGGCAAGACCAACGAACTGGTCGGCTGGACGCGCGAAGCCTCGCCGATGCACGACGCGCGCGAATATGACGCTGTCGTCGCTTCCGGCGAACAGGTGACCGCCGGCCTGCTGGCGATCGCGCTGCAGAACATGGGCGTGCATGCCCGCTCCTGGCAGGGCTGGCAGATCCCGATCAAGACCGACAATGCGCATGGCGCGGCGCGCATCCTCGACATCGACGGCGCGTTCCTGATCAAGCGCTTCGGCGAGGGCCAGGTGGCGGTGGTCGCCGGTTTCCAGGGCATCGGGCCGGACAACCGCATCGCCACGCTCGGCCGTGGCGGCTCCGACACCAGCGCCGTCGCCATCGCGGCGGCGGTGAAGGCCGACCGCTGCGACATCTACACCGATGTCGACGGCGTCTACACCACCGATCCGCGCATCGAGCCGAAGGCGCGCCGGCTGGCCAAGATTTCCTTCGAGGAAATGCTCGAAATGGCCTCGCTCGGCGCCAAGGTGCTGCAGGTGCGCTCGGTCGAGCTTGCCATGGTGCACAGGGTGCGTACCTTCGTGCGGTCGTCCTTCGACGATCCCGACGCGCCCGGAATGGGGGATTTGCTCAATCCGCCCGGAACGCTCATTTGCGACGAGGAAGAGATCGTGGAACAGCAGGTCGTCACCGGAATTGCCTACGCCAAGGACGAAGCGCAGATTTCGCTGCGCCGCGTCGGCGACCGCCCGGGCGTTGCCGCCGGCATCTTCGGGCCGCTGGCCGAGGCCAACATCAATGTCGACATGATCGTCCAGAACATCTCCGAGGACGGCAAGTTCACCGACATGACCTTCACCGTGCCGTCCGGCGACGTCGACAAGGCGCTGGCCGTGCTGGAGCGGCTGAAGGCGACGATCGGCTTCGACGTCGTGCAGTCAGAAGAGGGCATGTCGAAGGTCTCGGTCATCGGCATCGGCATGCGCAGCCATGCCGGCGTCGCCGCCACCGCCTTCAAGGCGCTGGCCGACAAGGCGATCAACATCCGCGCCATCACCACCTCCGAGATCAAGATTTCGATCCTGATCGACGGTCCGTATACCGAACTTGCGGTTCGCACTTTGCATTCCGTCTACGGTCTGGATAAGCAATAGCAAGACTCGAATTCAGTTGTTGCGTGAGTGCCGGGCACAGCTGAAACTGCGCCGGCAAGGAGCCCATTGGAGAAGAAGCCGCGATGCGTGATACGGCCAGTGGCCCGCGCGTTCTGCTGAAACGGCTCCGCGAGCTCATGGCAGGAGCCGCTGGAGCCGCAGGAGCGGCTCGACCGGATCGTGCGCGACATCGCCTACAACATGGTCGCCGAAGTCTGCTCGCTCTATGTGCTGCGCGCCGATTCGGTGCTCGAACTCTACGCCACCGAGGGTCTGAACCCGAGCGCCGTCCACCTGGCGCAGCTGAGGCTCGGCCAAGGCCTGGTCGGCACGATCGCGGCCAGCGCGCGGCCGCTCAACCTTTCCGAACGCGCAGGAGCATCCGGCCTTCGCCTACCTGCCGGAGACGGGCGAGGAGATCTACAATTCCTTCCTCGGCGTGCCGGTGCTGCGGGCCGGGCGCACGCTCGGCGTGCTCGTCGTGCAGAACAAGACCATGCGCCACTATCGCGACGACGAGGTCGAGGCGCTGGAAACGACGGCGATGGTGATCGCCGAGATGATCGCCACCGGCGATCTCGCGCGGCTGACCCGGCCGGGCCTCGAACTCGACCTGCGCCGCCCGGTCAGCTTCACCGGCCTGTCCTTCAACGAAGGCGTCGGGCTCGGCCATGTCGTGCTGCACGAGCCGCGCATCGTCGTCACCAACCTGTTCAACGAGGATAGCGAGGAGGAGATGCGGCGGCTGCGAGACGTCGCTCGGCTCGCTCAGGCTATCCATCGACGACATGCTGGAGCGCCGCGAGGTCGCCTTCGAGGGCGAGCATCGCGAGGTGCTCGAAGCCTATCGCATGTTCGCCAACGACCGCGGCTGGGTGCGCCGGCTGGAAGAGGCGATCCGCAACGGCCTGACGGCGGAAGCGGCGGTCGAAAAGGTGCAGAGCGACATGCGCGCCCGCATGCTGCACATGACCGACCCTTATCTGCGCGAGCGGATGAGCGATTTCGACGACCTCGCCAACCGGCTGCTGCGCCAGCTGATGGGGCGCGGGCCGGAGGATGTCGCGGCTTCGCTGCCGAAGGACGCCATCATCGTCGCCCGCTCGATGGGCGCGGCCGAACTGCTCGACTATCCGCGCGACAAGCTGCGCGGCGCTGGTGCTGGAGGATGGCGCCGCGACCAGCCATGTCGTCATCGTGGCGCGCGCCATGGGCATTCCGGTCGCCGGCCAGATGAAGGGCGCCGTTTCCATGTCGGAAAACGGCGACGCCATCATCGTCGACGGCGAGGAAGGCATCGATCCATCTGCGGCCGCAGCCCGACCTCGAAGCCGCCTATGCCGAGAAGGTCCGCTTCCGGGCGCGCCGGCAGGAAGTCTACCGCGAACTGCGCAAGAAGCCGTCGATGACCAAGGACGGCGTCCAGGTCGATCTGCTGATGAATGCGGGTCTCGCCGTCGACCTGCCGCAGCTCGCCGAGGCGGGCGCGGCCGGCATCGGCCTGTTCCGCACCGAACTGCAGTTCATGGTCGCCTCGACCTTCCCGCGCGCCGAGGCGCAGGAGCGGCTCTACCGCGACGTGCTCGACGCGGCGCGCGGCAAGCCGGTGACCTTCCGCACCATCGATATCGGCGGCGACAAGGTGCTGCCCTACTTCAAGGGCGCGATCGCAGGAAGAAAACCCGGCGCTCGGCTGGCGGGCGATCCGGCTGACGCTCGACCGTCCGGGCCTGCTGCAGGACGCAGATCCGCGCCCTGCTGAAGGCGTCCGGCGGGCGCGAACTGAAGCTGATGCTGCCGATGGTGACGGAGCTCGGCGAGATCGCGCAGGCGCGCGAGATCATCGACCGCGAGGTGCGGCATCTGTCGCGCTTCGCCCATCATCTGCCGACCAGCCTCAAGCTCGGCGCCATGCTGGAAGTGCCGTCGCTGCTGTTCCAGCTCGACGAGCTGATGAAGGCGGTCGACTTCGTCTCGGTCGGCTCCAACGATCTGTTCCAGTTCGTCATGGCGGTCGATCGCGGCAACACGCAGTTGTCCGACCGCTTCGACACGCTGTCGGTGCCGTTCCTGCGGGTGCTGAAGCAGATCGCCGACGCCGGCGCGCGCAACCACACGCCGGTGACGCTCTGCGGCGAACTGGCCGGCAAACCGATCTCGGCGATGGCGCTGATCGGCCTCGGCTACCGCTCGATCTCGATGTCGCCGGCCTCGATCGGTCCGGTCAAGGCGATGCTGACGGAACTGCCGCTGGACGAGCTGCAGGCCTTCTTCGACGACAATCTCGATGGCGCCGCGCGCACGGCCTGCCGATGCGGGCGCTGCTGCAGGCCTTTGCCGACGACCGCTCAATCCCGCTATAGCATCCGCCATGATCAACCTGCCCCGCGACCGTATGGATCAAGTCGTCAAGCGTTTCGACATGCTCGAAGCGCAGATGTCGGCCGGGCCGGCGGCCGGATGCCTATGTCCAGCATGGCGTCGGAATATGCCGACATGCAGGAGATGGTGGCCAAGATCAGGGCGCTGCGCGCGGCCGAGCACGAACAGGCCGACCTCGAGGCGATGCTTGCCGACAAGGGCACCGACGCCGAGATGCGGGCGCTGGCCGAGGCCGACCTGCCCGAGGTCGAGGAGCGCATCGAGGCGCTGCAGAAGGACATCCAGATCCTGCTGCTGCCCAAGGATGCCGCCGACGAGAAGAACGCCATCCTCGAAATCCGCGCCGGCACCGGCGGCGACGAGGCAGCGCTGTTCGCCGGCGACCTGTTTCGCATGTATGAGCGCTATGCGGCATCGAACGCGGCTGGCGCTTCGAGGTGGCCTCGGCCAGCGACGGCGAGGTCGGCGGCTACAAGGAAATCATCGCCACCGTTTCCGGGCAAGGGCGTGTTCGCGCATCTGAAATTCGAATCCGGCGTGCACCGCGTGCAGCGCGTGCCGGCGACCGAGGCCAGCGGGCGCATCCACACTTCGGCGGCGACCGTCGCCGTGCTGCCGGAAGCCGAAGAGGTCGATATCGAGATCCGCGCCGAGGACATCCGCATCGACACGATGCGCGCCTCGGGCTCCGGCGGCCAGCACGTCAACACCACCGATTCGGCAGTGCGCATCACCCATCTGCCGACCGGCATCATGGTGGTGCAGGCGGAAAAGTCGCAGCACCAGAACCGGGCGCAAGGCCATGCAGATCCTGCGCGCCCGGCTCTACGATCTGGAACGCAGCAAGGCGGACGAGGAGCGCTCCGAATCGCGCAAGTCGCAGGTCGGCTCTGGCGACCGCTCGGAGCGCATCCGCACCTACAATTTCCCGCAAGGGCGTCTCACCGACCATCGCATCAACCTGACGCTCTACAAGCTCGACCGGGTGATGATGGGCGAGCTCGACGAGGTCATCGACGCGCTGATCGCCGACCACCAGTCGAAGCTGCTCGCCGATATGGGCGTCGATGGCTGACAGTTTGCCCGGGACGCTCGGGCCGCTGCTGCGGGCAGCGCGCGACCGTGCTTGCCGCCGCCGGCATCGCCGACCCGGCGCTCGACGCCAGGCTGATCGTCGAGCATTTTTCCGGCACGACCCGCACGCAGGCCATCGCCGAACCGCAGCTAGTCGTCGAGGCCGAATGCAATGGCCGCAATCGATACGGCGCTTGCACCGGCGTGCCGCGGGCGAACCGGTGCATCGCATCCTCGGCTACCGCGAGTTCTACGGCCTGCGCTTCGAGCTTTCGCCGGAAACGCTGGAGCCGCGGCCGGACACCGAAACGCTGGTCGAGGCGGTTCTGCCCTTTGTCGGGGCAACGGCGGTGCGGCAGGGCGAATGCCGCATCCTCGATCTTGGCACCGGCACCGGCGCCATTGCGCTGGCGCTGCTCAGCGCCGTTCCCGGCGCGGTCGCCACCGGCGTCGACATTTCGGAAGAGGCGCTGGCAACCGCCAGGCGCAATGCCGCAGAAGCTGGGCTTGCCGGCCGGTTCGAGACGCTGCAGTCCGACTGGTTCGCAAAAGTTTCGGGCCGGTACCATGTAATTGCCGCAAACCCTCCCTATATACCGACCGAAGACATTGGAAATCTGCAGGACGAGGTCCGCGATTTCGATCCGCATCTGGCCCTGGATGGCGGCGCGGACGGTCTTGGCCCCTACAGGATCATCGCCGCGGAGGCGGCAAGGTTTCTGGAAGCTCAAGGCAGGATTGCGGTCGAGATCGGCCACACGCAGCGCAATGAGGTCACCGCGATATTCGCGACAGCCGGCTACAGTCTGGCCGGAGCGTTTCGTGACCTTGGCGGAAACGACAGGGTTCTGGTGTTTGAACAGGGCAAAGCCTTGACGCAGTGCAAAAAAGCGCTTGGCAATGCCGGGGAATGCGGCTAGGGTCCGCCTTAACCGGATGAGACGAAGCAGGCAGTGCTCTTAGCAATTCGGTTTTCCTTGGAAATAGCTGCCTTCTTGCGCAAACGACGCCCAAGCTTCGTGCGGGAATCGTCCGGCAAGTGATGTAACCGGAACAGGATGGCACGTGGCGCCAACGCAATTGATGCGGGCGAACGCCGGTGAAGAAACGAAACGGCTGGCTGCATGAGCGCCTCCGTTCGTGAAGAGTTTTCGAAAATTTCAAACTGAAGAGAGTCTGAATGAGGCCACAACAGCAGAACAGGCGCATGCGCGGTCGCAACAACAATGGCGGCGGCGGTGGCAACAATAATAACAACAACAACCGCAAGGGTCCAAATCCCCTGACGCGCAACTACGAGAGCAACGGCCCGGATGTGAAGATCCGCGGATCGGCTCAGCAGATCGCCGAGAAATACGCCACTCTCGCCCGTGACGCGCAAAGCTCCGGCGACCGGGTCATGGCGGAGAACTATCTCCAGCACGCCGAACACTACAATCGCATCATCGCGGCCGCCCAGGCGCAGATGCCGATCCAGAACGTCCAGCAGAACCGCGACGACTTCGACGATGACGGCGACGAAGATCGCGACGAGTTCGACAATGCCGGCAACAGCGGCAACAATGGCGAGCGCAGCTCAGGCGGTCAAGCCACGGCGCCGGCCCGCAGCCGGTGATCGAGGGCACGCCGGCCGAAGTGGCTCTCAACCAGGAAAGCGGCCGCGACAATCGCAACAACCGCGACAACAACGGTCGCGACAATGGCGGGCGCAACCGCGACCGCCGCCCCAATGGCGGCTATGGCCAGAATGGCCAGCGCGGCGACCATAATTCGCGCGGCGAGCAGGGCGGCCAGCGCTTCGACCAGAACCGGTCCAGCGAGACGCCGGTGCAGGCGGAAGGCGTGTCCCAGGCCGAAACGAGCTTCGCGCCCCAGGCCGAAACTGGTTTCGTGCCCCAGGCTGAACCTACTTTCACCGCGTCGGCAGAGCCGGCTTTTTCGGCCGAGACCGCGCCGTTGTTCGACAATTTTTCGCCGGCCGGTCTTGCCGCTCAGGCGGAGCGCAACGAAGCCGCCGCCGACAGTGGTGCACGCCGTCCGCGGCGCCCGCGCCGTCCGCGCACCACTGCCGACCAGCCAGACAATCAGGCCGATGGCGGCAGCGACAATGCCGGTGGCGATGAGGTGAATGCGGCGCCGGCCGACGGTAACGCCAACGACCCGGTCATCGTCGACGTCGACAACTGATCGACAGCTCGAACAGGGCTTTCAGGCCATTGAACGGCGGAGAGAAATCTCCGCCGTTTTTGTTTACGCGCCCGTGGAATAATATGCGTTCCCAGTCATCTGGACGTCTTGAGTGCCGCATTGCCGCTGCACCATATCTCGCCTGAACAGGACCCGGCTCGAAGGAGCGGGTCCGTCACCGCAATCTGATCCGGTGCCGCAAAGCGGGCCGGTGATGGAAGGAGACAGATATGAACCTTGAGAAATACTCAGAGCGCGTGCGCGGTTTCATCCAGTCCGCGCAGACCATGGCGCTCTCGCGCAACCACCAGCAATTCACCCCCGAACATATGCTGAAAGTGCTCGTCGATGACGATGAGGGCTTGGCCGCGTCGCTGATCGAGCGCGCCGGCGGCAATGTCCGCGACGTCAAGCTCGGCGTCGAAGCGGCGCTCGATGCAATGCCCAAGGTGGAAGGCGGCAATGGCCAGCTCTATCTGGCGCAGCCGCTGGCCAAGGTGTTCTCGACCGCCGAAGACCTGGCCAAGAAGGCCGGCGACAGCTTCGTCACCGTCGAGCGGCTGCTGCAGGCGCTGGCCATGGAGAAGTCGGCCAAGACGCGCCGACATCCTGGCCAAGGCCGGCGTCACCGCGCAGGCGCTGAACCAGGTCATCAACGATGTCCGCAAGGGCCGCACCGCCGATTCGGCGAGCGCCGAGCAGGGCTATGACGCGCTGAAGAAATATGCGCGCGACCTGACGGCCGACGCCCGCGCCGGCAAGCTCGATCCGGTCATCGGCCGCGACGACGAGATCCGCCGCACCATCCAGGTGCTGTCGCGCCGCACCAAGAACAATCCGGTGCTGATCGGCGAGCCCGGCGTCGGCAAGACGGCGATCGCCGAAGGGCTGGCGCTGCGCATCGTCAATGGCGACGTGCCGGAATCGCTGAAGGACAAGCAGTTGATGGCGCTCGACATGGGCGCGCTGATTGCCGGCGCCAAATATCGCGGCGAGTTCGAGGAGCGGCTGAAGGCCGTGCTCAACGAAGTGACCGCTGCCGCCGGCGGCATCATCCTGTTCATCGACGAGATGCACACGCTGGTCGGCGCCGGCAAGGCCGACGGCGCGATGGATGCGTCGAACCTGTTGAAGCCGGCGCTGGCGCGTGGCGAACTGCACTGCGTCGGCGCGACCACGCTCGACGAATACCGCAAGCATGTCGAGAAGGACGCGGCGCTTGCCCGCCGCTTCCAGCCGGTGTTCGTCGACGAGCCGACGGTCGAGGACACCGATCTCGATCCTGCGCGGCCTGAAGGAGAAATACGAGCAGCACCACAAGGTGCGCATCTCCGATTCGGCGCTGGTCGCGGCGGCGACGCTGTCGAACCGCTACATCGCCGACCGCTTCCTGCCGGACAAGGCGATCGACCTTGTCGACGAGGCCGCGTCGCGGCTGCGGATGCAGGTCGATTCCAAGCCCGAGGCGCTGGACGAGATCGACCGCCGCATCATGCAGCTCAAGATCGAGCGCGAGGCGCTGAAGGTCGAGAAGGACGACGCGTCGAAGGACCGGCTCGCCCGCCTCGAGAAGGAGCTTGCCGGACCTCGAGGAGGAGTCGACCGAGCTGACCGCCAAGTGGCAGGCCGAGAAGCAGAAGCTCGGGCTGGCCGCCGACCTCAAGAAGCAGCTCGACGAGGCGCGCAACGAACTGGCCATCGCCCAGCGCAAGGGCGAGTTCCAGCGCGCCGGCGAGCTTGCCTATGGCCAGATCCCCGAGCTGGAAAAGAAGCTGAAGGAGGCCGAGGCGCAGGACGGCAAGGTCGGCATGGTCGAAGAGGTGGTCACGCCTGATCACGTCGCCCATATCGTGTCGCGCTGGACCGGCATTCCGGTCGACAAGATGCTGGAAGGCGAGCGCGACAAGCTGCTGCGCATGGAAGACGAGATCGGCAAGCGTGTCGTCGGCCAGGGCGAGGCGGTGCAGGCGGTGTCGAAAGCCGTGCGCCGCGCGCGCGCCGGCCTGCAGGATCCGAACCGGCCGATCGGCTCGTTCATGTTCCTCGGCCCGACCGGCGTCGGCAAGACCGAGCTGACCAAGGCGCTGGCCAACTTCCTGTTCGACGACGAGAGCGCCATGGTGCGCATCGACATGTCGGAGTTCATGGAAAAGCACTCGGTCGCCCGGCTGATCGGCGCGCCTCCCGGCTATGTCGGCTATGAGGAAGGCGGCGCGCTGACCGAAGCGGTGCGGCGCCGGCCCTATCAGGTCGTGCTGTTCGACGAGATCGAGAAGGCGCATCCGGACGTGTTCAACGTGCTGCTGCAGGTGCTCGACGACGGCCGGCTGACCGACGGGCAGGGCCGCACGGTCGACTTCCGCAACACGCTGATCATCATGACGTCGAACCTCGGCGCCGAATATCTGGTCAACCTCGGCGAGGATCAGGATGTCGATGCCGTGCGCGACGAGGTGATGGGCGTCGTCAGGGCGTCGTTCCGGCCGGAATTCCTCAACCGCGTCGACGAGGTGATCCTGTTCCACCGGCTGCGCCGGCAGGACATGGGCCGCATCGTCGAGATCCAGCTCAAGCGGCTGGAGAAGCCTGCTCGTCGACCGCAAGATCACGCTCGACGCTCGACCAGGAGGCGATCGACTGGCTGGCGGCCAAGGGCTACGATCCGGCCTATGGCGCGCGGCCGCTGAAGCGGGTGATCCAGAAGGAGCTGCAGGATCCGCTGGCGGAAAAGATCCTGCTCGGCGAGATCCTCGACGGCTCGACCGTCAAGGTCACCGCCGGTTCCGACCGGCTGAATTTCCGCTCGAAGCCGACGGTCGTCGCGACCGAGGCGGCGGCCTGAGCCGTTTTGCCTTACCCGGAGCGGCGAAGCTTGCTTCGCCGCTCTTTCTTGTTTGAAACAATGAGGCGCGGATGACGCTCGACGACTACAACAGCTTCTGCGCCTCGCTGCCGCAGACGACCCATGTCGTCCAGTGGGGCGGCGCCCATGTCTGGAAGGTCGGCGGCAAGGTCTTTGCCATCGGCGGCTGGAACGATGGCGGGCAGCTCTTCGTCACCTTCAAATGCTCTGAAATCGCCTATGACGTGCTGAAGGACCAGCCGGGCTGTCGGCCGGCGCCCTATCTCGCCTCGCGCGGCATGAAATGGATCCAGCGTCAGACAAGCCAGAGCATGGATGATGCTGCGCTGAAGGACTATCTCGGCGAGAGCCATCGCCTTGTCGTCCTCAAGCTGACGAAACAGACACGCAAGGAACTTGGGCCTGCCTCTTTCCCCTGGACCATGATCTTTTCCGAAAACCGGATTCCACTTTTCGGGATCCATGGCTAGCCGCCGGAAATCCGCCATCTTCATGCCCGGTTCATATTGGAACCTTAAGCTTGGTAAATGGTTTGCTGGCGAAGGGGTTCGCCGTAAAGGGACAGTGCCGGGCGGCGGCAATTACGGACCGGAGAGTTTGGCCACAATGTTGCGCACGATCTTCTGCCTTTTCGGCACTCGCCGCCGGACTGGTGTCTTCCGGCGCCGTTCGCCGCGCCGGCGTGAGGAAGGCACGCACGATTGCCCGCGCCGCCGATTCCGGCGGGATCCTGCTCGCCCAGGACGGCAATCTCGACATCTATTACGACGCCAGGGGCAACCGCGTCATCGTCGATGCCGACACCGGCAAGGTCATCGCCATCCAGCCGCCGCAGACCAGGCTCGACCGCCGTGCGCTGCGCCGCCAGTTGCGGATGCAGCGAGCTCGGGCGCGCGCCGGTCGAGGACGAGGACCGCTACTATCTCGACGATCCCGAGGACATGGCGCGTTTCCGCCGCAAGCAGCTGGAAGAGGAAGGCACGGTCATCCCGCCGCCGGTCGACGAATACGATCCCTATGGCGACAATTCGGATCGGGTCTTTCCGGACGCGCCCCGGGACGAGGGGACCTACGGCAACACTTATCCGGACGAGCCGCAGCCGGACGAGCCGGACGGCCATCAAGCGCCAGCCGCTCGACGAGGCTTCGATCGATCCGGTCCAGCCGGCGGCACCGGGCGACGAGGCAGCGCTGCCGCCGAAGACTGAGCGGCAAGACTGTCGTCGATCCGTCGCTTTCGCTCGGCGCACGTCAGGATGTGGCGGCCTTGCAGGTCCTGCTCGACCGCGCCGGCGCCTCGCCCGGCGTCATCGACGGGCGATTCGGCTCCAATGTCGACAAGGCGTAGCCGCCTACAACGAGATCACCGGCAGCAATCTGCAAGTCGACCGATGCGGTCGGCATCCAGGCAGCGCTCGCGCAATCCGGCGGCGATGCCTTCGCCAACTACACGATCACGGCCGAGGACGCGGCCGGCCCCTATGTCGCCTCGATACCGGAAGACTACAGCCAGAAGGCGCAGCTCGACCGCATGGGCTACACTTCGGTGACCGAGGCGCTGGCCGAACGCTTCCACATGGACGAGAATTATCTGAAGGCGCTCAATCCGGAGGCCGACTTCAACCGCCCCGGCACCATCATCAAGGTCGCCAATTTCGGCAGGCTGGTGTCGACGCCGGTTGCCCGCATCGTCGCCGACAAGGACAAGAAAGCAGGTGTTCGCCTATGACGCCGGCGGCAAGCTGGTCGCGGCCTATCCGGCCACGATCGGCTCGTCCGACACGCCGTCGCCGACCGGCACCCATACGGTGTCGCGCGTCGCGCTCGATCCGAACTACACCTACAATCCGAGCATCAATTTCAAGCAGGGCCAGAACGACAAGATCCTGACCATTCCGCCGGGCCCGAACGGCCCGGTCGGCTCGGTCTGGATCGCGCTGGACAAGCCGACCTACGGCATTCACGGCACGCCCGACCCGTCCAAGATCGGCAAGACCGAAAGCCATGGCTGCGTGCGCCTGACCAACTGGGATGCGCGCGAACTGGCCAAGCTCGTCTCGCCGGGCGTCACGGTCGAATTCGTCGGCGGACCATTGCGAGCCGGATCGACTTTGCGCAGCAGTGAGCCGCGCAGCGCGGCGGCGTAGATCAGCTGCACCAGCAGGATGAAGCCGACGCTGAGCAAGCGGCTTGATCAGGCACAGTGCCGCGCCGATCGCCCACAGGATCTGCGCCTTGACGATGCGCATGGTAGACCGTGCGCGGTCGTTTCAGCGTCCACATCTTCGGCGAGAATGCCGTTCTTCATCCGCATAGCGCCAGCTGGCGAACAGCGTCACGCCGAGCATCAGCAGGTTCAGCCAATAGACCAGCACCGCGGTTCTGAATTCGAGGAAGTCGGCCAGCAGGTCGGTCGAGAACGGCAGCAAGGCGATGAAGGCGAGAAAGCAGAGGTTCAGCGTCGCCAGCCGCCGTCGGACCTGGCGATCAGCCCGTGCTGCGCCTGCTGGCCGAACCAGAAGATGGTCAGCGTCAGGAAGCTCAGCGCATAGGTCAGGAAGCGCGGCGCCAGTGCCGCGATGGCGGAAAGCAGTTCGGCTTCGGAATGGACCGCCTCGTGCGCCGGCACCCGGATCTCGAGCACGATCAAGGTGAGCGCGATGGCGAAGACACCATCGGTGATGCCGACGACGCGCCCGCGTGCCTCTGCCGATGGTTCGAGCGGTCGTTTCATCGGCTTCCCCTTCTGCTTTGCGCGCTCTCCCGCAAGAAACTTAACACGACATGCTGCCATTGCACGCCGACTGAGGCCGAGCCTGCCCATGCGGGCAGGTCGTGGCTGGTTTCAACGAGAACAGCGCAGCTCTGGCCGGTTGTTGCCGGCCGGCATCGGAGGTCTAAGCAGGCCCTCATGAAGTCGCCAAGCGAAGCTGCCGCCGTCCCCCTGACCGGCGCTCTTGCCAACGGCTCGTTTTGTCCGCAGGCGCAGCGCAAGTTCGTGCTGATCGCGGCGATCCTGGCGTCGGCGCTCGGCTTCATCGACGGCTCGATCCTGGCCATCGCCATGCCGGCGATACGCGTCGATCTCGGCGCCAGCCTCGCCGAGGCACAGTGGATTTCCAACGCCTATGCGCTGACGCTTTCGGCGCTGATCCTTGCCGGCGGTGCTGCCGGCGACCGATTCGGCCTGCGGCGCGCCTTCGTCGCCGGCATCGCGCTGTTCATTGCCGCGTCGCTCGCCTGCGCGGTGGCGCCGAATGCGCGGCGTGCTGATCGCCTTTCGCGCCCTGCAGGGCATCGGCGCCGCGATCATGGTGCCGGGCAGCCTCGCCATCATCGCCAAGGCCTATCCGAAAAACGAGCGCGGCCGGGCGATCGGCATCTGGGCCGCCGCCTCGGCGCTGACGACGGCGCTCGGCCCGGTGCTGGGCGGCTTTGTCCTGTCGGCCTTCGGCGACGGCATCTGGCGGGCGATCTTCGCCATCAACCTGCCGCTCGGCGCTGATCTCGATCTATCTGCTGCTGGCCAAGGTTCCGGCCGACGCGCCGACGGAAAAGCGCAGCCTCGATCTCGGCGGTGCCGCGCTCGCCACGCTGGCCTTCGGCGCGCTGGCCTACGGGCTGACCGCGATGAGCGCCGAAGGCGGCGGCCACTGATGTCTGGGCCGAGCATCGCCGCCGGCGCCGTGCTGCTCGTCGTCTTCATCGTCTTCGAACTGCGGCAGCGCGAGCCGATGATCGATCTCAACCTGTTTCGGATCGGCGCCTTCGCCGGCGCCAATGTCGCGACCTTCTTCCTCTATTTCGCGCTGTCGGCCAATCTGTTCTATCTGCCGATGCTGCTGATCGCCGGCTGGGGGCTGAGCACGGCCGAGGTCGGCTTCATCTTCCTGCCGCTGTCGGCGTCGATCGCGCTGCTGTCGGGGCCGGTCGGCCAGTGGTCGGACCGGATCGGGCCGCGCTTTCCGATCGCCAGCGGCAGCCTGGTCGTGGCCGTCGCCTTTGCCGGGCTTGCGCTGCTCGCCCATGCCGGCATCCACAATTTCTGGACCGGCGTGTTTCCGCTGATGGCGCTGATGGGGCTCGGCATGGCGCTGGTCGTGTCGCCGCTGTCGACCGCGATCATGACGGCGGTCGAGGACAAGGACACCGGTGCCGCCTCGGGCATCAACAATGCCGTCTCGCGCATTGGCGGGCTGATCGCGGTGGCGGCGATGGGGTCGCTCGCGGCCTGGGTCTATTCGACGATGCTCGGACACCGGCGTCAGGCCGGGCATTCCGGGTTTCGGCGAACCGGCATTGGCAGGCCTGCCGCCCGAACTCGATGCAACGCAGGCTCGCCGCCAGCGATGCGGCCTTCGCGGCCGTCGCCTGGGTCACGGCGCTGCTTTGCCTGCTTTCCGCGGTCATCGCCTGGACGACCGTTTCGGGACGAGCAGCTGCCCTGGTCGCGAGCGACGCGACGAATCAGCCGGACTGATTGATCGGCGCGAATCTGATTCGGCAGCGCAGCGGCTCAGCCTTCGATCTTGGCGCTGGCGACCTTCAGCGGATTGCTGTCTTCCTGCTTGAGCAGGTCGTCGATGCGCTCGCGTTCGCGCTTGAAGGCGACGAGGTCGTCGCCCTTCAGCACCTTGCCGACCGGCAGGCGGACGCGCATCGGGTCGACCTTGGTGCCGTTGACGATCAGCTCGTAGTGAAGATGCGGGCCGGTGGAGAGGCCGGTCTGGCCGACGATAGCCGATGACCTGGCCCTGGCGGACATGGACGCCCGGCTTGATGCCTTTGGCGAAGGCGCTCTGGTGATTGTAGGAGGTCTCGTAGCCATTGGCGTGGCGGATGATCGTCTGCTTGCCGTAGCCGCCGGCCCAGCCGGCCTTCTCGACGACGCCGTTGCCGGCGGCGATGATCGGCGTGCCGATCGGGCGCTGCCCAGTCGACGCCGGTATGCATCTGGACATAGCCGAGGATCGGATGCCGGCGGCGCGCCGAAGCCGGAGCGGAATTTGCCGGTCGGCAGCGGATTGCGCAGCAGGAACTGCTTGGCGCTGCGAGCCGTCCTCGTCGAAATAGTCGATGCGTGCCGTCCTGCATCTGGAAGCGGTAGAAATTGCGCGTGCTGCCGCCGAAGGTCGCCGAGACGTAGAGCAGTTCGGAATTCGTCGGACAGCCTGGTCGTCGCCGTCCGGCTGCGAGAAGAAGACCTCGATGCGGTCCGACGGGTTGAGCCGCGACTGGAAGTCGACGTCGGAGGCCAGCAGCTTGACCAGCTGCTGGGTCATGCTTCTTCGACATGCCGTAGGAATAGGCGGCGCGGTAGATGCCGTCATAGACGTTCGGCAGATTGCCGCGCACCACCACCGGCGCGGCGAATCGTCGAAGGCCGTCAGCAATTCGGGATTGGGCTCCGGCTCCTGCGCCGGCACGATACTGGCCGCGATCGTCGAGCGCGATGGTGACGATGTGCGTGGGTCCGGTCGTAGACGCTGGTGCGCACCACCTTGGCGGCGTCGCCATGCACTTCGAGCCCGACGCGCAGCACGGTTCCGGCCTTCAGCGCCGGCGCGTTCAGCAGCTTGGCGATCGCCTCGGCCATGCCGGTGGCGTCCTCGCCGGCATAGCCCGAATCGGCGAAGGCCTCGGCGATGTCGCGGTCCTTGGTGAAGGGGATGATTTCCTCGGCGAAGGCCGGCGTCTGGTCGTCGGCGGCGACGCGCGGCGCCACCGAGACGTTCTCCGGCACGATCTTGACGCCATAGGAGCCGGCCATCGATTCGGCGAAGGCGTCGCCGAATCGCTGCGGGTCGACATAATGCAGCGCGGCGACCTGGACGGCGCCGTCG
>CAWBIN010000023.1:0-380000 GCA_963788955.1 uncultured Alphaproteobacteria bacterium | reverse complement strand
TGAGTAACGTAAGGGGAGTGAGAGACTCCCCCGCCGAAAGACCAAGGGTTCCTGCTTAAAGCTAATCTGAGCAGGGTTAGCCGGCCCCTAAGACGAGGCGGAAACGCGTAGTCGATGGGAACCACGTTAATATTCGTGGGCCTGGAGGTAGTGACGGATCACATGAGGTAGTCCAATCTTATCGGATTGAACGGGCTGCGGCGTGGTTCCAGGAAATAGCTCCTCCTTATAGACCGTACCCGAAACCGACACTGGTGGTCTGGTAGAGTATACCAAGGCGCTTGAGAGAACTATGCTGAAGGAACTCGGCAAATTGCACGCGTAACTTCGGAAGAAGCGTGACCCTTTTCTACGCAAGTAGAGGAGGGTGGCACAGACCAGGGGGTAGCGACTGTTTATCAAAAACACAGGGCTCTGCGAAGTCGCAAGACGACGTATAGGGTCTGACGCCTGCCCGGTGCTGGAAGGTTAAGAGGAGGGGTGCAAGCTCTGAATCGAAGCCCCAGTAAACGGCGGCCGTAACTATAACGGTCCTAAGGTAGCGAAATTCCTTGTCGGGTAAGTTCCGACCTGCACGAATGGCGTAACGACTTCCCCGCTGTCTCCAGCATAGACTCAGTGAAATTGAATTCCCCGTGAAGATGCGGGGTTCCTGCGGTTAGACGGAAAGACCCCGTGCACCTTTACTATAGCTTTACATTGGCATTCGTAGTGGCATGTGTAGGATAGGTGGTAGGCTTTGAAACCTGGGCGCCAGCTCAGGTGGAGCCACCCTTGAAATACCACCCTTATTACTATGGATGTCTAACCGCGGCCCGTTATCCGGGTCCGGGACAATGTATGGTGGGTAGTTTGACTGGGGCGGTCGCCTCCTAAAGAGTAACGGAGGCGCGCGATGGTGGGCTCAGAACGGTCGGAAATCGTTCGCTGAGTGCAATGGCATAAGCCTGCCTGACTGCGAGACTGACAAGTCGAGCAGAGACGAAAGTCGGTCATAGTGATCCGGTGGTCCCGCGTGGAAGGGCCATCGCTCAACGGATAAAAGGTACGCCGGGGATAACAGGCTGATGACCCCCAAGAGTCCATATCGACGGGGTTGTTTGGCACCTCGATGTCGACTCATCGCATCCTGGGGCTGGAGCAGGTCCCAAGGGTATGGCTGTTCGCCATTTAAAGCGGTACGTGAGTTGGGTTCAGAACGTCGTGAGACAGTTCGGTCCCTATCTGCCGTGGGTGTAGGAATATTGAAAGGATCTGTCCCTAGTACGAGAGGACCGGGATGGACGGATCTCTGGTGGACCTGTTGTGGCGCCAGCCGCATAGCAGGGTAGCTATATCCGGACGGGATAACCGCTGAAGGCATCTAAGCGGGAAACCCACCTTAAAACGAGTATTCCCTGAGAACCGTGGAAGACGACCACGTTGATAGGCCGGGTGTGGAAGAGCGGCAACGCTTGAAGCTTACCGGTACTAATAGTTCGATCGGCTTGATCGTTCTCATTCCTTATGCCCATCTGACGAGTCAGATGGATGGCACACAATGATCAGCGAATAGTCGCACAGAGCATGGATGGCCTATGCATGCGAAGCCAATCGCTCAAAAGCTTCTCGAACAACGTGCGTTTTGCCGACCTGGTGGTTATGGCGGAGCGGCTGCACCCGATCCCATTCCGAACTCGGCCGTGAAACGCTCCAGCGCTGATGGTACTTCGTCTCAAGACGCGGGAGAGTAGGTCGCTGCCAGGTCTGCCAAACGCACGTTGAACACATCCAATCGGATGCGAAATCTTCTCTACGATAAGGCCCGCCAACGGGATTTCGGGCCGCGCAAGCGGCCCTTTCATTTGGCGAGCAGCTTACATATCCTGGTAAGCTTCGGCTTACTTCTAAGGTTGACGCGGGGTGGAGCAGCCCGGTAGCTCGTCAGGCTCATAACCTGAAGGTCACAGGTTCAAATCCTGTCCCCGCAACCAAATACCAAAACGGCCCGCCTCGTGCGGGCCGTTTTGGTATTCGGCTGTGGTGGCCGGGTGATTTCAACCCTCATCAGGGCCCCGCAAGGAGGCGAAGCCGACGCCGCGGGACAGAAAAGTCAAATCCTGTCCCCGCAACCAAGTTTCGAAAACGGCCCGCCTTGTGCGGGCCGTTTTCGTTTGTGAACATGCAAGAAGGAAACTGCGCAATCCCAAGTGGAGCAGGCGACAGTTGCCCGTACGCATGCAGACAGGAGCCGTCATGGACACCAGACCCAATTCCCCTGAAGCCCGTGACATACGCTATCATCTGCATGGCTATACCAATGCCCGCAAGCATCAGGAAACGGGCCCGCTGGTCATCGAGAAGGGCGACGGCATCTATGTCGAGGATGTGGCCGGCAATCGCTACATCGAAGCGATGGCGGGCCTGTGGAGCGTAGCCGTCGGCTTTTCGGAAAAGCGCCTGGTCGATGCCGCCACAAGGCAGATGTCGAAGCTGCCCTATTATCACGACTTCGGTTCGAAATCGCATTCGCCGCTGATCGACCTGGCTGAAAGGCTGGTCCAGATGGCGCCGGTCCCGATGAGCAAGGCGTATTTCACCAATTCGGGTTCTGAGGCCAACGACACGGCCATGAAGATGATCTGGTACCGGTCGAATGCGCTCGGCCAGCCGGCACGCAAGAAGATCATCAGCCGCAAACGCGGCTATCACGGCGTGACGATTGCCGCGGCAAGCCTGACCGGGCTGCCCAACAACCATCTGTCATTCGACCTGCCGATCGCCAACGTGCTCCACACGTCGACGCCGCATTACTGGCGCGAGGCCGAGCCGGGCGAAAGCGAAGAACAGTTCGCGAGCCGTCTTGCCGAGGATCTCGAGAAGCTGATCCTTGCGGAGGGACCGGAGACCATCGCCGCCTTCTTCGGCGAGCCGATCATGGGCGCCGGCGGCGTCATCGTTCCACCCGCCGGCTACTGGGAGAAGATCCAGGCCCTGCTGTCGAAATATGACATCCTGCTCGTGGCCGACGAGGTCATCTGCGGCTTTGGCCGGACCGGCGAGATGTTCGGCTCGCAGACCTTCGGCATCAGGCCCGACATCATGGTGCTGTCCAAGCAGATCTCGTCGTCATACCTGCCGATTTCTGCCCTGCTCATCAATGAGAGAGTGTTCGAGCCGATTGCGGAAGAGAGCGACCGCATCGGCACGTTCGGGCATGGCTTCACGGGCGGCGGCCATCCGGTCGCCGCCGCCGTGGCGCTGGAGAATCTCAAGCTGATCGAGGAGCGCGATCTTGTCGGCAATGCGCGTGCGGTCGGTGCGCATATGCAGGCCCGGTTACGCAGGCTCGCTTCGCATCCGCTCGTCGGCGAGGTGCGCGGCGTCGGTCTGATCGCCGCCGTCGAACTGGTCGCCGACAAGGCCGGCAAGGCGCCGTGGGGGAAGCCCGGTACGCTCGGCGCCCTGGTCAACGGATTGCTGCAGCAGAATGGCGTCATCTCGCGCAACATGGGCGACGCGATCGCCTTCTGCCCGCCGCTGATCATCACCGAGGCCCAGGTCGATACGCTGGTCGATGCATTCGAGCGGTCGCTCACCGCCGCCCTCCCGCAGGTCCGGGCGCAGGGCTGAACAAGTCTGCGTTGCCTCCGGGTTTCATGTGACCGACCGTCGTCGGTGCGAGGCGATGCGCCGGCCAGGGGGCTGTCGCGCCCATTTTGGAGGGCCGCTCGCCGCATGTGGTCACGGTCGGGGCTTTCGACCGCCTTCCCAGCCAGGCAGTTCTGCTTGCCAAAAGAACTCCGACTGCCGTGGTTGGGGCGCGAGCTAATGGCGGGAGCTTTCAGCTTCCTAGTGTGGCAATCGATGACGCAATTTAAGGTTGTAATCCTTTCGGATTACATTAGTCACCTAAGATATAATTACCAAATTGTTAACCGGGATTAATGCGAGTTTTCCACAGCACCCTTAGTATGGATTTAGGTAGGTCGGGCTGGGCTACCTAAACGGAGCGTGGCGGGTGGCACCGTACGTCGAGCGTTGGATCGGCGTTTATGCCTACTCCTTGAGATTTACTCCCAGTGAACGTGCAGGGCTGATATGCCGTGGATGAGGCTTATCGGTTCACACGCACGAGAGGCTTTGCGTGGAGCGCCATGCAAAGAAAAAGAGAGGATATAGGGAAAGTAAATCGGCAACGGAGAGCAGGAGTAAGGCTATGGTGTACTCTCAAAATCCCGATTTCTCGAATGTTGCCACGGGGGTGGCTATACACAATGGACATAATGGGCATCTGGCGGATAGCAGTGGTGTCGGCAAGATTAGGCTTGAAGGCGGACACCCGAACGAAGGTCTTGTCGTAATCATCGACAAGCGAGCACTTGAGCGAGAATGCCTCGCTCGCGGCCTTGTCGAACACAATCCTAGTTTACGGGTCAGTGCCGTGGGATCGCTCGACGAATTCCACAATATCGCCGACGCGGCCGAACCGTCAGCTTTCCTCGTGCTCCTGGGAGCAAAAAGGGTCACCGACCAGAGCGTTCGGGCGGAGCTCTTGCACTTCGTTTCCGAGGTCGGCGCCGTGCCCGTCATCGTGGTCGCGGATTCCGATGAACCAGGCGAGATTCTCGCGGCGCTCGAAAGTGGTGCTCGAGGCTACATTCCGACAAGTGTGACAGTGAAGGTTGCTGCCGAGGCCACTGGTCTCGCTCGCGCCGGAGGAATCTTCGTACCCGCCAGCTGCGTGCTGGCGCTTCGGGAGATCATCCACGCGACAGCAAGCAGTGCCCGTCCACTCACCGGCATGTTCACCACGCGCGAAGCGGCTGTCGTGGAGGCGCTCAGAAAAGGCAAGGCGAACAAGATAATCGCCTATGAGCTCAACCTTTGCGAGAGTACCGTCAAGGTCCACATCCGCAACATCATGAAGAAGCTGAAGGCTACGAACCGCACGGAGGTAGCCTACAAGCTCAGAGAGATGATGCTTTGAGGCCTACTGGGCCGGCCTGCCAGACCGGCCCCAGGTGATCTGACGCTGGACATTGTCGCCTCGATTTTGGGGCGGTCATCCTTGAAGTCCGGATCGCAGACCTGATGCTCGGAGGTTCCCTCCGGGCCCTCCAATTCTTTACGCGATTGCGGACGGAAAACCGCGACGCACTTTTCCTGGAATCGCCTTAGCGCAACAGATGTGCGCCGGCGCGTGTCCCGGCGCGTCCCCGCTCGATCGTCCCGGACCTTGCGTTCACGATAAATCCGACGCTATCGCGTCCCAGCGCTTCGCCTCGATATGCGGCTTCGGCGGCCTTCAGCCCGCCTGTCAGCTTGCGGATTGCCGGCGCCGCTCCGAGCACGTCCAGCGGCAGGCCCAGTTGACCGCGGGGGGGTCGCTTCGGCGGCCACACCCTCAGGCCGAAGTAACTGGCGGCCGAGCGGTCGATCTCGCCGCTGAACTGCACCAGCAAGGCGTGGCGCGAGGTCTCGGAAATACGGCCCAGGCTTTTGATATCCATTGGCGGTCTGTCGGAGGGCCGCATCGCGGCAACGATCACATCCCATTTGCCGTTGGTCAGCAGCGACGGATGCGCAAAAACGCCCACTCTCGCTCCACGATCGCGCAGCGCCCGCTCGATGAATGGTGCACAGGGCGTATCGCAGACAAGGGCGATTGTTGCGCCGGCATGCTCGACGCCGGCCTCGTCGAGCAAGATGCAGCATAGCCGTGCGAACTCAGGCAGCAGGTTAATGGCCGGATGGCCGAGGTTGGGAGCCGCGACCTTGATGCCGGCGTCGTCACAGCTGTCGAAGTCCACAACGCCGGGCCGAAGCTCCCATGGTTCGGCCATCAGCGAAACCACCGCATGAGGGGGCAGGAGCTCGATGAGCGATCTCGGGATCGGCCCAACCTGGAGACCGTTGGCGAGGAGATCGACGTCATGCCATCCGCGGCTGTCGATGCGGTTCATCACTTCGACGCGCTCGGAGACGTTGGCGTACCTGGCAAAAGCCAAGGTGGCCTCGGCGGCCGTCGCCAGGCTCGAAAGTCTTTGGAATTCGCCGGCGAGCGCTATGACACGGCCGGCATCGGCCAGCGCAGCGGCTGTCGCGGCTACCGCCTGGTATCCCGTCGCGGTGCCAACGACCACGGTGAGCCCCGAGAGATCGAGATCGAGCAAGGCTATTTGCTCGCGAACGATGGCAAGTGCTTCCGCGTGGTCGATATCGGGAACATGGCGGGCGACCGGTCTTGCGGGGAACTCAATTGATGAGGGCATGAAGCTGTCCGTCACGTTGCGCGCTCTCCATAGTCAAGATCGGCCGGTAACGTCCTTTGACGCAGGAAGCCCTGCTTCACAGGATCTCGTCCGGGCGCGGTGCGCACGCCTTCACGCATTGCGTTCACTGGCCACCTTCGCCGGCCTGCGCATTCGCAGGCACGGTCCCCCAGGTTTCCTGTCTGCGGAGGAAAGTGACGGCCTGTATCAGGATGGCACCTCGACCGCTTCATGACAGATCCAGTTTCAATGCGTCATTCCTGCAAGTAAGGCTGAATTTGGCCGAACCGCTACCACGGCAATCGGATGCCGGTATACGCCGTTTGGTCGGAAGACTTAATGCCGCCATGGCTGCTACGGACGGACCTGTCGAACGAATGGGGAGGCGCCATCGGCGCCTGGCCGGCTACCGGTATTGCGCTGGCCGCGTCCGCGCAGCGGCGACAGTCCAGGCCAGTTTGAGACGGTCACCGTCAGCATTCGGCTGTGCGACGCGGTTCTGGCCTTTCCTGAACGTTCATCTGCGCCTCCCAGGGTGTTGCATCGGCAGACGGCTCTCAACGGCTTGGCTGCCTCCAACGGGGCTGACCGCCGCATGACATCGGTTGCCTTGAAATAAGGCTAAGGGGGTAACCGGCGACCGTTAGCTGGCTACCTCCTTTGCGGCTCTTGTCGCGGACGATCTGTCGCTGTGAAGTTGGGCGTTGCAACAGCACTCAAGCTGCAGCAGCACTCAAACAGCGTTCCTGGGCGAAACCCATGACAATCAGTGCATTCGACATAAATCCCCGCGGACCTGGCCTGCACGTCGGCCGCAGCCGTCGTCCACTCGGAGGCCGACGCAAGAGGATGATGGACGTGACGGTCGCTCTGGCCGCGCTTGTCCTGGCCGCTCCGGTCATGCTGATCGTTGCCCTTCTGATATGGGTAACCGATGGCGGGCCGGCGATATTTTCCCACACCCGTGTCGGTTTCAACGGCAAGCGTTTCGCCTGCTACAAGTTCAGGACCATGGTGGCCAACTCCCAGCAGGTTCTGGCCGACTATCTGGCGAACAACCCCGAAGCCGCCAAGGAGTGGGAGCAGAACTGGAAATTCAAGAACGACCCGCGCATCACATTCCTGGGGCGCATCCTCAGGAAGTCGAGCCTGGACGAGCTGCCGCAGCTCATCAACGTGCTGCGCGGGGAAATGAGCTGTGTCGGCCCGCGCCCGGTCGTTCCTGACGAGCTGCAACGCTATGGCGCCTGTGCGGCCGAGTATTTGCAAGCCCGCCCAGGACTGACCGGCCTGTGGCAAGTGACAGGCAGAGACGCAGTAGACTATGCCAGTCGCGTCTCCATCGACAGCCGCTACATCCGAAACTGGTCGGTATGGGCCGATGTCGTCATTCTCGTACGGACGATCTTCGCCGTGATGAAATTCGACCAAGCGTCCTGACTGAAGGCGCGTCGCGTCTGAACGGCTTCATGTGGCGCGCCTTGCGCATGCCACGCTCCGTCATTGCTCATGGGTCACGCCACGACGCCATATGGCGCCGAGCAAGAGGCCGAGCACATAGGCGCACTGCAGCGTGGCAACGAGGAGCAGGATCGAAAGCAGGCGCTGCCGATCAAACAGATCGTCGGTACCGCTTGCCACGGCGCTGATGACGACGGTCACGGCCGTGACAACGATAAGTGCAGGTGCGCGAAAGCGAAATCCCAGCAAAATGCCAGTCACGCCGACGGCGACAAGGCTCCAAAGCACGGCGATCTCCTATGAGCGCGGAAGAACCAATGTGCCGCGCGAAGTCTCCCACATTTTGCGAAGCCGTACCAACATTCAATCCGGTGCACGCCTATCGTCTGTGGTCTGCGCGCCTGGGGCTGCCCTAGCCAACCCTCCTCGTGGCGATAGAGGCCTCGGGAAACCGTGCCTCCGTCCCTTGCACAAAAGGCGTAGGTCACCTTGCACCAATGTCACCCTTTCGCTCATTTCCTTGGCTGTCGGCTCAGCCTACGCTGCTTGCTGAAGATATGCGGAGTATTCACCCGCAGTGCGGCAGCATGCCTTGAATTGTTTTACTCGAGCGAATGCTGAGCCACGGACGACCCCTCTCATGAACCGCCAAAAAACGCAGGAAGTAGCGCTTTCGGTGCGACATTCCGCAGACCAACATCCGATGCTGCAGGCATCCGTTCTGTTGCTTATCGTGTCGATCTGGTTTCCTGGCGCCACGCGGATTGCCGGAACCGATGGGTCGCTTTCCTTCCTGCTGGCTTTGTTCTGCGCTCTGGTAAGCGTCGCCTGCTATGGCGAAACCGCAAGGCGCCTTCATCAGACCGAAGCGGCCCTGGCGGCTGCCGTGCTGACGACATCTGCCTTCATCATCGTTCTCTCCCTTCTATCGATGCTCTATGCAGACAGTCCGCTCCGGACAATGCGCGCAGTTTTCGCGCAGATATTCGGATTTGCCACTATCCCGGCGGTTGCAGCGATCTCTACCAGACCCAAGGGCCTCGAGGCGGTCGACAGACTTGTGATGGCGATGATCATCATGAGCGTCGCAACATCGTGCCTTGTGACGATCGGCCTAGGCGACGCCAAGTTCGCCGACCGGGCTGAAGGATATTTCAAGCATTCGAACCAGTTGGGAATTGCGCTGTCGGCGGGGCTGCCGTTGATCGCCGCGCGGCTGGTCACAGCTCGCAGACACCGGATTCTCCTGCTGGGCTGTCTTGCGGCGGTGCTGCTGGGCCTGGTGAAATCAGGTTCAAAGACAAATTTCGTTGTCGGCGTTGTCGGTCTCGGAATTTTCTTCGGCCTATACAGTATCTATCTGGTGATGCGAAAGCAGAGGCCGATTTCGGTTATCCTTGGCGTGGTTGCGGCTCCCGTGTTGATCCAGGTGTGTCTGGTCACATTGCAGTCCCTCAATCCACGGGCTTACAAGCTGCTGTCGGTTCAACTCTCCGGAGGTGAAGCGCATTCGATCGTATCGCGGCAGCGATTGTGGTCGATGTCCATCGATCTCGGCATGACGCATCCCTTCATCGGGGTCGGGGCAGGGCAGCCGGTGGGCGACATTGCTCCCCATAGCCACAATCTGTTCATCGATTACTTCAGAACGCTCGGGGTGCCCGGCGTCGCACTGGTAGCGGTCATCGTCCTGCTGGTCGCGGGATATCTGGTCGCCGCGGTTCTTTCCACACTATTCGGCAATGACAGGAGTGAGGGCGCGACGGAAGCGAACGTGATGGTACTCGGCTCATCGGTTTCGGTTTGGAATTACCTCGCCGCAAACCAGATGAGCGATTCCTTCGGCCCATCAACCGCGCCCTTCTTCTGGCTGCCCTTGGCGCTGCTCATGGCCTATCGCGGCATGCAACGATCGCTGCAGGCCAGCTCTGATGGGCATGCAAAGCTCTACGCCACCACTGCGCCGCAGTTATTCGAACGCTGAGAAACAGAAGAGCGGGGGTCTTTTCCCTGTTTCGTCGACCTTCCAAGAGTCAACTTCACCGGCTGAATCCAAATGACTTCGCACACGATTCGTGACCTGGCGGCAAGCCTCCCGCCAAGCGCTGAAGCACGCGCGCTTCAGACAGACATTCGATTTGTGGAATTCTTTGGTCTCCCCGGGATTGGAAAGACAACCGCCTCCAGCCTGCTGGCAAACAGCCTGCGACGGTGCGGCCCGCTGATCGGTGAGGTGCAGATAGCCTGGGGGACAAGAACATTCATCCGCCGGCAGATCTACAGGATCGGCATTGTCGCTCCAAGACTCACGAATCGTGAGTTTCGCTCGCTGGTTGCGCGAATTGCACGCTTTGTCTTCGAAAGCGGGCAATCATCGATCGTCGACGCAGTCAGGGTCATCTGGAACCTTTCGGTCCTGGTTGCCTATGTCGAGAATGAGAGGCCAAGAAGAAATACCATCATCATCATGGATCAGGGACTGCTGCAGGGATTCTGGTCCATCTTGCTGAAGAGCAAGCATCGGGCAACATCCGAGAAATGGCTCGATATCCTGTCCGCCATTGGCGTGCATGACATGGTTTTTGTCCATCTGCGCGGCGAGGCCGGCGTTGCACGCGATCGGCTCCTGACAAGGGGCGACCGGTCTTCGCGGATGCAGAGGACGTCTCCCGATCGCGACCTCGATCTCTGGTCGTCGGCCGACCGTGCCTGCCGCGAGATGGCGGCCGCTCTTGAGACGGGAAAGGGGGCGGAAGATCACGTATTGGCGGCAGTCGACGTGGACAGGTTGGTCTCGCCCGAAGACGTGGCAGAAAGGGCACTTGAGGTCGTGCTTTTGGCCTGCCTCGACAGGCATCGGCTATGCGGTTCGGCTGGCCAATGAGCAGGAGGATGGACCGCCGTTCGTTCATAAGCCTTGCCGGCATGTCGCCCGTATTGGCCCTGTTGCCGCCGTCGTCCAAGGCAGAAGGCGGGCAGGCGCCTCTCCAGTCGAGTGGCAGCGGTACGCAGGTCGTGCTGAGAGGTGAGTACGGCTACGAACAACAGTCAGTTCGGGACCTACAGGCCGGCGCAACAGTCGACGCGCGGAATGCGACCTTCACAGTCGCCAACAGCAGAAACAGCGACCCAAGTGCGATCATGGGCTGCGATGCGGGGGCGCTGCCGGTCAATCGCTATCCACTTGTCATCCGCAACTGCCCCGACGTCCACTTTGTCGGCGGGCGCTTCAACGGCGAGGTGCCGCTCACGTCGGACTGGCAGGACACCTACTGCAACAGCGCGGCCCTACTTGTCAGGGACGGAAGCACCAATGCGACGATAGAAGGCGTGCGTGCACGCCGCTGCTGGGATGGCATTCGCTTCGCCGAGCGGGCCGATGGTTTTCTGCTCAAAGGATGCTGGCTTAGCGAAATCAGGGATGATGCGGTCGAAAACGACTATCTCCTCAGTGGCACCATCGACGATTGCCTGTTCGACGGTTGCTTCTCGGGGATCAGTCTGGATCCCGCATCGAACGAACGCGACGGGACACAGGAGATCGTGCGGATCGACGGGACACTGATCCGCATGCACGCCTATTTGGCCAAGGGCGACATCACACATCAGGCACCGGTCAAGGCTTCCGACATGTCGCCCAGCCTGAGGATCGTTGGATCGATTTTTGCGCTGGCTTCGGCAAACATGCGGGGATTTCGCCGCCTGGAACGCACCTGGAAAAGGACCATCGAAAGCCGCGACAATTTGTTGTTGTGGCTGCCAGACGAGCCAATCCCGTCCGCGCTGCCGCTGCCGCCGTCCGGTTTCAGAGTGCTGACGGGCAGCGACGCCCGCGCACACTGGGACAAGGCGCATCTCCAGTGGATCACGGCGCATCAGGACGTGGCCCGGTTTTCCGACGAAGTGCTGTGAGACCGTGCGCACCGTCGGCAGAACCGCGTGCCGGGTCCAGGCCGGTTCACCGTTTCATCAAGTGCATCGCGCAACAGTGAAGACAAAGGTGGGGAGCCATGAAAGCCAGGGAAGTCGAGCTTCTGTGCACGCTGGGTCCGGCGTCGCTCAATGACAAGGTCATCCATTGGTTGGACCGGGTCGGCACTTCGCTTTTGCGCGTCAATCTATCACACACGAAGATTGAGGACCTCGAGCGGATCATCACCTTCATCCAGAAGCGGACGCGCATTCCGATCTGTCTCGATACCGAAGGCGCGCAGGTTCGCACCGGTCCGCTGGTCGAAGGCAAGGTCATGGTGCATGAGAACCGGTTCCTGACCGCCCGTGCGCGGCCGGTGGCAGGCGACCAGTTCAGCATCAGCTTCTACCCGGCATACATCGTCAACAAACTTCAAGTCGGCGATTTCATCAGCATCGATTTCAATGCTGTCCTGACCCAGGTCGTGGAGAAGGACAACGAGGCAGTGATCCTGAGGGTCCTGAACGGTGGGGAGCTCGGTCAGAACAAGGCAGTAACGGTGCAGCGCACGCTCGATATGCCGCCCCTGACCGAAAAGGATGTGGCCGCCATCGCGATCGGCCGCCGGATGGGGATACGCCATTTCGCGCTTTCCTTTGCGCATCGCGGTTCGGACGTCGATGGGATCCGGGCCAAGGCCGGGCCCGGCGCGATCATCATCTCCAAGATCGAATGCCTGAGTGGCTTACGCAATCTCGCAGCCATAGCCGAGAAGTCAGACGCAATCCTGATCGACCGCGGCGACCTGTCCAGGGAAGTCCCGATCGAGCAGATCCCCGCAGTTCAGAAGATGATCATCCGAAATGCGAAGGCGCATGGCGCGAAGGTCTATGTCGCAACGAACCTGCTGGAGTCGATGACGAGCGCGCCAACGCCGACTCGCGCCGAGGTCAACGACGTCTACAATACATTGGCGGACGGCGCCGACGGCCTCGTCCTGGCGGCGGAAACAGCCATCGGTCAATACCCGGTAGCCTGTGCCAGGATGGTCGTCAAAATCGCCGAGCAATTCCGGCGGAATATGGCCGGCGGCGCCCACGCCATCCGAGTGCGTCCGTCATCGCTGCACGCCGGTGTCGAGCCTCATGGCGGGCGCCTGGTCATTCGGACGCTGGGACCGGCGGAAGATCTGGAAATCAATGACTTGCCGACGGTCACGGCCGCAGATGAGGACTTGACCGACGTCGAGCAGATTGCCCGCGGCACCTTCTCGCCGCTGTGCGGCTTCATGGACAAAGGGTGCCTGGAAAGCGTACTTGAACACAACCGGCTTCCCTCGGGATTGGCCTGGACGATGCCGGTTGTGCTGGCTGTTCCCAAAGAAACCGCAAGCCGATTTTCGAATGGTGACCGCGTTCTGCTTTGCAGCAAAAGCGGATTGTCGCACTCCGTTCTCGACATCTCCGAAACCTACGAGTTCGATCCGGAGCTGCTCGCGCGCAAATGGTTCGGCACGGACTCGCGCGAGCATCCAGGTGTCGCCCGCGTGCTTGCGCGCGGCGGACATTTCCTCGCCGGCAGCATCACCCTCATCCAGCCGCTGCCTTCGCCGTACCGGCGCTACGACCTGACGCCGGCCCAGCTGCGCACGGTCTTTGCGCACAAGGGCTGGACCCGGGTGGTGGCCTTCCATAGCCGCAACCTGGTCCATCGTGTCCACGAAGTGATCCAGTTGGCGGCCCTGGAGCGCACCTACGCGGACGGCCTGTTGATCAATCCCGTGGTCGGAAATGCCAAGCGCGGCGATTTTATGCCGCATCTTGTCCTCGACGGCTACCAGGCCATGCTCGACTACGGCATTTACCCGCCGGGCAAGGTGGTGCTCGCAAGCTTCATCACCTACCCGCGATTTGCCGGTCCTCGCGAGGCGGTTTTCACCGCCCTTTGCCGCAAGAACATGGGCTGCAGCCATTTCATCATCGGACGGGATCACTCGGGTGTCGGCGGTTTCTACGGCGCCAACGAGAGCAGGGAGCTGTTTGATGAACTGGGCGACATAGGCATAGAGCCGATCTTCTTCGATGCCATCGGCTACGACACCCAGTCCGAGAGCTATGTCGACCTGAACGCCTGCAAGGCCGCGACGCCTATCAGCGGCTCGGAGATTCGACGCGCCTTGCGGGCGGGAGAAGCGCTGCCGAACTGGATGATGCGATCCGAGGTGCAGGAGGTGGTGCGCGCCGAGGTGATGATGAAACACGCGCTGTTCCAGGAATAGGATGGGAACGATGGCCAACGGAGTGAAGCATTTCGGGCTGCCGCGGCAGGACCGCGAATATCCTGAACCGGGAACGGTGCTATGGCTGCTCGGACCAACCTCCGCCGGCAAGACGACGCTGGCGATGCGCGTCGTTGCGGATTTGCGACGGCTCGGGGTTCCGGTCATTCTCTTTGACGGCGACGAGGTCCGCGGGTTCTTCGGAGCCGACCTTGGGTTTGGCACAGACAGCCGGTTGCGCGTGGTCTCGGTGTTGGTGCATCTGGCCAACAAGGCGGCCGATGCCGGCCTGCACGTCGTGGTCGCCGCGCTGACCGCAGGGCAAGATGCTCGCGAGCATGTTCGCGAAAATGTCAGAAACCTGACGATCGGCTACGTCGCCTGTTCCGTCGAGACCTGCGCGCAACGGGACCCGAAGGGCCTGTATCGCAAGGCAATTAGCGGCGAGATCGATACCCTCATCGGCTACAACAGTGAATATCGGCCGCCAGACAGCCCGGATCTCGTTCTCGATACCGAGGCGCATTCCGTGGACGAACTCGCTGCGCGGATCGTTGCCTCGTATGTCTGGAACTGATCCGGTGTGCCGGCCAGCGGCATCCCATCTTCATCCTCTGAGCGCGTCGGCAACTGAGGCGGTGGCATGAACGATTCCGAACTCGCGCGTTTCTTTCTTTCCCTGGTTCTGCTGCTCATCGGCGCATTGGGCGGTGGCCTTGTGTTCGAGCGACTGAAGCTGCCGCGCGTGATTGGCGAAATCGCCGGCGGAATTGTGCTCGGCCCGTCCGTGCTGGGGCTTGTCTCGTCCGAAGCGCACAAATGGCTGTTTGCCGGGTTCCCCGCGCAGGGTGCCCTGCTCTCCGCCTTCTACTGGCTGGGCCTGGTGCTGCTGATGTTCACCGCCGGCTTCAAGATGCAGACGGAAGGCATGGAAGGATCGGGCCGCATCATACCGGCGCTGGTGATCGGCGCGCTTGTGGTTCCGTTCGCGTGTGGCTATGCGGGCGCGCCGCTGTTTGCCGACGCACAGGCGGGCGATGACCTTGCGTTCAAGCTGGTGATGGGTATCGCCGTGGGCGTCACGTCGATCCCGGTCATCTCGCGCATCTTCCTCGATCTTGGCCTGATGAACAGCTCCTTCGCGCGCAACATCATCGGTGCCGCGACCATCCAGGATCTCATCCTCTGGAGCATGCTTGCCATCGCCACGGCGGTGCAGAACGGTGACGCCGCCGACGCGGGCGGCATCGGGCGTGTGATCGCCGTCAACCTCGCCTTCGTGATCGTCTCGCTGTTTTTCGCTCCGGCAGCGGCACGTGCGATTCGTCGAAGCGTCTTCGGCAAGTTCAGCGAAGCGTCTCTCACCGGCTACACCATGCTGCTGTGCCTGGTCTTCGTCGCGGCCGCGAGCCTCTTGAAAGTGAACGTCATCTTCGCCGCGCTTCTGGCGGGGCTCGTGATGGCGCGTTTTCCCTCGCGGCATCTTGCTCCGGTGAAACAACATATCGCCGACATCTCGATATGGTTTTTCGTGCCGATCTACTTCGCGCTGGTCGGCTTGCGGCTCGATCTGGCGCATCAATTCGACGGCCCGCTCACGCTCTTCTTCATCGTCGCCAGCACGGCCATCAAGCTGGTGAGCTGCACCATTGCCGCCAGAGCAGCGGGTACCGACTGGGCCAGGGCTTTCGACTACGGCGTCGCCATGAACACGCGTGGCGGACCCGGCATCGTGCTGGCGAGCGTGGCGTACGCCGCCGGCATCATCGACGAGCGCATGTTCACCGCGCTGGTGCTGGCTTCCATTCTGACTTCGCTTGCCACCGGGCTCTGGTTGCGCTGGCGGCTGGCGCGTGATTCCGAGGCATTCGCCGAATTGGCGAAACCACCCGCAGCTGGGATGCGCGGCGCTGCGAGCCTGGCATCGACGATCGCAGACTTGCTGGTCCGGTTTTCCCGGTCGTTGTCAGGCCGAGACCGGCACGCCGCTGCCAAGCCTTCAGGTCCGGGACCGGATGGACCTGAGCTTTCAAAGCAATCGAATGAGCGAAATGAACTCCTGCCGAAAGGGCGCTTCGCCCATTGAATGCGCCTGCCCAGCGACAGATCAGATGGTCGCATTGGTTGACTGGAGGACGACCACCCGATGAATCAGCACCAGACGGTTGACAGAACCGTGGCGTCAGGCGCCACCGATTACAGCGCGGCCGCGTTCGTGATCCAGGGGCGCCTGACGCGCATCCGTGGGCAAAACATTCTGTTCAGCTCCTGCCGGCAGGCCATTTTCGCCGTCAACGATACGGCTGCCGACATCTGGCGCTCTCTGGAAGAAGGCATGCCACCGCACGCCATCGCGGTCGAGATTGCGCGGAGCGGCGTCGACAGGCGTGAGGCAGACAGGCATGTCAAGGCGGCGCTCGAGGATTGGCAGCGGCTGGACCTGATACGGCCCTGTGCGCCATTGTCTCCACCATCGGCCCGCGAACATGTAAGCCAAGTGGTCGGCGTTGCGGGCCTTTATGTACGCATCGTCTATCCGGCAGCCCGCGCCTTCCCCGCGATCACCGCATTTCGCCATCTCGAGGTTGAAAGAGAGGCTGCCGACGTTCTGCTCCGGGTCGTCGAGTGCGAGGGGCGGATTCACCTGTTTCGGAATCGCGACTGGATCCTGTCCTGCTCGCCCGACGAACTTCCCGTTATGCTGAAAGGGCAGCTGCTGACCGAGGTTCTCGATCACGGCGCCTATGAACTTGCTGTCCATGCGGCTGCGCTTCGCAGAAATGGACGCATCGTGCTTCTTTGTGGCAATCCGGGCGCGGGCAAGACAACGCTGACCATGGCGTTGGTCCATGCGGGGTTCGGCTTCGCCGCTGACGATGTGACGCTGCTTGACTCAAAGGGCCATGGCGTGGGTCTCCCGTTCGCTCCAGCGGTGAAGGCCGGAGCTTGGCCCCTCCTGGCCGAATACTGCCCCGATCTCGGCGCTGCTCCAGTCTTTCGTCGCCCGGATCGCAGACGTGTGCGCTTTGCCGTACCCATCGTCCCGGCACCAGCTTCTCCTCTACCTATCGGCTGCGTGGTGCTGCTCCGGCGAGGCCGCGAACTCGAAGGCTTGCCTCGCGCCGATCGACCCAGCCAGCGCATTGCGTGGCTTGCTCAACGGCGCCTTTTCGCCCGGCGGGGATTTGAGCGGCACGGCGTTCGACGTGCTGACCCAGATCATCGGATCGGCGCAGACCTATTGCCTGACCTATTCGAGGCTCGATGATGCAGTCGAGCTGATCACGAAAGCCTGCCGATGATGCGCAGGGGCAACGCACTTGAGGCATTGATCGCCGGGCTTCGCGGTTGTCCGACCGACAGGGCCGACTGGCAGGCTGTGATTGCGCTGGCAAATCACACTCTGCTCACACCCGACTTGTTCTCGTCCCTCGCCCGTGCCGGCCAGATCCACCGGCTGCCGCAGGAGGTGCGCGAATACCTGGAGTTTGTTCACGACTGCAATCGGGAACGGAACCTGCGCCTGCGAACCCAACTGAGTGAAGCCGTTGCTGCCCTCAACCGCCGTGACATCGTTCCGGTCCTGCTCAAGGGAGCGGTTCCCCTGTTTCTATCCCCGGCCGGACAGGTTCCCAGCAGGATGACCAGTGATCTCGATCTGGCTGTGGCGCCGGCCGAAGAGGCAGCCGCGCAAGCCTGCCTTGAAGAGCTAGGATATGTCCAGGTTCCGGGCAGTCGAGGCGCGACCCGCCAGCAAGATGCTGGAATGCTGGAGCTTCGGCCGAGCCGACCAAACCACCTTGAACGCCCCAGGCCCGTCCAGCGAGACGGTCTTCGGGTGGAAATCCCCCCCGCGCAGTCGCGGGCTTTGCACTGGATCGTGCACGATCTTCTCAAGGAGGGGGATTACTGGCGCGGACGGATTGATCTCAGGCACCTTCACGATCTGGCACGATTGGCGGAAAGCGACCACGTGGATTGGACGGCACTGCAGGCATCGGTGTCGGATCAAAGCGCCCGCAATGCGCTCGATACCCAGCTCCTGGCCCTGCACCATTTCTTCGGGACCGGGATTCCGGCAAAGTGTGCGCAGCGCCCGATGGTCCGTTTTCAGCACTGGAGGCGCATCTTCACGGCGACACACCCCATCATTGGCGCGCCCTTGCGCCTGGCCGGCAATCTGGCGTGGGGCGCATGGCGGCTTTCGCGTGCCGACGGTCTGGCGCGACTTGGTCCGTTTGATCTCGCGCGCCGCATCGCTCGCACGCTCCTGGAGGCGCGCACGAAAATCTAAGCCTTTTGGAGAGCTTGTGCCTCTATTCTGGAATTCCTAAAGTAAATTCGTCAAAATACGGGGTTATGACATGGCAACCGAAAGTAAAGGGCAATCGGAACGGACGCAGGAGAGCCTGGTCTCAGAAGCTCAAGCGCGCCGGGACTTTCTCAAGAAGGCAGGGCGTTTTGCTGCTGTGACGCCGCCGGCCATAACACTTTTGCTCGGCACGAGCTTGAACTCCAAAGCGATTGCCAAATCGGGTGGATCACGCCCGGGTCATGGCTGGGGGGACAAGAACCACATTCACCTCGGCCCTCCCGGCCAGCTCCGCAAGCTCTTCAACCGTCGTGGTCACGGTCACGGAGATCGGCGGTTTCGGGGTCAGGCATTAGTGCGGTTCATGGTTCACGGAAACCAAACCGCTCTAGTTCTTTGTTTGACGCAATTTCGGACGGAAACTGCCACGCACTTTTCCTGGAATTGCTCGGTCTTTCATTTAACAGCCCGGACCGCTCGCGGCACGCCAGAGTGCCGCGAGCGGTCCGGGCTTTTCTTTGTCGGCAGAGACCAGGCCCGCACTTGCATTTCGTCAAAAAGAAAAGAGCCCCATCCCGACCTGATCGGGATGGGGCTCCAGCCGCGCGCGCCGCGGATCTTCGGACATTCAGTCGCTCGGGCGCATTTCCGCCGGGCGGCGCCTATGCGAGAAGCAGAGTGCTCAGGAAGTTGTCGTTGTGGAACTGTTCCTCGTTAACGCCAAGCAGCGTGATCTGACCCCCGCCGCTTAGAGACGCCACGACATTCGCGCCCTGGTTTGTGGCCACCTGCTGGAATTGGCTGGCGGTGGTTATGCCAAAGGCTCTGAGATCGAGGACGTCACCGCTCCCGGCGCCTGCCACGAAATTCGCGATGGTGTCCTGCCCGTCGCCGACAGCGAACACGAACAGATTGTTCTGGTTGCCGGCAATCAGCATGTCATTGCCGCGCCCGCCGATCAGCGTGGCGTTCCCGCCCAGACCCCACAGATAGTCCGCGCCGGTCGTGCCGTTCATGACGTAGCCTCCATCGCCGATTGTCGGCGCACGCCCTGCAGGCGTCGGGACAAAGTAGGAATCGGTCAGCACGCTGGTTGCCGTTGTCCCGTTGAAACTGCTGACATTGTAGAACTCGATCAGCATGCCTGCATCCGTGATCGTCACCAGGCTCGCGCCGACATTGGGAACGTCGCGACCGGCACCGCCAAGGCCGGTGGTCGTGTACGGAAGAAATACGCCGTCGCCGTTGTCGTCTCGATTCTCCCGGTAGTAATTGTGCTGATGGCCGGCAAAGACCGCGTTCACGCCCCATTGCTCGAAGGGCCATTGCATGGTGGCGGTGGTGCCGCTCGGATTGTATGGCGTGTGGTGGAAGTACGCCACGTTGAAGCTCGCGTCGGAGTTCGCGAGAACGGATTGCGCCCACTGGCCCTGCACTGACGTGGAACTGCGGCCATCCGGGTCCTGCTTGTTGCTGGTGAGCGCGAAGAAATGCACCGGCCCGACCTGGAAATCATAGTACCTCTCGTTGTCGGGCAGGGTGAAGTAGTTCAGGTAGCCGTCAACGTAGCCGTCGCCATATTCGTGATTGCCCAACGTGGGAAAGAAGCGGTTGATGGTGCTGCCGCTACCGTATGCGCCCTGATAGTTGCCTATGTAGTCATGGTATTGCTGGCCGATGGCGCCATCGAGGGTCTGCGGTGCATAGGCATTGTCGCCCACTGTGAGAACGAAATCGACGTTCCAGCCATGGACCATCGCCGACACCGCTTTCTCGCCGGAGAGATTGGTGTCTCCATAGTCGCCGAAGATCGCGAACCGATACAATGTCTGCGGCCCCGCCGTCGCAGCAACGCTGACGGTATAGTCTTGCGCGGCGGTGCTCCCGTCGGAGGAAGTGGCGGTGACGTGGAGATTGATTGACGGCTCCGAGGCCGCATTGAGCGTCCCTGTTCCCGAGCGCGTGATGACGCCGGTGCTGGCGTTGATGGCAAAGCGCGCGTCGTCGATGCTGTAGGTGACCGTCGAGCCGACATCGGAATCCTTGGCCGAGGCGGTGATCCCGATCGCCGTGCCGGCGCCGGCACCCTGGGCGATCCGGTTGACGGCAGTGTCGGCGTCGGGCGGCGTGTTGAAGGTGACCGGCTCCGGATTGTTGAGGACGGCGAGGGTGAAGCTCTGGTTGGCGGTGCTGCCGTCCGACGAGGTCGCCGTCACCGTCAGGTTGATCGACGGCTGGCTCTCGAAGTCGAGCGTGCCGGTGCCGGAGCGCGTGATGACACCAGCTGCCGGCGTCGATGGCGAAGCGCGTGTCGTTGAGACTGTAGGTGACGGTCGAGCCGGCGTCGGGATCGGCGGCCGAGGCGGTGATCCCGATGGGCGCACCCGCTGCGGCCAGCTCGGCGATCTGGTTGGCAACCGGATCGGCGTCGGCCGGCGTGTTGAAGGCTACCGGAGGGCTGGGTGGCAGATATTCGATGTGCAGCAGCGGCGCGCCGGTCGGCGAGTACTCGAAGGAATCGGCGGTACGCGTGCCGGTGCCGGTGATCAGGAATGCCATGTCGTTGAGCGCCGACCAGCCCGAGCGGTTGACGATCTCCTGGACGATCGCCGTGAGGTCCGGCGTGCGCTCGGCCGTGCCGTGGGCGCCCACCGTGGTCCACGGGTCCGGTGTCCAGGCCGAGGATGCGTCCGTCGTCGCGCGCGAGGATACGTTGAAGTTGACGGCGGTGAAGGGACTGGAGTCGTCACTGTCTTCGCCTTTGACCAGCAACGATGTCGCGCCGGTCTTCACCTCGTTGGCCTGGAACTGGATGTAGGCGCTGGTGATGATGGCACCCTTGGGAATGTCGATGCCGGTGAAGCGCAGGCCGACCGTCTGGCTGGTGGTGCCATCAAGCCCCAGTTCCAGGTCGGTGACGTTGCTCGATATCGAGCCGGAAGCCTTCTGCTCGACATCGTCGCCGGCGGCTGCAACCCTTGTCTCGATGATCACAGGCGCGGCCCCGGTGATACTGACGTTGAAGGCGTGGGTATCCGTGCTGCCGTCGGATGAAGTGGCTGTGACGGTGAGGTTGACCGACGGCTCGGACTGGGCGTTGAGCGTACCGGCGTTTGAGCGCGTGATGACGCCTGTGCTGGGGTTGATGGCAAAGCGCGCATCATCGATGCTGTAGGTGACCGTCGAGCCGGCATCGGAATCCTTGGCCGAGGCGGTGATCCCGATTGCTGTGCCCGCCGCGGCGTTCTGGGCGATCCGGTTGACGGCGGTGTCGGCGTCCGGCGGGGCGTTGAAGGCGACCGGCTCCGGATTGTTCAGGACGGCGATGGTGAAGTTCTGGTTGGCGGTGCTGCCGTCCGACGAGGTCGCCGTCACCGTCAGGTTGATCGACGGCTGGGTCTCGAAGTCGAGCGTGCCGATGGCCGAGCGCGTGACGATCCCACTGCTGGCGTCGATGGCGAAACGCGCATCATTGAGACTGTAGGTGATGGTCGTGCCGGCATCGGGATCGGCGGCCGAGGCGGTGATCCCGATGGGGGCACCCGCCGCGGCAAGTTCGGCGATCTGATTGGCAACTGGATCGGTGTCGGGAGGCGTGTTGAAGGCCACGGGAAGGCTGGGCAGCTGATACTCGATGTGCAGCAGCGGCGCGCCGGTCGGCGAATATTCGTAGGAATTGGCCGTGCGCGTACCGGTGCCGGTGATCAGGAATGCCATGTCGTTGAGCGCCGCCCAGCCCGAACGGTTGACGATCTCCTGGACGATCGCGGTGAGATCGGGCGTGCGCTCGGCAAGGCCATGGGCGCCCTCCGTGGTCCACGGGTCAGGCGCCCAGGCCGTGGACGCGTCCGTCGTCGTGCGCGCGGATACGTTGAACTTGACGGCGGTGAAGACGCCCGCATCGTCGCTATCTTCGCCCTTGATCAGCAGCGACGCCGCGCCGGTCTTCACCTCGTTGGCCTGGAACTGGATGTAGGCGCTGGTGATGATGGCGCCCTGGGGAATGTCGATGCCGGTGAAGCGGAGGCCGACCGTCTGGCTGGTGGTGCCGTCAACGCCCAGCTCCAGGTCGGTGACGTTGCTCGCTATGGAGCCGGAAGCCTTCTGCTCGATATCGTCGCCGGCGGCCGCCACCCTCGTCTCGAAGGTCAGGTTGACCGCACTGGCGGCGAGGAGGCTGCTGCTGGCGACCGTGGCCTCCGTCGGGGTGGCGGCCGTGGCAGCAGCTCTGTCGGTCGCGGCGGCGGGCCAGGTGATGCCGCCGTTCCCGAAGCGCACCGCGGAATGCCAGGAGCCGGCATTCGCAGTCACTTTCTCGAGGAAGGTGCTGTCGAGATGAATGCCAATTCTGGCTGCGGCTTCGGCGAGGCCGGTGAGCCCACCATCGAGCGCCCAGGTCTGAGGGATCTCGAGCGTGGAGATGAGGCTGTCGATCTTGCTCGCGGCCTGGTCCGCGCTTTGACTGTAGCCGCGCTTGCCGGCTTCGCCGGCGGGGTTGCCGCTATCATCGAGGGATTCGAGGATCGGGGAAAGACTGTTCGGGAAGGCCGTGGAGTCGAGCACGACCGGTCCCGGAGCGTTGCCGCTCTCCGGAATCCGATGCAGTTTGGACATATCAGATCTCCTTTGCCGCTGTTTTTCAAACCTGGGCCTCGGCAGGGCCGGAGGTGGACATAGCAGCCTGCTCCGCTCAGTCGCGATCGACGGCGTCGACGGTCAAAATGGACGGGCCGCATTGCTGGTGGCGATGGTTCGCCGGACTGTCTGCGCTCAATCGCGCCGGCAGGGCGTCGCCGCAGAAAACAAAGTCAGGACGTCAGGCGGGCACGTTGCCTGAGGATCATACGTGTAGGGGCCCGCGGCCGCAGGCCGACCATGGCCAAGGGCGCTTCCGGCCGAGCGAGAGACACGCTCCCGCGCTTGGGCATCGCTTCTGCCGGATCAGACGAGCAGCCAATCATTCAGGTGGAACTCATAGATCTTGCCGTCGTTCTCAGTCGGATGCGAGTCGTTGTCCACACCGCGATCGACGATGTACAGGCTCGTATGGCTCGGATCGTCACTGCTCGGCGCCAGCGCCAGTCCCGCTGGCTTGTGGGCGTTAGCCGCAGAGATATCGAGCGTACCCAGCAATTGCCCTGTGGGTGTTACCATTGCCACCGAGTCACGTGACTGAATGATATAGAGGATATCGTGGACCGGGTCATACGCGATGCTCTCGTCGGATGGGGTTCCCAGCGAGTGCGCAGAAAAACTCGTCACGATGTCATCGCCGCCAGTGCTCGCGACACCGTCGAACTTACCGTTCGGACCCGGCGCGATGGTGTAGATCGTCTGAGTTGTGCCATCCCCGACATACAGGACCCCACGATTGGTATCATAGGCGATCCCCTCCGGGTCCGAACTGCCGAATGCGGACGTCTTGAACGACGTCACGATGTCATCGGATGTGTTGTAAAGTCCGTCCTGCCCAGGGTTGAGCTCGTAGACGCGCTTCGTGCCAGTGTCGTCCGTGAAGAAGAGATGCTGGTTAACGGGGTTGTAGGCAACTCCAGAAGGCTCATCGGAGAAATTGATGGTCGTGAGCGTGCCCGCCAGGGTGCCGTCCAGGTTCATCTGGTAAAGATTCTTGCCGGTAAAGATGGACATCTCGTCAACTTCACTATCGGCAACCAGCAGCGTGCCGAGGTGGGAGATGTAGACGATGTCCGTGGGGTCGGGGCTCGGCGGCGACCACTGCGAAGTCAGGATGGTATGTGCCAAGGTCACCGACGTCGGTAGCTGGTTGCTGGCGACGCTGACGCTGAAGGCGTGAGTATCCGTGCTGCCGTCGGAGGAGGTGGCTGTGACGGTGAGGTTGACCGACGGCTCGGACTGGGCATTGAGCGTGCCGGTGCCCGAGCGGGTGATGACGCCGGTGCTGGGGTCGATGGCGAAGCGCGTGTCGTCGATGCTGTAGGTGACGGTCGAGCCGGCATCGGGATCAGCGGCCGAGGCAGTGATCCCTATCGCCGTGCCTGCGGCGGCGTTCTGGGTAATCTGGTTGGTGGCAGTGTCGGCATCCGGTTGGGCGTTGAAGGCGACCGGCTCAGGGCTGTCGAGGACGGTGAGGGTGAAGCTCTGGTTGGCGGTGCTGCCGTCAGAGGAGGTTGCCGTTACAGTCAGGTTGATCGATGTCTGGGTCTCGAAGTCGAGCGTGCCGGTAGCCGAGCGCGTGATGACACCGCTGCCGGCGTCGATGGCGAAGCGCGTATCGTCTAGGCTGTAGGTGACGGTCGAGCCGGCGTCGGGATCGGTGGCCGAGGCGGTGATCCCGATTGCTGTACCCGCCGAGGCAAGTTCGGCGATCTGATTGGCAACGGGATCGGCGTCGGCGGGCGTGTTGAAGGCCACGGGATTGCCGGGCGGACCGGGCAACAGATATTCGATATGCAAGAGCGGCGCGCTGGCCGGATTGTACTCGTAGGAATCGGCCGTGCGCGTGCCGGTGCCGGTGAGCAGGAATGCCATGTCGTTGAGCGCCGACCAGCCCGAGCGGTTGACGATCTCCTGGACAATTGCCGCGAGGTCCGGCGTGCGTTCGGCCAGGCCTTGGGCGCCTGCTGTCCATGGGTCCGGCGTCCAGGCCGTGGATGCGTCCGTCGTCGCGCGCGAGGACACGTTGAACTTGACGCTGGTGAAGGCGCTCGCGTCGTCGGTATCCTCGCCCTTGATCAGCAGCGAGGTCGCGCCGGTCTTGGCCTCGTTGGCCTGGAACTGGATGTAGGCGCTGGTGATGATGGCGCCCTGCGGGATGTCGATGCCGGTGAAGCGAAGCCCGACCGTCTGACCGGTGGTGCCGTCATAGACGAGCTCCAGGTCATTGACGTTGTTTGATATCGTGCCGGAGGCCTTCTGCTCGACATCGTCGCCGGCGGTCGCCACCCTCGTTTCGAAGATCGGGTCGGTCGCACTTAGGCTGGCGGTGAGGAGGCTGCTGCTGGCGACCGTGGCTACCGTAGGGGTGGCGGCCGTGTCGGCGGTTCTGTCGGACGCGGCGGCAGGCCAGGTGATGCCGCCATTCTTGAAGCCCACCGCAGAATGCCAGAGACCGGCATTCGCCGTCACACTGTCGAGAACGGTGTCGTCGAGATGAATGCCAATTCTGGCGGCGGCTTCGGCGAGGCCGGTGAGTTTCAAACCGCCATCGGTCGCCCAGGTGATCTCGAGCGTGGAGATCAGGCTATCGATCTTGCTCTCGGCCGAATCCAAGCCGGGTGTGTGAGTGCCCTTGCCGGCTTCAGCAGCGAGGTGCTCCGTGATGTTGGGATCGCCGGTTCCCGCCGGAGGAGTTGTGCCGCCATTGATCGGGTGAGGGCTGTTCAGGAAGGCCGTGGAGCCGAGCACGACCGGTCCCGGAGCGTTGCCGCTCTCCGGAATCCGAGGTGGTTTAGACATATCAAATCTCCTTTGCCGCTGGTTTCCGGACCTGAACCTCGATTGGCCCGGAGGTGAATGTCGCGGCCGGCTCCGGCCCGTCGCGATCGGAGGCGTCGACGGTCAGAGGCAGGGGCCGCATTGTTGTGGGCGTTCCGCTGGATCAGGCTCGCACTTGCATGGCCGCGCATGCCGCGGACCATCGAGCGTTCCAGGAATTGCCAGTCGGTCGCTGTTGCCTTTGCGCCGGAAGTCGGCCCTACACGAGCAGAACACTGCTCAGGAAGTTGTCGTTGTGGAACTGCTCGACATGAACGCCAAGCAGCGTGATCTGATCCCCGCCGCCCAGAGACGCCACGACATTCGCGCCCTGGTTTGTGGCCACCTGCTGGAACTGGCTGGCGCTGGTGATGCCAAAGGCTCTGAGATCGAGAACGTCGCCGGTGCCGGCACCAGCCACGAAATTCGCGACGGTGTCCTGACCGTCGCCGTGGGCGAACACGAACAGATTGTTCTGGTTGCCGGCAACCAGCATGTCGTTGCCGTGCCCGCCGATCAGCGTGTCGTTTCCGCCCAAACCCCATAGATAATCCGCGCCGGCCGTGCCGTTCAGGACGTAGCCCCCGTCGACGATTGTCGGAGCGCGCCCTGCGGGCGTCGGGACAAAGTAGGAATCGGTCAGCACGCTGGTTGCAGTCGTCCCGTTAAAGCTGCTGACCTTGTAGAACTCGATCAGCATGCCCGCGTCGGTGATCGTCACCAGGCTCGCGCCCACATCGGGGACGTTGTGGCCGGATCCGCCGAGGCCGGTGGTGGTGTAGGGAAGAGCGACGCCGTCGCCGTTATCGTCCCGATTTTCGCGATAGTAGTCGTGTCTATGGCCGGCAAAGACGGCGTCAACGCCCCATTGCTCGAAGGGCCATCGCATGGTGGTGGTGCCGCCGCTCGGATTGTATGGCGTGTGATGGAAGTACGCCAGGTTGAAACTTGCGTCGGAATTCGCAAGAAGGGATTGCGCCCACTGGCCCTGCACTGAATTGAATTTGTTGCCATCCGGGTCTTGCTTGTTGCTGTTGAGAGCGAAGAAGTGCACCGGGCCGATCTGGAAGTCGTAGTACCTCTCATTGTCGGGCAGCGTAAAGTAGTTCTGGTAGGCAGGAACGGTGCCTTCGTTGTATTCCCCGTCGCCTAGCGTGGGAAAGAAGCGGTTGATGGTGCTGCCGCTCCCGTATGCGCCCTGATAGTTGCCGATGTAATCATGGTACTGCTGGCCCACGGTGGTATCGAGGGTCTGCGGTGCATAGGCGTTGTCGCCGACTGTGAGAATGAAATCGACGTTCCAGCCATGGACCATCGCCGACACCGCTTTCTCGCCCGAGAGATCGGTGTCTCCATAATCACCGAAGATCGCGAACCGGTACAATGTTTGCGGCGCCGCCGGAACGACGGCAACGTTGAAGGCGTGGGTATCCGTGCTGCCGTCGGAGGAGGTGGCGGTTACGTTGAAATTGACTGACGGCTCATTTGCCGCATTGAGCGTGCCGGTGTTTGAGCGCGTGATGACGCCGGTGCTGGTGTTGATGGCAAAGCGCGCATCATCGATGCTGTAAGTGACCGTCGAGCCGGCATCGGAATCCTTGGCCGAGGCGGTGATCCCGATTGCTGTACCCGCCGCGGCGTTCTGGGCGATCCGGTTGATCGCGGTGTCGGCGTCGGGCGGAGCGTTGAATGCGACCGGCTCAGGGCTGTCGACGACGGCGAGGGTGAAGGCCTGATTGGCGGTGCTGCCGTCGGAGGAGGTCGCCGTCACCGTCAGGTTGATCGATGTCTGGGTCTCGAAGTCGAGCGTGCCGGTAGCCGAGCGGGTGATGACACCGCTGCCGGCGTCGATGGCAAAGCGCGCGTCATCGAGGCTGTAGGTGACGGTCGAGCCGGCGTCGGGATCGGTGGCCGAGGCGGTGATCCCGGTAGGGGCACCGGCCGCGGCGAGTTCGGCGATCTGATTGGCAACGGGATCGGCGTCGGCGGGCGTGTTGAAAGCCACGGGAGCGCTGGGCAGGAGATATTCGATGTGCAGGAGCGGGGCGCTGGCCGCCGAGTACTCGTAGGAATCTGCCGTGCGCGTGCCGGTGCCGGTGAGCAGGAATGCCATGTCGTTGAGCGCCGACCAGCCCGAGCGGCTGACGATCTCCTGGACGACCGCCGAGAGGTCCGGCGTGCGCTCGGCGAGACCATGCTCGCCCACCGTGGTCCAGGCGGCCGGTGCCCAGGCTGCGGACGCGTCCGTCCTGGCACGCGAGGACACGTTGAAGCTGGCCGACGTGAAAGCGCCCGCGTCGTCGCTGTCTTCCCCTTGAACCAGCAGCGACGTCGCGCCGGTCTTCACCTCGTTGGCCTGGAATTGGATGTAGGCGCTGGTGATGATGGCGCCCTTTGGGATGTCGATGCCGATGAAGCGAAGCCCGACCGTCTGGCCGGTTGTGCCGTCATAGCCCAGCTCAAGGTCGGTGACATTGCTCGAAATCGAGCCGGAAGCCTTTTGCTCGACATCGTCGCCTGCGGCCGCCACCCTTGTCTCGAAGATCACAGGCGCGGGGTTGCTCGACCCGGAGACGGCGACGTTGAAGGCGTGGGTATCCGTGCTGCCGTCGGAGGAGGTGGCTGTGACGGTTAGGTTGACCGACGGCTCGGACTGGGCATTGAGCGTGCCGGTGCCCGAGCGGGTGATGACGCCGGTGCTGGGGTCGATGGCGAAGCGCGTGTCGTCGATGCTGTAGGTGACGGCCGAGCCGGCATCGGGATCGGCGGCCGAGGCAGTGATCCCTATCGCCGTGCCTGCGGCGGCGTTCTGGGTAATCTGGTTGATGGCAGTGTCGGCATCCGGTTGGGCGTTGAAGGCGACCGGCTCAGGGCTGTCGAGGACGGCGAGGGTGAAGGCCTGATTGGCGGTGCTGCCGTCGGAGGAGGTCGCCGTCACCGTCAGGTTGATCGATGTCTGGGTCTCGAAGTCGAGTGTGCCATTGGCCGAGCGGGTGATGACACCGCTGCTGGCGTCGATGGCGAAGCGCGTATCGTCTAGGCTGTAGGTGACGGTCGAGCCGGCGTCGGGATCGGTGGCCGAGGCGGTGATCCCGATAGGGGCACCCGCCGAGGCAAGTTCGGCGATCTGATTGGCAACGGGATCGGCGTCGGCGGGCGTGTTGAAGGCCACGGGATTGCCGGGCGGACCGGGCAACAGATATTCGATATGCAAGAGCGGCGCGCTGGCCGGATTGTACTCGTAGGAATCGGCCGTGCGCGTGCCGGTGCCGGTGAGCAGGAATGCCATGTCGTTGAGCGCCGACCAGCCCGAGCGGTTGACGATCTCCTGGACAATTGCCGCGAGGTCCGGCGTGCGTTCGGCCAGGCCTTGGGCGCCTGCTGTCCATGGGTCCGGCGTCCAGGCCGTGGATGCGTCCGTCGTCGCGCGCGAGGACACGTTGAACTTGACGCTGGTGAAGGCGCTGGCGTCGTCGGTATCCTCGCCCTTGATCAGCAGCGAGGTCGCGCCGGTCTTGGCCTCGTTGGCCTGGAACTGGATGTAGGCGCTGGTGATGATGGCGCCCTGCGGGATGTCGATGCCGGTGAAGCGAAGCCCGACCGTCTGGGCGGTTGTGCCGTCATAGACCAGCTCCAGATCGGTGACGTTGCTCGAAATCGAGCCGGAAGCCTTTCTGCTCGACATCGTCGCCGGCGGCCGCCACCCTCGTCTCGAAGATCACAGGCGCGGGGTTGCTCGACCCGGAGACGGCGACGTTGAAGGCGTGGGTATCCGTGCTGCCGTCGGAGGAGGTGGCTGTGACGGTGAGGTTGACCGACGGCTCGGACTGGGCATTGAGCGTGCCGGTGCCCGAGCGGGTGATGACGCCGGTGTTGGCGTCGATGGCGAAGCGCGTGTCGTCGATGCTGTAGGTGACGGCCGAGCCGGCATCGGGATCGGCGGCCGAGGCAGTGATCCCTATCGCCGTGCCTGCGGCGGCGTTCTGGGTAATCTGGTTGATGGCAGTGTCGGCATCCGGTTGGGCGTTGAAGGCGACCGGCTCAGGGCTGTCGAGGACGGCGAGGGTGAAGGCCTGATTGGCGGTGCTGCCGTCGGAGGAGGTCGCCGTCACCGTCAGGTTGATCGATGTCTGGGTCTCGAAGTCGAGCGTGCCGGTAGCCGAGCGCGTGATGACACCGCTGCCGGCGTCGATGGCGAAACGTGCGTCATCGATGCTGTAGGTGACGGTCGAGCCGGCGTCGGGATCGGCGGCCGAGGCGGTGATCCCGATAGGGGCGCCTGCAGCAGCGAGTTCGGCGATCTGATTGGTAACGGGATCGGCGTCGGCGGGCGTGTTGAAGGCCACGGGATTGCCGGGCGGACCGGGCAACAGATATTCGATATGCAAGAGCGGCGCGCTGGCCGGATTGTACTCGTAGGAATCGGCTGTACGCGTGCCGGTGCCGGTGAGCAGGAATGCCATGTCGTTGAGTGCCGACCAGCCCGAGCGGCTGACGATCTCCTGGACGATCGCCGTGAGGTCCGGCGTGCGCTCGGCCAGGCCGTGGGCACCCACCGTAGTCCACGGATCCGGTGTCCAGGCGGCGGATGCGTCCGTCGTCGCGCGCGAGGATACGTTGAAGCTGACAGTGGTGAAGGCGCTCGCGTCGTCCGTATCCTCGCCCCTGATCAGCAGCGACGTCGCGCCGGTCTTTACCTCGTTGGCCTGGAACTGGATGTAGGCGCTGGTGATGATGGCGCCCTGCGGGATGTCGATGCCGGTGAAGCGAAGCCCGACCGTCTGGGCGGTTGTGCCGTCATAGCCCAGCTCAAGGTCGGTGACGTTGCTCGAAATCGAGCCCGAGCCCTTCTGCTCGACGTCGTCGCCGGCGGTCGCCACCCTTGTCTCGAAGATCGGATCGATCGCACTGGCGGCGAGGAGGCTGCTGGTGGTGAATGTGGCGCCCGTCGGGGTCGCGCTGGCGTCAGCGACTGTATCTGTGGCGGTGGTCTTGGGGGCGTAGCCTGCGGGCCCATAGCCCGTCCCCGCATAATGCCACAAGCCGGAGACATTCGCTGGTATGGCGTCGAGATGAATGCCAATTCCGGCTGCCGCTTCGGCGAGGCCGGTGAGTTTCAGTCCATCGATCGCACCGGCCAAGGTGATCCCGGGGGAGATGAAGCTGCCGCCAGTGCCCCCCACCGGATCAAAGCTGTTGGTACGACTGTCCTTGCCGGTTTCGGCGGTCAAGCTGTCGCCACGATCGGAGAACTCGAGGGTAGGCTCGTTGCCGCTCGCCCTTCCGATCGATGGGGTCCAGTGGTCATTGGCCAGCCAGTCGCCCTTGATGCCGGAGTTGGTGCCTAACTCCGCCATCAGGAGTTTCAGATCACTCCCGCTGCTGGGAGGCCGAGGCAGTTTAGCCATGTCGGGTCTCCTTCCCGCATTTTGCTCGTTCAAGACCAAAATCTCGACGTGCCCAAAGAGGGCATCACAGTCGGTGTGGTCTTCCGAAATCGAGCACGGCAATAATATCGTTGCCCATGAAAGCCGTGGCCGCAATCAATGGCCGGGCGGTCGGGTACAACGTCGAGCCCCGCCGTTGATCAGGCTGCTTCCTTCTTCATCCAGGGCGCTACGGACGCGAGCAAGCGCAACAGTGACCGCCCGTCCTGCCCAAGAAACAGCGACGGCAAGATCCAGCACAGCAGCAAGCCTCCGGCAGACGCCAGCAATGCCGTATCGATGAGCAGGGGAAGCGGAGGCAGCTGGAGCTCGCGCAACCATTCCACGAATGCCCAGGTGCCTGTTCCGAGAACTCCCGCGAGCGCAAGGCCAGGCAGGTGCGCCATGGCGAATTCCGACCACCGCATCCCGGTCACGCGGAGGCTCAACTGTGCCATGAGGATGAAGTTGACTCCGAAGGCGGCGCCGACGCCGATCGCCACGCCCTCTATGCCCCAGAATTGGCCTATGACGGACCCGACAAAGACGCCGATGGTGAAGACAGCCTGGCGCCAGGCCCGGGCATAGACCGTGCCGGTTGCCCGCGAAACGGAATCGCTGAGCTTGTAGCTGGTGCGGAACAGCATGCCGAATGCGAGGATCTGCAGTGGGCCGACAACGCCCTCCCATCCCCGTCCGAGAATGACCCTAACCAGTTCGGGCGCGACGATCGCCACGACCACGCTGGCCGGCAGAACGAGCAGGGCGCAACCCGCGACTGCGCTGCGATAGGCGCGAGCAAGCCGCGCGGGCTGCTCCTGGACCAGTGCCATGGTCGGGAACAGCACGCGATCGAGAACCTGACCGACGATGACCGCAGGCGTCGTCATGAGCTGCGACGACAGCCCGTACAGGCCGAGCGCATCGACGCCGAGCCAGCGGCCCACGACAAGCCTGTCCGCCTGGGTGGCGAGGTAGTTGAATATCCGCGCAATGGTGAAGCCGCTGCCGAAATAGAGCAGTTCGGCGATGGCGCGCCGTTCCAGCAAAGGCCGCATCGGGTGCGGCTGGCCTATGAGCAGCACGATCATGCGTATGAATTGCTGGACCAACACGGCCGCTACAAGCGCCCAGATGCCGAAGCCTAGCCAGGCCAGAGCCGGACCGGCAACGACATAGCCGACGGCGAAGGCGCAGGCGTCGATGAATGCCAGCCAGCGGAATCGCAGCGCGCGCTGGGCCGAGGCCAGCGCCACCATGGAAGCCCCTTGGAAGAGGAAGATGAAGCAGACCGCACGCACGACCGGAGCCAGATCGGCAAGCCGAAGGAGCCCGGCAATGGCGGGTGCCATCGTCCAGACCAGCGCGGACACAGCCAGCCCAAGGAGGCACGACAAGGTGAACCCGACCCGAAGATGCCGATCCTCCAGCACAGGTCGCTGCACGATCGCGGGGGTAATGCCAAGTCCTTGGAAGATGGCTGAAAACTTGATGACGATCAGAGCCGCGGAGTAAAGGCCGAACTCCTTGGGCGAGAGCAACCGGGCCAGGACGAGGAGGGCGACAAGCTCTGCGACCGCAAGCGCGCCCATGGACAGAGCCGTCCAGAACATGCCCACGACACTGTGTTTTGCCAGCCCGCGCCGGATATCGCTCACGCTTCTCTCCACTCACTCACCAAGCCAACCCAGGCGGGCGGCCATTGCATCTTTCCAGGATGCGCTCACAGAGGACAGATATCCGAACGGCGGATACCGGTGCGCCGTATGAGGCGGTTCGGCCTCGGTGCGGTCCGCCGCCCGCCGCGCCATCTTTACTGAAGGGGCTGCGGGATGTCGTAGCGGTAGTACTGCATCTCGTCCCGGATCTCCGGTATGATCGCCGCCAGTTCCTTGCGGTCGAGGCGGAGCCACTTCTGCTGTCGGCCGGGATCGATCATCTCCTTGGCCGTGCGAACGATCTCGTCGGTGCAGGCCAGCCCGCAATGCTGATAGATGCGCCGCAACACCGGCTCGGGATCCTGCATCAGATCCTCATAGCGAAACGACAACACGCGGCCGTTCCCCAGCCTGGCGAGATCTTCCCGAGCCTTTCGGTTGCCGCGCGCCCACTGGCGCGCGATCACCGTCAATTTTTCCTGTTCCTGCAAATCCCGATCGATTCCCTTGTAGCGCGGGCCATAAATCGGTGTGTATTTTCTCCGCAGGATCTTCTTGACGATGATCTGTCTTATGAAATCTTTTGCGTAGTAGTGAAGCTGTGTCACCGGAGTAACCGCAAGCGTCCTTCGCAGCCCCTTTAAAGTCTTGGGTTTCTGCCACTTAAGCTCCATAGAGCTTATGCATGAGAAGGGGTTCCTCGTAATATATAGAAATATGGCTTCCGGAAAAATCTCGTGGACAAGCGGCACGCGCAGGACGTTGGAAGGGGTATTTTCCATGACCTGCCGGCCGCCGTTTCGCGATTGGTATTCGAGGAACCGATCGCGAATGTAACGAACGACCTTTTTCGTCGCATCACTTTTGACAAATTCGTCATGGCGCCGCGCCGGATCGGCATAGAGCCACAATGTCCTTGGCTCGTACCAAGTGACGATGTCCGGGTGCAGCCCGATCAGCTTCTGCGCAATCGTGGTGCCCGACCGATAGTTGCCGATCAGAAAAATCGGAGGTTTCAGCTCTGTTGCCGTCATGAGAAGTCACCGTTCAACGCAAGTGAGACAGGATTGCCAGAACTGCTCTAACCCTTTGTTTTCACGCAATTCCGGACGGAAAATCGCTGCGCACTTTTCTGGAATTGCTTTAGCCGCGCTGAGCGCGACTATTCGTCCCGGAACGCGCGCATCATCTGGTCCGTCAAAGGCTTCATCAGATAGGAGATTACCTTGCGGTCGCCGGTTCTTATGAACGCTTCGACCGGCATGCCGGGAATGAGTGAGACAGGGCCGAGTTTCTCCAAATCCTTCCGGTCGGGCGTGATGCGTACAACGTAGTAGGTTTCATTGGTGTGCTGGTCGTGCGTTACATCGGCCGCGATCATGGACACCACGCCGTCGGTTTCAGGCGTTGTGCGCACGTTGAAGGCGGTGAAGCGAAGACGCGCGCTCTGGCCGATCAAGAGCTGGTCGATGTCCTGCGGAGCGGCCTTCACCTCGACCGTGAGAGTGTCGGTGTCGGGTACGATCAGCATGATCGGCTCCCCGGCACTGATCACGCCGCCGACGGTGTGGATTGTCGATTGATGGACGATGCCGCTGGAGGGAGCCCGAATATCGATGCGTGACAGCTGGTCCTCGGCGGTGACTTTTCGCTCTTCGAACTCGTCGATTTTGGAGTCGATTTCGCGCAGTTCGCTTCCCGTCTCGCTGGAGAACTGCTTGTCCAGTTGCAGGATCTGAAGCTCGACTTCGGCGATGGCCCCCCTTGCCTGCGCCATGCTCGACACAAGCTGCGCCCGCTCACCCTCGATGCGTGTCGCCTCGCGTTCATATTCGGTCAGCTTCGACTTGAGCATGAGCTTCATTTCAACAAGGCTTCGGATGTCGACGAGTTCCTCGTTGATCAGCTCGATCTCCTTGGTCTTTGCCAATTCCTGAGCCGAATAGCCTTCGATCTGTTTGCGGAGCTGCTCGATGCGTTCGCGCAGGCGTGCCTTGTTGCCGGACACCTCGACCCGACGAAGTTGGAATAGCCTTTGTTCGCTGGCCACCGTGGCCGCAATCTCGGGGTCTTTCATCCGTGCCACAAGCATCGGAGCAAGCGTCATCCGTTCACTGCCGTCGCGTTCGGCCTCGAGCCGGGACCTTCGCGCATAGAGCTGGTCGAGGTTGTTTGTTACGTAAGCCAGGCTGGCACGCGGAATGGTGTCGCTAAGCTGGACCAGAATATCGCCGGCTTGGACACGGTCGCCATCGCGCACGAAGATCTTGCCGACAACACCGCCTGTCGGGTGCTGCACCTTCTTTTCGCTACCGTCGACGATCACCGCGCCGCGCGAAATGATCGCGCCCGAAATGTCCACTGTCCCGGCCCAGACTCCCATCACGCCGACGAGCAGCGCAACGACGGTCGTCCCGCCCAGCAGATTGTGGCGAATGGATCGCCGGTTGGAAGGCAATCGGCTCAACATGGCTGCCCTCATTGCCCGTTTCCTGTATCCGGACGTCTTCAATTCGGCAGTTGCGGCGAGCTTGAAACCGGCTGCAGGCCCTCGCCATTGACCTGCGGCATCGGAAAGAGCTTGGACAGAACGCACTCTCTCGTGCCGAACATGTGCATCTGCCCCTCTTTCATCATGAGCATGTAGTCCACCGTGGTGAGAATGTTCGGTCGATGCGCAACGATCGCCACGATGCCGCGGCGCGCCTTGATTCTGAGGATGGCCTCGGCAAGTGCCCTTTCGCCTTCCATGTCGAGGTTGGAGTTCGGCTCGTCGAGGACTACCAGAAAGGGGTCGCCGTAGAGCGCGCGCGCCAGGGCGATGCGCTGACGCTGCCCGGCCGAAAGCGCGGTGCCGCCCTCTCCGATCTGCGTCTCGTAGCCGTTGGGAAGACCGACGATCAGGTCATGGACGCCGGCGGCACGCGCAGCGGCGACGATGGCTTCCGCGTCCGGTCCAGGATCGAAGCGCGCGATGTTGGCGCCAACCGTTCCCGCGAACAGTTCGACGTCCTGCGGCAGATAGCCTATGCAGCGGCCAAGTCGTTCCGGCGACCATTGATCGAGCGCCGCGCCATCGAGCTTGATACGACCCGCCAGCGGTCGCCACGCGCCGACCAACCCGCGAACGAGGCTCGATTTACCGGAACCGCTTGGTCCGATGATGCCGAGCACCGAGCCGGCATCCAGGCGAAATTCGACACTTTGCACGATGATCCGTTGCGTGCCCGGCGCGCCGATCGCGATGCGGTCCACCGTCAGATTGGAACTCGGCTCCGGAAGCGCCATCGGCTGGGCATCCAGGGGCAATCGAGCGAGCAGATTGCTCAGCCTGCGCCAGCTTTGGCGCGCGCCGACGAAGTTCCGCCAATGGGCGATGGCAAGATCGACAGGGGCAAGCGCACGGCCGGCGAGGATGGAGCCGGCGATGATGATGCCGGCCGTTGCCTCGCCCTCGATGACCAGCCAGGCGCCGACACCCAGCATTGCCGACTGGAGCATCAGCCGCAAGGCGCGGGCGAAGCTGCCGAAGCCGCCCACGATGTCGCTGACACGCTGCTGCTGTGCCAGATATTCCCGGCTCGCTTCCCGCCAATGGTCATGCAGGCGCTTTCCCATGCCCATTGCCGCAAGCACCTCTGCGTTGCGGCGACTGGCCTCGGCGTAGCTGTTGCGCCGCACGCCTGTCAGAACCGCGGCGCCCATCGGTTTGCGCGTGAAGATCTCGGTTGCGGCCGTCAGGGTCACCAGCACGATTGCGCCGCAAGTGGCCGTGATCCCGAGGATTGGATGGAAGCTCCAGATGATTGCCAGATAAAAGGGCAGCCACGGCAATTCGAACAGCGCGCTGGGTCCGGGGCTCGACAGAAATGTGCGGATGCTGTCGAGATCTCGCTGCGGCTGCAGCCCGTCGCCCTGCGGGCCAAGGAACAAGGGCAGCCTCGACACGGCGGTGAACACGCGTCCTCCGACGGCTTCGTCCACTTCGGCGCCGATCCGGGTCATGATGCGGCCGCGCACGAGGTCGATGACCGCCTGCCCGATAAACAGGGCGCCTGCCAATATCGCCATCCCTACCAGGGTCGGAACGCTGCGGCTCGGCAGCACCCGGTCATAGACTTGCAGCATGAATATCGCACCAGTCAGCATGAGGATATTGCTCACGCCGCTGAACACCGCGACGCCCGCGAGCGCTCCCTTGCAGGAGCGTAGCGCGCAGGCCAGTTCCGAACCGGGCGCCGGCTGGATGCCCCCGGCAGAGGATTGAGCGCCTGTGTTCGCCAACACGATCGGCAGGGCGCCCCTCCGCTTCCGCCCTGCCTTGTAGGCAGCCGCCACCAGTAGCCCCAGAACTGCGGCCGTCAGCCAAACCGGGAGAGCGTCCAGTGAGCTCCCATCGGCAAAGTGGACCCAGTCAGGCAGTCGATCGGCCAAAGGCCGCGTCGGCGATGTCAGTCCCTTGAAATCAACAAGGCGCGGCAGAAACCCAATTCCGGCGAGCGCAAGAGCGAGGAGGAGGACTATACCGGGAATGCGCGACCGTACGGTGGGACGGCGGCGACGCGGCGCGCGACGTAGCGTCGTCTTTCGGCGCGCCGGCGCCCGGAGAAGGCCGAGCGGCCTTTGTGCCGGTTCAACGGGGGCAATCGCCCGGCGGAGATAGCTCCCCAGGACTGTCAGTGCTGCACCGAAGACCACGATCAAAGTTCCTGAGATGAAGTCGTACCCATTTGGAGCGGTTCAGCTTTGATAGAATTGCCGATGCGCTCTAACTCTTTGTTTTTACGCAATTCCGGCCGAGGGTTCCGCATTTGAGGCCGCTACTGCCCGGTGGTCAAAGCGTCGGGTGCGTAGAACCCTTTGTTGGCCACGATGGAGACCTCGATGACGTCGCCTGCTCTTACTTCGGTATTTTCGTTGGCGACGAGGTCGTGGGCGATTTTCTGCTCGCGCCTGAAGATCGAAATCTTCACGGAGCCTTGCAGGTCGTCGAAGGTCCGCTGCTCGCCATAGGTAAAGATAAAGAGAAGCTTGTCGGCGACGTACCTTATCTGGCTTTGAGTTTTTCCAAGCTCGACCTGCGTGTCCTGGGTCTGCGCGATCAACTCCATTTCATAACTTTGATGCTTTTTTCGCAGCTCGCTTTCCGAGTTCAGTATCGCCTGCCGCACCTGCTCCTGCTGAAGCTCGGTCTGCGCAAGTTCGGCGCGATAGCTGGTGTGGGCTCTTTCGGCCGTCATGACATTCGAATTCGTTATCAGGCCTTTTTCCCGTAGCGACCGGGCAGACTTCAGTTCCTCGAGTTGAAGGTTCGCGGTCTTCTCCCGCTCATTTCGCGAGGCGGCAATCATTTTCGCTTCCTGCCTCGCCCGATCCAACGAAGCCTCGAGGTAGGAAACGTCGTCCCGATACGCGGCAAGCCGCGCGTCCAACTGGGCTTGTTCGGACGCGACGATGTCGGCAATCAAATGTCCGGCGAACTCGACCGGCGGATCCGGTGGGGCAACGAAAGACTTGTCCTGTCGAGTTTCCGCCTCGAGCCGGGCGAGCCGAACCTTGAGGCGATATTCTTCAATCGCCAGATTTGCGCGCGCGCTGCGCAGATCGGCTATTTGCAGGGCCGGTTCCATGTTTCCCACGGTGGTAGCCCGAAAACCGCCTGCGATGGCGAGCGCATGGCGAACCGTTATTCCCGGTTGAAAAGGGTACGATCCGGGATGGGCCACCGTTCCGGATATGAAGAATGGCCGGTACTGGCCGATCTCCACTTTCACGAAGGGCTCGAGGATGAGCTTCTGCTGCTGAAATGCGCGCTGAATGGCCTGCGAGAGGGCAACGGTGGTGAGGCCGCGCGCCTGGACATCACCCAACAAGGGAAGCGAAATGGAGCCCCGATCATCGACCACGACGTCGAGCGGATAGGATGCCTCGCCGATAACCGAAACGCGCAGGATGTCACCGCTGTCGAACGTATATCCGTCCGCGCGGGACGCATCCGCGGCGAGCAGTACAAAGGCTATGGCGAGGCCACCAATCATCGCGAGCATGCTGCTGACCTCAAGCCTGGGAAATAGTCGTCGGCTCCAGTTCTTCGCCGGCAAAGGCCTGGATGGAAGTTGTTGCTCAGCACGCAAACGCATCGTTCGTACTCCGGTTGTCCTGCCGTCAGAACCAGTTCGTCGGCTCCGTTCGGGGAGCGGAAGGTCCATCAAAATCCGTGAAGCCCCAAGGTCTGCTTGGCCAGCCCGTCGCCAATTCGGATGTCGTTCGGCCTGGCGGGTGAAAGGGCCGAACTCCAGCACGGACTGATAGATCAGCTCGACCCTTTCGCACATGGACTCCAACCCCCAGGACGAAAGGTCGGTGAGCTTCGCGCCATCAGCCAGCCGAGCGCGATAGTGTTCGTTCTCGAGAAGATCGGCGACCGCCGCCGCGGCCGCGCCTACGTCCTCCGCAGGCGTCACGATGCCGTTCACGCCATGCTTCACGACCTCTTCCACTCCGGGCAGATGCGAGACCACGCTGGCCCGGCCGCCCGCCAGGTATTGCATCATGACGCGCGGCAATCCTTCTCGCATCGACGTCAGCACGCACACGTCGGCCAGGCTGATCAGCCGTTCGGGCTCGCGGTGATGGCCGATCATGCGAACCCTGTTTGCGAACGGGGATCGTTGGATCGCCGATTTCGACAGCGGATCGCGCCGGTCCCTCGCCAGCGAGGAGCAGCCGCACGTTCGGAATTCGGTCGACCACTTGCCCGAATGCTTCAATGAACTCGACGTGGCGTTTTCTCGGTTCCAGTGCGGCCAGCACCAGGACCACGGGCGGCTTTGGCTCACCGATGGCCGTCCCCAGGAGCAGATGCGGTTCTTGCGGCCATTGCGCGTTGGCGAAGCGCGCCAGATCGAAGCCGGAGTGGACGACATGGTGCTGATCGGGGGTGCCCAAATGATTGGAGATGCAGATGTCGCGCATCGCCTGGCTGACATCGATGAAAGCGCGCGTGAAGTTCGCCGCCAGGCGCTCGGCAGCCAGGTACATCAACCTCTGCGCACTGCCCACATGCACGAAAGGCAGAATGTGCACGCCATGGATGATGCCTGGGATATTGGCTTCCCTTGCAGCAAGGCGGCCGACGATGCCGGCTTTGCTTTGGTGCGTATGCACGATGTCAGGCCGCCAATCGCGCATGAGACGCGTGAGTTGCCTGAATGCAGAGATGTCGCGGGACGGTGAAATCGGGTTCAGGAGCCGTTCCAGGGTCACCATTCGAAGGGCTCCGGCTACGGACGCCCGCAAACTCGGGTCGTATTCCTCACCGTGAACCAGCATCACCTCGTGGCCGTGCCGCGCCTGGGCGAGACAACAGGCCAATGTGTTCTCTTCGGAACCTGCCCGAAGCAGTCGGGTGAGCACATGAACGATCTTCATTTGCCTATACCTCTGGGGATGTGAAATCCGGCGGACGGTGCATTCGGGCAGGAGATCGGCGCAGCGGTCGGGACGTTGGGGACTTCTCTCGGCGCCTGTCCCGCGCATGGCCGGGATCGCCCGGCCGTGAGGGCGTTCGTCATGGCAAGGTTGCCCGCTTGCGTCTGCTGTGGTGGTGGATGTCGGCGGTTGCGCCGCCCGCGCTGTCTCTTACAGAGACAGCCAGATATGCCTGAACAGTTCCCGGTTGACCGTCTCTAGGCTGGCACTCGCGTCAACGGTCCGGATGTCCTTGTCCCGGGTCCGCAGCTCCGCCATCAGCGACAGCCGCGCATCGAACGCTTCCTTCCTGATCTCTCCCGGCTTCCGCTGCTCGGAGACGGCAAAATCGGAAACCAGGTGCAAAATGAGGTGCGGCCGGCATTCCTCCATCTTTTGATAGAGTTTCTGCTCGAGCCGGGCGAGAGCCGACAAGCCCGGGATGGAGAACAGGTGCTCGGGGATGGTTGGCCCGTCCAGATATCCCCTGCGCAGCGTCTGCGGCCACCTGTCACTAACGACGATCATGCCGCGTGTTGCCCATCGATGCGCACGCTTCACAACCGCGTATCGCTCAAACGCAATCAGGACCGCCCACAATGCCAACCCGGTCGCGACAACGCCTCCCTTGGCCCAACTTCGGCGGATGGAATCGTTGCCATCCTGCTGGACCAGGGACTTCAGGCTGCGTCTATGAGGTAAAATCAGGCTCTGCAGCCGCTTGCGAAGCCACCATCCGCGGCCATCTCCGGTTCCGACATAGGCCTGCGCACACCCGAATTTCCAGCGAAATGTCCGGGTCAGCCGATCGACCTGAGTGCTCTTGCCCACCCCATCAGGACCGATTACCGCCACAACAAGCCCGCCAGCCACCGGCCGTCTCTTCGGTGGAAGGCGGCCGGGCATCAGGCGCTGAAGCAGCCTCAGGGCGAGATATGAGGTCTTGCGGACCAGATGAACCGCAGCATCGGCGACTGCATAATGCCCTGTGAAACCAGACATTTCCCGGATCGAACGGCGCAGTCTGGCAAGATCGCCATAATCAGCGACCAGATCGTCGCCGCATTTCCGGAACCTGCAGATCGCCGTCCTTCCGCCGCCAAAGGTGTATTCCACGACATGCAAGCTTTGTTCGCCGGGCAGCAATGGCTCGCTGGGCAGCGATGGCAGGCGTGCAAGCTGGTCCTTCCAGCGATCGGGCAGGGTGATCCACCGGCTCCACGGGAAGGCCCGAGCCCGAAAGGCGAAACGGGCAATCGCTATTCGGATCTCGTCTTCAGGAGAGACGACGGGAACCGATACGTCCTCCACGCAAATAGACTCCCATCGTGCGATCGTCGCATAGTCGAACGCCAGATAGCGCTTACGAAACTCCCGACCGACCCGGACACCGATATGCGTGTCGAGATGCAGGTACCGGCCGCGCGAAAAGTCGGGTATGAACCAGTCCTCCCGGCCGGCACAGACATTGTCGTAGCAGGAGAGGCTCACGCCGCGGCGTCCCTGCATCCGGCTGACGATCGAGCAGAAGACCGGGTAGTCGTGCTTGTCCAAAAGGACATCCAGATCGTCCCGGCCAGCAAGTGCGTCCTGCACGGATGCGAGATCCTGAACGATCCCGTATTTCAGGCCGGCCGCATTCAGCGCTCGAAACAGTTCGGCGGCGATCGGCAGTGCCGGTTCCGCTTCGAAGGGGCGAAAGGGAGGATCTCCGTCAGTTTGCGATGGCTCTGTATCGGCTTCGCTGTCCGCAACGGCATTCCGCCGCCAGGCGAAGTCTTGCCACGACCCCGCGCCAGGCGCCCCGGCAGGTGCTGGAACATGCGCGTCCGGCGCCAACGCTTCCGCCAGCATCCTTGCCTTGGCCTCAGGGGACCAGCGACGATATTGTTGCGGCTGCAGGCCATCCCTAAGCTCTCCGGGGCCTTCGGGGTGACAGCTTCCTGGTTTGGACTTGCGTGAAGGTTTCAAGGGCTTGGAACTCGTATTGCACGCTACCGCACTGAGGGTGAATTGTGCGCCAACTCAACACTCCTCGCCGCATAGTTTCGGCGTCACATTGCGAAAAAACCAACTAGAAAAACACAAGCTCAATTTTGAGAGACGATCGATATGTTGTCTCTATCAATGGTAATCGGAATTGAACGGTTCATGATATCGAGAAGAATTCTAACGGCTCCGGCTTTTCCAACGTAATCAAGAACGCCAAGCTGTTCCGAAAACGGTCCGTCGGTGATCCGAATTCTTTGGCCCGGTCTCAACAGTACATCCGGATGCAAGATTCCGTCGTCATCGGTCGCCGATATCAGGGCCTCAACGACGCCATACGGCGCCGGTGTCGGTACGCCATGACTTATGACGAGTTTCCGAACGCCAACGGTGGAGTTGATCGGGTACCAACTTTGCTGATCGACAGCCAAGGAGACAAACAGGTAGCAATCGAAATACGCACTGCAAACGGTCTTGACGCTGCGAGCGTGCCGAACAGTCCGCTTGCGCTTGGGCAGGTAGGTTCGGAAGTTCTGCGACAGAAGGTGCCGCTCGGCCAGGCTCTCGGAATGCTGATGTGTCTGGACCACGCACCAACGCGAGGCCCTGCCGTCGCGGCTGTCTCTTGTCGGCTCCGGAAGCGGTTCATAGTGTAAGTCGGATTGCAGCATTGTGAATTCTTCTTCTTTGCTTAATTGAGGTAGTAACTGTCCGAGACACTGCTTTCGAGCGACGTGTAGCGGCCGTATCTTGGCAGCTTTGGTTCGTCCACCATTGTCAGGGCAATGCCGGCGATCTTGGAACGGCCGCCAAGACTTCGGATTCCCTCGGCAGCGGCCTCGCGTGAGGTGTCACGCCACTTCACGACAAAGACGACCTTGTCGACGTGCGGTGCCAGGATCGAGGCATCGGCAGCAGGGCCCACGGGCGGCGCGTCGATAATCACCGTATCGAATTTTCCGCGAAGCTCATCGAGCAGCGAGCGCATTCGCGCCGAAGCCAGAAGGGCAGGCGGGTTCCGCGTTCTGGCGCCGGCAGGCAGCACGCAAATTCCCGATCGTTCGTCCCGATGAATTGCGTTTGTGGCCTTCATCGGCAAAGTCAGAAGGTCAACCAATCCGACCTTATCCCCCATGCCAAAGAAGGCCGTGGCTGCCGAAAGTCGCAAGTCTGCATCGATCACCAGGACCCGGTCGCCGTCGGCGACCGCGGAGCAGGCCAGACTTAAAACCAGAGTTGTCTTTCCTTCCCCGGGCATCGCCGATGTCAGCAGCGTGAGACGCGGTGAATGCCCCGATCCCGGCGTAGCCTCCACGCCCAGGCGAAGCCGTCGCACGGCTTCGCTGTATCTGGACAGCGGCCGGCGCTCGAGATAGGCCACGGGTTGGGAGTGGGAATTGGCGTCTCCCGACCAGCCCAACATTCTCGGCATGGACGCAAGAACCGGAACGGCCAGTTCTTCCTCTATCTGTTTCTTCGCCATGAAGCCGGAGGCGAAAAGTTCACGAAGAACGGCGCCGGCGCCACCAAAGAAGAAACCGAGGACCAGACCCAGAGCCGCAAAAAGCGGCCTGTTCGGGAAACTTGGCGAATCTGGAACCTCGGCATCCGTGATCACGCGCACGCCGCTGTTGAGGAGCGTGGATTTTTCCTCGGCGAGCTTGGCGCGAGACAGGAACGTCCCGAAGAGTTCCTTGTTGGCGTCGGCAATCCTCTGCAGGTCGCGCAACTGGACGCCAACCTGGCCTTCGACTTCGGACTTGTCGGATACCGACGCCAGGGCCCGCGAGAGGGAAGCTTCGCGGGCCTCGGCGGCGTCGACTTCATTCTTCAGATTGCCGATCAGGCGCTGAACCTCGGCGGAAATCTGTCCCTCGATGTCCCGGCGCTCAGCCTGAGCGGCCACGACGTCCGGATGCCGTTCGCCATACTTCAGCAGAAGGTCGGTTTCCCGCCGCGCCACCACGGATTGCTGAGCTCGAAGGGCGCTGACGACAACGGACTGCAATACGTCGGGTATGGTCTGGATATCGCCGCCACCACTCAGCAGTTTGTCAACCAGCTGATATTTTGTTTTTTTCTCCGACAGTTCCGCGCGCGCATTGATCAGGGCAACATTCAATTCAGACAGCTGCTGGTCGGTCAGGCTGCCCGATTGTGTCGACAATAAATTATGATCGATCCGGAATTTCTGGACGGCTTGTTCCGACCGGCTGAGTTCCTCACGCAGATACGCAGCCCGCTCACTGAGCCATGTGGACGCTTTCTTGGCGCCCTCGTAACGGGACTTTACCCGGTCAACGACATAGGCCTGGGCAATTGCGTTGGCGAGGGATGCCGATTTGTCTGGATCGTAGGAGGTCACGGAAAGTTCGATGACGTCGGCAAGCCCGACCCGCGAGACTCCCTGCGCGCCCCTGAGCCAATCCAACGCCGCTGGCCCGATGTTGGGATCTTCCGTCAGATTTTCGCCATCGACGACCTTCTGCAGAAGCGAAGTGGACCTCAGGACCGCAATCTGGCTTTCGATGAATGTTGAATTGTCCGAAAAGTCGGATTTGGAGTAATCCTGCGGAGTCACATAATCGTTCGGCGCGTCGAGTAAGACTTCCGCAGCTGCCGTGTACGATGGTGGGATCTTATAAGCGGCAACCAGGAATATGGCAAAGGTGATCGCTGCAATTGCACAGACAAGCTTCCAGCGCCGGACAAGGAAATCGAGAATCTCCCTGACGTCGAGCGGCATCAATTGCCGGGTCATGATCGGATTGTCAGTCGGGCTAGGCATTTCCGAATCCTTGCGACGAACAACAGAACTCCTGCCCCTTCAGCGCCGGCTGAATGGCTCGCACTTCAAGATCCTTCGGGCAGCTAGCTGCTAAGCGCACTCACGCGCATGAAACGGTAAGGTTCTCGCCCCGCCATCTGGCATTCCAAATCGCTCTCTTCCGCCCGTTGACCGATCACGCAACCGGTCAATCGAAACCATATCAGCTTCGCGGACAGCCTCGCCATTACCATTAATGAGTAGTAACTCGGCTAAAGGTCGATCTGGTCTACCCGACAGTCTTCCGGAGGGCTTGAGGGCGTCGCCCAGGCACCTTTCCGAGTTCATCCGGGAGGTCTACAACTTACACCATCAAGGGGCGCGAAGGCGAAGCGTGCGCCCTCCGGCGACGCGAAAGCGGCGGATATCCTCATTTGTCTCGGCGACCCTGGGGTTGATATGGACACGTATGGCGAATTCGGTTTGCAGTTTGTGGATTGGGTGGCGAACAGATCAGGAGCCATCCTGGTGTTGCTGGCAAGCTTGCCGCTGGCGCTCCTTCTGAAGGAGGGCCGGATGCTGAGCTACAGTGCCCTTGTCGTGTTTGTCGGGGCTGTAGCAGTGATCTTGTTCAGCTTCGAAGGCCCTGCAGGAGCAGTCCTGGTCGTTCTCGCGAATACTTTCTTGGTTTTGGTTGCCCTGCTTTTCACCCGAAGGCGGTTGACGCAGATCGAAGACAGGCTGGCGTCGGTCATCTCGGCAGTCGGCGACCTGGAGACTGCCGAGGAAAGGCGACAAACCTTCAACGCGAAACGTCCCTCGAATTCGCGACCTTTCCTGCGCCGGAAACCAGCAGCCGCAACAAAGGAACAGATCGTTTCGGCCGGCGCTGCGGAAAGTCTTGGAAGAGAGAGAGAGTTACTCTCCGGTGCATCTTTGCAAGAATTGCGATCGCCCGATCTTTTGCCAGGCTCTGCGGTTCTAGTGTCGGCTCGACCAGCAGGTCGCAATTCCACATTCAGGGGAACTTCAAAGAAAGCTGTGCTTGAGCTGGACCATCCCGCCGGCGATGGTTCGAGCCAGTCGAGGCGACCGCAAAGGCCGTCGTGATGGTTGAGCCGAGGGCCGAAGGATAGGTCCATTCGGTGGCGGGACCATCTGTTCGTTGGTTTGCCACAGGTGACCGGCAGGCACACTTGCCGATGGAATGGGGCACAGCGCTTAGAGCGGCTCTGCGTTTCACGGAAACGCAGAACCGCTCTATCTCGTTGTTTTCACGCAGTTCCGAACGGAAAACCGCTACGCACTTTTCCTGGGATTGCTCTAAGCTGAGCAAGCCTTTTGAGCGCCGGTGCGGCTGTGCCCGTTTGCTCGAATGCCGGCACCGCGCGGCGATGTTTTTCCAAGACCCACGGTGTCCTCCCAGGCCAACTTTGGCCCCGCCTGCCCGTTCCAACCTCACAGGGTGGTAGGACCCTAGCCAAAGGTGGTAGACTGCGGCCCCACCTGGATGAAATCATTGATGGCACTTTCGGAGTATTTGATTTAGATTTGCAGCTTCAGGTTGACCTGTGGCTGGGTTATTTCGGGGTGAGATGAGCTTATCGAAGCAGATTTTTGGATTCGGGCTGAGACCTACACTTGCTGAAGCAAGTTGGGAAAGGGGTGTGTCTGAGTTGCCGGGAGCCGTGCGCCGTTCCTATACGGCCAACACGACGATCGCGCGTGAATATCAGGCCAGATCGGCTATCCTGATCATAACGTCCGGGTGGGCGGCATTTGCCAAGATGCTGCCGGATGGCTCACGCCTGATCGTCGATTTTGCGCTTCCTCACGAAATTGCCTTGATCGAATTCGCCGGCGAAGTCAGCGAGACGGTAACGGCCCTGTCGGACGTAACCGCGATCGAGCTGGCCGGTCCTGTCCATTCTTGTTTTTCGCGCTTTCCGCAGCCCTTTTGCGAGGCTGTGCTGCAGGCCGAGACAAGTCGATATTCCAGGGTTGCGGAACATCTGGCTGGAGTCAGTCGGAGAGGAGCCATCGAGCGCACGGCCCATCTTCTTCTCGAACTGGCCTGCCGCGCACATCGGTCGGCAACGACTTATCCGGCCCGCTTTGTTTGCCCGTTGACCCAGGCCGAATTGGCCGACGCGCTGGGTCTTTCGGCTGTGCATGTGAGCCGCGTCATGAAGGCATTGCGTGAGGCCGGCCTGGCTTCATTCCGCAACGGCGTGGTCGAGTTGCATGACCATGCAGGACTTATCGAAACAGCCGGATTTGATCGGTCTTATATCTCGATCTGACGTCCAGGCGGCTTTGCAGGACCGGCCGACGTTCCATCAATCGTGAATTGAAGAGATACCGGCTTCGGCTCGGCCTGAGCATCCAGTTTTTGCAGCACTCCCGCGATGCACGCATCACATGCCCGATAGCCTCCAGGGGCTGGGTTTTTGTGTTTGAAGATTCGCCCTGGTAGAGCCAGCTTGTCCAGCGGCGGGGCTGCCGCCGAATCACGATCCGGCGGCTTATGTTTGGTGACCCTGGTTTATACCTCGGCAAACCATTGATGGAGATGACTATGCGGCAAGCGCTGATCGTATGGGGCGGCTGGGAGGGACACGAGCCGGAACAAGGGGCGCGTGCCGTCAAGGCGCTGCTCGAGGAGGAGGGCTTTGGCGTGCGCGTCGAGACTACGACCGCTGCATTCGCCGACCCGGCGCTCGCCGAACTGAGCCTGATCGTGCCGATCTACACCATGTCCAAGCTCAGCAAGGACGAGGAGCGCAATTTGACGAAGGCGGTGGAGGGCGGCGTCGGCCTCGGCGGCTACCACGGCGGCATGGGTGACGCGTTCCGCGAATCCGACCGACTACCAGTTCATGTGCGGCGGCCAGTGGGTCGCACATCCCGGCAACATTATCGACTACCGGGTGAACGTCACCAGGCGCGACGATCCGATCATGAGCGGTATCGACGATTTCGTACCGCTCGGAGCAGTACTACATGCATGTCGATCCCGCGAACGAGGTGCTGGCGACCACCACTTTTTCCGGCGACCATGCGCCCTGGATCGACGGTGTCGTTATGCCGGTCGTCTGGAAGCGCCGGCATGGCCAGGGCAAGGTCTTCTATTCGTCGCTCGGGCACGCGGCCGCGGAATTCGAGGTTCCGCAAATGCGGACCATTCTTCGCCGCGGCCTGGCGTGGGCGGCGCGCTGACGGAGTTGGCGCCCCGGCCGAGGTCCTTGGCTGGGGGGCTGACCGTTGATCAGACGCTTTCGAGATAGGTCTCGAGTTCGAAGTCGCTGACATTGAGCGCGAAGGTGTTCAGTTCCTGGCGTTTGCAGGCGACGAAGGAGTCGCGCAGGATCGCCGGAAAGATCTCCGCGACATGCGGCCCGCTTTCGAAACTGGCGATGGCCGAGGCCCAGTCCGGCGGCAGCCTGGCCGGCTGGCCGCCTTGCCCTTCGCCACGGGTCGGGTCGCCCGGCGACAGTTCTCTTTCGATGCCGACGAGTGCGGCGCCGAGGATGGCTGCCAGGACCAGATAGGGATTGGCGTCGGCGCCCGAAACGCGATGCTCGATGCGGCGCGCAGCCGACGGTCCGCCGGGAATACGGATCGCCACCATGCGGTTCTCGTAACCCCAGGCAACCGCGGTCGGAGCGTAGGACCGCGGGCGCAGCCGGCGGTAGGAATTGAAGTGCGGCGCAAACACCAGCGTGCTCTCGGCCATGGCCGCAAGCAGACCGCCGACGGCATGGCGCATGATCTCGGAGCCCTGGTCGCTGCCGTCGTCGAAGACGTTGCGGCCGTCGGTGCCGACCAGGCTGAAATGGACATGAAAGCCGTTGCCGGCGCGGTCGCCATAGGGCTTGGCCATGAAGCAGGCGGCAAAGCCATGCTTGCGGGCAATGCCCTTGACGGTGCGCTTGAACAGCACGGCATCGTCGGCGGCGCGCAGGGCATCGGCGACATGGTTCAGATTGATCTCGAACTGGCCGACGCCGTTCTCGGCGATCGCCGTGTCGACGGGGATGCCTTGCATGCGACAGGCATCATAGACGTCGTGGATGAAGGCCTCGAAATCGTCGATCTCGTCGATCGACAGTGCCGCGTCGGAATCGAGACGGCGCCCGGTGACGGGCGAGACCGGCCCGACCGGGCGCTGCGATTGCGGGTCGACCAGGTAGAATTCGAGTTCGGTGGCGGCGACCGGCGTCAGGCCGAGCGCCCTGTAGCGGTCGAGGATGCGGGCCAGCGCGCGGCGCGGGTCGCCGAGATAGGGCGCGCCGTTCTCGTCGGCAAGCCAGAGCGGGACAAGGGCTGTCGGATGCGCGGTCCAGTTGACGGGCAAGATGCCGCGTCCGGTCCACTGGCAAAGGCCATCGGCATCGCCGGTCGAGAAAACCAGTGCGTTGCCTTCGATGTCCTCGCCCCAGACGTCGAGCCCGATCAGCGAAAAGGGCATGCGCAGCTTGCCCTCAAGCGCCTTGCGCGCCTGCTCGACGGGGATGCGCTTGCCGCGCATGATGCCGTTGAGATCGCACACCGCGGCTCTCAGGCTCTGGATGTCGTTTCTGCTTTCAAGCCAGTTCAGAACGTCCGCAATTGCATCGCCCAATTTCCAACCTCTTGGTTTTTGAAGGTGCCGTAGCCTGGAGCCACGATATCCCTGTTAAAAATAGCTCGTGAGTTTCTGAGGGCCGCCTCGGCTTTTGCCGACGGCGTTTCCTTCATTTTTTCAATTCACTAGCAGGTATATCGGGGGGCATCTCAAAACCAATTGTGCGATCTGCGATCGCAACATAGAGGTAAGCTGGGACAAAGCCAAGCGGCATTTGAGCCGCCGGTTCCGCGAAGCGGAGGTCGATCAGCGGGTAGGTTTCTCCGGCCTGGATCCCTTTCTAGTTCCGAATTTCCGGAAATCTGGCCTGCTGCAGGATATGCGCCGCGCCCTCGTCGATGTCGCGCACGATGGCAGCGCGTGCGCGCTCCGCGTCCTGGGCCTCGATCGCCGCCACGGCCTCCTCGTGGTAGTCGATGTCGAGAATGGAGGCGAGGTCGTCCTCGAACCCCATGCCGAGGTTCCTGAGAAAGGGGCCGACCTGCATCCAGACCGTCTCGATCAGGAAGATCATCTGCTCGTTGCCGCAGTGGCGGTAGATGGAGAACTTGAAGGCGTAGTTCTTGCGCAGATAGTCGTCGATATCCCCCTTGCGCGCCGCCATGGTCAGTTCGGCGCAGTGGCGCCGGATGGCCCGCAAATTGTTGCCGTTGATGAGCCTTGTCGCAAGCTCCGTCGCCGAACCTTCCAGGATCGTTCGCACGGCGGTCAGCTGGGAGAACCGCTCGGCCGAGATAATCGGCACCTCGACGCTGCCGTTCGGCATCGGGCTCAGCGCGCGCAGCGCCTGCAGGCGCATGAAGGCGCTGCGCACCGGCATGTCGCTGGTACCGAGCTCCTTGGCGAGCTTGCGCGAGGTCAGCTTCTGACCAGGCACAAACTGACCCGACATCAGGGCCCGCACGAGTTCCAGATAGACTTTCTCATGCAGGGGGACGGTGTCGACGGCGGTCAACCCGAATTGTGTCTTGTCGGCCATTGGCAATGCGCTACTTCATTCGTTCTGAAATCTACGCAGCAGGCTGTCTTTGCCGCTCGGATATCTGGCCTAACACGGCGCGGAGCCGAAGCCGACGGTCTTCGATACGATAAACGGTTCAACTGCGATGCCGCAAGCCGCGTGATTGCCACATCCTCAGTTGCGGCCGACGTGAGTGCACCGGTCTACAGCCGCAGATAGAATAGTCAGTGTTCCCGTGCGGACGACGAAGGCTCCCGCTGGCAGCCGTTGCCGCTTGCCTTACACGTGCTTGCGGCCGCCGGTTTCGCGGAACCAGCTGTCGGGATAGGGATACCACCAGTCCTGGATCGCCGGTTTGTGGTCGATGATCACCATCTTCGAGCGGCGGAAGGCGTCGAGCCCCTGGCGGCCGAGCTCGCGGCCGAGGCCCGAGGCCTTCCAGCCGCCGAAGGGCAAGGCGTCATTGTCGATCAGCGGGTTGTTGACCCAGACCATGCCGGCCTCGAGCCGCTCGGCCGCCTCATGCGCTTCGGCGAGGTCGGTGGTGAAGACCGAGGCGCCGAGCCCGAACGGGCTGTCATTGGCGAGCCGGATCGCCTCGTCGAAATCCTTCACCCGGCAGATCGCGGCGACCGGCCCGAAGCACTCCTCGCGCACGATCGCCATGTCCGGGGTGACGCCGGTCAGGATGGTCGGCTCGTAGAACCAGCCGACATTGTGCGCCGGCGGAATGCGCCCGCCGGTGACCGCTTTGGCGCCGCTGCGCGATGGCATCGTCGACCAGCCGCATGACCTTCGCCCGCGCCGCCTCGCTGACCAGCGGCCCGATCTCGCTCTTGTCCATGCCGTTGCCGATGCGCAGCGCGCGCGTCCTTTCGGCGAACAGCTCGACGAAGCGGTCATGGACGGCATCGACGACGAAGAAGCGCTCGGCCGAGGTGCAGACCTGGCCGGTGAGATGGAAGGCGGCGGTGACGCTGCCGGCGGCCGCCACGTCGAGCGGGGCGTGCTCGCTGATGATCAGCGGATCGCTGCCGCCGGCCTCGATGACGCAGGGCTTCATGCGCTCGGCGCAGGCCACCGCGACGGCCTTGCCGGCGGCGACCGAGCCGGTGAAGGCGACGGCATGGGTGCGGTCGGACGCGATCAGCGCCTGCGCGGTGGCGGCTCCGCCGGGCAGGCAGGAGACCAGGCCCTCGGGCAGCGAGCGGAACACGGTCATGTAGTCGAGCGTCGACAGCGTCGTCGCCTCGGCCGGCTTGATGATGCAGGCATTGCCGGCGGCAAGCGAGGCAGCGACCGTCCAGCACATCAGCAGGATCGGAAAATTGTAGGGCATGATGTGCACGGAGACGCCGTAGGGTTCGTAGCGCGCATATTGGAACGAGCCGGCCTGCGTCGTGCCGGCGATCTTGCCGGCGTCGTCGCGCGCCATCTCGGCATAGTAGCGGAAGATCGGCGCGCAATTGGCGATCTCGCCGATGGCTTCGGGATAGGGCTTGCCCATCTCGCGCACCATCAGTTCGGCGCAGCGGGTGAAATCCGCTGCCTCGATGGCGTTGGCGACGGCATGCAGATGCTTTGCGCGGCTCTTGGCGTCGAGCTTTTTCCACGCGGCCTGCGCCTTGCGTCGCTGCGCTGAGCGCGGCGTCGATCTCGCCGTCGGTCGCGGCAGCGATGGAGCCGACGGTTTCCAGCGTCGCCGGATCGATCACCGGTTTGTTCGCGCCGGCCATCGGCCGGTAATCCGGATTGACGAAGAAGGCCGGCCGGTCAGCGGAGAAATCCATGGTCGTCCTTTCAGGCCCGCTCAGCGGATCATGTAGACCTTCTTGATCGTCTCATGGACGGTGCAGACGCCCTTCCAGTCCTGCGGGAAGAAGGCAGCCGTGTCGGGCTCGATCTCGATCACCTCGCCGGATTCATGCACGTAGGTGCAGCGGCCCTCGAGGAAATGGCAGAACTCGTCGCGGGTGACGTGGCAGTGCCATTTGCCGGGCGTGCAGACCCACAGGCCGCATTCGGAGCGGCCTTCCGGCCCCTTGTACAGCAGCTTGCCCGAAGTGCGGGATTCGCCTTCGATCATCGTCGGGATGACGCCCCAGTCGACGAGGTCGGTGATGGCGAGCGGGGATTGCATGATCGGCGTGGTCATTTCGATGTCCTTGAAAGGGCCTGATGCGCTCAGCGGCACATGAAGGCCTTGGTCAGCGTTTCGGTGATGATGGAGGTGCCGGTCCAGCCGGCGGGGAAGAACACCAGCGTGCCGGCCTCGACCGGGATCTGCTCGCCATTCTCGTGGACATAGCTGCCGCGCCCGGAGAGGAAATGGCAGAACTCGTCGGCAGCGAAGGTGATGTTGCGCGTGCCGGGCGTGCATGACCAGAGGCCGCATTCGCTCGACCCGTCCGGGTTCTGGAACAGGATCTTGCCCGAGGCGCGCGGCGAGCCGGCGATTGCGCGATGCGCCCGCGCCCCAGTCGTCCAGCGCTACCGAGGCGGCGTTCGGCCAATGCGGTGTCGGCATGTCGTGATGCTCTCCGTTGCTGTTCAGGCCAGCATGTAGACGTTGCGCATGGTCTCATGCACGGTGCATTCGCCTGTCCAGCCGGCAGGGAACATGACCACGGTTCCCGGCGGAGACTTCTATCACTTCGCCGACATCCGACCGGTAGGTCGCGCGGCCGGCGACGAAATGGCACAATTCATCGCGCGGGATCGCCAGTCGCCAGCGGCCGGGCGTGCAGACCCAGATGCCGGCTTCCGGCTGGTTGTTCGGCCCTTTGTGCACCAGCCTGCCGGTCGAGTGCGAAGCGCCCTCCAGCGCATCCGGCTGCACACCCCAGTCGACGAGGTCGGTGCGGGTCGAGGCCTGGTGGAGGTGCGGGCGCGGAGGAGATCACAGCAGCTTCTCCAGCAGCCCGGCCGCCTTCTCCGGGCCGTTCTGCGACTGCATCTGCGCCGAGGTCTTCGCCAGCTTGGCCTTCATCGCCGGATCGGTCAGGCAGGTCTCGATCTTTGCGATCAGCTCGGCATCGCTCCAGTCGTAGCGCGGCATGCCGAAGCCGTGGCCGGTTTCGCTCGACGCGGGTGGCGTTGTCGTGGCCGTCCCAGACATAGGGCATGATGATGGCCGGCTTGCCGAAATAGAGGCACTCGGTGAACGAGTTGTTGCCGCCATGGTGGATCACGGCATCGACCTGCGGGATCACCGAAGGCTGCGGGAACCAGCTCTCGACGATGACGTTGCCGGGCACGTCCGTGTACTGGTCCTTGTAGCCGCCGACATTGACCAGCGCGCGATAGCGCGTCTTGCCCAGCGTCGCGATGATGCGCTTCAAGCAGATCGACATCGCCGGCGCCGAGGCTGCCGAAGGAGACGTAGAGCAGCGGCCCGTCATTGTTCTTGGCGAAGGTCGGCACCGTGTAGGGCTTTTCCTGCCGCACGCAGCCTTCGAGATACTGGAATTTTGCCGGGTCGAGCGGATGGCGGCGCTTGAATTTTGCCGCTTCGGGATAAAGCAGCAGGTTGAGATAGGGCGAGGCCTCGAAGAACTGGCCGATCGGATAGGGCGCCTCATTGTTGGCAGTGAGGAAGGCGTTGAAGTCGTCATGGATCGGCTTGATCACCGCGTTGAAATGATCGCGGTAGCGCTGGTGGCCGGCATGGTCGTTCTCGCCGCAGCCGGAGAGATGCGGCGGGATGTCCTCGTCCTCGATCTCGTTTTCCGAGCAGGAGATGACGCGCACCCACGGCTTGCCGTACTGCTTGATCGCCGGGAACAGGATGACGTTGTCGACGCAGATCACGTCCGGCTTGATGGTCGGCGAGAACGCGCGGCAGATCCTTCTGCGCCCATTTGGCGCTGTCGACGATCGCCGTCCAGCAATCCTTCACATAATTGTCGACCTGGTCGTAGGGCGATTTGCGGAAATTCGGGATGTGGCCGTTGATGAAATCCTCCCAGAACTTGGCCATCTGCTCGGGCGGCATCGGCTCCGACAGGTTCACCGGATGCGCCTCGAAACCGTAGCCCTTGTAGACGTCGACGAAGCCGGGGTCGGACAGGAACACCGCCTTGTGGCCGCGCGCCTCGACCGCCTGCGCGATGCCGACGGAATTGAGCGCCGGGCCAAAGGCCGCCTCGGGGAAAAACGCGATCGTCTTCTGCGCCATCAAGCTTCTCCTTCAATTCTGCGAAAATTCTGACGTCGGCGGCGTCCCAGCCGAGTTCGACCGTGTCGCCCGCCGACACCGGCCGGCGGTCGGCGGCATCGGCGGTGACGCGCACCAGGAACGGTTTTGGCGACAAAGGCGGTGCGGACATGCAGCTGCAGGTCGAGCCCGTGATAGGCGAGCGCCTCGACCGTGCCGGTGGTGCGGTTGGCGGTCTCGAGCCTGACTGGGAACAGCCGGATGCGTTCGGGCCGCACCGAAGCGACAGCGGACGCACCAGGCGAAAGCGCGGCGGGAACCTTGCCGGTGATCCGCGCACCGTTGGCCGCCAGCACGCCATCGGCGGTGGCCTTGCCCGGCACGAAATTCATCACGCCGATGAAGTCGGCGACGAAGCGATCGGCCGGGATGCTCGTAGACCGCGTGCGGCGTATCGCATTGCAGCAGCCGGCCATCCTTCAGCACCGCCATGCGGTCGGCCATGACCAGCGATTCCTCCTGGTCATGGGTGACGATGACGAAGGTGATGCCGACCTCGTGCTGCAGGCGCTTCAGCTCCAGCTGCATGGCGCCGCGCAATTTCTTGTCGAGTGCGCCGAGCGGCTCGTCGAGCAGCAGCAGCCGCGGCCGCTTGACCAGCGCGCGGGCGAGCGCGACGCGCTGCTTCTGGCCGCCCGACAATTGCTCCGGCTTGCGGTCGGCGAAGGGGACGAGTTCGGTGGTCGCCAGGATGGCGTCGACGCGGGAGCGGATTTCGGTAGCCGGCAGCCGCTCCATTTCCAGGCCGTAGGAGACATTGGCCCTGACGCTCATATGCGGAAACAGCGCATAGGACTGGAACATCAGATTGACCGGCCGCTTGTTGGGCGGGATCCGAGCGATGTCGCGTGCCGTCGAGCAGTATGCGCCCGTCATTGGGCGTCTCGAAGCCGGCCAGCATGCGCAGCAGCGTGGTCTTGCCGCAGCCCGAGGGTCCGAGCAGAGCGAAGAATTCGTTCTCGCGGATGTCGAGCGAAATGCCGTCGACGGCGGTCACCCGGCCGAAATTCTTCGACACATGATCGATGGCCAGCAGCGTGCGCGGTTCGCTCATTGGCCGATGACCCCGCGGTTGAGCCGCTGCGACAGGGTCAGCGCGGTGATGCTGACCGCCATGACGATGGTCGCCAGCGCGTTGATCTCCGGCGTGATGCCGAAGCGGATCATCGCGTAGATCTGCATCGGCAGCGTGGTCGAGGCGCGGCCGGCGCCGGCGGTGAAGAAGGCGATGATGAACTCGTCGACCGACAGCGTGAAGGCGAGCAGCGCGCCGGCGATCACCGCCGGCAGGATGACCGGCAAGGTCACCCGCCGGAAGGTGGTGATGGCGGAGGCGCCGAGATCGGCCGAGGCCTCGACGATCGACCAGTCGAAACTCTTCAGCCGCGCGCGCACCACCGAGCAGACGAAGGCGAGATTGAAGACGACATGGGCAAGGATGATGGTGTGCAGGCCCATGGTCAGGTTGAGCATGGAGAAGAACGAGAGCAGCGCGATCGCCAGCACGATGTCGGGGATGATCATCGGCGCGAAGATCAGCGCCTCGAGGCCCTTGCCGTATTGCCGGCGCATCTCGACGCCGATCGCCAGCAGCGTGCCGAGCAAAGTGGCGATCGCGGTCGAGACCAGCGCCACGATCAGCGTGTTGAGGGCGGCGGACAGGATCGCCGCATTGCCGGCCAGCGAGGCATACCATTTCAGCGAAAAGCCCGACCATGCCGTCGGCAGGCCGCCTTCGTTGAAGGACAGCGCCACCAGCACGGCGATCGGGATGTAGAGGAAGGCGAAGACGAGCGACAGCACGAGCCAGAGCGTGCGCCGCGTGCCGGGGGAGCGCTCAGCCATCGGCGTCGCCTTTGGCTTCAGCCGCGCGGCCCGCGGCGCGGTCGGCGGCAGCGCCTGCGCCATCAGCACCAGCAGCATGATGGCGATCAGCGCCATGGCGAGCGCTGCGCCGAAGGGCCAGTCATTGGCGGTCAGGAACTGGTCGTAGACGAGATTGCCGATCATCTGGAAGCGGCCGCCGCCGAGCAGCGCCGGCGTGACGAAATTGCCGATCGACAGCACGAAGACGAAGACGGCGCCGGCGGCGATGCCGGGCACGGTCAGCGGCAGGATGACCCGGCGAAATGTGGTCAGCGGCGGAGGCGCCGAGGTCGCGCGAGGCTTCGGCGAGTTCCGGGTTGAGCCGCGACAGCGGCGCGTAGCAGGCGAGGATGACGAAGGGCAGATAGTTGTAGACCAGGCCGGCGATGACGGCGCCCTCGGTGTAGAGCATCGACGGCGGCTCGCCGGTGTAGCCGAACCAGCGCAAGCAGCTGGGTGATCAGGCCTTCGCGGTTGAGCAGCACGATCCAGGCATAGGTGCGGATCAGGTAGTTCGACCAGAACGGCAGCACGGCGAAGAACAGGAACACCGGCTGCAACCGGCGGGGTGCGGCCGAATGGCATAGGCGGCGGCATAGCCGATCACCACGGCGATCAGTGTCGCGGTGCCGGCGATGCGCGCCGAGTTGAGGAAGATGCCGGCATAGAGCGGGTCGAAGACCAGCCCGAAATTCTCCAGCGTGAAGGTGTATTCGATGCCGCCATAGATGCCGCGCCGGAAGAAGGCGAGCGCCAGCACCAGCGCGCATGGCACCACCATCAGGGCGGTCAGCCAGGCCAGCGCCGGCGCCATCAGCAAGGAGGAGCGAAGTCTGGTCGGGGACACGATTGCGAACCGCATTCGGCGGCCGACGGCGGATGTCCGCCGTCGGCCGTGATCCAGTTTGACGCCGCTTACTGCGCGGCCTTGATCTCGCTGACGATCTTCGAATAGTCGCGCTGGGCTTCGCCGACGTCACGCAGCTGCTCGAACTTGACGAGGTCGGCCACCGGCATCGCCATGTTGGGGAATTTGGCCAGGAAGTCGGCCGGCAGGCTTTCCATCGCCGGCTTGTTCGGCACCTTGTAGTCGATGTTCTGCGCCGCCCAGGCGTGGTTCTTGGCGTCGAGCATGAAGTTGATGAACTTGAAGGCGGCGTCCTTGTTGCTCGGACGCCTTCATCACCACCATCGTGTCGACCCAGAGGTCCGAGCCTTCCTTCGGGATGACGTATTTGATCTCGGGCTTCTCGGCGATGCCGTAATTGCACCAGCCGTCCCAGGCCTGCACCATCAGCGCCTCGCCGGAGACCAGCTTGGAGTAGAAGGTGGTGTCGTCATAGGCGAGCAAGGTCTTCTTGGCCGAGATCAGCAGGTCCTTGACCTCAGCCATCTTGGCCGGGTCGGTCTCGTTGACCGAATAGCCCTTGTCGAGCTGGCCGGCGGCCAGCAGCCAGCGGTCGGTCGCCAGCATGGTGGTCTTGCCCTTGAGGTCGTCGGAGGGCGCGAGCAGATCGCTCCAGCTGGTCGGCGCCGCCTTGACCAGATCCGAGCGGTAGCAGAGGCCGGTCGTGCCCCAGGTGTAGGGCACGGAGAAGGCGTTGCCGACATCGTGCGGCAGCTTGGTCGCTTCCGGATAGAGGTTGGCGAGGTTGGGGACCTTGGCGTGGTCGATCGGCTCGGTCAGGCCGAGCTTGTTCAGCACCTCGGCGAAGGGCGAGGAGACGAAGACCACGTCATAGCCCTTGCCGCCGGAGGCGATCGAGCTTGCCCATGATCTCCTCATTGGTGGCATGCACCACGACCTCGCCGGAGACGCCGGTCGCGGTCTTGAAGGCGGCCATGGCATCGGGCGCCATGTAGCCGTCCCAGTTGGAGATGACGAGGTCGGCGGCGGCGGCCGGCGCCGACAGCGCCAGGGCAAGGCCAAGCGCGATTGAAGACATTTTGAGCGAACGGCGCCGCAGAGCGGTAGCGGTCATGACAGACTCCCATTCCGGTTGATCGTCGAATTCGTTTCGCGGACCAGCGCTCGGCGACCCGTGCCGCTGCCTCGATCCTGTTCCCTCGGTCTTTTTCTCGCCGATTGCAGCTGACAGTACTATTGCAGAAAAAAGTACGTCAATCCATAATTTGTCAACCGACCGAGGAATCTGGCCGATTGCGCTCGTCCGGCGATCGGCCAAACCAATGCGGTCACATCCGTTCACGAGACTAGTCATGCAAGCCGCAGCCCGACGACCTCGCACCAACCATCTCGATCTGGCGCAGCGCATCCTGGATGTCGCGCGGCAGCGCGGCTTCGAGCCCGGCGCGCGTCTGCCCGAGCAGCAGATCGCCTCGCTCTGCAATGTCTCGCGCACTCCGGTGCGGGCGGCACTCAGCCTGCTCGCAGAACAGGGTGTGGTGCGCTGGGAGGCCGATACCGGCTATCATCTGGCGGTCGACCTCGCCGCGCAGCCGGCCATTGCCGCCGAATTGCCTAGTGCCGAGGAAGACGAGCTTGCCGAAGCGATCCTGCGCGACCGCTCGGCGCGACGGCTGGACCAGACGGTGACCGTCGCCGGGTTGATGCGGCGGTACGATGCCGAACGCAAGACGGTACTAAAAGCGCTGAAGAAACTGACGGAAGAGAATTCTGCTCGACCGCGCGCCCGGCCAATCCTGGCTGTTTCGCCGCGCGCCGGACGATCCGGAGGCACAAGGCGAAAGCTACGAGTTCCGCCTGCTGCTGGAGCCGGCGGCGATCCTGACGCCGGGCTTCCGGCTGGACGGCGCGCGGGCGGCGGTGCTGCGCCAGGGCATGGAAGCGCTCGCGGCATTGCCGGACGCGGCCTTCGACACGCGCGAGTTCCAGCGGCTGGACATCGATTTCCACGGCATGATCGCCGAGGGCTGCGCCAACCGCTTCGTGTCCGATGCGCTGGCCGATCATCTCAGGCTGCGCCGGCTGCCGGGCATCTATGCCGGCGTCAACGTCTTCCGGCTGCGGCAATCGCTGCGCGAACACCTAGCCATACTCGACCATCTTGAAAGCCGGCAGTATGAGGTTGCTGCCGACCTGCTTCGCATCCATCTGCGGCTCTCCCGCAACCAGCGACCGCAGGCGGCCAGCCGCGGCGCGCCCGCACTGTTCGGCATGATCAGCCGGCCGGACTGAAGAGGACTAATTGACGCGTAAAGCCAGCCCGACCATCGCGCTGTTTCCCGAAGCCAGTTTCGGCGCGGCGTTGAATTGCGTCGGCATCGCACAGGCATTGCGCGCACGGGGCGCCCGGCCGGTCTTCATCTGCCATGCCGGTTTCTCCGGCGTCTTTGCCGACTACGGTTTCCAGGAATACCAGCTGCCGACCGACGAGCCGCTGAGCGACAGCGAGCGGCAGAGCTACTGGCAGGCCTTCGTGCGCCGGCATCTGCCGCATTTCCGGCTGAGCCCGATCGACCAGCTCGAAACCTATGTCGCGCCGACCTGGCAGGCGATCGTCGACACCGCGGTCAATGCCGAGGCGCCGCTGCGCCAATTGCTGGCGCGGCTGAAGCCGGATGCCGTGGTGCTCGACAATGTCATCATGTTTCCGGCGATTGCCGCCGCCGGCTGCCCGTGGGTGCGCGTCGTCTCCTGCGCCGAGACCGAACTGCCCGATGCCGACGTGCCGCCCTATCTGTCCGGCCTTGGCTGCCGACGACCCGCAACGCGCGGCCTTCGAGGCGCGCTATCTCGCGGCCTCGGCGCCGGCGCATGACCGCTTCAACCGGTTTCGCGCCGATGCCGGCCTGGCGCCGCTGCCCAAGGGCCTGTTCCTCGAGGCATCGCCCGACCTCAACCTGCTGCTGACGCCGACGATCGTGCGCCGTGAGCGCGCCGAGCCGCTCGATCCGCGAGCGCTTCGTCTATCTCGAAGGCTGCGTGCGCTCGGAAGGGCCGTTCGAGGTGCCGGTGTTTCCGCGCAATGGCGGGCCGCTGGTCTATGTCAGCTTCGGCAGCCTCGGCGCCATGGATGTCGGGCTGATCGAGCGCATGCTTGCCGTCTTCGACAGGCTGCCGGCGCGCTTCATCGTCAATGTCGGCGGCCTGCGCGACGCCTATCGCGCGGTGCCGGACAATGTCTATCTCGACGCCTGGTTTCCGCAGCCTTCGGTGGTGGCGAAGTCGGACCTGTTCATCCACCATGGCGGCAACAACAGCTTTTGCGAGGCGCTGCGCTTCGGCGTGCCGTCGCTGATCATGCCCTATTGCTGGGACGGACATGACAATGCGCAACGCGCGGGAGAGACCGGCGTCGGCGACCATATCGGCCGTGACGCCTGGACCGAAGGAGGATTGGAGAGAGCCATTCTCGGCCTGCTGGCCGACGATGCGATGCGCGCCCGCCTCAGGGAGAATGCAGCCCAGATGGCGCTGAAACCCGGAACGGATGTGGCCGCGCAAGCCATACTCTCTCTCATACGGACATGAACCAAAATGCCTGACAAAAACTACCAACACCGCCTCTTCACCGGCAACGATCCCAAAAGCTGGCTGGCCCAGCACGGCATCACCGAAGTCGAGTGCCTGGTGCCCGACATGAACGGCGTGCTGCGCGGCAAGGCGCTGCCGGCGGCGAAATTCCTCAAGGCGCTGGAAGATCGCGCGCTCTATCTGCCGAGCAGCGCCTTCCTGGTCAGCATTGACGGCCGCTATTCCGGCTCGATCGACGAGGGTTTTGCTTACTCAGGACCCGGATATGCGCATGGTGCCGGATGTCTCGACGCTCTGCCTGGCGCCGGGCGGCGGCGCAGGCAAAGCCTATGTCTTTGCCGATGCGTTCCACATGGACGGCCGGCCCTGGATGGCCTCGCCGCGTCATGTGCTTGCGGGCCGTGCTCGATCTCTACCGCCAGCGCGGCTGGCGGGCGGTGGTGGCGCCGGAGCTCGAATTCTATCTCACCGCGCCCAATCCGAATCCCGACCAGCCGCTGACCGCACCGGTCGGCGGCAATGGCCGCGCCGAGAGCGTGCAGCATCCCTATGACATGGCGGCACTGGAAGAATTCGAGCCGGTGATCCGGCGCGTCTATGACTATGCCGCGGCCGCCGGACTGCCGCTCGACACGCTGATCCATGAATCAGGCACCGCGCAGCTGGAGATCAATTTCCTGCATGGCGATGCGCTGCCGCTCGCCGACAAGGTGCTGCTGTTCAAGCGATTGACGCGCCAGGCGGCGCAGCAGTGCGGCATGCATGCGACCTTCATGGCAAAACCGATCGCCGCACAGGCGGGTAGCTCGATGCATCTGCACATGTCGGTCATCGACGAGAAGCGGGCAATACGCTGTTTGCCGGCACCGACGATGCCGACACGGCAATGTTCGGCCATTTCATCGGCGGGCTGCAGAAATATGTCCCCGAGATCATGCCGCTGTTTGCGCCGAACGTGAATTCGTTCCGCCGCATCCGGCCGAACCACAGCGCGCCGGCCAACATCGAATGGTCGCATGACAACCGCTCCTGCGGTCTGCGCGTGCCGGCCGGTGGCCGCGCCGCGCGGCGCATAGAAAACCGGCTGCCCGGCGCCGATGCCAATCCCTATCTGGCGATCGCCGGCTCGCTGCTTGCCAGGCTATCTCGGCGTCGAGCAGAAGCTCGCGCGTTCGGCCGAGGCGTCGGGCAATGCCTACAAGATCAAGAGCACGCTGCCGAAAACCATGGAGGAAGCGCTCGACCGGTTCACCGCATGCGAGCCGGTGCGGGCGCTGCTCGGCGAGGACTTCTTCCAGTCCTATCTGCGCGTCAAGAGCGTCGAGCTCGACCTGTTCCAGAGCGTGGTGACGAGCTGGGAACGCGACCACCTGCTGCTGAAGGTGTGATGATGGGATCCAGTTCAAGGGTTTCAATTCCGGTCTCGATATCGGCAAATCCTATTATGTCGCCACCGCCAACCCGGCGCCGGACCATCCGGCGCTGCAAGGTGAGGTCGACGCCGACCTCGTTGTCGTCGGCGGCGGCTGCACCGGCCTGTCGGCCGCACTGCATGCCGCCGAAGCGCGGCCTGAAGGTGGTGTTGCTCGAAGGCGGCAAGATCGGCTGGGGCGCATCGGGCCGCAATGGCGGCCAGATGATCCCCGGCCTGCGCAAGGGCGCCAAGGGGCTGGTCAAGGCTTTACGGACCCGAGCGGGCGAAAGCGCTGTTCGACCTCGCCTTCGAAGCGCGCGGGCTGGTGCTCGACATCATCGAGCGCCACGCCATCGATTGCGATCTGAGGCTGACCGGCCATCTGGTCGGCGCGGTCAACGGCTCCGATCTCAAAGATCTCGAGGAAGAGGCCGAGTGCCTGGCAAGCGTGATGAAATTTCGTGACGTCGAGATCCTGTCGGCGGCGGAGGCGCGGGGCAAGGTCGACACGCCCTATCACGGCGCGATGTATGAGCCGCTCGGCGGCCACATGCATCCGCTGAACTACACGCTCGGCCTTGCCCGCGCCGCGGTCGCGGCCGGCGTCACCATCCATGAGAATTCGGTGGCCGTGCGGCTGGAGCGCGAACCTTCGATCCGGGTCTCGACATCAAAGGGTTCGGTCCGGGCAAAACATGTCGTGCTGGCCGGCGATGCGCTGCTGCATGGGCTGGAGCCGCGCGTCAACAGCCGCATCATGCCGGTCGGCAACTACATCGTCGCCACCGAGCCGCTGGAGGGCAAGCGCAATGTCATCCCGGCCAATGTCGCGGTGTCCGACACGCGCTTCGTCGTCAACTACTACCGGATGTCGGCGGATGGGCGACTGCTGTTCGGTGGCGGCGAGCGCTACACGCCATCGCCGCCGGCCGACATTGCCGGCTTCGTGCGGCCGCATATGGAAGCCACTTTCCCGCAACTGAAGGGCTGCCGCATCGATCATGCCTGGGGCGGGCTGGTGTCGGTGACGACGTCGCGGCTGCCGCATGTCGGGCACTATGGCGAGGTCTATTTCGCGCATGGCTATTCCGGCAAGGGTGTCATCCTGTCGACGCTGTCGGGCAAGCTCTTGGCCGAAGCGATCACCGGCGATGCTTCGCGGCTCGACCTGTTCTCGACGCTGACGCCGATGCCATTTCCAGGCGGCACGGCGCTGCGCGGTCCGCTCTATGTGCTGGGCATGCTGTGGTATGCAATGCGCGATCGGATCAAGCATTGAACCTTCGTGCAGGCCAGCGCGGCAGACGCTGCGCTGGCCACAGATGATATCGTGCTAGGCAGCATCCCGGTTGGTCAGGGCGATGTGGCAGCAGCCGGAGCCGTGGCCCGGCGTCCAGGTGACGTTGTCGAAGCGCACGCCAGTCGCCTCGAACAGGCCGCGGTCGAAGGCGCCGGCGATGCGGCAGAGCGTGGCGAGTTTTTCCTCGCCGACGCCGGCCTCGACCCAGGCGTCCTTCAGCGGGCATCGCTTCACCTTGAAGGCGATGTGATCCGGTTCACTGCGTTCGACATCGGTCGGATACATGCGGCCGCCATCGGGGCTGACGGCCAGAAACGCCTCGCCGATCGCCGGCGCGTCGTTGGGGCCGAAGTCGGCGAAGGCTGCCGCCGCAACCTCCTTGCCGCGCTGCTCGATGGTGCGGATCATGATCGCCTCGGCTCTTCTCCGCGCCCAGTTCAGCCGGTCAGTTCGTCGAGGAACAGGCGATAGAGATCGGCGCGGTTGCGAAAGGCGGAATCGAGTTCGCGCGACAGGTTTTCGGCTCGGGCTTCGGGGTCGGTCATGATGCGTGCTGTGGTCCTGATGTAGTTTCGGCGCCGCCGCCACCAGCGCCTTGCCGATTGCCGATTGCGGCGCGTCGATGACGGCGCGGGCATCGCCGCTCTCGGCGATCCGCCCGGCATCGAGAATGACGACGCGATGGGCGATGGCTCGGACCACGCCGAGATCATGCGAAATGAAGAGATAGGCGATCCGTTCCCTGGCTTGCAGGTCGAGCAGCAATTTGAGGATGTCGTCCGCGCACCGAAACGTCGAGCGCCGACACCGCTTCGTCGAGCACGATCAGCGACGGGTTTCGTGGCGATGGCGCGGGCAATGGCCACGCGCTGGCGCTGGCCGCCGGAGATTTCGTGGATGGCGCGGGGCGCAAGATCGGCATTCAGGCCGACGCGCTCCAGCAAGGCGGCGATACGGCGCCGGGCGCTCGGCGCGGGATGCGATGCCATGGATGCGCAAGGGATCGTCGAGCACGCGCGCCACCGTGGCGCGCGGGTTGAAGGCGGCGAGCGGATCCTGGAACACCATCTGCAGGCGGGCGCGCCGGGCGCGCAAGGCAGCACCGGTCAGCGCAAGGAAATCATCACCTTCGAACTGGATGCGACCAGCATCCGGTTCGATCAGCCTGAGCACCAGCCGCGCGATCGTCGACTTGCCGCTACCGGACGGTCCGGCCAGCGCCAGCGTCTCTCCGGGTTCGATGGCGAAGGAGACGTCTTCGACGGCGGCGATGGTCTTGCCGCCGCGGCGATAGCGTTTGGCAAGGCCGGAGACGGTCAGCAGCGGACCGCTCATGCCGATGCTCCGGCGCGCCGCAACATCGGCTCGGCGTCGAGGCCGATATGGGCGTCGAGCAGCGCGCGTGTATAGGCGTGGCGCGGGGCATTGACGATCTGCGGCCGTCGCACCGATCTCGACCAGCTCGCCGTGCCGGAACACGGCGATGCGGTCGGCGAGCTCGGCGGCCAGCGCGATGTCGTGGCTGATGAACAGCAGCGTCATGCCGTCCTCGGCCACCAACTGCCGGATGAGCGACGACGATCTCGGCCTGCACGATGGTGTCCAGCGCGCTGGTCGCCTCGTCGGCGATCAGCAGTTTCGGTCCGGCGGCGATGGCGGCGGCGATCGCCACGCGCTGCTTCTGGCCGCCGGAGAGCTGGTGCGGAAAGGCGCGCATGGCGGCGTCGGGGTCCGGCAAGCGGACGCGTTCGAGCAGGTTCTCTGCCTTGGCATAGGCCTGCGGCCAGTCGAGGCCGAGATGGGTGCGGGCGACTTCGGCGATCTGCTTGCCGACTGGCATGACGGGATCGAGGCTGGCGGAAGGATCCTGGAAGACGAAGCCGATGTCGCGAGCCGCCGAGGGGTGTCATTGTTGCCGAAGACGGGAGAGGTTGGTGAAGCGATCGAAGATTCCGAGCATCTGCCAGTCGATACGGCCACCAATCCTGGCGGATGCCGGCAGCAGCCCCGCAATCGCCAGCGCCAGCGTGCTCTTGCCCGAACCGCTTTCGCCGATGATGGCCAGGCGCTCGCCGGCAGCAATATCGAGGTTGATGTTCTTCAGCGCCGCCACCTCGCGCCCATCGCGGCGATAAGCCACCGAGAGATCGCGGATCGAAGCCAGCGCCGTCACGACAGGCTCCGTCTGCACCGCCGTCGTCTCGACGACGCCTTCGCCGGCGAGATAGACGCCGAGCACGGTCAGCACCAGTGCCATGCCCGGAATGATCGACAGGAAGGGCGCGGTGCGCAGCACGGTGCGGCCCTCGGCGATCATGCCGCCCCAGGTGACGCGGTTGGGGTCGCCGAGGCCGAGGAACGACAGCGCGGCCTCGGTGAGGATCGCGGCGGCGACGATCACCGAGGACAGCGCCAGCACCGGCGGCAGGGCGTTGGGCAGCACCTCGCGAAAGGCGATCTCAAGCGGATGCATGCCGATGACGCGGGCGCCGGCGACATAGTCGCGCTCGCGGATCGACAGCACTTCGGCGCGCGCCACCCGCGCCGGCCCGGTCCAGGCGCCGAGCGCGATGGCCACGACGACGACGCCGAGCGACGGGCCGACGACGCTGACGAAGGCCAGCGCCAGCAGGAAGCCCGGCACGGTCTGGAAGGCGTCGGTGATGCGCATCAGCACTTCGTCGACGAGGCCGCCGGCGAAGCCGGCCAGCGTGCCGACGACCGCGCCGATGACAGAGCGCCGCCGCTGCCGCCGCCAGCCCGACCGCCAGCGAGGTACGGGCGCCATGGAACAGTTCGGCCAGCACGTCGCGGCCGAGCCGGTCGGTGCCGAGCGGCAGCGACCAGTCCTGGAAAGGCGGCAGCAGCGCCGGGCCGGCAATGGCCTGCGGATCGCCGGGAAACAACAGCGACGCAGACAGCGCCATGGCGAACAGCACCGCCAGGATGATCGCGCCGGCGACCGCTTCCGGCGTGCGCAGGAAACGCCGGAGCACGCTCACGCGCCGGCCTCGCTGGCGCCGACGCGCGGATCGAGGAAGGCGTAGGCGATGTCGACGAGCAAGGTTGATGACGATGACCAGAACGGCGCTGGTGAGGATGATGCCGAGCAGCAGCGGCGTGTCGCGCGCGGCCACCGCTTCCTGCGCCAGCCGGCCGAGGCCGGGCACGGCAAAGACGCTTTCGATGACGACGCTGCCGCCCAGCATCTGCGCCGATTGCAGGCCGAGCATGGTGACCAGCGGCAGCAGCGCGTTGCGGGCGACATGGGCGAGCACGATGCGGCGGCGCGACAATCCCCTGGCGCGGGCGGCGAGGACAAAATCCTGCCGCCAGGCCTCGGCCATGCCGGCGCGCATCATGCGCAGATAGAGCGCGAGATAGATGAAGCCGAGCGCGGAGACCGGCAGGACGAGATGGGTGGCGATGTCGGCGGCGCGGTCGAGGCCGGTCTTGTCCGACGCCAGGCTCTCGATGCCGCCGATCGGCAGCCAGCGCAGGTCGACGGCGAAGATCACGATCAGCACCAGGCCGAGCCAGAAGCCAGGCACGGCATAGAGCGCCAGCGAGCCGATCGACAGGAAACGGTCGCGAAAGCTGCCGGGTCTTGCGCCGGCATAGATGCCGAGCGCCGAGCCGAGGCCGAAGGAGAGCGCGGTGGCGCTGACCATCAGGAGAAGCGTTGTGGGCAGGCGCTCGAGGATGACTTCGCGGATCGGCCTGGAGAAGGTGACGGACTGGCCGAGGTCGAGATGCAGCAGCGCCCAGAGATAGTTGGCAAGCCGCGTCAGTTCCGACTGGTCGAGGCCCCAGCGATGGCGCAGCAGTTCGATCATGCCGGCATCGCCGCCGGTCGAGACGATATAGGCATCGACCGCATCGCCGGGCGCGGCTTCGAGCAAAAGGAATGTGCCGATGATGACGATCAGCAGCACGAAGATGCTGCCGACGAGACGGCGGCGGAGGAGGGTGAGGGCGCGGGTCATGGCGAAAAGAACGCCGCGCGCGAACCTTTGAGGTTGCGCTCTACGGCGCCCCCCTCTGTCCTGCCGGACATCTCCCCCACAAGGGGGGAGATCAGTTGTTATCGCGGGCTTCGCCAATCTCCAAGGTGACCGGAAAGTGCGGGGCGCGGAAACAGCCAATCTCCCCCCTCGTGGGGGAGATGTCCGGCAGGACAGAGGGGGGCGCGAAGGAACTCTCATTCTCGAAGCTGAGCACCCCGACATGCGCAATCCGCAAGGATACGTCAGCCCGCCAAATACGTGTCCGCCCAGTTCGACACCGCCCAGCGCGGGTTGTTGGCGATGTTACCCACCGTATCGCGCGCGACGCTGATGAAGCTCCATTCGGCGACGTTGATCAGCGGCAGGTCGGCGGCGACCTTTTTCTGGAACTCCTTGTAGAGCTCGGTGCGGGCTGATGTGTCGAGCGTCTCCGATGCCTTGGCGATGAGGGCGTCGAGTGCCTCGTTCTTGTAGCCGCCCTGGTTGGAGAACGGCACGCCGTCCGGAATGCCGCTCTGCACCAGGATGGTGGTCGAGATCGCCGGGTCGCCGCGGAACACCGGCGGGCCGACGGCGAGGTCGAAGGCATGGTCGGTATAGACGGCCTTGATGTGCGCGGGCGAGTCGTTGTTGACCAGCTCGGCGTCGATGCCGATGGCGGCGAGCGCCTGGCGCAGATAGTCGCCGAACTGCTTGGTCTCGTTGAAGTAGGGCGCCGGCAAAAGTTTGAGCGAAAAGCGCTTGCCGTCGGCGGCCTTGCTTGTAGCCGGCCTCGTCGAGCAGGGCGTTGGCCTTGGCGACGTCGAAAGCATAGGTCGGCACGTCGGCGGTGTAGAATTGCGGATCGTTCTTCGGCACCGGACCGGTGGCGGTGGCGGCATAGCCGAGGAACACCGTCTTGACGACGAAATCCTTGTCGATGGCATGCGCGATCGCCTGGCGCACTTTCACGTCGGCCAGTTCCTTGCGGCGATGGTTGATCTCGACGACGAGCTGATAGGTCAGCCCCTCATAGCCCTTGGAGATGACCTTGAGGCCCGGCACCTTGGAGATGCGGTCGAGGTCGGCCAGCGGCACGGCGGAGAAGGCGGCGAGCTGGATTTCTTCGGCCTCGAGCGCGGCCGCCGCCGAGGTGCGGTCGGGCAGCACCTGATAGATGATCTCGTCGAGATAGGGCTCGTCCTTGCCCCAGTAGTCGGTATTCTTCGTCAGCCTGTAATACTGGCCGGCCTTGTACTCGCCGAACTTGAACGGGCCGGTGCCGATCGGCGCATTGTTGGCCGGGTTCTCCTCGATCTTGCCGACCTCGTAGATGTGCTTCGGCACGACGCTCTACAGCGCCGGCAGGGCATTGCGGATCAGCTGGAACGGCGTCGGCTTGGCGAATTTGAACACGGCGGTGAGATCGTCAGGGGTGTCGACGGCGGCGAGATCCTTGAACACGGTGCGGCCGAGATTCTGCAGCGGCTTCCAGATCTGCAGCGCCGAGAAGGCGACGTCGGCCGAGGTGAACGGCTTGCCGTCATGCCATTTGACGCCGTCGCGCAGCTTGAAGGTCACCGACAGCCCGTCGGCGGCACCTTCCCAGGAGAGTGCCAGACGTGGCTGCAGCCCATCCTTGCCGTCGAACGAGGCTTCGGCCAGCGTTTCGACGATCTTGCTGGAGATGAAGAAGACGCCGTTGGAGGCGACGATCGCCGGATTGAGATTGCGCGGCTCGGAATCGGCGGCGAGCACCAGCCGGCCGCCCTTCTTCGGTGTCTGCGCCCAGCCCAATGTCGGCATGGCGGTGGAGGCCAGCAGCAGGGCCGAGCCGGCAAGCAGCGTGCGCCTGGAAATGGTGACATCTGACATGATCGACCTCCGTCCTCTCCGCGACCCGGCCGGGTGCGCCAATCCCCTCGACGCTGGCGGGTCCGCCAGCATCCTTGCGGTGGCGATTATGGCCCTTGCCAAGGGTTTCGCCAGAGACGGAATTGGCGCATCCTTGCTTGGCTTTGAAATTTCCGTCCGCTGGACCAGTTGTTGAGGAAGTGGCTCCTTCTGCTTATCTGGTAGGACCAGATATGACTCTTGAGTGCCACTGCTGGATGACGACTTGGTGACGGCTGATTGATTGCCATTTGGCCGATGTTCTGGCTGGACCAGAGTGGCGAAAATGGTGCAGATTTGATCGATAGCCAGGGATCGGCGACCAGCGCAGCCGGCAAGCCGGCCCGATCCGGCCGGCATATTCAGGGAGAGAACAATGAACATCGCCCCGGGCAAGATGCCTCAGCACCATTCCGTTCGACCAGGCGAGGGTCGACCGGCTGATGGAGGAAGCCGGCATCGATGTGCTGCTCGCCACCTCCAAGCACAACACGCAATATCTGCTCGGCGGCTACAAGTTCATTTTCTTCGCCGCCATGGATGCGATCGGCCACAGCCGCTATCTGCCCGTCGTCGTCTATGAGAAGGGCCGGCCGGACCATGCCGCCTATATCGGCAACCGCATGGAGGGCGCCGAGCACCAGAACAACCCGTTCTGGACGCCGACGCTGCATGCCGCCTGCTGGGGCACGCTCGACGCCGCCAATCTCGCCGTCGAGCATGTGCAGCAAATCGGCAAGGCAGGCGCCCGCATCGGCATCGAGCCGGCTTTCCTGCCGTCGGACGCCTATGCGCTGATCCGCAAGGCGCTGCCGGACGCAAAGCTGGTCGATGCGACCGACATGCTGGAGCGCATGCGCGCCATCAAGACGGACGCAGAGCTGGAGAAGCTGCGCATCGCTTCCGAGCTGATCACCGATTCCATGCTGGCGACCATTCAATGGGCGCGCGAAGGCACGACCAAGGCCGAGATCATCGAGCAGCTGCGGCGCGAGGAGACCAATCGCGGCGCGCATTTCGAATATTGCCTGCTGACGCTGGGCTCCAGCCACAACCGTGCGGCCTCACCGCAGGCGTGGAAGAAGGGCGAGGTGCTGTCGATCGATTCCGGCGGCAATTATCACGGCTATATCGGCGACCTCTGCCGCATGGGCATTCTGGGCGAGCCGGATGCCGAACTGGAGGATCTGCTGGCCGAGGTCGAGACGGTGCAGCAGGCGGCGTTCTCCAAGGTCAGGGCCGGCACGCATGGGCGGCGACATGATTGCTCATGCGGAGGGCGTGCTGAAGACCTCGAAGGTTGCGCCTTACACCGATTTCTTCGCCCATGGCATGGGGCTGATCACGCATGAAGCGCCGTTCCTGATGACCAACCATCCGGTGACCTATGAAGGCACCTATGCCGCGAAGCCGCTGGAGAAGAACATGGTGCTGTCGGTCGAGACGACCATGCTTCACCCGACGCGGGGATTCATCAAGCTGGAGGATACGGTTGCGGTGACCGACACCGGCTATGTGATGTTCGGCGATCGGGGTCGGGGCTGGAACAGGGGTGGCGCTTGAATCACGGACGACAGGCGCAGCGCTACCCCACAAAGCTAATCACCCCTTGCCCGGCGGCAGCAGCCTGAAATCCGGCAGTTCCCGCAGCACCAGTTCCGGTCCGGCCGGCGAATAGACGACGAAGAGCTGCATCGGCCCGTCGCCGGTGTTCAGCGTCGAATGGAAACGGCTTTCCGGCACGTAGATCGTGCAGCCGGGGCCGACCTTGGCGACCACCGGATTGCCTTTCTCGTCCTCGACCATCTGCTCGCCATTGCCCGAGATGACGAAGATGATCTCCTCGGCGCCGGGATGGTTGTGGCGGGTGTGGCCCTTGCCGGACGGCAGGTCGACGACGCCGCCGGAAAAGCGCTCCGCGCCGTTCACTTCCGGCGCGACCGTCAGCGCCAGCCGGCCCCAGTCGAAGCCGAAGGCGCTGACGTCCTTCGGGTAGACGAACACCTTGCTCTTGTCGGCCATCGTCTCATCCCTTCTTTTTCTTAGGTGTGGTCTTCCCGTCGCCAGCGGCGACGGCCTTGAAATCCGCGGTCTGCCTGGCGATCGCGGCTTCGGCCGGCAGCCGCTCCATCGAGCTTGCGCCATAGAAGCCGTGCAGGCCCTTGCAGCGGTCGAGGATGTAGCGCGCGTCGTCCGGCATGGCGATCGGCCCGCCATGGCAAAGCACGATGACATCCTTGCGCACCGAGCGCGCGGCGTCGGCGATGGCGTCGATCTCGTCCACGCAGTCGTCGAGCGACTTGGCCGACGTGGCGCCGATCGAGCCGCCGGTGGTGACGCCCATATGGGCGACGATGATGTCGGCGCCGGCCTTGGTCATGGCGCGCGCCTCGTCCGGGTTGAAGACATAGGGCGTGGTCAGCAGGTCGAGCTTGTGCGCCTCGGCGATCATGTCGACCTCGAGCCCGAAGCCCATGCCGGTCTCCTCGAAGCTCTGCCGCATGATGCCGTCGAACAGGCCGATGGTGGGAAAGTTCTGCACGCCGGAAAAGCCCATCGTCTTCAGCTCGGCGAGGAACAGCGGCATCAGGACGAAGGGGTCGGTGCCGTTGACGCCGGCGAGCACCGGCGTCTTCTTCACCACCGGCAGCACCTCGTAGGCCATTTCCTTGACGATCTCGTTGGCGTTGCCATAGGCGAGCAGGCCGGCGGCCGAGCCGCGCCCGGCCATGCGGTAGCGGCCGGAATTGTAGATGATGATGAGGTCGATGCCGCCGGCCTCCTCGGCCTTGGCCGACAGGCCGGTGCCGGCGCCGCCGCCGACGATCGGCACGCCGTCGGCGATCATCTTGCGGAACTTTTCCAGGATTTTCTTGCGCGGAATGGCGGCCATGCTTGTCAGGTCTCACTTGTCTGGCGATGTCGAGGAAAGCCGCAGTCGCGGCCTTGGCGAATTCGGGGTCGTTGATGTGCAGCGGCAGGCGCGTCACGCGCCGCGTTGGCGGTCGGCTTGATCGTGCGCTCGATGGCCGCGAACAGCGCGGCGTCGGCCTCCGGATCGAAGAAGGCGCCGCCTTCGATGTCGAGCGCCGAAACGCCCTTTTCGGGGATCAGGAAGCGCACCGGTCCTTCGCAGCGGCTCGAGCCTCCCGCCGATCCATTCGCCGATCGCGCGGCACTCGTCCGCCGTCGTGCGCATCAGCGTCACGTTGGGATTGTGCTCGTAGAACAGCCGGTCCGCGATAGCTGCTCCGGGAATGGTCGGCGGCGCCCAGAAATTGACCATGTCGAGCGCGCCGACCGAGCCGACATAGGGCAGCTTCGTGCGGGCGATGGCGCCGAAGCGGTCTTCGGTCGCCGGCAGCACGCCGCCGAACAGCAGGTCGCAGACCTCGGTCGTGGTGATGTCGATGACGCCGGCGAGCAGGCCGCTGTCGGCGAGCTTCTCCATCGTCCGGCCGCCGGTGCCGGTGGCGTGGAAGACCATGCAGTCGTAGTCGGCGCGCAGCTGATCGGCGATGGCCGTCACGCAAGGCGTGGTGACGCCGAACATGGTCAGGCCAGCGCCGGCTTGCCGTCGGCCGACGGCGCGGGCCTCGCTGCCATGCCGGCGATGGCCTGGGCGGCATTGTGCAGCACGACGCGGTGACGCCGGTTGAGCCCGGCCATGTCGGTGACCGACGGCATCATGACGATGTCGGAGACGTCGACATAGGGCGCGGTGTCGCCGGAGGCGAGCGTCGAGACCATGATCTTGGGCAGGCCGAGCGGCAGCGCGCGCATGCCGGCGGTGACGATCGAGGTGCCGCCGCCGCCGCCGATGCCGATCATGCCGGCGATGTCGTGCGCGACTGCGACGAAGCGGGCGAAGGCGGCGGCCATCGCCGGCGACCGCCGGCCGCGATCGTCGATGCCGAGCACGGCACTGCAGCCCTCGGGATGATGACCGGCGACCTCGCTCGGCGGAAATATCGACCGGCACGGTGGCGGCGCGCGTGCCGACATCGACGCGGGCGACGGCGGCGCCGGTGGCGGCAATCGCGTCGGCCAGGAAGGCAAGTTCCTCGCCCTTGGTGTCGGCGGTGCCCACCACATAGATGCGCTTCATCGCGTTTCCCCGGTCCTGGCGTGCCCGGCGTCGTCGCCTGCCGCTCTCTGCAAGCCGCTCGGCAGCGCCAAAGCCATTGCAATTTTTTGAGACGCGCGTATCGTATTGACATGAATGTCTCACGTCAACAAGCCGCGATGAACGATGACGCCGAGCGAGGGGTAAGCCGGGGGCCGAACGCGGCGCGCGTGCCCGCACCAGACGGCTGATGCTGGAGACGGCGACGCGGCTGATGCAGGCTGGCGCCACGCCCTCGGTCAGCGAGGTCGCGGAAGCGGCCGACGTGTCGCGCGCCACCGCCTATCGCTATTTCCCGAGCCAGGCGGCACTGGTGCAGGCGGTGGTCGACGAGGGGCTCGGCCCGATCCTCACCTGGCATTCGACTTCCGCCGATGCCGGAGCGCCGGGTCGCCGAACTGTTCGGTACAGCGATGCCGCGCATCGAGGCCTTCGAGGCGACATTCAAGGCGGCGCTGAAACTGTCGCTCGACCAGTGGGCGCAGCGGCAGGCGGGCACGCTCGGCGGCGAGCCGCAATTCACCCGCGGCCATCGCGTCGAGCTGCTGAAGGACGCCATCGCGCCGCTCAAGGGCCAGCTGCCGCCGCGCGAATTCAAGCGCCTGGCGCAGGCGCTGTCGCTGGTGTTCGGCGTCGAGGTGCTGATCGTGCTGAAGGACATCTGGGGGCTCGACAGCCGCAGGACGCATGTCGGTCGCGCAATGGGCGGCCGGCGCCCTGGTGCGGGCCGCGGTGGCGGAATCGATGACACGATGGAGGTGGGATCGCGCGGGCGGCGGTCGCGAAATAAACGCGAATCTGGTTCGACCAGATAGTGAACGCCAGCTACACATAGTAATTGTGCTGACGCAACCAAAACAAGACCCTTATGTATCAAGGAGTAGGAAAATTAAAGTAAAACAGGCAGATACCGCTGCAAATCGGCTTGTCGAGCCGCTCCTGATCGCAGAAGAAAGAGCTTGACGGGCATTTGAAATTGGTAATACCAGATCAGGACCGATAAAGCGGATCGAAAGTGAGGGCTGCGATCCATTTTCCGGCCGGGCGAGGAGGCCCAGAACCGGAAAGGTGCCATCACGGGAGGAACTACCAGGGCCGGCCTCGCTGCCGGCTCGCATGACACGGTAGAATGCGCACAAGGGAGGAAATCATTATGCGCAAGACAATGACCAGCCTGCTTGCTGGTATCGGCTTAGTGCTCGCCTGCGGAACGTCCGTCTACGCGCAGGACAAGGAACTCACCATCTTCTGGGCGGAATGGGATCCGGCCAACTATCTGCAGGAACTCGTCAACGAGTACGAGAAGGAAACCGGCGTCAAGATCACGGTGGAAACCACGCCCTGGCCCGACTTCCAGACCAAGGCCTTCACCGAGTTCAACGCCCAGGGCGACGCCTATGATATGGTCGTCGGCGACTCGCAATGGCTCGGCGCCGGCTCGACCGGCGGCCACTATGTCGACCTGACCGACTTCTTCAACAAGCACAAGCTGGGCGAGGTGATGGCGCCGGCGACGGTGAAGTACTATGCCGAATATCCGGGCGGCAGCAGCAAGTACTGGGCCATCCCGCTCGAAGGCGACGCCGTCGGCTGGGCCTATCGCAAGGACTGGTTCGAAGACCCCAAGGAAAAGGAAGCCTTCAAGGCCAAGTATGGCTACGATCTCGACGTGCCGAAGGACTTCAAGGCGCTGCGCGACATCGCCGAATTCTTCCACCGGCCGGACCAGAAGCGCTACGGCGTCGCCATCTACACCGACAATTCCTATGACGCGATGGCGATGGGCTTCGAGAACGCGCTGTTCTCCTATGGCGGCGAGCTGGGCGACTATGCGACCTACAAGGTCGATGGCTTCATCAACTCCGACAAGGCGATCGCGGCGCTCGACGCCTACAAGGAACTCTACACGTTCACGCCTCCGGGCTGGGCCAAGGCGTTCTTCGTCGAGGACAACCAGGCGATCACCGAAAACCTGGCGGCGATGAGCATGAACTACTTCGCGTTCTTCCCCTCGCTGATCAACGAGGCGTCGAACCCGAACGCCAAGAACACCGGCTTCTTCGCCAATCCTGCCGGCCCGAGCGGCGACCAGTTCGCCGCACTCGGCGGTCAGGGCATCTCCATCGTCTCCTACTCGCAAGAAGCAGGAAGAGGCGATGAAGTTCCTCGAATGGTTCATCAAGGACGAGACCCAGAAGAAGTGGGCAGCGCTTGGCGGCTACACCTGCAGCGCAGCCGTGCTCAAGTCGGAGGAGTTCCAGAACGCCACGCCTTACAACAAGGCCTTCTACGAGACCATGTTCAAGGTGAAGGACTTCTGGGCGGTGCCGGAATATGCAGAACTGCTGCAGCAGCTCAACCAGCGCATCTATCCCTACGTGATCGGCGGACCATGGCACCGCCAAGGAAACGCTGGACGCGCTGGCCGCCGACTGGAACGCGACCTTCAAGAAATACGGCCGCGGCCAATAAACAGTCATGCCTGACGGAGGAGGCCTTCGCGCCTCCTCCGTTTGTCTTTTAAGAATCGGGAGCAGGGTTTTGGCGACCACGATGATCACGACGCTGGACAGGTCCTCGCGGGCCGCCGCCCGCGGCCTCAGCGACATTTCGATCCGCAATCTCTTCATCATCCCGACGATCCTGTTCCTGATCGTCTTCAACATCTTCCCGCTGATCTATTCGCTGGGCTATTCCTTCACCGATTTCCGCGCCTCGACCAATGCGCCGGCGAATTTCGTCGGGCTGCAGAATTATCGCGACCTGCTCAACGATCCCTATGTCTGGTCCAACTTCGCCATCACCGCGAAATACGTCATCGTCTCGGTCGCCGGGCAGGTGCTCGTCGGTTTCGGCGTCGCGCATGCTGCTCAACCGCGACATCCCGCTCAAGGGCTTGCTGACGACGCTGCTGCTGCTGCCGATGATGCTGTCGATGGCGGTGGTCGGCCTGTTCTGGAAGCTGCTCTACGACCCGTCCTTCGGCATCATCAACTATGCGCTCGGCCTCGGCACCTTCGAATGGCTGTCGGATCCGAACATGGCGCTCTATGCGGTCGCGCTGACCGACATCTGGATGTGGTCGCCCTTCGTCATGCTGCTTGTCGCTGGCCGGCCTCTCGGCGGTGCCGAAGCATCTCTACGAAGCCGCCGCGATCGACCGCGCCGGGCCGTTCTACACCTTCTTCCGCATCACGCTGCCGCTGGTCGCGCCGATCCTGATGATCGCGGTCATCTTCCGCACCATGGAAGCGTTCAAGACCTTCGACCTCGCCTACATCCTGACCAGCCAGCCGACGGCCGAACTGATCTCGATCCGGCTCTACAAGATGGCGTTCCAGGAATGGCAGACCGGGCGCTCCTGCGCGCTCGCCTACATCGTGCTGATCATGGTGCTGGCGATCACCAACATCTACGTGAAGTACCTCAACAAGGTGAAGGAGCGCTGAGATGGCCGCCGTCCGCACTTCTTCCGAAATCGGCTTCAACCGCGTCGCCATCGTCGCGGTGCTGGTGGTGACGATCATCTTCCTGGCGCCGATCTACTGGATCGCCTCGACGGCGTTCAAGCCGCGCAATCTCGCGACCACCATCCCGCCGACGGTGGTGTTCCAGCCGGAAATATCGCCCTTCGTCAAGCTGTTCACCAAGCGCTCGCAACTGCGCAGTCCGCCGACGCCGGAAGAGTATGCGGCAGCTCCGTGGTGGGAACGCGTCGTCTTCGACGGCGGCGAAAAGATCGTGCGCGACGGCAAGGGCGAGGTGCAGTGGTCGGGCTATCCGAGCCGGTTCATGAACTCGCTGATCGTCGCCATCACCTCGACGGTGCTGGCGGTCGGCATGGGCACCTTCACCGCCTACGGGTTTTCGCGCTTCAGGGTGAAGGGGGAGGCGGACCTGCTGTTCTTCATCCTGTCGACGCGCATGCTGCCGCCGGTGGTGGTCGCCATCCCGATGTTCCTGATGTACCGCGCAGTCGGCCTCAACGATTCCCACCTCGGCCTGATCATCCTCTACACCGCCTTCAACCTGTCCTTCTCGGTCTGGCTGATGAAAGGGTTCATGGACGAGATCCCGAAGGAATATGAGGAGGCGGCGCTGGTCGACGGCTACACGCGCATGGAGGCCTTCTTCAAGATCGTGCTGCCCGAGGCAGCAACCGGCATCGCCGCGACCGCCGTCTTCTGCTTTATCACGGCGTGGAACGAATATGCCTTCGCGCTGATCATGACCAGCCGCCGTGCCCAGACAGCACCGCCGTTCATCCCCAGCCAGATCGGTTCCGGCCTGCCGGACTGGACGGTGATCGCCGCCGGAACCTTCCTGTTCCTGCTGCCGGTCGCGATCTTCACCTTCCTGCTTCGCAATCATCTGTTGCGCGGCATGTCCTTCGGAGCGATCCGCAAATGAGCTTTCGCGCCATCAACCAGAAATACCTGGAACCCGGCTCGCAGATCCTGATGGTGCTCGGCATCATCGCGCTCTGCCAGCCCTGGAACATGCTGCTGCACAGCTATGGCGTGACCATCATCCTGATCGGGCTGATCGGCTTCAACATCACCTCGAAGATCGCGCCGGAGGAAGAGGCCGGCACCGGTCATAGCGCAGATGCGCAGGCGCGAAATCCGGGAGCACAGCATTGACCCAGATCGAGCTTCGCGGCGTCCAGAAATTTTCGGCGCCGTCCAGGTCATCAAGGACCTCAACCTCAAGATCGACGACAACGAGTTCATCGTGCTGCTCGGCCAGTCCGGCTGCGGCAAGACGACGACGCTGCGCGCCATTGCCGGGCTGGAGACGATCGACGGCGGCGATATCCTGATCGACGGCAAGCCGGTGCAGCATCTCAAGGCTGCCGACCGCGACATCGCCATGGTGTTCCAGTCGTTCTCGCTCTATCCGCATATGAGCGTCTACGAGAACATCGCCTTTCCCCTGCGCGCGACGCGCAAGAGCAAGGCCGAGATCGACCAGGAAGTGCGCTCGGTCGCCAAGACGCTGCAGATCACCGACCTGCTGGCGCAAGAAGCCGTCGGCGCTGTCGGGCGGCGACATGCAGCGTGTCGCCATTGGCCGGGCGCTGGTGCGGCGTCCCAAGGCGATGCTGATGGACGAGCCGATCGGCGCGCTCGACGCCAAGCTGCGCGAGGAGATGCGGGCCGAGATCAAGCGGCTGCACATCAAGCAGGGCTCGACCACCATCTATGTCACGCACGACCAGATCGAGGCGATGAGCCTCGCCGACCGCATCGTCATCATGCATGAGGGCGTGCTGCAGCAGGTCGGCTCGCCGGACGAGGTCTATTCGCATCCGGCCAATCTGTTCGTGGCGCAGTTCGTCGGCAGCCCGGTGATGAATGTCGCCGAGGCGTCGGTCACCGAGAACGGCCTCGGCCGCCTCGGTCACGGTCGGTGGCGCGGCCACCGGCTTCGAGTTCCCGCGCGCGCTTTTGTCGAAGCTCAACGGCCATGCCGGCGGCAAGCTCGCGCTCGGCATCCGGCCGGAAGGGGTGATCGTGCGCCATGAGGCGGCGGACGGCTTCCTGCCGGTCGAGACGCAGATCGTCGAGCCGCTCGGATCCTTCGACATCGTCGACCTCAAGGTCGGCTCCAAGATGCTGCGCGCGCGCACCAAGAGCGGCTTCGTCAGCGGGCCGGGCGAAAAGGTCTTCGCCAGGATCGATCCGGCGCAGGCGCATTTCTTCGACACGGCGAGCGGCAAGTCGCTCGGGGTGAGACTCTGATGGCCCATATCCAGCTGAAAAACATCTCGAAGAGCTTCGGCAATCACACCGCGCTCGACCGGGCTCAATCTCGAGATCGCCGATGGCGAGTTCTTCGTGCTGCTCGGCGAGACGGGTGCGGGCAAGACGACGACGCTGAGGATGATCGCCGGGTCTCGAGAAGCCGAGCGAGGGCCAGGTCTTCATCGACGGCGTCGACGTCGCCGACTGGGGCGCCGCCGAGCGCGACGTGGCGCTGGTGCTGCAGCAATACTCGCTCTATCCGCGCTACACGGTGCGCGAGAACCTCGAATTCCCGCTGAAGCCGAAGATCCGCCGGCTGCCCGACGCCGAGATCAAGGATCGCGTCGACCGCGCGGCCAAGACGCTGCGCATCGAGCATCTGCTCGACCGCAAGACCGACCGGCTCTCGGGCGGCGAGATGCAGCGCGTCTCGATCGGCCGCGCCATCGTGCGCAAGCCGCGCGTATTCCTGATGGACGAGCCGCTGTCGGCGCTCGACGCCAAATTGCGCGAGGCGCTGCGCACCGAGTTGAAGAATCTGCAGATGCAACTCGGCGCCACCTTCCTGTTCGTCACCCACGACCAGATCGAGGCGATGTCGATGGGCGACAAGGTCGGCGTGCTCAACCACGGCCGCATCGTCCAGACCGGCACGCCGCAGGAGATCTACAACAATCCGCGCGACACCTATGTGGCGAGCTTTGTCGGCTCGCCGCCGATGAACCTCATCGACGGCAGGCTGGTCGACAACCGCGCGGTGATGGCGCCAATGAATTTCGAACTGCCGCTTCTCAGGGGGAGCCAGGACTTCCTGGGGGTTAGACACGGGCGCGTGCGACGGACGGTCGCCCGCTCGTCTTCGGCATCCGTCCCGAGGACGTCTATCTGGAGAGCGGTGCGCCGGTCGAGGCGCGCGTCCATGATGTCGAGAACCATGGCGTCGAAAAGATCCTGACGCTCAGGGTCGGCGACACGATGCTGCGCGCCACGGTGCCGGCGAGGACCGATGTGGAGATCGAGCAACCGGTGCGCTTTGCCTGGAACCCGGACAAGGTGGTGCTGTTCGACAAGGGCAGCGGCGTGAGCTTGCGTCACGCCAGCTAGCTTCGCAGACTTCTGCGCGACGGCATTCGCAGACGACTCTGCTGGCCGCTATTTCGGGAAGTAGGTCTCGTAAGGCGTGTCGTTGATCAGCAGGATCACGCACTCGGTGTCCGACAGGCACGCATCGTCGTGCATCTCATTGGCCTTCTGCGTCCAGTAGGACCCTGGCGGAAGTTCGACCTTGGTCGCCTCGCCGCCGTCCATCTGCCAATGCGCCCACAGCCCCTTGTATGACCACCGCGCGATAGTCCGCGGTGTGCGCATGAACTGGTGCGCGCCAGTTGCCGGGAACCTTGAGCAACGTGCCCGCCGGGCCCTTGGCCCGCTCGCCCCATAGCGGTCCAAGGCGATGCGGCTGGTCAGGCACTTCGGCGACATAGGGGATCTTGCCGGCCGGCAGGTAGCTGTCTTCAAGAGCAAATGCCCGTCCGGGAAAGACGGACAGAGCGGCGAGGGCAAGAAATGCAGAACGTCTGGCCATAGCGGGTTCCTCCGCCGGCCAGACTATGTGCGTGGACGTCCCGGGCAATGACGCTCCGTCCAAAAAGCTTGGCAATTTCTCCAGGCACGGGAGGCCGGCGGACGTCTCAGGATCTCAGGGCGACGCCGCTGTCGCCGATGTTACGCAGATGGCTCGGCGCCACGCCCATGACGCGCTTGAAGGCGCGGCTGAAGGAGGCTTCCGAATCGTAGCCCAGTTTCGCCGCAGCCACCGATACCCTCATCCCATCGCGGGCCAGCCATTGCCGTGCCTGGTGCATGCGCACGCGCAGCACATATTTGGCCGGCGTCTCGCCGACGACGGTGGCGAAGCGCTGGGCGAAGGCGGAGCGCGAGGCGCCCATCATCCTGCGCCAGCGCCTCGACCGTCCAGTCGCGGTCCGGCTGCAGGTGAATGGCGGCGAGCACCTTGCCGACATCCGGGTTCCGCACCGCCGCGATCCAGCCGGTGGCGTCGCCGCAGCCATTCTCCACCCAGGAGCGGATGATCGTGGCGGCGAGCACATCGGCAAGGCGCGCCAGAATGCCGCCGGAGCCGACCCGGTCCATCGTCACTTCGCCGGCCATGGCATCGAGCAGATGCTGGATGCCCGGTGCATTCGCCATCAGCTCATGCGCGCGCATCAGGTCGGGCATCATGTCGAGCAGCGGATGCGATCCGTCGAGGTTGAAATGCATGCTGCCGCAGAACAACAAGGTCTTGGAGCCATCGCACTCGTTGGAGACGTCGTAAATGTTCTCGCATACCGGTTCGATGCGTGTAGCGGCCGATCGGAACGGGCTGGCACGCCCGGCGCGCTGGCCAGAATATGCTCGTCGCCGCGCGGGATCAGCAGCGCGTCGCCCACCGTCAGCTCGATCCATTCCTTCGCCGGCGAGAACAGCCAGCAGCCCTGCTGGCCGATGAAATGGAACCGCGCAGCCTTCTGCGCCGGAAAGGACACCGCCCACGGCTCGCCGAGCACGCAGCGGCCATAGTCGACGCCATCGAGGCGCAAGCCGCGCAGCATGTCGCTCAGCGGATCGCCGGAACGCTGGTAACGCGGATTTGGACGAATTGTAATTCATTTCGGTGTTTCTAGCATGGAAACTCCAGATCGTCACTCCCTATGTTGCAGTGCAGCCAAATGTTGCGCCGCAACCAGACCGGAGATCCACCATGACCGAACCCGCGACAGGCGTCATCGACGCCGCTGTTCTCAACCCTGCCGAAACCGAGGAACGAACCGAGCCGGCCTGGGGCGCGGTGGTCTCGCTGGCGCTCGGCGTGTTCGGCCTGGTGACCGCCGAATTCCTGCCCGCCAGCCTGCTGACGCCGACTGGCGCAGGATCTCGGCATCACCGAAGGCGCGGCCGGGCAAGCGGTGACGGCGACGGCCGTGGTCGGCGCGATCGCCGCGCCCACCATGGCCATCATCACCAAGCGGCTCGACCGCAGGCTGGTCATGTGGGGGCTGACGATGCTGCCTGATCGTCTCCAACCTGCTCGCGGCCTTTGCGTCGTCGCTTCCCGTGCTGCTGCGTCGCCCGCGTCGTTCTTGGCGTCGCGCTCGGCGGCTTCTGGTCGATGTCGGCGGCGATGGCGATGCGGCTGGTGCCGATGCGGCTGATGCCGCGCGCCATGTCGATCATCCTCACCGGCGTTTCGGTCGCCACCGTCACCGCGGCCCCGGTCGGCGCCTATGTCGGCGATGTCTGGGGCTGGCGCACCGCCTTCATGATCGCGGCGATCGTCGGCGCGCTGGCGCTGCTGGTGCAGCTCGCAACGCTTCCGAAGCTGCCGCCGGCCGGCGTGGCAAGTTTCGGCACCTTGCTCGAGGTGCTGAAGCGGCCGATGATCCGGGTGGCGCTGCTGGTCGTGCTGCTGGTCGCCTCCGGGCACTTTGCCGGCTTCACCTATGTGCGTCCGTTCCTGGAGCAGGTTCCGCGTCCTGCACGATCGAAACGATCTCGCTCGTGCTTCTGGCCTATGGCATTGGCGGCTTCTTCGGCAATTTCGCCGGCGGCTTCATGGCCGAGCGCAGCCTCAAGGCGGCGGTCGGCCTGGCGCCCCTGCTCATCGCACTGTCGGCCCTGGTGCTGCTCACGCTCGGCGCCTCGCCGGTGACGGCGGCATCGCGGTCGCCGCCTGGGGCTTTGCCTTCGGCGCCGTGCCGGTCGGCTGCAGACCTGGCTGGTGCGCGCAGCGCCCGACCAGGCCGAGAGCGCCGGCGGGCTGATGGTGGCGACGTTCCAGGTGGCGATCGCGCTGGGCGCCGTCTTCGGCGGATTGCTGGTCGATCATGCCGGCGTCGCCAGCGCCTTTGCCTATTGCGGAACGGCGACGCTGCTGGCGGCGCTGGTTGCCTTCCTGCTCGGCCCGAAGAGCGCAAGCTAGGTCAACTGTCGACGCCTTCCACCATCGATCGGCCCGATACCCGGCTACGGGTTTCGGGCTGAAATCGCCGCTACGAAACGCTTCAGGCTGTGTTCGACATAGGCGGTCAGCTCGATGTCGGGATCAAAACTCCACCACAGCAGCGAGCCCTGCCAGTGCGACGCCATCAGCAGGCCGATATCCCGCGGGCATGTCGGGCACTTCGGCGAAGCAGCCGGCGAGAGCCTCGTTCAGCGCCGCCTTCCAGGCGGCGCCGCGCGCCCGCAGCACGGGATCGCGCAGATCCTCGCGCAGGACGAGCAGACCTTCGGCATAGGCTTCGATATCGCCGTAGCCCTTGGACAAGGCGACCAGCAACTCGATCGCCCCGGCCGGAGTTTTGGGAGCCGAGCCGGCAAGCTCTTCGGTTTTCCGGTCGAGCCCATCCCAGGCGTAAAGCAGGGTGCGCTGCTTCAGCTGTGCCTTGCTCTTGAAACGCTGCACCAGCGTCGCCCCGGAAAGACCGCATGCCCGTGCCAGCCGCTCGAAAGTCAGCGCTTCCGGGCCATCGGCATGGATCAGCCGGTAGCGCGGCCTCCAGCACCTGCTCGTCGGGTTGGGTTTTTGGCCGGGTCATCTTGACATCCATTTATAAACGAATGATCATTTATATATGATCGGAGAGGCGAAAGCCAGTCCGGTTTGTTCGATGAGTCGTTTTTTGGGAGGGTTTCATGACGCTTGAAGGAAAAGTCGCGCTTGGTCGCCGGCGCCACGCGCGGCGCGGGCCGCGGCATTGCGGTCGAGCTGGGTGCGGCCGGCGCCACGGTCTATGTCACCGGGCAGGTCGACGCGCGGCAATCCATCCGAATATGCCCGTCCTGAAACCATCGAGGAGACGGCGGAGCTGGTGACGGCGCAAGGCGGCAAAGGCATCGCCGTCCAGGTCGATCACCTGATCGCCGAGGAGGTGCGCAAGCTGGTCGAGCGCATCCGCGCCGAACAGGGCCGCCTCGACATCCTGGTCAACGACCTCTGGGGCGGCGAAAAACTGTTCGAATGGAACAAGCCGGTCTGGGAGCACAATCTCGACAACGGCCTGCGCCTGCTGCGCCTGGCGATCGACACGCATCTGATCACCGCGCACCATGCGCTGCCGCTGCTGATCGAGCGGCCGGGCGGACTGCTGGTCGAAGTCACCGACGGCACCGCCGAATACAATGCCGACCACTATCGGCTGTCGCCGTTCTATGATCTCGCCAAGGTCGCGGCGACGCGCATGGCATGGGCGCACGCCAAGGACCTCGCGCGCGCATGGCGCTACGTCGGTTTCGCCTGACGCCGGGCTGGCTGCGGTCCGAAATGATGCTGGAGGCGTTCGGCGTCACCGAAGAGAACTGGCGCGACGCGACCGCGAAGGTGCCGCACTTCGTCATCTCGGAGACGCCGCGCTTTATCGGCCGCGCGATAGCGGCACTGGCCGCGGATCCGGACGTTCGCGCTGGAACGGACAGTCGCTGTCCAGCGGCGGGCTGGCGCAGGTCTACGGCTTCACCGATCTCGACGGCTCGCGCCCGGATGCCTGGCGCTATGTTCCGGAGGTCCAGGACGCCGGCAAGCCGGCCGACGCGACGGGCTACCGGTAGAGGTCAGACCGACCGGCCGTCGAAGTCGAAGATCGCCACCGCGGCCGGATCCATATCCGTCGAGGCAGTTGATGTTGATGTAGGCGCTGCGTTCGCTGCCTTCGCTGACGTCCTCGGCAAAGGGTGGATGCCGCAGGTGCGGCAAAAGCGATGCGCGATCGCGTGATTGCCGAATGTGTAGGGGCCGAGATCGTCGCCCCAGGCCAGCACCGCAGTTTGTCGTGTGGCATGGCCGCACAACAGCGCGCCCTTGCGCGAGCAGATCGAGCAGTTGCAGCGCACGGCGCTGCTCAAGCTCGCCTTCGACCTCGAACGCCACCTTGCCGCAATGGCAGCTGCCTTTGTACAGCATCGTGTCTTCCTCTTTCGTCGCTTCGGCAGGTGCAAAGGCAGGCTTGCCGGGTTATCCCTTCGCGCAGGCCAACTGGCCGCTTGAACTCTTTGTGCTTGCCTTAAAGACGTTGCAGCCTTCCGGAGTTCGACATCGACAATGCAATCAACCCGCGATCGTCTCGAAATCATCCTGTCACGTCTTGCCGATCGGGCCGCCGACGAGAAGGTCTACACGAAGCTCTATGTCGAGGCAGCGCGGGCAGCGGCCGATGCCAGCGATGCCCGCCGAAAGGCCGGCGTGAGCCTTGGGCCGCTCGACGGCACGATCGTCTCGATCAAGGATCTGTTCGATGTCGCCGGCGAGCCGACCACGGCCGGTTCGCTGATGCTGGCCAATGCAGCGCCCGCGCGGCGGGATGCGGCGATCGTCAGCCGGCTGCGGCAAGCAGGCGCGGTCATCCTCGGCAAGACCAACATGACCGAATTCGCCTTCACCGCGATCGGCGACAATCATGCACTACGGCACGCCCGGCAATGCGCCGACGCCAGCCGATCCCGGGCGGCTCGTCGTCCGGCGCCGGCGTTTCAGTGGGCGAAGGCACGAGCGAGATCTCGATCGGCTCCGATACCGGCGGCTCGGTGCGCATTCCGGCGTCGCTCAATGGCGTCGTCGGGTTCAAACCGACGGCGCGGCGCGTGCCGCTCGACGGCGCGTTTCCGTTGTCCGGGACGCTGGATTCGATCGGACCGCTCGCCCGCAGCGTCGCCGCAATGCGCGGTTGCCGACGCGGTGATGGCCGGTGAGGAGCCTGCCCTGCTGGTTCTGGCTTCGCTTGCCGGCCTGCGCATCGGCATTCCGCGCGGCGTGCTGTTCGACGAGACTGAAGGTGAGGTGGCGGCAGCGTTCGATCGATGCCTTCGCAAGGTCGAACAGGCCGGCGCACGGGTCGCGGAGCTGTCGATCGACGATTTGCTGGCAGACATGCGCGCGGCGACCAAACGGGGCACGATCGCGGCTATGGAAGGGGCGGAAATCCATGCCGACTGGCTGGCGACGGGCGCATCGGTCCCGGTCGACCCACATGTCAGCGGGCCCTTGTCGCGCGCGCTCGCCATTCCCGCGTCCGTCTATATCAGGACAATCCGCCGCCGAACGGCGCTGGCCGCCGCCATGGACGAGCGGCTGGCGTCCATCGATGTGCTCGCCCTGCCAACGACGCCTATCGTTGCACCGTCGATCGCCGCCATGGCCGGCGACGAAGCGCTGCGCGAGCAGGGCAGAAGGCCTCTTGCTGCGCAACACGCAGGTCGCCAACCAGTTCGACCTCTGCGCGATCTCGCTGCCGATGCCGGGCATGGCGCGACCGGCTGGGCTGATGCTGGTGGCGCGCAATGGCCATGACCATCATCTGTTGCGCATCGCGGCTGAAGTCGAGGCGCTGCTTGGCCGCTCTTGAGGCTCATGACGGCGGGTGTCAGTGCGGCCGAACAGTGGTTGCGTTCGCTATCCTTGGAGGCACGTTCGATGCCGGTCGCGACCAGCCGGGCAGCCTGTATTGCTGGCCGTGATGGCTTGGGTCGGTCCTCGACGGAGCCGGAACGACGATCTTGCCGGCATAGAGCTTGTCGGAGAGATCGAGCGCCTTGTCCTCCTGCGGCAATCCGTCGATGTCGATCGACACGCCCTTGATGACCTTGCCGGTGGTCAGGTCGAGCGCGCTGTCCGACGGGCAGGGCGCCATCACGCAGCGCAGGCCGTTGTCGCAGAGACATAACTGCTGCTGTCCGTCGGCCAGGGCCAGCGATCGCCAAGGCGCAGACGCCGGCAATCAAGGCAAAGAGTTGGACAGCTGCGCTGGACATGGTTGGCAGCGTCGCCGCCGAATTCGAGAAAATTGAGGACCCCTTGGCGCGACATTTCCGCGCCCGAAGGCTCATCACCTATGCGTCGGCCGGAAAGCGCCGCCGGTATTGCTGGACCACTTCGGGGTTGCGCAGATTGACCGGCAATTTGTTGGCCAGCACCAGCAAGCGCCTCGCCGGCGGCGCCGACGCCCATGCGCATCATCGATTCCTCGGTGATCCCGGCCATATGCGGGGTGATGATGACATTGTCGAAGCCGAAATAGGGATGGCCGGGCGGCAGCGGCTGCGTCGCAAAGACATCGAGCGCGGCGCCGCCGATGCGACCTTCCCGCAAGGCCTCGATCAGCGCGTCATCGTCGACCACCGGCCCGCGCGAGACGTTGATCAGCAGCGCACTCGGCTTCATGCGGGCGATGCGCTCGCGGCTGATCAGGCCGCGCGTCTCCTCCGTCAGCGGGCAGCACAGAACGATGATGTCGCTCTGTTCGACCAGCGCGTCGATCGACAGGAAACCGACCCTGTCGGGCGCCGGCCGCATGCTGCGCGTCGTCGCCACGACGTTGAGGTCGAAGCCGTGCGCGGCGATGTGGCCGACCGCCTGGCCGACGGCGCCGAGGCCGACAATGCCGATGGTCTTGCCGGCGAGCTCGCTGGTTGGCATTGGCGTGCTCGCGGCCGGCGAGCCAGCCCTTTGCGCGCAGGTCGCGGTCGACCAGGCGAAATCGCCGAAGCAGGGCAAGGGCCGCGAACATCACATGTTCGGCGACCGAGCGCGCATTGACCGCCGGCACGTTGGCCACCAGCACGCCGGCCGCGGTCGCCGCCTCCATCGGGATCATGTCGAGGCCGGCGCCATGTCGGATCGCGGCGCGCAGCTTCGCAGCGCCTTCGAAAAGCGCCGGCGGCAGAGGCGCGCGGACGATGACGATGTCGGCATCCTTCGCCTCGGCGGCAGCGTCGCTGGCATCGAGGGCGGAGGCGACGACGAGCCTCACCGGCCCCGACCAGCATGGCCGAGGCGCGCGGATGCAGCGGATGCGTCGACAGGATATTGGGCATGCTTCGTGCGTCAGGCCTTTTCGAGCACCGGGCTCGGAGGCTCGGCCGCCCTGCCCGCCGATCAGGCCTTTCCAATAGCTCTCCGCGCCTTGCAGATGGGCGCTCATCAGCGCCTGGGCGAGATTGCCGTCGCGGCGCAGCAGCGCCTCGTAGATCTGGATGTGCTCGGCATGCGAGCGCACGCTGCGTTCGGGATCGTTGAAATAGATCGGCAGGCGCAGCTCGCCCATCAGATAGTAGACGCTGCAGATGTTGTGGAAGACGCTGTTCTTGGTCGCGCGCACGATCTCGAGGTGGAATTCGCGGTCTTCCTTGGCGAGGCCCTCGCCGGCGGCGATGCGCTCCTCCGAAGCCTTCAGGATCTCGCGCAGCCGTTCGAAATTCTCCTCCGTGGCGCGCGAACAGGCGAGTTCGGCCGCCTTGATCTCGTGGATCTTGCGCAATTCGACCGTCTCGTAGATCTGCACCGGATCGAGCGGCAGGCCCGCGCGGGCGAACAGCGCCAACGCTTCGACGCTGGCCTGCTTGGTGTCGACATAGATGCCGGATTTGGCGCGGCGCTCGACGATGCGCATGGCTTCGAGGATCGCCAGCGCCTCGCGGATCTGGCCGCGGCTGACGCCGAAATGCTCCGCCAGTTCACGCTCCGACGGCGTGCGGCCTGTCTCCTTGTCCGAGTTGGAGAACAGATAGGCGGCGAGTTCGGCGAGAAGGTTCTTTTCTTTCATCGTCAGCAGCGTTGCGCGTGCGCCTCCAGGAATCGTTCCGAAATGGTGAATCCCAGACCAGGCTTTTCAGGGATCGCTATCATACCGTCCTTTGCTTCGACAGTCTCTTCGATAAGATCATGGATCATCGGGTTGGCGCCGAGCGAATATTCGACGGTGAAGCTAGCCGGCGAAGCAGCGCAGACATGCAGCCCGGCAAAGAAGCAGGGCGCGCCCGCCCACAGATGCGGCGCAAAGCGCAGATTGAAGGCGCTGGCGATGGTGCCGATCTTCATCGCCTCGCTGATGCCGCCGCAAAAGGCCGGATCGGGCTGGAAGATGTCGGCGGATTTCAGCACCGCGAGATCGCGGAAGGCGTAGCGCGTCGCCTCGCTTTCGCCGGTGGCGATCGGGATGGAGCCCGAGGCGCGCACCTCCGCCATGCCGGGCTTGTCGTCGGCAATCACCGGCTCCTCGAACCAGGCGAGGTCGAGATCGGCGGCGAGATGCATGAAGCGCTTGGCCTCGGCGACCGTATAAGTGCCATGCGCGTCGACCATCAGCTCGACATCGGGGCCGATCGCCTGCCTTGCGGCGCGGACGCGGTCGGCGGAGATATGCGGGGCGCCGTCCATGGCGCCGATGCGCATCTTCAGCGCCTTGAAGCCGCCCTTGTCGATGTAGGATTTGAGTTGGTCGCCGATGGCGTCGGCGGCAGCCCAGCCGCCGGACGCATAGGCCTGCATGCGGTCGACCTTGCGGCCGCCGAGCAGCCGCCAGACAGGCTGTCCCAGCGACTTGCCGAGAATGTCCCAGAGCGCGATGTCGACGGCGCTGATCGCGGCAATGCTCAAGCCGCGCCGCGCCAGTTGCGGCATGGCATGGCCGCCGTGGGCCGCGGTCTCGTGGCGCACGCCGTTGTAGAGCATTTCCCAGATGACGCCGATGTCGGCCGGGTCGCGGCCGATCAGCTGCGGTGCGACCTCGTGGTTCAGCATGTGAACGAGCGCGCCGTAGCTGCCGGCGCTGCCGGCGGCGTTCTTGCCTTCGCCCCAGCCGACCAGCCCGTCATCGGTCTCGATGCGCAGGATGGCGGCGTCGAACGTCGTCACCTGGCCGAAGTCGCTGCGATGCTGCCGCGCGACTTCGATCGGTATGCGAACCCACCATGCCTGGACGTTTCTGATGCGCATGTTCTTCCCCGGCCCTGCCGCCGGCAGGCGGAAGGGCTCATTCCCAGTCGGAGCGGCTACTTGATCAGTGGCAGCAGCGTTTCGGCGGTGATGCGCATCTGGTCGGTGTAGAATTTCTCCGTCAGCACGCTGGAGCCGTGGTCCTGGATGAACTTCAGCTGTTCGGGCGAAATGTCGACCGGGTGGCGCTCGACCATCTCGGGATAGGGTGCGGCCGGCGTGCGGTCGACAGGCGCGACGAACTCGTTGGTCAGCGCGCCGTCATAGCCGACCTCCTTCAGTGTGCGCACGATCTTCGGCCAGTCGATCTGGCCGAGGCCGGCGGCGAAGCGGTTGTTGTCGGCGACGTGGAAGTCGAACAGGCGTTTGCCGACCTGGCGGATGGCGTCATGGACGTTAAATTCTTCCATGTGGATGTGGTAGGCGTCGAGGCAGACGCCGCATTCGGGGCTGACCGCGTCGGCCAAGGCGAGGGCCTGGGCGCCGCGGTTGAACAGATAGGTTTCGAAGCGGTTGAGCGGCTCGACCGCGATCTTGACGCCGACCTTCTTGGCATGGGTGAAGCATTCCCGGGTGGCGTCGACCACCCATCCTCCACTCCTCCTCCTCGGTGCCGTCAGGCACCACCTTGCCGACGGTGGCGGGCACCAGCGTGATGATCTCGCCGTCGAGTTCGCTGATCATGGTCAGCACGTCCTTGACATACTGCACCGAGCGCTCGCGCTGGCCCTGGTCCTTGGCGGCAAGGTTGCGCTCGCCCAGCATCAGCGTCACCGCGCCCCAGCAGCGTATGCCGTGCTCCTTCAGCAGCGCGCGCGTTTCCTTGGTCTTGTATTGCTCGGGTTCGCCGGAAATCTCGATCGAACTCGTAGCCGAATTTCTTGATGCGCTTCAGCGTCATTTCCAACGGCTCCGCGCGCATCCAGTTGTGCGTCGAAAGATGCATGGTCTATCCTTCCCAGAATTCGCCTGTGCCACGTTTGCCTGCGGCGCCCTCCAGCGAGGCCCGCCGCATGATTCCTCCCCAGCGGCGTTCCAGTGTTTTTTGACGAACTGGTTCGACCAATTGGGCCTGAATGGAGGTCTACAGCAAATTTCCATCGAACGGCAAGAAGTCGCGATTGGCAACTCGCCGAGCTGGTTATAGTATTGATTATGTTAACGTATTTTCATAGTTTGTGATGTGCAGCTGATCCTGCTGCAGCGCGTTCTGGCGCTTGACCGATCGGCCGTATTTGGTAATACCAGAATGGCGACACGAACAAGTGTCTGCTGGAAAACATCAAACGAGGCTGGCCCTGCTTCCAATCGGCGCTATGCTTGGTCGTGACATGAGAGAGGGAGGATGCCGATGCCGTCGACGATGAAGGGTCCCGGGCTGTTTCTGGCGCAGTTCGCGGGCGATGCCGCGCCGTTCAATTCGCTGCCCTCGATCACCAAATGGGCGGCCGGCCTCGGCTACAAGGGCGTGCAGATCCCGACCTGGGATTCGCACGGCTGTTCGACCTCAAGAAAGCGGCCTCCTCCAAGACCTATTGCGACGAGGTGAAAGGCATCTGCGCGGATGCCGGCGTCGAGATCACCGAACTGTCGACGCATCTGCAGGGGCAATTGGTGGCGGTGCATCCGGCCTATGACGCGCAGTTCGACGGCTTCGCGCCGCCGTCGGTGCACAACAATCCGAAGGCCAGGCAGAAATGGGCGGTCGAGCAGATGAAGTTCGGCGCCAAGGCGTCGAAGAATCTGGGCCTGAAGGCCTCGGTGTCCTTCTCCGGGGCGTTGGCTTTCCCTTACCTCTATCCATGGCCGCAGCGGCCTGCAGGCCTGATCGAGGAAGCGTTCGCCGAACTCGGCAAGCGCTGGAAGCCGATCCTCGACGTCTATGACGAGAACGGCGTCGACATCGGCTACGAGATCCATCCGGGCGAGGACGTGTTCGACGGCGCCACTTTCGAAATGTTCCTCGATGCGGTGGGCGGCCACAAGCGCTGCAACATCAATTACGACCCATCGCATTTCCTGCTGCAGCAGCTCGACTATCTCGAATTCATCGACATCTATCACGAGCGGATCAAGGCGTTCCACGCCAAGGATGCCGAGTTCAATCCGACGGGACGGCAGGGCGTCTATTCCGGCTACCAGAGCTGGACCAACCGGGCCGGCCGGTTCCGCTCGCTCGGCGACGGGCAGGTGGATTTCGGCGGCATCTTCTCCAAGCTCACCCAATACGGCTACGATTCCTGGGCGGTGCTGGAATGGGAATGCTGCCTGAAGCATCCGGAGGACGGTGCGGCCGAAGGCGCGCCGTTCATCCAGCACCACATCATCAGGGTGACGGAAAAGGCGTTCGACGACTTCGCCGGCGGCGCCACCGACAAGAAGGTGCTGCGCGCCATGATGGGAATCTAGCGCGGTTTCCCTCCCCTCGAGGGGAGGGTGGCCCGAAGGGCCGGGTGGGGTCGGTCCATGCCGAGCTCTTCGCCCGGCGACCCCACCCGATCCGCTGCGCGGATCGACCTCCCCTCAAGGGGAGGTAGCAACAACGAGGGAGACAAAAATGGTCGGCGCATCGAAGTCGGAAACGGGAGGCGGCCCGATCCGCTACGGCATGGTCGGCGGCGGGCAAGGCGCCTTCATCGGCGCGGTGCACCGGATCGCGGCGCGCATGGACAATGACTTCGTGCTGGTCGCCGGCGCGCTGTCGGCGAATCCCGAGCGCGCCAAGGCTTCCGCCGCCGAGCTCGGGCTCGATCCGGCGCGCAGCTATGGCTCCTACGCCGAGATGGCCAAGGCCGAGGCCAAGCGGCCGGATGGCATCGAGGCGGTGGCCATCGTCACGCCGAACAATGTGCACGTGCCGGCGGCGAAGGCTTTCCTCGAAGCCGGCATCCACGTCATCTGCGACAAGCCGCTGGCGACGACGCTGGCCGAGGCAAAGAAGCTGGCGGCCGTGGTCGAAAAGACCGGCAAGGTGTTCGTGCTGACGCACAATTACACCGCCTATCCGATGATCCGGCAGGCGCGCGAGATGGTGGCCAAGGGGCAGCTCGGCGACATCCGCATCGTGCAGTCGGAGTATCCGCAGGACTGGCTGACCGAAGACCTTGCCGCCACCGGCCAGAAGCAGGCGGCGTGGCGCTCCGACCCCAAGCAGGCGGGCGCGGGCGGCGCGCTCGGCGACATCGGCACCCATGCCTACAATCTGGCGCGCTTCGTCTCCGGGCTGGAGCTCGATGCGCTGTCGGCCGATCTCGACGCCTTCGTGCCGGGCCGCCAGCTCGACGACAATGTCAACGTCATGCTGCGCTTCAAGCCGGTCGGCAAGGCGCATCCGGCCAAGGGCATGATCTGGGCGAGCCAGGTGGCGCCCGGCCACGAGAACGGGCTGAAGCTGCGCATCTACGGCTCGAAGGGCGGGCTGGAATGGGTGCAGGCCGACCCGAACTATCTCTGGTACACGCCGTTCGGCCAGCCGAAGCAGCTGCTCACCCGCAACGGCGCCGGCGCGCTGCCGGTCGCGGGTCGCGTCAGCCGCGTGCCGTCGGGCCATCCCGAGGGCTATCTCGAAGGCTTCGCCAACATCTACCAGGAGGCCGCCCGGGCGATCCGCGCGGCGCGCAAGAAAGGCGGCAAGCCGGCTAAGGATGTCGTCTTCCCGACGATCGAGGACGGCGTCGAAGGCATGGCCTTCATCGAGGCCTGCGTGAAGTCGTCGAAGAAGAACGGGGCGTGGACGAAACTTTGAACGAGGCGGCCGGCTAAGGGTTGGAATCCCCATCACCCGGATTGCCAACCGAATTGCAAAGTGCAGTTCGGGGCAATCCGACCTCTCCCCGATGGGAGAGGAGATTGCCCGAGCGCTTACCGCCTCTCCCACCGGGGAGAAGGTCGCCGCTAAGCGGCCGGATGAGTGGACTTATGGCGGGGAGGGATGTCGATGAAAATCGGCATGTGCATGTTCTTGTGGACGACCAGCGTCTCGAAGAAGCACGAGGCGCTGCTCAGGGATATCAAGGCCACCGGCTTCGATGGCGTCGAGATCCCGGTGTTTTGCCGGCACGCCCGACGACTACAAAAAGCTCGGCGACCTGCTCGACCGCATCGGGCTGGAGCGCACGGCCGTCTCGGCGATGGGCGATCCGGCGATGAACCTGATCTCGCCGGATGCCGCGACGCGCAAGGCCGGCATCGACTACATGAAATGGGCGATCGACTGCAGTGAGGCGCTTGGCGCCGACAGGCTGAGCGGTCCGCTGCATTCGACGCTGGGCGCCTTCTCCGGCAGCGGGCCGACGGCGGCCGAGAAGAAGCGTTCGGTCGCCTCGCAGCGCGCCATCGGCGACCATGCCGGCAAGAGGGGCGTCACCATCGGGCTGGAGGCGCTCAACCGTTTCGAATGCTATCTGCTGAACACGATGGACGATTTGTGCGAGCATATCGACGTCGATCGACCGGCCGCACATCAAGGCGATGTACGACACCTTCCACGCCAATATCGAGGAGGCCGACCCGATCGGCGCCTATACGCGCAACCGCAGGAATGTCGTCCATATCCATATTTCGGAGAACGACCGCGGTGTGCCGGGGCGCGGCAACATTCCGTGGGCAGAGACGTTTTCCGCCATCCGCAAGAGCGGCTATGACGACTGGCTGACCATCGAGGCCTTCGGCCGTTCGCTGAAGGATCTGGCGGCGGCGACCAAGGTGTGGCGGGATTTTTCGGAGACTCCGGAGGCGGTCTATCGCGACGGTTACAAGCATATCAGGAATGGGTGGAAGAAGGCGCTTAGGTCGCCGTCGGGACGCAGCGAAGCCCTTGTCCTGCGGACTCTCCTCGAGGGGCAGATGGCGTGAGCCGCCGGCATTTGCAAGTCGGAGGCGGGCTGGGCGTCGCGCTCCTTGGGGATGCCGAAGGCGTCGGGGTCGTCTGCCGCGTTTCGCGTCACCCCTGCTCGGCCTGGATCCGTTGTAATCATGGATCGTCCGCCTCAGTCTGCGGCGGAGGATAGTTGGAGATGTTGTCGAAGATGAAGACGACGAGCAGGATCAACAGAACCATGTAGAAAACATTGGCCCAGTTGGTGTTGGTGCGCATCGCCTCCCACAGTTTCAGGCCGATGCCGCCGGCGCCGACGGCGCCGATGATTGTGCGCCGAGCGCGTGTTGGATTCCCAGTGATAGAGGGTCTGGCTGAGGAACACCGGGATCCTTCAGGCATCACGCCATAGCGCTGCACCATCGCCGGCGTTGGCGCCCATCGAGCGGATGCCCTCGCGCTGCTTGTCGTCGATGTTTTCCAGGCCTTCGGAATAGAGTTTGCCCAGCGTGCCGGTCTCGGTGAAGAAGATCGCCGACACTGCCGGCCAGTGGTCCCGGGCCGAAGGCGCGGGTGAAGAACAGCGCCCAGATCAGCATGTCGACCGAGCGCAGGAAATCGAAGAAGCGTTTGTGCACCTGGCTGAGCCATCCAGCTCGGGGTGATGTTGCGCGCGGCCAAGAAAGCGAGCGGGAAGGCGACGATCGAGCCGCCAACACCGTGCCGAGAAAAGCCATGACGATGGTTTGCAGCAGCTTCGCCACACGTCGCCGTGCTGCCACTCGGCATTGTAGAGGATGTTGTCCCAGGCCAGCGCCGGTTTGAGTCGCGACGCTTCGATGCGTTCCCCGGAAACGATCAGTGAATCGACCTCGCCGAACGATTTTCCCCAGAAGGGCGAATTCGTGTCAAACACGAAATTCGCCCAACCGAAAAACCGCCTCCAGGCGATCACCTCGTCGTTCTGCACTTCGGCGCGGCCCAAAAACCCGAACGAAACATAGGCTGTCGACCCTGGTTTGCGTTGCTCTATCCAGTAGGGCAGCGGCGTGCGCGGCGTGACTGATCTGTCCTTGGCAATGTCAAAGATGACGCTTTCGGCACCGCGTGTCACAGTGACAAGATTTGGCGTAATGGCAATCTGGCCGCTTCCAAGGACGACGGTCGCCGCCACGACGGCCTTTTCGCGAACCGTTTTGGGCGCAGCCGGAACCGATTTGTCTGGCGAGGGGGCAGGGTTCTCGGCGGTTGGCGCTCCAGGCGCCATGAAAGAGCCCTGCGATGACTTGTCAGTGGCCATCGCCGGTGCTGGTGCAGCGTCACCCCGGCGCTCGATCGCAGCAATCTGTTTGATCACCCAGTCGGGATTTGGATTGGATCCCAGTTTGGAGAAACGGGAGTAGTCGATGGTCAGATAATCGTCCTTGAACTCGATGTCCGGGCGGATTTCGTAAGACACCCAGTCGGCGAGATAGGCGCCGGCCAGGTTCCAGTTCGCCTTTTCGAGAACGATGCCTATCGAAAAGAACCACCAGCAGTAAAAAGTATAGAGAATGCACAAAAGGACGCCGAACGGGGCGGCATAGCGCTTCCATAAGGGGCGTCGGAACGCTTCCGGATGGCGAGCGGCGATGTCGTTGATGGCGTCGGCGTTCATCGCGTTACTCTCCGCGCCCGTATGCGAACGCCTGCCTGCCGACAAGACGTTGTCTCAGCCATGCCGAAAACTGGTCGACGGCGACAATCGTGCAGAACAGCAGAAAGACGATGGCAATCGTCTTGGCCCCATGGCCCCGGCTGATCGAAAGACTCAGTATTCGCCGATGCCGCCGGCGCCGACGGCGCCGAGAATGGTCGAAGCGCGCACATTGATCTCGAAGCGGAGCAGGAAATAGCTCATGAAGTTGGGCAGAACCTGAGGCACGATGCCGAACCACACCCGTTCGACCCAATTGGCGCCAACGGCCCTCAAGCCTTCGTCAGGCTCCATGTCGACATTCTCGACCACTTCGAAGAACATTTTTCCGAGCGCGCCGACGGTGTGGATGCCGACCGCGAGGATCGCCGGAATGGGCCCAAGCGAGAAGATCGCCAGAAAAAAACCGGCAATGACGATTTCCGGAAAGGCGCGGACAATTTCGATGAAGCGGCGCGTGGTGAAACGGAGCCAGCGGCTGGGCGTGATATTGCTGGCAGCCAAGAAGCAAAGCAGGAAACCGAAGATGGAGCCGACCAGCGTCGAAAACAGGGCAATGTTCAGTGTCTCGATCATCCGGTAGAAATACTCCGGAATGTAGATGCCCTGGGCCAGGTAGACCCGGCCTTCGGGATAGTTGAATTTGAGGCTGCCATCGTCATAGGGCGACGGCAGGTCGAACAGTGCGCGCACCGGGTCAAACCAGTCGCGCGGCTTCAGTTCAACGAAAAAATCGGCGACGTGGGGAAGGCGGTCGAAGAACTTTCCGGCGTTGGTCTCGTTGGCGAACCAGAGCGAGCCCGAGAGCGCAAGCAGCAGGAAAACCAGGCCTCCGATCGTGTAGAGGCGCCGGCGAGCGGCGAGGGCGCGCCAGTGCCACTCGACCAAGGCTCCTTCCGTGGAGAGCGCAGGCGCGCGGTAAACGTCGGTAGCACTCATAGATAGGTCCCCAGCCCGTGACGCGGCAACGCCGCCGGCGGCATTTTAGCCCCGGCGGCGTCGTGCCTTTAGGCTTACGAGCCGATCTTCGCCTTACGGGCGTCGATGATGGCCTGGTAAAATTCCGGATTGACCGGGAATAGCCCGTGAAGTCGCCGCCTTGACCGCCGTGAAACAGGCCGGTCGGTTTGCGGCAGCTTGGTGAAGAAATCGGTGATCTTCGCTGGTAGCGACGTCGAGCGAGGTGCGCACGACCAGCGGGCCGTTCGGGATCAGGCGGCGAGCGCCACAATTCGACGAAGTCGTTGAGGTCGAGGACGCCCTTGGCGACCATCTTGTGGAGGTGCCCGAGCTGTAGCCGTCCTTGAAGTCGCCGACGCCGGAGGCCAAGTGGTCGACCGCGACATCGACCTTGCCGTCAGGACGGCAAGGACAAGTTGTTCTCATGGCCGCCGCTGAAACTGGGTCGAGGCGAAGATAGGTCTTCGTTCGAGGCGCCGGTGTCCTTCGGGATCTGGGTGAGCGGGATCAGGTAGCCAGAAGTCGAATCCGGATCGGCGTAGCCGAGCTTCTTGCCCTTCGTGCCAGACTTGATGTCGTGATGCCCGAGATCCTCAGCGCGAGGCCGATAACGAATAGTAGCCGGTCGAGCCGTCGGTCTGCGGGTGGTCAGGATCGGCGTGACCGCCTTCGGGTCCTTGAGATAGACCTTGGCGTAGCCGGAAGCGCCGAGTTCGGCGATAGTCGAGCGTGCCGCCGAGCAGGCCCTGGATGACGCCGTCATAGTCGGCGGCCGGGAACAGCGAGACCTTCTCGACAGCCGAACTTCGGCTTCAGATGGTCGGCGAGGCACTGGTAGTTGCGCAGACGGTCGGTTTCGTTCTCGCCGCCGAGAATGCCGACGCGGAATTCCTTCAGGTCCGGCCGCGTGGACAGCGCCGGTCGCCATGGCGATGATCGAAACGGCGCCGAAGAGCATCTTCCTGAACATCTGATTCTCTCCTGTTAAGTTCCGGCATCGCGCCGGCTGCGTTCTTGATTTTGACGGTGCCCTTGACGCGGGCTGGCGATCCAGATTTGCTCTTTTGCTTGTCCATGATCCCGCAAACCGGCGTCCACTTTGCGGGATCATGGATCAGTATCCCGGGAATGCGGGCTCGAGCGGTCCGGCGGATGCGGCGATCTTTTGCTTGATGGCGATGCTGGTCGAGGTGATGGCCTCGGAGATTTCGCCGCCGTTGGCTGTCGGCGCCGTAGACCAGGCGCACAGCCTCGCGGTTGAGCTCTTCCGGCGGGCCGTCGAACACGACCTTGCCGGCGGCCATGCCGATGATGCGGTTGCAATAGGTGCGGGCGGTGTCCAGCGTGTGCAGATTGGTGATGACGGTGATGCCCTCGCGCAGATTGATGTCCTGCAGCGAATCCATCACCACCTTGGCGTTGAGCGGGTCGAGCGAGGCGATCGGCTCGTCGGCGAGCATGCATCTTCGGCTGCTGCATCATGGCGCGGGCGATGGCGACGCGCTGCTGCTGGCCGCCGGACAAGCGTGCCGGCGGGCTGCAGCGCGGTGCGGGCGATGTCGAGACGCTCGAGCGCTGCGATCGCCTCGGCGCGTTCCTCACGGGAGAACATGCCGAGCAGGTTGGACAATGGTCGAACGGTGATTGAGCCGGCCGAGCAGCACATTGGTCAGCACGTCGAGGCGCGGCACCAGGTTGAACTGCTGGAAGATCATGGCGCAGTCGCGCTGCCAGCGGCGCAGCGGCGAGCCGCTGCAGCCGAGAGACTTCGGCGCCGTCAAAAAAAATCGACCCCTGGCTGGGATCGATGAGACGGTTGATCATGCGAAGAAGGGTCGACTTGCCGGCGCCGGAACGGCCGATGATGCCGACCATCTGGCCCTGCGGGATCGACAGGTCGACGGCGCTGACGGCGGTGTTCTTGCCAAATCGGCGGGAAACGCCGCGGATTTCGAGCGTGGCAGAGGTTGCTGACATGGGGCAGGGCTCCAGTCCAGTCGCGATTGAAGGTCTGTTAACCTTCGGCTAGCGCAGCCGCATGAACCTGCGGTGTCGGATTGATGTCAGTTTTGTTACCGCCCACAGGCCTGTGGCGTCCGTGTGCACGTGGTGTACGCGGCGGGCGGCCGCAGGCACCAGCAAGCTCTTCGAAATGGTTCATGTCGCTGAAGCTGCAGAAGGCCGGCGGCTTGATCTCGATCACCGGCGCCTGCGCGCTCGAACAGCGACAGGCAGTCGTCGAACAGATCCTGCCATGCGGCTGCCCGGTCGTCGGCAAGCCGCTGGATCTGGTAGGCGAAGGTGATGTGGAAGACGTAAGTGTCGTGGTCGGGATGCCGGTAGCCGAACGGCACCGACAGCGCATCGCGCCATGCGCTCATGATGCGCCTGTCTTCGTCCGTGGCGCCGGCAACAGTGAGCCCGGTCGGCACGACATCGATGACCTTGACCTTGAATGGGCCGTGGTCTTCGAAGCCCTTCAGGCGTTCCAGATAGAGGCGGGTCATGGCGTCGATGCTGGTGTCGAGCGGCACGTCCTGCGGCCAGTAGGGCAGCCGGCGGCGATATTCGATGATGCCCTGGAACAGCGTCATGTGCAGGCTGGAGATGGGCGTGAAGGCCAGCCGGTCGGCGTCGGGCATGGTGCGCATGCGTTCGCGCACCTCGATGACCACCGCTTCGGAAGGCGAGCCGCTGACGAGATGGCTGACGACCGTGTTGCCGGGCTCGAGCAGAAAATTGCCTGATCGTGTCGTAGCGCGTGCCGAGATGCACGGGAGGCTTCGGGTTGGTGCCTTCGAAGAAGCCGGCGAGCGAGGGTCTGATGGCTTGTCGAGCATTGGCGATCTCCTGGGGAAAGACCGTGTCCTGTCCGAGTCCTGTGTCAGGGATGTGAATGAGCCCATGACGATGTTGTGATGATCTTGTTCAACGCAATTCCGGACGGAAAACCGCTTCACACTTTTCCTGGAATTGCTCTATCCGCCGTATTTTTCCAGGAACGCCTCCGCCTCCAGCTCGCGAAAATCGTCGAGCGCAGCGCGCAGCCTGGCATGGTCCCAGTCCCACCAGGCGAGCGCCTGGTAGCGCTCGGCGGTGCGGCGGTCGAAACGCTCGCGGATCGGCTTTGCCGGCACGCCGCCGACGATGGTGTAGGGCGCGACGTCCTTCGACACCACCGCGCCGGCGCCGACCGCAGCGCCGTCGCCGACGGTGACGCCGGGCAGGATGGTCGAGCCATGGCCGAGCCAGGTGTCGTGGCCGATGGTGACGCGCTTGGCGCGGCGCTGGGCGAAGAATTCGCTCTCGTGCTCGGCGTCGTCCCAATAGTCGGAAGCGCGGTAGGTGAAGTGGTGCAGCGTCGGCCGCCAGGTCGGGTGGTTGGTGGCGTTGATGCGCACGCTTGCTGCGATGTTGGAGAACTTGCCGATCGTCGCGCACCAGACGGCGCAGTCCTGCATCATGTAGGAATAGTCGCCGAGGATGCTCTCCGAAACCCGGCTGCGGTCGGCGATCTCGGTCCAGCGGCCGAGCGTCGAGTTCTCGACCTGCGCCGTCTCGTGGACGAGCGGCGCTTCCGACAGTTTCCTGCTCATGCGGCGATGTTTCCCGGCGGCGAAAGTAGGTGACGTCGATGATGCGGTCGGCGACCGCCTCGCGCACGTCGTGGTCGTGGAAGATGCCGAGCAAGGCGACGCCCGCCGCCTTCTTGGCCGCGATCAGCGCGATCACCACGTCGCGGTTCTTGGCGTCGAGCGAGGCGGTCGGCTCGTCGAGCAGCAGGACCGGATGCTCGGTGATGAAGCCGCGCGCGATGTTGACGCGCTGCTGCTCGCCGCCGGAGAAGGTCGCCGGCGGCAGCGCCCAGAGTTTTTCCGGCAGGTTGAGCTGCGCCAGCAGGGCGCGCGCCTTGTCGCGCGCGGCTCTCGCGCTCCTCGCCGCGCTCGACCAGCGGTTCGGCGACGACATCGAGCGCCGAGACGCGCGGCACGGTGCGCAGGAACTGGCTGACATAGCCGATCGTCTGGCGGCGCACGGCAAGCACGGTGCGCGGGCTGGCGGTGGCGAGATCGATCAGGCCGTCCTCGTGCTGGACGATGATCTGGCCTTCGTCGACGGCGTAGTTGCCGTAGAGCATCTTCAGGATCGAGCTCTTGCCGGCGCCGGAGGGGCCGCCGAGCACGGCGCATTCGCCGGCCCTGATCGAGAACGAGACGCCGGCGACGACCGGCAGTTTGATGCCGTCGCGCAGATGCATGGTGAAGCTTTTGGCGACGTCGGAAACAACGAGCGGCGTGGGCATGATCACACCTGCAGTATCGAGGAAACGAGCAATTGCGTGTAGGGCGCGCGCGGATCGTCGAGCACGCGGTCGGTGAGGCCGCTTTCGACGACGCGGCCGTCCTTCATCACCATCATCCGCTGCGACAGAAGCCGCGCCACGGCGAGGTCGTGGGTGACGACGATCGCCGCCAGGCCGAGATCGGTGACGAGGCCGCGCAACAGGTCGAGCAGGCGCGCCTGCACCGAGACGTCGAGGCCGCCGGTCGGCTCGTCCATGAACACCAGCCGCGGGCCGGTGACGAGGTTGCGGGCGATCTGCAGGCGCTGGCGCATGCCGCCGGAAAAGGCGCGCGGCTCGTCGTCGATGCGGTCCTCGTCGATCTCGACGCGCGACAGCCAGTCGACGGCCGTGGCGCGGATCTTGCCGTAGTGGCGGTCGCCGACCGCCATCAGCCGCTCGCCGACATTGGCGCCGGCCGACACCGTCATGCGCAGGCCATCGGCCGGGTTCTGATGGACAAAACCCCAGTCGGTGCGCATCAGGAAGCGGCGCTCGGCCTCGCTCATGCGGTAGAGCTCGCGGAACTGGCCGTCGCGCATGCGGTAGCTGGCGGTGCCGGAAGTGGGCAGCAGCCGCGTCGACAGGCAGTTGAGCAGCGTCGTCTTGCCGGAGCCGGATTCGCCGACGACGGCCAGAACTTCGCCCGGCCAGAGGTCGAAGCGTGACGTTCTCGCAGCCGACGCGCGAGCCGTAGAATTTGGACAGTGCCGAGACGCGCAGCAGCGGTTCGTCGGTCATTGCGCCGGCTCCATTTTTTCTGAGGCAAGATCGGTTTCCGGGGCAAGGTGGCCGCGATGGCCGTCGGCGCGCCGCTTCTCGCAATGGTCGGTGTCGGAGCAGACGAACATGTGGCCGCCATGGTCGTCGAGGATGACCTCGTCGAGATAGACGTTCTCGGCCGCGCACAGCGCGCAGGGCTGGTCGAAGGTCTGCACCTCGAACGGATGGTCCTCGAAGTCGAGGCTGACCACGTCGGTGAAGGGCGGCACGGCGTAGATGCGCTTTTCGCGGCCGGCGCCGAACAATTGCAAAGCCGGCGAACGGTGCATCTTCGGATTGTCGAATTTCGGCGTCGGCGACGGGTCCATCACATAGCGGCCCTCGACCTTGACCGGATAGGCATAGGTGGTGGCGATGCGGCCGTGCTTGGCGATGTCCTCGTAGAGCTTCACATGCATGAGGCCGTATTCCTCCAGCGCATGCATTTTGCGCGTTTCGGTCTCGCGCGGCTCGAGGAAGCGCAGCGGCTCGGGGATCGGCACCTGATAGACCAGCACCTGGCCGGCGCTGTCAGCGGATGCTCGGGGATGCGGTGGCGGGTCTGGATGATCGTGGCCTTGGCCGTCTCGGTGGTGACGGCGACATTGGCGACCTTCTTGAAGAAGGCGCGGATCGAGACCGCGTTGGTGGTGTCGTCGGCGCCCTGGTCGATGACCTTCAGCACGTCATCGGGGCCGATGATCGAGGCGGTGACCTGCACGCCGCCGGTGCCCCAGCCATAGGGCATCGGCATTTCGCGCGAGGCGAACGGCACCTGATAGCCGGGAATGGCGATGCCCTTGAGGATCGCGCGGCGGATCATCCGCTTGGTCTGCTCGTCGAGATAGGCGAAGTTGTAGGTGGCGATGTCGGTCATGGCGATCACATCCACTCCCTGCTATTGAATTGACGCCCGAAAACGGAAATAAAGGCGAAGTCGGATGGCCCAGACCGGTTGGATACAGATTGCAATTCTGCTTCTGGCGTTCGTCTGCGTGGTCGGTTTTGTTCTTCGGCGCTTGTTTCTGCCTGCTCCAGAGATGGCGCGCATGTCACAGGCGGAACGGCAGCTACGTCGGCGGGCATAGCAGCCATTCCCATGATGGCGGCAACGGGGATGGCGGCAATGGCGGGGGCGACTAGGCGTCATTCCGCCGCCTCCGCTTCTCTTCCACCTTGCAGGATTTTCGCGCGCTCGTATTCGGCGCGCATGCGGCGCACGAGATCGAGCTCGGCCTGGAAGTCGACATAGTGCGGCAGCTTCAGATGCTCGACGAAGCCGGTCGCCTGGACATTGTCGGAGTGCGAGATGACGAACTCCTCGTCCTGCGCGGCGGCGACGACATCCTCGCCGAGTTCGCTGGCACGCAGAGCGCGGTCGCACAGCGCCATCGCCATCGCCTTGCGCTCGCTCTGGCCGAAGACGAGGCCGTAGCCGCGGGTGAATTGCGGCGGCGCCTTGGCCGAACCCTTGAACTGGTTGACCATCTGGCATTCGGTGACGCGGACGTTGCCGAGCGGCACGGCGAAGGGCAGTTCCGGCACGTCGAGTTCCAGCTCGACCTCGCCGATGCGGACCTCGCCGACGAAGGGATGGTTGCGGGCATAGCCGCGCTGGGTGGAATAGCCGAGCGCCAGCAGAAAGCCCTCGTCGCCGCGTGACAGCGCCTGCAGGCGGATGTCGCGCGCCATCGGGAATTCCAGCGGCTCGCGGGTGATGTCGCCGGGAACATGGTCCTGCGGCATGTCGCCATCCGGCTCGATCAGGCCTTCGCGGGCGAGGATCGCCGAAACGCGCGGCATGGCCTCCGCCTCGCCTGCGCGCTGCAGCGGTTCGGCGACATCGGCGCCGGCGGCAAGCTCGGGGTCGAGCAGCCGGTGGGTGTAGTCGAAGGTCGGGCCGAGCAGCTGGCCGCCGGGCAGATCCTTGTAGGTCGCCGACACGCGCCGCTCGACCAGCATCGCGCCGGTGTCGATCGGCTTGGTGTAGCCGAAGCGCGGCAGCGTGGTGCGGTAGGCGCGCACCAGGAAGATCGCCTCGATCATGTCGCCGCGCGCCTGGACGATGGCGAGCGCCGCCAGTTCGCGGTCGTAGAGCGAGCCTTCGCTCATCACCCGGTCGACGCCGAGCGCCAGCTGCTCGACGATCTGGTCGAGGCGCAGTGCCGGCACCGAACGGTCGCCGCGCCGGCGGTCGGCGAGCAGGCTGTGGGCGTTGGCAATTGCGGCTTCGCCGCCTTTTACCGCGACATACATCTTACGCCTCCATCGTCTTGATGCGCGTCGTGCGCGGCAGGCAGGCGATGCCGTCGGGCGGCGGCCAGGATGATGTCGACGCCGCGCGGAAAGCGCTGGCTGTTCTGCTTCCACTGTTCGACGAAATGACGCGGCATCTGCGCCGGCGCGATGGTCGCGCTGGTTTCGATGCCGGGGCCTTCGAGCAACAGCGGCGCGCCGGAGACGAGATCGCTGACCTGCAGGATCAGCGTCGTCGAGCGGTCGGGATAGTCCTGCGTGCCTTGCGAAAAGCCGTCGAGCGCCATCATCTCCGCCGGGTTGGCGATCAAGCGCGAAATGCGCATCGGCCGGCGTGTTGGCCAAGGGCGCGCCGGTGTGGAAGCCGAGCCAGGATTTGACCGCGGCGCGACGCCTGCAAGGCGGGGTCGAGCCAGAGCGGCGTGTCGTTGTCGCAGAGCGAAAGCGCGATGGCGCCAGCGGTTGCCGAGAGCGGCGCCGGCGGGCGGGCGAAGGCCGGCAGGGCTGCACGCTGCCCGGCCGTGCCATGGCGTCCATGACGGCGCGGAACACGGTCTGGGCGTTGAACACCGGATCGGCGAAACCGCCCTCGATCGATTGAGCTGCGATCTCCATCAGTCTTCTCCGCGCACCATGGTGAAGAAATCCACTTTCGTTGCCGCCGTCTCGGCGCGGCGCTTTTCGCGCGCCTCGGCCAGGGCCGCTCGCAGCGGCGCGACCAGCCTGGTCTCGACCGCCTCGCGATGGGCGGGGTCCTGCCAGAGCGCGTCGGCGATCGCCGCCAGCTTCGCCTTCTGCTTGTCGCGGCCGAGCGTGTAGCAATGGCCGACCTGTCCGGACGGCAGCCGGACGGTGGCGCGGGTGACCGTCGCCTCGCCGACATTGAAGGGCGCGCCGCCGCCGCCGATGCGGCCGCGCACGGTGACCAGGCCGGTTTCCGGGCCGCGCAGCAGTTCGGCTTCCGAAGGCAGGCCGGCTTCGTTCCAGAGCCGGGCGATGTCGTCGCCGCGGCGACTGCGCCAGCGTCGCCATGATCGCCTTGCGCTCGGCCTGGTCGCGGGCTTCCTGTCCTCGCATGGCAGCACTCCTTGCAGTGTGCTAAAATTTGTCTATTGATATAGACAACTATACAAATTATACCTATTATCTAACGCGTGTCCATGACGGGTGGATGACATGGCGCGAAGATCGGGGCGACGAAAGATTGGGGTGGACATGATTGGGCAGCAAGCGGCCAGCATCGAGCGGCGCAGTGGCGTCTCGCTGTGGCGGCAGATCGCCGACCAGATCCTGCATGCGATCGCCGCCGGCGATTTCGCCGAGAATGCCGCGCTGCCGCCGGAAATGGCGCTGGCCGAGCGCTATGGCGTCAACCGCCATACGGTGCGCAGCGCCATCGCCGCCCTGGTGCAGGACGGGGTGCTGCGGGCCGAGCAAGGGCGCGGCACCTTCGTGCTGTCACGCAAGCGGCTGTCCTACCCGATCGGCGCCCGCACGCGCTTTTCGACCGGCCTGCAAGGGCAGACGTCCGAACGGCATATCGTCCTGCTCGCATCGTCGGTCGAGCCGGCCAGCCGTCGCGTCGCCGAGGGCCTGGATCTTGCCACAGGATCCACCGAGGTGATCCGGCTGGAGACGCGCGGCGAAGCCGACGGGCAGCCGGTGTCGCGCGCTGCCGGCCTGGTTCGATGCCAAGCGCTTCGCCGGTATCGACGCTGCCATGGCGGAAACCGGATCGGTCACCGCTTCGCTCAAGCGTTTCGGGATCAACGATTATCTCAGGCAATCGACGGTGCTGTCGGCTCGCCATGCCGATGCCACCGATCTGGCCGATCTCGACCTGCAGCCCGGCGCCATCGTGCTGGTGACGATTGCGGTCAATGTGACGCTCGACGGTCAGCCGATCCAGTTTTCCGAGTCGCGGTTTCCGGCGGAGCGGGTGGAGCTCAGATTGTCGGCTAATGATCAGGCAATGCCATAGAAACGCGCGGCATTGCCGCCGAAGACGGCATCCTGCTCGGCCAGCGCCAGGCCAGCCAGAAGCTCCTTCGCGGCAGCCAGCCAGTTCTCGTAAGTGGCGGCCAGTTCGCAAACCGGCCAGTCGCTGCCGAACATCAGCCGCTCCGGGCCGAAGCAGACGAGAAGGTGGTCGGCATAGGGTTTTAGGCCGGCGACCGACCAGCTAGGGCCGGCTTCGGTGACCAGACCGGAAAACTTGCACAGGACCGACGGTCTCTTGGCGAGCGCGACCATGTCGCTTGCCCAGGGCTCAATGATGCCCTTGGCGATGAACGGCTTGGCGGCGTGATCGACGACGATGGCAAGCTCCGGGATATGGTCGGCGAGTGCTGCGACGACCGGCAAATGACGCGGCTGCGCCAGCGCGTCGAAGCGCAGGTTCAGTTCGGGCAGGAGCCTGAGCGCCGCGAGGTGCTTCGGCTTCAAAATGTCGAACGTGTCCTCGATGTCCTGCAGCATCGGCCGGATGCCGCGGAATTTCGGGCGCTTCGCCAGCCGGCGCAACGTCGCCTCGACGTTGTCGGCGCCGAGATCGACCCAGCCGACCACCGCGGCGATGCTCGGCTCGGCCTCGGCAAGGTCGAGCATGAATTCGGTCTCGGCGACTGTCGCTGCCGCCTGCACCACGACGGTGCGTTCGATGCCGGCGGCGCTGAGATGCGGCTTCAGATCGGCCGGAAAGACATCGCGCACGATCGGCGCGACATGCGGCCCCATCCAGAAATAGTCGCCGCGGGCGATCTGCCAGTAATGCTGGTGCGCATCTATCCGCATCTGCTCATCCGACCTCGATCACGGCCTTGATCAGCCCGGATTTCTCATGCGCCCAGCGAGCGAGGTCAAGAGGGGTATCGGCAAGCGTCGTGCGATGGGTGACGAGTTTTGCCAGCGGCACCGCGCCGTTGCGGATCGAGGCGGCGACATGGTCGAAATCGGCTCCAAGCGCGTTGCGGCTGCCGACCAGCGTCATCTCGCGCTTGTGGAATTCCGGATCGGAAAAGACGATGTCGTCCTTGACGACGCTGACCAGGACCAGGCGTTCCGCCATGCGCGACATGGGCGAAGGCCGACTGCACCGACTGCGTGTTGCCGGTGGCGTCGAAGACCACGTCGAAACCTTCGCCGCCGGTCGCGCCGCGCACCAGATCGGCCGCCGTCGCGCGGCGAGCCGTCGAGCGTCGCGAAGCCGAGCTCGCTCTCGGCGAAGCCCAGCCGCTCGCTGCTCATATCGAGCAGCGTCACATCGAGCCCGGCGATGCGGGCAAACAGCGCCGTGCCGAGCCCGATCGGCCCGGCGCCGATGACCAGCGTGCGGGCGCCTGGATCAGCGCGCGCGCGGCGCACGGCATGCGCGCCGATAGCCAGGAATTCGACGGCGGCGGCATCGGCCAGCGACAGGCCGTTTGCCGGATAAAGATTTTGCGCCGGCACCAGGATCTGCTCGCACATGGCGCCGTCGCGATGGACACCGAGCACCTCGATCTTGACGCAGCAATTCGGCTTGTCCGTGCCGGCAGGCGATGCATTTGCCGCAGGAGAGATAGGGATTGATGATGACGGCTTCGCCGACGGCGAGCGTGACGCCGTCGCCCTTTCGACGACCGTGCCGGAGACCTCGTGGCCCATGATGCGCGGATAGGCGAGGAACGGGTGCTTGCCTTCGAAGATGTGGTAGTCGGTGCCGCAGATGCCGACATGGCTGACCGCTACCAGCGCCCAGCCGGCGGCGGCGCGCCGGGCGCCGGGCGGTCCTCCAGGACAAGATCGCCGGGCGAGCGGCAGACGACTGCTTTCATGCTTCAATCCAATTCACGATACCGCCGGCCATCGCTTTCGCGGGGCCGGCGGCTCCTGGGAGGAATTTACTTGCCGCGGCGGCGCAGGCCGTCGAAATAGACGATGACGATGATCAGCACGCCGGTGATGATGCGCTGCCAGAACGAGTTGACGTTCAGAGATTGGCGCCGTTGTTGATGGTGGCGAGGATGAAGGCGCCGAGCAGCGGCCCGTGCACGGAGCCGACGGCGCCGAACAGGCGTGGTGCCGCCGATCACCGAGGAGGCGATCGCCTGCAGTTCCCAGCCCTCGGCCTGGGTCGCGTTGCCGATGCCGATGCGCGAGGCGAGCAGCACGCCGACGAAGGCGGCGCACAGGCCGGACAGGATGTAGGCCAGGTAGATCGTGCGCTGGACGTTGACGCCGGACAGGCGCGAGGCCTCGGCGTTGGAGCCGACCGAGAAGAGATAGCGGCCCCAGCGGCTGTGATGCAGGAAGATGTAGGCGGGGATCGCCGACCAGGATCACCATCCAGAACAGGTTGGGGACGCCGAGGAAGTCGAGCTGCGCGAGAACTCCGGTGAAGGCGTCGTTGGTGATCGAGATCGTCGATGCCGTTGGTCATCAGCAGGCCGATGCCGCGCAGCGAGGTCAGCGTCGCCAGCGTGATGATGAAGGGCGGCAGGCCCATCTTGACGATGCCGAAGCCGTGGAACAGGCCGATGGCGACGCCGACCAGCAGCGTGATGCAGGATGGCGAGCCAGACCGGCACGCCGGCGTTGATCAGCATGGCGACGATGACGGTGGCGAAGCCGACGACCGCGCCGACCGAAAGGTCGATGCCGCCGGTGATGATGACGAAGGTCTGGCCGACCGCCAGGATCGCGATCATCGAGCCCTGGCGCAGCAGGTTGGTGATGTTGTTGGCCGAGTGCAGAAGCTGTTGCGTCGCCAGCCGACAGGATGACCCACAGCAGAACCAGCAGCGCCAGCAGCGTCAGCCCGAACAGGATGTTGTAGTTGCGCTTCGGTCTGTTCGGCGGCAATCGGCCTCGGTGCTCATGTCTGTCCTCCCAGTCTTCTTCTTGTTGTCTCAGACGCCGATCGCCTGCGTGAGAATTTCCTCGTGATCGGCGCTGCGGAACCCGTGGCTGGCCACCAGCTTGCCGCGCCGGAACACGTGCAGCGTGTCGGCCAGCTCGTAGACCTCCGGCAGGTAGGACGAGATCAGGATGATGCCGGCGCCCTTGCGACAGCAGCGCGCCGAACAGGCGGTAGATCTCGGCCTTGGTGCCGACATCGACGCCGACCGTCGGCTCGTCGAAGATGAACAGCTTGGCGCCGTGGCTCAGCCATTTGCCGATGACGATCTTCTGCTGGTTGCCGCCGGACAGGCTGGAGGCGAGCGCGCTCGCGCGTCGGCGTCTTGATCCTCAGGTCGGCGATCTGCCGGTCGGCCTCGGCCTTCTCCTTGGCGCCGGAGATCAGCATGCCGCTGGCAGATGCGCTTGTAGATCGGCAGGTTGAGGTTGAGGCCGACCGGCAGATTGAGGCACAGGCCCTGGTCGCGGCGGCTTTCCGGCGCCAGCGCGATGCCGAGCTCTGATCGCGTCGCGCTCGTTCGGATTGATCGACCGGCTTGCCTTCCCAGAGGATCTCGCCGGCCGATTTGCGGCTGGCGGCCGTAGAGCGTGGTGACGAACTCGCTGCGGCCGGCGCCGATCAGGCCGTAGAGGCCGACGATCTCGCCGGCGCGCACCGTCAGCGACACGTTCTCGAAGCCCTTGCCGGACAGGTTCCTGCGCTTCGACGATCGTCGCGCCGGGCGTGAAGTGCTTCCTTGTGGTAGACCTGCTCGATCGAGCGGTTGATCATCATCGCGATCAGCTCGGCGTCGTTGGTCTCGGCGATGTTCCGGGTGCCGACCAGCGTGCCGTCGCGCAGCACCGAGACGCGGTCGGCGAGCTCGAACACCTCTTCCATGCGATGGCTGATGTAGACGATGGTGACGCCTTCGCCCTGCAGCCGGCGGATCAGCGTGAACAGCTGGTCGGCTTCCTTGCGGGTGAGATAGGCGGTCGGCTCGTCGAAGATCAGGAATTGCGTGCCGCGCATCGCGGCGCGGGCGGTGGCGATCAAGCTGCTGCTGGCCGATGGTGAGGTCGCCGAGCAGCGACATGCGCCGGCAGGTCGAAGCCGAGATCGTCGAGGATCTGTCTGCGCCATCCTTGACCATGGCGCGCTTGCTGCAGGAGGCCGATAGCGCGAGTTCTCCTCGCCGAGGAACATGTTGGCGGCGACGGTCAGGTGGCGGCAGAGCACGACCTCCTGGTGCACGGCGTTGATGCCGAGCGCCATCGCCTCGTGCGGGGTCGCCAGCGCTGACCGGCTTGCCCCCCCAGAAGACGTCGCCGGAGGTGCGCGGCATGACGCCGGTCAGAAGCTTGATCAGTGTGGATTTGCCGGCGCCGTTCTCGCCGACGATGGCGTGGATCTCGCCGGACTTGAAGGCGAGGTCGACCGGCTTCAGCGCGTGGCGTGCCGGGATATCGCTTCTCCAGCCCCTTGAGTTCGAGGATCGTCCTGCCGGGCTCCAGAGTCGGGGCCGGGTGCAGTTCCTGCGCCGTGGACGTCATGACAATCCTCCCAGATTGGTCCTGCGATCTGGGCACGTAGACTCGACGGCTGCCGAATCCCGGTGCGTGTCGCGGATGCGGGTGTCTCCGGGGCACGGGCCCCGGAGACGATGCGCCTGTGGCGATGCTTAGTCGAGCTTCGGGTTGAGCAGCGCGTCGATCTTCGGCTCGTTCATGTTGGCCTTGGTGACCAGGTTGGCGCCGGTGTCGACATTGGCTTCGACCTTCTCGCCCTTGGAGGCGGCGAGCGCGGTCTTGATGCCGTCATAGCCCATCCGGTACGGGTCCTGGACGACGAGGCCGGCAATGACGCCGTCATTGAGGAACTTGACCAGCTTCTCGTCGCTGTCGAAGCCGATCAGGCCTTGACCTTGTCGCCGAGGTTGTTCTCGGCGATCGCCTGGCCGACGCCCTGCGCCATGATCAGGTTGGAGGCGAAGATGCCGCTGCAGGTCCGGGTTGGCGGTGATCAGGTCGGTCGTCGATGTTGAGGCCGGTCGTGGCCTGGCCGTCGGCATATTTGTCGGCGACCAGCTTCGAGGCCGGGATACTTGCGCCTTGAGCTGTTCCTTGAAGCCCTGTGCGCGCTGGTCGAGCGAGCCGGCGCCGGGAAGCGCGGTGATGAGCGCAACCTCGCCCTCGACCTTGCCGCCATTGGCCTCGCTGATGGCGGCGGCGAGACCGTCAGCGGCGACGCGGCCGCCCTGGACGTTGTCGGTGGTCAGGAACGAGGTGAAGGCCTTGGAGTCGGCGCCGGAGTCGATGCCGATGACCTTGACCTTGGACTTGGCGGCTTCGTCGATCGGCTTGCCGAGCGCCTTGAACTTCGGTCGGCGAGATGACGACGGCGGCCGGGTTGCCGGCGACGGCGTTCTCGAGGATCGAGATCTGGCCGTTGATGTCGGTTTCGGCCTGGGCGCCGAGTTCCGGCACGTTGACGCCGAGGTCCTTGCCGGCCTTGCGGGCGCCGGCCAGCACGATCTGCCAGTAGAAGGAGGTGGTGTCCTTGACGATGATCGGGATGGTCACGTCCGCCGCCGAAGCCGGTGCCGAGTGCAACGCACCTGCAAGCATCGAGGCGGCCGCGAGTGCCACAAGTGAGCGGCGGTTGAGAATGCTGGTCACGAATTTCATGAGGGTTCCTCCCTAGATCGCCCGGTGAAGGTTACGGAAGCTCCATTCGGATAGGCGCGGCCCAAACAGAACTTTATCAATAAAAAACATTTGCCGCTTTTTGATAGTGCATCGATCCGGCCGACGCAAGCGGTGTTTCGTATCGTCTCCGCGTGGCCTCGACAGGAGGCAAGCCTCCCTCCGCCGATCCTCTTTGCCACGTTCGGATGCCTCCGGTCCTCCCTGATCGAGATGGAATATTAATTCCATAGTTATGTCAATATGGAATATTCATTCTCTCGCGATCGTGAAGCCTTTGTTCATGCCGACCACCTGGCCGGACAATAGGCTCGTTGCATCAGCCTGAGCTCCTGCACCACCGTGTAGGGATCGTATCTGGCGAATTCTGCTGGCGGCACAGGACTGTCGAGCAGTTCCAGATTGCGCGTCAGATTGGCCGGCTTGGCCGTTCCGGTCAGCACGGAGGCGACGACCGGTTCGTGCAGCGGAAACTGCAAGGCCGCCGCCGCCAGCGGATAGCCGCCCTCGGCGGCGATCTTCTCCATCGCACCGACGCGTTCGAGAACGTCCTGCGTCGGCCGGCATATAGTCGAAATGCGCGCCCTGCACCGGGCCGGTCGCCAGAATGCCCGAGTTGAAGACGCCGCCGATGACCAGCGAGGTCTGCCGCTGCCGGCAGAGCGGCAGCAGTTCGGCTTCGGCGCGTGCGGTCGAGCAGCGAGTAGCGGCCGGCGAGCAGGATGCAGTCGAGCGGCGCTCGGTCGCAGCACGTCGAGGCAGATCTGCACTTCGTTGACGCCGAGCCCGTAGGCGGAAATCGCGCCGGACGTCTTCAGCTCCTCCAGCGCCTTCAGGCCGCCATCCATCAGCTGGCGGAAATGCAGCTTCGTCTTCTCGACGCCATGCGTGTAGGTGCCGATGTCGTGGACAAACAGGATGTCGATCCGGTTCAGGCCGAGCCGGGCATAGGTGAATTCGACCGAGCGCATGATGCCGTCATAGGAATAGTCGTAGTCGAGCGCGAAGGGCAGCGGATCGACATAGGAGTGATCGGGCACCTGGTCCTCCGGCACGGGGCGGAACAGCCGGCCGACCTTGGTCGACAGCACATAGGAGTCGCGCGGCTTGTAGCGCAGGAAATCGCCGAAGCGCCGTTCCGACAGGCCGAAGCCATAGAAGGGCGCGGTATCGAAATAGCGCAGGCCGGCGTCCCAGGCGGTCTGCAGCGTTTCCATCGCCGCCTCGCGCGGGCAGGCCCGGTAGAGGCCGCCGATCGCCGCGCCGCCGAAGCTTATCTCGGTGACCGTCGAGCGCAGTCGTGCCGATGCGGCGCTTGTCTCATTCAAAGCCTCCCCTTCCGGCTGCTGGCCGGTTCGACATGTCTGTTGGTCGTGCTGGTCTAGAGCGTCGCGCCGAGGTGCCAGGGCACGAACTCGTTGTCGCCGTAGCCGAACGCCTCGCTCTTGGTCTTGCGGCCCGAAGCCGTCTCGACGATCAGTTCGAAGATCTCGCGGCCCATGCCGGCGATGGTCTTCTCGCCGGAGGCGATGACGCCGCAATTGACGTCCATGTCCTCTTCCATCGGGTGATACATGCGCCGAGTTGCTGGCGACCTTGATCGACGGCGTCGGCCGGCAGCCGAAGCAGGAGCCGCGGCCGGTGGTGAAGACGATGACGTTGGCGCCGCCCGCCACCTGGCCGGTGGCCGAGACCGGGTCGTAGCCGGGCGTGTCCATGAACACCAGGCCGTGTCCGGTGACCTTCTCGGCATAGCCGAAGACGCCGTTGAGCGGCGTCTGGCCGCCCTTGGCGACGGCGCCCAGCGACTTTTCCAGAATGGTGGTCAGGCCGCCGCGCTTGTTGCCGGGCGAAGGATTGTTGTCGATCGAGGCGCCATGCTTGGCGACGTGGTCCTCCCACCATTTGATCATAACCGTCGAGCTTCTTGGCGATCTCCGGCGTCGCCGCGCGACTAGGCGCAGCAGATGCTCGGCGCCGTAGATCTCCGTCGTCTCCGACAGGATGCCGATGCCGCCGACGCCGGCCAGGATATCGACGGCGGCGCCCAGCGCCGGATTGGCGGTGATGCCGGACATGCCGTCGGAGCCGCCGCATTGCAGGCCGACGACGATCTCGCTGACCGGGATCGGCTCACGCTTCAGCTGTGCCGACTTCCTCGGCGATCTCGGCCAGCACGCCCATCGCCTTCTCGACCGATTTGCGCGAGCCGCCGGCATCCTGGATGTTGAAATGGCGTTTGCCGGCGGCCGACGCCCTTCTGGCCGTAAAGGGTGAGCTGGTTGACCTCGCAGCCGAGGCCGACCATCAGCACGCCGCCGAAATTCGGATGGCGGGTATAGCCGGCGAGCGTGCGGTGCAGCACCATCATGCCGTCGCCGGTGCGCGCTCATGCCGCAGCCCTGGCCGTGGACGATCGGCACGAAGCCGTCGATGCCCGGATATTTCGGCAGCAGCGTCGCGGTTGGCCTCGTCGGCGATGGCGTGGCAGACGGTGGCCGAGCAATTGACGCTGGCGATGATGCCGATGAAGTTGCGCGTGCCGGCGCGGCCGTCGGCGCGGCGGTAGCCCATGAAGGTGCGGGCGCGGTCGGCCTCGGTCGCGTGCTCGGCCTCGCTCGGCGGCACCACCGGCAGGCGGCCGGACTCGAAAACCAGATTGTGCGAATGGACATGGTCGCCGGGCGCGATGTCCTGCGTGGCGCGGCCGATCGCCTGGGCATACTTCACCACCGCCTCGCCGGCGGCGATCGGCTTGATCGCCACCTTGTGGCCGGGCTCGATCAGCGCCGCGGCGACGGCGCCGCCCGGCAGCACCGTGCCGATCTCGATGCGGCCGTTGGCGACCGCGACATTGTCGGCCGGGGACAGAAGAATGCTGTTTGAGGCGTTCACGGGCAGTTTCCTGGGCGGTTCCTGGGATGCGCTGGCGGATTGACATGCAGCCTGTTAGCAGATAATGTCTTTTATCGTGAAAAAACATTTTTGCGTCAATTGTTTTTTCGAGAGACCGTGCGATCCTGGTGGACGCATGGAGCAATAGGGAGCCGCGCCTGACACGGAAAGCGATTCCGCTTTGCCAGGGTCATGCGCTAGGAACATCTGTCATATCGCGCTTCAAGCCGGCCACAGCAAGCGCCGGCGCGCAACGGGGCAGGGGATGTCGAAGAGCAACAACGTCTACAAGGACGCCTACAACCGCTGTCTGCGGCTGCTCGATGAAACGCAGAGCCTGCCGTCGGAGCCGGAGCTCGGCACGCTGCTCGGCGTCAGCCGCACGACGGTGCGCACCATCCTGGCGCGCATGGAAGAGACCGGGCTGATCGCCTGGAACAAGCGCAGCAAGACGGTGCTGCGCGCGCCGCGGCCGGACGATTTCTTCCCCGAGGAAGAAACCGACACGCTGGCCGAGATCATCGAGCGCTGCTTCATGCGGCGGCTGCTTGCCGGCGGCGCCGAAGCCGGCATGCAGATCAACGAGCTCGAGCTGGCGCGCGAGATCGGCGTCGGCACCACCAGCGTGCGCGAGTTCCTGATCCGCTTCTCCCGCTTCGGCCTGATCGAGAAGCGGCCGCAACAGCCACTGGGTGCTGAAGGGTTTTACGCGCGCCTTCGCGCTCGAACTGACCGAAATCCGCGAGATGTTCGAACTGCGCTCGGCGGCAGCGTTTGCCGCCTTGCCGGAAGACAGCCCGGTCTGGGCCGATCTCGACCGGCTGGAGGACGAGCACCGTCTGCTGGCGCGCGAGATCGCCACCCGCTTCAACGAATTCTCCGAGCTGGACGAGCGCTTCCACCGGCTGATCCACCGCGCCTCGCACAACCGCTTCATCGTCGATTTCTACGACGTCATCGCCATGATCTTCCACTACCACTACCAGTGGAACAAGGCGCAGGAGCGCGAGCGCAACGAAGTCGCGGTCGGCGAACATCTCGCCTATATCGCGGCGCTCAAATCGCGCGATCTCGGCAAGGTCGATGCCGCCTGCCGCAAGCATCTGAAGTCGGCGCGCCACACGCTCTTGACCTCCATCCCCGAGAGCCGGCAGCCGCAACGTGCCTGATTTTCGCGCCGCGTTGCCGCAGCAATGATTTGACGATTTTCGCCCGGTCGGCCGCGTGCTAGGTATCTGCCGTTGCTGATCGAAGAGGCAGGTCCTTGAACATCCGGCGGAGACGATGGAGCATGCCGGCCGCGCTTGTCGCGGCCTATCTGCTGCTGCTCCAGTCGACGCTAGGCGCGTTCGCTTTCGCCACGGCGCAGGATGCTGCGCAGCTCGACGCCTTCGGCAACGTCATCTGTACCCATGAAGGCGCTGCCCAGCTTCCGGCGGCGATCCGCACCAGCAGCATATGCCGGCCTGCTGCATGCTCGGCTGCAGCATGGCTTCCGCGGCCTCATGCGCCGCCGCCCGATGCCGGCGCATTGGCCACGCAGCCTTTCCTTCGAGGCCGTCGCCTTCGTGCTGCCGGCCTTCAGGCATCTCGATTTCGCCCGTGATCGTTCTCCATCGAATCCGCGTGCGCCACCGGCGGCCTGAGCCAGCGCGGCCTCGCGGAACCTTTCGCGGGCGCACTCATCCAACGCTGAACTGTTCGCGACCGGCCAACGGCGCGATATCGTATCCATGGAGCTATCATGTCCCAGTTTTTCCGTGCCGCCGCGCATGCGCGCGCGCCCGGCCATCGAAACACCCTCCTGCCCGAGCAACGTCTCGGTATCGCTTGTCTTCGCTCTCGCCTTGCTGTTCGTCGGCGCCCAGTCGGCCTTCGCGCATGAATTCAAGGTCGGTGATCTCGAGATCGAACATCCCTGGTCGCGCGCCAACGCCGGCCGGCGCCAAGGTGGCCGGCGGCTATTTCACCGTCACCAACAAAGGCAGCGCGCCGGACCGGCTGCTGTCGATTGTTTCCGATGTGTCGGACAAGGCCGAACTGCATGAGATGGGCGTCAAGGACGGCGTCATGACCATGCGGCCGGTTAGCGGCGGCCTCGAAATCCCTGCCGGCGGCAAGGTCGCGCTGAAGCCCGGCGCCTATCACCTGATGTTCATGGGCCTGAAGCGCCAGCCCAAGCAAGGCGAGAAGTTCTCCGCCACGCTGACCTTCGAGAAGGCCGGCAGCGTCACCGTCGAGTTCGCCGTCGAAGGCATGGGCGAAACGGGTGGAATGGACGATCACGCCGATTGAGCCGACCAGTTTCCGCAAATTTTGAGAATCAGAGGGACCATCATGAACAAATATCTTTTGTCCGCCGGGGCGTTTTTCATCGGGACAAGTGCTGCCTTCGCCCACATCACGCTCGAAACCCAGGAAGCGCCCGTCGGTTCGACCTACAAGGCAGTCCTGCGCGTCCCGCATGGCTGCGAGGGCAAGGCGACGACCGCCGTGCGGGTGCAGATCCCGGAAGGGGTGATTTCGGTCAAGCCGATGCCGAAACCCGGCTGGACGCTGCAGACCAAGAAAGGCAGGTACGAGAAATCCTACCAGCTCTATGGCGAGGCGGTGACGTCAGGCGTCAAGGAAGTCGACTGGAGCGGCGGCAGCTTGCCGGACGAGTTCTACGACGAGTTCGTCTTCCGCGGCACGCTGGCGGCGGACCTGCCGGCCGGCGAGACGCTGTATTTCCCGGTGGTGCAGGAATGCGAGGGGGCTGCCGAGCGCTGGATCGAGATTCCGGCGGCCGGACAGGACGAGGACGCGCTGGAAAACCCGGCGCCCGGCCTCAAGCTGTTGCCGAAAAAATGATCTGTTCGGGCGGCGCGTTCGAAAGAGCGCGCCGCCGTCTTCATGGCGGTTACATGAGCACGGCATTCTTCGGCAGGACGATGTGCATATCCGACAAGCGCGCCGGCCGGCTTGTCATTGGACTTCTGGCCGTCTTCGCGCTGCTCGTGGCTATCGGCCTGCCGGGCCGCGCGTTCGCGCATGCGGCGCTGATCAAAGCCGATCCGGCTGACGGCGCGGTGTTGGCGCAAGGCCCGGGGCAATTTTCGCTGACCTTCAGCGAGCCGGTGTCGCCGCTGGTGCTCACCCTTGTGCGGCCCGACGGCACATCGGTTGCGCTGACCTCCTTTCGCCTCAGCGACCAGACCGTCACCATCGACAATCCGCAGAAGCTGAAATCCGGCACGCATGTGCTGAGTTGGCGGGTGATTTCCACCGACGGCCATCCGGTCGGCGGTTCGGTGCTGTTTTCCATCGGCGCGCCGAGCACGCCGCCAGTGGCGGCCGAGCCGGTCGACTGGGATTTGCGCTCGGCGATCTGGCTCGGCAAGGTTTTTCTCTACATCGGCCTGTTTCCTCGGCGTCGGCGGCGCCTTCGCGCTTGCCTGGCTGGCCGAGAGCGGGCGGTGCGGCCGGCGCTTCGTCATCGCCGCGCTCCTCGCTGCGGCTGGTCGCCGCGCCGGTTTCGCTCGGCTTGCAGGGGCTGGACGCGCTCGGCGCGCCGCTCGCCGGGCTGGCGCAGCCGGTGGTCTGGCGCACGGCATTCGGCACCAGCTTCGGCTGGACGGTGCTGATCGGCCTGATGGCGCTTGGGCTGGCCCTGCTGTCGCTGGCCGGGCCGCGCATCAGCGCAAGACCGTTCGCTCTTGCCGGGCTGGCCGGCGTCGGTGCCGCGCTCGCCGCCAGCGGCCATGCCAGTGCCGCCGAACCGCAATGGCTGACGCGGCCGATGGTGTTCCTGCACGGCGTTGGCATCGCGTTCTGGGCCGGCGCGCTGGCGCCGCTCGGGCTTGCGGTGCGGCGGCAATCGGGAGAGGCCGGGCCGTTCCTGCGGCGATTTTCCCGCGCGATCCTGCCGGTCGTTGCCGTGCTCGCCGCCGCCGGCATCGTGCTTGCCGTCATCCAGGTGCAGACGCCCGCGGCGCTGGTCAACACCGGCTATGGCCGGCTTTTGCTGGTCAAGCTGGTGTTGCTGCTCTTTCTGTTCACGCTCGCCACCGTCAACCGCTGGACGCTCACCGCGCCCGCCGAAGCCGGCGCGACCGAGGTGCAGCGACGGCTGGTCCGCTCGATCGGCGCCGAAATGCTGATCGTGCTCGCCATCTTCGCCGTCGCCGCCGGCTGGCGTTTCACGCCGCCGCCGCGCGCGCTGGCGATCGCCGCCGCGCAGCCGGCGTCGGTCCATATCCATACGCTGAAGGCGATGGCAGACCTCAGCATCACGCCCGGCCATGCCGGGTCGGTCATCGCCTCGATGGTGATCATGACCGGCGATTTCGGCCCGCTCGACGCCAAGCAGGTGACGCTGGTGCTGTCGAAGCCCGATTCCGGCATCGAGCCGATCAAGCGACCGGCGACCAAGCCCGGTGATGGCAGCTGGCGTGTCGATGATCTCGTCATTCCCGTCCCAGGCCGATGGACAGCGCGGCTCGACATCCTCGTCTCGGACTTCGAGATGGTGAAGATCGAAGCGCCGATCGATATCAGAGCGGAGTAAGCGGTCTGTCGGACACAATTCGGCGAGGCGGTTGACGCAGCCGCGAAGGCCCGTCATTCATCACGGGAATAGGGGCGTCCCCCAAATCGCGGCCTCAACAAAAGATCCGAAAGCAGGGAAGAAACGATGGAAAAAGCCGAAATCGGCCTGATCGGCCTTGGCACGATGGGCTCCAACCTGGCGCTCAACATCGCCGAGCATGGGCACCGCATCGCCGTTTACAACCGCACCGCGGCGCGCACCGACGCCTTTGTCGAGAGTGCCGGCGCGCTGAAGGACATGGTGGTGCCTTGCTACAGTCTGGAGGAGCTAGCCGCCGCGATCCGGCCGCCGCGGCCGATCATCATCATGGTGCTGGCCGGCAAGCCGGTCGACGAACAGATCGCGGCGCTGCGCGGCGTGCTGTCCGACAACGACATCGTCATCGATGCCGGCAACGCCAATTTCCGCGACACGATGCGGCGCTTCTCCGAGCTCAACGGCTCCGGCCTCACCTTCATCGGCATGGGGGTGTCCGGCGGCGAGGAGGGCGCACGGCACGGGCCATCGATCATGGTCGGCGGCACCGAAGAGAGCTGGAAGCGCGTCGAAAAGGTGCTGGCCGCGATTTCCGCCAAGTTCAAGGACGAACCCTGTGCCGCCTGGCTCGGCACCGACGGCGCCGGCCATTTCGTCAAGACCATCCACAACGGCATCGAATATGCCGACATGCAGATGATCGCCGAGATCTACGGCATCCTGCGCGACGGCCTCGGCATGGGGCCGAAGGAGATCGGCACCGTCTTCGCCGACTGGAACAAGGGCCGGCTCAACTCTTACCTGATCGAGATCACCGCCAAGGTGCTGGCCGCCGATGATCCCAAGACCGGCAAGCCGGTGGTCGACATCATCCTCGACCGCGCCGGCCAGAAGGGCACCGGCAAATGGTCGGTGATCGAAGCGCAGCAACTCGGCATTCCGGCCACCGCGATCGAGGCCGCGGTGGCGGCGCGCGTGCTGTCGTCGATCAAGGACGAGCGGCAGGCGGCTGAAAAAGCCTATGGCAACAGCGGCGTGACGAAAATTTCCGGCGACAAGGCCGCGCTTCTCAAGGACCTTGAACTGGCGCTGTTCGCCGGCAAGATCGCTGCCTATGCGCAAGGTTTCGCTGTGATGAGCGGCGCCTCGAAAGAGTTCAACTGGAACCTGCCGATGCCGACCATCGCCAAGATCTGGCGGGCCGGCTGCATCATCCGCTCGCAGATGCTCGATACGATGGCGGAGGCTTTCGGCTCCGGCGGCGCGTCCACCAACCTTTTGATGGCGCCGGCCTTCATCGCCATGATGCAGGAGGCGCATCCGTCGCTTCGGCGCATCGTTGCGCGGGCATCCGAGGCCGGCGCGCCGGTGCCGGCGCTGTCTTCGGCGCTCGCCTATTTCGACAGCTACCGCCAGGGCCGCGGCACCTCGAACCTGATCCAGGCGCAGCGCGATTTCTTCGGCGCGCACGGCTTCGAGCGGATCGACGAGCAGGGCGCTTTTCATGGCCCCTGGGGCAGCGGCGCGGCTGGCTGAAGCAATTCCAGGGAAAGTGTGAAACGGTTTTCCGCCCGGAATTGCTTTTAAACAAACGGATAGAGCGGTCCTAGGTTTCCCTGAAACGATGAATCGCTCTAGCCCCGATAGGCAACAACCTCGCCAGGCAGGCTCATGCTCTGCAAGGAACCGGGGGCGGCGCCGCCGATCAAGCCGAGCACCGAGCGGGCGAGTTCGGAGCCGGCCAGCCGGAAATTCTCGTTGACGACCAGCAATTCGCGGCCGGAACAGATGCAGCAGGTCCGACGACTGCTTCGACACGACATCGACGTCGCGACCGAGTTTCAGGCCGGCGTCCTCGATGCCGGCGACGATGGCCAGCGTCGCGGCCGCGGCGCTGCTGACGAAGCCGTCCGGCCTGTCGTCGCGGCGCATCAGCTGCGCGGTGCGCATCCTGATCTGCTCGATCGAGTGGTCGATCGAGACAGTATTGAACGGCACTTCGCTGGCGCCGACCTCGCTCAGCGCATCGGCAAAACCGTTCACCGTGTGGCCGTGATAGGTCAGGCCGACGGGCGGCGTCAGAAGCGCCAGCCTGCGGCGGCCAATGCCGGCCAGATGGCGCACCGCCTCGGCCGCGAAGGCGTAGTTGTCGAAGTCGTGGTAGGGGTGGATCAGCCCCATGTCGGTGCGGCCATGCGTGGCGAAGGGGATGCCGCGCTCCAGCATGTAGCGGGCCCGGGGTCGTTCGGTTGCGTGCGCGAAATGATGACGCCGTCCGCGGAGCCGGTTTCCACCAGATAGCGGATCGGGTCCAGCGGATCCTGTGAGCGCGAGTAGGGCGTGACGATCAGGTGGTAGGGCGTGTCGGCGATGACTTCCGAGACGCCGTAGATGATATCCGAGACAAAACTCATGATCTCGCGCTCGGTGTTGAGCACGAGGCTGATGACATTGGTCTTGCCGGTTCTGAGGCGCACGCCGGCGCGGTTCGGCCGGTAGCCGATCTGCCTGGCGACGAGCTGGACGCGTCGCCTGGTCTCGGCACCGATCTCGGGCGCGTCCTTGAGCGCCCGCGACACGGTGGTGACGCCAAGCCCGGTCATGAAGGCAAGCGTCTTCAGCGTCGGGCGCTCGTGCGCCGACGCCTCGTCGTCCTTGTCTGTTTGATCCCTGTCCATTCGTCCCGCCCGTCAGGCGCATAGCAGTTGCCGGGCAGACCGGCAATCGCCGGGGCCGCGATAGCGCGACTTCCACCTGGCGAAACCTCAATACACTGAAACGTTACAGATTGTCACGAGCGACACATGGGCGGCTCTGGCAGGCAGTTTAGAGTCTGCGGTGCTGCCGAACAGAAAACCATTGGAATTTCAGCGGAGAAGGCCTTTCAGACGAATTCTCTGCCAGCTTTCCTTGTTTTGCGGTGCAACTTTGCGTGCTGCGGTGCACAAAGCGGTGCTGGCGGAAAGGATTTTGTTCGCAGCTCGAAAAATATCCGGATCTGCTTTTGCGCGAGGGGTTGCGCACATCACGCAATTGCCGTATCGAAAATCTGTAACGTTTCAGATTCTGGGAGGAACCGAAATGCGATATAAACTCTTGACTGCCGCGCTGGCGGCGACGGCCGCGCTGCAGTTCGCCGGTCCGGCGGCCGCGGCCGATCTGGAAGTGATCCACTGGTGGACGTCGAAGGGCGAGTCGGCGGCGGTCTCGCAGTTCGCAAAGGCCTTTGACAATGACGGCCACGGCGACAAGTGGGTCGACAGCGCCATCGCGCTAGGCGAAACCGCCCGCTCGACCGTCATGCAGCGCGTGCTCGGCGGCGATCCGCCCGGTGCGGCGCAGTTCAATCCCGGCCGGCAGTACGAGGAACTGATTTCGGGCGGCAAGCTGCTCGATCTCACGGACGTCGCGACCGCCGGCAAGTGGGATGAGGTCATTCGCCCGAAGGCAATCGGCAGCGCCTGCCTCGTCGACGGCCACTGGTGGTGCGTTCCGGTCAACATTCATTCGAACTACTGGGCCTGGTACTCCAAGCCGGTCTTCGAGAAAGCGGGCGTGCCGGAGCCGAAGAGCTTGGCCGATTTCATCGCGGCCGCGCCGAAGATCAAGGAGGCGGGCCTCATTCCCTTCGCCATCGGCGGCGACGGAAACGGCTGGCAGATCCAGTTGCTGTTCCAGGACATGGTCACCGAGGCTCTCGGCGTCGCCAAGCGCGACGAGATGTACACCAAGAAGAGCGCCGAAATTGCCGGCGGCCCCGAGATGAAAGGCGTCTTCACGCAGTTGCGGGCCCTGAAGCAGTTCACCGACAACGGCTATGCCAACCGCAACTGGAACGACACCACCAATCTCGTGATCACCGGCAAGGCCGGACTTCAGGTCATGGGCGACTGGGCGCGCGGCGAGTTCGCAGCCGCCGGCATGACCGGCGTCAAGGATTTCGGCTGCATGATCGGCCTGAACGAGGACAAGCCGGTGGTCAGCACCGACGGCGACATCATCGTCTTCTTCAAGCAGGACAATCCGGACGTCGAAGCGGCGCAGAAGCGTCTTGCGGCGCTCCTGATCAGCCCGGAGGTTCAGGTCGCCTTCAACAACGCCAAGGGCTCCATGCCGGTGCGTGGCGATGTCGACATGTCGACGGCCGACCCGTGCATGCAGAAGTCCCTGAAAGCGGTGGAAGACCCGGCCAACATCGTCACTGCGACGAACCGCTTCATCACCGAGAACACCAATCAGCAGATCAATGAGCTCGTCGCGCAATATTTCGCGGACGACTCCATGACCGCTGACGACGCCACTGCGAAGTTCGCTACCATCATCGGTAACTCCGACTAGGAACCGATCAGCACCCAGAGGCGCCGCCCTTGCGGCGGCGCCTCGGTCACGTCCCGACCCGAGAGAAGAAACTGTTTCTCGGCGACGGGCTGACAATGGCAGGACGAGAAGTCGCGGCGGTTCGGAGCCCGGTCGTTCGAACAAACGCTGACTTTCACGTCGGCAGACTGCCCCAGAGTGCGGTAGAAGCGGAGAAAGACGGACGATGCAGAAGAGCTGGAGGCGCAGATTTCACCTGCCCGCCGTCATCGGGACGATACCGATGATCCTCGTCGCCGTCGGCGTGTTCGTGATCGGCATCGGCTTCTCGGTGCTCTGGTCCTTCACCAGTTCGAAGCTGTTCCCCACCTACGATTTCGTCGGCCTGGCGCAATATAGGCGCCTGTGGGCGACGGCCGCTGGCTCGTCTCGGTCAACAACATCTGGTTCTTCGGCCTGATGTCGATCACCTGCAACATGGTGTTCGGCTACCTGCTCGCCGTCTTCATGGATCAGCGCATCCGCCAGGAAGACCTGTTCCGCTCGATCTTCCTCTATCCTTTCGCCATGTCGCTGATCGTCACCGGCCTCGTCTGGCAATGGGTGCTCGACCCCAACCTCGGCATGCAGGCGGCGCTCCGCAACCTGGGCTGGTCGAGCTTCAGCTTCGCCCCGCTGGTCGATGCCGACACCGCGATCTACGGGCTGGTCGTGGCGGGCATCTGGCAAGGCTCGGGCGTGACCATGGCGATCCTGCTTGCCGGCCTGCGCGGCGTCGACGAGGAGATCTGGAAAGCGGCGAAGGTCGACGGCATCCCGACGTGGCGCACGCACCTGTTCATCGTGGCTGCCGATGATGCGGGGCGCCTTCGCCACCGCCTTCGTTCTCCAATGCGTCAGGCGTGGTGCGCGTCTACGACCTGGTCATCGCCATGACCGGCGGCGGTCCCGGCATCGCCACGTCCATGCCGGCAGTCTACGTCATCCAGCTCATCACAGTCCGCCAGAACGTCGGCCAGGGCATGGCCGCGGCAACGATGATGCTGCTGCCGGTCCTGGTCGTGCTGGCTTTCGGCGGCATTCTCACTGTGGCGGCGAAACCGGGAAGCGAGCGCATGACCGCCGGCCAGATCACCGCAATTCAGCCTGTCCAGCGAAGCGCCGGATCAGGTCGGCGTCGGGGCCCTTCGGGCCGAAGCCGCGGCGGATATCGGCCGGCCGCATCGGCCTCTATGCCTTCCTGGTCGTCGCGGCGCTCTTCTTCCTCATCCCGCTCTACGTCATGATCGTCACGTCGCTGAAGGGCATGCCGGAGATCAGGCTTGGACATCTTTTCAACCTGCCGAGCGAGCCGACCTTCCAGCCCTGGGTCGACGCCTGGCTCCATGCCTGCACCGGTCGCGATTGCAACGGCCTCAGTCCCGGCTTCTTCAATTCGGTGAAGATCACCGTGCCGCAGCGTGGTCATCTCGATCATCTGCGCGTCGATCAACGGCTATGCGCTGACCTTCTGGCCCTACAAGGGCGCCAACTTGCTCTTCGGCCTGCTCGTGTTCGGCGCCTTCGTGCCCTACCAGGTGGTGATCTATCCGTTGATCATCGGACTGAGCTCGGTCGGGCTGTTCGCATCGCTGCCTGGCATCATCATCGTGCATACGATCTTCGGCATGCCGATCCTGACGCTGCTGTTCCGCAATTTCTACGCGTCGCTGCCGGTCGAGCTGTTCAAGGCGGCGCGCGTCGACGGCGCCGGCTTCTGGCGCATCTTCTTCCACATCATGCTGCCGATGTCGGTGCCGATCACCATCGTCGCCGTCATCCTGCAGGTCACCGGCATCTGGAACGACTTCCTGTTCGGCATCGTCTTCGCCGGGCGGCCCGAACTGGCCGATGACGGTGCAGCTCAACAACATCGTCAACACCACGACCGGCGTGAGGGAGTACAACGTCAACATGGCCGCCACCATTCTGACGGCCGCGGTGCCGCTGATCATCTACTTCATCTCCGGCAAGCTGGTTCGTGCGCGGCATCGCCGCCGGCGCGGTGAAAGGCTAGTGGATATGGCGCAGAACGGTACCAGCGTTTCGATCCAGGACCTGTCGCTGAATTTCGGCGCCATCTCGGTGCTGCAGACGCTCAACCTCGATGTCGCCGAGGGCGAGTTCATCGTGCTGCTCGGGCCCTCGGGCTGCGGCAAGTCGACCTTGCTCAACTGCATCGCCGGCCTGCTCGACATCTCCGAAGGCCGCATCTTCATCAAGGGCAAGAACGTCACCTGGGAGGAGCCCAAGGACCGCGGCATCGGCATGGTGTTCCAGTCCTATGCGCTCTATCCGCAAATGACGGTGGAGAGGAACCTGTCCTTCGGCCTGCGCGTCGCCGGCGTGCCCAAGGACGAGATCGACAAGCGCATCGCGCGCGCCGCCGAGATCCTGCAGATCGAGCCGCTGCTGCAGCGCAAGCCGGCGGAGCTCTCCGGCGGCCAGCGCCAGCGCGTGGCGATCGGGCGCGCGCTGGTGCGCGACGTCGACGTCTTCCTGTTCGACGAGCCGCTGTCCAACCTCGACGCCAAGCTGCGCGCCGAACTGCGCGTCGAGATCAAGCTGCTGCACCGCAAGCTGCAGAACACCATGATCTACGTCACCCACGACCAGATCGAGGCGATGACGCTGGCCGACCGCATCGCGGTGATGAAGGGCGGCGTCATCCAGCAGCTCGACGCGCCGCAGACGATCTACAACCGCCCGGTCAACCGCTTCGTCGCCGGCTTCCTCGGCTCGCCGGCGATGAACTTCCTCGATGGGCAGGCTGGAGAAGGCCGGTCAGCGACTGTGCAGTTCGCCTTCGACGGACGTGTCGCATCCCGCTCGCGACCTACGCCTTCGACGGACGGAACCGACGACCGGCGCCGGCCGTGCTCGGCATCCGCCCCGAGCATGTCGCCTTCAACGAGCGGCGCAGGCTGATGCCGTTCACGGCCAGCGGCAAATGTCGAGATCGTCGAGCCGATGGGCTCCGACACGCTGGTCTGGACCGAAGCTCGGCAGGCAGAACTTCACCGTCCGCGTCGACCTCGGAGCGCACGCCGAACAATGGCGGACACGGTCAGCATCGGTTTCGATCCGATGCGCGCCTCGCTCTTCGACGCTGCAAACCGGCAACCGCCTTTAACTTCTACCCAAGATCCATCCCCCCAAGACCCACCGCCAAGAAACGGACAGAGACGATGAACTGGTCATTCCAACTTTACAGCGCCCGCAATTTCCAGCCCTGGGACGGCGTGCTCGAGATGCTCGGCAAGCTCGGCTACAAGCAGGTCGAAGGGTTCGGCGGCGTCTATGACGATCCCAAGGCCTTCCGCGCCGAACTCGACAAGAACGGGCTTTCGATGCCGACCGGGCATTTCTCGATCGACGCGCTGGAAAACGATTTCGACGGCGTGCGCAGAACAGCCGACGCGCTCGGCATCACGCTGGTCATCTGTCCCTATCTGCTCGCCGAGCAGAGGCCGGCCGATGCCGCCGGCTGGCGCGGCTTCGGCGAGCGGCTGGCCAAGGTCGGCGAGACGGCGCAAAAGGCCGGCTACGGCTTTGCCTGGCACAATCATGATTTCGAGTTCAAGACGCTTGCCGACGGCTCGGTGCCGCAGGACCATATCCTGTCGTCGGCGCCCGACATCGGCTGGGAGATGGACGTCGCCTGGGTGGTGCGCGGCGGCGTCGATCCGCTGCCGTGGATCGAAAAGCACGGCAAGCGCATCAGCGCCGTCCATGTCAAGGACATGGCCAAGCCAGGCGAGGGGCTGGACGAGGACGGCTGGTCGGATGTCGGCCACGGCACCATCGACTGGGCCGGGCTGATCAAGGCCTTGCGCGCCAAGAGCGTCGCCAAGTACTACGTCATGGAACAGGACAACCCCAACGACATCGAGCGCTTCGCCCGCCGCTCGCTCGCATCCGTCAAGGCTTACTAGGAACAATCATCATGGCAAAGAAACTGGGTATCGGCGTCATCGGCTGCGGCAACATCTCGAAGGCGTATTTCTCGCTGGCGCCGCTGTTTCGCGGCATCGAGATGCGGGCCTGCGCCGACATCAACATGGACGCGGCGAAGGCGCGGGCGAAGGAGTTCAAGCTGCGCGCCGAGACCGTCGACGATCTGCTCAAGGCCGACGACATCGACATCATCGTCAACCTCACCATTCCGGCGGTGCACTACGAGGTGTCGAAGCAGATCCTCGACGCCGGCAAGCACGTCTATTCGGAAAAGCCGTTCGTGCTGTCGATCAAGGAAGGGCTCGACCTGAAGAGCCGGGCGGAGAAGAAGGGGCTGCGCATCGGCTCGGCACCCGACACTTTCCTCGGCGGCGCGCACCAGCTGGTGCGCAACCTGATCGACACCGGCACGCTCGGCAAGATCACCAGCGGCACCTGCCATGTGATGGGCCACGGCATGGAGCACTGGCATCCCAATCCGGACTTCTTCTTCCAGCCGGGTGCGGGTCCGGTGCTCGATATCGGACCCTACTACATCACCAATCTGATCCAGCTGATCGGCCCGGTGAAGCAGGTGGCGGCGTTCGCTTCGACCCCGGCGAAGGAGCGCACGATTTCATCGAAGCCGCGCGCGGGCGAAAAGATCCCGGTCAACACGCCGACGACCATCCATGGCCTGCTGGAGTTCGAGAATGGCGCGGTCATCACGCTCAACACCAGCTGGGACGTCTGGAGCCATGGCCACGCGCCGATGGAACTCTATGGCGAGGCGGGCACGGTGTTCGTGCCGGATCCGAACTTCTTCGGCGGCGACGTGCGTCTCACCGAAGCGGCCAAGCCGGTCAAGAAACTGCCGAAATGGAAGCATCCGTTCGGCGTTCCCAATGAAATGCACGGACAAGGCATGATGGCCAATTACCGCACCGCCGGCCTGGCCGACATGGCGATGGCGATCGCCGAGGGCCGGCCGCACCGCTGCTCGATGGAGTTGGCGCTGCATGCCGTCGACGTGATGACCGGCATACTGCGCTCGGGCGAGACCGGCAAGTTCGTCGCCATGCAGACCACCTGCGAGCGGCCGGCGGCTCTCGGCGTCAAGGAGGCGAAGGAACTGATGGCCAAGAAGAAGTAGGCCGCAGCGATTATCGATAATTTTGACTTTGCCCCTCTCCCCCTTCTCCCGGGGAGAGGTTAAAGGGTGGGGTGCGGGGCCTGCTCATCGCGCATGCGATGGCCGTGCCCGGTCCGTTTCAGATATCGAGGATATTCCCCATGCCCTATGTCGCCGCCGAAAACCGCTATGAGAAAATGGTCTACAACCGCTGTGGGCGGTCCGGCCTGAAGCTGCCGGCCATCTCGCTCGGGCTGTGGCACAATTTCGGCAACGACACGCCGCACAAGACCAAGCAGGCCATCGTGCGCAAGGCCTTCGACCTCGGCATCACGCATTTCGACCTCGCCAACAATTACGGTCCGCCGCCCGGCTCGGCGGAGACCGCCTTCGGTGAAATCCTGCGCACCGACTTTGCCGCCTATCGCGACGAGATGATCATCTCGACCAAGGCCGGCTACGAGATGTGGGCAGGTCCCTACGGCGAATGGGGTGGCCGCAAATATGTGCTGGCCAGCCTCGACCAGAGCCTGAAGCGGATGGGGCTCGACTATGTCGATATCTTCTATTCGCATCGCTTCGACCCCGATACGCCGCTGGAAGAGACGATGGGCGCGCTCGACCATGCGGTGCGCTCGGGCAAGGCGCTGTACGCCGGCATCTCGTCCTACAATTCGCAGCGCACGCGCGAGGCGGCCGACATATTGAAGCAGCTCGGCACGCCCTGCCTCATCCATCAGCCGAGTTATTCGATGCTCAACCGCTGGGTCGAGGAGGACGGGCTGCTCGACACGCTGGAAGGGCTCGGCGTCGGCTCGATCGTGTTCTCGCCGCTGGCGCAAGGCATGCTGACCGACAAGTATCTCGGCGGCATCCCTGACGGCAGCCGCGCTAGCCAGGGCAAGTCGCTGCGGCCCGCCTTCATCAACGACAAGAGCGTCGCCAACATCCAGGCGCTGAACGCGATCGCCGGCCGCCGCGGCCAGACGCTGGCGCAGATGGCGCTGGCCTGGGTGCTGCGCAAGGGCCGGGTGACCTCGGCGCTGATCGGCGCCAGCCGGCCGGAACAGGTCGAGGATTGCGTCGGCGCGTTGAAGGCGCTCGACTTCAGCGACGCGGAACTCGCGGAAATCGATACCTATGCGCGCGAGGCCGACATCAATCTGTGGGCGGCCTCGGCCGAGCGCAAAGGCCCGCCAAGGAAGTAGCAAGCGCCGGAATACAAAGCCGGCAAAATATAAACGGCGGGAATACTCCCGCCGTTTTCATTTGCGCTTGTTCTCAGGGTTTCTTCGCCGTGCCGGCACCAGGCTTGGGCGCTGCAGGGGCCGCTGCGGGCCCCTTCATCTTTTCCTCGATCCAGCCCGTGTAGTTGGCCAACCGCGTGTAGATGCCGTAGGCGTTCTTGTGGCCGCAGGCGGCGGTGCCGTCCGCCGGACCTTCGCCCCAGGAGACGACGCCGACCTGGACCGGACCGTCGGCGCCGGTCATGAACAGCGGGCCGCCGCTGTCGCCGTTGCAGGCGTCGCGTTCGCCGCTGGCGGTGCCGGCGCAGATCATGTTGCCGGTCAAAGGATCGGACATGTCGGCGGCAATGGCATTGGCGGCTGCGTCGATTCCCCTCGCTGAATAGCGCATACGGCGGGCGAGATCGCTGAGCGCCGCTTTCAGGTCGCGCGCATAGATGTCCTTGATGCCGGTGTTGCAGGTCGTGTTCGGCTCGAGATCGAGGTCGGCCACCATCAGCGCTGTCGGGAACGTTCCGTCCTGCATCTTGCCCCAGCCGATGACCGTGGTCTTGCCGGACTTCGGGCGTTGCCTCGCGCGCGAGTTTGATGGTCGGCGCATCGGCCGGCTCGGCCAGCCGGATCAGGCCGATGTCACTGTCCATCGTCTGCTCGCTATAGCCTTCGTTGACGATGACCTCCGCCGCCTTGTAGCGCTTGCCTTCGCTGAGCTCGGTGGCTCCGGTCAGCACGGTGATCGCGCTCGCCGAGATCGGCTGGCCGTTGTCGACCAGGCAATGCGCTGCCGTCAGGACCCATTGCGGGGCGATCAGGCTGCCGCCGCAAAATTGCGCGTCCGGCTGCGAGGCCGGGCTTTCGTCGAGCCTGTCGGTGGTCAGCAGCGCCACCTGGAACGGGTAGGCGTCCTTCTCTGCCTCCTTGCCGCCATAGACGCGATCGGCGCCGTCGGGGTTCTCGGCCTTGGCCTTGGCCCGGGCTTCCGCCACGCGCTTCATCGGCGAAACCGCAGCTTCCGGCCGGGCGGTTGCGTCGGCCGCATGAATGGCATTGATCGTCGCAAGCATTGCCGTGCCGGCCAGCAATGTTGCGGCGAGCGGCCTGAGGCGATGGATGATGTTCAACTGGACCTCCTGAGACGTGCGTTCCCGAACGGGCCGGCCGGCTACATGATCCGCCGCCGGGGAACCGGTTCGACGATCGGTCGTGCGCCAATCCAGATCGGCGCGCGACCGGTCATAAAACCGAATGCCGCGTCTGCTAGTCGTGCCCGGAGCAAAGCCCGCTCAAACCCTATAGCCCCCCACGGGCTACGTGGAAGCGATTTGTCGTTGCCAATGTTGGAATATTTTAGGCAGTATATCGAAGCGGTGATTTTGGCGGGGGCCTCAATTGACCGCGCGGGGCAATAATCTGGTGTGCGTTACCGAAGCTCGGTTTCGGAGCCACCACGATCTCGACAATATTTCTCTATCTTGATCCAGTCCTTGCTGACTTTTGGGAGAGTCTCACCGTGACAAAACTGACAAACACCATCATTGCGTCCGCATTGCTTTCCACCGCAATGTGGGCGATGCCCGCTTTCGCCGCCGATCCCGGCTCGGCGAATGCGGGCAACGGCGAAAGCATGCGCGATGCGATGTCGGGCGACTACAAGCCGGGCCGGGCAAAGCCGATCGTTACGCCGAAACTGACCGAGGACGAGGCCAGCCGCGCCGCGCCGCTCGCCGACGAGGCAATTGCGGTCAAATCCTATGGCATCGTCGGACGTTCCGCCGACGGGAAGGACATCAAGATCGATGCGAACGAGGCGCTGCGGGACCTGATCATCAAGGAACTGAATGCGCCCGCCGACGGGCAGAAATCCGACGCGACGCCGGGTCCGCAAAATACCGCGGATCCTGACTTGCCGGAAGGCGAGGCCGGCCGTCAGGTCTTCGGCCCGGACGATCGCGAGCAGGTCAAGAACACCAAGACCTATCCGTTCTCGGCTATCGGCTATCTCGAAGCGAAGTCGCCGAAGACCGGCAGTTTCGGCAGTTGCTCGGCGACCCTGATCGGTCCGCGCACGGTGCTCACCGGGGCGCACTGCCTCTACAGCCACGAGGATGGCGGCTGGCTCGACGAGTATCTGTTCGTGCCGGGCCTCAACGGCAGCACCGCCGACGATGCGCCGTTCGGCGCCTTCGCCTATGAGAGCGCCTATATTCTCCAGGGTTACATCGACAACTATCAGGGCTATTACGGTTCGGTGATCCCGTGGGATCTCGGCATCGTCACGCTCAAGCAGGATGTCGGCACCAATCTCGGCTGGCTGGGCTATGCCAATTATGACGATCTCGGCGACTTCACCGCCAATATCGTCGGCTATCCCGGCGACAAGCCGATGGGCACGATGTGGAAAGCAAGCTGCGAAGTGCATGCCGAAAACATCGGTACCGAGTATTTCCAGTATGATTGCGACACGTTTCCGGGGTCGAGCGGAAGCTCGGTCTATGCCTATGACAGCGGCGCAAAGCAGCGTGTCATCACCGGCGTGAACGTGGCCGAAAGCCCGGATGCGAACACCGCCGTGCGCCTGAATGCCGCCAACGTGCAATGGATCAACAGCCTGTACAAATAAGCCTCTACGGTCTGCCGCGAAACACCGGCGAGATCCATCAGAAGACCGGCGATGGGAGCGATCCCTCCGCCGGTTTTTTGTGACAGGGCCATGGCTGGCTGAAGCTGCTTACTTGCGCCGCCTTGCGTCGCCGATTACGCTCGGTCATCCAAGGGGTTGGGGATATGGCGCGGGCAAGGACGATCTTCGGGATCAGGGCGATTGTGGCCGCTTCGATGCTGGCCGCACTGACGGGCTCGGCGGTCTTTGCCGACAGCGCCGGTGCGCCGCAGGCCGGCGCCTGGGCGGAACGGGTGCAAATCCTCTACCAGAGCGATACGCGTTCGGTGCTGCGCAGGAGCGTGCGGGTCTGGGATTTCAATCCGGAGAGGAACCTCGACTTCGTCTGGGAGCCGGCGGCCGGGCAGTCGCCCGATCGGACGATCGCCAACGACGGCACCGTCAGCGGCAAGGGCAGGCTGACCTGGCGCGTGCGCGGTTCGGCGAGCTACGACCCAAAAACCGTCTATTCGAGCTATTTTGGCGAGATCAGCAATGGCCGACCCGACGGGCAGGGCCGGCTCGAACTGCGCTCCGGCGAGGTGTTCGAGGGCCACTGGGTTGCCGGCAAGCTCGACGGCCAGGGCATTCATATCGATGCCGATGGCAACCGCTACGAGGGCGCGTTCGCCGCCGGCGTGCCGAATGGCCAGGGACGCCTGCTGTCCGCCACCGGCGAAATCTTTGCCGGAATGTTTGTCGACGGGCTGAAGAACGGCAAGGGCCGCACGCGGCTGCCGGGCGGCACCGTCTATGAGTCCGACTGGGCCATGGGCAAGGAGAGCGGCGGCGCGCGCCCCGACGTGCTGGCCGACGCCCGGGTGGGCGGGCTGCTCAAGGCGCAGGCCGGCGATGGGGCCGCCGACAAGGTCGAGATCGGCGTCGCCGTCGACCAGCGCATGACCCAGCAGGCCGACATGCAGTACCAGCATTTGGTGCGCGACGAAGACATCGCAATCTACCCGGTGTCGGATGAGTACAACGATGCCTGGAACGGCACCGGGCAGATCCGCACAGGCAATGTCTACGAGGGCATGGACTGGGAGCAGGCGCCGGCCTTTGCCGAAGTCGATCTCAAGACGACCGACCAGTCCAAGGTCAAGCTCGACAGTCTCGAAATGAGGGTCGCCGCCAGCGAGGCCTACCGTAAACCGATGCTGTCGATCAGCGAGCATTTTGGCTGCGTCGGCTTCCGGCCGGATTTCTCGATCATCAACAATGGCTGGGGCGACGTGAAAGGCATGAAGATGTCGATCCAGTTCACCAGGATCGACGATGAGTACAATCCGACCGGAGAGCCCAGCCGCGTGTTCACCAAGGACATCGGTGATTTCGCCGACGGCGCCGATGTGTCGATCAAGAGCGTTCTCGGCGAGGCCGGCGTCGACACCGCCAGCCTTGAGACGGGACGGTTCCCATGTGCGTCGGTGGATGGTCTCAATGTCTGCCGCGCCCAGCTCACCAACAAGATCAGGTTCGGCGAGGCGCTGGACTACCTCGGCACTTTCAACCAGGCGATGACGCTGAACGCGATCGGCAAGTTCGACTATTCCTGGACGGACGATCACGGCAACGTCGTCCAGCAGAGTGAGGCGTTTCGCACATCCATGACCATGGCGGTGTTCGAAGTTCCCGAATCGATGGCGGAATGCGGTGACGGCGGCGGTGGTTCGCCGGAAGCCATGCGCTACCAGAACGTCGAATTTCCGATCGGCAAGCACGACTACACCATTGCCATGCCGATGCGCGGCAACAAGAAGCTGAGTTCCTATACGGCACGGCTGAAGATGTGGTCGGCGATGTCGTCGATCCACAGGTTCAGCATCGCAGCGCACTTCGCCGACGGCTCGACGCGCGAAAGCAAGCCGGTGACCTTCTTCTATTTCCGGCCGAAGGAATCGCTGTTCGAAACCAGGACCGCGCCTGCGGCCTGCTACCTGCCTGCCGATATGCAGGGGTGTTGAGTCATTTCCGCCCCATTTCGAAGTAGTTCGGCAGCGGAATGAGCCTGGGAAAGATCGTGCCCTGTCCGAAGACACGCAGTTCCAGCATCGAGCCTGACGACCGCTCTGCTTTTTGGTCGAACAGGAAATTGCCGAGCGAATAGATCTCGGCGACATCGCCGCCGGCAAGCGGCACGATCGCCTCGCTCGACACATGCGGGTGGCCGCCGACGATGGCCGAGACGCCCCTTAGCCGCATCTGGTCGGCGAGCAATTCCTCGCGAGAGGACGGCTCCGTCTTGTATTCGCGTCCCCAGTGGACGAAGGCGACTAGCGGACGATTGGCGTTCGTGCTCACCAGGCGGTCGAGCAGGGCAGGGGTCAGCAGGTCGGTGTTCTTCGAGCCGTTGGTGTCGATGTCGGTCAGGCCGACAAGGTCGAGATCGGCCAGCGCCAGCACCTCGCCCTGGCCGAAATGGGGGATGCCGGCAGCGGCGAGCGCGCGAACCGTCTCGGCATAGCCCGACGGTCCGAGATCATAGGCATGGTTGTTGGCGAGGCTGACGCCGGCAACGTGCAGCCGCTTCAGCATGCCGATCGCAAGGTCGGCGGACATAGCCAGCGTCATGTCGTCGATGGCTTCCGGCACGTTGGGCAACATCACGCCTTCGAGGTTGACGATCAGCGGCCGCGATCCGGTCAAGGCGAGCACGTTGTCGACAATGCGGTCGGCGATGCCGTCACGCAGCAGCACCTTCTTCATGGCGCGGCCGAAATTCACATCGCCGGCAAGGTAGTAGATCTTGTCGTTCGTCCTCTCCGGATTGTTGAAGCCGGGGCCAAAGGCACCGAACAGGGCCACGATGTAGCTGGTCGTCCGGTCGACGTAGTCGGTCGTCGTTTCCTGCGAATTCTCGTTGGCGAGGACCAGTGGCGCCGCGCCAAACAGGGTGCGTTGCAGCTTGGTCTGGATGTATAGCGCGCCGACCGAGTCGGCGTGATCTGGCTGGCGCAGCGCCGCGATACCGTCGAGCGATCCGGCAGCCAGGACATTCAGCGTCTGCTGATCGAAGCGGCGGGCGTCGTGCTGCGGCAGATAGTGCGAAAAGTCGGTCGAACTCGACGATCAGCGTGTTGTCGCCGACGATCGTCTTGAGCGCTTCCGCGAGCTTGTCCCAGTCGGCACGGCGCGCCTTGACCGACATTGCCACCGGTACAATTTTCGCTTCGGGGAAATAGTGACGCAGGAAGGGCAGCATTGCCGTCACCCCATGCTCTTTAGCGAACAGGCAGGACTCCTCGACCATGTCGCCATTCGCCTCTAGCCGCTGGGCCGCCTCGGAATCGATCGCCACTGGTCCAAGCACGGTGTCGAAGCCGCGTGTCGTCGTGGCGAACAGCCTGCGCGTCTTGTGGAAATGGTCCGGCGACAGGATGACGATGCGCTTGTAGCGAAAGCCGGACGCAGCGCGAAAACCGAGCGCGACGAGATCGGCGGCCAGCAGATGATGCGGCACGGTGATGCCGGTCAGCCGCTGGTTCGAAGATTCGACATCGGCGGCCTTGGCGATGGCATCGCGGAACAGGGTTGCGTCGTCGTAGAAGGACGGGAAGTTTGTCTCGTCGGGTGGGCAGGGCACGGGCTGCGCACATACAGCGCCGACTGCGGTCAGCAACAGGACAGCAATCGCCAGCAGGCGCATACTCACGGCCCGGCCAGCACGATGTTCTCCACGCCGCCGACGTAGTAGAACGGTTTCTGCCGCGACGCAGTCAGCCGCACGACCTCGCGGGATACGTAGTCGGCGAGGCCGAACAGCGTCACGCCGCTGTCGGAGGTTTTGGCCTGGCCGCGCAGGCCTGCGAGTATCGAATAGGTGAAGACGCCATGGCCGAGTTCGGGCAGCTCGGCGGCGGTGTTGTTGGCGGCGGTGGCCGAGAAGACGACGATGCGGGCGTCCTGCGCGTCCTTTTCCAGGCGCGGGTTGAAGGCGTTGGCGGCGTGGCAAGTGTCGAGCAGCATGAAGCGCATGCCCTTTGCCCGTTCGACCGATTTCTGGATGTCTGCCCAGTCGACGAGCGAGGAGCGCTTCCAGCGCTCGGCGTCCTGTTTGCGGCCGTCGGTGGGGATGAAATAGTAGTCCTCGTCGATGTTGATGCCGTGGCCGGCGACAAAGACGATGGTGGTGTCGTTCTCGCCGGGTCTGTCGAGGAAGTCGGCGAGCTGGTCGTCGATTGTGTCGGCGTCGGGTTCCAGAATCTGGTCGGCGCTGGCGACCCGGTATGCGCCATCGGCGCTGTCGGGCGCTTCGTCCAAAGCCTCGCGGTTGACCATCACCAGCGTTTCCATGGACGAAAACAGCGGCGCGGATTTCTGCGCGATCACCTTGAGGAATTCCGTCGCATCGTCGACGGGGTAGCGCAGGTCGCAGGCGCGGCCGGCACAGGCGTCGGTGAGGAAGGGATATTTGTCGACGCCGATGACGGCGACATAGAGCTTGCCCTTGTTCGCTTGCTTCTCGGCCTTCCTGGCCAGCGCCGTCACACTGCGCTCGGTCAGATAGCCGAATTCATTGGTGCCGGTGATGCGGATGGTGTTCTCGCCGTCCTCGACCGGCACCTCCAGAATCGTGCTCTTGCCGCCATCGACCGAGCGCGTGGTGACGTCGCCGACATTGCGGCTGTTCGACAGGATCGAGAAACCGGCGATTTCGGCGCCCGCCTCGCCGGCGCCGGTGATCTCGACGGCGACATAGCCGTCGCGGACATTGCCCTGGTCGGCGGCGAGACGGATGCCGAATTCCGGTGGCTTGCGCCGCAGCAGCTTTTCCAGCTCGCGGTCGACGCCCGGCCGCATCTCCTCGACCGCCTGTTCGGCGCTGCGCAGGATGATGGCGCGGCGCACCATCTCCGGGCTCCAGAGATATTTCTTCAACTGGCCGGCGCTGATGAAGCGGCCTTCATGGTCGCGGCCCTGGTTGACCTGCCAGCCGATCAGCCTGTCGCCGTCGCCGGAGGAATAGTAGTAGCCTTGCGGCATCCAGACGATCCATTCGGAGCCGGCAAAGAACATCGAGACGATCAGCCTGTGCGTCTTCAGGTTCCATAGACGCAAGGTCTGGTCGGCGCTGCCGGTGACCAGCAGGCCCGCTTCTTCCGAAACGGCCAAGGCGTTGATCTCGCCGGTATGCCCGGTGAATTCGCCTGACACACGCGCGGTGGCGGTCTTGTATTCGAGCAGCGTGCCGTCATTGCCGCCGGTGATCAGGCCAAGCCCGTTGTCGATCAGGATGTAGGCCGAATGGACAAAGCCGTTGGTGGCGTCGTTCTCGATCGTACGCGCCACCTTGCCGGCATTGGCTATCTCCAGGACGGCGTTCTCCAGGTCGTCCTTGCCGCCCGGAGCTGCATGCAGCGACCATTGGCCATCGGTCAGCGCGGCGCGGGTATAGGTTCCCGGATTCGTCAGCGCCTGCGGGTCGTCGAAGAAGCGCTCCGCTGTCGGCAGCGCCAGTGCCTTGTCGAGCGCGCCGTTGAGGTCCGGACAGGACACGCGCTCGGGGCAGGGATTGGCATTACCCCAGGCAACAACGCCGTTGGCAGTATCGATGCCGACCGCCATAACCGGCTGGCCGACGCCTTGCAGCAGCGCCTTGCGCTCACCGGTCATCGGGTTCCAGACCTGGATGGCGTTGCGGCTGCCGCCGGCTGTCGCCACCAGCGAGCCGTCGGCATTGGCCGTGCTGGCAAAGACGGTGCCGTCGTGCCCGCTGTACTGGAGCACCTCGACGCCGGTCTCGGCATTCCAGACGAGCGTGCGATGCTTGTCGGCGCAGCGATAGCCGCAGGACGCGACCAGAAGCGATCCCGAAGCGAAGGTCAGCGAGCCGATCTGGAAATCCTGCTTCGGCATGGCGCGGACAAACCTGCCGTCGCTCGCCTGCCAGAGCTGGACCAGCCCATCCTTGCCGCCGGTGGCGAACAATTTGCCATCCAGCGACACGGCAAGCGCGGTGACGCTTGTTTCCCTGAGCGGCTCGGCCTCGCTGGAAAGGGCGACCTCTTCGGCCTTCGCCACATCCCAGAGCCGGATGCCGTTGTCCGTGGTGACCGCGGCAATGCGCGCTCCCGAGGCGGCGAAGGCGAGCTTGTCGATATGCCAGGAATCGGCGTCGAGCTTGTCGCCCAGCGTCCAGCCGGTCGTGGACTTGTCGTCCAGCCGCCAGAGATAGACGATCCCATCGGCGCCGCCGGCGGCGAGCATACCGCCATCCGGTGAGAAGGCGATGTCGTAGATCGCATAGTCCGCGGCCTTGAGCGCGGCCTTCATTTTGCCGGTCGGTACATCGAACAGCCTGATGTCGCCGTAAGGTGGTTTGTCGCCGAGGCTGGCGCCGAAATACCCGCCGGCGGCGATCGTCTTGCCGTCGGGCGAAACCGCGACCGCGAACACCTTGCCGTCACTGCCCTGGCCGAGATAGCCGCGGATGGTGCGCAGCGTTACCCCGCTCTGCCAGTCCCACACGCGAATGGTCTTGTCGTTCGAGGCTGAAACCAGCTTCTGGCCGTCCGGCGTGAAGGCAAGGTCGTTGACTTGCGCGCTGTGCCCGCCCGTATTGAGGTCGAGATGGAAATCCAGCGCCTCCTCTGCCCGGACGACAGATGCCATGACCAGGGCGCCAGCGACGGTCAACCCGCGGAGGCCACGCAGGAGCATTGAGCGGCCCGCCATGATGTCCCGCCGCTATTGAGCCGGAGCCGGAGCCGGCGGCCCCTGGCGCACATAGGTCTCGATCGGCAAGGCGAAGGTTGAGGAGCCGGCCTTGCGCTGCTTGTCTGCATAGCCGGCAAAGTAACTCCAGAAGGAAACGGCATAGTCGCGGAAATAGGCGTCGGCCACCTTTTGCGAACAGAGCTTGCCTTCGACGCAGAAGGACAGGCGGTTGAGGAAATAGACGACGCGGTCGAAGTGATCGCTGAAGTCGGCCAGCGGCATGTCGCCGCCTTCCGCCGTCATCGCCTCGATGCCGATGCGCTGCCTGAACACCTGTTCCTCGGTCGGCGTCGGATTTGCGCTGAGCAGCTTGTCGTATTTGGCGTTGAGCGCCGCTAGGCGATCCTTCAGGGCGCGCTGCGCCTGCTGGTAATCCTTGGTCTCCCAAAGCTCGACGAGCGCCATCGTCTGCTCGACGCGTTTCTGGTCCTGGTTGGCCAGGAACTGGTAGATCGAGAACATCAGCGTGAAGATGATCGCCAGGCGCACCAGCAAGCCGGACCAGGCATAGACCAGCATGCGCCAGTCGCGATCGGTGAAGGGGTTCGGCTCCTTCTTGATCTCGTGACTGCTCGGCCAGGGGAAACCCTCCGTCGTCTCCGGCAGCGTGGCGGCCTTCCCGGCTGCTGCCGGCACCGGTGCCGGTGCCATCTGCTGTATCGTCTTGCCCCCCGGCTTTTTCATCGGCAGCTGTCCAGGTCGATGGTGGCGGACGGGTCGAGCACGATGCCCGGCGCCTCGAGCTTCTCCTTCAGGCAGTCGAGCTGCAGGCGCGAAATCAGGAACTGCACGTCCGGCTCGGCGGGCGCCTTGTTGGGCGACGGCAGGGCCTCGACCACGCCGCGCGAGCCGCAATTCGAGAGATCGACGACGATGGCTTCGCTGCTTGTCTTGGCGAACTGGTCATACTGGTCGAGAAAGCAGCTTGCCAGCTCGGAATTGGTGACGATCTGCTTGGCACACAGGCCGCAGGTCTCGTCCGCCGAGGCGCGGCCAAGCAACAGCCCGGCTAGGAAAAACCCGGCTAGCGCGCCACGCCAGGAAAGCATCATGATATTCACGAACGTCCTCATCCTTTTCGTCCGGCCGCGCCAGAATGTTCACATAGCAGGCCGACGGCAAGAGGCCAGGCAACGATGCCGGCAAGGCTCTTGCAGTGGCTACCGGTCAAGTGTGCGGCACCGTCTCCATCGGGAAGATCATCACTGCGCCCTTCAGTCCGCTCTTGTCGCCAAGTTTCATCACCGAGCGTGTCGCCGGCGCCGTGCCGATGTCGGCCAGCATGTCGGAGAAGCTCGACCCGCCGACCGCGCGCGTCGCCGAAGGAACGCCGTCCTGCGCCAGGAAGGCCAGATCCTCCTTCTCGCTCTGCGGCGGCGCTTCGGTCAGCACCGCGATCATCCGCTCCATGCCGAAGCTGGTGTCGGTGAAGGCAAGCAGGCCCTCCTTAAGCCCGGCGTCGGGCGAGCCGTTGGCGGGCGCCAGCCGCTCAGCGACGATATGGGTGATCGAATAGTCGCTGCCGACATAGAGCACGTTGATGTCGACATATTTGTCGGAATCGTTCCTCGCCTTGATATGCACCTCGTCGCCGGGTGAGACACGCGGCACCGTCGGGGCCTGCAGCGGTTCCAGCGCGTCGCCGTCGCGGCGCTTGATCTGGAATTCGACGCTGACTTCTTCCGGCCGGTAGTCGGAAGCGGCCGCCAGCCGCGACAGCCCGGTGGCGCGGAAGATCGTCGTCAGGTTCTTGGCCGTCGCCTCAGCCAGCTTTGCCTGATCGTCCGGATGGATGATGATCAGTGGCGGCCTGCCGCCATCCGTTAGCGTCACGTCGCCGGAAGCCGGCAGGAACCACAGAGCCGGCTTGTCGCTGGCATCGGCCGCAGCCCCGGCGATGGCGTTCTCGCGCAGCACGGCGAGCCTCAGATCGGCGCTCTTGCCGGGCTCGACCAGCTCGACATGGAAGCCCGATTTCTCCCGGGCCGCCAGCTCGTCTAGGACTGCATTGACCAGCGCGGTCTCCTTGTCGAGGCTCGCGATCGCCGCCGGTCGCGCCACCACCAATCTGTAGTCGACGGCGAGTTCAGCGAGGCGCGCATAGGCGTTGGCGGGGATGTCGGCCAGCTTCAGCGCCGGCTTGCCGTCGAACTCGACCGGCTTGATGCGGCTCTCCAGGTTCTTGGCCGATTGCACCTCGACATAGCCGAGCGCGTCGGAAAGCTGCGACAGCGCCGAAGGCAGGATGGCGAGCTTGCTGCCGGCGGTAAGACGCTGCAGCAGCCCGGCGCCGATCGTCGCCTGATCGTCCTTGACTATGACGGGCCATTGCATGACGGCGCCGGTCTTGTCGGTGCCGAAGACGCGGGCGTCGAGCTCGCCTTCGAACAGTGGTGTCGGCCGGGTGCGGCCGTCGGCCGAATATTGCTGCAGCACGGCCTGGCCGAGCTGGCGGTAGGTGACGTCGGGGTTCTCCGCCAGCTTGGACAGGATGGTGAAGGTGAACAGCCCAAAGCGCGGCGCATCCGCGGTGCCCTTGGGCAGCGGCATCTCCGGCGTCGTCTCGACGGTTTGCGCGGCATAGAAGGCGACCAGCTTGCCCTTGTTGACCGGTTCGCCGCCGGTCGGCTTCAGGTTGAAGGCGGGCTTGCGCTGGCCGTTCTCGTCGAGACCGCGCGAGGCCGTCGCCGTGATGTCGTCATAGAGCTTCACGGCCGCCGTCCTGTCGGCCTCGCCGCCGCCGACCAGATCGGCGAACTCGACCTTGCGTTCCAGCTCGTCATCGACCTCGGCAGCCCGCGTCGCGGTGCCGGAATGGCAGCAATCGAAGACCACCCAGACGAAAGCGCCCTTGTCGCGGATGGCGTCGAGTGCCGTGCCGATCTCGTTGTCGATCAGCGCATTGGGGACGCCGGCATCGCGGTTGACCCATTTGTCTATGTCGACGGGAAGGAAGATCTCGTCGAGGCCGTCAGTCTCGTTGCCCTTCTTCGCCTCGGGCTGCTGGGCGCCGTGGCCGGACAGATGCAGGTAGACAAAATCGTCGCGCTGCACCTTGGCGGCAAGGTCGGCAAGTGCCGCCTTGATCGCCGCATGTGTCGGCAGACCGTTGGTGCCTTCGACATCCTTGCCCAGCAGCGTGATGTTTTCCGGGGCGAACTTCACAGGAGCGGGCGTGTTCTTCAACAGATAGTCGCGCACCAGGCCGGCATCGTTCTTCGGCCCGATCAGCCAGTGCTTCTTCGGCAGGTTTGGATAGTCGGTGCAAGCGACCAGCAGCGCATGGTAGGTGCGTCCGGCGGCAAGGGTGCGGAACGACAGCGTGCCGGCAAGTGTCAGCGCGGACGCGCCGACAAGCAGCGTCCTGCGTGTCAAGCTGATCATGAACGCTTCCCCAAGCCCGATCGAATTTCCAAGTGCGGCAATCCTCGTCGAGGATATTGTCAGTATTTTGAATGCTGCCGGGGCAGTCAACCGGCGATTGCGAGTGCAGCGGCCTGGACCACCTCGTGCAATCGGGCGATCCGGCAGCCATGGCCTTGATGGAGATGACGGAAACAGTGGCAAAAAGGCCGGTTCGTCGCTATCTCAGTGGAATTGAGACCGCCCGCATGCGGAAATGACGTGCGAGCGGCGAGGAACGATTGGAAGCAGGACCATGGCGGCAAGGGATGTGCTGACGAAGAACCAGCTGTGCGTGCTCGAAAAACTCGAGGCCGCCAGCGGGCCGCTCAGCGCCTATACGCTGCTCGACCAGCTTCGCGAGCGCGGTTTTCGCGCGCCGCTTCAGGTCTACCGGGCGCTCGACACGCTGGTGAAGTCCGGTTTCGTGCATAGGCTTGAAAGCCTCAACTCCTTCGTCGCCTGTGCTGAGCCGCACGACCACAGTCATTCGATGACCGCTTTCGCTATCTGCGACACATGCGGCCAGGTGACGGAAATGTCTGACCACGATGTCGACCACCGGCTCGACGAATGGGTGCGTTCGACCGGCTTCGCCGCGAAGAAGGCGGTGATCGAGTTCCGTGGGACGTGTGCGAAGTGCCTGGCTGAGGCCGCTTAGAGCGATTCAGCTTTTGATAGAATCGCCGGCCCGCTCTAAGTATTTGTTTTACGCAATTCCGGACAGAAAACCGCTACGCACCTTTCCTGGAATTGTTCTAACGGGCGGTCGACCACGCGAACCAGAACGCCACTAGCGCCAGCAGTGCGGAAAGCAACCGTCGGCTGAAACGCTCCCGCCGGGGGTCGTTGAGGAACGGCTCCAGCGATCCCGCCAGCACGACAATCATTCCATGTATTCCAGTCGCGATAGCCACATAGATCGTGGTGAGCAGGACAGTCTGGGCGAGGATCGGCCGCCCGGCGTCGACGAAGGTCGGCAGCACGGCGACATAGAAGATCGCCGCCTTGGGATTGAGAAGGTTGGTGACGAGACCGCGGGTGAAATATCGACCATTCGCGCCGCCGCCAGCTGAAGCCACGCCTGACCCGGCGGTCCAGCCTTCCCAGGCAAGGTAGAGCAGGAACAACACTCCAGCCCAGCGAAGCCCTTCATAGAGGAACCGGGACGCCTGGATCAGTTCGGCGACGCCGAAGGCGGCAATCCCGCCGATGACGGCAAGGCCCAAGGCAATGCCCGCGACCGTGGCGAAGCCGGCGCGCCGACCGTCGCTGGCGGAAACCAGCGCCAGATAGGTCATGTTCGGTCCGGGCGTCAATTCGATCAGCAGGCATGCGAGCGCAAAGGAAAGGAACGTGCCCGTCGAAAGCGGCAGGACGCTGCTCACCTCAATGCGCCTCGTCCCAGTTATTGGCGGCCCGCGCATCGACGTGCAGCGGCACCGACATCGAGACCGCCGGCATCGGCGCGTTCTCCATCACCCGGCGCACGACCGGGATCGTCGCCTCGACTTCCGCCTCCACCGTCTCGAAGATCAACTCGTCATGCACCTGCAGCAGCATGCGGGCGGAAAGCCCTGCCTTCTCCAGCGCCTCGTCCATATGCACCATGGCGCGGCGGATGATATCGGCGGCGGTGCCTTGCAACCTGGCATTGATCGAGGCGCGCTCGTTGAAGGCGCGGATCGAAGGGTTCGATGCGCGGATCTCCGGGTAATGGATGCGGCGGCCGAAGATGGTTTCGACAAAGCCATGTTCGCGGGCATAGGCCTTGGTCGCCTCGATGTAGTCGCGGATGCCGGGGAAGCGCTCGAAATACTTCTTGATGTAGGCGCCGGCTTCCTCGCGCGGGATCGACAGCTGGTTGGCCAAACCAAAGGCCGAAATGCCGTAGATGATGCCGAAATTGATCGCCTTGGCGCGGCGGCGCACTTCCGAAGGCATGCCTTCCACCGGCACGTTGAACATTTCCGAGGCGGTGATGGCGTGGATGTCGGCGCCGTCGGCGAAGGCCTGCGTCAGTTGCGGGATCTCGGCGACATGGGCAAGCACGCGCAGCTCGATCTGGCTGTAGTCGGCCGAGACCAGCTTGTGGCCCTTGTCGGCGATGAAGGCGGTCCTGATTTTGCGTCCTTCGGCGGTGCGCACCGGAATGTTCTGCAGATTGGGGTCGGAGGAGGACAGCCGGCCCGTCGTCGTCGCGGCGAGCGCGTACGAGGTGTGCACGCGCTTTGTGTCGGGATGGATGAAGCCGGGCAACGCGTCGGTGTAGGTCGACTTCAGCTTGGTGAGCTGGCGCCAGTCGACGATCTTGCGCGGCAATTCGTGGCCTTCGGCGGCGAGGTCTTCCAGCAATTGCGCCGAGGTCGACCATTGACCGGTCTTGGTTTTCGAGCCGCCGGGCAGCCCCATGCGTCCGAACAATATGTCGCCCAGCTGCTTCGGCGAACCGATGTTGATGCGCTCGCCGACGAGGCCGTAGATTTCCTCCTCCAGTCGTGCTGCGCCCTGCGCCAGTTCACCAGAGAGCCGCGACAGGATCTGGCGGTCGACCGAGATGCCGCGCTGTTCCATCCTGGCCAGCACTGGCACCAGCGGCCGCTCCAGCCGTTCATAGACCGAAACCAGCCCCTTGGCGGCGAGCCGAGGCTTCAGCACCTGCCACAGCCGAAACGCGACATCGGCGTGGCCGGCGGCGTAGGCCGTCGCCCTGTCGATGTCGACCTGCTCGAAGCCGACGGAGCTTCTTCCGGAGCCTGCGAGATCCTTCAGCGGGGTCGGCGCATGGCCGAGCCATTTGTCGGAAAGAGCCGACAGAGTGTGGTGGCCGGTGCCGGCGTCGAGCACGTAGGAGATCAGCATGGTGTCGTCGAAGGGAGCGACGTCGACGCCATGGCGGCTCATGACGACGATGTCGTATTTCACGTCCTGCACGATCTTGAGGACCGATCGGTCCTCCAGCAGGGGTTTTAGCAGCGCAAGCGCCTCACGGATGGGGACCTGGTTCTCCAGCATTCCGCCGCCGAGCAGGTCGCCGGCTCCGCTCTTGTGGGCGAGCGGCACATAGGCGGCGCGGCCAGGTGCAATTGCCATCGAAAAACCGATGAGATCGGCGAGCATCGGGTCGGACGAGGTCGTCTCGGTGTCGAAGGCGACGATGCCGGTCTCTCTCGCCTCAGCCAGCCAGGCCTTCAGCGTCGCGATATCGCGGATCGCGACATAGGCGCCGGCGTCGATCCTGGCGGCGGAAGCCGCTTCGAGGCGAAGGGCGGCGAGTAGGGAAGGGGTGTCGCCTGCCTTGGCCGCTTCCGACTTAGGTGCAGCCGCCCCGGCTTCGTTCGTCGCCGCGCTGGCCTTGCTTGGGGCAGTTGCCGGAGCGCCGGCGCCGACATCGGGCCCATGCGCGGTATCGGCGCGCTCGACGGTGACGGCAACGGCCTGGACATCGCCCGCCTCGGTGCCGGTCGCTTCCGCCACGCGGCGGGTCAGCGAGGTGAATTCCATGGTCTTGAGGAAGCCGATCAGCTTCGGCCCGTCGGGCGCATGCAGCACGAAATCGTCGAGCCCTTCGGCCACCGGCACGTCGTTCTTCAGCGTCACCAGCTGGCGCGAAATGCGCGCCTTGTCGGCGTTGGCGATGATGGATTCCCGCCTTTTGTCCTGCTTGATCTCGCCGGCGCGCTCGAGCAGCCCCTCGAGGTTACCGAACTGTTCCAGCAATTGCGCCGCCGTCTTCGGTCCGATGCCGGGCACGCCCGGCACGTTGTCGACAAAGTCGCCGGTCAACGCCTGCAGATCGATCATCTTTTCCGGCGGCACGCCCCATTTCTCGATCACCTCGGGAATGCCAATCTGGCGGTCCTTCATCGGGTCGTACATGCCGACCGTGTCGCCAACCAGTTGCATCAGATCCTTGTCGGAGGAGATGATCGTGGTGTCGCCGCCGGCCTCACAGGCAAGCTTGCAATAGGTGGCGATGAGGTCGTCGGCCTCAAAACCCTCCATCTCGATGCAAGGCAGGTTGAAGGCCTTGGTCGCCTGGCGGATGAGGCCGAATTGCGGGATCAGGTCTTCGGGCGGGGCCGAGCGGTTGGCCTTGTATTCGGGGTAGAGCTCATTGCGGAAGGTTTTTGACGAATAGTCGAAGATGACGGCGAAATGCGTCGGCACCACACCGACATCGGTGTTGCGGGCGTCCTGCATCAGCTTCCACAGCATGTTGCAGAAGCCGGAAACGGCGCCGACCGGCAGACCGTCCGATTTGCGCGTCAGCGGCGGCAGTGCGTGATAGGCGCGAAAAATGTAGCCGGAGCCGTCGATAAGGAAGAGATGATCGCCTTTTTTCATGCCGGCAGGGATAGCGCGGCGCGGCTGCGCGGTCCATGGCAAAGGCGCCAGTGCTCACCGGTTCCGGCAATACCCTGACAGAACCCGGCGCTGATGGGCCGGGCGCTCACAAGTATGTTACAAAAGTGTAATTTTGGTGCCCTTAAATCGCCACGTTCACGGACCCAAATAAACGTCATCGGCAGTTTTCGCCGAAGTCCGGAGCAAGGCCCGTCCCCCGCCTATCCCGGACACCTGCGGCAGCCTATCCCCCCTCTCCGGGCTGCCGCAACGTTTCGAGTAAAAGGCCGCCGTGGTTCCCCCTCCACCACGGCGGCTCTTTTTGCCTTCCAGCTTTTGCCGTCCATCTTGGCATTTCCAACAGCAAGGACGCTGGTCCAACGTTCCCAGCTTTTCGTTTTCGGCTCGTCGCTTTAGGGTCGGCGCAAAATCGAAAGGCCAATGAATGTCCAGAATTTCTCCCGTCCTCGATCGTCTCGACAGCAATCTCGACCAGAGCCTGGAACGGCTGTTCGGCCTGCTCAGCATCAAGTCGATCTCCACCGACCCCAGCTACGCCGCCGACTGCCGTAAAGCGGCGGAATGGCTGGTGGCCGAACTCAAGCAGATCGGTTTCGACGCCAGCGTGCGCGACACGCCTGGACATCCGATGGTGGTGGCGCATCATGAAGGACCGGCAGGGGCGCCGCATGTGCTGTTCTACGGCCATTACGACGTGCAGCCGGTCGATCCGATCGAACTTTGGGAAAACGACCCGTTCGCTCCGGCGGTGAAGGAGATTGCGCCCGGCCACAAGGTGATCACCGGCCGCGGCTCGGCCGACGACAAGGGCCAGTTGATGACCTTCGTCGAGGCCTGCCGCGCCTGGAAGCAGGTGCATGGCAGCGTGCCTTGCCGCATCACCATCCTGTTCGAAGGCGAGGAGGAATCCGGCTCGCCGTCGCTGAAGCCGTTCCTCGACGCCAACAAGGCCGAACTCAAGACCGACTTCGCGCTGGTCTGCGACACCGGTATGTGGGATCGCGAGACGCCTTCCATCTGCGTTTCGCTGCGCGGCATGGTGGGCGAAGAGGTAACCGTCAAAGCCGCCGACCGCGACCTGCATTCGGGCCTCTATGGCGGTGCTGCGGCCAATCCAATTCGCATCCTCGCGAAGATCCTGGCCGACATCCACGACAAGGAAGGCCACATCACCATTCCGGGCTTCTATGACGGCGTCGAGGAGACACCCTCGCAGGTATTGAAGTCCTGGGAGACGCTCGGCGAGACGGCGGAGACTTTCCTCAGCCCGGTCGGCCTGTCGATCCCGTCAGGCGAAAAGGGCCGTTCGGTGCTCGAGCTGACCTGGGCGCGGCCGACGGCCGAGTTCAACGGCATCATTGGCGGCTATACGGGAAAAGGCTTCAAGACGGTGATCGCCGCGGAAGCCTCGGCGAAAGTGTCGTTCCGTCTCGTCCACAAGCAGGATCCGAAGAAGATCCGCGCCGCTTTCCAGGCTTTCGTCAAGGAACGCGTTCCGGCCGATTGCTCGGTCGAGTTCCACCCGCATGGCGGCTCGCCGGCGATCCAGCTCTCGTATGACTCGCCGTTCCTGGCCAAGGCCAAGGACGCGCTGTCCGACGAATGGGCGAAACAGGCGGTGACGACGGGCAGCGGCGGCTCGATCCCGGTGGTCGGCGATTTCCAGACCTATCTCGGCATCGAGTCGCTGCTGGTCGGCTTCGGCCTCGACGACGACCGCATCCATTCGCCCAACGAGAAATACGAGCTCACTTCCTTCCATAAGGGCCAGCGCTCCTGGGCCCGCATTCTCAACGCGCTGACGCGTTGACGCAGGAATCACGAATGGCGTGAATTCAACTTTCTGTTGATTTTTCTGCGGATCGCGGCGACGAGGGATCACGCCGCGATCCGGAGAAGACCATGAGCGACATCCGCTTCCACAAGAACGATCTGCCCGACCTTTCGCACTACAATGTCGGGGCGGTGGCCATCGACACCGAGACGCTGGGGCTGAATCCGCATCGCGACCGGCTCTGCGTGGTGCAGATTTCGCCCGGCGACGGCTCAGCCGACGTCATCCAGATCGCGCCCGGCCAGAAGAAGGCGCCGAACCTTGTCAGCCTGCTCAGGAACAGGGGCATCACCAAGCTGTTCCATTTCGGCCGCTTCGATCTCGCCGTGCTCTACAATGCCTTCGGCGCCATGCCGGAACCGGTGTTCTGCACCAAGATTGCCTCGCGGCTGACCCGCACCTATACCGACCGGCATGGGCTGAAGGACATCTGCAACGAGCTGCTCGGTATCGGCCTGTCGAAGGCGCAGCAATCGTCGGATTGGGCAGCCGAGACGCTGTCGCCGGAACAGCTCGAATATGCCGCCTCCGACGTGCTCTACCTGCACCGGCTGCGCGATGTGCTGGCTGCCCGGCTGGCGCGCGAGAACAGGACGAGGGAGGCCGATGCCTGCTTCCGCTTCCTGCCGACGCGTGCCAAGCTCGACCTGATGGGCTGGGCCGAAGAGGACATCTTCGCCCATAGCTGATGGCTCCGGAACCAGGGCGCCGCTGGCCGCGTTCCGTCGGCTCATGACCTCGAAGAGGGAAGACATGGCAGACCGCAAGCCTATATCGACCGCGCCGACGGACGGTTCCAGGGTTACCGTCTACTGGAAAGACGCCAACAGCGTGATCAACGAATCCATCGCGCAGTACCGCGACGGTGCCTGGTGGACCTATATCGACAGCGATACGCAAAAGCGGGTCGAACCGACGAGCTGGCGGCCCACCTCCGAGGACAGTGACGACGACTGACGCCGCCGCTGGCGGGGCCGGCTGCTTTCGCATAGCCTGAAGTCGTTGATATCGAGGCCGATTCGGGGCTTTCGCTCCGCCGTCGTCCGTTGCTCGGAGGAACTAATGGGTATCGAAAGCCTAATCATCTTCATCATCATCGGCGCCATCGCCGGCTGGCTCGCCGGCCTCGTCGTCTCAGGCTTCGGCTTCGGCCTGGTTGGCAACATCATCGTCGGCATTATCGGCGCCTTAATCGCCGGCTGGCTTTTCCCAAGGCTTGGCTTTGCCATTGGCGGCGGCATTCTCGCCGCCATCATCAATGCCACGATCGGCGCCATCATCCTGTTGCTGGTGGTCAAGGTCTTGAAACGAGCCTGACGCACGACAGCAAAAGGGCGCGCCATGAAACAGAACATGCTCTATTTGATCATCGGCGCGCTCGTCGTGGTCGTCATCGCCCTTGGCATCTATGTCTATCGCGAGCAGGCCAAGCCGAAGGGCGTGGAGCTGAAGATCGACGACAAGGGCATTTCGATCCAGCAGAATTGATCACGCCGGATTGACGCCTCCAGTTGGCCCACCGCTTGACCGGACAGGCGCGGACAAGGTTCCATGACCGCGTCTCAAGCCAAGGCGGGGCAGCGGGCAGCTTCTAATTCTTCCTCGCTTCAGGTCAGGCCTCAGGTGATACCCCGGATCGACTTCAGGGCCAGCGATGCTGTCCGAGCCGTGCTTTCGGCAATCGGGCGCACGGAAGATGTGCGCTTTTCGCCCGACAACCGGTTGTTGGCCATCGCCGGCTTTGGGCGAAAGCGCTGCCTGATCCTGCGGATCGAGGTCGAGCCAGCCTCCGATGGACCCGAGGTCATGATCCATGATTACATGGAACTGACATCCGACTGCATCGGCGAGGTTCATGGCCTCGATTTCATCGACGACCGGACCCTGGCTGTCGCCAATCGCGACGGGCTGGTTGGGATATTTTCGCTGCCGGCGGGAGAGCCTGCCGGCAGAAGCCTCGAAATCTCGCCGCGTCGCCAGATCAAGAGCGGGCTGTTCTGCAAGCTGAGGACGCCCGGTTCGATCGCAGTCAGGCGGGAGTCACCCAGCCGGATCAGCCTACTGGTCTGCAACAACTATACGCACCGGGTCACCCGTCATGTCGTCGACCGGCGGCTGGGATATCGCGCGCTAAGCAACCAGGTGCTGCTGAAGCGGGGCCTCGATATTCCCGACGGCATCGCGCTCAGCCATGACGGCCAGTGGGTCGCCGTCAGCAGCCATGGCACCAAGGATGTGAAGGTCTACAGCCTGTCGGGGCCGCTCGGACCCGACACCGAACCGGCCGGGATCCTCGAGAACGCCAACTACCCGCACGGCCTGCGCTTCACCGCTGACGACCGGCATGTTCTTGTCGCCGACGCCGGCAGTCCAAGGCTGCGCGTCTATGACAGCGAGGGCGACTGGAGCGGACGCCGCACGCCGTCGCGCTCGGTTGTCGTCCTCGACGACGAGACCTTCCTGCGCGGCAGGAACAGCGACGAGGAAGGTGGTCCGAAGGGCCTCGACATCGACCGCTCGAACAATGTCGTGGCGTTGACCTGCGAAGAGCAGACGCTGGCGTTTTACTCGCTGGCGTCGATCACCGGGCGGGCAGCGCAGCGGCTCGAAGCGGAATTTAGGCGCCTCTAAGGGTAGTATTTGAAATGATTGGGACAGCCGCCCCGACAAGCCGAACATCAGCAACGCCAGCTTTCGGTTGGTCCTGAGGGGTCGAGCCTGGCGCCGAGTTCGACGCCCACCGGACTATCTCCTGGACGCGAGCAACCACGACATCAAGAGGTATATCCTCGGTTTTCCTCGACCCGAACTCGCGCGCTTCCACCACCCAATGGTACGGGGTGAACGGTCGCCAGAGGCGGGCTTTCGACGGGCCTGCCAATGTAAGCAGTGCACCTTGCCGAGTGGCCACCAGATGTCCAAGCCCGCTCTCCGCGGCAACAATGCAGATCGCACGATCGGCGAGGGCGTGGAACAGCCAAGGAAGCAACGCCGAATCCTGGACCGAACCGACATCGACAATCTTCGACACGCCGTCCTTTTCAATCCAGTTGCGCTGCTCGGTTTCTTGAGGCCCGAGCAGAAAAACAGGAAGGATGCCATCGCTGGCAATGTGTTTGGCGAGGTCCGTCCACTTCTGCCGATGCCAGAACTTGTTCATGGTCGGGCCGGGAGACAGGCCTATGAAGCGCTCGCCCGATGGAATGAGACGCAAAGCCTCGTCGCGCGCCTTTTCGAACACGGGCAATCTGGCGTCGAAAGGCAAAAGGCGGTCAGTGGCCAGTTCGACCATTCGATGCCATCGCAGGGCGTTGGTCGGGGGGCGGGGCTCGAAAAAGCCGGCAATATTGCGTCGCAGAGCGAAGCCTACCGAATTGGCAATGTAGCGCGCAGGCAGTCCTGCCGCTGCAACATAGCTCCGGGGTGTTTCCTTGCTTGAGCGAAGATCCAGCACGAGGTCCACCGTGCCAAGTCGGCGCATCAGCGCACGCATCTGCGAAATGCTGGACAGGCGCTGATCGACCAGAATTTCATCGATAAGCTCGGGTCGAACGGGGGCCAATGTTGTGCGCCACACCGTGTCCAAATCAGATGCGCAGACGATCCGATGAGTGGGCAAAGCCTGCCTCAGCGCGCGGTAGACTGGAACCCGCAAAATCGCGTCGCCAAGCTTTTCATTGCGCGTCAGCACCAGGACTACTGGCTTTTCTGAAATCTTCATGTTCGCAGCGCCAAGCCCCTGGAAATCTTCGCGCTAATACAAGATGATGCCGAAGGCAAGCAGTGACCGAGCCACAGGCCAGGCATGCGGCAAATACTTTTTCCCGCGCGAGTTCACATTGTGCGGCCAAGGGAACCCCAGGAATAACCTCGATCAGGATTTGACCGCGCAGCGCAAAACAGGGCGAAAGGCTTATGTCGGCATGAAAGAACCTGTTTCGCGCGGCAAAGCATCGGTAACGGCGCGACAACGGGCAGCAGCGGATTTCGAAATTTCCAAGGCAATTCAACGGGCTGCGAATCCGCCGCTTTAACGCGCCCTTAAATCGCCGCATCTACTCTGCAACCGGAGCGCCATAGGCACGGGACAAATAGCACAGCGCATGGCGAACCGCAGAGACAGTCGCATCGAACCCAGCTTCGAGGGGCCGTCACAGGCAAAAGCCTCGGCCGGGTTTTCGGTGAGCGAGGAGGATCGCGTCGTGCCGGGCAATCGCAAATCCTCCGCTGGCCGTAAAACCGCAAAGGCAAAATCATCGCGGCGTGGACGCGGCAGAAACCGGCGCGGTCTGTTCGGTGCGCTTGGCCGCCTGGTCTACTGGTGCTTCGTGCTTTGCATCTGGGGCGGCATCGTGGCGGCCGGCATCGTCGTCTACTACGGCGCGAAGATGCCGGCGGCCACGACCTGGTCGATCCCCGACCGGGCGCCCAACATCAAGATCGTCTCGGCCGACGGGCAATTGCTGGCCAATCGCGGCATGAGCGGCGGCGAGGCGGTCGGCCTGCACGAAATGTCGCCCTATATTCCCGAAGCCGTCATCGCCATCGAGGACCGCCGCTTCTATTCGCATTTCGGCATCGACCCGATCGGCCTGTCGCGCGCCATGGTCACCAATGTGCTCGGCGGGCATTTCTCGCAAGGTGGCTCGACGCTGACCCAGCAGCTCGCCAAGAACCTGTTCCTGACGCCGGACCGCACACTCGAGCGCAAGGTGCAGGAAGTGCTGCTGGCGTTGTGGCTGGAGCACAAGCACACCAAGGACCAGATCCTCGAAATGTACCTCAACCGGGTCTATTTCGGTTCCGGCGCCTATGGCGTGGAGGCGGCTTCGCGGCGCTATTTCGGCAAGAGTGCGCGCGACGTCACCCTGTCTGAGGCAGCGCTTCTGGCCGGCCTGTTGAAAGCGCCGTCGCGACTGTCGCCGGCGCGCGACCCGAAGGCGGCCGAGGACCGGGCGCAGCTGGTGCTTGCCGCCATGCGCGACGAAGGCAAGATCAGCGCCAAGGAACTGACCTCGGCGATGAGCGCGCCGGCAACGCGTGCGCCGTCCTACTGGACAGGTTCGGAAAACTATGTCGCCGACACCATCATGGAAGAATTGCCCGACCTGATCGGCGACGTGCGCGGTGACATCGTCATCGACAGCACGGTCGACCTGACGCTGCAGAAGCTCGCCGAACAGTCGATCCGGCGGCTGATCGACGAGAGCGGCAAGAAGCTCAATGTCAGCCAGGGCGCCCTGGTGTCGATCGATGATTCCGGCGCGGTACGCGCCATGGTCGGCGGCTACGACTATTCGACCAGCCAGTTCGACCGCGCCTCCGAAGCACGCCGGCAGCCCGGCTCGGCCTTCAAGCCGTTCGTCTACATGGCCGCACTTGAGGCCGGACGCACGCCGGACAGCGTGCGCAACGATGCGCCGATCAAGATCGGCAAATGGACGCCGGACAATTACGGCGGCAAGTATTTCGGCAAGGTGACGCTGGCCACGGCGCTGGCGAAGTCGCTGAACTCGGTCGCGGCACAGCTGACCATGGAGGTCGGGCCCGACGCGGTGGTCGAGGCGGCGCACCGCATGGGCATCCAGTCCGATTTGCAGGCCAACACCTCGATTGCGCTCGGCACTTCCGAAGTGACGCCGCTGGAACTGACGTCGGCCTATGTTCCCTTCGCCAATGGCGGTTACAAGCCGGACATCCATTTCATCCGCCGCATCACCACGACCGAAGGCAAGGTGCTCTATGACGCCAGCGGCGGTGGCGCGCCGCGCGTCGTCAGACCAGAGATCGTCGGCATGATGAACTCGATGATGACCGGCACGGTCGAGATCGGCACCGCCAAGAAGGCGGCCTTTGCCTGGCCGTCGGCCGGCAAGACAGGCACCAGCCAGAATTCGCGCGACGCCTGGTTCGTCGGCTACACCGCCAACCTGACCACCGGCGTGTGGTTCGGCAATGATGACGGCAGCGCGATGAAGAAGGTCACCGGAGGCGCGCTGCCGGCGCAGGCCTGGCACGAATTCATGGTGGCGGCGCATGAAGGCGTGCCGGTGCGGCCATTGCCCGGAACCTGGAAGTCGACGCCATCGGACACGATCGTGCCGGACGACATACCGTCGGCCGATGCCGGACCGGCGCCGGTGCCGCAGGCCTCGGTCGGCCAGTCCCAGCCTGCTGCCCAGGCGCCCACGCCCACTCGCCCGGCACGGCCCGCCCAAACGGTCGATGCCGACGGTTTCGACATGCCGGGCGAAGGTGGCACCACCGCTTCGGTCGGGCATCCCGTGCCGCCCGGCAATGTCGGCGGCCCGACCAAGAAGCGGCAGACCTCGATCCTCGACATCCTAACGGGGGGGTAAAGCCTGATCCATCCCGATGGAATCGTGATGGGGTCTACCCCTTTGTTTGTCCATGATCTTTTCCGAAAACCGGATTTCACTTTTCGGGATCGTGGTCTAAGCGGCAACTCGCCTCTCGCCACGGCATCGGCGTTCCGCTAAATGTCCGGCTGGAGACCGCGACATGGCTGAACTCGACACCAGAAAGACCATCGTGCTGACCGGCGCCAGCCGTGGCATCGGTCATGCCACCGTCAAGCGTTTCTCGCGCGAGGGCTGGCGCGTCATCACCTGCTCGCGCCAGGCTTTTGCCGAGGACTGTCCCTGGCCGGCGGGGCCCGAGGACCACATCAAGGTCGATCTGGCCGACCAGGAGGATGTCGGCATCGCCGTCTCTGAAATCCGTCACCGGCTGGAGGCGCATGGCGGGCACCTCAATGCGCTGGTCAACAACGCCGGCATCTCGCCGAAGCTCAGCGACGGCAACAGCCGGATGAACTCGATCGACACGCCGATGCATGTCTGGCGCGATGTGTTCCAGGTCAATTTCTTCGCGCCGATCATGCTGGCGAGAGGCCTGTTCAAGGAGTTGGCGTCGGCGAAAGGCTCGATCGTCAACGTCACTTCGATCGCCGGCACCCGCGTTCATCCTTTCGCCGGTACGGCCTATGCGACGTCGAAGGCTGCGCTCGGTTCGCTGACGCGCGAAATGGCGCATGATTTCGGCCCGCACGGCATCCGCGTCAACGCGATCGCGCCGGGCGAGATCGACACGGCGATCCTGTCGCCGGGCACCGACAAGATCGTCGAGACGATCCCGCTGAGAAGGCTTGGCGCCACGGCCGAGGTCGCCGACATCATCTTCTTCCTGTGCTCGCAGCAGGCGTCCTATGTGACGGGCTCGGAAATCCACATCAACGGTGGCCAGCACGTGTGAGGCTTCGGGCTCTCATCCGGTCATAGTGAGAACAGCCTTGCCGCTGAAGCTGCGCTGTCGCAGTGCGTCCAGGGCTTGGGCGATGTCTGTCCACCGCACGGTCAAGGCCACGCGGGTTTCCAGCCGGCCTGCCGCGACCAGAGCGAGCAGCGATGCGATGTCCGCGCCAATGCCCGAGCCGGACGTGTAGTACGCGAAAGTCTGAAGCCTCGCCCCCTCGTGATCCGGAACGAACTGACGGAATCCAACGGGCGTGAGTTCGCCACTGCTCGAACCGAACATGACGATGGTGCCGCCAGGGGCGACGCGCTCGATCGCGTGTGCGAGGCTTTCACCGCCGACCGACTCGGTGATCAGCGAAAACGGCCCCTCGGCCAGCTCGATCGACTCGACGACTTGCTCGACGCCCAGGCGACGGAGATCCTCGCCGTGCCGGGAGGCGGCGATCGCGGTCACCGAGGCGCCTTGGTGGCGGGCGATCTGGATCTGGAAACGACCGACCGCACCGCTTGCGCCGGTGATCAGGACCCGCTGACCGGCCAGGTCGCCGCCATGGCGCAAAGTCCTTAGCGCCGTCGTGCCCGCGACCGGAAGCGTGGCCGCGGAAACGAAGCTGACGTCATCCGGCAGGACGGCGAGACGGTCGGTTGGAACCGCGACACGTTCGGCCCAGCCGGCCTGGTCGACCAAAGCCACAACCCGTGTGCCCACAGCTGGCCCGGAGCCATCGGCCGCCGCCCGTTCGACAATCCCAACGATGTCCTGGCCGGGTATCCAGCCGTCCGGACGTATGGTGAGCAGGCGCAGTTCGCCCCGGTTCAACGAGGTTGCATGGACGGTGACCAGTGCTTCGTTAGCGCAAGGCTGAGGCTCGTCTACCTCGGTGAGCTTCAACCCGTCGGAGCTGTCGGAGGAAAGGACGAGAGCGAGCATGGGACTACCTTTTGAAAGCAGAGCAGCCGCTATCGATGCGGCGAGAACACCGAGCCTATCGACTTTCCTGATCGCGTAATCTAGATATAAAGGCAAATAATCGCTAAAAGCAGTCAATCATGAGGCAACCGCTCCGCTGGCCCTGGCTGGATTTCGATGTCGATGACGTGCTCGCGCCAGCGATCGCCGTTCGCGTAGACGTGACCGAGACCAAGGCCGAGGTGCCCACGCATTGGCATCGCAAAGGGCAACTCGTCTTTGCGCTGGGAGGCGGCGTCACCTGTCGTGTTCCGAGCGGCCTTTGGATGGTGCCGCCGCATTGCGGCGTGTGGGTGCCCAGCAAGATGGAGCACAGCAACATCGCGACCGCCAATGCGCGGATTTTCTTCGTGTATATCGAGCCGGGAGCGGCCGAACTGCCGGACCGGTGCTGCACGCTCTCCATCTCGCCGCTGCTGCGCGAGCTCATCATCGAACTTTCAGACTGTGCGCCGGACGACGAAAGATGCGGTTTCCTGGGGAGGGTCCTGCTTGCCGAACTGCCGCTTATGCCTGTCCAGCAATTGCATCTGCCGATCTCGTCCGAACCACGCCTGCGGCGGATTGCGGAAGCACTGGCGGACGATCCGGCCGACCGCAGCACCCTAGCGGAATGGGCAAACCGCGTGGCGCTCAGCGAGAGCAGCCTGGCACGTCTCGTCGTGAAGGAAACAGGGCTGACGTTTGGGCGCTGGCGCCAGCAACTGCACCTGATCGTCGCGCTGAGGGAACTGGCCTCGGGTGCCAGCGTGCAGCAGGTCTCAGGCGAGCTCGGCTACGAATCCGTCACCGCCTTCATCACCATGTTCAAGAAGGCGCTGGGCAAGCCACCGGCAAAATATCTCAGCGATATCGCGCAAAACGGCGGCTCCGCATTCGTCGCCTGATCGGCGTGCCTGCAGGCCGGCGTTGAGATCGACTGGGCAATTGGTCGGCAGCCATCGGCCAATGGCGGCCATCATGCAGGATAGGCTCAGGCAGCGGACGGTTCAGTCGCCTCTGGGTTGTGGCCAAGCACCTCTTCGACGATTCCCCGCGCGATCTCGCGCTCGCCCATGATCACCGTGTCGGCGCCGAGCCCCTTGAGGTGCTCGACCTCGGCGTCGGAATGGGCGCGCGCAATGACGCTGATGCCGGGGTTGGCGGCACGGGCCCGAAGCACGACCTGACCGGCCTCGAAGGCATTGGGAATGGCGAGGATCAGCCGCTTTGCGCGTTCCGGATTGGCGGCTGAAAAGACGTCCGCATTGGCGGCGTTGCCGGCGACGGTCTCGACGCCTTCGGCTTTGAGTTTCGCCAGTGTCTTGTCGGCGTCCTCGATGACCAGGAAGGGCAGGGCGGCCTCTTTCAACGCGGCGCCCACGAGGCTGCCGACGCGGCCGTAACCGATCAGGATGGAATGGCTGGAAAGCGAAGTCTTTGGCGGTGGGCCGTCCTCTTTCACAGGCGATGCCGCCACCGAAGCGACGTGGCCGGGCTCGGTCGCCGGGCCGATCGGCCTTGCCTCTTCTGGCGGCGATGCCTTGGCGGCACGCGCCTCCAGCCATGGCTTCATCCAGTCGATGGCGAGGAACATCAGCGGGTTGAGCACGATCGACAGGATGGCGCCGGCCAGGATCAGGTCGCGCCCCTGTTCGGGCAGCAGGCCCAGCCCGACGCCGAGCTCGGCCAGGATGAAGGAGAACTCGCCGATCTGGGCAAGGCTGGCCGAAATCATCAAGGCCGTCGCGATCGGGTAGCCGAAGGCGACGACGATGACGAACGCCGCCAGCGACTTGCCAAGCACGATGATGGCCAGCGTCGCCAGGATCGGCAGGCCATTGCTCATCAGGCTGAACGGGTCGAACAGCATGCCGACCGAAACGAAGAACAGTACCGAGAAGGCATCGCGCAGCGGCAGCGATTCCTCGGCCGCGCGGTGGCTGAGTTCGGACTCGCTCATGATCATGCCGGCGAAGAAGGCGCCGAGCGCCAGCGAGACGCCGAACAGCTTTGCCGCCCCGAAGGCGACGCCGAGCGCGATGGCCAGCACCGCCAGCCGGAACAGTTCGCGCGATCCAGTATGGGCGACATAGTGCAGGATCCAGGGAATGAGTCTGCGGCCGACCACCAGCATGACGACAACGAAGGCGGCGACCTTGGCCAGGGTGATGCCGACGACACCCCAGATGCCATAGCTGGCGGGCAGCGCCAGCAGACCGCTGGCGTGGCTGTCCACCTGCGGCTGGCCGCCGAGCGCGCCGGCCAGCGCCGGCAACAACACCAGCGCCAGCACCATGGCGAGGTCCTCGACGATCAGCCAGCCGACAGCGATGCGGCCGCGCTCGGTCTCGATCAGCCGCCGCTCCTGCAAAGCACGCAGCAGCACCACGGTCGAGGCGACGGAAAGCGCCAGGCCGAAGACCAGCCCGGCGCCCATCGACCAGCCGAGCAGCCAGGCAAGGCCGGCGCCGAGCGCGGTGGCAAAGCCGATCTGCACGACGGCACCGGGCACGGCGATGGCGCGGACCGACAAAAGGTCCTTCAGCGAAAAATGCAGGCCGACGCCGAACATCAAGAGGATGACGCCGATTTCGGCGAGCTCGTTGGCGAGGCCGGCATCGGCGACGAAGCCGGGCGTGTTCGGCCCGACCAGCACGCCGGCTATGAGATAGCCGACCAGCGGCGGCACCCGAAAACGGTTGGCGAGCGCGCCGAAGACGAAAGCCAGCCCCAGACCGGCGACGATGGTGGCGATAAGGGGCGTGTCATGCGGCATTGTCTATGGGGCGCCTTTCGAAAATCATGATGTCGGATAGGCGCCACCCGGAGCCGCCGCCTCTCGCAATATGGGGGCTGTCATAGGCGCGAGGCAACCCGCATTGCCGCGAAATGGCCGGCAGTGCGGACAAGAGCGAATAGAGGCCGAAGTGCGCGCGGGTCAGGCGGCCTGCAGCAGGCTCTCGATCTCGAAAATGGTGTGGTTGGTCAGCGTCTTCGGAATTTCTGCCTGCACCCTGTCGCCGACTTCCTTGTGCAGCTTCCGGCGCATCTCGCCCAGCACTTGGGGCGGCGCGATCAGCACGATCTCCTCGAATGCGCCACGATGCGCCAGCCCGTAGAGCCGCTCGGCGATATCGTCGGCGAAGCGCTCCTTGCCGATACGATGCCAATCGGTGTCCTGAACAGCACTGCGATGGACCGAGGGGCCGTCATTGTAGCGGCCCGGGCGGTCGCTGCCCTGATCGCGTGTGGCGGGATTTTCCTGCTCCATTTCATGCACCACTTGCAGGTCGGGGAATCGCGTGTCGCCCCGGTTGCGCAGGAACAGCGCCTTCTCACCGTCGGCGACCACAACCCACGGCCCATGCTTCAGCTTGATGTCGCTCATATCGGCTCCTCCGTTTCCTGACCGACCCCGGATGAGGCCGCATGGCCCGATGCCCTGCAGCCTGGGGTTTGAATGGCAAACGCCGGCTCCGCCAAATTCGTTCCGAGACGATGGCTCATCGCTGGTCCAAGACCGCAGCCAACGCCCTGCAGCATTAATCTACTAATTTGGTAGAATTTAGAAAAAACTGTTTTGCGACGCCGAGCGCAAGCGACTAAAAGGGCCGCAGATCGGGGCCTGCAACAGCATCTTGAATCCGCTTGGCACCAGGGTGTGGAATAATTTTCTCCTGCCCTTCGCAGTTGCGAAAAAGCGATTGCCTGCCATCGCCGGATGCGCGAGTGCTTTCCTTCTGGTTTTTCGCGCCGCCGCGTAAAACTGGCAGACTGTTCCAGGATTCCTTGTCGTCATGTCTGAGGCCAATGCCAAACTCAACGCCTTTCCCGTTTTCATGCGGGTCGAGGGCGAAGCCGTGGCCATCGTCGGCGGCGGCGAGGAGGCACTGGCCAAGGCCCGGCTGCTCGGCCAGTCAAGCGCGGTGCTGCGCATCATCACCGACGCCGCCGAAGCCGAGTTGCTGAACTTCATCGCTGCCACCGGCGCCGTCCACATCGATGCCGCCTACGATGCCGCGCATCTGGAAGGCGCGACCTTGGTGTTTGCCGCCAGCGGCGAGGAAGCGCTCGACCGCCGCGTCGCCGCGGACGCACGCCGGCTGGGCATTCCGGTCAATGCGGTCGACCGGCCCGAGCTCTGCGATTTCTTTACACCTGCGCTGGTCAACCGCGCCCCGGTTGCGATTGCCATCGGCACCGAAGGGGCAGGCCCGGTGCTGGCCCAGATCCTGCGCAGCCGTATCGACCGCATGCTGTCGCCGTCGCTCGGTGCTCTGGCGACGCTTGCCGCTTCGTTCCGAGGTGCTGCCGAGCGGCTGCCGAAGGGCAATGGCCGCCGCCGCTTCTGGAGCGATTTCTTCGCCGGCGCGCCGGCGCGCGCCGTAGAGGCCGGAGAGCTTTCGCAGGCGCATGATGCAGCACTCGATCTGCTTGTCTCCAACGCGCCGGCCGCAGGCCACATCGCGCTGGTCGGCGCGGGCCCAGGCGCGAAAGACCTTTTGACGCTGCGGGCGCACCGGCTTTTGATGGAAGCCGACGTTATCGTCTATGACGCGCTGGTGCCGGAGGCGATCGTCGCCATGGGTCGCCGCGACGCCGAGCGCCTGCCGGTCGGCAAGCGCAAGGGCTGCCATTCGAAGAGCCAGACCGAGATCAATGCGCTGCTGGTCGAACTCGGCCATGCCGGCAAGCGCGTCGTGCGGCTGAAGTCGGGCGACCCGCTGGTGTTCGGCCGGGCTGGCGAGGAAATGGCCGCACTTCGCGACGCCGGCATCGCCTATGAAGTGGTTCCCGGCGTCACCGCAGCCTTTGCCGCAGCCGCCGATTTCGAACTGCCGCTGACGCTGCGCGGCGTCTCTTCGTCGATGGTGTTCACGACCGGCCACGATCTCAAGGGCAATTCGCTGCCGGACTGGGCCAAGCTCGCCATCTCCGGCGCAACGGTCGCCGTCTACATGGGCCGCTCGGTCGCGGCCGAGGTTGCGGGACGGCTGATCGAAGCCGGCCTGTCGCCGGACACGGCGGTGGCCGTGGTCGAGAATGCCAGCCTCGGCAACCGCCGGCGCTTCCACGGCACGCTGGCCGATTTGCCGTCGCTGGAGGCGCGCGCCGACCTCACCGGCCCGGTCATGACCATCATCGGCGATGCGGTCGCCGGCGCCAATTTTGAACGTTCCGAGCCGCTCGCGGCACACAGGCATGAGGGCGTTGCCAGCACGGCCGCCGAAGGAGTCGAGCAATGAAGGTTCTGACCGCAAACAGGCTCACCGACGGCATCGCCGTCTGGTACGCCGATGGCGGCTGGGCCGAGACGATCGGCAATGCCGACCTCGCCCATGACAAGGCGGCCGAGGACCGGCTGGAGGCGATCGGTGCCGCGGCCTACGCCAACAATGAGGTTGTCGACGTCAATTTGATCGACGTCACCGTGGTCGACGGTGTGGTCGAAGCGGTTAGGCTGCGCGAAAAGATCCGCGCCGCCGGCCCGACCATCCGCGGCGACCTCGGCAAGCAGGCCCATCCGGAAACGATCCGGGCATAATGTGAAAGCGGGCGGACGCGCCCTGAAAGACGAAGCATGTACCGTTACGATGAGTTCGACCAAGATTTTGTCCAGGCCCGTGTCGCCGAGTTCAGCGACCAGGTCCAGCGGCGGCTTGCCGGCGAGATCACCGAGGACCAGTTCCGGCCGCTCAGGCTGATGAACGGTGTCTATTTGCAGCTGCACGCCTATATGCTGCGCATAGCGGTGCCCTACGGCACGCTGAACAGCCAGCAGCTGCGCATGCTCGGCCATATCGCCCGCAAATACGACAAGGGCTACGGCCATTTCACGACGCGCCAGAACATCCAGTTCAACTGGCCGGCGCTGTCGGACATCCCGGCGATCCTGGCCGATCTCGCCAGTGTCGAGATGCACGCCATCCAGACCAGCGGCAACTGCATACGCAATGTCACCGCCGATCATTTCGCGGGTGCCGCCGCCGACGAGGTCGCCGATCCGCGCCCCTATGCCGAAATCTTGCGGCAATGGTCGTCGGTGCATCCGGAGTTTTCGTTCCTGCCGCGCAAGTTCAAGATCGCGGTGACCGGTGCGGAGCGCGACCGCGCCGCAATCCAGACGCACGACATCGGCTTGCATGTGAAGAAGAACGCGGCCGGCGAACTCGGTTTCGCCGTCTATGTCGGCGGCGGCCAGGGCCGCACGCCGATGGTGGCCAAGAAGATCCGCGACTTCCTGCCGGAAGCCGACCTTCTGTCCTACTGCACGGCGATCCTGCGCGTTTACAACCTCTACGGCCGCCGCGACAACAAGTACAAGGCGCGCATCAAGATCCTCGTCCATGAGACCGGGGTCGAGGAGATCACCCGCCAGATCGAGGCCGAATGGCAGGAACTGAAGGACGCCGAGCTGAAGCTGCCGGAAGCCGATATCCGCGCCATCGACGCCTATTTTGCGCCGCCTCAGCTGACCGTGCGGCCGGAAGGCGACGCGGCGGTGAAGCTGGCACGGCTCGATTCCAAAAGCTTCTCCGAATGGCTCGACCAGAATGTCGTGACCCACCGCCATCCCGACTATGCGGCGGTGACGATCTCGCTCAAGGGCATCGGCGAGGTGCCAGGCGATGCCACGGACAGCCAGATGGAAGCGGTTGCCGACATCGCCGAGAAATACGCATTCGACGAGTTGCGTGTCAGCCACGAGCAGAACCTGATCCTGCCGCATGTCGCGCGCGCCGACCTCAAGGCGGTCTATGACGCGCTGGTCGACATCGGCCTGGCGACGGCCAATTCCAACCTGATCAGCGACATCATCTCGTGCCCCGGCCTCGACTATTGCGCGCTGGCGACGGCGCGCTCCATTCCGGTGGCGCAGGAGATCTCGCAGCGCTTCGCCTCGCTAGAGCGACAGCGCGAGATCGGCGAGCTGAAGCTGAAGATCTCCGGCTGCATCAACGCTTGCGGCCACCACCATGTCGGCCATATCGGCATTCTCGGTGTCGAGAAGAAGGGCGCCGAACTCTACCAGGTCACGCTCGGCGGCTCGGCCGACGAGAACACCTCGGTCGGCGAGATCATCGGCCGCGGCTTCTCGTCGGAAGAGATCACCGACGCCATCGAGCAGATTGTCGAAACCTATCTCGGCCTTCGCCTCGATCCCTCAGAACGATTCATCGACGCCTACCGCAGAGTTGGTCCCGCGCCGTTTAAGGAGGCGCTCTATGCTGGCGAAACCAAGGCCGCTTGACCGTATCGTCGACGTCGAGGCCGGCATCGCCGCCGAGGCGGCGGGGCTCGACGCGCTCTATGGTCACCTGAACCCGCTCAAGATCATCGAGCGCTCCACGCGGGAGATCTTTCGCGGCGGCGTGGCCGCCGTGTCCTCGTTCGGTGCCGATTCGGCCGTGCTCCTGCACATGATCGCCGAGATCGACCGCGCGCTGCCGGTGATCTTCCTCGACACGGGCAAGCATTTCGAGGAGACGCTCGGCTATCGCGACGCGCTCGCCGCCGATTTCGGCCTGACCGATATCAGGGTGATCAAGCCCGAGGAAGCCGCACTCGAACGGGTCGATCCGACCGGCAACCTCAACGAGACCGACACCGACGCCTGCTGCAATGTGCGCAAGGTCGAGCCGCTGGCGCGCGGCGTCGAGCCCTTCCGCGCCTGGTTCACCGGTCGCAAGCGCTTCCAGGCCTCGACGCGCGCGGCACTTCCTGTCTTCGAAGCGGTCGGTTCGCGCATCCGCATCAACCCGCTGGCGCACTGGACGACGTCGGACCAGGCCGCCTACATGCGCGCGCATGCGCTGCGCGAAAATCCGCTGGTCGCCTATGGCTATCTGTCGATCGGTTGCTTCCCATGCACGCAGCCGGTGCAGCCGGGCGAGGATGCGCGCAGCGGCCGCTGGGCCGGACACGCCAAGACCGAGTGCGGCATCCACCTTTCCGGGCTGGAGAAGTCGCTGACCGACGCATCGCTTTAGGGTATGTTGGTGTTCAGCCGGCCTGCAAACGGTGGTTCCTGCGCTTCCGGTGCTCACGTACCAAAGTCGCTGACTGGCGCGCCGCTCCAGAAATTTTGAGCTTTAGGACTTCTTGATGACTGAATTGACGACGGAGACCCGCCTCTGGACCCTGACGGGTTTCCGCGAGGACGAGTGGGCTCATGCCGAAAGCGCCGATGCGCTTACCGGCAACGGACGCTTTATCCTGCCGCTGCAGGCGTTTCTGGGGCTCGACGCGGACGTGCGCCAATCGGCGAAGGAGCGCCTTGGTGTGCTGCTTCTGCCGGGCGACGAACTGGACAAGATCGCCGGGCTGCTCGACCAACTGTCGCTGGTGGCGCTGGCCTTTCCTGCGTTCAATGACGGGCGGTCCTTCTCCAAGGGCGAATTGCTGCGTGCGCGCTATCATTTCCAGGGTGCCGTCCGCGCCACCGGTCAGGTTCTGGTCGATCAACTGCCGCACATGCTGCGGCTCGGCTTCGACGAATTCGAAGTGTCGAACCCGGTGCTTCTGAAGCGGCTCGAGGAAGGCCGCACCGGCGGCCTGCCGCTCTACTATCAGCCGGCCGCCGAGCCGGAGGCGAAGGGGCCGAAATATTCCTGGCGGCGCAAACGCACGGGCTGACCCTGCGGTAACGCGTTGACGTCTTTACAATGCTCGCAAGCAGGCCTTCTCTCCGGCATCCGGACGGAAACATCCGCCGGATGATCGGGAGGAGATCATGCGCTACGACTATGTCATCGCCGGTGGCGGTTCCGCCGGCTGCACGCTGGCGGCAAGGCTCTCCGAAGATTCCTCCAAAACGGTGTGCCTGATCGAAGCCGGCGGCGCCGGCAAGGACCTGTTCATCCGCGCGCCGGCGGGCGTCATTGCGCTGCTGCCGGGGCGGCCGAAGATCAACAACTGGGCCTTCGAGACGGTGCCGCAGCCAGGACTTGGCGGCCGCAAGGGCTACCAGCCGCGCGGCAAGACACTTGGCGGCTCCAGCGCGATCAACGCCATGCTCTACATTCGCGGGCATCGCAGCGACTATGACGGATGGGCCGACCTCGGCTGCGACGGCTGGTCGTGGGACGAGGTGCTGCCCTATTTCCGGCGCGCCGAAGGCAATCAGCGCGGCACTGACGCGCTGCATGGCGGCGACGGGCCGTTACGGGTCGGCGAGCAGCAGGAGCCGCGTCCCGTCGCCCGCGCCTTTGTCGAGGCCTGCGGCGAAAACCAAATCAGGCGCAACGACGATTTCAACGGAGCCGAGCAGGAAGGGGCGGGGCTCTATCAGGTGACGCAATTCTGGGGCGAGCGCCGCAATGGCGAGCGCTGCTCGGCTGCGGCCGCCTACCTGCATCCGGCCATGGACCGGCCGAACCTGACCGTTGTCACCGGGGCGCACGCGACACGGATAGTCCTCGACGGTAAGCGCGCCACGGGCCTGCGCTACCGTGCCGGCAAAACCGAGACCGTCGCGGAGGCAAAGCGCGAGGTCATCGTCTGCGGTGGCGCCTTTGGCTCGCCGCAGCTGCTGTTGTTGTCCGGCATCGGCCCGGCGGCCGAACTGGCGATGCACGGCATTCCGGTCGTCCATGAGGTGCCTGGCGTCGGCAAGAACCTGCAGGACCATCTCGATTTCATCATGGCCTGGACGTCGGCGGATGCCGACATGATGGGCATTGGCCTGCGCGGCACGCCTGGATTGCTCAGGCATGTGCTGCGCTGGCGCAAGGACGGCACCGGCATGATCGCGACGCCCTATGCCGAGGCCGGCGCTTTCCTCAAATCCGATCCGGTGATCGACCGACCCGACCTGCAGCTGCATTTCTGCATCGCCATCGTCGACGATCACGGCCGCAAGCTGCATATGGGCTACGGCTTTTCCTGCCATGTCTGCGTGCTGAGGCCGTATTCGCGCGGCGAGGTCGGCGCTGTCGACGCCGGACCCGCTGGCGCCGCCGCGCATCGATCCGCGCTTTCTCGAGGACGAGCGCGATGCCGCCCTTCTGCTCAAGGGGGTCAAGATGATGCGCGGCATCTTGGAGGCGCCGGCGCTGGCGAAATACCGTCGCAAGGAAATCTACACCGCCGGCGTTTCAAGCGATGACGAACTGATGGCGCATATCAGGGCGCGCGCCGACACGATCTACCACCCGGCCGGCACCTGCAGGATGGGTGTCGACGACCATGGCCGTCGTCGACCCGCAACTCAAGGTACGCGGGATGCATGGGCTGCGCGTCGTCGATGCCTCGGTGATGCCGACCCTGATCGGCGGCAACACCAATGCGCCGACGATCATGATCGCCGAAAAGGCGGCGGATATGATCCGCGCCGCAGCCTGAACGGCCTTATTGGTCGGACCAGGATTGCCGTGGGGAAGCCGAGGGCAAGGGTCTGGCCGGCTTTTCAGCAAGTGCAAATCAATCTGGTCTGACCAATTGTGCGATTTGCGCTTTTCCTTTCGACGTCTTGCCCTTAGGATAGGTCTATTATTTCGTGACCCGAAATAAATGGCAGCAAGGGAGGAACCAGAATGGCAGGCAAGAAGATATTGATGCTCGTTGGCGAGTTCAGCGAGGAATACGAGATTTTCGTCTTCGAACAGGCCATGCATGCGGTTGGCCATACGGTTCATGTCGTGTGCCCCGACAAGAAGGCAGGCGACATATTGAAGACGTCGCTGCACGATTTCGAAGGCCACCAGACCTATACGGAAAAGCTCGGCCACGACTACATCCTCAACAAGACCTTCGTCGAGGTGAACCCGGCCGAATACGACGCGGTCTATGCGCCGGGCGGGCGCGGGCCGGAATATATCCGCATCGACAAGCGGGTGCAGTCGCTGGTCAGGCATTTCCATGAGACCGGCAAGCCGATCTTCACCATCTGCCATGGCGTGCAGATCCTGATCGCGGTCGACGGCGTGGTGCGCGGCAAGGAAGTCGCGGCGCTGCAGTATTGCGAGCCGGAGGTCACGCTGGCCGGCGGCATTTACATCGACGTCGCGCCGACCGGCGCCCATGTCGACGGCAATCTGGTGTCGGCCAAGGGCTGGCCGGGCCTCGCCGCCTTCATGCGCGAATGCCTGAAGGTGCTCGGCACCGAGATCCGCGACGGCAAGGCGCTGATGCGCGACGAGCGCAAGGCGGCCTGAACGGGGCATAGCCTAGGGAGAAAGCCGCCGCACTGCTAGTGCGGCGGTCTTCTCTACGCGGCCATTCGGGCTTCGCGAAACGACACCAGCTTCCTGCGGCTTTCGTCCCATAGCGCGAGCTTGACGCAGCGCAGGCTATCGAGAAGCGTGACGCGGCCGATGTCGCGCAGTTCCGGAAAATCGCGCAGCACTTCCGGAAGCCGGTAGCACGGCACCTTGGCCGAGAGATGGTGGACGTGATGGACGCCGATATTGCCGGTGAACCAGTTCAGCACGGCCGGCAGGTCGTAGTAGGACGATCCATGCAGCGCGGCGTGCTGGAATTCCCATTCGGAATCCTTTGCCCATTCCGTCTCTTCGAACTGGTGCTGGACGTAGAACAGCCAGACGCCGGCCGAACCGGCGAGAATGACGATCGGCAAGTGGACGACCAGGAACGCGCCTGGTCCGACGAACCAGATGAGAATCGCGGCGGCGAGCGCGATGCCGAGATTGGTCGCCATGGACGACACCCAGGGCGTCAGACCGCCCCGCATCATGCCGACCGGCAGCCTTTGCTCGAAGATGAAAAGCCAGATCGGCCCGAGGCCGAACATGACCAGCGGATGGCGATAGAGACGGTAGGCAAGCCGACCCCGCCATGACATTTGCCGGTATTCGGCGACGGTCAGGGTCTTGATGTCGCCCATGCCGCGCTCGTCGAGATTGCCGGCGCTGGCGTGATGGGTGGCGTGGGCACGCCGCCAGCAATCATAGGGGGTCAACGTCAGGACGCCGAGCGCGCGACCGATCCAGTCATCCGCATAGCGATTGGCGAAGAAGGAGCCATGTCCGCAATCATGCTGGATCATGAAGATGCGCACCAGAAACCCGGCCGCGGGAAGAATGAGTATCAAACCCCACCAATGGCCGTAGGAATAGGCGGCCGAAGAGAGCGCCCAGAGCGTGACGAAGGGAATGAGGGTGATGGCGAGTTCAAGGGCGCTGCGTCGCCGGTCAGGCTTCTTGTAGCGCGCCAGAATCTTCAGCCAGGCGCGCTTGCTGTTGGCAACCGCCTCGGGGGAAATCATGTTCATCAGGAAGCATAAGCAACAGGCTCCGCCGCCGCAAGGCAAAGCTCACGCAAAATTACTGCGCGTAATTGTCGCGCGATGGCAGGCCATGCCGGCTGGCGACCGTTGTTCTATCCATCTTCCGGAATAAGCGCCTAGTGGCGCTCGCCGGCGGCCACGCTGGCCTCCGCCCCGTCAAGACGGTCGAGCAGTTCCCTGAGATGCTCGGGCAGTTCGGCCTGCAAATGGAATGCCGGCAGCGTGCGCAGGAACCGCTTGGTCGCCTCGGTGCCCATCTGGCGCTTGATATCGGCGGCGAGTTCCTCGCGCCTGTCGCGCTTGTTGCCTGTCATTGTCCCAAAATCCTGTGTCGGCTTCGAAACTCCTCCAGAGCGGTAATGGTTCCCGCATTACAGGGGCCTTGCAAGAAAAGCCGGCCGTTACGGTAAAATTTGAATTAATATCGAAAGACCGAGGGCAGCCCCCAATATGGCTTGCCCCTTGATTTTTGGCTGCCAAACCTCGATATCGGGCGCAAATCCAGACCATTCGAAAATGACGGGAAACGGCGATGAGCGACCAGGCAAAAGACGAACGCGCGCCCGAGGAAATTGAAGCCACTGAGGCGGCGGCGGCGGGCGAACGTACCGAAGGCAGCGTCGACGGCGACTACGAAGCGCTTGTGCGGCTGCTGAAGGAAAACGAGGAACTGAAGGATCGCGCCCTTCGCGTTGCCGCCGAGATGGAGAATTTGCGCCGCCGCACTGCGCGCGACGTGCATGACGCGCGCACCTACGCGGTCGCCAATTTCGCCCGCGACATGCTGTCGGTGTCGGACAATCTGCGCCGCGCGCTCGATGCCGTCCCGGCCGAGGCCAAGGCCGCGGGCGACGCCGGTTTCAAGGCGCTGATCGAGGGCGTCGACCTCACCGAGCGCGCCATGCTGTCGGCACTGGAGCGCCATGGCGTGAAAAAGCTCGCGCCGGAAGGTGAGAAGTTCGACCCGAACTTCCATCAGGCGATGTTCGAGGTGCCCAATCCCGAGGTTCCCGCCGGCACCGTGGTCCAGGTGGTGCAGCCGGGCTATTCGATCGGCGAGCGCGTGCTCAGGCCGGCGATGGTCGGCGTCGCCAAGGGCGGCCCCAAGCAGGCGGCAGGCGAAGCGCCGGTCGAGCCGGGACCGGTGAATGAGCAGGCGGAAAAGGACGCATGACCGGGGAATAGCGCGCTATTCGGCCGCAGCCACCATCAAAGCCGGAGGCATGATCGACGACGCCCCCGAAATCTGTCCGATTTCAGGGGCGGTCAACCCAGTCGCCACTTCTGCTGTGCAGCGCTTGCCATGTGCTCAACCAAGCAGTTCACACCCATAGCGCCTGACCACATCGGGAAATGTCTCCATGTCCGGCATTCCTTCGCCGTCCGGAGGGATGCGCCTATCGTTGGCGGGCACACTGGTTGCCCTCAAAAGGTCCTCGAAACCACCGGGCGTGAAGAAAAACAGCATCCGGGCCGGCCCACGCTTGACCGTATAGCGGTGCGGCACATCGCGTGGCCCAAAGAGAAACGAACCGGGCCCAGCCATGATCTTCTTGCCGCCGATCTCGAACTCGATCTCGCCTTCCATCACCTGGAATGACTCGTCCTCGCGGTGATGGACATGCAGCGGCGCCTCGCCTTCGTTCTCGAGCACTTCGATCAGCGTGAACTGGCCCGCCGTCTGGGCTGCCGTCGCCTTGATCACTGCCAGCGAGCCAAGCCACCAGCGCGCCTCCCCTTCCAGGGCGTGACTGCAAAATGCGCTAGGGATTCCCCCGTCAGCTTGATCACCACCCACTGCCGCCACAGGGTGGTAGCCGACCTTGAGCGAGGCGATGTCGACCATCGAGCAATAGTTTTTGATGCCGGGCAGCGTGGACCAGACCTCTCGAGCCGCCTTTGCGCTGTCCATGTCCGCCCATTCAAATATCTCCGTCCAGCCTCCTTCGGATTTGAGGAGCCGACGATTGAGGAAACCCTTGAGCTTCCGCACCTCGTCATTCACTTCATCCCTGGTCTGCAGGAACATCTGCTCGGTAAATCCGGGTTCAATGCAAATTCGGTGACTTCAACGACTTTCGTCTCCATGACTTCCTCCTTCGCTATCTGGCTTTCGCCCTTGTTTCGCCTCCTCATTCTCTTCGTTCAAGACGTGCTCGTCCGGCCCTTGCCCTTGAGCCAACAGAGCGCCATTCCCGTTGCCGTTTCGGCGGCGACATCCATTGTCATGCCGCGTATCCGCATCGCGTTGAACGTCGGAAAGTCGAACAGGAAGCTGATTGCCTGAACGACATCATCGCCGGGATCGTCCTTCGCCAGTGCCTCGCGCACGAAGCTGGCCACCATGTTCCGCAGATATTCTTCCCATTCCCGCATGGCCGGAAGCTCCCGCTCGCGCAGGTCGCTCTCGAGATGCCGTCCGCCACGATGGTAGAAGGCGAATAGCGCGTTCGCGACCCGGCTTAACCGCTCCTTTGGGGCCGTCGCCCCGCCGATTATCTCCGTCACTGATTTCAGGCGACGGAGGACGCAGGCGCTCCATCAGCAACTCGCCGCATGCAGGCACCAGGTCATCCAAGGTAGGAAAATGCTTGTAGACGGTGCCAACGGCGACATCGGCTTCCGTCGCGATGTCCTTCCAAGTCGTGCCAAAGATGCCGTTCTGGGTGTGCAGCTTGATTGTCGCTTCGAGAATCCGCTGCCGCGTCTGGGCGAAGGCGGCAGTCCGGGAACCCATGCTGTAGCGGCGAGGAGACATAGTCGCTCACTCGAATAATTTGAATGAACTATTCAATCATTTAATTTGCCTAAGGTCAATCCAGTTTCGTGGGAGCCACTCGCTATTCCCCGCTCACTATTTCATTATTCACCCATGAACCCGATCGAGCTTCTCGACTATGCCGGCGTCGCCGTCTTCGCGGCGACCGGGGCGCTTGCGGCCTCGCGCAAGCAGCTCGACATTATCGGCTTCCTGTTCCTGGCCAGCGTCACCGGCATCGGCGGCGGCACGTTTCGCGACGTCATCCTCAACCTGCCGGTGTTCTGGGTCGGCAACTCCAGCTATGTGCTGATCTGCGCGGTGGTCGCGGTGCTTGTCTTCTTCAGCGCGCACCGGGTCGAGTCGCGCTGGAAATTGCTGCTTTGGCTCGACGCCATCGGCCTTGCCGCCTTTTCGGTGATGGGCGCGGCCAAGGGCCTGGCGATTACCGGGTCGCCGGTCGTCTCCGTTGTCACCGGCGTGCTGACGGCCACTTTCGGCGGCATCCTGCGCGATCTGCTGGCCGGCGAGCCGTCGGTGCTCCTGAGGCCGGAGATCTACGTCACGGCCGCCCTTGCGGGGGCCATGCTGTTTACACTCGGCGATCTTGCCGGACTGCCGCCGCTGGCATCCGGCCTGGCGGGCTTTGCCGCGGCATTCCTGGTGCGCGGCGGCGCGCTCAAATTCGGCTGGACCTTTCCGTCCTACAAGAGCCGGCCCGGCCGGAGGCCAGAAGACATCCCCTGAAAATCAGGATGCTGGGCGAGATGCCTGCCAGGCCTTGAGCAGCGCCTTCGGCGCTTGCGCCATAAAAGTGCGTTCGAGCCGGTGACGCAATTCGTCGGGTGCAATCACATGCACCCTGACGAGGATCGCCGGCCAACCCTTATAGTGATCGGTCTCGAAATAGATTTCCGGTGCTGCCTCGAGCAGCATCTCCTTCTCGTCGAGCGGACACATCAGCACAACGGTGTCGGCATCCTTTACCCTGGCCAGGAGCTTCTTGCCGACCTTCAGCGCCGGCGTGCCATAGGATGTGCTTTCGATGACGTTCGGCAGGTCGCGCGCGGCAAGCCGCAGTGTCTGGAATGCGCCGGAAAGATCGCTGCCCAAGGTCTCAAGCGGCGAAGCGCTGGGCTTCCCCGCCATAGTAGTTGACGTAGCGGGCGCCGATCTCCTTGACCGGCATGACCACGAACACGTCGACGGTCGAGAATTCGTGATCGATGACGCAGCCGTCGCCGATGCGGGCGCCGACGCGCAAATAGCCCTTGACCAGCGGCGGCATCGCCGCGATCGCCGCCTTGGCGTTGACTGCCTCGATCGGCATCAGGTCCATCGAGCAGTAGCGGCCGGCGACTGCCCGGACATCCCAGGCCGAGTTGGTGCGGCAGTGATGGGCAAGATAGGTGAGCGCCTCGGCATGCGCCGCCGGCACGACGCCATGGAACGAGGCGCAGCCGGTCATCACGCCGATGCCGTAATGGTTGATATACGCCCAGATGCCTTGCCACAGCGCCTCGATGGTGCGCTTGGAGCGATATTGCGGCAGGACGCAGGAGCGGCCGAGTTCGAGGAAGCGCTGGCCGGGGTGGCGCGCGATCAGCTTGGTCAGTTCGAACTCGCCTTCGGAATAGAAGCCGCCGGCCGTTGCCGCGATTTCCTGCCGCAGCAGCCGGTAGGTGCCGACGATGCGGCGGTGCTCGGGGCCGGCAAGTGAAGTGTCGAGGACAAGCAGATGATCGCAGAGCGGGTCGAAGCGATCGGCGTCGCGACGATCCTGCGCCTGGAACAGATCCTTCCTGGCGCCGAGCTCGTCATAGAATACCCGGTAGCGCACTTCCTGCGCGGCGGCGATTTCGGCCGCATTGCGGGCCAACCGCACTTCGAGATTGCCGATACGGCCCAGAGGTGCCCCAGTTGCGACGGCATCGGCGGTCCGCGCGGCGAGCATGGCGCCGCCGGCGTTCGGCCGAGTGTCACATTCAGGCATAACTGTATGCACGAGTGATTCTCCTTCGAGCCATCCCTCTTGGCACGGGGATACGGTGTAGGTGCAACAGGATTGTGACAGTACCGTGATACGGCGCGACGGGCAATACTTCGTCGGCTGGCGAATACGGTCAACCGGCTACGTTTACGTGATGAGAGACAGCCGATGCGGGCGTCAGGCCGCAACCTGACCCTCGACGGCATGGACCAGGGCGTCGGGGTCGAGAGGCTTGGTGACGAAGCCGCTGGCGCCGTGGGCGAGCACCGCGTGACGGGTCTTTTCCTGGCTATCGGCCGACAGCACCATGATCGGAACCGGCGGCACGGCCATCTCTTCTTCATGGCGGCGGATGGCGGCTATCGCGTCCAGCCCGTCCATGACCGGCATATGCAGGTCCATCAGCACCACGTCGAAGCGGTGCTTGAGCCCGGCATCGGTGATGGCCTCGACGGCGGCCTTGCCGTTGCCGACCACCTTGACGCGGTGCCCGGCCTTGAGAAGCGTGGCGCGGGCAAGCATGGCGTTGATGTCGTTGTCTTCGGCGATCAGCACCGACAGACCGTGCTCACGGCGGCCAGCGCCGGCACGCACGGGCGGGGCGCCGTGCTTGTCCGATTTCGGCTGGGGCAGGACCGGCGCATGGCTGGTCAACAGCACGCGCAGCAGCGTCTCGCCGCGCACCGGCCTGGCCAAGAAGGTGGCATAGCCATTGGCGCGGAACTCGCCAAGCATGCCGCGATCGGTCGGCGCGATCAGCGTGATCGCCTCGCAATCGGCAAAGCCGTTCTGGCGCAAGCGCTTGAGCAGGCGTCCATCGCTGTTTTCCATCGCCGCATCGACCAGCAGGACGTCGCAGCCGGCGGCGAAGGGTGTCGCCTGGGCAAGCGTCGTCGCCAGATCGACCGCGCCGCCGTGGGCGCGGATGGTGCGGGCGATGGCGTCCGCCTCGATGGCGTTCTTCGAAACGATCACGGCACGGCGGCCGGCCAGGATGCTTTGCCGGTTCTGCGGCGGCTCGGTTGCCGCAGTGGCGGGGAGCTCGAAGACGAATTCGGATCCCTCGCCAAGCCGGCTCGACACCGAGATCGAGCCACCCATGGCTTTGGCCAGGCGCCTTGAGATGGCGAGGCCGAGGCCGGCGCCGCCATGCACCCGGGTCGAGGTGCCGTCGGACTGCTCGAACTCCTCGAAGATACGTTCCATGTCCTCCTCGCGCAGGCCGGGTCCGGTGTCAGTGACGGTGAAACAGATACGGTCGGTGGTCTCGGTGCGCGCCCGCGCCACGCTCACCAGCACGCCACCGGTGTCGGTGAACTTGATGGCGTTGCCGATGAGGTTGAGCAGCACCTGGCGCACCCGGCCGGGATCGGCGGTGATCATCTGCGGCACGTCGAGCTCGACATGGCAGCCAAGTCCGATGTTCTTGCCGAAGGCGCGCGCCGCCATGAGTTCGATGATGTTGTCGGCGATCTCGCGCAGCGATGTCGGCTGCGGTTCCGGGTCGAAACGGCCGGCCTCGATCTTGGAATAGTCGAGCAGGTCCTCGATCAGCGCCAGCAGGGCGCTGGCCGAGGTCGAGACGGCGCCGACATAGGTCCGCTGCTCGGGCGACAGGTCGGTGTCGACCAGGAGCTTGGCCATGCCCATGATGCCGTTCATCGGCGTGCGGATCTCGTGGCTGACGGTGGCCAGGAAGCGCGACTTCGCCTGGCTGGCATATTCGGCCCGCTCGCGGGCGGTGATCAGCGAGGATTTCGGCGCGCTTGCGTGCGGTGATGTCGCGGGCGATCGCGCGATGCGAGACGGCGCCGTTGTCCTTGTCGCGTACCGACAGTTCGATCCATGAAAACCAGCGCGGGCCACTCGGCGTGCGAATGGCAACGTCGGTGGAACTCAGGCAGTCGTGATCCGAGAAGGCGGCGTCGGGAACGATGCCGACATCGATGCCAAGCTCGGACAAGGTCTTGCCGGCAAGGTGGCGCTGGTCGATCTCGACGAGATCGGCGAAAACCTTGTTGGCATAGACGATGTTGCCGTCGCGATCGCGATGGACAACGAGATCGCCGAGTGCGTCGATCAGCCCGCGGAAGCGCTCCTCGCTCTCCTGCATCTCCCACATGCGGTCGGCCAGCGTCTCGATCTCGGCGCGGCTGCGGGCGGCGGTCTCGTCGAGCAGGGCCGCCGTGCGGCGTTCATTGCGCTTGGCTCGCAGGTGCATGCCGAGACCGGCCAGGCCGGTCGCCAGCAAACCGATGGTGACGAAGATCGGTGCGCCGGTCAGGTGAGCCAGTCCAGCCAACACGGCGGTGGCGACGATGGTCAGGAAGGGCAGGCCTTCGGGGTTGGCCGGCGGCGATGCGGGTGCCAGCGGCGGCGGTGCGACAAGCAGCCGCTTTGGCGCCTCGGGGCCTGGCCCGTCGACGCCTTCGGCACTGCCCGGAGCTCTGATGCCGGATTCCGCGATCATGCGGAAAGCCTTGCCATAGAGAGATTATGGAAGATTGCGGCGGATCGTTCGAATTTTAGCGGTCGCGCCGTTTTGCCTTGTCAGCGCTGCATATCGACCACGACGCGGCCCCTGATCTTGCCGTCGACGATGTCGCGCGCGGCCGCAACAATACCGTCGAAACCGATGGTCGTGGACAGCGTGGCGAGCTTCTTATGGTCGAGATCGGTGCCGATACGGTGCCATGCCTCGAGTCGGACCGGCTTAGGCGCCATGACCGAATCGATGCCGAGCAATGAGACGCCACGCAGGATGAAGGGTGCGACGCTCGCCGGCAGGTCCATGCCGCCGGCCAGCCCGCAGGCGGCAACCGCGCCGCCATAGGACGTCATCGACAGAACATTGGCCAGCGTATGGCTGCCGACCGCGTCGACGCCGCCGGCCCAGCGCTCCTTGGCCAGCGGCTTTGCCGGCTGGGCAAGCTCATCGCGCGAGATCACTTCGGCAGCCCCGAGATCGATCAGATAGGGGCTTTCGGCACTACGGCCGGTCGAGGCGATGACATGGTAGCCGAGGCTGGACAGGAGCGAGACCGCGACCGAGCCGACGCCGCCGGCAGCACCCGTCACCACCACCGGGCCGCGATCGGGCACGATGCCGTGCCTTTCGAGCGCGATGACGCAGAGCATGGCGGTATAGCCTGCCGTGCCGACCGCCATCGCATCATACGGGCTCATGCCCTCGGGCAGCGGCACCAGCCAGTCGCCGTTGACGCGGGCGCGACCGGCGTAGGCGCCGAAATGCGTCTCGCCGACACCCCAGCCGTTCAGGATGACCTTGTCGCCCTTGCGCCAGTCGGCATGGGACGAGGAGACGACGGTGCCGGCGAAATCGATGCCCGGCACCAGTGGCCAGCGCCGGATGACCGGCGCCTTGCCGGTGATGGCCAGCCCATCCTTGTAGTTGACCGTCGTCGCTTCGACCGCGACGGTGACGTCGCCTTCCATCAGCTCGGTCTCGGTAAGGTCGGTCACCGCCACTGACTGCTTCTTCTCTGCGTCGCGCGAAACGAGGATGGCTTTGAAGGTTTCGGACACTTTTTTCTCCTCGAAATTGCGATGCGTGGACTGTGCGGCGACGGTCCGGCGAGGTCAATCTTTCAAGCGAGTCGGGCGTTCAGGCGTCCGGCTCCTGGGGCTTGGCTTCGCGCCGCCAGCCGATCAGTTCGTCGAAGACGACCAGTGCTGCGCCAACCGAGATGAAGGCGTCGGCGAGGTTGAAGACGGCGAAGGACCAAACCGGCGTGTGGAACAATATGTAGTCGATGACGTGGCCATAAACGGCGCGGTCGATCAGATTGCCGAGCGCGCCGCCGATGATCAGGGCAAAGCCGGTACGCGAGAGGACATGGCCGGCCGGCGTGCGCGTCGCGAGATAGAGCACGAAGGCGACGACGAGGGTGGCAATGACCACCAGGCCGGTGTCGCCGAAGGACGAGAACATCGAGAAGGCGATACCGGTGTTGTAGGTGCGAAAGAGCGCCAGGAACGGTACCAGGTCGACCTTCTCCTGAAAGGCGAGGCCGGTCTCGACCAGTTGTTTTATCCACTGATCGAGCCCGATGGCGACGACGACCAGCACGGCATAGGGGGACCATGACTTCACGATTTGGTGTCCTCCAGCCCAAGCTTCAGCGCGCCGCGCCGGATCTCGAACAGCATGACGCCTGTCGCCACTGCGAGGTTGAGTGAATCGGCGCGGCCGGCCTGCGGGATCCTGAGCAACCGATCGCAGCTTTCGGCCAGGCTGTCGGGCAGGCCCTGCTGCTCGTTACCCATCAACAGCAGCACCGGACTGCCTGGAGAAATCGACCGAGCGGTAGTCGACCGCGCCCTTCAGATGCGTTCCGGCGACGAGGCCGGAAAAGCTCTTGCGCCAGGCGAGGAAGGCTTCGGGCGTCGCCTTGGCCACAGGCACGGCGAAGATCGAGCCCATGGTGGCGCGCACCGTCTCCACGGAGAACGGATCGGTGGTTTCGCCGACCAGGATGACGCCCTTGGCGCCGACGGCATCGACGGTGCGGATGACGGTGCCGAGATTACCGGGGTCGCGCACCCGGTCGAGCGCCACCCAGACATCGCCGTCCCTGGCGCGGATGTCCTTCAGCGGCAGGAGTTTCTGGGCAAAGACGCCGACCACCATCTGCGGATTGTCGCGGCGGGTGATCGCCGTCAGCACCTTTTCGGAAACTTCGAGCACGGTGCCGCCGGCGGCGACGGTGCGCGCCGCGACCTTTTCGACCGCCGCATTGCCGCGCCCTGCCTTGGCGAAGATCAGCGTCTTGATCGACCAGCCGAGGTCGAGCGCGTCGATGACCAGCTTCAGGCCCTCGGCCATGAAGGCATTCTGCTGGTCGCGGAATTTCTTCAAGGCGAGCGCCTTGATGTCCTTGACCAGCGGATTGGCGAGGCTGGTGACTTCCTTGACCTGCCCTGGCGCGCCTGCGTGCCGCTCGCTCATTCAGGCCACCCAGCGCGAAAACAGCGAGGTCGACAGCGCCCGGCCGGCGGATTTCTCGCGGATGATCAGTTCGCCCGACTCCACCGTGCCGCCCATGCCGGCAAAAGTGTCGCGCATCAAGGCATGGATCGCGAAGAAGGAGGCGCGGATCGAATAGGCGGTCAGCACCACGGCGAGCGGTTTGGGCGTCAGGATCGCGCGGCAGAGATCGGTCAACCCAGGCAGATCCTCGAACAATTGCCAGACCTCGCCCTTGGGCCCGCGGCCATAGGCGGGCGGGTCGAACAGAACGATGTCGTAGCGGCTGCCGCGGCGCTCCTCGCGCTCGGCGAACTTCACCGCGTCGTCGACGATCCAGCGGATCGGCTTGTTGCCCAGCCCGGCCATCTCCTGGTTCTCGCGCGCCCAGCCGATCGCCTTCTTGGAGGCATCGACATGGGTGACCTCGGCCCCGGCGCGGGCCGCCGCCAGGGAGGCAAGCCCGGTGTAGCCGAACAGGTTCAGCACCTTGACCGGCCGGCTCGCCGCCGCGATCAGGCCGGCCATATGGTCCCAATGCGAAGCCTGCTCGGGAAAGACGCCGACATGGCGAAACGAGGTGAAGCGGCCGAGATAGTCGATGCCGTCATGCTTCATCGGCCAGGTCTCGCCGAGCGGCGTTTTTGGGAAACGCCAGCGGCCGATGCCTTCCTCGTCGGTATCGCCGGTGAAGATGGCGTCGGCGCGCTCCCAGTCTCTTGGCGGCAGCGCTTTCTGCCAGATCGCCTGGCCCTCGGGCCGCACGATGCGATAGGGGCCATATTGCTCGAGTTTTTGGCCAGCGCCGCTGTCGAGAAGGGCATAGTCGGCATTGGGCGCAACTTCGAGGATCAGCGGCAGCCGTTCGGCGGGCAAGACGCCGTCGCGGCGGGCAAGGATGCGCGGTGTGGGCTTCGGTTCGGACCGGTCCTGCGCTCGTATCTCGTTTCTTTCGTCAGGCTTTGGCGACGGCTTGACCGGATGACCGCCGTCGCGTGGGCGTGACTGCTCCGTCCCGGATCTCGCAGGCTGGCGCGGGCGGTTGTCGCGGTTTCGGTCGCGAAAGGATTTCAAGAAAGGTCTCCGGAACGGCAGGCCGCTTTTGACATAGGGCCACCGGCTTCGCAACAAAATGGTCCGGCGATGCGATGGACCTCGCTCGAGGAAGCAGGCAAATCTGGGATCATGTCCCGCTCCGCACGCCTGCTCGACCTGATCCAGCTCCTGCGTCGGCATCGCCGGCCAGTGAGCGGGCGCACGCTTGCCGGCGAAATGGGCATCTCGATCCGCACGCTGACAGTGGGACCGCCTATGCTCCTCCAATCGAAGCACTTTGGAGAGCAGACATGAACACCCCCAATTTCGTCATCCTCTATGTCGACAGCCCGGAGCGGAGCGGCGCCTTCTATGGCGCGCTGCTTGGACGCCAGCCGGTAGAGGCGTCGCCGACCTTCGTGCTGTTCGTGCTCGACGGCGGCTTCAAGCTTGGCCTGTGGTCGCGCCACACGGTGGAGCCGGCGGCCGCGGCGGCGGGTGGCGGCGCCGAGCTGGTCTTTGCGCTGGACATGCCGGATGCGGTCGACGCCACCCATGAAAACTGGGCCGGACGCGGCCTGAACATCCTGCAAAGGCCAACCGACATGGATTTCGGCCGCACCTTCGTCGCGCTCGACCCCGACAATCACCGGCTGCGGGTCTATTGGCTGAATGACGGAGAACTGGCATGAGCGGGCGCTGGATAGCCGTTGCCCGGGTCGCGCATGTCAGCGTTGCTGACACCAGGCTGTCAGCAACGCTGTGCGACAAGCAGACAATCGCCAGGTCATGATCCTTGCCAGTTCGGAGAACACCATGGACTTCGTCTCAATCCGCATCATCACCGACAAGATCAAGCCTCTGGTGGCATTCTACGAGACGATCACCGGCCTTACCGCAACCTGGTTCACCGAGGATTTCGCCGAACTGGCAACCGCCTCCTGCACGCTGGCGATCGGCAGCACGCGCACTCTGGCCCTGTTCGGGGCGGATGTGGCACAGTCTGCCGCCAATCGTTCGGCGATCATCGAATTTCGCGTCGGCGATGTCGACGCGGAGTACCGCAGGCTGGCGAAAATCATTGGCGGCTTCGTACAGGCGCCGACGACGATGCCATGGGGAAATCGGTCAATGCTGCTGCGCGATCCGGATGGCAATCTGGTGAACTTCTTCACCCCAGTCAGCGCGGAAGCGATCAGGAAGTTCGATCGAAATGCCGGCGCCTTGGCGGCAGAGCCGGCAAACGCTACCGCTTGAGCGCCTCGTAGACCGCGATGCCGGCGGCGAGATCCTCGAGGGCTGCGCCGACTGATTTGAACAGCGTGATCTCGTCGGCGCTCTGCCGGCCCTGCTTTTCACCGCGGGCCAGTTCATGCAGATCGGCGACGATGGCTTCCGGTTTCAGCACGCCGGAGGCCAGCGGCTGGACGATATCTCCCGCTTCCTTGGTGGCGCCGGCGCGGGTGTCGACATAGACGCGGGCGCGCTGAATGGCGTCGTCGTCGCTTTCGCGCATCATCGGCGTGAAGCCGCCGACCAGGTCGACATGAGCGCCTGGTTTCAGCAGTGCGCCCCTGATCAGCGGCGCCGTCGTGATGGTCGCCGACGAGACAATGTCGGCCTCGCCGAGTTCGGCATCGAGATCGCCGGCGGCGCTGGCCGGGAAACCCTCCGCGCGCAATTCAGCCGCGACCTTTTCGGCATTGGCCGGCGTGCGGTTCCAGATGCGGATGGTCTTGATCGGCCGCACCGCCGAGTGTGCCTTGGCGAGGAACGGCGACAGCGCGCCGGCGCCGACCACCAGCAGCCGCGAGGAATCCTCGCGGGCGAGGTAGGACGCGGCCAGCGCCGAGGCGCAGGCGGTGCGCCACTGCGTCAGCCGCTGGCCGTCGATCATGGCCTCGGGCTCACCGGTCGCGCCATCGAGCAGGAGATAAAGCCCCATCACCGCGGGTTTGCCGATGGCGTTGTTGTCGGGCGATACGGTGACGATCTTGACGCCGATATGGCCGCCCGCCGAGGTGCCGGCAGCGTTGAAATCGGTCCAGGCCGGCATCAGCAGCAACGTAGAGGCCGCACCATCGGGCCGCTCGATGGTGTGATGGTGACGGACCGGCTGCACGGCGCCGTCGCGAAAGGCACTGCGCAACGTCTCAACCAGGCCCTTGAAGCTCAGGGCATGGTCGACCTCGGCGGCCGAAATGGTCAGCATGAAAAACTCCGTGGAGCGAAAGGCACCAAACCGTGCTTCAGGCCGTCGGCTTCGGCAAAGCTGTCCCTTGGGCCGGCCCTTGCGGCGCCGCAGGCGCGCGGCTGACCGCCTGGCGCAAGTTCTCGGCCTCGACGCCGCGCTGGCGCGCCAGCTTGCGGTAGCGGCCCTGCTTGACCCAAGTCGCCAGGCTGCCGACGACCATGCCGACGGCGAGAGCCAGGAACAGGAAGATGAAGAGGGGCAGCGTGAGCGTCAGCGCCGGGTTGCCGGGATTGAACGGATCCAGCGTGAAGGCGACCAGTTCGCGGTTGGCGACGGCCAGCGCGATCAGGATGACGGCCAGCGGCACGAAGACCACGATGAGCATGAAGCGATTGAACATAAGGTTTCCTGTCGAAAGGCCGGGTTGACCCCGCACGGCGCCTATTTGCCGCCGTTCAGCCTTTCACGCAACTCCTTGCCGGTCTTGAAGAACGGCACCCACTTCTCCTCGACCTCGACGGATTCGCCGGTGCGTGGGTTGCGGCCGGTGCGGGCGGGGCGGTTTTTCACCGAAAAAGCGCCGAAACCGCGCAGTTCGACCCGGTTGCCTTCGGCAAGGGCGTCGGTGATCTCGTCGAAAATGGCGCCGACGATGTTTTCGACGTCGCGCAGGAAAAGATGCGGATTGCGCGTGGCAATGATCTGCACAAGTTCGGATTTGATCATGAGAACGGTCCCCGTGAAAGCACTGCGGTCAAATTATGAGGATGATTTTATTTGCTTTTTCATCCGTCCCAAACGGCCCGTCAAGGGTGCCAGACCGAAACGAGACCGTCAAGAAACAAGCGATCCGCTCCAATTTCGTGGATCACGTCACCGCCGGCGTCGGGAAGGCCGAGCGCGCCGGCAATCGTCCTGGCCATTGTCTTGGAGAACAGGAAACTGCCGCGCCCTTCCGTGTCCTTCCATTCCACCACCTTGAGCTTGGCGTCGACGCCCTTGGTCGCCAGCCAGTCGATCGCCTCGGTTTCGCCGCCGACGGCGTCGATCAGGTGGTTGGCAAGCGCCTGGCGGCCGGTGAAGATCGAGCCGTCGGCAAGCGCCAGCGCCTGCTCGCGGGTCATCTTGCGCCGTTCGGCGACGATGCCGACGAACCAGTCGTAGCTGTCGAGGATGAGCTTGCGGACCATGGCGCGCTCGTCGTCATTGGTCGGCTTGAAGGGCGAGGGCGAGGCCTTAAGCGGCGAGGATTTCACTTCCTCCAGCTTGATGCCGAGCTTGTCCATCAAGCCGCTGACGTCGGGATACTGGATCAGCACGCCGATCGAGCCGACGATGGAGGATTTGCGGGCGACGATGTGGTCGGCGGCACTTGCGATCATGTAGCCGGCGGATGCGGCGAGCGTGCCGACCTCCGCCACCACGGGCTTGTCGGCGGCGAGCTTGCGCACCTCTTCGAAGATCGATTCGCCGCCGACCGTGGTGCCGCCGGGGGAATCGATCGACAGGATGACGCCTTTGACCTTCGCTGACTGGCGGATGGTTTCCAGCCGTTTGATCAGATCCTCGTCCTCGGTGATGGTGCCTTCGATCTTGACCTTGGCGATGTGGTCGACCGCCGAACCGGTGAAGTCGTCGCCGTAGACCCACGCCGACAGCGCGATCAGTGCGGCCGCCGCGACGCCGAGCGCGGCAACGCGCCAGAATGTCAGCTTGCGGCGCAAACGGCGGCGGTCGATCAGGTCGTCGGCTCTCAGTGCCATAGTCAGCCTCACGGTCGATGGGAAGAGATGCTTTTAAAGCAAGCGCCAACGCCCGGCTACCGTTTCCTGAGGTTTGCGCAGGACACAAGATTGTCTGCGGCTGCGAAGCGGCGTTTCACGAAAAATTAACGCTGCCTGTCCGTATCTGCTATGAAGTGCGGAAATTGTGTCGCCTTCATTTCCGTTTGTAAGACAGCGGCCGTCATATTTTTGCGGTTTTCCTCAGCTTGTGCTTGCTTGCGGGGACCGGCATCCCACCTATAGGCGGTGGTTTGGCGGGCAAGGGTTTATTAGAAAATAGTCATGCTAGCGCGATCGAACGAACAGACCAATGCCGAGACGGCTTTGGCGCCTGCGGCGCCAGCCGGCACGCGTGGTGACGCCTTCGACCTCGCGCAGCGGCATTCGCGCCGGGTGCGGGTGCTGAAATTCGCGGTACCGCTGCTTGCAGCCGTCATTGCCGTTGCCTTTCCGGTCTACTCCTATCTCGCCGCACCCGTGTCGATCTCGGTGCAGGCCGACGGCAGCGCCTTCTCCGACGGCAAGCTGGTGATGGCCAATCCCAAGCTAAACGGTTTCACCAAGCAGAAGCTGCCCTATTCGCTGACGGCGCTGCGGGCCATCCAGGACGTCGGCAAGCAAGGCATCATCGATCTGGAAGGCATCAATGCAAAATTGCCGCTGGCGCCCGACAACGTGGCGACCGTCAACGCGACGCGCGGCATCTACGATCGCGCCGGCAACACGATGAACCTGACCAGCGACATCACGGTGACGACAACCGATGGCATCGAGGCCAAGCTCAAATCCATCTTCCTCGACATGGGCAAAGGCACTATGAAGACGAATGATCCGGTCGATGTCAGCCGCGGCGGCTCGCGGATCACGGCGGACACTATGTCGATCCAGGACAATGGCAAGGTTCTGGTTTTCGAAAACAGAGTGCGCGTCAACATCGACGCCGCCAGCCTGAAGGCGGCGGAGGCAAAGAGCGGAGAATCGAATGCGTCCCAGTAGTTCGGCACGGCTTGTGGGCGCGGCATCGGCGCTGCTGCTGCTCGGCCTGGTGCCTTCGTTCGCCCAGTCCGGCGCGACCAGTCAGTCCGGCCTCAAACTGTCGGGCGACCAGCCGATCCAGATCGAAAGCGACAAGCTGGAAGTCCGCCAGGCGGATAGTGTCGCCGTGTTCAGCGGCAACGTTACCGTCACGCAGGGGCCGACCATGCTCAAGGCCGGCAAGATGACAGTGTACTATGTCAAGGATCCCAATGCCGCAAAGGGCGCGGCCGCAGGAGCCTCGGCGATGACCGGCTCGGCCAACATCGACCATCTGGTGGTCGAGAACAAAGTCTATATGAAGTCGGATGACCAGATCGCCACCGGCGACAACGGCACTTTCGACATGAAGACGCAGGTGCTCGTTCTGTCCGGCAAGGAAGTGGTGCTGTCGCAAGGCCCCAACGTGCTGAAGGGCTGCAAGCTCACCGTGCAGATGAAGACCGGCCTTGCCAATGTCGACGGCTGCGGCGGGCGCGTCATCATGTCGATGACACCGCCACCGAAGCAGGGAGCGCCGAAGAACTAATGGCCGGCGTAGCGTCGCTGCTGGCCCGCCTTCCGGGGCGGGCCGCCGGCAAATTGGGGACACCGGCCACGGCCAACGTCGATTCCGCGAAGTTCAAGGGCACCTTGATCGCCAAGGGCCTGACCAAGAGCTACAAGGGCCGCAAGGTCGTCAGCGGCGTGACCATCGGCGTGCGTGCCGGCGAGGCGGTCGGGCTGCTCGGCCCGAACGGCGCCGGCAAGACGACCTGTTTCTACATGGTCACCGGCCTGGTGCCGGTGGATGAAGGCACGATCGAGATCGACGGCTTCGACGTCACCTCGATGCCGATGTATCGCCGTGCCCGGCTCGGCATCGGCTACCTTCCGCAGGAAGCATCGATCTTCCGTGGTCTGAGCGTCGAACAGAACATCCGCGCCGTGCTCGAAGTGGTCGAGAAGAGCCGCAAGGAGCGCGAGCGCAGCCTCGACGAACTGCTCGAGGAGTTCCACATCAGCCATCTGCGCAAGGCGCCGTCGCTGTCGCTTTCCGGCGGCGAACGGCGTCGCCTCGAGATCGCCCGCGCCCTGGCGACGCGCCCGGCCTACATGCTGCTCGACGAGCCTTTCGCCGGCATCGACCCGATTGCCGTCGCCGACATCCAGCAGCTTGTGCGCCATTTGACGGCGCGCGGCATCGGTGTGCTGATCACCGACCACAATGTGCGCGAGACGCTCGGCCTCATCGACCGCGCCTACATCATCCATGCCGGCCAGGTGCTGACGCATGGCCGCGCCGACGAGGTGGTCGCCAATGCGGATGTGCGGCGTCTCTATCTCGGCGAGGGTTTTACGCTCTGAGCGTAAAATACGTTTCCCCGCAGTGAATTTGGGGCAATTCTCGGTTGTTTTTTGCTATTTTTCGTCCGGATAACGCTCCGGTAAGCGACTTTTGCTAGCGTTTCGCTTGACAAGCAAAAGCCGGGCCAGTCTCTATGCCCGGTCGGAAAATTTGTTCCGGCTGTTCCGATGCGTAGACTTCCCAGTGGGTAGAGAAGGCGTTTGAAACCGAACCATGGCTCTGGCGGCAAAGCTACAGCTACGACAGTCCCAGTCGCTGGTGATGACGCCGCAGCTGATGCAGTCGATTCGGCTGCTGCAGCTTACCCATGTCGAGTTGGACCGCTTCATCGACGACGAGATCGAACGCAATCCGCTGCTTGAGCGCGCCGAGCCGCAGGACGATGCGGCGAGCGACCAGGCGCAGAAGAACGACGCCGCGCCTGAGCCCGCTTCAGACGGGGACTGGTTCGAAACCGAGACGCAATGGAGCGCCGAGGCGATCTCTGAGAAGCTCGACTCCTCGCTGGAGAACCTTTTTCCGGACGATCCCGGCACCAGCGAACGGCTCGGGCCCGACCTTACGGCGCAATGGAAATCGGCCTCCGGCGCCGGCGGATCGTCGTCCGAGGGCTTCGACGTCGGCGACATGGCGGCCACGGCCATCACGCTGCGCGAACATGTCGGCGAGCAGATCGCCCTTGCCTTCGCCGATACGGCGGCGCGGCTGATCGCCGGCGAGCTTGCCGACGGCCTCGACGAGGCCGGCTACCTGCGCGCCGACACCGCCGAAATCGCCGTCCGTCTCGGCGCGAGCGCGGCGGCGGTGGCCAAGGTGCTTGACGTTTGCCAGACATTCGAGCCCGCTGGCCTTTTTGCCCGCGACCTTGCGGAATGCCTGTCGCTGCAGCTAGCCGTGCGTGACCGGCTCGATCCGGCGATGAAGGCGCTGGTCGCCAATCTGGAGCTTTTGGCGCGGCGCGATTTCCAGACGCTGAAACGCATCTGCGGCGTCGACGAGGAGGATCTTCTCGACATGCTGGCCGAAATCCGGGCGCTCGACCCGCGGCCCGGCACGGCATTCCTGGGCGGCGCCAGTGACGCGATCGTCGCCGACGTCGAGGTGCGGGCGGCCAATGATGGCAGCTGGACGGTGGAGCTCAATGCCGAGACGCTGCCGCGCGTGCTGGTCGACCATATCTATTTCGCGCGAGTTTCCGGCCACGCAAAAAACCAGATGGAAAAGGATTTTCTGGCCGAGTGCCTGCAGAACGCCAACTGGCTGACGCGCAGCCTTGATCAGCGGGCGAAGACCATCCTCAAGGTGGCGTCGGAAATCGTGCGCCAGCAGGACGCGTTTCTGGTCCATGGCGTGCGTCAGCTAAAGCCGCTCAATTTGCGCACGGTGGCCGATGCCATCGGCATGCACGAATTGACCGTCAGCCGGGTCACGGCGAACAAATACATGCTGACGCCGCGCGGCGTGTTCGAGTTGCGTTATTTCTTCACCGCCTCGATCGCTTCGGCGGGAGGCGGCGATGCTCATTCCTCGGAAGCGGTGCGCGACCGCATCAAGCAGCTGATCGACGAGGAAAAGCCCGTCGACGTGCTTTCCGACGACGCCATCGTCGATATGCTGAGGGAAAGCGGCGTCGACATCGCCCGGCGCACCGTCGCCAAGTACCGGGAAGGCATGAACATTCCCTCGTCGGTGCAGCGGCGGCGCGAAAAACGGGCCCTGGCCAGCGTCGGGCGTTGATACGGTCTCAAACGGGCCCTGCGAGACGACCGGATTTCCACAGTTTTCGTGCTTCATTGACAAGCCGCAATGAAGTGGCTAGAAGCCCGCCCGCATGAGACGGGCTCGAAGCCCGCATGCGAATGGTCCGTCACGGTGAAGGCCACGGGACGGCCAAGAAGGCGGCTTGTGATCAATCGGAAAGTCCGGATTTAAAAACAGCGGGAGTGCCGCCGCAAAGCTTGTGCGCACGGACCACGAGTATAAACTCGGGGCAGTTTGAAGCCTGAGCAGGGAAGGTCAGTTTTCAGATGAAACTGCGCATATCGGGAAAACACATGGATATCGGCGATGCGTTTCGTACGCGCATCAACGACCGTGTCGGCGAGGCGATCGGAAAATATTTCGACCGCGGTTTCTCAGGGCATGTCACGGTCATCAAATCAGGGTCGCGCTATTCCGCCGACTGCATGATCCGGCTCGATTCCGGCGCATCGCTGCAGGCGACCGGCGACGCCCAGGATCCAACGCTGGCCTTCGAGGCCGCGGCAGACCGCCTGGAGACGCGGCTTCGGCGCTACAAGCGCCGGCTGAAGTCGCACAATTCCGGCAATGGAAACGGCGAACCCACCGACATCGCCTATACGGTGATGGCCCCGCTTGCCGATGACGACGAGGAGATACCGGACAATTTCGCGCCGGCCATCGTCGCCGAATTGACCATGACGCTGCGCACCATGTCGGTGGCGTCGGCCGTCATCGAGCTCGACACGAAGGACAGCCCGGTTTTCGTCTTCCGCAATGCCGGGAACGATCATCTCAACATCGTCTATCGCCGGCCGGATGGGAACATCGGCTGGATCGATCCGTCCACGACCAAAGTCGCACAGGGATAAGAAGCCAGCCGCGCGAGGGGGCGAGGACTGGCGGGCGGCGGGCGAACAAGGGAATTTCAAGCATGGATCTGAGCGATCTGATCAACGTTCCGGCGATCATGCCGGCGTTGAAGGCGAACTCAAAGAAGCAGCTGCTGCAATTGCTGTCCGAAAGGGCGGCGGCGATTTCCGGCATTCCGGAGCGGGAGGTGTTCGACACCATCCTGCAGCGCGAGCGGTTGGGTTCCACCGGCGTCGGCAATGGCATCGCCATTCCGCATGGCAAGCTGGCCGGGGTGAAGCGCATTGCGGGCGTCTTTGCCCGGTTGGAGACACCGGTCGATTTCGAGGCGCTGGACGATCAGCCGGTCGATCTGGTGTTCCTGCTCTTGGCGCCGGAAGGTGCGGGCGCCGACCACCTCAAGGCCTTGTCGCGCATCGCGCGTGTGCTGCGCGATGCCGACACGGTGGCCAAGATCAGGGGTACGCGCGACGCGGTCGCGATCCATGCGCTTTTGTCGGACACACAGGCCTCGCACGCGGCCTGAAGTTTCTTTGGGATAAATCTTCCAAGGGCCGCCGCGAGCGGCCCTGTCCATTTAAGTGGCCAGCAGTCGCTTTAGTGGATAGCGACGGTGGTCAGGTCGTTCTCAAGCGCGCCCGCCAGAGCCCGGTCACGGGCATCCGAAAGCAGGATCGGCTGGCCGTTGGCGGCAAACAGCGCCCACAGCTCCATGCCGGGCGCGATTTCGCCAAGGCCGGGGAAGCGCCCGCGCAGATCGTCGCTCGACACTTTCCTCAGATAGGCGACCGTACCCTCGCCGAGATGGGCGAATTCGCCGCTGGTCATGGTGAGATTTTCGTCAGTTCTGGTCATTTCAAGCCTCCTTGGCGCGAGGACGCCGCTCAAGGCCGCCTCGCATGAGAGCCATCGGTGAGGATCAGTCTTTCACCGATATGTTTATTTTCCGTACCAGCCGCTCGGCCTCCGGGCGGTCGAGATCGATCGACAGCAGGCCGTTCTTCAGCTCCGCCGCAATCACCCGCATGCCGTCGGCCAGCACGAAACAGCGCTGGAACTGGCGCGCGGCAATGCCGCGGTGGAGGAATTCGCGCTCGGTGTCGTCGTTTTGACGGCCGCGCACGATCAGCTGGTTCTCCTCCGTGGTGACATCGAGATCGCATTCTGCGAAACCGGCGACGGCAAGCGTGATGCGCAGCCTTTCGGCCTTGCCGTCAGCACCGCTGAGGCGCTCGATGTTGTACGGGGGGTAGCTGTCGCCGGACTTCGCCAGGCGCTCGAGCGTCTTTTCCATGGCGTCGAAGCCAAGGAGAAGCGGACTCGAAAAGGGCGTCATTCGGCTCATGTTACAGTGTCCTCTCAAGAGCGACATAAACTGGAAAAACCCAGATGGCATTTTTCCCGATGGTCTTGATATGGTCTGCCCCCCGGCCAAGTTCAAGCCATCAAAAAACCCCGCCCAAAAAGACTCCCCAGACAAGGAATTGAAATGCCCCATACCCGCAAGATCATCATCGACACGGATCCCGGCCAGGATGATGCCGTCGCCATATTGCTGGCGCTTGGCAGCGCCGAGCTGGACATCGTCGGCATATCAGCTGTTGCCGGCAACGTGCCGTTGAACTTGACCGAAAAGAATGCACGCAAGATCTGCGAGCTGGCCGGACGGCCCGATATCAAGGTCTATGCCGGCGCCATCCGGCCACTGGCACGCGAACTGGTCACCGCCGAGGAAGTGCATGGCAAGACCGGCCTTAACGGGCCGCAGCTGCCCGACCCGACGATGAAGCTGCAGGACCAGTATGCGGTCGATTTCATTGTCGAGACGCTGATGAACGAGCCGAGCGGCACGATAACGCTCTGCGCGCTCGGGCCGCTTACCAACGTCGCGCTGGCGCTGATTCGCGAGCCGAGGATCGCGCCGCGCATCAAGGAGATCGTTTTGATGGGCGGCGGCTTCTTCGAGGGCGGCAATGTCACCCCGACCGCCGAATTCAACATCTATGTCGACCCGCATGCCGCCGATATCGTGTTCAAAGCCGGCATTCCGACCGTCATGATGCCGCTCGACGTCACCCACAAGGCGCTGACCACCGCCAAGCGCACGCAGGCCTTCCGCAAACTCGGCACCAGGGTCGGCACAGCGACGGCAGAGATGCTGGAGTTCTTCGAGCGTTTCGACGAGGAGAAATACGGCACCGACGGCGGGCCGCTGCATGACCCTTGCGTCATCGCCTATCTGCTGAAGCCGGAGCTGTTCGAGGGCCGCAACTGCAATGTGACGGTCGAAACCTCGTCCGAGCTCACCATGGGCATGACCGTGATCGACTGGTGGGGCGTGACCAAGCGGCCGCAGAACGCCATGGTGATGCGTGACATCGACCACGACGCGTTCTTCGCGCTGCTTCTGGAGAGGCTGGGGCGGCTTTAAGGCCCTTTTCCTCCCCTTGTGGGGGAAGGTGGGTTGGCGCGTCAGCGCCAAGACGGATGAGGGGGTCTTGGAAGGAACTCCGACGCCCCGATCCGTCCAGCCATCCGACCGAGCTTCGCTCGGCCACCTTCTCCCCTAGGGGAGAAGGGAAGGCGCCAACCGCCCTTCACTCTGGAAACCGGTAGAAGACGAAGCCGTTGTCGCGCGTAACGCGCTCAAGTTTGACGGTTGAGCCCATCAAGCGTGGGCGATCGTCAGAAACGAGGACCGTCGAACCATTCTCAAGGAACAGTAGATATTGGATAGTCCGGCCCTTGCCCTGACCGCTTTTGACTGTTGCATCGATTGGCTCGACCGATCGGATCGGACTGGCGCTATTCGTCCACTTGAGCGGATCGAGAGCCAACACCGCCGCAAACAAAGCAACGATCAGGATCACGCCGAGCGCGTGCCTTTTGACATCCGCAAAAGTCCAGGACACCGGCATGAATCCCCAACTATCCATTCATGTGGTGGACAGAAGGCCGACTTTCAATCGGCCTTCCTGTTCCGGGAGATTGCTGTTTGCGTCCCGGTTCTCGGCCGCCGCTACTTCGCCTTGGAAAACGCCAGCCACAAGCCGCCGCCGACCAGGAAGCTGCCGCTGATCCTCGACAGCAGCTTGACCCGGCTGGCCGACAGCAAGCGTCCGGCGCGGGCGGAGGCGAGCGCGTAGGTCGAATCCGACACGGCGGCGAAGATCATCGCGGTGAGGCCCATGACCGTGATCTGCAGCGCATAGTTGCCTTCTGGGGAAATAAATTGCGGGAAGAAGGCGCCGAAGAACACCAGGGTCTTCGGGTTGCTGAGCGCCACCAGCAGGCCCTGCAGGAAGAAGCCGCCACGCGGCTTCCGCGCCGTCCCGTCGGCGTTCAGCGTGCCCTTCGAGCGGAACATCTGCACGCCCATCCAGATCAGATAGGCGGCGCCGATCAGCCTCACCCATTCGAACCAGTGGCCCATGCCCGCGATCAGCGAGGTCAGGCCGATGCCGACAATGGCGATCATGATGGCAAGCCCAGCCTGCGTGCCGGCGACATTGGCAAGGCCGGCGCGCGAACCGTGGCGGATGCTGTTGGCGATGATCAGCGTCACCGTCGGTCCAGGCACCAGGATGATGACGAGACAGGCAAGCAGATAGGCGGCGTAGAGATCCAGCGACATGGGGGTTTCCTCGACAGAATGCCGCTATGCGACGCGGCCATGTCAAATCAATGCATGGGATCGCCGCCGGCGCAAGCCGGCGGACCTGTCACCGATAGAACCAGGCTGGCCTCAGGAGGCGCCGGCCTGCCACGGCAGCGTCGCCTCATAGGCCGCTCCCGCTCTCAGCACGGCAAGGTCGGAGCGCGGCGGACCGATCAATTGCATGCCCATCGCCCTGCCCTTGGCGTCGAAGCCGACCGGTACGTTGAGGGCCGGACAGCCGCCCAGCGTGGCGAAGGCAGAAACCTGCATCCAGCGGTGATAGCTGTCCATGGCGCGCCCGGCCACCTGGTTCGGCCAGTGGGTGGAGACCGCGAAAGGAAAGACCTGCGCGGTCGGCAGCGCGACGAGGTCGAAGCGCTCGAACAGCGATAGCAGCACCTTATGCCAGGACGTGCGGACAACCGAGGCCGCGCGGATCTGCGGCGCCGTTAGCCGCATGGCGTTCTCCACTTCCCAGACGGCTTCCGGCTTTAGCAGGCCGCGTTTGTGCGGATCGTCATAGTGGATTTTGAGCGCGGAGCCGCTGCTCGCCTGGCGCAGGGTCACGAAGGCCTGCCACAGCGCTTCGAAATCGAAATCCGGCAGCAGTGGCTCGGTCCGGAAGGATGCATCCGCGAACCGGCCGAGGGCTGCTTCGCACAGATCGAGGATGCCGGGTTCGAGCGGCAGATGGCCGCCGAGATCGCCGAGCCAAGCGACGCGACCGCCGCTTGCCGGCGTTGCCAGCCCTTCGAGGAACGAGCCTGGTTTCTCCCAAGACAATGGCGCGTGCGGATGATAGCCCGCCTGAACCTCGAGCAGCAGCGCCATGTCGCTGATGTTGCGGCCCATCGGCCCGTCGACTCCCATCTGTGCATGAAAGACTTCAAGGTCCGGTCCGCCAGGCACAAGGCCCTGCGAGGGGCGGAAGCCGTAGACGTTGTTGTAGGCGGCCGGATTGCGCAGCGAGCCGCCGAAATCGCTGCCGTCGGCGACGGGGAGCATGTCGAGCGCAAGGGCTACGGCCGCACCACCGCTCGAGCCGCCGGCGGTCAGCGCAGGATCGAAGGCGTTGTGCGTCGAACCGAAAACGCTGTTGTAGGTGTTGGAGCCCAGTCCGAATTCGGGAACATTGGTCTTGCCAATGATGATCGCGCCGGCCTTGCGCACGCGCTCGACGAAGAAATCATCTTCCCCGGGGACGAAATCGGCGAAGATCGGCGAGCCGAAGGTGGTTCTGAGCCCCTTGGTCAGCGCAAGGTCCTTGATGGCGATCGGCAGGCCGAACAGGGTCCCCGCCTCCCCACCGCCCGCCAGATGGGCGTCGGCCGTGGCGGCTTCAGCCAGGATGTCCGCGGGGTCGCGCAGCGACACGATGGCGTTGACCTGCGGGTTCACCGCCTCGATGCGGTCGAGGAAGGCCGCGACCACCTCGTGCACGGAAAGCTGCCGACGTCTGATACGGTCAGCCAACTCCACCGCGGACAGGCGGCAGATCTCGCCGGCCGCCGGTACGGCATGTTTGGTGGCCGGGCGCGGGCCTGTCATCGCGCACCGGTCAGGGCGGCGTCGACATCTTTTGCCAGCGGGATCGCCGGCTGGGCGCCGGGCTTCAGGCAAGCAAGCGAGCCGGCGGCGGCGGCGCGGACGAGCGCCTGTTCAAGCGGCAGGCCGGACGACAGGCCGGCGCCGAAATAGCCGCAGAAGGTGTCGCCGGCGCCGACGGTGTCGACCGGGGTGATCTTTAGCGCGGGCACCGTCAGAAATTCGTCCGGCGTCGCGGCCAGCACGCCGTCGCCGCCGAGCGTGACGACGATGGTGCGGCCGGTCTTACCGGCAAAGTCGCGCATCCGCGCCGGGCGGTCGCGGCCGGCGAGCGACAGCGCTTCGCCATAGAGGTCGAATTCGGTTTCGTTGGCGACGGCATAGTCGGCCTTGGCAAGCAGGCCGGACGCCTCGCCGCGAAACGGCGCGGTGTTGAGCACGCTGACCGCGCCGGCCGCCCGGGTCGCGTCGAGCGCGGCCTCGACGGTCTGCAGCGGGATCTCGTGCTGGAGCAGAACGACATCGTTCTTTTCCAGCAGGGCCTTGGCAATGTCGGCCGGCAGCACCGAATCGTTGGCGCCCGGCACCACGGCGATGACGTTCTCGCCGTCGGCGCCGACCAGGATCAGCGCCGTGCCAGTCGAGGCGAAGCTCTCTCCGACGCCGGACAGATCGACTTTCCCGTCCCTGAGCAATGCGGTTGCCTCGGCGGCGAAACTATCTTTGCCGACCGCGCCCACCATGCGCACCTTGGCGCCGGCGCGCGCGGCAGCCAATGCCTGGTTGGCGCCCTTGCCGCCGGGTGCCGTCGTGAAATTGGAGCCGCGCACCGTCTCGCCGGGTGCGGGCAAGCGGTCGACATTGGCGATGAGGTCGAGGTTGATCGAGCCGACAACGATAATCAAGAAATGCCTCCTGCTGAATGCGCGGGAAGCTAACCCGGAAGGCGATCCGTTGCCAGAGCATGCTTGTGCGTGTGGTTTGGCTCATTGCCTCATTCGCAGCGCACCGTGACTGTGCCCTGATAGTTGCCGGCCGGAAAGATACCCGGTGATTTTGTGGCGGTGAGGTCGACCTGGATGGTGTGGGTGCCGTTGGTGACGCGCTGCGGCGAACTGCCCGGGATGTCGGTGCCCGAGCCATCGAGGCGGAAGACGGTGGCGAAAGTGGTGTTGGTGTCGCCGCCGCTTGGCGCGGAGGTGAAGGCGATAGGTGGCGGCGCCGAAACCGAAAAGCAATCGAGCAGATTGAGTATGGAGCAGAGCAGGGAGCTTGCAGTGATGGTGGCGCCTCCGCTCGACCCGCCGGCCTGCTTGGAGCCGAATATGTTGATCGCCGGGTTCGGCGTCATCGTTCCCGAGGCGCCGATCATGATCGTGCAGGTGCCGATGATCGCCGAATGCGCCGGAAGGCAGAAGCCGGCAAGCGCTGCCGCCGCAAGCAGCGCGCGGCTATTTCTTCTTCTTTTTCTTGCCATGGCCGTTTCCGGTTCTGATGCTCCAGCCTTCGTCGGCCCATCCGGGTGATGTGGCGGCAGGGGCGGGGGTCACACTTGCCGTCTGGCCGTCGGCGCCGAGGCCCATCTTCAGCAGCTTCAGTTCAAGCTGCAGGCGCTCGACCTCGAGCTCGTAGAGCCGGCTGCAATCGACGCGCTTCGGCTTCCGCCCCATCGGGATCACCACGCGGCCGTAAGTGGCGAGGTCACTGTTCGACCGGCTGTTGCTGTTGCCTCTGATGACGCCGACGTCGAGATAGGCGCCGCTGCCGGAAACTGCGGAGCGGCAGGTCGTGCCGTCGGACGCATGAACCTCGTCCTGGCCCTGGGGCAAGGTGACGCCGGGCAGAGTGAAGCCCGTCTGGTTCTGGTTCAGGTTCAGGATATCCTCGGCAAACCCCTGATTTACGACCGCCCAAGCGGGCAGCAAGGAAAGGGTCAGAACCTGCGATGCCCGAAAAACTTTCCGCATATCTGTGCCCTTATTTGCGTCTGCTCGCTTGGAAAGGGGATACTCTCGGTACAGATACGCACTTTACGCTCGGTCGCGCCGTCGAACGGCACGACCACCAGAACCGGGCGCGATGCCTGGCCAGCCAGCAGGAAGGCGTTCGGCGTGATCCTGGCATCGACGGGTTGGAAATTCTGGTCATAGACATGGATTTCGACGCGTATTCGCTGGTCATACGGGTTGCCCGGGAAGACCCGCACGGCGAAGGCGTCGGTAAAGGACCTGACCTCGCCGCGCATCGGCGTCATCGACTGGCCCGACGCGGCAATGGGAACGAGGGCGACAGCCAGTGCCGCCGCCAGAATTCGAACATATGTCAAAGCTCCCTCCTTTCGCGAGGGTGTCATTCGCAGCGAAGCGTGACTGTTGCCTGATAGTTGCCGGCGGAGAAGCGGTTGCTGCCGCCTTTGGTGCCGGCGAGATTGACCGCGACGGTCGAAGTGCCGGGCGCGGCAAGCGCGGTCGTGGTGCCGGTTTCCGCAATGGTGTGGGCGCCGGTGGAGGCGAAGGTCGGTGTCCAGGTGGTGGCCGTGACATCAGAGGCAGGCACGGTGGTGGATGTGACCGGATCGACGCTGAGCGAGACACCGCCCGTGGTGTCCACCTGGACGCTGCCGGCCGAACCGCCGGCATTGTGGGAGCTCAGCGACTGAAGGTTGGTGCTGACGGTCATCGTGCCGTTGGAATTCACCGTCAGCGTGCAGGTCGCGGTTATGGTGCCGTTGAACAGGACGTTTCCGGTTGCGGCCGATGCGGTCTGGTCGATACAGGTAACCAGAACAGCTGCACCGATGGCGGTGCGGAAGAACTTCATCGAGACCTCCTATCAAGCCGGACAGTCCGACCTAACCCAAGGTATCCTCGCTTTATCGTGGTTAATTTAGGGTAAACTTAAATATTATTGCTTCGGCACAACAAAGAAAACCGGCGAAACCACAGGTTGTCGCCGGTTGTATCGTCGATGACAGTCAGGGAATAATTATAGGAATACTTATTGATACTTATATCTGCGCTTTTTTGCAACAAAAACAGAAAAAATCGAGGTTTCAGGACGCGACCTGCCCTGCTTCCCAGCCGAGGATGGCGCGCTTGCGTGTCAGGCCCCAGTGATAGCCGGTGAGCGCTCCGGATTTGCCAAGCGCGCGATGGCAGGGCACGACGAAAGACATCGGGTTGGCGCCGACCGCCGCACCCACCGCCCGACTGGCGTTCGGTGCGCCGATCCTTTCGGCGATCGAGGAGTAGGTGCAGGCCTTGCCCATCGGGATGCGCAACAGGGCTTCCCAGACGCGCAGCTGGAAGTCGGTACCGATCATCACCACGCGCAGCGGCTGGTCGGCGCGCCACAGCGTCGGATCGAAGATGCGCGCCGCATAGGGCGCGGTGGCGCTCATGTCCTCGACATAGTTGGCGTTCGGCCAGCGGCTGGACATGTCGGCGAAGGCCGCCCGCTCGCCGCCTGGATCGTTGAAGGCGAGACCGGCCAGCCCACGGTCAGTGACCATGATCAAGGCGATGCCGAAGGGCGAGATGTGGTAGCCGTAGCGGATGGTGAGGCCCGCGCCACGCGTCTTGTAGTCGCCGGGCGACATCGCTTCGTGGGTGACGAAGAGATCGTGCAGCCGGCCAGGTCCTGACATGCCAAGCTCGAACGAGGTTTCGAGCAGCGGCATGCCGGAATCGAGCAGCTTGCGCGCATGGTCGAGCGTAACCGCCTGCAGGAAGGCCTTGGGCGACAGACCGGCCCAGCGGGTGAACAGTTTTTGCAGGCCGGTCGGGGTCTCGCCGACCTCCTCGGCCAGAACCTCCAGCGAGGGCTGGTCGCGATAGTCGAGACTGATCTTCTCGATGGCGCGGCGGACCACCTCATAGTCGCTGCCTTCGGGCGTGATGTCGTTCTCAAGGATCGCGGTCGGTTTCATGCGGGTATTCATGGTCATCTGGGCGTTCATGGCAATATCTCCTTGACCGCGAATATCGTTCCTCCTGCCCTTTGCCACCACCCGAAACTTGCCTTCCCGCTGCCCGTACCCAGATAGAGTCGGCTCGAACGGAAGTGGACAATCATGGTCGGCGAGAAGGTAAATCTGACCGGGGCAAGGGAGACCTTGCTGTTGACGCTCTACGGCAAGGCGCTGGAGAGCCGGCTACCCCATTCGCTGCTTGAGGATCGGTTCGCCGACGAGGCGGTTCGCAAGATCGATTATGATTTTTCCAGGCTCAAGGTTGATTGCAATCTCGGCATCGGGCTGGCGATGAGAGCAAAGACGCTAGACGTCCACGTTCAGGACTTTTTCGCCAGAAATCCCGACGCCATCGTGCTGCATCTGGGCTGTGGGCTCGATGCCCGCATATTTCGCGTCGATCCGCCAGAAGGCGTGGACTGGTTCGATGTCGACTATCCGGACGTCATCGCGCTCAGGCGCAGGCTTTACCCGACCCGGCGAGCATTACCATTTGATCGCTTCGTCGGTGACCGAACCGGACTGGCTGGCTGAGGTGCCCCGAAATCGCCCGGCCATGGTGGTGGCGGAAGGATTGACGCCCTATCTCGCCGCCGAGGAAGGGCCACGTTTGTTTTCACGGCTTGTCTCGCATCTTGCCAGTGGCGAGCCGATGTTCGACGCTTACAGCCAATTCGGCTTGAAGCTGCTTCGCCTCAATCCGTCGGTCAGGGCGACGGGCGCCGAGGTCCACTGGGCCATCGAGGATCCGCACGAACTGGAGCGCGCCGTTCCGAAGCTGCGGTTCGTCGAGGACATCTCGGCCTACAAGCCGGAACACGCCGCCCGCATGGGCAGGGTCGCGAAACTGTTCGTTCGCCTTTGGAAATACATTCCCGCACTGCGCAAGATCGGCAGGCTCTTGCGCTATCGGTTCTGAAGTGCTTGTTCAGCGCGCCTTGGCGGTTGCCAGCGCGCGTGAAAAGGCCGTGGCAAAGCTCTCGCGGTCGTCGGGGTTGAGGAAGGTGCCGATCGAGACGGACTTCCCTTGTGCCTCCACCGCCATGCTGGTGATGCCGATCTCGGCATGGCGGGCGATCGAGAAGCGCGACCAGAACGGATTGAAGCGATGCGCCTCCGATTTGCCTGACGGCGCCGTCTTGCGGATGTCGAGGCTGGTGCGGGACACCGACACCTCTTCGCGGGCGCGGGCGGCGCGATAGTTGGCGCGGAAGGCGATGTAGACGCCGATCACGTCGAGGCCGAAGAAGCCGAACACCGGCCAGGCGCCGCGCGACAGGAAGAAGGCCCCGGTCACCAGCCAGCCGAACAGCAGCGCGCCCATCAGCACGAAAAAGCCGGTGCGGCCGAGCGAGCGGTGCGGTGTCAGCAGGGCGTGGAAGAAGGGCTCGTCGGCCTGGAAAGAGGCGTTTGTGTCGCTCATGCCGGGATATTATAGGAAGGGTATGGTGAGCCCCAAGTCCAAAAAATCTTCGATGCCCAATAATTCCCCTGAGCCCAAAAAGGAATTGCCGCCTGGCCGGCGCGACGGCTCGAACGCCAAGCCGCGACCGAGGCCGGCGCGGTCCCGTTCGCTCTACAGCGCAGCCGAAGTGCACGAGATATTTCGGCGCTTTTCGGTACAGCGGCCGGAGCCGAAGGGCGAGCTCGAGCATGTCAACGCCTTCACGCTGCTGGTGGCGGTGGTGCTTTCGGCTCAAGCCACCGATGCCGGCGTCAACAAGGCGACGCGGGCGCTGTTCAAGGTCGCCGATACGCCGCAAAAGATGCTGGCGCTGGGCGAGGCCAAGGTCGGCGACTACATCCGCACGATAGGGCTCTGGCGCAACAAGGCCAGGAACGTCATTGCGCTGTCGCAGGCCTTGATCGCGGACCATGGCGGCGAGGTGCCCGACGACCGCGACCAACTGGTCAAGCTGCCGGGGGTCGGGCGCAAGACCGCCAACGTCGTGCTCAACATGGCCTTCGGCCAGCACACGATGGCGGTCGACACGCATATACTGCGCATCGGCAACCGGCTCGGCCTGGCGCCCGGCAAGACGCCGGAGCAGGTCGAGCAGGGACTGCTGAAGATCATACCGGACGAATACATGCGCCATGCGCATCACTGGCTGATCCTGCATGGCCGCTATGTCTGCAAGGCGCGCAAGCCGGATTGTCCGGCCTGCGTCATCGCCGACATCTGCAAGGCGGCGGAGAAGACGACCGACGTGCCGGCGCCGCTGGTGCCGATCGGGCCGCTCGGCGCGGCGGACGAAGTCGCCTAATTCTCCTCCACAAACACCTCTTCGCGCTTCTTCTTGACCGCGGGCAGGAAGACGATGACGAGCACGGCGAGCGCAATGAAAAGCAGGCCGGCACTGATCGGTCTCGTCACGAAGGTGCTCGGGTCGCCGCGCGAGAGAATCATGGCGCGGCGCAGGTTTTCCTCAAGCAGCGGGCCAAGCACGAAGCCGAGCAGCAATGGCGCGGGTTCGCAGCGCAGCTTGGTCAGGACGTAGCCGAGGACGCCGAAGAAGGCGACGGCGTAGAGGTCGAAGACGTTGGTGCTGACGCTGTAAACGCCGATCGAGCAGAACGCCATGATGATCGGGAAGAGCACGTAGTAAGGGATCGTGAGGAGCTTCACCCAAAGCCCGATCAGCGGCAGGTTCAGGACGATCAGCATCAGATTGCCGATCCACATCGAGGCGATGATGCCCCAAAACAGCGCCGGCTGTTCGGTCGCGACATTGGGGCCGGGTACGATGCCCTGGATGATCATCGCGCCGATCATCAGCGCCATCACCGGGTTGGCCGGAATGCCGAGCGTCAGCATCGGGATGAAGGAGGTCTGGGCGCCGGCATTGTTGGCTGATTCCGGTCCTGCGACGCCTTCGATGGCGCCCTTGCCGAATTCCCCCGGATTTTTCGATACGCGCTTTTCGACCGTGTAGGAGGCAAAGGCTGCAAGGATCGCGCCGCCTCCCGGCAGGATGCCGAGCGCCGAACCGATGATCGTTCCGCGCACGATGGGCGCCGCCATGCGCCGAAAATCCTCGCGAGTCGGCATGAGGCCGGAGACCTTGCGGATCAGCACGGAGCGCTCATGCTCGTTCTCGAGGTTGCGCAGGATCTCGGCGACGCCGAAGACGCCCACCGCCACCGCGACGAAATTCAGCCCATCCGCATATTCGGTGATGCCGAGCGTGAAGCGCGGCGTGCCGGTGTAGATGTCGGTGCCGACAATGCCGAGCAGCAGGCCGAGCACGACCATCGCCAGCGCCTTGACGATCGAGCCGTGGGCAAGCGCGACGGACGAGACGAGGCCGACGATCATCAGCGAAAAATATTCGGCCGCGCCGAATTCCAGCGCGATCGCCGTCAGCGGCGGGGCAAAGACGGCGACGAGGAAGGTCGACACCGTGCCGGCAAAGAACGAGCCAATCGCCGCGATCGCGAGTGCCGCCCCGGCGCGGCCGTTTTTGGCCATCTGATAGCCGTCGATTGCGGTGACTGCCGAAGAGGATTCGCCGGGCATATTGATGAGAATGGCGGTGGTGGAGCCGCCATATTGCGCGCCGTAATAGATGCCGGCGAGCATGATGAGGGAGGAGACCGGGTCACCGATCTGGAAGGTGATCGGCAAGAGCATTGCGATGGTTGCGGTGGCGCCGATGCCGGGCAGGACGCCGATCAGCGTGCCGAGAAGGACGCCGATCAGGCAGAAACCAAGATTTGTCAGCGATGTGGCCGTCGAAAAGCCGAGCGCCAGATTGTCGAGGAGCTCCATGTTTACCTCCTCACAATGGCAGCCACGGGCCGAAGCGCCGGAACGGCAGGCCGAGTGCGTAGCTGAAGACGAGGAATGCAAACAGCGTCAGGCCGGCCGATAGTACCAGCGCGGTCAGTGGCTTCATGCGGCCGCTGGCAAATGATGCGATCAGTGCCGTCAGGAAGATCGATGGGATGAAGCCGAGGCCGCGCACAGTCAGGCCGAAGAAGATCGGAGCGGGGAGGATGAACAACATGCCGCGCCAGGCAATATGGCCGATCGGCTCGCTCTCGAAGCGCACCGCCTGGACGAGGATGACGACGCCCAGCAGGATCAGCACGACCGCCAGCGCCAACGGGAAATAGCCTGGCCCCATGCGGAAGGCGGTGCCGATTTCGAGGCCGAGCGACTGAGCCGCGAAAAATGCGCCGAAAGCGATGAACAGCGCGGCGCATAGGCCGTTGGTCCTGTCGATTGCGAAAGGTTTCATGACGTTCCTCCCAGGCCCGCGTCTGGAGCGCGAGACGCTGCATGCGAAAACGGGGCCGAAGCGAAAACGGGGCGCTGGTAGCGCCCCGTTCGAAATCTCAGTCGGCGTACTGGCCGGCGGCTTCGATGATCGGCTTCCAACGCCCGATCTCGCCTTCCAGCTTGGCCTTCAGCGCCGCCGGCGTCGCGTCGGCCTCGGGTGACGGCTTGGTGCCGAGTTCGGCGAAACGGGCGGCGACGTTCTGGTCCTTCAGTGCGACCTGCAGCGATTTCGACAGCCGTTCGGTGATCTCGGCCGGCGTGCCCTTGGGGGCATAGATGCCGTGCCAGATGCCGACCTGCACCTCGGGAAGGCCGCCTTCCGTCGTCGTGGGGACGTCCGGCAGCACATCGAGGCGTTCCAGCGAGGTCACGGCGTAGGCCTTGATCGTGCCGCCCTTGATCTGCTTCGTGGTATTGGTCGTCTGGTCGCACATGATGTCGACCTGGCCGCCGAGAAGGTCGGTCATCGCCGGGCCAGTGCCCTTGTATGGCACGGTAACCAGCGGCGTCTTGATGCCGCTCATGAACAGCATGCCACACAGATGCGAGGCCGCACCTATGCCGGCATTGGCCACGGTGATGCTGTCCTTGTTGGCCTTGGCGTACTCGACCAGCCCCTTCAAGTCGGTCGGCTCGAGGTCCTTGCGGCCAACAATGGTCATCGGCACCTCGGTGACGAGGCCGACATATTCGAAGGCGTTCAGCGTGTCGTATGCGAGCTTCCTGTATAGCGTCGCACTGGTCGCCATGCCGATATGATGCAGGAGCAGCGTATAGCCGTCCGGCTCCGCCTTCGCGACGCGACCGGCGCCCAGCGTGCCGCCGGCACCGCCGACATTCTCGACGATGACCTGCTGGCCGAGATCCTTCGACATGGCTTCCGCGACGAGGCGCGTCACCGTGTCGGTCGGGCCACCGGCCGCAAACGGCACCACGACAGTGATGGTGCGTTCGGGATAGGTCTGGGCGCTTGCGGCGAACGGATAAAGGGTGGCAGCAGAGGCGGCTGCGAGAGCGGCGACAAATTTTCTCATAGTGGTTCCTCCCAGAAATTCTGATCTGCAACCACTGCGCGGAGTTCCTCTCAACACCGGCTGTGGATAGAGCAATAATTAGCACAAGCTAGCAGATTGCAATCGGACTGAAACGGCAAACTGCTGATATCCGCAACTGTCCGCACCCAATGGGTGAAAGGGATGCGCAATCTAGTAGCCGTAGCCGCGTGCCATCGCTGCCGCAAAGACCGGGATCAGCAGGAAGATGAATGCTTCGGCGCGCACATAGCTGCGCACGGATGCAAGTTCCGCCGCGGGCACCTGGAAGCCGGGACTGGCGGCGGCCTGCCTGTTCCAGGAGACGAAGCGGATGGTCGGGATGATCGACAGCAGGCCGACGATGGCGAAGGCCGCCATCTTGGCCCAGAACATCCAGTTGTAGACATAGAACTCCCAGCCCTTCAGGCCATAGAAGACACGGCCGATGCCGACGATGATGATCAGCGTGGCGATGATGCCGTAATGACGATCGATGCCGGCGAGCCGCTTGAGCGTCGCGGCGGGCAAGTCGCCGCGGATCAGCACAAATTCGGCGCCGAGAATGCCGGCCAGCGAAAACACCAGCAGATGATGGACGATGGCCAGCACAAGGTCGGTGGTATCCATGCTTTCTCCCTTCGATCGGACGGCGCGGCAAGGAGCGCCTGAATCGGCACCGGGCGAAGAGTAGCATCGCCGGGCGAAATTCCCAGATACGCCGGTGGTGGGCATCTGACCGTCGGCGCTATTGACGCCATCTGCTGACAGTCCGGCCGTCCTGGAAGATGATCCATGCTGTCGTGGCCCTTGCCCCAAGCAAGCCATTTGCTAGGCGCAGGACAGCTCAACCGAGGCAAATCCCATGGTCAGTCCAAAGGCAGCCGGCGCACCGGTCATCGAAACGGCGCGCACCATTCTCAGAGCGCACCGGCTGGATGATTTCGACGCCTATGTCGCCATGTGGGCCGATCCCGGCGTCACCCGTTTCATCGGCGGCAAGCCGCGCACGCGCAAGGAAAGCTGGATGCGTTTCCTGCGCCATGCCGGCCTGTGGTCGCTTCTGGGCTACGGCTTCTGGGCGATCGAGGACAAGGCCACCGGCCGCTTCATCGGCGAGGCCGGCTTCCACGATCTGAAGCGCGACATCGAGCCGTCGATCGAGGGCGTGCCGGAGGCCGGCTGGGCGCTGGCGCCGCAGGCGCACGGCCAGGGCCTGGCCAGCGAAGTCGTGAGACGGGTTCTCGCGTGGGGCGACGAGACATTCCAGGGCGCAAGAACCGTCTGCATCATCGATCCCGAAAACACCGCTTCGCTGAATGTCGCGGCAAAGTGCGGCTACCAGGAAGTGCTCAGGACCACGTATCACGATGGTGCGACGATCCTGCTGGAGAGGCAGGTTTAGAGGGGCCGACACGTGCCTACCGGTCATTCCGGGCCGCGGCCGTGGTGAAGCTTATTCTTGCTGGTCAACGCGCTGCAGGATCGCGCGGTAACGGCTGCACACGGCGGGATCCTCATAGAAGTCCACTTCAGTATCAACGATCTCGTCAAGGCGTAGTCCGAGATAGTGTGCCTTGACCTTTGCCAGGAGGTCTTGCGCTTGCTTGATTTCGCCGAGTTCGGAATGGCAGACGATAAGACGAACGAGCGACCACGGCTGTACAGTTGCCATTTTCGCGTAGCAGGCCGTTGCCTCGCGATATCGTCCAGCCGTGGTCAGGATTATGCCGCGAAAGTCTCCATACCATCCCGCAGCGTACGGGTCGCGGCGCTGGGCTTCATTTATTTCAACAAGCGCCTCATCCGGCCTGTTCGTGTAGTTCAGGTGAAGCGCACGGATACTAAGAATGAACGGATCGTTCGGATTGAGCGCAACCGCCCGGTCAAGGCTGATTTCAGCTTGCCTGAATTGGCGCAAGTACAAGTGAGCGAAGCCGGTGGCGAGATGCCCATAGGCCTCGTCGGGGTCAAGCTGCAGTGCAGTTCTTGCGATCTCCAGTCCTGAGTGCAAAACGTCGGGATTGTAGTAGATCCAGAAGAACTTGAGGGTCTCCACAAAGCTGAGCAAGGCGTGGGCAGCAGCAAACCGCGGATCGAGCTTTACCGCCTGGCGCAGAAAGGGTTCAGCTTCGCGCACGGTGTCATAGTCATAGACTGCTGCTAGCTGCAGCGCCCGCAGGTAAAACTCATAGGCCGACATGTTGTCGGTCGGCCGGGTTCTGGCACGCGACGCAATCGCGGTTCTGGCCTGCCGGGCCAGGCGGGCCGCAATCATCTGGGTGATTTCGTCTTGGATGGCGAAAATGTCATCAAGTTCGCGGTCGTAGTGCTCGCCCCAGATATGAGCCGTTGAGGATGCGTCGATCAGCTGCACGGTGACCCGGATCTGGTTGCCGATCTTGCGCACGCTGCCTTCGACGACATATTGGACGCCAAGCTTCTTCGCCACCTCGGCCACGTCATTCGCCTTGCCGCGGAACTGGAAGGAGGAGTTCCGCGCAATGACCAGGAATTCCCTGAACTTGCCGAGCTCGGCGATGATGTCTTCGGTAATCCCGTCGCTGAAATAGTCCTGCTCAAGGTCGCCGCTCATGTTGTCGAAGGGAAGAACGGCGATGGAGGGTCTGGGCGGCGCCGGAGCTTCTGTTGTAGCCATTGAGGGCTTAGGGCCGGCATACTTATAGCCGCGACCATGCACGGTTACGATCATCTCGGCGGGCAGCAGTTTTCGCAACGCCGAAATGTGGACCTGCAGCGTGTTCTCCTCCACCACCAGGCTGGGCCAGACCGCATCGAAGAGTTCGGTCTTGCCGATCACCTCGTCTGGCCTCTCGAGCAACATGGCGAGGATGTCGAAGGATCGCGCCGAAATCACCATCGGCCCCTTGGGCCCCAGCAGCAGCCGTTCGGCGCGTTTCAGGCGATAGTTCCCAAACTCCAAGTCCATTTGCCAAGAACCCGTCCCTCGTGGGCTAGGATAACCCAAGAGGGTCTCGAAGGCGAACTTCAGGACTGTTCAGGATTATTCAGGTCCGAGCCAAGGATCTGAGCGGGAAAGGGTGTCATTCTCGGCGTCACAGGAGGACACCATGACCGACATCTCCGCCGCCGCCCCGATCACCGTCCGCCGCCTTAACCTGCTTCGGCTAAGCTTTCCGAGGCTCGAAATCGGCGCATCGCTTGCCGCCATATCCGGCTTGGTGGCCGATGCACTCAACATGGCCTACGTGGACCCCTACACCAGTCTCCGTCGCCAGCCGCAGGTCGTCCCGGACGATGATCTTGAAGGTCGGGATCCCACCTGGTGAGGGCGCGGCGGCTCCGTTATCCGAGCTTGCGCAACTTGCGCGCAAGGTCGCTCCAAGGGTCTTCGATGCCCGGTCCTGCACCAGGTTTCAGCAGGGGCGTCGAAGCGTCGAAAGGTTGCGGCCGGGCGATCGCATAGCCCTGGGCGTAGTCGACACCGATCGTCTTCAAAGCCTCGACGATGCCGTCGTTTTCGACGAACTCGGCGATGGTTCGCTTGCCCATCACCTTGCCGATATGATGGATCATCTCGACCATGGCACGATCGATCCGATCGTCCAGCATGTCCTTGACGAAGCTGCCGTCGATTTTCAGATAATCGACGGGCAAATGCTTCAGATAGGCGAAGGACGACATGCCGGAGCCGAAGTCGTCGAGGGCGAAGCGGCAGCCAAGTTCGCGCAAATCCGCAATGAAACGCATGGCGCTGGTCAGGTCGGCAATCGCGCTGGTCTCCGTGATCTCCAGGCAGATCATGCCGGGCGGAATGCCATGGACGTCGAATTGTTCGCGCAAGAAGCCGAGGAAGGTGTCGTCGCCGAAACTTGCGCCGGATAGGTTGATCGCGCAGGTGGCGATGGGGGCGGCCTGCGGGTTGGCAAGGCGTGCGACCAGAACGCCGAAGGTGTTGCGCACGACCCAGCGGTCGATCGACGGCATCAGGCCATAACGCTCGGCTGCCGGTATGAAGCTGGCGGGCGAAACGATGAGGCCATCCTCGTCGGTCAGCCGCAGCAATATTTCTATATGGGCGCCGGCCTCGGCCACGGCGGCGTTGAGCGGCCAGATCTCCTGGGCGTGAAGCTTGAAGCGGTCCTCTTCCAGCGCGGCATGCAGGCGCTGGACCCAGGCCATTTCGCTGAAACGTTCGCGCAAGGCCGTGTCGCTGTCGCTGTGCAGCTGGACGCGGTTGCGGCCTTTCTCCTTGGCGATGTAGCAGGCTACATCGGCTGCCTGCAGGGTATCCTTGAGCGTGATTTCGGCATCGGTGATCTCGACCATGCCGATGCTGACGCTGATGTTGAAAGGCCTGCCGCTCCAAGCGAAATGCAGGTCCTGAACGGTCGCGCGCAGCCGTTCGGCGATCTCGGACGCAAGGTCCGGATCGCAATCGAAGAGCAGGACGCCGAACTCGTCGCCGCCCAGGCGAGCCAGTATGTCGTCGGGCCGCAGCTCATTGCCGAGCAGCATGGAAACCTGCCGCAAGAGCTGGTCGCCCGCCGCATGACCACAGGTGTCGTTGACGAGCTTGAACTGGTCGAGGTCCAGGTACATCAATGCGTGCTGGCGCGGCCGATGGTGCAGGTCCGCGATCGCCTTTTGCAGGCTGCTCTCGAAGGTGCGTCGGTTGGTGAGCCCGGTCAGCCCGTCATGCGATGCCTGCCATGACAGCCGCTCGATGTAATCCTGCTCGCGCGTCATGTCGTGGAGGGCCAGCACCGCACCGACGATCTGGCCGGAAACCAGCAGCGGCGCGCCTGTCAGGGCGACTGGAACGACGGAGCCATCGGCGCGTCGCAGCGATTGCGGCCGTTCATTGGAGTGCAGTGGCTCGCCTGCCAGCAGGCGTTCCATCAGCCGGTGCTCCTCGATGCCGCTGTCCCTGTCGACCAGCTTGAACAGTGACGCGATCCGTTGGCCTCTTGCTTCGCTGAACGGCCGCTCCAGCAGACGTTCCGCGACTGCGTTCATGTAATCCAGCCGCCCGTCCGCACCCGTGCTGATGACGGCCTGGCCAATCGAGGCCAACGTGATCTGGGCGCGCTCGCGTTCGGCGTTGAGGGCGATCCGGAAAGCCTGACGCTGCGCCAGGAGTTTGCGGGTGCGCCACACGGCAAGCAGGATAAGCAAGGCGGCGGTGGCAAGGTTCGCCAGCGTCAGCGCCATCTTGATGAAGCGGGATCCTTCGCCGAGGCTGTCGGAAAAAGACTTTGACAGCGGTCCGATCTGATGGTTGAGGCCGTGAATTTCCGCCTTCCAGACGGCGATCTGCGCCGCCGTTGGCGGACCTTCCTCAAACTTCTGGTTGATCTCGGTGCCGAGTCGGTCGAGCGCCAGGATCATGTCGTCGGCCGCGGTCCAGTGCTGGATGGCGATGTCGAGGTAGCTCACTTGGCGGAAGTTCTGGAACAGCCAGATCATCCCCGGCACGTCGTCGGGATGATTTCTGCCTTGCAGGAAGCCGGCGCGGGCGGCGTCGATGTCGGGTTCGGGCTGCTCGAGGGCAAGCCGCGCCGAATGATCGGCGAGCGGAACCGCTATGGCTCCGCGGTATTCATCGAAGAACTCCTGCCTGCCGGTGTCGGCATAGAGGCTGAGAAAATAGATGGCCTGCTTCTGCCCCTTCGACCAATGGCTCTCGCCGCCGACATAGGCGCGAACCGCCGACAGAGTGTAGAGGCTGCCGCTGGCAAGCAGGGCCTGGACAAGAATCACGAGGACGAAAGGCCAGACCAGCCCGAGCAGTCGGGGGCTGGTATTTGCCGGTGACAGCCTCATCAAGCTTCCATGGGAATAGCCATGGCCCCCCGTGAACTTGCCCTGCCGGCTGATTAAGATGCCGGCCAAGCGTCGCGTTCTCCCTCGTGTTGCTGGGTAGTCGGCGACAGCAGTTCGACTAACATATTGGCCTTAACAGCCAATAAAGGCTTCGAATATTTCAATTCGAAGCCTGCGTACTGCCGCAGAAGCAGATCACGCGGCGTTATGTCTATGATTTTCTGACAAGTTTCATTTCATTCGATTGGTTCCGAATCCTCGGTCACTGTCCGTGTCTGCGAGGCGGAAGAGCAGGCAATGACGAGAACCCGTGGACACGCCAGCGCTTACGGGTGGCGATCGGTTTTCGATTGGGCATGGTCGAGCATCGATGCGTCTTCCCCGAAAGCGCGCGTGGCGCGGGCTGCCGCCGCCAGCAGAGAGGGCGTCATGCGCCGCAGAAAGGCCGCATCGACACGCGTGCTCGGGCCGGCCAGCGTCAGCACGCCAAGCAGGGTGCGCCCCGGGCCGAACACCGGTGCGGACACGCCCGCCGTCTCCGGGTCGCGGTCGCCCACCGACAGATGATGATAGGTCGCGCGGATGGTTTCATAGGGCTCGCCCGGCTCGCCGGAGAACGCCGCCAGCACGCGGCCTCCCGAACCCAGCAGCAGCGGCAGCACGTCGCCTTCCCTGATCGTATAGCGGATCGGATGCTTGGATTCGACGCGATAGAGACAGGTGCGGACATCGCCAGAGCGGACGTAGAAGGCGACGCTCTCCCAGCTCTGCTCGGCCAGATCGCGCATGACCGGCAGCAGGATGTCGGCCGCCGCCACCGAACGCTGGTAGATCGCGCCGAGCCGGAACGTGGCGGGGCCGACACGGTAGCGGCCATCGTCGAGACGTTCCAGCAATTGGCCGCGCAGCAGCGAGCCCGCCAGCCGCAGGATCGTGCTCTTGTAGAGACCGGTGCGTGCGGCGATTTCTGCAAGGCTGAGCGACTTGTCAACCGAGGCGAAGGCGTCGAGAATGGCGATGGCGCGATCGAGTGCGGCAACGCCGTCCGCTGATGCGGATCTGGACCGTATGTCATTCATCTGCTTGACGATTTCGTTTCGGTTCCCGGTTCGGACGAAGACCCCAACCGAGCAAACTATGCCGGATACCATGCATTCTGTCTAGTAGAATGCTGTTCCTGTTGACAGAACGCGGTAACATCTGCTTGAAATTGATGGCGGGTCTGAATTCAGGCCACGTTTTTGGCAGGCACCGGAGGAGGTGTCGCGATTTGGAGGAATCCCATGCTGAACAGACGCAAATTCCTGACGAGCACCGCCGCGGCAGGCGCCGCCGGTTTCGCCGCACTGCACTTGACACCCGCTTTCGCGCAGGACGCACCGCAGATCCAGATCTTCGTGCCGGCGGCGCCCGGTGGCGGCTGGGACCAGACGGCGCGCACCATCGACCAGGTGCTGCGTTCTGAAAAATTGATTTCCGGCTCGCAGATCACCAATGTCGGCGGCGCCGGCGGCACGGTCGGCCTGCCGCAGTTCGTCAACCAGTGGAACGGCAAGGGCAATTCGCTGATGGTGGCCGGCATGGTCATGGTCGGTGCCATCATCGCCAACAAGTCGGCCAACAACCTCACCGAGGTGACGCCGATCGCGCGCCTGACCGGCGAATTCGAAGCGCTGGTGGTGCCGGCCGCCTCGCCGTTCAAGACGGCCGCCGATTTCGTCGCCGCGCTGAAGGCGGATCCGACCAAGGTGCCGGTGGCCGGCGGTTCCGCCGGCGGCTCGGACCATATCCTGTTCGGCCTGATCGCCAAGACGGCCGGCGTGCCGGCGACCAACCTTTCCTACGTGCCGTTCGCCGGCGGTGGCGAGGCACTTTCGGCTTTGCTCGGCAACCAGGTCGCGGCCGGCATTTCCGGCTATGGCGAGTTCGCCGAACAGGTCAAAGCGGGCGCGCTCCGGCTGCTCGCGATCTCCGCCGACAAGCGCCAGGATGGCATCGACGCGCCGACGCTGAAGGAAGCCGGCATCGATGTCGAACTGTTCAACTGGCGCGGCGTCTTTGCACCGCCCGGTGTCTCCGACGCCGACAAGGCCGCCATGGTCACGCTGATCGAGACCATGGCCAAGAGCGAGGCCTGGGCAACGGAGTGCAAGAACCGCAACTGGACGCAGATCCTGCTCACCGGTGACGACTATGCCAAGTTCCTCACCGAGGACACGGCCCGGATCACTGCGATCCTCAAGGATCTCGGCCTCGCCTGATGCTTCCTAAGGGGCGGCCCCCGCCGCCCCTTTCTGGAGGCTCCGCAACCGCATGGACATGTGATCCATCGCGGGTAAGACTGCGGTCAGGGCCAGCCGTGGGAGGCTGGCCATCTTGGGAGGACATTCATGAGCACCAGCGACCAGCAGGCGCCGCCGCGACGCCTTGCAATGCCCGAATTGTTGATCGGCATCGGGCTTCTCGCCTGCGCCGCGGCCGTCGCCTGGCAGACGCTGGCGATCCCGGTATCGCCGCTTTACTCCAAGGTCGGCCCGACCGTCTTTCCCTATCTCACCATGACAGGCATGCTGGTGCTTTCCCTGCTCCTCATCGTCGCCGCGCTGAGGGGCGGCTGGCAGCCCGAGGAAGAGAAGGAGACGCCGACCGACTGGAAGGCGATGGGCTTCGTGGCCGCCGGACTGGTCGCCAACCTGCTGCTGATCCATCCGCTGGGCTTCACCGCCGCCTCGGTGATCATGTTCGTCCTCATCTGCTACGGGTTCGGCAGCAAGCATCCGTTGCGCGATGCGCTGCTTGGACTGATCCTGGCGCTCGCGGCCTATTTCGGTTTCGCCAGGGCGCTTGGTGTCAACATCGGCGCCGGCTTCATCGAGAACCAGCTGAACTCGGTCATCGACGCGATCATCGGCATGGCGAGGGGCTGAAGCGATGGAAACTCTCAATCAGCTCGCCCATGGATTTTCGGTCGCCTTCACGCCGGTCAACCTCATGTGGTGCCTGCTCGGCACGACATTGGGAACGGCGATCGGCGTGCTGCCCGGCCTCGGGCCGGCGCTGACCATCGCCTTGCTTTTGCCGATCACCTACCAGGTGGCGCCGGAGGCCTCCTTCATCCTGTTCGCCGGTATCTATTACGGCGCCATGTATGGCGGCTCGACGACGTCGATCCTGCTCAACACGCCCGGCGAAAGCGCCACCATCGTCACGGCGCTGGAAGGCAACCGGATGGCCCGCTCCGGCCGCGGCGGCGCGGCATTGGCGACGTCGGCGATCGGCTCCTTTGTCGCCGGCACCATCGGCACGCTGGGCGTCGCCTTCCTGGCGCCGATCGTGGTCAAGTTCGCGCTGGCATTCGGGCCGGCCGAGTATTTCTCGCTGATGGTGCTGGCCTTCATCACCGTGTCGGCAGTACTCGGCTCGTCGTCGGTGCGGGGGCTCACCAGCCTGTTCGCCGGCTTCGTCCTCGGCATGATCGGCGTCGACCTGCAGACCGGCCAGCCACGCTTCACCTTCGGCATGGCCGAACTGCTCGACGGTATCGACGTCATCATCGTTGCGGTCGGCCTGTTCGCGGTCGGCGAGACGCTCTACATGGCGTCGCGCCGCTACGCCGGCAAGGACGAGATCGTGCCGCTGAAAGGCTCGCTCTACATGACCGCGGCCGAATGGGGACGCTCGTGGAAGGCGTGGCTGCGCGGTGCGGCGATCGGCTTTCCGATCGGCGCCATGCCGGCCGGCGGCGCCGAGATCCCGACCTTCCTATCCTATCGCCATCGAGAAGAAGCTGTCGAAGCACAAGGAGGAGTTCGGCACGGTCGGCGCCATCGAAGGCGTTGCCGGTCCGGAAGCCGCCAACAATGCCTCGGCAGCCGGCGTGCTGGTGCCGATGCTGACGCTCGGCCTGCCGACCTCGGCGACCGCGGCGATCATGCTGTCGGCGTTCCAGAGCTACGGCATCAATCCGGGGCCGCTGCTCTTGCACGACGCAAGCCACGCTGGTTTGGGGCCTGATCGCCAGCCTGTACATCGCCAATGTCATCCTGCTCATCCTCAACCTCCCGCTGATCGGGCTCTGGGTGCGGCTTCTGCACATCCCGGCGCCGCAGATCTATGCGGGCATCCTGGTCTTCGCGACCATCGGCACCTACGGCATCTCGCACTCGCCGATCGATCTGGTGATCCTGCTCTACCCGCTCGGCGGCCGCTCGGCTTCCTGATGCGGCGCTTCGATTTCCCGACCGCGCCGGTCATTATCGGCATGATCCTCGGCCCGCTGGCCGAGACCGCAGTTCCGCCGAGCGATGACCATCTCCGACGGCGACTGGTCGATCTTCTTCACGCATCCGCTCTCGCTGACGCTGCTCGTCTCGCCGCCATCGGCGCTGGCCGGGCCGCGCATCTACTGGGCCTTTATAGAACATCGCCGGCGGCGCGGGCCGGAGCATGTGCCTGGCGACGCCTGATCCGTCGTCAAACGGAGGACCATGACCGCCTGCTTTCCGGCATCCGCGTCCTCGATCTGACCAACGTGCTGGCCGGCCCGTACTGCGGCTATCAGCTGGCGCTGCTCGGCGCCGATGTGATCAAGGTCGAGGCGCCGCAAGGCGGCGACCTGGCGCGCCAGCTCGGGGCATCGCCGAAACTTAACCAGCGCCGGCATGGGTGCCTCGTTCCTCGCGCAGAACGCCGGCAAACGATCGGTGGTGCTCGACCTCAAGAAGGGCCGACCGCGAGGCGCTTCCTCGACCTCGTCGCCACCGCCGACGTCCTGGTCGAGAATTTCCGGCCGGGCGTCATGGACCGGCTGGGCTTCGGCTATGAGCGGCTGAAAGAAGTCCGGCCCGATCTTGTCTACTGCGCGATCTCGGGCTTCGGCCAGACCGGGCCGATGCGCGACAATCCGGCCTATGACCAGATCATCCAGGGCCTTTCCGGCATCATGAGCATCACCGGCACGCCGGAGACGGCGCCGTTGCGCGTCGGCTATCCGGTCTGCCGACACGCTGGGCGGACTGACCGGCGCTTTCGCGATCGCGGCGGCACTGGTGCGACGCAGAAAGCACCGGCGAGGGCGCCTTCCTGGACGTGTCGATGCTCGAATGCACGCTCAGCGCGCATTCGGCTGGCCGGTCTCCAACTACCTGACCGCCGGCGTCGAGCCGCAGCCGATGGGCAATGAGAACATGACCGGCGCGCCATCCGGCGCGTTCCGCACCGCCGACGACCTGCTCAACATCGCCGCCAACAAGCAGGAGCAGTTCGTGACGCTGTGCCAGTTGATCGGTCGGCCGGAACTGGCGTCCGATCCGCGCTTTGCCGAGCGCGAGACGCGCAAGAGCCAACCGCGCCGCGCTCAAACCGCTGATCGAGGAAGCGCTGGCGGGCGCGCTCGGCGGCCAATGGGAAGAGACAGCTCAACCGCGCCGGCGTGCCGGCGGGGCGGGTGCTGACGATCCCGCAAGCGCTGGACGAACAGCAAATCATCGAACGGGACATGACCGCGCGCTTCGACGGCGTGCCCGGCACTGGACAGGCCGCTGACCGTCGTGCGCGGCGGTTTCATGGTCGACGGCGCGGCGCCCGGCCGACCAGGCCGCCACCGGTGCTCGGCGAGCACATGGACGAGATTTTTGCCGACTTGCCGCCCGCGCCAAGCGCAAGGGCGCGGGCATGAGCGACGGAGAGAAAGACCGGCCGCGAGCGCGGCGAGGAGTGGTGGCAGACCGATATCATCGAGATGCGGCCAGGCGTGATCCGGCTGCGCGGCTATGAAATCCAGGATCTGATCGGCCGCGTCAGTTTCCCGGCGATGATCTGGCTGATGCTGCGCGGCGAACTGCCGAGGCGAGGAGCAGGCGGCGCTGCTTGGCATCGCGCTCGGGCGCCGCCGTCGATCACGGGCCGCAGGCGCCATCGATCGCCATTGCCCGCATGGCAGCGACCTGCGGCGTCGGCATCAACAGCGCCATGGCCTCGGCCATCAATGTGCTCGGCGACGTGCATGGCGGCGCCGGCGAACAGGCGCTTTCCTTCTATCGGCGATGTTGCCGCGGCGATGGATCAAGGCACGGCGCTTGCCGATGCCGTGACGGCGCGGCTCGATCGGTTCCTTGCCGAGGAAAAGGGCTATGTGCCGGGTTTCGGCCATCGCTTCCATCCCGTCGATCCACGCGCCCCGCGCCTGATCGAAGTGACCCGCGATTTTGCCGCGCGCGGCGTCATCGGCGGGCGCTTCGCCGACATCGCCGAAGCGATTGAGGTCGAGCTTGCGCGGCGCAAGGGCAAACTATCCCGCTCAACATTGATGGCGCAACCGCCGTGATCTATGGCGAGCTCGGCTTTCCGCCGGCGCTGACGCGCGGCCTGTTCGTGCTGTCGCGTTCGGTCGGCATTCTGGCGCATGCCTGGGAACAGTCGCAGCAGAGCGACCGCAACAAGGGCCCGCTGCCGCGGGAGTGGCTGTGGGCCTATACAGGCACGCCTGTGCGGCCATTTCCCGGGCGCGACGAGGAAAGCAACTGAGGCGACGCGTCAGAGCCCGCCGGCGGATTCAGCCTGGGGCAGCTTCAAATCCCTGAGCAGCGTGGAAAGATCCGGCTCGTCGATGAGCAGCGCCGCGTCCTCCGGTGCCAGCCATGCCCGCTGCCGGCTTTCGGCCTCCTGCCAGTTCGACAGTTCCTTGGTCACCTCCAGCAGGTAGACAATGACGTCGACACGGATGAAGCCGTTCTCCAGCCTTTTCCAGTAGGAATAGGTGCCGGCCGGTTCTTTCAATGTCTTGCCGAGAACGCCGGCTTCTTCCCGCGCCTCGATCATGGCTGCCCTGCGCCCGCTCTTGCCCTTCATCGGCCAGCCCTTGGGCACGATAAAGCGCCTGGTCGTGCGCGACGTGACCAGCATGACCTCGATATCGCGGTCCGCGCCCAGCCGAAAGGGAATGGCCGCGACCTGGCGGATCCGTTCACCATTCTTTGCCTTGCGTACCGCTTTCTTCTTGGTCGGCGCCATTTGCCCAAAACCCGGTCGAGACAGCATCTCCGTCGCGCGAGAGAGCTGCCGTCGTGCAAACCCCAAACCCGCCCTCGATGCAATGTGACATTTCCGGCAGGTAAGTCGGCTAAATAAATCGAAAATGCCGGCTTGTCAGCGGCAACCCGCCAAAATTGCGTTGCCCAGCACCTGGCAAGGCGGCTTGACCACCGGCACCTGCGGTCGAGGCTGCGGCACGATTTGACGATCCTGGGCGCGATATTGCTGCTGCTGTTGCTGGAATTGCCGCCGCTGCATCCTGTTTTGCAAGGCCTGCAAGTCGTTCTGCTGGATCAGAATATTACGATTTGTTGGAGTAACGGCTTGCGCCAAGGCATACGGGGCTGCAACCGGCAGCATGACTGTTGCCAGTATGGTCGACATGAAGACCGTCGATAGACGAAGCTGCGGCATCGATCCGCTCCCGCGTGAAGAACCTGCCATTTATATAGGGCATTTGACCGGCGGTGCCATGGGCAATGGGGGCCTGGCGTTCAACGCCGACATCACGCCACTGCTGCAGAACGGCACCACCTTGAAGATCAATGCGGTCGCGGTGGATTTGGGACAACCGGTCAGCTTCGCCATCTCGCTCAACGGCTTCGGCGGCGCACTGGCCAGGACGGCCGAACTGTCGGCTGACTGAAGTTGATTGTCGTTCCGACAGACCGGGACGATCGGCGAATGCCGATCGCCCGTATCAGTCGACCTCGCGCAGGCGGTATCCGACGCCGGTCTCGGTGGTGATGTAGCGCGGCTGGTCGGGCGTCCTCTCGATCTTCTGCCTGAGTTGGCGGACGTAGACCCTGAGATATTGCACGTCGGTAGAATCGCCCCAGACCTGCTTCAGCAGGAAATGGTGGGTCAGCACCTTGCCGGCGTGCTGCACCAGGATGCGCAAGATGTCGTATTCCTTCGGCGAGAGTTTTACCTCCTTGCCTTCGACCTTGACGATGCGCTTGACTAGGTCGACCATGAGGTCACCGGTGTGGAACACCGGCTTCTCGCCCTGCTGCTGGAACCTGTGTCGCAACGCCACGCGGATGCGCGCGACAAGCTCGTTCATGCCGAACGGCTTGGTGATGTAGTCGTCGGCGCCGAGTTCGAGCGCCTGGACGATACCGGTCTCGTCGGTGCGGCTGGACAGGATGACCACGGGAATGTCGAGGCCGTCGTCGCGCCACTTGCCGAGCAATTCGTGGCCAGTCATGCCGGGCAGGCCGAGATCGAGCAGGATCAGGTCGGGCGCTCCGTTTCCACGAGTTCGATCGCCGCCTTTGCGTTCGGCGCCTCGAGACCGCATAGCCCTGGCTGCCGAGGCCGACGCGAAGCAGTTTGCGGATCGGCGGTTCGTCGTCGACGACCAATATGGTGACGTTCTGATGCGTCATGCCAGTCATCGACAGTCAGGTCGTTCGTTTTGGGTTCGTTCACTTCGGCAGGTCGTCGGCACCGGCATGCGGATGGTGAAGATCGCGCCCGGGCGGTCCGTCCGGTTTGCCGCCGAGATGGTGCCTCCCATCGCTTCGATGAAACCACGGCAGATCGACAGGCCAAGGCCGGTGCCGGCGCGCACCTGGTCGCCCTTGCGCACCCGGTAGAAGCTGTCGAAAACCCGCTCCAGGTCGGCAGGCGGAATGCCCGGACCCTCGTCCATGATCTGCAGGATGACGAAGCCATTGTCGGCCCAGCCCTGCAGCCGGATCGTCGATCCGGGCGGCGCATATTTCGCGGCGTTGTCGAGGAGGTTGAACAGCACCTGTTCGAACAGGACCGGGTCGAGCCGCAGCATCGGCAGATCGGAGGGGATGTCCATCTCGGTCCTGTGCTCCTCGATGATCTTGTGTGCCGCGACGCAAGGCCGAGCCGACGATGTCGCCGACAAAATGGAAGGCGTAGTTCGGCTCCATGGCGCCGGATTCGATCTTGGTCATGTCGAGCAGATTGGCAATGAAGCGGTTGAGCCGCTCGGATTCGTCGATCACGGTCGACAGACAGCTCGGCCCGGTCCGACTCCGGCAGCGCCGGCGAGAATTCGCGCAGCGTGCCGGCAGCCCCCATGATCGCGGCGAGCGGCGTCTTCAGGTCATGCGAGATTGAGGTCAGCAGCGCCGAGCGCAACCGGTCGGCCTCGGCCGCGAGCTTTGCGCGGTCGACATCGGCGACCAGCTGGATGCGTTCGATGGCGACCGCCGCCTGGTCGGCGAGCGCATCGAGGAGACGCTGCTGCTCCGGCGTCAGCAGCGGCCCCTGCTTGTCATTATCCAGGCCGACAACGCCGACCGCCGTGCGTCCGGTCCGCAGGGGAAAGTAGAGGCGCTTGGCGCCGGGCAGCGTGTCGGCGCCACGACCGGCGGCGCGATCGTGCTCCCAGGCCCAGCGGGCGGCCGCGATGTCGGCATCGACCAGCGTGTCATCCGGCGGATAGCCGGCCTTGACGGTGATCGTTCCGTCTTCGGGCAGGAGCAGCACGACCCGCACCTTCAGCATCGAGGCGATCTGGAAGGCGGTCGCCCACAGCACGTCGTCCAGCGTGCCGGCGCCGGCGAGCTTCTTTGAAAAGAGATAGATGTCTTCCGTCGCCCGGGCGCGCGGAGCGGGCGGCGATCGCCTGGCGCTGGACGCGCGCGGTCAGATTGCTGGCGATGACGGCAACAACGAGGAAGACGGCAAGCGCAACAATGCTTTCCGGGTCCCGGATGGTCAGCGTGTAGCGCGGCTGGAGGAAAAAGAAGTTGAAGGCAAGGGCGCTGACGAAAGCAGGCGTACAGCGCAGGCCACAATCCGCCGGTCACCGCCGATGTCAGCACCGCCATGAGAAAGATGATCGCGAGATTGCGGACGTCGAGAAACTGGTCGAGAACCGCGCCGAAAGCAAGCGAGCCGCGCGACATAGGCGGTGGCAAACAGATAGGGCCAGACCTGGAACGGCCTCTGCTCGGTCGCCGCCCTGACGTTCCTCGACGTCGCTTCATTGCCCCGCTCGGTTCCCGAAATCACATGGACACTGATGTCCCCGGCATTGCGGATGAGATCATAGGTGAGCGAGCCCTCGATCAGTTCGCGCCAGCGCGATCTGGTCGGCCTGCCGATGACGATATGGGTGAAATTGTTCGCCGTCGCGTAGCGCACGATGTCCTGCGCGACGTCTTGACCAGGAATCGTCGTCACCTCGGCGCCGAGTTGCTCTGCAAGGCGCAGCAATGTCGCCAACCGATCCTTGTCCTCCTCGGACATGACAGCCGAACGAGGCGTTTCAACGTGAAGCGCCGCCCAGGGCGCGCGGAGCCGATCGGCCAGCCTGCGCGCATAGCGGACGCGGGCCGCCCCGCCCGGACGCGCGTCGACGCAGACGAGGACCCTTTCGCCTGCCGCCCACGGCCCGGGAATGGCGTGCGCCTGCATGTGGTTGAGCAGCTGTTCGTCGACGCGCTGTGCCGTGCGCCGCAGCGCCAGTTCCCGGAGTGCGGTCAGATTGCCCGGTGAGAAGTAATTCTCGATGGCGCGCTGGGCGGTGTTGGGGAAATAGACCTTGCCTTCCTTCAGCCGCTGGATCAGGTCGTCGGGGGTGAGGTCGATGATCTCGATGTCGTCCGCCTGGTCGATGATGGAGTTGGGAACCGTCTCGCGCACCCTGACGTGGGTGATCTGCGCCACGACATCGTTCAGGCTTTCGACATGCTGGATATTGAGCGTCGTGTAGACGTCGATGCCGTTCGCCAGGATTTCCTGGACGTCGAGATAGCGTTTGGGATGGCGGCTGCCCGGCGCGTTGGTGTGGGCGAGTTCGTCGACGAGAACCAGCTTGGGGCGGCGTGCGAGGATGGCATCGATGTCCATCTCGTCCAGCACGCGCCCCTTGTAGTCGACCTTCTGGCGCGGGATGACCTCATAGCCTGCCACCAGCGCCAGGGTTTCCTTGCGGCCGTGCGTCTCGACGACGCCGATCACCACGTCCATGCCGTCGGCCAGCCTGGCGCGGCCCGCCATCAGCATCTCGTAGGTCTTGCCGACGCCGGGTGCGGCGCCGAGGAATATCCTCAGGCGGCCGCGCTCCTCCCGCTCGGCATGCTCGAGCAGGGCGTCCGGAGAGGGTCTGTTGTCGTTGCTTCTGTCCTCTGGCATTTGATCCTAGCGGGCCAACGTTTCACGGAAACGCAGAACCGCTCTATCTGTTTGTTTTCACGCAATTCCGGACGGAAAACCGCTGGGCACTTTTCCTGGAATTGCTCTAGATATGGACGGCGCCGGGGACGCTGTCGACCCCGGCCGATGCCATTCACTGCTTCGTGGTCTCGTCCAGCGCAAGGTTGAGGGCCAGCACGTTGACCACGGGCTCGCCCATGAAGCCGAGTTCGCGGGCCTCGACATGGCTGTCGACAAGCGCCTTGATCCTGGCTTCGTCGACGCCCCTGGCCTTGGCCACCCTGGGTACCTGGAAATAGGCCGCTTCCGGGCTGATATGCGGGTCGAGGCCGCTGCCGGAGGTCGTCACCAGGTCCATCGGAACTGGCTGGTTCGGGTTTTCCGCCTTCAGCTTCTCGGCGTCGCCCTTGATGCGGTCGATCAGCTTCTGGTTGGTCGGGCCGAGATTCGAGCCGCTGGAGGAGGTCGCGTTGTAGCCGTCGCCGGCGGCCGACGGGCGGCCGTGGAAATAATGGTCGCTGGCGAAGGCCTGGCCGATCAGTTCGGAACCGACGACCTTGCCGTCCTTCTCGATCAGGCTGCCATTGGCCTGGCGCGGAAACAGCGCCTGGGCAATGCCGGTCATGCTGATCGGGTAGATGAGGCCGGTCAGCACGGTGAAGAAGACGATCATGATGATCGCGGGTCTGATTTGCGTGAGCATGGACGTGGTTCCTTAGGCGAGGCCGATGGCGGTGATGATCATGTCGATCGCCTTGATGCCGACGAACGGAACGATGATGCCGCCGAGGCCGTAGACGAGGAGGTTGCGGCTGAGCAGTGCGCCGGCGCCGATGGCGCGGTATTTCACGCCCTTCAGCGACAGCGGGATCAGCGCGATGATGATCAGCGCGTTGAAGATGATGGCCGACAGGATGGCACTCTGCGGCGTCGCCAGATGCATGATGTTGAGCGCCTGCAGCGGGCCGGCGGTTTGCCCCGGCGCGACGTAGAAGACGGCAAACATCGCCGGGATGATGGCGAAGTATTTGGCGACGTCGTTGGCGATCGAGAAGGTCGTCAGCGAGCCGCGCGTCATCAGCAGCGCCTTGCCGATCTCGACGATCTCGATCAGCTTGGTCGGGTCGCTGTCGAGGTCGACCATGTTGCCGGCCTCGCGCGCGGCGACCGTGCCGGTGTTCATGGCGACGCCGACATCCGCCTGCGCAAGGGCGGGCGCATCATTGGTGCCGTCGCCGCACATGGCGACCAGCTTGCCCTTGGCCTGTTCGTCGCGGATCAGCTTCAGCTTGTCCTCGGGCGTTGCCTGGGCAAGGAAGTCGTCGACGCCGGCTTCCGCCGCGATCGCGGCGGCGGTCATCGGGTTGTCGCCGGTGATCATCACCGTGCGGATGCCCATCTTGCGCAGTTCGGCGAAGCGCTCGCTGATGCCGCCCTTGACGATGTCCTTGAGGTGGACGACGCCGAGCAGGCGTCCGTCGCGCTCGACCGCCAGCGGCGTGCCGCCGGACTTGGCGATCTCGTCGGCGATCGCCTGCAGGTCGCGCAGCGTGTCGCTGGCGGGACGTGCGCCGCTGCTGGCCGATGTCGACTGATTGACATGGGCAAGCACGGCATCGACGGCGCCCTTGCGGATCGACGAGCCGTCAATGTCGACGCCGCTCATGCGGGTCTGTGCGGTGAAGGGCACGAAGCTGGCGTGCAACGTCGCCATGTCGCGGGCGCGGATGGCGTATTTCTCCTTGGCCAGCACGACGATCGAGCGTCCCTCAGGCGTCTCGTCGGCCAGCGAGGCCAACTGCGCGGCATCGGCCAGTTCCTGCTCGGTCACACCTTTGACCGGCCGGAACTCGGTGGCCTGGCGGTTGCCGAGCGTGATGGTGCCGGTCTTGTCGAGCAGCAGCGTGTCGACGTCGCCCGCCGCTTCGACGGCGCGGCCGGACATGGCAAGCACGTTGAAGCGCACCAGGCGGTCCATGCCGGCGATGCCGATGGCCGACAGCAGGGCGCCGATGGTGGTCGGGATCAAAGTTACGAACAGCGCGACAAGCACTGTCACCGAGATATAGCCGCCCGAATAGGAGGCGAAGCTCGGGATCGTTGCGGTGGCCAGCACGAAGATCAGCGTCATGCCGACGAGCAGGATGTTGAGCGCGATCTCGTTGGGCGTCTTCTGGCGCGCAGCACCCTCGACCAGCGAGATCATGCGGTCGAGGAAGGTGTGGCCGGAGGCGGCGGTGATGCGCACGCGGATCCAGTCGGACAGAACCTGGGTGCCGCCGGTGACCGCCGAACGGTCGCCGCCGGATTCGCGGATGACCGGTGCGGACTCGCCGGTGATCGCCGCTTCGTTGACCGAAGCCACGCCTTCGACCACCTCGCCGTCGGACGGGATGATGTCGCCGGCTTCGACCAGCACGATGTCGCCGACCTTCAGGCTGGTGCCGGGCACCAGCTTGAATTTGGAGCGGTCATCGCCGGCAAGCAGCTTGGCCTGGGTCTCGGTGCGCGCCTTGCGCAGCGAGTCGGCCTGCGCCTTGCCGCGGCCTTCGGCTACGGCTTCGGCGAAGTTGGCGAACAGCACGGTGAACCACAGCCAGATGATGATCTGCAGTGTGAAGCCGAAATCACCGCCGCCGGTGATCAGGTCCCTGACGAACAGGACGGTGGTCAGCGCCGAGACAACGGCGACGACGAACATCACGGGATTCCTGATCAGGGTGCGCGGGTTCAGTTTCTTGAAGGCCCCGCCGATGGCGGGCCCCAAGATGCTAGCATCCAATATGCTCGCGGATTTGGACTGGCTCATTTGGTGGCTCCAGTATCGATGTTGTTGGCAGGCACCGATCGATCGGATGCCGAAGGAAGATGCGGCGGCCCGTAGGCCAGCAGCCAGATGAAGATCATGATTGCCGCGATGCCGATGAAGGTGGACAAGGTCGGGAAGGGAGGGGGAGTTGCCTCCCCCTCATTATCAGCTCGGGGCCGAGCCTTCCGACGCATGATGTTGAACCAGGACATGACGGTGTCAGAATGTCTGCCCGTGGATCATCGCCAGGTGCTCGACGATCGGTCCGATCGCCAGCGCCGGGAAGAAGGTGAGGCCGACGACGATCAGGATGACGCCGACCAGCAGGCCGACGAACAGCGGACCATCGGTCGGGAAAGTGCCGGCCGAGGCCGGAACCGACTTCTTCGCCACCAGCGAGCCGGCGATGGCAAGCGCTGGAATGATGACGAAGAAGCGACCCACCCACATGGTGATGCCGAGCGTGATGTTATACCAGGGCGTGTTGCCGGAAAGGCCGCCAAAGGCCGAGCCGTTGTTCGCGGCCGCCGAAGTGTAGGCATAGAGAACTTCGGAGAAGCCGTGCGGACCGCCATTGGCCATCGAGGCAACGGCGCTTGGCAGGACGACCGCGATGGCCGTGAAGACCAGCATGACCAGAGGCAGAGCGAGGATGGCGAGCATTGCCATCTTGACCTCCTTGGCTTCGATCTTCTTGCCGAGATATTCGGGCGTACGGCCGACCATCAAGCCGGCAACGAAGACGGCGACGATGATGAACATCACGATGCCGTAGAGGCCGGCGCCGACGCCGCCGACGATGACCTCGCCGAGCTGCATGTTGATCATCGGGATCAGGCCGCCGATGGCGGTGAAGCTGTCATGCATGGCGTTCACCGCGCCGCAGGACGCGGCCGTGGTGATGACGGCGAACAGGGCCGAGAGAGCGATGCCGAAGCGGGTCTCCTTGCCCTCCATGTTGCCGCCGTCGATGCCCAGCGCATGGACAAGCGGATTGCCGGCGGCTTCCGCCCAGTAGCAGACGGCGACGCCGGCGACGAACAGAACGCCCATCGAGGCCAGGATCGCCCAGCCCTGACGCTGGTTGCCGACCATGCGGCCGAAGACGTTGGTGAGTGCCGCACCTAGGGCAAAGATCGTCACCATCTGAATCAGGTTGGAGATCGCGTCGGGGTTTTCGAACGGATGCGCGGCGTTGGCGTTGAAGAAGCCGCCGCCATTGGTGCCGAGCATCTTGATGGCGATCTGCGAGGCGACCGGGCCGAGTGCTATCGTCTGCTTGGCGCCTTCAAGCGTGGTGGCGTCGACATAAGGCCCGAGCGTCTGCGGCATACCCAGCCAGACGTAGACAAGGGTGAGCACGATGCAGAGCGGCAACAGGATGTAGAGGGTGCAGCGGGTCATATCGACCCAGAAATTGCCGATCGATTTGACCGAATGCCGGGCGAAGCCGCGGATCAGCGCCACCGCAATGGCAATGCCGACCGCGGCGGACATGAAGTTCTGCACGGTGAGGCCGGCCATCTGCACGAGGTAGGACATCGTGCTTTCGCCGCCATAGTTCTGCCAGTTGGTGTTGGTGACGAAGCTGACGGCGGTGTTGAAAGCGAGATTGGGCTCGACAGCGGTCATGCCGGCCGGATTGTAGGGCAGGACGCCTTGGAGGCGCTGCAGAAAGTACAGCACCAGAAAGCTTGCCAGGCTAAAGAAGATGATGCCTGCCGAATAGGTCGTCCAGTGCTGCTCCTCGCGTTCACTGGTTCCGGAGATGCGATAAAGGCCGCGCTCAACCGGGCCAAGTATGGGTGAAAGAAGAGTGCGGTCGCCATTGAAGACGCGGTACATATAGCCGCCGAGCGGCTTCACGAGCAAAACGACGATCCCGCAATAGACGAGGATCTGTATCCATCCGGTGAGTGTCATGAGAATAGCTTTCCGTGCCTTGCGTCAGAAGCGTTCTGGACGAACGAGGGCGTATGTCAGGTAGACGAGCAGGAACAAGGTCACGCCGCCACCGAGGATGTAATCGACAAGCATGGTGTGATCCTTCCGCTTAAAGAGCGTCGCAGGCTTTGATGTACGCGAGGGAAAGAGCGAAAAACAAAACGTCGATCCCGATGACGACAATGTCCATTGTAGTGTCCTTGCTTCTGTTTGTACTTGGCGCCAGAGGCTGGCGAGCCAGAAATTCCACGAAAACGGCCCGCCGTGCCCTAGAGGATCACGGCGTTCGGAGCGTTTTGCTCGCGATGGAATATGGACCCGACAGCCATAAAGGTTCGAGACGGGGCCGAGAGGAAAGAAATAGGAATTTATAAAGGTTTTGGTGCCCTGATTTCAGGGCTGGTGTCGAAAATCGCCACGCGCCGTTTCGCGGCCCGAATGGGATTGTAGTCCTGTCGGTCGGCCATGAACGTGATCAGAGCTGCAGCGTGACAGGTCGGCTCCAATTATCCTACCTTGCGACGACGCGGCGACCGAGCATCCCGTCGGCGCATCGGAAACTGACGAAGGAAGACAGATGCTCGACATCGCACCATCGCAACAGGCTGCCACCTGGCTCGGCTCCTTTGGCCGGGCACTCGAAGCGGGCGATGTCGACGCTGCGACCGACCTTTTCGTCGACGATTGCTACTGGCGCGATCTCCTGGCCTTCACCTGGAACATCACGACCATGGAAGGCCGCGATGCGATCCGCGACATGCTGGAAGCGACGCTGGCGGCGGCGAAGCCGTCCCACTGGCATCTGTCCGGCGAGGCGAGCGCGGACGAGGGCATTGTCGAGGCCTGGTTCACGTTCGAAACGGTCGTGGCGCGAGGCGAGGGCATTCTACGCCTGCAGGACGGCCGATGCCGGACGCTGTTTACTGCGATGAGCGAATTGAAGGGCTTCGAGGAACAGAAGGGTCCGGCGCGGCCGCTCGGCATCCGCCACAAGGCTGATCCCGGTCGCGAGACCTGGGCGGAAGCGCGGGCGCGCGAGGCGCGCGACCTCGGCGTGCGCGAGCAGCCCTATTGCCTTGTCATCGGCGGCGGCCAGGGCGGCATCATGCTGGGCGCGCGGCTGAGGCAACTCGGCGTGCCCTCCCTTATCATCGAGAGGAATGCGCGGCCCGGCAATTCCTGGCGCAACCGCTACCGCTCGCTCGTCCTGCACGATCCGGTCTGGTACGACCATCTGCCCTACATACCCTTCCCTGAGAACTGGCCGGTGTTCACGCCCAAGGACAAGATGGGCGACTGGCTGGAGATGTACACCCGGGTCATGGAGCTCAATTACTGGGTTGCCACCAAATGCGTCAGCGCCAGCTATGACGAAGCCGGGAAGGTCTGGACGGTCGTGGTCGATCGCGTCGGCCAGCGCATCACGCTGAAGCCGAAGCATATCGTCTTCGCCACTGGCGCCTACGGTCCGCCCCGGCAGATCGCGCTGCCGGGCGCCGAGACCTTCCGAGGCGAACTGCTGCATTCCAGCCAATATTCCAGCGGCGAGAAATTCCGTGGCAGACGTGTTGCGGTCATAGGTGCGGCAAGTTCGGGGCATGATGTCAGCGTCGACCTCTGGGAGAGCGGCGCCGGGGTGACCATGGTCCAGCGCTCGCCGACGACTGTGGTCAAATCCGATACGCTGATGGAGGTCGGCTTCGAGATCTTTTCCGAGAAGGCGCTGGCGCGCGGCATCTCCACCGACAAGGCCGACATGATCGTCGCCTCGACGCCGTTCGCGCTGGTGCCCAAGGGGCAGCGGGCGCTCTACGATGTCATCAGGGCACGCGACGCGGCGTTCTACGACCGTCTGCGGGGTGCAGGCTTCGCGCTCGACTTTGGTGAGGACGAGACCGGGCTGCTGATGAAGGCCTATCGCACTGGCTCGGGCTTCTACATCGATGTCGGCGCCTGCGAGTTGATCATCAACGGCGAGATCGGCGTGCGTAGCGGTGTCGGAATCAAGTCGCTGACGCCGAGCGGTATCCTATTCGACGACGGCAGCGAGCTCGCCTGCGACGCGATCGTCTCCTGCACCGGCTACCAGTCGATGAACGAGACGGTTGCGGCAATCGTCTCGCGCGAGGTTGCCGACAAGGTCGGTCCGTGCTGGGGCCTGGGTTCCGGCGTGAAAGGGGATCCCGGACCGTGGCAAGGCGAATTGCGCAACATGTGGAAGCCCACCGCGCAGGAAGCACTGTGGTTCCACGGCGGCAATCTGGCGCTGTCGCGGTTCTATTCGAAGTATGTGGCGCTGCAGATCAAGGCACGGATGGAAGGGATTGCAACGCCGGTTCATGGGGCGCCGAGTAACTTCGGCACCTGACGCGCCTGGCTCCGAGCGTTACTCGCGGCTGTGGCCGAAATGCCTGGCCGCAACCTCGACATGGGTGTGGTGGCTATGCGCCTCGAAACGCTCGGTCTCACTGACATCGCCGGCTGTCTCGTTCGGCCACCATTTGCCGCCGATGACGATGCCGTCGGAGACCAGCCTCTGGTCGGCGATCAGCGAGGCGCCGACGGCGTCGACGAAGGTGAAGCGGCCTGGTACCTGCCTGAGCACTGCGACGTCGCCAATGCCGCCGACCTTGAGCGTGCCGAGATCGGGCCTGGCGATCGCTTCGGCCGGCCGCTGTGTGGCGGCGCGCAGCACCTCGACCAGCGGCATGCCGAGCGCCAGCAGTTTCGACATGCAGACCAGGATATCGAAGGCAGGACCGTCGACGCAGTAGAGATGCACGTCGCTGCTGATCACATCGGGCGCCAGCCCGTCCCTCAGCATGGCTTTCGCTACCTCGAAATCGAAGGAGCCCATGCCGTGGCCGATGTCGAAGATGACGCCGCGCTCGCGCGCCAGCCGCATGTCCGGGCGTACCGCACCCGACGCGAAGACCGGCGCGTTGGGGAACGGCCGGAAGCAGTGGGTGAGGATGTCGCCCTTGCGCAGGCGCGGCAGCACTTCCGAGCGGCCGGGCGGCGGCTCGTCGATATGCGCCATCAGCGGCATGCCCGATTTGTCGGCGGCCTCGAGCGCGAGATCGACCGGGGCGATGCCGCTGGTGCCGCCGGCATGGCGTCCGGAGCGGACCTTGACGCCGACGACCACGTCCGCGTGCTCGCGCACTGCCGCCACGACCTCGCGCGGCTCGCAGAGCCTGAGGTCGCTGCATTCGCCGACAGAGACGGTCTGCGAGAAGCCGAATATACCGGCGAAGGAGATGTTGACGTAGGCGAGGATGCGGACTTTCGAGCGCTCGATGACGTGGCGGCGAAAGCCCAAAAGATTGCCGGCGCCGGCGCTACCGGCGTCGACGAAGGTGGTGGTGCCGCTCTTGGCGGCAAGGCGGTCGGCGTCGACGCCGAGCGAGGTGCCGCCCCAATAGACATGGCTGTGCAGGTCGATGAGGCCGGGGGTGACGATACAATCCCTGGCATCGATGACTCGAGTGGCGTGTTCGGCATCGATGGCGGCATCGATCGCAGCGATCCTGCCATCGGCGATGGCAATATCGCGCGGCGCATCGAGGCCGGAGGCCGGATCGATGAGACGGCCGCCTTTTATCAGGAGATCGAATTGCATCGGCCAGCCTCCTTCGCGTTGCACTGTCCGGTCAGAGCGGCCGATAGGCGACGGCTTCGACCTCGATCTTGATGTCGATCATCAGCCGCAATTCGACCGTGGTGCGGGCCGGTGGATCCTTCGGAAAATGCCGGGCATAGACGGTGTTGAAGGCGCCGAAATCGCGCGCATCCTCGAGCCAGACCGTGGTCTTGACCACGTCGTCCATGGTGCAGCCAGCCAGCGCCAGTGCCGACCTGATGTTCGAAAGCACCTGCTCGGTCTGCTCGGTGATGCCACCTGTGATCACCACGCCATCGCTGCCGACCGGCACCTGGCCCGAGACATAGACGAAATCGCCGGCGCGCACGGCGGGCGAGAGCGGCACATGGGATGTTCCAAAACACTGCTTGGGCAAGAATAAACTCCTGTTCAGACATGGCACGACTGTTCGTGGTCGCGCCGTTGCCGGACCCTCTACGCCTATCGGCGCGATCCTCATAGAGGCCCGGTTGGAAAGCAACATTTTCGAAAACCGATGTTGCTTTGCTGCAGGCGGCCCAGCATCTTGCGCCCGCCGCTGCCGAATGCGATCACCCCTGGCGAAGCGGGGTCGGCGCCTGCCGGCGCGGTTCCAGCCAGGAGAAAAAAATGACTTTCGACAAGAACCCGTTTCCGGCCGGCGACGCCGATCGCCACGCGCTGTGGGAGATGCTGGTGCGACGCGACATCGACGCGTTTCTCGGACAGGACTGGTCGATGGTCGAGGACGATTTCGTCGCCGAAAGCTTCTTCGGCATGCATGCGCATTTCCTCAGCGATGCCGACGCCTGGCGGCTGCAGTTCCCGACGCTTGCCGCCTATCGCGACGAATGGCTGCGTCAGGCCAGGGAGACCGCGGCGACGGCATTCGCCGAGCCGCTGCGCGAAGCGCTGTTTCGTGTTACCAACATGCGCGACATCGATGTCGACGGCGACCGCGCGGTGCTGCACAAGAAATTCAACGGCTCAGTCGCCAAGGCCGACGGCAGCGTCGACCGGCTGAAATGGCAGACCCTCTATTTTTGCACGAAGGTCAGCGGTCGCTGGAAGATAGCGGGCTTTGTCGGCTATATGCCGCATCCGTTGGGCAGCTAAACTCCTTGTTTTGACGCAATTCCGGACGGAAAACCGATTCACACTTTTCCCGGAATTGCTCCTGCAGCGTCGCCGCCGATCAGCCCTACGATCCCTTGATGCTCTCGGCCAATTCGTGCAGCACCTTGCGATCGGTGCCATGCCGTTTGATGAGTGTCCGGGCCTGCTCCGGCGTGATACCCGCCTCCTCGGCGAAATGCCGGACCTCGTAGTCCTCGTCGCGGGCCACTTGCGAGCGGTCGCGGTTGTCGGTCTTGGTCTTGTCATCGGCCATGACTGCGTCCCTCGTTTCAACCAAGAGCATAACGAGGAAGATTTCCAGGAGTTCCCAGGCACAATCCGAGCCAGGCTAGTGCCGGCCTTCGCCGACGAAGACATGCGCCTCCCTGGCGGCGGCGGTGAATGCGCGCCGCGCAGTGCCAACCGTCCGCCGCTGCTCCATCGCATCCATCATCGCTTTCAAGGCCGACCGGTATTTCGGGCCGCGCTTCGCCTGCGGCCATTTGTCGACCAGCAGCGAGGCGGCCTGGACCGTGCCGGTTACGGTCAGGAACCGACCTGTTCGTTCAGTTTCGATGATCACGGGAACGTCGAATTGTTCATCACGCATTGACGCCACTCCTCAATTCCAACGAATCGAACGGCGCAACAGGCTATTCGTTCCAATCCGGTTGGACTTCCGCTAGTGGCTTCGGTGATCGAACACCACCCCCATGGTCTTACCAATTGCCGCCATCACGATCAGTTCGACGAGATCGTCGTCGCTGTCTTCGCAGGCCGGGCTGATCCGGCGGATCGCCTCAATTGCCGCCCTGGTCGAAATGGTGTCGCCGGCGCGGAATTTTGAAAGAGCAGAAGAAACAAGTTCTTGCGTTGTCATGTCGATGACAGGCACGTTCAGCACGACGTTCATTGGCTTCCTCCTGCCATGAACCCTCCCGAAAAGGATGATACGCCGAACGGCAATTTCCGCCAGCGAAATGGTGGTCCGACCAGTTGGCAAGACGCGTTGTCGGCTGGCCTTACAAGCGAGGAAGGCAGGTGCAATTCTGCCTGTACTAAGGTCGAGCCGATGCCCATCCAGGACCGTCATTCGAGATGAAACTGTTCTTCAGCCGCAATCCAAATTCTCGCCTCGCGGTGGCGGTCGAGCGCACTCTCCGCCCAGCTTGTGCGCAACACGGAGCGGCCGGCTCTGCGCGCTCGACGGGCTGCCATGTGCTTGATAAGCCCGTCTGCGAAGGAGAGCCTTGAGTCGACATGACCGTTGCGATCGAGATGGGACACACGATTGCGGGCGTGCCGGCGGCCCTCGACCTTGAGGAGCTGCTGGCGACCCGCCTGCTGGTGCAGGGCAATTCGGGCTCCGGCAAGTCGCATCTTTTGCGCCGGCTGCTCGAACAGAGCGCGCCCTGGGTGCAGCAAACCATCATCGACCCCGAAGGCGATTTCGTTTCGCTGGGCGAGCGTTTCGGCCATCTGGTGATCGATGCCGAGGAGCATACCGAACGCGGCCTGCAGAGCGCCGGCGAGCGGGCGCGCATCCACCGCGTCTCCACGGTGCTCAATCTCGAAGGGCTCGACGCCGAGAACCAGATGCGGCGCGCCGCCGCCTTCCTCGGCGGGCTGTTCGAGGTCGCTCGCGACCATTGGTACCCGATGCTGGTGGTGGTGGACGAGGCGCAGCTGTTCGCGCCTGCCGTCGCCGGGCGAGGTCTCGGACGAGGCGCGCAAGCTCTCGCTCGGCGCCATGACCAATCTGATGTGCCGCGGCCGCAAGCGCGGCCTTGCCGGCATCATCGCCACCCAGCGGCTGGCCAAGCTCGCCAAGAACGTCGCGGCCGAGGCTTCCAATTTCCTCATGGGCCGCACCTTCCTCGATATCGACATGGCGCGTGCGGCCGATCTTCTCGGCATGGAGCGACGGCAGGCGGAGGCGTTTCGCGACCTGGAGCGCGGGCAGTTCATGGCGCTCGGCCCGGCGCTGTCGCGCCGGCCGCTGGGCTTGCGCATAGGCCCGACCGATACAAGTCCGCGCAATGGCACGCCGCGGCTGATGGCGATGCCGGAGGCGGCGCTTGAGGACGCCCGCGCGATCATCCTGGCCGCCCCGCCGCCCGAGCCTGTGCGCCCGCAGCGCCGGACGGCGTCGCCGGACTTGCTCGATCAATTGATGGCGGCGAAGTCTGCGGCGCTGGACATCCGCCCCGAACCGGCGGAGCCGCCGATCAGCGCCGAGGATTTGGCGGAGCGCCGCGAGCGCGTCGACCGCGTCCTGCGCGCCGTGCTGGCCGAACCCGACGCGGGTTTTCGCGTCATCGGCGTGCTCTATCAGGAGTTCGTCGTCCGCTGCCGCATCGAGGGTCTCGCCTCGGTCGTGCCCGATCTGCCGGCGTTCCGCCGCATGCTGACGCGCGCCCGCGCCGGGCTCGGCTCGGATGTGGCGCAGGACGACGCGTGGCAGGACGTCTCGGTCCGCGCCTCGCTGCTGCCAGAGGATATGCAGGGCGTGTTCATGATGATCGCGCGTGCGGCGAAGGAGGGCTGGCCTTGTCCCAGCGACGCCGCGATCGCCCGCGCCTATGGCTCGCATTCACTGCGCCGCGCGCGGCGGCTGCTGACCTATATCGAGGAGCAGGGCCTCATCGTGTGCCAGCTCGACGGCACCGGCCGACGCACCGTGACGCTGGTCGAACTCGCCTGGGCCACGGCGCCGGGCGACCCCAATGCCGAGGAGGCGGAGCAGGGGAGCCTGGCGCTGTGATCGATGACGCGCGCTAAACCAGAAGTGTTTCGCCGATTGGCGCGCGGCCTTTTATGCTAACTCAGCGGTGATTCGCAAAACGGTTTTGGCAGGAGAATTGATCCGGTGCGGTTGAGATCTGTTCCGCTGGGGGTTGTCGCTCTCCTCGGCCTCCTCATCGTTGTCATCGCCCTGATGGCGTCGGCCCGGTCTTTCGCCGCACGATCCGATATCCCCTCCTGGCTGCAGGCCCATGTCGGCGACGGCGACGGGCAAATCGCGCAAGTGGTGCTGGAGCGGGCACGCGCGCTGTACCTGAAGAAGGTGGGCCAGGGCGCCGTCAAGAACCCCTGCTACTTCGCCATGGATGCGACGCGCCCTGGCGATATGGGCAATGGTGTGCTGGGGCGTCGATACTACGTCATCTGCGAAGCCGAGCAGTCGTTTCGCGCGATTTCGTCGGGTCACGGCAGCGGCCGCAATTTGAAAGGCGTCGTCGATTTCTCCAACGGACGACGCTGCGCGAAAAACTTCGGCAATGCGCTGGATTCGTCACTGACGACCGGCGGCGCCTATATGACCGGCGAGGCGAAAACCTCGTTCAAGGGCTATTACCGCGTCGGCGCGAAACAGGACGCGGTGCTATTGCGCACCTTCATACAGTTCGACGGCGAAGGCGAAGCCGCCAACGCCAGGCAGCGGGTGATCGGCGGGCATGCGGCGCAGGTGCTGAAGGGAATGTGCCTTCGCAAAAGCCCGAAGAGCTCCTACGCCGACCATGACGGCTACGTGCCGTTCGGCAAGCTGGTGGATTATGCCGGCGGCCGCAGCAATGGCTGCACCAGCTGGTCGTCGGCGGATGCCCGGCAGATGATCGCGATGGTGAAGAACAACCCGACGACGCTCTACATCTACCCTGAATCGCGTGACATCGCCGCCGTCGCGAAAGCAGGCGCCTATTGGAACGCATCCTGCCTGAAGGAGATCGGCACGCCGAAATTCTGGCCGAGAAAGATGCTCGAGCCAATCATCGCCCAATACAGGAAGGACCATCCCGCCCCGCCGCCGCAGCCGCTGCCGATCTGCAAGGGGTCGTGATTTTTGCCGCTCGCCTGCCGGCATGGCAGATAGGCGGACGGCGCTGTCCTCCTGGTTCGAAATTGCAGGAGATGGCATCGTGTCTCGACGCGTCGTAAACTTGCGCGTGCTATGGAGACGGCAGCACAGGAGCGGTTCACTTTCGATAAAATCGCCGACCCGCTCTAACTATTTGTTTTTACGCAATTCCGGACGGAAAACTGCTACGCTTTTCCTGGAGTTGCTCCAAGCAGAGCAGGAAAACATGACCCTGACCAATCGAGACATTGTCGAGCTGACGGCATGGCGCCGCAGGCTGCACCAGAATCCGGAAATCTCGAACGAGGAAGAGAAGACCGCGAGCGAGGTTGTCGACTTCCTCGCCGACACAGGGCCAGACAAGGTGCTGACCGGATTGGGCGGCCACGGTGTGGCGGCGGTCTATGAAAGCGGCAAAGCCGGACCGACGGTCCTGTTCCGGTCGGAACTCGATGCGCTGCCGATTTACGAGCTTTCAGGCGTTTCTCATGCATCGCTGGTGCCGGGAAAGTCGCATATGTGCGGCCATGACGGACATACCGCGATCCTCGCCGCACTTGGCCGCCAGTTCGGGCGCGAAAGACCGGCCCGCGGCCGCGTCGTGCTGATGTTCCAGCCGGCGGAAGAAACCGGTAATGGCGCGGCCGGTGTCGTCGCCGATCCGCGCTTTTCCGAGATCACGCCGGATTTCGCCTTCTCGCTGCACAATCTGCCTGGTGTGCCGTTCGGCGAGGTGCGTATCAAACCCGGCGTGGTCAACTGTGCCTCACGCGGCATGCGGATCGTGCTGGAGGGCAAGACCGCGCATTCGTCGATGCCCGAAACGGGCGTCTCGCCAATGATGGCGGTGAGCCAGCTGATGCCGGCACTGCCCGCGCTCGGGCACGGAACCTTTGCCGACGACGACTTCAGCATGGTGACCGTCACCCATGCCACGATGGGCGAAGCCGTGTTCGGCATTGCGCCTGGAAATGCAGAGGTGTGGGCGACGCTGCGCACAAGGCGCGACGAGCGCATGGCGGACCTGTGCGCCGCCGCGCAAGCGCTGGCCACAAGGATCGCGGGAGAGCATCGTCTTTCCGCCCGCTACGACTATCACGAGATCTTCGTTGCCAGCGTCAACGCGCCGGATGCCGTGGAACATCTGCAGCGCGCGCTGGACGAGGAAGGCGTGCTGCGCACGGAGGAAGCCCTGCCGATGCGCGCCTCGGAAGATTTCGGCATCTTTGGCCACAAAGCCAAGTCGGCGATGTTCTTCCTCGGCGCCGGCGAGCGCTACCCGGCGCTGCACAATCCCGACTATGACTTTCCAGACGATTTGATCCCGATCGGATCCAGAATCTTCATGCGCACGGCGCGCAACCTTCTGGGCTGATTGGCTCCCGGGCTGGCTGCCTATCTGATCAAATGCTCGATCTCAGGCGGGATATTGATGACGTGGCCCGGTTCGTCATCGGTTCCACCAATGACGTAGCCAGGTTCGTCCGAGTATGAGAAGACTTTCGTAATGATGCCTGATTTGAGCGCTTCGGCGCTCCAGACGTTATAGAGGCCCTCCGGCGTTGCCAGGCCCATCATGGCAAACACATCGCCACTGCGGACGCCCATTTCGTCGAAATAGTCGGAAAGCATCCGCTTCAGGGCCGGATCGGGCCTCGTCGAAATCTCATTGAGGTTTCTGCGCCCCGTCGGCGCAGGCGCTCTTCTGCTTTGCGGCATGCGATACGGTAACAACCAAGGGCAGAAACAAACCTGCGACGATCAAGCAAGAGATTGCCAGCAGACCCAAGCGGGTTGTCATGATGAAAAGCCCCTCAAATAGCAGAATAATTGCTATCCCCAGGGGCCCTCAGGGCTAAGAAGAAGTGAGTCCACTCTTGGGGAGCGGGCATTCCAGTACGGCCAATTCCTCGCCCTGTCACTCGGTAGATTTTTACGAGATGCGGGCGTTGACTCGCCTTAGGTTTGAGCACAGTGGCGAGCACGATTCCCGCCACGATAAAGGCAGCGCCAATCAGATCGTAATCGTGCAAGCTCTCTCCGAGCAACAGATAGGCGAGTATGGCGACGAACATCGTTTGCAGATAGAGCAGCATGCTGGCCCTGCTCGCGCCAAGCGTTTCCACGCTTCGGTTGTAGAGGTAGTACATCAAGGCGCCGCCCGGGCCTGCCAGATAGGCGAGCGCGAGCAAGCCATTGATGTTCATGGCGGAGCGTTCGTCGTTGAACAGTTCCCACAGGTGGAAAGGCAAAGCGACCAGCGCGCCGGCTCCGAGCAGGAGCACGACCAGGGGCAGGAGTTCGAGGCCGAATTTGGAACGGCGCAAAAGCACGGTGTACAGACCCCAGCAGAAGGCGCTGCCGACAATCCACAACTCGCCGGGATTGAACCGGAGTTGAAAGAGCGCCGTCAGGTTCCCGTGCGCGACGATGACCATCATCCCGGCCAAAGCGAGCAGCGCGCCAAGCGACTTCCAAAGCCCGAGCGGCTCGCCAAGAACAAAACGTGCGAGCACCATCGTCATGACAGGGGACAGCGCCATGATGATGCCGGCCGTGGTTGCGTCGGTGTCACTGAGGCCGTGGTAGATCATGCCCTGGCACAGCGTGAGGCCGATCGCTCCGACGGCGACGATTTCCACGGCCCGGGATCGTACAAGACCTATCATCGCGTCGTGATGACGGTGCACGATCGGCAGCAGGATGGCGCAGGCCAGGGTCAGCCGCCAGAAGCAGAGGCCCCAGGGCGGCATTTCAGGCGCAACCCATTTGGCCGCGATATACACACCAGCCGAAAGAAGCCAGCATAGGACGGCGGCCGGATAACCGGTCATAGGAGGACATGGGGCCAGCGGCAGCTTGCTCCGTTGATGTGCTATCGGCATTGCCTGCATGTCATGCCCCCTCCCTTCAGTGAACGGTGCCCAAGGACGTGCCCGCAATATGAGGCTGGAAAGAACCCGCTGAATGCCGCGTCAGCGCTTCCCCTACCTTTCCTCCACAATCCGCAAATACGCCGCCGTCACAAACAGCACGATCAGCCCGAACAATATCCGCCTTGCCCCTTCCGGCATCTGCAGGATGGTCAGCAGTGTGGTCAGGACCGTCAGGATCAGCGCGCCGATGATGGTGCCGGTGTAGCCGCCGCGGCCGCCGAAGATCGAGGTGCCGCCGATCACGGCGGCGGCGACCGAAGGCAGCACCAGCGGCTCGGCCAGCGACAGCGACGGCGCCTTGATCAGGCCGATATAGAGCAGGCCGGTGATGCCGGCGAGCAGGCTGGAGATGACGTAGAGCGCGGTGATCACCTGCCAGTAGCGGACGCCCGACAAGCGCGCCGCGCGCTCATTGTCGCCGACGGCGTAGAGCAGGCGGCCGAAGCCGGTGCGGCGCAGCGTGAAGACGATCAGCACCGCCAGCGGCACGAAGAGCAGCAGCGCGTTGGGGAAGCCGTAGGTCAGGCCGGTGCCGAGCCAGTCCAGGAAATCGGGAATCTTGGCGCCGGAAGCGATCACCGTGCGCTGGTAGACCTGCAGGCAGCCGGTGCCGATCAGGCTGGTGCCGAGCGTCATGATCAGCGGATGGACGCGAAAGACGCCGACGCCGATGCCGTTGACAGGCCGATCAGCAGCGCCGGCATCATCGCCAGCAGGAAGGCCACCGCCGGGTCCTGGCTGACGACCTGGGTCGCCATGATGAAGGCGCTCATCGTCGCCACCGTGCCGACCGAGAGATCGATGCCGCCGGTCAGCATGGTCATGGTCTGGCAGCCGGCGAGGATCGCCAGCGGAATGGCGAACTTCACCGTGTTGGCGATCCAGCGCTCGTTGACGATGCCGGGCCGCAGGATCTGCAGGATCACCACCAGGATGACGAGCAGGATGATCAGCGGCACCAGCGGCCGGTCGGCCATGAAGCGTTTTACGCGGCGGCCGAAGGACACCGGCTGGGCATTGTCGCGCTGCTGCTCATGGCATTGCTCCTGCCGGGCGGCCTCTTATAGTGATGAAGGCGCCGAACATCACCACGGCGACCATGATGGCGCCCTCGATGATGGCGGTGACGTTGGGGTCGATGGCAAGCAGCGTCAGGTCGGTGCGCACCAGCCGCAGCACGAAGACGGCGACGATCGGGCCGAGCAGGCCGCCCTTGCCGCCGCCGAGGGCGACGCCGCCCAGCACCACCGCGGCGACGCTGGCGAGCAGATAGGGGCCGGGGATGGGGGCGCCGATGCCGGTGCTCATGGTCAGCGCCAGCCCGCCCATGGCGGCGAACAGGCCGGACAGCGCGTAGGCGATGATGCGGGTGCGCGCGACCGGCACGCCGCTGCGGAAGGCGGCCAGCTCGCTCGAGCCGATGGCGTAGATGGAGAGGCCGAGCTTCGAGCGCCTGAGCGGCATCCAGATGATGCCGAGGCAGACGACCAGCAGCACCAGCGCCTTCGGCACCCAGGCGTCGATGCTGTCGGGCAGGCCGGGGATCGGCAGCGGTGCCGACGATGCATGGCCTTCAGCCAATCGGCGGCAGCGCCCCCCGGCGCGCCGAGCACCAGCAGTGCCGCGCCCTGCAGCACGAACAGCGTCGCCAAGCGTGACGACGATGTCGGGCACGCGGGTGACGACGATCAGGATGCCGTTGAGCGCGCCGAGCACCAGGCCCATGGCCAGCACGAAGGGCACGACGAACAGCGCGATATTCCTCGCTGGCGCCGTTCATCATCGAGGCGGCGGTGACGCTGGTCAGCGCCATCATGGCGGCGACCGAAAGGTCGATGCCGCCGGCGATGACGACGACGGTCTGGGCGGCGACGGCGAAAGCGTAGGGCAGAACGGCGCGCGCGAGCGAGCCGAAGTCGCCGCTGCCATAGCCCGGCTGGATCAGCTTGGTGAGCACGAACAGCAGCACGAAGAGGGCGAACAGGCCGGCGACCCAGCCCTGGTTGCGGAAGAAGCGGGTCAAGGTGCCGCCTCCGGGGTCGAAGGTTTCGACGTCGGGTCGGCCAGGATGCCTACATCGACGGTGACGCCGCGCGGCAGGCCGTAGGCGGCGCGCATCAGCGCCGGCTCGTCGGCCTCCTCGACCGGGAAGATGTCGACGACACGCCCGCCGAAGATGACGATGACGCGGTCGCAGACACGCTGCACCTCTTCCAGTTCGGAGGTATAGAACAGCACCGACTTGCCCTGGCTGGCGAGCTCGCGCAGCAATTTGTAGATCTCCTGCTTGGTGCCGACGTCGATGCCGCGCGTCGGGTCGAAGCACAGGATGGTGCGGGCGTTGGCGGCGATCCAGCGGGCGATCGTCACCTTCTGCTGGTTGCCGCCGGAGAGGCGCTGCACCTCGCCTTGCGCGCGGGTGTCGATCTGCAGGCGGGCGATGGCGCTGGCGACCACCGTACGCTCCTTGCGCATCCCGATCGGTCCCCAGTTGCGCAGCGCGCGCGCTGAAGGGCAGCGCGATGTTCTCGCGCACCGAGCGCTGCATGGCGAGCGCCTCGGCGCGGTCGCCCGGCACATAGGCGATGCCAGCGCGAATGGCGTCGCTCGGGTGCGTGAATTTCACCGGGTGGCCATCCACCTCGATCGTGCCGCCGGAGGGCCGGATCGAGCCGGCCAGCGCGGCAAAGAGTTCGTCCTGGCCCTGTCCTTCAAGCGCGACGACGCCCACGACTTCGCCGTTGGCGAGGTCGAAGGAGACGTCGTTGAGCTTGGTGCCGACGCGCAGATTGCGCACACCAAGGCGCGGGCGGCTTGCCGCGGTCGAAGCAGCCTGACCGGCGGGGCGCGCTGTCATCTGGGTCTTGACGATCCTGGCGCCGAGCATCAGCTCGACGATCCTTTCCTCGACGCCTGGCACGATGTCGACGACGCCGACGGTCTCGCCGTCGCGCAGCACCGTGGCGCGGTCGCACAGCGCCGAGATCTCGACGAAACGGTGCGAAATGAAGATCACCGAGCGGCCGCTGTCGCCTTGCCGGCGCACCACCTCCAGCACCCTTTCGGCAAGGTTCGCCGGCAGCGCCGCCGTCATCTCGTCGAGCAGCAGCACGTCGGGCTCGACGGCCAGCGCGCGCGCCAGGTCAAGCACGCGCAAAACGGCGAGCGGGATGTCGCGCGCGGTGTCGCGCAGGTCGAGGTCGGGAATGCCGAGCTCGCGCACCCAGGCGCGGAACGGCTCGACCGGCGTGCCGGTCAGGCGCAGATTGGAAAGAACGTCGAGATCGGGGATCAGCGACGGCTCCTGGTAGACGGGAAGCAGGCCGGCGCGGCGCGCGGCGGCGGGCGAGCGTATGTCGCGCGTCTCGCCGCGGATCAGGATGCGGCCGGCGTCGGCGTGGATGGCGCCGGTCAGGATCTTCACCAGCGTCGACTTGCCGGCGCCGTTGGCGCCCATCAGACGCGTGGACCTCGCCCGGCAGCACCGACAGCGAAGCGTTGCGAAGTGCTGCGACCGCACCGTAATTCTTGGCGACGCCGGTGGCGTCGAGGAGCGGGTTGGTGGTCAAATCGCGTGGTTCCGATTCATGCTTTGATAGCTGGCGGTCTACGGTCGACGATGTCAGCGGCGACCCGCCTTCTCCCCTTGTGGGAGAAGAGGGTCGCGAAGCGAGGTCGGATGGTTCCAGAGGACACCAACGCCTCCTCATCCGTCTCGGCGCTGCGCGCCGACCCACTTCCCACAAGGGGAGAAGGCAGAAGCGCGGCTCGTCAACCCATTACTCGCCCGGACCCTTGCAGGCGACGATCTGCTCCTTCGTGTAGGTCGTCCAGTCCGGGATCGAGATCGAGACCGGCCATTCCGGGCTGAGCGACGGGTCGGCGGCGGCCTTGAGCTTGGCCTTGCCTTCCTCGGTGGCGTTCTCCCAGAGCTGCGGCTCGACCAGCACGGTCTGCTGCGCCGGCTTCTTGCCGTCGAGGATCTGCAGGGCCAGCGTGACGCCGGCGCCGCCGATCGAGCCGGGGTTGGTGACCGCAGCGCCCACGAGGCCCTTGACCGAGCTGAGCTGGCCGACGAAGCCGGCATTGTCGGCGCCGACCACCGGCACCAGCGGTGCCTGCGAATTCGACCAGTGCGTCGACGATGACGTTGTCGATGCCTGAGGTCCAGATGCCGTTGAAGGGGGCGCCGGTGGCGAGGAAGGAGAGGATCTGCTGCTTGCCCTGGTCCTGCTGCCAGCCGGTGAAGACCTCCTGCGCGACCTTTACGTCGGGGAATTCGGCCAGCGCCTTCTTGAAGCCCTTGTCGCGGTCGCTGTCGGCCGAGGCGCCGGCGGCGCCGCGCATGTAGACCACCTCGCCCTTGCCGCCCATCTGCTGGAACAGCCATTTGGCGCCGAGATAGGCGTATTGTTCCTGGTTGTTGGAGATGATGTAGGCGGACGGTTCGGTGACCGCCTGGTCGACGGCGACGACGACGATGCCGGCCTTGGTGGCCTCCTCCAGGCCAGCCTTGATGCCGGCCGGATCGGCCGGGTTGACGACGATGGCGTTGACCTTGGCGCTGATCAGGTTGCGGATGTCTTCGAGCTGGCCGGCGGCATCGGTGTTGCGGTGGGCGATGTTGAGTTTCGTCACCTCGCCGGAGGCGAGCGCCTGCGCCTTCATCGCGCAGATCATCTCCTCGCGCCAGCCATTGCCCTGCACGGTGTTGGAGATGCCGATCGTGTATTTGCCCTCGGCGGACGAGGCGCCCACGGAGGCCAGGAAGGCCGCGCCGGCAAGCAGCGGGACCATGGTCAGGTATTTTTTCATTTCAGTACTCCTCCACATTGATCTTTGGTTCAGTCTGTAAAGCCGTTTGTCCCGTCACTTCACGAAGGGGCGCAGCACGTCGCGGGCAAGCAGGAACCCGCGCTTGACCTGTCGTCGCTCCCCTCGAACCGCCGGTCCTCGTGCTCGATGATGACCGGTCCGTCGTAGCCGGCGCGGTAGAGGCCGGAGAAGATGATGCTCCAGTCGACGTCGCCGAGCCCCGGCATGCGCGGCACCTGCCAGCCTATGCCGGCCGAGAGGATTCCGCGCTCGTAGAGTCCATCATGATCGATCATCAGGTCCTTGGCATGGACATGCAGCATGTAGGGGCCGAACTCCCGGATGAAACGCCCCTGGTCGATCATCTGCCAGACCAGGTGCGACGGGTCGAAATTCATGCCGATATCGCCGCCCCAGGCTTCGAGGATGCGGCGCCAGATCTGCGGCGAATAGGCGATGTTGTGGCCGCCCGGCCATTCGTCATAGCTGAAGATCATCGGGCAGTTCTCGAAGGCGAGCTTGACGCCGTGGTCGCGCGCATGGGCGATGATGTCGGGCCAGACCTTGAGCGCTTCTTCCCAATTGACGTCGACGGTCTTCGAGGCATCGCCGCCGCAGAAGGTGTTGACCAACGGAGACGCCCATCCGCCCGGCCAGCACGATCACCTTCTTCAGATGGTCGATGACAGCCTCGCGGTGCGCCGCATCGGGATGCAGCGGGTTGGGATAGTAGCCGAGCGCCGGAGATCGACAGTTTCTTCTCGGCGAGCGCGGCGACGATCTCCTTGGCCTGCGAGGCCGAGGTCGCGGCGGCGTCGATATGGCTGGTGCCGGCATAGCGGCGGCTGTCGCCCGGAGGATTTCGGCCAGCAGGCAATCTCCAGCGCCTCGAAGCCGGCCGAGCTTGCCCAGTCGGCGACCTCAGCGAGTGGCGTCTCCGGAAATGGCGCGGTGAGCAGTCCAAGCTTCATGATGCCTCCCGTGGTCGTGAACTTCACGACCTATCGTACTATGCAGATCGTGTTGGTCGCTTCAACCGCGCATCTATTGGCTCAGTGCAGGCTGTCTGACAAAGGCCAGCGGATTGTCTGACAGCAGGCCATCAAGCCCGGCGATGACATCTGTGCGGAACGTAGTGTCGGCGGCCAGTGACGGATCGAAGATCGCGTCTATCGCAAGAATGGCGGCGGCGAGCCCCTTGGTGTCGGCGCCGATGCGGTCGGCGAGGGCCGCGACCTTGCCGGCAAAGGGATCGGACACCTGCCAGCACCTGCCGAAGCGCGGCGGCAGCCTTGATCAGATAGGCCATCCAGCCGGCGACGGGCACCGCCAGCAGGGCGATGCTCCCACCCTGCCGCAGCCGCTCGCGGATCGGGTTGAGCAGACGCTGGACGATCTTCTGCGAGCCGTCGGTGGCGATCTGGTGGTTGCGGTGGCGGATCGCGGTGTTCGTGAGGCGCGCCAGGCTCTGCTCGACATAGGCAGGCGGCAGAAATGCCCGGCACCGGCCTTGAGCGTCGGCAGGGTCTCTTCGGTCAGCATGCGCCGGACGAAGGCGGCAAGCAGCGGGTCGGCGATGGCATCCGACGTGTGCTCGAGGCCGGCGAGCACGCCGAGATAGGCAAGCGTCGTCTGCGCGCCGTTCAGCACCCGCATCTTGAGATGCTCGAAGGGCGTGACGTCGTCGACGAAGCTCGCGCCGACGAGATCCCAGCGCGGCATGCGGACCGGCGAATTTTCGTTCGATCACCCATTGCCGGAACGGCTCGCCGACGACCACGGCGGCATCGCGGTAGCCGAAGCAGCTGCTCGACGCGTGTCGAGGTCGGCCTGCGTGGTCGCCGGCGCGATGCGGTCGACCATGGCCGAAGGAAAGGCGACATTGGCGGCGATCCAGTCCGCAAGCCCGTTGCCGCGCCGGTCGGCCATCGCCCGCACGACATTGCCGAGGATGACGCCGTTGGTCGGGATGTTGTCGCAGGAGAGCAGCGTCACCGGCCGCCCATGCGAGGGCCTGCGCAGTTCCAGCGCGCGCGCCAGGATACCGGGCACGCTGCGCGGTGCATGCGGGTTGGCGAGGTCGTGGACGATGTCGGGATGGTCGAGGTCGAGCGCCCCGGTCGACGGGATGTGGCAATAGCCTTTCTCGGTCACCGTCATAGTGACCACCTCGATGTCGGGCGAAGCAAGCACGTCGAGCGCCGGCGCAGCACCGTCCTGGCTGTCGACGACGGAAACGATGCTGCCGATGACGCGCGCCTCGGTATGGTTGTCCTGCGCGGATCAGGCGTGTGTAGAGGCCGCCCTGGCGTGCCGAGCGTTTCGGCAAGCAGAGGCGGGCGGATGTTGATGCCGACCACGCCCCAGCGGTCGAATGCGGCGACAAGCAGATCGTCGGTGTATTCGGCCTGGTGGCAGCGGTGGAAGGCGCCGACGCCGATATGGGCCATGCCGGCATGAGGGCCGCACGGTCATAGGACGGCTGTCTGGACCGGTGTCGGCAAGCCGGCTCGAGCAGCTCCGGGCCGAGCGTCTCGGGTGCGGCAGCGGCGCTCACCGGTTCGCCCCGATCACCGACTGCTCCTGGTCGATCACCGCGCCGGTCATCGGCCCGGCGGCGTCGGAAAGCAGGAAGACGGCAAGGTTGGCGATCTCGATCGGCGTCAGCAGCCGGCCGAAAGGCTGCGCGGCATTGGCGGCATCGAGCCAGCCCGGGCCGTGGCCGAGCGTCTCGCGCCTGCATGATGCGTTCGGCCGGCGTGTCGGTCCAGCCGACATTGATGCCGTTGACGCGGATGCGGTCGAAGCGGTGGGCGTTCGCGGCGTTCCTGGTCAGCGTCGCCAGCGCGCCCTTGGTGGCGGAATAGACGGCGAGCTCCGGCGAGCCGCAATGGGCGTTGATCGACAGGATGTTGACGATGGCGCCGCCCTGGCCGCGCATGATCATGTCGGCGATCGCTGCCTGCATCAGGAAGAAGGGTGCGCGGGCGTTGACGGCGAACAACGCTTCCCAGTCGTCGAGGCCAGCGTCGAGGAAAGAGGCGCGATCGGTGAGGCCGGCGGCGTTGACCAGTCCGTCGATGCGCTCGAAGCGGGAGAGGCAGGCTGCGACCAGTCGGGCCGGCGCCTCGGGGTCCGCGAGATCGGCGGCGACGAACTCGGTTGGCGTGCCCATTTCGCAGAGCGACGCCGCCGCGGCCTTGCCGCGCGCAGGCTCACGGCCGGTGATCAGCAGGCCGGCGGCGCCGGAGCGCGCAAGCGTCTCGGCGATCGCCAAGCCGATGCCCTGCGTCGCGCCTGTGACCAGCGCCACCTTGCCGTCGAGCCGAACCTCCATCCCTCCTCCATGGAACAAAGTTTCTATTTTTTTAAATATGGAACGACAATTCCTTTCAGTCAATCGTTCCGGTCATTCTGTCCGGCGTGAGACGACGCCGTGGACCAAAGCCATGCCGACCGCCAACGAAGCAGCCAGCGAACGGAAGCCGGCGAAGTCTGACTCGACGACTTCCAGCCAAATGTCCGACAGCTTGACCAGCGGCGAGAAGGTGCTGTCGGTGATGGTGACGATGCGCGCCTTGCGCTCATGCGCAACAGCGACGAGGTCCGGCGTGATCGAATTGTAAGGGCTGAAACTCACCGCCAGCACCGCATCGTGCTTGCCGATGCAGCCGACCTGGTCGAGCGCGGTGGAACCGACATTGTCGACCAGCACGTTGCGTACGCCTTGCTGCGAGAGAGTCAGCGAAAGATAGGTGGTGACCGGAAAGGCGCGTTTGCTGCCGATGACATAGATCAGCTCGGCCTTGGCGAGCAGCGCGACCATCCTCTCGAAGCTCTCGATGTCGAAGCCATTGTCGATGCGGCCGAGCGAGGCCTGCGAGGCGCCGACCATGCCGTGCAGAAAATGCAGATTGGCGTTGGGCTCGGCAGTACGTTCGGCGCCCGCGCGCTCCGGCCAGGAGCCTTTCATATGGTCCTTGAACAGTCCCTGGAAATCGGAAAAGCCGGCATAGCCGAAGATCTGCGCGAAGCGCACCAGCGTCGAAGGTTGCACGCCGGCCTGCTCGGCGACCTGCGCGATGGTGCCCAACGCCACGTCGCTCGGGTGCTGCCACAGGAAGATCGCAACCTGGCGCAGCCGCTTCGGGAAATGGACGGTGCCGGAGGAGAGCACGGCGCGCAACTCCTCGTAGGTTTGCGGCTTGGTGTAGCCGAGCGCGGCAAGCGAGCGTCCCCGTTTCCGGGTCGCGGCCTCGTCGATACTGGACCGTTCCGATGATTTTTGCACTCCGCTCATGGCTTTACGCTAGCGCGGTACGATCGTTTCACAAAATGGAAATTGGAAATCGTGTTCGAAAATGCTAGCGGCATTTCAGGCTATGCACGCTATCGAAAATCCGGGAGGAGTTTGAAAATTCATGGTCTATGCAACATCGGACGGATCGACGCGCCAACGCCTTAGGGTCGGGATGGTGGGCGGCGGCCGCAATGCCTTCATCGGCGCGGTGCATCGCCTCGCCATGCGCCTCGACGACCAGATCGCGCTGGTTGCCGGCGCGCTGTCCTCGGATCCCGGGAACGCAGCAGCGTCCGCGGCCGAGATCGGCATCGCGCCGGAGCGGAGCTATGCCGACTACCATGCCATGGCCAAGGCGGAAGCGGCACGGCCCGACGGCATCGAGGCCGTCGTCATCGTCACGCCCAACCATCTGCATGCGCCGATCGCCACCGCTTTCCTCGAGGCCGGCATCGACGTCATCTGCGACAAGCCGTTGTCGACGACGCTGGCCGACGCCGAAGCGCTTGTGGCGCTGGCGCGGGCGAAAAACCGCCGCTTCGTCGTCACCCTCAACAACACCGGCTACGCCATGGTCCGCCAGGCGCGCGAGATGGTGGCTGCGGGCGAGCTTGGCCGCATCGTTTCCGTGCATGGCGCCTATATCCAGGACTGGCTGACGCAGCCGATCGATGCGCAGGGCCAGAAGCAGGCCGAATGGCGCACCGATCCGGCGCGCGCAGGGCAGTCCGCGGTGCTCGCCGATATTGGCGTGCACGCCTTCAACCTGGCGAGCTTCATTTCGGGCCGCGAGGCCGAGGCGGTTTCGGCCGATCTGTTCACCGCCGTGCCTGGGCGACGGCTCGACGACAACGCGCATGTGCTGGTGCGCTGGACAGGCGGCGCGCGCGGCACGATCCTCGCCAGCCAGACTTCGCCCGGCCATTACAACGACCTTTCCGTGCGCATCTACGGCGACAAGGCCGGGCTCGAATGGTCGGGCACGCGGCCGGAGGAGCTGCGCTTCTCGCGCTATGGCGAAGAGACGCGTACGCTGGTGCGCGGCGGCCATGGCTCGACCGAGGAAAGCCGGCGTGTTTCACGCATGCCGGCCGCCCACCCGGAAGGCTACATCGAGGCCTTCGCCAACTTCTACCGCGACGTCGCCGACATCATCCGCGCCCACCGTTCGGGTGCCGCTGTCGATGCGGCGCGGGCAGCGCAGGTGCCCGATGTCGTCGATGGTGCGCGTGGCGTGAAGTTCGTCGCGGCGGCCGTTGAATCGAACGCCGGCGGCGGGGCGTGGACGCCAGCGCGGTTTGGGTAAATCTGTCCCTTGATCGCCATGTTTCGAAGGCGTCGGCTGCACGGTTCCATGGCCTGATCCGAGGATATTTTTGCACCGCGCATGCCGGGTCTTGCCGACCTCGCGGAGTGCCATAATTCCATTCTGGGGTTGGGGTGAATCACCTGCTGGTAGGAGGCGGCCGTGAAACACCAAACACTTGACCAACTGCAAAGCGTTGCCGACGTTCACGCCGAAGCGACGCCTCTGATTGCTACTCGGGGCCAGCGCCTCGAGCGCTGGGCGCAACTTCTGGAGCAAAATCCCGACCGGTGCCTTGGGGCGCTTGCCGGCACCGAATACATAAGCGCGGAGGTTCGCGACAGAATGCGTTCCGCGGGCTCACCCATCACCGTGGCATTCGAGGATCCGATCTTTCGCGCGCAAGGCCTGAAGGAGGATACTTACGGTGAAGCCAAGCGCTTCTTTGAACTGACCGATTGGCAGTTGCACGAAATCGTCTGCCATTGCCATGTCGGCGCGACGATGCCGGCTCGATGGGCGGCGACGCGCGTCCGCGCGGCAGTGTCCGGGAAGTTCGGTTTCTTCGCCTGGCTGCGGGGAGTATTCATGCTTTGACGAACAGGTTCCTGCGCAGCGGCAAGGGGTCATATCCGTGAGGCGATGGATACAGTTCACCGCCTCACGGGGCAGATGAGCGCAATCGTCAAGGAATATCCGGCACCATCAAGTCCGCATCGGCGCGAATCCCAGCTGTTTGCACAGTGGGTGCTGCCCGGCGTGCCGCCGACAGACGCAGGCGATCGAGGCAGAGATAGACGACCGGCGTCGTGTAGAGCGTCAGCATCTGGGCGACGATCAGGCCACCGACGATTGCGACGCCGAGCGGCTGCCTGATCTCCGCGCCGGTACCGGTTTCGATCGCCAGCGGCAGCGCGCCGAGGAGGGCGGCGAAGGTCGTCATCATGATCGGCCGGAAACGTGTCAGACACGCTCTGTAGATGGCTTCGCGCGGTGTTGCACCCTCCTTGCGCTCGGTCTGCAGCGCGACATCGATCATCATGATCGCGTTCTTCTTGACAATGCCGATCAGCAGGATGATGCCGATCAGCGACATGACGCTGAAATCCATCCCAGTGAGTTCGAGCGCAAGCAGCGCGCCAAGTCCGGCCGAGGGCAGCGTCGACAGGATCGTGATCGGATGGATGTAGCTCTCATAGAGCATGCCGAGCACGATGTAGATGGTGGCTAGAGCGGCGGCGACCAGCAGCAGCTCGTTGGTCAGCGCCGAGCGGAACGCCAGCGCGGTTCCGGCAAGCGCGCCGTGGATCAACTCCGGCATTTTGAGCGTCGCCATCGCCCGGTCGATCGCCGCCGTTGCATCGCCGAGCGAAGCGCCTTCGGCCAGGTTGAAGGAAATCGTCGTGGTGACGAAATGGCCCTGGTGGCTGATCGACAGCGGCATGGTGGCGGGTGCGTAGTGGCTGAAGGCCGACAGCGGCACCATGTGCTCCTGAGCGGTGCTGACCGCCGCACCGCTCGAGGCGCTGGAATGGCCGATGGCGGCGATGGCGTTGATGGCCTGGTTGCGGACGGATGCGCTGGCGGCAAGTGATGCGGCGGAAGCCGGCGTATTGGCGGCGGCCGTCACAGTACCGGCCAGCGCATTGGTGCGCTGCGTGCCGCTGGCGGCGGCACCCGAGGTGCTGACATAGATGCGCGACAGCGCCGACGGATCCTGCAGATAGCGTGGCGCCAGCTCCATGACGACTTCGTACTGGTTGAGCGGATTGAAGATCGTCGAAACCTGGCGTTGTCCGAACGCGTCGTAGAGCGTGTTGTCGATGGCCGAGGTGCTGACGCCGAGCCGGGCGGCACTTTCGCGGTCGATCGACAAATTGGTCTCCAGGCCCGCCTCGTCGCGGTCGGAATTGACGTCGGCGAGCTCCGGCGCCTGTTTCAGCGCGTCGAGCAGTTTGGGCGCCCACGCGTCGAGTTCGGCTATCGAGTCCGCCTGCAGCGAATACTGGTAGGTGGCGAGGCTCTGGCGCGCGCCGACCCTTATCTCCTGCCGCGGGAACAGGAACAGCTGCGCCCCCGGCACCTGCTGGAGTGCTGCGCGCAGACGCGTCACCACTGCCTGCAGCGGCGCCCGCTCGGCCTGCGGCTTCAAGTTGACGTAGACGAAGCCGGAATTGGTCTGCCGGCCGCCGATGAAGCCCACCACATTGGCCACCGCCGGATCGCTCCGGACGATCGACTGCAGTTCGGTCAGTTTCTGCCGCATCAGCTGGAAGGAAATGCTCTGGTCGGCGCGGATGCCGCCGACCAGTTCGCCGGTGTCTTCCTGCGGGAAGAAGCCCTTGGGCACCACGACGTAGAGATAGACGTTGAGGGCGATCGCGCAGAAGAGGATGACCAGCACGATCGCGGCATTGTCGAGCGCCCAGGCAAGTGAGCGTCCGTAGAAGCGGCGCAGCCGCTCGAACGCGCCCTCGCCGAGGCGGGCGAGCAGCGACCGGCGCGTCTGCGGCGGGCGCAGGAAATGCGCGCACATCATCGGTGTGGTGGTGAGCGAGAGCACGAGCGAGATGACGATCGCCAGCGACAGCGTCACGGCGAATTCCTGGAACAGGCGGCCGAGGATGCCGCCCATCAGGAGGATCGGCAGGAAGACGGCGATCAGCGACACGCTCATCGACAGCACCGTGAAGCTGACCTCGCGGGCGCCGAGAAGTGCGGCCTGCCGTCGCGGCATGCCGTCTTCGACATGGCGCATGATGTTTTCGAGGACGACGATCGCGTCGTCGACGACGAAGCCGGTGGCGATGGTCAGGGCCATCAGCGACAGATTGTCGAGCGTATAGCCCAGCAGGTACATGGCGCCGAAGGTGCCGAGCAGCGAGAAGGGCACCGCGACGCTTGGGATGAGCGCCGCCCGCCAGTTGCGCAGAAAACAGAAGACGACGAGCACGACGAGGACGATGGCGAGCGCCAGGGTCATCCCGGTGTCGGATAGCGAGGCACGGATCGTCGTGCTGCTGTCGCTGCTTACCGAGAGATGCGCGTCGGCCGGAATGGACGCTTCGAGCTGCGGAATGACCGCGCGCACCCGGTCGACGGTGTCGATGATGTTGGCGTTCGGTTCGCGGTAGAGCACAAGAAGCACCGCGGGCACGCCGTTTGCGAGGCCGAGATTGCGGACATCCTCGACCGAATCCTCGACATCGGCGAGATCGCGCAGCCGCACGGCGGCGCCGTTGCGCCAGGCGATCACCAGATCGCGATAGTCGGCGGCATGGCTCGCCTGGTCGTTGGTGTAGAGCTGGTAACGCTGTACGCCGTCGTCGATGTCGCCTTTCGGGCTGTGGCGTTGGCCGAAGCGATGGCGGCGCGCACATCCTCCAGCCCGATGCCGTAGTTGAACAGCGCGCGCGGGTTGAGCTCGATGCGGACGGCCGGCAGCGAGCTGCCGCCGAGGTCGACATTGCCGACACCTTCGACCTGCGACAGCTTCTGCTGCAGCACCGTGGCGGCGGTGTCGTAGAGTTGGCCGGGCGTCAGCGTCCGCGAGGTGAGCGCCAGGATCATGATCGGCGCATCGGCCGGATTGTACTTGCGATAGCGCGGATTGCTGTGCAGGTCCGACGGCAGGTCGGCGCGTGCCGCGTTGATGGCGGCCTGGACGTCGCGGGCGGCGCCGTCGATGTCGCGGTCGAGGCCGAATTGCAGCACGATGTTGGTTGAACCGATACTGCTGCGCGAGGTCATCTCGGTCACGTCGGCGATCGCGCCGAGATGCCGTTCGAGCGGCGAGGCGACATTGGCGGCCATGGCTTCCGGGCTTGCGCCCGCCATGTTGGCCTGCACCGAAATGGTCGGGAAATCGATCTGCGGCAACGGCGCGACCGGCAGCTGGAAATAGGCCAGCAAGCCCGCGGCGGCGAGGCCGAGCGTCAGCAAGGTGGTCGCCACCGGACGGGCGATGAATGGCTGCGGAGAAATTCACGATGCCGACCGGCCGGGCTCCGGCTCGGCGGCCTGCGCCGGTCGGACCGAAACGTCGCGCCAGCCGGTCGAAGGCGAGATAGATCACCGGCGTCGTGAACAGTGTCAGCACCTGGCTGACGATCAGCCCGCCGACGATGGAGATGCCGAGCGGCTGGCGCAGTTCCGAGCCCATGCCGCTGCCCAGCATCAGCGGCAGGGCGCCGAACAGCGCCGCCATCGTGGTCATCAGGATGGGCGCGAAGCCGCAGCAGGCTCGCCTGGTAGATCGCCTCGCGCGGACTGCGTGCCTTCACTGCGCTCGGCCTGCAGCGCGAAGTCGATCATCATGATGGCGTTCTTCTTCACGATGCCGATCAAGCAGCATGATGCCGATGATGGCGATGATGTTGAGGTCATGTCCGGCGATCATCAGGGCGACAAGCGCGCCGACCGCCAGCCGACGGCAGGGTCGACAGGATGGTCATGGGATGGATGAAGCTCTCATACAGCACGCCAAGCACGATGTAGACGGTGACGATGCCGCCAGCACCAGCAGCAATTCGTTGCGCAAGGCGCTCTGCAAGGCCAGGGCCGCACCCTGGAAGCCGGTGACCAGGCCGGGCGGCGGGCCGAGCGCTGCTTCGGCCGCGGTGATCGCCTTGATCGCCTGGCCGAGCGAATCGCCGGGCGCCAGGTTGAAGGAGAAGGTGGCCGAGGGGAACTGCGACAGATGTCCGACCAGCAGCGGCGACTGCGCTGATCCGACGCCGCACGATCGCCGACAGCGGCACCTGCCCGGCGCCGGCGGTCGGGCAGGTAGATGCGAATTCAGCGATGCAAGCGATTCCTGCACCGTCGGATCGGCCTCCAGGATCACGCGGCACTGATTGGACTGGGTGAAGATGGTCGAGATGATGCGCTGGCCGAAAGCGTCGTAGAGAGCATTGTCGATGGTCGCCGGCGTGATGCCGAAACGCGCCGCGGTAGCGCGATCCATGGTCGATGTCGGCGGCGAGGCCGTTCTGCTCCATGTCGCTCGCGACGTCGGCGGAGCTCGGGCATGCGGCGAAGCTCGGCAGTGAGCTCGCGCACGCCCAGTCGGCGAGCTCGGCGCGGATCGGCGTCCTGCAGCACGAACTGGTACTGGGTCGGGCTGACCGCCGTATCGATCGTGAGATCCTGCACGGGCTGCATGTAGAGAGTGATGCCGGCACGCCTGTAGTCTCCTCCGCAGGCGGCGCATGATGGCGCTCGGCGTCGAGCGTGCGGGTGTCGCGCGGCTTGAGGTTGATCAGCATGCGGCCGCTGTTCAGGGTAGGTTCTGGCCGTCGACGCCGATGAAGGACGACAGGCTGGCGACATCCGGATCCTTCAGGATCGCCGCCGGCCAGCGCCTGCTGGTGCGCCGCCATGTCGGCATAGGAGACAGAACCCGCCGCTTCGGTGACCGCCTGGATGGCGCCGGTGTCCTGGACCGGGAAGAAGCCCTTGGGGATGACGATGTAGATAGCCGGTCAGCGCCAGCGTCGCCACGGCGACGAGCAACATCGTCGTCTGGTGGTCCAGCACCCAGCGCAGCGCTGCCGGTCATAGGCCGAGGTGACGGCGTCGAATGCCGCCTGGCTCTTGCGCGCCACCCAGCCTTGCCGCCGCTCCGGCCGGTGCCGCAGCAGCCGCGCGCACATCATCGGCACCAGGGTGAGGGAAACGATCGCCGAGATGACGATGGCGATGGCCAGCGTGATGGCGAATTCGTGGAACAGCCTGCCCACCACGTCGCCCATGAACAGCAGCGGGATCAGCACCGCGATCAGCGAAACCGTCAGCGAGATGATGGTGAAGCCGATCTGCGAGGAGCCGCGCAAGGCCGCCTCGAAGGGAGGTTCGCCGCCTTCGATGAAACGGGAGATGTTCTCGATCATCACGATGGCGTCGTCGACGACGAAGCCGGAGGCGATGGTCAGCGACATCAGCGACAGATTGTCGAGGCTGAACCCCCACAGATACATCACCGCGAAGGTGCCGATCAGCGACAGGGGCACCGACAGGCTGGGGATGATCGTCGCCGGTACGTTGCGCAGGAACAGGAAGATCACCAGCACCACCAGAAGCACGGCAAGTCCAAGCTCGAACTCGACGTCGTGGACCGAAGCGCGGATCGTATCGGTCCGGTCGGTCAACAGGCTCAATTGAACCGACGGCGGCAGGCCGGCGCGCAGCTGCGGCAGCAGCGTCTTGATGGAGTCGGCGACCTGGATCACGTTGGCGCCCGGCTGGCGCTGCACGTTGAGGATGATCGCCGGCGTTTCGTTCATCCAGGCGCCGAGCCTGGAATTCTCGGCGCCCTGCACGATGTCGGCCACCGCGGACAGCCGCACCGGGGCGCCGTCTCGGTAGGCGATGACGGCATCGGAATACGCCTTCGGGTCGCTGATCTGGTCATTGGCATTGACGGTGTAGGACGGCTTGGCCCGTCAAAACTGCCCTTCGGCGTGTTGACGTTGAGATTGCCGATCGTGGTGCGCAGGTCATCCATGTTGAGACCCATCGCCGACAGTGCCTTGAGGTTGACGCGCACCTGCACGGCCGGCCGCTCGCCGCCGCTCAGGCTGACGAGGCCGACGCCTGGAACCTGGGAGATTTTCTGCGCCAGCCGGGTTTCGGCGTAGTTCTCGACCTGCGTCAGCGGCAAGGTGCCGGACATCACCGCTAGGGTCAGGATCGGCGCGTCGGCGGGATTGACCTTGGCGTAGATCGGCGGCGCCGGCAGGTCTGCGGGCAGCAGGTTGCCGGCCGCGTTGATCGCCGCCTGCACCTCCTGCTCGGCAATGTCGAGGCTGAGATCGAGGCTGAAGCGCAGCGTGATCACCGAGGCACCGGCCGAGCTTTTCGACGACATCTGGTCGAGGCCGGGCATCTGGCCGAACTGGCGCTCCAGCGGCGCGGTGACCGACGAGGTCATCACGTCGGGGCTGGCGCCGGGATAGAGGGTCTGCACCTGGATGGTCGGGTAATCCACCTCCGGCAGGGCCGAAAGCGGCAGGAAGAGGTAGGCGATCATGCCGACGAGCAGGATGCTGACCATCAGCAGCGTCGTCGTCACCGGCCGCAGGATGAACGGCCGCGAGGGGCTGAGGCCGCCGTCCGGGTCGACGTCTCGATCCTCAACCATTGTCGCCGCCCGCATCGCCCGAACCGCCTGCGCCGCTGCCGCCGCCCGCGCCGTTTTTCCGGTGCCGGTGGTGGCGCTGCTGGGCGACCGGGGCATTGGTGGCTGCAGGAGGCGCGCCTTGCATCGGCGGCTGGCCAGCGGTGGGCGCCGCCGGTGCCTGGCTCGCAGCCGGCGCTGACGGGGCGATTGCCTGGCCGACGGCATCCGGGACCGTGACCTTTGCGCCGTCCTTCAGCCGGTCGACTCCGTCGATGACCACCTTGTCGCCGAGCGAGAGCCCGGACAGAACTTGCGTGGCAGTGGCATCTCCGGGCCCGGTGGCGATCGGCCGGACGGAAACGGTATCGTCGGCGCCGACCACATAGACGAAGGTTCCAGGCGCGCCATGCTGGATCGCCGCGTTCGGCACCACCGTGACGTTTGTCAGCGTGCGCACCAGGAGGTGGGCATTGACGAACTGGTTGGGGAACAGCGCCCCATCCGCGTTGGCCAAGATGGCGCGCATCTTCACCGTGCCTGTCGTCGGGTCGATCTGGTTGTCGACCGTCTGCAACGTGCCCGAGGCGATCTGCTGAACGTCATCGCGATCGAACAGCGTCACCGGCAGCGTCGCGCCGTTTCGCATCTCCTCCGTCACCGCCGCAAGGTTGTCCTCCGGCAGCGAGAACATCACCGAGATCGGCTGCATCTGCGTGATCACCACGATGCCGTTGGCGTCGCCCGGCGTGACGTAGTTGCCGGTATCGACCTGGCGCAGGCCGAGGCGGCCGTCAGCGGGGGCGACGATATGGCTATTGGAGATGTTGAGCTGGACGGCCTCGATCTGCGCCTGGTCGGAAGCGACGGTGCCCTCATCGGCCTCGACGGTGGCGCGCTGAAGGTCGACGGCCTGGATGGTGATGGCGTTCGTTGTCAGCTTTTCGTCGCGGTTCAGATCCAGTCGCGCATCATCGAGCAACGCCTGGTCGTGCTTGAGCTGGCCGGTGAGCTGATGCAGCGAGGCGACGAAGTTGCGGTCGTCGATCTGGGCCAGGAAGTCGCCTTTCCTGACCATCTGTCCTTCGGTGAGGGCGATCTGGGTGATCTGGCCGCTGACCTGCGGCCGCACGGTCACGGTGGACAGCGAGGTCACCGTGCCAAGTGCGTCGAAGACGATGGGAATGCTGCCCGTTGCAACGGGAGCGACCGCCACCGGCTGTGGAGTGAGCCTGCTGCGGCCGGAACGGCCGCCGCGGCCTTCCTCGGCCGTCTGCTGCGGTCGGGAAAACGGATGCAGCCAGACGGCAAGCCCGCCTGTGGCGGCCAGCAGCAGGAGCATTACGATCCAGCCGCGTCGCCGGCGGGGTTTTACGCGCTGCGTTGCCTGTTCGCTCTGGGAGAGGAGCCGATTGCCGACGTCATCGTCCACGACGGTTTTGCTCCGTGGAAGGCGCGACATTCGCGAGCGTGGCGGCGAAGAAGCACAGCGCCACCACTGTCCCGCGAACCGTATCCGGCCGGGCACGAGCCCATAGAGGCAGCAAGCACCCTGTCAGAGACAGCCTCATTGAATTCCTGCTCGCAATCCTATGGGCTCCGCGCCACCCGCAGGAAACCGTACGCTCTCGAATTTTACTACGCAATTGCGTACTAAATTAAATTCCCGTAAGGTATTGGCCTTCGCCGCCCGGCCGTATGGCGCACTTTTGCTGCAGCCCTTCTCCTGAAATGGTCTGGGTGCTGAGGACCACATGCGCAAGTGCGCAGCTGCCTGCGGGAGACGCTGACCTTGGTGCGACACCTGCTGGCCGATGGTGGCAAGGTGGCACTCGCACGCGCCAAGGCGAAAAGGAGCGGGAGGCATCGCATGGACGGGCACGACGATCCGACGGGGATGCTGGAGACAGCCGATGTTGTCAGGCGCAGCGTTCTTGGGCTGGGACGACAATTGCGGTTGATGCGGTCCAGCCATGGCGTCAGCGCGGCCAAGCTCGGCCTGCTGCGGCGGCTGGAGCGGATCGGTGGGTCGATGACGGCGTCCGATCTCGCTTCCCTGGAACGCCTGCAGCCCCAGTCGCTCACAAGGCTCATCGCGGACCTGGACGAGCGCGGACTGATCCGGCGCACGCAGGACCAGATCGACCGGCGCCAGTTCCTGATCGAAATCACCAAGGACGGACACGACCTGCTGGCGCGCGACGCCGACCGCCAGAACGCCTGGCTATCGGAAAGCATGGGCAAGGTCCTTACCCCCTCGGAACAAGAAATCCTTCGCGTTGCGGCGCTTCTGCTTGAGCAGCTGGTCGAAGCCGGGGTCGAACCACCGGCTGACGCCGCGTCACAAGGTGCCGGGAGGGAGCGGGTCCTTCAGGCATCGAACCTCTCGCCATGGGAAAGGGCGTAGCGCACGGAGGTGTAACGGTCGATGTCCGAGCGGCTGATGCCGAGATCCTTGAGCATATAGTCCGGCATTTCATGCAGCGCGGCGCGCTCGCTGCGCATCTTCATGGCATGATAGGCCAGGCCCAGAGCGCGGCCGGCAAAGCCGAGGATGTCGAGCTTCCTCCGGCCGGTTTCGTAACTTCCATGATCCATCGTCGTCATTGTCGTCTCCATCCTTGGCGACGCGACCATTCGCGCCGTCGATGGAAGGACAATGAAGGACGACCGAGGGGCCGAGCGTTGGAGCCCGCGTCGGAACCGGCGTGGAATTGGTGGCATTTGGATTGAAGCTCGGTCGAGATGTTGCAGGTGTCAACGTGCGCTCGACGCCTGAGTAGCGCGCCTCAAGCACTGCGCCGAAGCGCCTCCACGAACATATTGAAGGCTGGCGAGGACTGCCGCCGGTTCGGGTAGTAGAGATGGTAACCCTGGCAAAGCGGGCACCAATCCGCGAGTACCTCCCGCATGCGTCCGTCGGCGATGTAGGGCCGAGCCAGGTCCTCGGGGACGTAGGCCAGGCCGTGGCCGTCCAGCACCGCCTCGATGATCGGCAGCACGCTGTTGAAAGTCAGCTGGCCTTCGACCCGCGCATTGAGCTTGCGCCCGTCCTTCTCGAACTCCCAGGCATAGATACCGCCTGCAGTTGGCAGGCGGATGTTGATGCAAGAATGGTTGGTGAGGTCCTGCGGCGTCTCTGGCGGCGACCGGCGTTCGAAATAGGCAGGCGAACCAACCACGCTGAAGCGCCAGTCGGGCCCGATGCGCACAGCAATCATGTCCTTGCTCAACGCTTCGCCGAGCCGCACTCCGGCGTCGAAGCGCTGCTCCACAATGTTGGTCATGCCATTGTCGACGGCGATCTCCACCTGGATGTCGGGGTATTCGCGCAGGAACGTGGCCAGCACCGGCCGGAAGATCGAACTGATCACATAGTCGCTGCAGGCGATGCGAATGGTCCCCGCCGGGCGTTCGGCGAGATCGCTTAGGCCGGCGATCCCCGCCTCCATTGCTTCCAGCAGCGGCCCCACAGAGCGCACCAGGCGCTCACCAGCTTCGGTCGGCGATACGTCACGGGTGGTGCGCGACAGCAGCCGAATCTTCAGCCGCTCCTCGAACCCCTTGATCGAATGGCTCAGCGCGGATGCAGTCACACCCAGCTTGCCGGCGGCCTTGGTGAAGCTGCGCTCTCTGGCGACGGCGAGGAAGGCGACCATCTCGTGGATGTTGTCTCTCGGCATTGATGAGTTTAGCTCACAGCTACATCAAGATTGAACTATCTAATCGATGGAGTGCGCTGCGTATAGGTTTGTCCTCATCAAACTGCACGAGAGGGACATAGCCATGGACATCGTCCGCGCCGGCTCACGGCCATCCGCCAAAGGCCCCACCGACTGGTTTACCGGGCCGGTCCGCATTGACCCGCTGCTCGCCAAGCAGAATGCCGAACGAGTTCAGGGCGCCACCGTCACCTTCGAGCCGGCCGCCCGCACCGCCTGGCATACCCATCCGCTCGGGCAGACGCTCATCGTCCTCGCCGGGGTCGGCCGCTGCCAGCGTTTAGGTGGGCCGATCGAGGAAATCCGGCCCGGCGATGTAGTCTGGTTCGAGCCGGGCGAAAAGCACTGGCACGGCGCGGCCCCGACGGTGGGCATGACCCACATCGCACTGCAGGAGGCGGAGGACGGCAAAGTCGTGGACTGGCTCGAGAAGGTCAGCGACCAGCAATACGGCGCGTGAAAGGAATTTCGACCATGCAAGGAACAGTGCTCTACGGCCCCGGCGACATCTAGGAGGACAGCATGAAAAAACGCAAACTCGGGCAGGGCCTCGAGGTCTCGGCGCTCTCGCTCGGCGCCATGGGCTACGGCAAGGCCCGCGACATCCCGGACCGGGCGGAGATGATCGCCCTGCTGCGCGAGGCGGTCGATCGCGGCATGGACTTCTTCGACACGGCCGAAGTCTATGGGCCCTGGACCAACGAGGAGATGGTCGGCGAGGCCTTGCGCCGGATCCGCGACAAGGTCAAGATCGCCACCAAGTTCGGCTGGGACATCGACCAGATGACCGGCGAGCACCGGGGCGGCGTCAACAGCAAGCCGGCCCAGATCCGCAGCGCCGTCGAGGGCAGCCTCAAGCGGCTGCGCACCGACCACATCGACCTCTACTACCAGCACCGCGTCGATCCCGACGTGCCGATGGAAGACGTCGCCGGCACGGTGAAGGACCTGATCGCGGAGGGCAAGGTGCGCTACTTCGGTCTGTCGGAAGCCGGCGCCAAGTCGATCCGCCGCGCCCATGCGGTGCAGCCTGTGGCGGCGCTGCAGAGCGAATATTCGCTGTGGACCCGCGAGCCCGAGGCCGAGATCCTTCCGACGCTCGAGGAACTCGGCATCGGCCTTGTCCCGTTCAGCCCGCTGGGCAAAGGCTTCCTCACCGGCAAGATCGACGCCGCGACCCAATTCGCCGGCAACGACTTCCGCAGCCAGATTCCCCGCTTCGCGACGGAGGCCCGCGACGCCAACCAGGCGCTGGTCGACTCTCATCCGCAGCATCGGCGAGCGGCACGGCGCGACGCCCGCGCAGGTCGCGCTCGCCTGGCTGCTCGCGCAGAAGCCGTGGATCGTGCCGCTGTTCGGCACGCGCAAGCTCGAGCGCTTCGAGGAGAATATCGGCGCGCTTAACATCCAGCTCAGCCAAGCCGACCTGATCGAGATCGGGGCGGCCGGTTACCGCGTCGAAGGGGAGCGCTATCCGGAAGACCTCATGAAGCGATCGGGACTGTGAGCGTAGGCACCACCTCCGAGCCCGGCGGCTTCCGCCTGCTGTTCATCCTTGCGGTGCTGCTGGGCTTCGCGTCGATCTCGACCGACCTGTTCTTGCCGGCGCTGCCCACCATGCAGGTGGCGCTCGCCACCACCGAGGGCACGCTGCAGTTTGCCATCTCCGGATACCTGCTGGGTTTCGGCTTCGGGCAATTGTTCTGGGGGCCGGTCAGCGACCGTTTCGGCAGGCGCGGACCGGTGGCACTCGGCCTCGTCGTCTTCGTCATCGGCTCGGCCGGCTGTGCCCTGGCGACGGATGGCTGGCAGCTTATCGGCTGGCGCGTCGTGCAGGCTCTCGGCGCCAGCGCAGGGGTTGCTCTGGCGCGAGCCATGGTACGCGATCTCTACGACCGGGATCGCGCCGCCAAAGTGCTGTCCACCCTGATGACCGTGATGGCGATCGCGCCGCTGCTGGGACCGAGCATGGGTGCGCAGATCCTCGCCGCAGCATCATGGCAAGCCATCTTCTGGACGCTGGTCGCGATCGGCATTGCCACCGCGGTAGCCATCCTGACGGTGCCGGAAACACTGCCGGCCGAGAAGCGACATCCAGACACGTTCTGGCAGGCTGTCGGAGGTTACGGTTCGGTCCTGCGCAACCGGGTGCTGGTCAGCTATGCGGCCGCAGTTGGGTTCTTCTATGTCGGGGTGTTCGCCAACATCGCCGGCGGCGCCTTTGCCTACATCGCCTATCATGGTCTCAGCCCCGAGCTTTACGGGCTGATATTCTCGTCGGGCGTACTGGGGCTGATGGCCGCCAACTTCGTCAATGCGCGCCTCGTCATTCGCCTTGGCAGCGATCGGATGCTCTTTGCTGGAGCGTTGGGAGCGGCCGTTTTCGGCACTGCACTGGCAATCGTCACGACAACAGGCATTGGCGGCGTTGCCGGGCTCATCGTTACACAGTTTCTGTTTACGGCAATGAACGGGCTAATCCTTGCCAACGCGGTAGCTGGGGCGCTTTCAAGCGTACAGCAACGTGCCGGCGCGGCGTCAGCAGTGGTAGGCGCCATCCAGTATGGCAGCGGCATGGTCGGTTCGGCACTGGTCGGGCTCTTCGCCAACGGAACGCCAGCGCCGATGGGCATCGTCATGGCTTTGGCGGGCATAGGCTGCTTTGCCAGCATTGTGATGGCGCGGCGGACTGCCCACGTTATCACAGTAACTCGCAAAGGGTAACGGCTTGAGACATGGCGGCCGATGCGCGCCCTGCAGGGGTCGCGGGCCGGCGCAAAATTCCGATTGCGAAGGACCTCCGCCGGTGGAACGCGTGCCCGATCTGGTCTGAGGACCGAATTCATCACGGCATGGTGCGATATCGAATTTCTGGCAGTTTGTCGCACAGATGAGAAATGTTTCAGCCTGCAGGCACTGACCGAAGTCAGTTAAGTCATCGAAATAAAAAGACTATTAGGAATATTGAATGGCGGAGAGAGCGGGATTCGAACCCGCGTTACGGTCTCCCGTAAACACACTTTCCAGGCGTGCGCCTTCAACCACTCGGCCACCTCTCCGTCCTTGCATGGCGCGCCGGCCGGTTTTGCCGCGCGGGTTGGGGACATGCATTCCCTTGGGGGCGGAACCTCCGCGTCGTGGGCGCCGTCAACCGCGGGCAACCCTTCCCCGCACCTGAAGCCGTCGAAGCAGCAGGCGCGGGGCTCATCTAGTCGATCCCGCGGCGAATGCCAAGCCATAATGGCGCTTCGCCGGCTTTGCCGGCACGCATCTTCGGCGATGCCGTCCGCGCGGTGGTTTTCGGCATGGCGTCGGGCGAATAATGTGCACAGGCAGTGCGGCACAGCCTGCCGTGCTTGACTTCGCCAGCCGTCCCCTGTCGAGTGGATTTAAGGCTTTGCGGGGGCATTGTCGGCACATGACATCGAGCAATCAACAGCCGGCCAGGAGCCGGCCGAGGCGGCCGGACAGCGTGCCGCCTCCCGGGCGTTCGGACCTGCCTTCTCCCGGTGGCGTGGCTTTGCATCGCCATGGCGCTTTCGGCCTATGGCCTGATCTCGGCCTGGCGGGTGATCGGCGGCTACGACCTGCCGGACAGCGTCGCATACTTCATCTACAGCGGTCTTGCCGGCGGTATCGTCACCATTCTGTGGGGTCTTTACCTGCTTGGCCTTGCCTTCAACCGCTCGGCGCGCTTCCCGCGTCATTTCATCTTCTGGCAAGTCGTCACCATCGTTTGGCTGGCGGCGAGGCAGCCTATGTGCTGCTCGCGCCGGATTTCGGCTTTTCAGCGCAAGGGCTTGTCTTCAGCCTGCGGCGAAATCGCCATCGGCGTGCTCTGCATCTATCTTTTGCGCCGCGGCTCGGGCTCCGAGACGGTCTATGCCAAGCCGGAAAGCGAGAGCCCGTCGGTTCTGGCTTTGGTCGTCGCCGCCTTGCTCGGCATCATCCTCGGCGCCGCACTCGGCGCCGTCGTCGGCTTCGCCGCCGGCTCGCTGATCGCCGAAGTCACCGACATGAGCTGTTTCGAGGGCGCCTGCGGCTACTTCGCCGTGTTCATCGGCCTGGCTGGGCTGGTTGTCGGCGCCATCGCCGGCGGGATGTTCGCCGTCTGGCGTGTCAACCGGCGAAGACGCAAGCCGGCGACTATAGCGACGCGCTTTCAAATTCGCGTGTCACGATTGCCGTCCGGGCAGGCGCGTTCTATCTCTCGATTGGGAAGGGAGTTACCCGGGTCCGAGGGAGGGCCAGGGAAATCCTGGGGAGGAAGTCTGATGTTCCGTTTCATCTTTCGTCTCGCGGCGATGGTCGCGCTTTCGATTTCCGTCATCATGGCGGTGATCGACGCGACGCGCTCGGTGGCGGCCTCGGCGCTTGTCATGACGCCGCTCAACGTAAGCTGGCTGGCGGTCTCCCCCGACACCCGCGCTGCCTTCGAAAGCTTCGTGCGCGACAAGGCAAGCCCGCTGCTGTGGGACGGCGTCATCGCCTTTGTGCTCGGCCAGCCCGGCTTTGCGGTGTTCGCGGTGCTGGCCTTCCTACTCTATGCCGTCGGCTATCGGCGGCAGCGGCGCAGATGAATTCGCCGCGACTTGACGTTTGTCGGACCACCAGCACGAAGGACCTTAGGGCAGCTTGGCGAACGGAATGAGGCACGCCGCAGCCCGCGCGCGCCATGCTTTTCCAAAAGGTCAAAATTCCGCGTGAATTTTGTTTCGGGCCGTGCCAGATTGGCCCGGAGCGGGAGGGGAGTACACTCCTGCCTGACGTCGCGTGCCTGCCGGAGAACCGGGCAGGCGGGCGGTGTACAACGGAAAAAATAACCGACAGGGTGTGGATCACATGAAACGTATCGTTCTCGGCCTCCTGGCCGCAACCGCAATGGTTCTTCCGGCCTTCGCTGCCGATATCCAGCCAGCCATTCTCTATGATCTTGGCGGCAAGTTCGACAAATCCTTCAACGAGGCGTCCTACAACGGCGCCGAAAAATTCAAGACCGAGACCGGCATTGCCTATGTCGAATTCGAGGTCTCCAACGCCACCCAGCGCGAGCAGGCGCTGCGCCGCTTCGCCGAGGACGGCCGCAATCCGATCGTCATGGCTGGCTTCTCCTGGGCTGACGCGCTGGACAAGATCGCCACCGAATTCCCCGACACCAAATTCGCCATCATCGACATGGTCGTCGACAAGCCCAATGTCCGCTCCGTCGTCTTCAAGGAGCAGGAAGGCTCCTATCTCGTCGGCGTGATGGCGGCGATGGCCTCGAAGTCCAAGAAGGTCGGCTTCATCGGCGGCATGGACATTCCGCTGATCCGCAAGTTCGGCTGCGGCTATGTCGGCGGCGCCAAGTCGGCAGGGGCGACCGACGTCATCCAGAACATGACCGGTGACACGCCGGCCGCCTGGAACGATCCGGCCAAGGGCGGCGAGATCGCCAAGACGCAGATCGACCAGGGCGCGGACGTGATCTACGCCGCGGCCGGCGGCACCGGCGTCGGCGTGCTGCAGGCAGCGGCCGATTCCGGCAAGCTCGGCATCGGCGTCGATTCCAACCAGAACGGCCTGCAGCCCGGCAAGGTGCTGACCTCGATGGTCAAGCGCGTCGACGTCGCCGTCTACAACGCCTTCATGGACGCCAAGAACGACAAGTTCACCGGCGGCATCAACGACCTCGGCCTCAAGGAAGGCGGCGTCGACTACGCCATGGACGACAACAACAAGGCGCTTGTCGACGACGCGATGAAGACGGCCGTCGAGAAGGCAAAGGCCGACATCATCGCCGGCACCGTCAAGGTGCACGACTACATGTCGGACAACGCCTGCCCGTATTGATCGGTCAATAGCAGTTGCAAACCGCCGGGCATCGTCCCGGCGGTTTTGTTTTGACTGGAACTGGTCGACAGAACGCGTCGGACAAAGTCGGAATCCGGAGACACTATGCAGCTGACAATCGAACTCATGGAAGCTCGCGATGTCGAGGCCGTTGCGCGGATGCGCCTTGCCGCCTTCTTCGAGGGAACGGGAAGGACTCTCGAGGAGGAAATCGCCGACCTCAACAGGCTTTCGGCAGGCGATAGCTTCGAAGCCGCTTTTGTGGCTCGTGACGGTGACGCCGCGGCCGGTACCTGCCTGCTGGTCCGCAACGAACTGGAACCGGCGCATGATTTGACGCCTTGGCTTGCCGGGCTTGTCGTCGACGCCGGGTATCGTGGCCGGGGGATCGGCACGGCGCTGGTCGGCGCGGTCGAAGCGCGTGCGGCGTCGCTCGGCGTCGATGTGCTCCATCTCTACACTTGGGAAGCGCGCGATTTCTACGCCAGGCTTGGCTGGACGGCGGTCGAGACGTTCGAACAGGACGGCGGGCCGATGCCGCTGATGTCGCGCAAGCTCCGCCTATAGCTGTCCGGCCAGATAGCCCAGCGCGAAGGCCGTGACCAGGGCAATGGCGATGACGGTACCGCGCCGCCGACCGAGGGAATGCACGCCGACGCCATAGGCGGGCGCTCCAGCCTGTGGATCACGACGGCGGCTTGGCTTCAGCCTCGCCATGGGCGGCCAGCCGCATCTGCGGCAGGTCGGCGATGCGCTGCGAGACCAGTCTCCAGCGATTGTCGGACGCTCCGTCCACCGGTGTGCGAGTGTCGAAGACACGCATCCGTTCGGCCAGCCGCAGCACTGTGTCGCGGAAAGCAGGGTCGATCTCCAGGTCGCGCTCGGCGCGCTCGCGGTCGCTGTCGTTCATCAGGCCAAGCACATAGTCGCCGGCACGGGCAATGCGATCGCTTTCACTGGCCATGGCGCTTCTCCCTCCCTACCAGTGCGGCGGTTTGGTCACCGGCACGTCGGGCGCGGACTGCTCCTCCAGCGCCAGGAATCGCTCGGTCAGCGCGTCGAGCTTGCGCTGCATGCGCTCGATCACCGTCCACTGCTCGGCGATCTGGCCGGACAGTTCTTCGATCGTCTTTTCCTGCTCGGCGGCGCGGATTTCCAGCGTCGTCAGCCGGTCGGCAGGCATGATCATTCAAAACTCCGGTCCTGTTGCGCGGCTCCACAAGCCGCGTATGAGCCTATATTAGCGAATGTGAAGGTTCCGGCCACCTTCGAAATTGACAAGCGCGCGGGGATTTGTCGAGAGTGGACAGCACTCCGCCAATTGGCATGGGCGGGGCATCATGCTAGGCGTTTTGACCAAGCGATAAAAAAATAAGAGTGGGACAGGTGCATGGCGCAAGCCGCAATCGAGCTGATCGGCATCAACAAGAGTTTTGGCGCCGTGCGCGCCAATCGCGACATCAATCTGGAAATCGTTCGCGGCACCATCCACGGCATCGTCGGCGAAAACGGCGCCGGCAAGTCGACGCTGATGTCGATCCTCTATGGCTTCTACCAGGCCGACAGCGGCGAGATCCGCGTCGGCGGCAAGACGGCATCGATCAAGACGCCCAATGACGCGATCGCGCTGGGCATCGGCATGGTGCATCAGCACTTCATGCTGGTCGATAATTTCTCGGTGCTGGAAAATGTCATTCTCGGCGCAGAAAGCGACGCGCTGTTGAAGAAGAGCATCGCCAAGGCGCGTTCCGAGCTGGAACGGCTCGAGCGCGAATACGGGCTGGAAGTCGATCCCGATGCGATCATCGAGGAATTGCCGGTCGGCCTGCAGCAGCGTGTCGAAATCCTCAAGGCGCTCTATCGCGGCGCCGAGATCCTGATCCTCGACGAGCCGACGGGCGTTTTGACGCCGGCCGAGGCCGACCATTTGTTCCGCATCCTCAAGCAATTGAAGGAACAGGGAAAAACGGTGGTGCTGATCACCCATAAATTGCGCGAGATCATGGCCATCACCGATACGGTCTCGGTCATGCGCCAGGGCACGATGGTGGCGACGCGGGAAACCAAGAAGACGACGGTCGAGGAACTGGCCGAATTGATGGTCGGGCGGCGTGTGCTGCTGCGGGTCGAGAAGGGCGAGGCGGAAGCCGGCGGCGTCAAGCTCGCAGTCAAGAATTTGACGGTGAAGGACTTTCGCGGCGTCACCATGGTCGACGACGTTTCCTTCGACCTGCGCGCCGGCGAGATCGTCGGCATCGCCGGTGTCGCCGGCAACGGCCAGTCCGAACTATTGGAGGCGATATCCGGTATCAGGCATGCCGTCTCCGGCTCTGTGATGCTCGACGGCAAGCCGATCGACCTTACCGGCAAGGCAGATCCGGGTGAGCTGCGTGACCGTGGGCTCGCCCATGTGCCGGAGGACCGCCATCATGTCGGCCTGGTGCTGGCCTTCGAGGAGAACGAGAATTCGATCCTCGGCTATCACGACGATCCTCGCTACCTGAAAGGGCCGTTCCTCGACATCGACGCCATCCGCAACGATGCCAAGGACAAGATCGACCAAATACGACATTCGCCCGGCGGACTGCCGGCTGAAGACCGCCAACTTCTCCGGCGGCAACCAGCAGAAGATCGTGCTGGCGCGGGAGATGGAACAGGACCCGGGCGTGCTGATCGTCGGCCAGCCGACGCGCGGCGTCGATGTCGGCGCCATCGAATTCATCCACAAGCGCCTGATCGCCATGCGCGACCAGGGCAAGGCCGTGCTGGTGGTGTCGGTCGAGCTCGACGAAATCCGCTCGCTCTCCGACCGTATCCTGGTGATGTTCGCCGGCCGCATCGTCGGCGAGCGCGGCCCGGAGGCGACGGAAGGCGAACTCGGCCTGCTGATGGCCGGTGTCGAGCAGCGGGAGGCCGCGGAATGAGCACGCCCTACGCCAAGCTGCCGGCCTGGGCCGACTACGGCCTGATCCCGGTGATCAATCTGTTCGTCGCCTTCGTCGTCGCCGGGTTCGTGGTGCTTCTGGTCGGAGAAAATCCGTTCCGCGCCGCGGTCATCCTGGTCGAAGGCGCCTTCGGCAGGGGCACGGGCATTGCGTTTACGCTTTTCTACGCCACCACCTTCATCTTCAGCGGGCTTTCGGTGGCGGTCGCGGCGCATTGCGGCCTGTTCAACATCGGCGGCGAGGGCCAAGGCTACATTGCCGGGCTCGGCATTGGTGTCGTCTGCCTGGCCTTCGACAGCGTGCTGCCGTGGTGGCTCACCTTCCCGCTGGCGATCATTGCATCCGCGGCGATGGGGGCGCTGTGGGCGTTGATCCCGGCCTATCTGCAGGCCAAACGCGGCTCGCACATCGTCATCACCACCATCATGTTCAACTTCATCGCCGCCAGCGTTATGGTCTATGCACTGGTCGGCTTCCTGAAGCCGGCCATTTCGATGGCGCCGCAGACGCGCACCTTCCTCGACGGCGCGCAATTGCCGAAGCTCAACTGGATCATCGAACTGTTCGGCGCCAAGATACGCTCGGCGCCGCTCAATGTCAGCTTCCTGCTGGCGCTGGTCATGGCCTATCTGGTCTGGCTGCTGATCTGGCGCACCAGGCTCGGCTACGAGATGCGCACCTACGGTCACAGCCCGAAGGCGGCACGCTATGCCGGCATTTCGGAGATCCGCATCGTCATCGTCGCCATGATGATCTCGGGCGCACTGGCCGGCATGATGGCACTCAACCCGACGATGGGCGACCAGCACAATGTCGCGCTCGATTTCGTCTCCGGCGCCGGTTTCGTCGGCATCGCGGTGGCGCTGATGGGACGCCTGCACCCGGTCGGCATCGTGCTGGCGGCAATCCTGTTCGGCATGCTCTACCAGGGCGGCGCCGAACTCGCCTTCGAGATGCCGGCGATTTCCCGCGACATGATCGTCATCATCCAGGGCCTGGTCATCCTGTTCGCCGGCGCGCTCGAACACATGTTCCGGCCCTACATCCAGGCGCTGTTCGCTTCGATCAGCCCAAAAGCGGTCGGCATCGAAGCGGTCAAGGGGAAGGGCGCCTGAGATGGATATCTTCACCGCGATCGTGCAGATACTCGACTCGACCATCCGCCTGTCGGTGCCGCTGCTGCTGGCCTGCCTCGCCGGCCTCTATTCGGAGCGGGCAGGCGTCTTCGACATCGGGCTCGAGGGCAAGATGCTGGTCGGCGCCTTCGCCGGCGCCGCGGCCGCTTCGGTCCTGCACTCGGCCATGCTCGGCCTCGGCATGGCGATCCTGATCTCGGTCGCTTTCGCGCTGATCCACGGCTTCGCCTCGATCACTCATCGTGGCAACCAGATCGTCTCCGGCGTGGCGATCAACTTTATCGCCGCCGGCTCGACCATCATGCTCGGCCAGCACTGGTTCCAGCAGGGCGGGCGCACGCCGGCGCTGGCGCCGGGCGAACGCTTCGAGGCGATCACCTGGCCCGGCGTTGACGCGGTGCGAGGAGTGCCGATCATCGGGCCGATCTATTCGGAGCTGATCTCCGGCCATTCGATCCTGGTCTACATCGCCTTCCTGATGGTGCCATTCACCTGGTGGGTGCTGTTTCGCACCCGCTTCGGGCTCAGGCTGCGCGCTGTCGGCGAAAACCCGGCGGCCGTCGACACGGCCGGCATCTCGGTCGCCTGGCTGCGCTACCGGGCGCTGATCTGCACCGGCATCCTGACCGGCGTCGCCGGCGCCTATCTGTCGATGGTGCAGAATGGCGGCTTCGTGAAGGACATGACCGCCGGCAAGGGCTATATCGCGCTGGCGGCGCTGATCTTCGCCAAATGGAAGCCGGTCAACGCCATGTTCGCCTGCCTTTTGTTCGGCTTCCTAGACGCGCTGTCGATCCGGCTGCAAGGCACGCCGCTGCCTTTGATCGGCAAGGTCCCGGTGCAGTTCATGCAGGCGTTGCCCTATGTGCTGACCGTGATCCTGCTTGCCGGCTTCATCGGCAAGGCGATCCCGCCGCGCGCCGGCGGCGTGCCCTATGTCAAGGAACGCTGAGCGATCGCGACGCGGAAATCGGCATCTGCCAACGAATACCGGCTTTTGAACAAGATTGTGGGAGAGAACACCTGAATGTCGCATGACCTGTTCGAAGCGGCCAAAGCGGCGATGGCCAAGGCCTATGCACCCTATTCGAAATTCCCGGTGGGCGCGGCGCTGCGTACAGAGGATGGTCGGGTCTTTACCGGCGCCAACATCGAAGTGGCGTCCTATCCCGAGGGCTGGTGCGCCGAGACCACGGCGCTCGGTCATTACATCATGGGCGGTGGCGGCAAGATCACCGAAATCGCGGTCATCGCCGAGCGCATGGCGAAATGCTCGCCCTGCGGCGGCTGCCGGCAGAGGCTGGCGGAATTCTGCAGGCCGGAGACAAAACTCTACCTTTGCGACAATGGCGGTGTGGTCGAGACCGTGACGATGGGCGAGATGCTGCCCTACGGCTTCAAGGGCGATATTTTGAAATGAAGAGCTGGCTGAAATGATTGAAAAAGCTCTGGATCATCTCGTCGAAAGGCTGGACGGGCTGGCACCGACAGTCGCGCTGGTGCTGGGGTCCGGTCTCGGTGGCCTTGTCGATCAGGTCAAGGACGCCCGGCGCATCTCCTATGCCGAGTTGCCGGGCTTCCCGAGAAGCGGCGTCAGCGGTCATGCCGGCGAGGTGGTGGCAGGGCATTTTGCCGGTACGCCGGTGCTGATGCTGTCCGGCCGCGCCCATTACTACGAACACGGCAACGCGGCCGCGATGCGTCCGGCGCTGGAGGTGCTGGCCGGCATCGGCATCACGCAATTGATCCTCACCAACGCCGCCGGCTCGGTCGATCCGGAGATGGGGCCGGGCTCGGTGATGCTTATCACCGACCACATCAATTTCTCGGGTTCCAATCCGCTGATCGGCGAACCCAGCGACCGCCGCTTCGTCGGCCTCACCGAAGCCTATGATGCGGGTCTGCGCAAGGCGATCGAGAAGGCGGCCAAGGCGACCGGCACAGACCTGCACGAGGGCGTCTACATGTGGTTCTCCGGACCCTGTTTCGAAACGCCGGCCGAAATCCGCATGGCGCGCATCATGGGCGCCAATGCCGTCGGCATGTCGACCGTGCCAGAAGTCATTCTCGCCCGCTTCCTCGGTCTGCGCGTCGCCGCCTGCTCGGTCATCACCAACCTCGCCGCCGGAATGACCGGGGCCGAGCTTTCGCACCAGGAAACCAAGGACATGGCGCCGCTCGGCGGCGCGCGGCTGGCGACGATCCTCAAGCGCGTGTTCCAGGACGGGCTGCCGGAGAGTAAGGTCTAGGCCGGATGCTTCCCCAGGAGATCATTCGCCGCAAGCGCGACGGCCAGAGACTGTCCGCGCCTGAGATCGCGAGTCTTCGTCGACGGCTTACCGCCGGCAGCGTCACCGAAGGACAGGTCGGCGCCTTCGCCATGGCGGTGTTCTTCAATGGCATGAGCCGCGAGGAGGCGGTGGCGCTGACGATTGCCATGCGCGATTCCGGCGACGTGCTCGACTGGTCGGATCTGCCCGGTCCGGTCACCGACAAGCATTCGACGGGCGGCGTCGGCGACAATGTCTCGCTGATGCTGGCGCCGATCGTCGCGGCCTGCGGCGCCTATGTGCCGATGATCTCCGGTCGCGGCCTTGGCCATACCGGCGGCACGCTGGACAAGATGGATGCCATCCCCGGCTACATCAGCCAGCCCGACGTGGCGCGCTTGCGCAAGACGGTACTCGAAACCGGTTGCGCCATCATCGGCCAGACCGCTGATCTGGCACCCGCCGACCGCCGGCTCTATGCGATCCGCGACGTCACCGGGACGGTGGAATCGGTGCCGCTGATCACCGCCTCGATCCTGTCGAAGAAGCTTGCCGCGGGGCTCGGCTCGCTGGTGCTCGACGTCAAGGTCGGCAACGGCGCCTTCATGGAGAAGTCGCGCGATGCGACCGCGCTGGCCAACAGCCTGGTCGAGGTCGCCAATGGTGCGGGCTTGAAGGCTTCGGCTTTGGTCACCGGCATGAACGAGCCGCTGGCGTCCGCCGCCGGCAACGCGGTCGAGGTGCGCAATGCCGTCGATTTCCTCACCGGGCGCTTCCGCGACAAGCGGCTGGAGGATGTGACGCTGGCGCTGGCCGCCGAAATGCTGCAATCGGCTGGGCTGGCTGCGTCCAATCAGGACGGCATCAGGCGCGCCGGCGAGACGCTTGCCGGCGGCCGCGCGGCGGCCACCTTCGCAGCGCATGGTGGCGGCACTTGGCGGTCCCGCCGATTTTGTCGAGCAGACCGGAAAAATACCTGCCCAAGGCACCGGTGGAACTGGCCGTGAAGGCGCCAGAAAACGGTTTTGTCATCGGCATTGCGACGCGCGACATCGGGCTTGCCGTCGTCGGCCTCGGTGGCGGGCGCACCCGGCCCGACGACAGGATCGATCATGCGGTCGGCATCACAAGGCTGGCGCCGATCGGAGCTGAGGTGCCGGCCGGCGAGGCGCTGGCGGTTGTCCATGCCCGTTCAGAGTCGGATGCGGAAGCGGCTGCGGCCGCCGTGCTCGCGGCCTATACGATCGGCGCCTCGAAGCCGGCGGCTGAAAAGACCGTCATGCGGCGGATCCTGCCGCGCGGATAGGGCGTCGTTGTCCCTACTGGACAAGCAGCAGCGCGCCGTTTTCGACCTGATATTTCTGCAGCTTCTGCAGAAAGCTCATGCCGATCAGGTTGGTGTGCAGCGCCTTGTCGTCGAGCACGACCGCCTGGATGTTGTCGACCGAGATCCTGCCGATCTGCAGACGGTCAAGAGTGACCACCGCCGCCTTGATGGCGCCATTGGCGGTGTTGACCTGATGGATGAAATCCGACGGATTGAGCGAGATGCCGATGCGGCGCGCCGTGGAGGTGTTGATGGCGACCAATGTGGCGCCGGTGTCGATCATGCCGTCGACCTGACGGCCGTTGAACTTGAAGGCCGAAGTGAAATGGCCGCGCGCGTCGGCGTTGACCACCACCTTGCGGCCGAGCGGCAGCGGGGCGACCGGCTTGTCCGGCACCGACGCCAGGTTCACCTCCGGCTGCGCCTCTTCCGCCGGCTTGGAGGCGACCGCCGACTTCAGCAGGCCGTCCAGCATCTGCAGGGTTCGACTGGTAGACGATCGGGATCGATGCCGAGGTTCCGGCAAAGACGCCAAGGAAGAGAAGCTTGCGCAGCATGAACGGAACCTTCGTGAAGGCCCCATTTCTACGCCGACATGGTGTTTTCAGCTTTAACGCGCGCGGGAACCGCGCCTTTGCGTAAACGATTGGTAAACGACCCGGCAGCTGTCGGCGGAAGGCTCAAGTCGCCGTCACTTCGTCCCGTACATGCGGTCGCCGGCATCGCCGAGGCCGGGCATGATGTAGCCCTTCTCGTTGAGCTGGCGGTCGATGGAGGCGGTGAAGACCGGCACGTCCGGATGCGCCTTGGTGAAGCGCTCGATGCCTTCGGGGGCGGCCAGCAGGCAGAGGAAGCGGATGTTGGTGGCGCCGCGGCCCTTCAGCTTGTCGATCGCCGCGATCGCCGAATTGGCGGTCGCCAGCATCGGGTCGACGACGATCACCAGCCGGTCGGCGAGATCGCTTGGCGCCTTGAAGAAATATTCCACCGCCTCCAGCGTTTCGTGGTCGCGGTAGAGCGCCGATATGGGCGACGCGCGCCGCCGGCACCAGGTCGAGCAGGCCTTCGAGCAGGCCGTTGCCGGCGCGCAGCACCGAGGCGAAGACCAGCTTCTTGCCCTCGAGCGTCGGCGCTTCCATGGTCTCGATCGGCGTCTCGATCGTCGGTCGTCGTCAGTTCGAGGTTGCGGGTGACCTCGTAGCCGAGCAGCAGCGAGATCTCGCGCAACAGCCGCCGGAAGCCGGCTGTCGAGGTCTCCTTCTTGCGCATGATGGTCAGCTTGTGCTGGACAAGCGGGTGGTCGACGACGGTGACGCCCTGCATGGTGCTCTCCTGGAATTCCGGCAGTTCGAACGACCCTAGCGACAATGCGCTGGGCAAGGAACCGCCTGGCCGCTGCCGACCACAGTTTTTGCTGGCAATTTGCCGGTGAAAGATCAGCGCGAAGCGCCGTTGAGCCGGGCGAGAAGCGCCGTCTTCGTCTTCCTGTCGACGAAAGCCGCCTCGATCGCCGTCCTGGTGACAGCCGTGCAGCGCCTTTTCGTTCATGGCGAAATGCTCGGCGGCGATGTCGTATTCGCGCTTCAGCGAGGTCCAGAAATAGGGCGGGTCGTCGGAGTTGAGCGTCACCTTGCAGCCGGCCGCCTTGAGCGCCGGAAAGGGATGGTCGGCGAAAGCTGTCGAAGACCTTCAGCGCGATGTTCGAGCCCGGGCAGCATTCGAGCACGACGCCCTCGTCGGCGATGCGCCGGACCAGGTCGGGGTTCTCGATGGCGCGCACGCCGTGGCCGATGCGCGACGGGCGGATGTGATCGAGCGCCGCCTGGACGCTTTCCCAGCCCATCAGTTCGCCGGCATGGATGGTGATGCCGAGCCCTGCCTCGCGGGCGATCTCGAAGGCGCGGACATAGTCCTCGAAATCGCCCATGCGCTCGTCGCCGGCGACGCCGAAGCCGGTCACCAGCGGATGCCCGCAGCGGGCAGCGAAGCGCGCCGCCTGCTCGATCGATTCGACGCCGACATGGCGCACGCCGGTGACGATCATGCGGCCCTCGATGCCGGTCTTGGCCTTGGCGCGCGGCCATGCCTTCGCCGAGCGCGTCGGTATAGGCCTTGGGCGACAGGCCGGCCTTGATGGCGTGATCGGGCGAAGTGAAGACCTCGGAATAGATGGCGCCGTCGCGGGCAAGGCTGGTCAGGTAGTGGTCGGCGAGGCGCGCATAGTCCTCCTCGGTGCGGAACAGGTCGGACGGAGAAATCGTAGGCGGCGAGGAAGGAAGTGAAATCGTGCCAGACGAAGGAGCCGTTCTGGATATAGGGCGACGTGTCCTTGCCGTATTTCTGCGCCTGGCGGATGACGAGTTCGGGCGCCGCTGCCCCTTCGATGTGGCAGTGCAGTTCCGCTTTCAAAGGCATTCAATCATCCCGTCACGTCGGTCCAGGTCGCATAGGCCCACCACCTGGAAGCGCGGCCGAACACCGCGCCTTAAACAATAGCGCCCGCACCATCGATCGGCTATGGTCCCGCCGGTTTTATGACGGATCAAAATAATGTCAGTTGAGAGAACCACGGCCGCGGGCGGCATGGAAACCTCCTATGGTTTCAAGCAGGTCGGGGCAGGCGACAAGCAGCCGCTGGTCAACGACGTTTTCCACAAGGTCGCCAACCGCTACGACCTGATGAACGACCTGATGTCGGCCGGGCTGCACCGGCTGTGGAAGGACGCCATGGTCGACTGGCTCAATCCGCCGAAACGCGCCGGGCTGGAAGGTGCTCGACGTTGCCGGCGGCACCGGCGACATCGCCTTCCGCATCGTCGAGGCCAGCCACGGCAACGCGCATGCGACGGTGCTCGACATCAACGGCTCGATGCTCGCCGTCGGCCGCGAGCGGGCCGAGAAGAAGGGCCTGTCCGACAATACCGATTTCGTCGAGGCCAATGCCGAGGAACTGCCTTTTGCCGACGCCACCTTCGACGCCTATACGATCGCTTTCGGCATCCGCAACGTGCCGCGCATCGATGTCGCGCTGACGGAAGCCTTTCGCGTGCTGAAGCCCGGCGGGCGCTTCCTGTGCCTGGAATTCTCCGAAGTCGACATGCCGCTGCTCGACAAGGTCTACGAAGCCTGGTCGTTCAACGCCATCCCGCAGATCGGCAAGATGGTCACCGGCGACGGCGAGCCCTATTCCTATCTGGTCGAATCGATCCGCAAATTCCCCAACCAGGCGAATTTTGCCGCCATGATCACGCCGCGCCGGCTTCGACCGCGTCACGTTCCGCAACTATTCCGGCGGCATCGCCGCGCTGCATTCGGGCTGGAAGCTTTGAGGCAGGCAGTTCGCAGCGAGCATCGAGCGGCAGCAGTCATGAGCAGCTCGCGCGCTTTCAGGCTCGCACGGGCCGGCTGGGTGCTGGTCCGCGAGGGCGTCGTCGCGGCGCTGCCGGGCGAAGAGCTTTCCGGCCTGCCGAAATTCGGCTGGCGCATGGCCAGGCTGTTCACCCGCCGCCGCGCGCTTGCCTATGAGCGCAGCGACCGGCTGGCCAAGGCGGTGGTCCGGCTCGGGCCATCCTATGTCAAGCTCGGCCAGTTCCTGGCGACGCGGCCCGATGTCGTCGGCAACGACATGGCGCTCGACCTCGCCCTGCTGCAGGACCAGATGCACACCTTCCCGCAGGCGCGAGGCGGTCGCCGCCATCGAGGGCTCGCTCGGGCGCAAGATCGGCGAGCTCTACGCCAGCTTCGGCGATGCCGGTCGCCGCCGCCTCGATCGCCCAGGTTCATCCCGCCGAGACCATCCATGACGGCGTCGCCACCAAGGTGGCGGTGAAGGTCATCCGGCCGGGCGTGCGCCGCCGCTTCTTCCACGACCTCGAGAGCTATTTCCTCGCCGCGCGCCTGCAGGAGAAATACATCCCGTCGTCGCGCCGGCTGCGGCCGGTCGAGGTGACCGAAGACGCTGGCGCAGACCACCAAGATCGAGATGGATCTGCAGGCTCGAGGCGGCAGCGCTTTCGGAGCTCGGCGAGAACACCAAGGACGATCCGGGCTTCCGCGTGCCGTCGGTCGACTGGGAGCGCACCGGCCGCGACGTGCTGACCATGGAATGGGTCGACGGCGTCAAGATGAACGACATTGCCGGCCTCGCCGCGGCCGGGCACGATCTCAAGGCGATCGCCGCCAACCTGATCCAGTCGTTCCTGCGCCACACGCTGCGCGACGGCTTCTTCCATGCCGACATGCATCCGGGCAACCTGTTCGTCGAGGCCGACGGCACCATCGTCGCCGTCGATCTCGGCATTGCCGGCCGGCTCGGCAAGAAGGAGCGCCGCTTCCTCGCCGAAATCCTCTACGGCTTCATCACCCGCGACTATCTGCGCGTCGCCGAAGTGCATTTCGAGGCCGGCTATGTGCCGCGCCAGCACAATGTCGCGGCCTTCGCGCAGGCGATCCGCGCCATCGGCGAGCCGATCCACGGCCAGCCGGCCGAGACCATCTCGATGGCCAAGCTGCTGACGCTGCTGTTCGAGGTCACCGAACTGTTCGACATGGCGACGCGGCCGGAACTGATCCTGCTGCAGAAGACCATGGTGGTGGTCGAAGGCGTCGCGCGCACGCTCGACCCGGCCTTCAACATGTGGAAGACGGCCGAGCCGGTGGTCGGCGACTGGATCGCCGGCAATCTCGGTCCGCGCGGCCTGCTGGTCGATGCGCGCGACGGCGCCAGGGCGCTGCTGACGCTGGCCCGCCAGGCGCCGGACCTTGCCGCCCGCACCGAGCGGCTGTCGCGCGAGATCGACCTGATGGCCGAGCACGGCCTGCGCTTCGACGAGACGACGGCGCGCGCCATCGGCAAGGCCGAGGCGCGCTACACCCGCTCCGGCCGGCTGGCGCTGTGGGTGATCGCGCTGACGCTGGTCTATATTGCGTGGCGGATTTTCTAGCCTCATCCTCGACCACTTGCTCTCATTTGATAGCATTGCTATCATTGCAGCGCGCAGAGCCGAGGATGAGTGCAATCATATGGCCAGCATCACCATTCGCAACCTCGATGACGAGGTCAAGGATCTGCTGCGCAAACTGGCGGCGGAGAACGACCGCTCGATGGAGGAACAGGCGCGGGTGATGATCCGTGCCGCGGTCGAAGGCCAGCTTGGTCCTTCCGGCCGCATCGACCAGATCGAAAGAACCCTCCGCGAACTGACGAGCGCACGCAGCCCGGCGGCTCCTGTTGCCGCGGTGCGGGCAAGATCGCCGCGCGGCTCTCTCCGGCAAGCGCATCCTGCTCATCATCGGCGGCGGCATCGCCGCCTACAAGGCGCTCGACCTGATCCGCCGGCTGCGCGAGCGCGGGGCCGCGGTGCGCGTGGTGATGACATCAGCGGCGCAGGAGTTCGTCACCACGCTGTCGGTCGGCGCGCTTTCGGCCGACCATGTCTTCACCGATTTGTTCGACCGCAATGACGAGCACGATGTCGGCCATATCCGCCTGTCGCGCGAGGCCGACCTTGCTGGTCGTGGCGCCAGCGACCGCCGACCTGATGGCCAAGCTCGCCAACGGCCATGCCAATGATCTGGCCTCCACCGTGCTTCTCGCCACCGACAAGCCGGTGTTGATGGCGCCGGCGATGAACCCGAAAATGTGGTCGCATCCGGCGACGCGCCGCAACCGCGCGACGCTGGGCAAGGACGGCATCGCCTTCGTCGGCCCGGCCAAGGGCGAGATGGCCGAAAGCAACGAGGCCGGCGAGGGCCGCATGGCCGAGCCGCTGGAGATCGTCGCGGCCATCGAGGCGCTGCTCGACACCAGGCCGAAGCCGCTTGCCGGCCGCAGGATCATCGTCACCTCCGGGCCGACGCATGAGCCGATCGATCCGGTGCGCTACATCGCCAACCGCTCGTCCGGCAAGCAGGGCCACGCCATCGCGGCTGCGCTGGCGAGGCTTGGCGCCGACGTGCGCCTGGTCTCCGGACCGGTCAGTATCGCCGATCCGGCCGGCGTCACGACGGTGCATGTCGAGACTGCGGCCGAGATGAAGGAGGCGGTCGAGCAGCTTTTGCCGGCCGACGCTGCGGTGTTCGTTGCCGCAGTCGCCGACTGGCGCACCGCCAGTGCCGCCGGCGAGAAGATCAAGAAGGTGGCGGGCGAGGGACCGCCGGCGCTGCAGATGGTCGAAAATCCTGACATCCTTGCCGGCGTCGGCCATCACAAGCAGCGGCCGGGGCTTGTCGTCGGCTTCGCCGCCGAGACGCAGGACCTCGTCAGCAACGCCGAGGCCAAGCTCCGGAAGAAGGGCGCCGATTTCATCGTCGCCAACGACGTCTCGCATGAAAGCGGCGTCGGCCCTTCGGGAGTGATGGGCGGCGACCGCAACAAGGTGCGGATCGTCTCCAAAACCGGCGTCGAGGAATGGCCTGAGATGGACAAGGACGAGGTGGCGGCGCGGCTCGCCGCCTTGATCGCCGAACGCCTGAAAACCATTGTGGTCTGAGGTCTCGATCAGGCGGCAGTCTTCTCCAGAGGGGTCTCCGGTACCGCGATCCTCAAGGCCGCCACGCATCCGACAATGCCGAGCGGCACGAAGGCGAGGAACAGCCAGCTGGCGACACTGGCCGCCGCCTCGCGGTTCAACCCTTCCGAAAAGCCGCTGGCATTGGCGATGATGCCGGCCACGGCAGCGCCCACCGCATAGCCGATGCGCTGCATGGTCGGCACCGCGGCCGACGCGATGGTCTGCTCGCCGTCCCGGGCCGAGGCGACGATGACGCGGGTCAGGAACGGCCAGGCGACGCCGAAGCCGCCGCCTTGCAGCAGGGCGCAGAGCAGGATCAGCGGAATCGAACCCGCCGGGATCGTATAGGCGAAGCCGGCAATGCCGCAGGCGATCATCAGCGCGCCGACGACGATGATCTGCCGTTCGCGTTCCTGCGGTGCGTTGGCGACGAGGATCGACAGGATCGACCAGGCGATCGATTCGGCGGCGATGATGTAGCCTGTGGTCAGGATCGGTATGTCGTGCAGGCTGGTCAGGAGCAGCGGTCCGTAGACGCCAAAGGAGATGGTCGCCACCGAAAAGGCGGCGACCATGGTCATGCCGCTGCCGACCGGCGAGCGCCATGAGAACAGCCTGGCCGGGAACAGCCGCGATCGCGGCTTCAGCGCGTCGACGAAGAAGAACAGCGCCAGGCCGATCAGGCCGAAGCCAAGCAGCAGCGACGAGCGCAGCAGGGCGATGTCGACGCCCGCCATGGCGATCAGCACGACGCTGACGGCGAGGCAACCAAGCGCGGCATAGGGGAAGGGCGGCGCCGTGCCGCCGGCTGCCTGCGGCCGGGTCGCCTCCGGCGTGTTGAGCACGATGAAGCTCGCCAGCGCGAGCGCGATCCCGCCCAGGGTGAAGATGCCGAAGGCCCAGCGCCAGGACAAAAGCTCGGTCATGATCGCGCCGATCATCGGCCCGCTGAAGGCGGCGATACCCCAGATCGCCGACAGGATGCCAAAAAGCTGCGGCCAGATGTTGCGTGGGAACAGCCGCTCGACCGACACGAAGGCCAGCGACACGAGCGCGCCGCCGCCCAATCCTTCGATCAGCCGCCCGGCGAGAAACTGGGGCATGGATGGGGCTATGGCGCTGACCAGCGCGCCCGTCGCGTAGAGCAAGGCGGCGATCACCATGTTGGTGCGCAGCGGGACATAGCTGACGAGCCGGCCGGCGGCGGCTCCGGCGACGATGGCGCCAAGCTCGTAGATCGCCAGCGACCAGCCGACCAGCTGCACGCCGTCCAGTTCGCCGACCATGGCCGGCATCACCGTCGCCACCATCGTCTCGTTGGTGGCGTAGAGCAGGATGCCGAGGTTGATGAAGCAGAAACGCGCCAGGTCGCCGCTCGCCCACAGCGCCTGCCAATCGACCCTGTTGCTGGTTTCACTGCTCACATCATTCTCCCGACGTGCCGGCCATTGAAAGGGTCGCAGCATGCGTCGAAAACGATGCGCCGCCCGTCGGGAAGCGCTTGTAGAACCTCAACCGCGGTTGAGCTCAAGCGGTTTTTGAGACGCTTGCGCTGCCAAGCTGCGGACAGTCAGTTCGCGGTACTGCGCAGCTGGAACTGGCTGACGCCGATGGCGATGTTGATGCCGGTCTGCGTCTGCAGACTGAGCGGCTGCAGCGTGAAGGCCTGCGAGGAGCCGCCGACGAGGAGATTGGCGCCGGCGCCGACCGTCGCTGTCACTTCGGCGCTGGCGCCGATGTAATCGCCGGCCAGCGCGCCGGGCGCATAGATGTTCTTCAGCGGCGTCAGCACCAGCCACTGCATCACGCTCTGCTTGGTGGTGCCGATGTCCAGCCCGTATTTGTTGACGGCGCCGAAATAGGCTTCCGGCGCGAAGCGTCTTGTCGGCGGGGGTGAAGGTGCAGCTCAGATCCTTGCTCGAGCCGAAAATGAAGCCGGTGCCGCCGCCAATGGCGCATTCCAGTGTGCCGAGTTCGATGCCTTGGTCCCGGGCGTGAGCCTGTCCCGTAAGCGCGGCCGCGATCACGGCGACGGCGATGATGGTTTTGTGCAAGGCGATCCCCCAAAAAAGCATGCGGCGCGGAAACAGTATCCTGTTCCGCGCCGCACGTAGAGGGATCAAATGCGCTTATTTGAACGAGTGGATCAGCTGAAGCGAGGCCACGGCTACCGCCAGATTGACGCCGGTCTGCGCCTGGACGCTGAGCGGCTCCAGCATGAAGGCGCCGTCCAGCCCGCCGACCAGGAGATTGGCGCCGCCGCCTGTCACGACGCTGGCCTCGGCATTGACGCCGTAATAGCTGCCGGCGAGGTCGCCCTCGTCATGGCTGCGGGTGGCTGCCAGAACCGCCCATACCAACTGGCCCTGATGCGTCTGGCCGATATCGACGCCGAGCTTCGAGATCATCCCGGTGTACCGCTCGGACGGCCCGTGATTATAGGGACGGAAGGTGCAGGACACGCCCTTGTTTGACGTGATGACATAGCCGACGCCGCCGTCGATGGTGCAATCGAGCGTGCCGAGCCGGAGCGCGCCGGCGCTGACGGGAGAGGCGAGGACCGTGGCGGCCAGCGCTGAGGCACAAACAAGTATCTTGATCATCGGGAAGGTCCTTTCGCAAACTTCGCAAGCCTCGATTAACGATCGAGGTGCGCGGAGCGTTCCGCCGAAAACTTGGCGCGAACATGGCAAGAGTTAATGTGCCGTTATCGGGGCGATGGCGACGCGTGGCGAAACGGTGCCTTGAGCCCGTACGAGCTCAAGGTCGGACGCTGCTTGTTGCCGGTTAGCTGGCGGTGGCGCTTGAGGTGCGGGACAGACCGTCCTTGGCCGGCTGGTAGGTCGGATCGAGATGGACCGCCTCGCGGTACGACTTGGAGGCCTCGACCTTGTCGCCGCGCCGCTCGTAGATCAGCGCCTGGTTGGCCCAGGCCTCGGCGTTCTTGCCGTCGAGCTTGATGGCCATGTTGAAGTCGGAGAAGGCGTTGTCCTCGTCGTTCATGGCGAGATAGGAAAGGCCGCGGCCGTTGTAGGGCTCGGCGGCGTCCGGGGCCAGCGAGATGGCGGTCGAGAAATCCTCGATGGCGAATTTGTGCTGGCCCTGGCTCTGATAGATCAGGCCGCGATTGTGATAGGCGCGCGCATCGGTCGTATCGAGCTGGATCGCCTTCTGGAAATCGTTGAAGGCCTCGGTGGTGCGGCCGGCCTTGCGATAGAGGTTGCCGCGGCCGATATAGGCGGCGTCATAGTTCGAATTGATCTGGATCGAACGGTTGTAGTCGGCGAGCGCGGCTTCCTGGTTGCCGAGGAAGCGCTGGATCAAGGCGCGGTTCGAATAGGCCTGGTAGAAATTCGGATTGAGCTGGATGGCGGTGTCGAAATCCTTCAGAGCCGCCTGATACTGGCCGCCACGGCCATAGGCCGAGCCGCGCACATTGTAGGCTTCCGGATCCTGGGGATTGCGCTGGATCACGGCCGACAGCGAGGAGATGTTCTCGGTCGAGCCTTGCGCCTTGTCGATGTTGTTGAATTCGCCGGTCGGGGCCGTCTGGCAGCCGGCAAGCGCCAAGCCGGAAAGCAGGGCTGCCGTCAGGGCGAAGCCGCGCAATGCGGTTCTGCGCTCCACGGAAATTGCGTTCATGTCTGCTCTGTCCTCACTGCCGCCGCGCCGTCAGGTCCGTTCCCTCTCCGAACCGGGTCGAAATTGTCGCAAGTGCTAGAGCGAACTTTGTGCGTCCAGGTGGACGCACGTCACTCTAAACAAAAAGGTGGCGGCGATTCCGCATCGCGCCACCTTGGGTATCCTTCGAAAAGGACGAAAAATTGGCGGTAGATCAGCGGCGGCGCGGACGCGCCTGCACCGGCAGCGCCGGCAGCAACCGGGCGCGGCGTCATCGGCAGCAGGCCTTCGCGCTGGGCGCGCTTGCGGGCCAGCTTGCGGGCGCGGCGAACGGCCTCAGCCTTTTCACGGGCGCGCTTCTCGGAAGGCTTCTCGTAATGTCCGCGCATCTTCATTTCGCGGAAAATGCCTTCGCGCTGCATCTTTTTCTTCAGCGCGCGAAGCGCCTGATCAACATTGTTGTCGCGGACGAGTACCTGCACGGGCAATCCTGTCTTTCGGGTTTGATATCAACAGGCAAGCGGCCATAGCCACGATGCCTCCGCGGCGAGTTACACCACGAATTGTGGCGGCTGATAGCAGAATCAGGCCGCGCTGTCCACAGCCGAAATGAGGCTGTGCCGGCCAAACTGCGGTCGGTCGCCGCCGAGATTGGGTTGTCAACCTAAGGCAGTGGCCAGATGGAGCTGCTCGAAACCTTCGAAGAACTCGCCGTAGTCGCAGGTTATCTCCTCGCCGGCGGCGATGTCGCGGGTCGCGGTCGCGCCGCCATAGCGCGAGAAATCCGTGTTCGGCCTTTCGGCGTGGTTCATGAAGCGGCCATTGTCGACTTCATAGACCATGAAGCCGGGACGGTCGGGGCTTGGATAGGCATAGCGGTCGAGCAATTCCTTGAGGTGCGGCGGGTGCCGCCTCGTATTTCTCCATCGGGATCAGCCGGTCGAAATCCGGATCGAGGCGCCAGATCGAGGCGCCCTTGCTGATCGGCTCGGCGGCGAACACGCCGACGCCTTCGATTGCGCTCTGGGCGACATAGGTTCTGATCAGCAGCATGGTTCCCGGCCTGTTTTCGACAGGGAAACGGAATCGCCAAATCGCGCGGAAAAAGCAAGACCGGATTCCAGCGCTTGCGGCGACGACAGTGCGCTGTTCGACCGCGAAAATGCTTCACGTCCGGTTGATCGAGACGCCGCCATCGGCAAACAGCGCCGGTTCCGGTGGTGAAGCTCGACGCGTCGGAGGCCAGGATAGAGCGCCGAGCGGGCGATCTCCTCGGGCTCGCGCAACACGCTTCAACGCATGCAGGTCTTCGACGAATGCCCGCGACTTCCGGCGTCCTGCATTGTCGCCGCGGGCGTGTCGGTGCCGCCCGGCAGCAGCGCGTTGACGCGCATGGCCTTCGGGCCGTATTCGGCGGCAAGCACCTGCGTCAACCCGATCAGGCCGGCCTTGCTCGCGGCATAGCTGGTCATGCCGGGCATGCCGACGGTGTGGCCGACAAAGGTCGAGGTGAAGATCAGCGAGCCGCCGCCGCGCTCGACCATCGCCGGCACCTGGTATTTCGCGCCGAGAAACGCGCTGGTGCAGGTTGGTATCGAGCGTCTCGCGCCATCCCTCCAGCGACAGTTCCGAAATCGGACCCATCTGGCCGACGGCGCCGACATTGTTGAAGGCGATGTCGAGCCCGCCGAAGCTTTCCGACGCCAGATCGACAAGCGCTTTCGCATAGGCCTCGTCCCGGACGTCGCCGGCAAGCGCCACGGCCGTGCCGTCGGCATCCTCGATTTCGGCGACCAAGCGCATCGAGCTCCGCCTGACGGCGGGCCGCGACCACGACCTTGGCGCCTTCCTCGGCAAAGAGTTTTGCCGTGGCGCGGCCGATGCCGGAACTGGCGCCGGTGACGATGGCGACCTTGTTGGTGAGTGCGAACATTTTTTGCATCCTTTTCTTCGCGCCAGCTGCGCCGGCAATCGGATGCTTGGTCGCAAATGCGGCTGGTCGGGGCCACCCGAAAGCTGCAATGGGCACTGCGCAACGCGGGCCGATCGGTCGTATCAGAAGCGTCTTTTCCGCCACGGCGCAAAACGGCAAGCGCCGTCGCAAACAGCGCAAGGGTGGCAAGCGCTGTTTCGCTAGTGATACACCTCGCGCGCCGGGGCCGATTGCATGGCCCGGCCGCCATCTGCGAGGCTGGAACGTTGAAGAAATATTCGGTATTCGCCATCGCCCGCGAGGCCATGCGCGGCCACAAGGGCTGGGAGGAGCAATGGTCCTCGCCCGAGCCGAAGAAGGAATACGACGTCATCATCGTCGGCGCCGGCGGCCATGGCCTGGCCACCGCCTATTATCTCGCCACGGTGCACGGCATCACCAATGTCGCGGTGCTGGAAAAGGGCTGGCTCGGCGGCGGCAACACCGGCCGCAACACCACCATCATCCGCTCCAACTATCTCTATGACGAGAGCGCCGGCATCTACGACCATGCGCTGAAGCTGTGGGACGGGCTCTGCCAGGAGCTCAACTACAACGTCATGTATTCGGCGCGCGGCGTCATGATGCTGGCGCACAATGTGCACGACATCCAGGTGCTGAAGCGCCATGTCCATGCCAACCGGCTGAACGGCATCGACAATGAATGGCTGACGCCGGAGCAGGCGAAGGAATTCTGCCCGCCGCTCAACATTTCCAAGCAGGCGCGCTATCCGGTGGTGGGTGCTGCCTTGCAGCGGCGCGGCGGCACGGCGCGCCACGATGCGGTCGCCTGGGGCTATGCGCGCGGCGCTTCGGCGCGCGGCGTCCACATCATCCAGAATTGCGAGGTCACCGGCGTCAAGCGCGCGGCCGAATGGCGCGGTCATGGGCGTCGACACGACGCGCGGCTTCATCGGCGCCAAGAAGGTCGGCGTGGTGGCGGCCGGCCATTCCTCGGTGATCATGAACATGGCCGGCGTGCGCATGCCGCTGGAAAGCTATCCGCTGCAGGCGCTGGTGTCGGAGCCGGTCAAGCCGGTGGTGCCGTGCGTGGTGATGTCGAACACGGTGCACGCCTATATCTCGCAGTCCGACAAGGGCGAGCTGGTGATCGGCGCCGGCACCGACCAGTATGTCTCCTATTCGCAGACCGGCGGCCTGCACATCTTGCAGCACACGCTCGACGCCATCTGCGAGATGTTCCCGATCTTCACGCGCATGAAGATGCTGCGTTCGTGGGGCGGCATTGTCGACGTGACGCCGGACCGCTCGCCGATCCTGGCCAAGACGCCGGTGCCCGGCCTCTACGTCAATTGCGGCTGGGGCACGGGCGGCTTCAAGGCGACGCCGGGTTCGGGCCATGTCTTTGCCCACACCATCGCCAAGGACGATCCGCACCCGATCAACGCGCCCTTCACCATCGAGCGCTTCCGCACCGGCCGCCTGATCGACGAGGCGGCGGCGGCGGCGGTGGCGCACTGATGATGGCCGAGATGGCTGTCGCAGTGCCGCTGATGCTCGCTGGCGAGCAGGACCTGTTTCATTTCCGTCAGCGAAGAGGTGCGCCGCAGCCGATCAGCCGCGCCGAAACGAGACCGGATGGCCGTTTTCGTCGACGCCGGCATGCTGGCCTGCGCTGGAGCGGCGGCCAAAGGTCGTCTTCTTCGAACAGGCCTCCGATCTCGACGAGAGACATTCCAGCCGCGCGCGTCATCGTACGACCGATCCGTCAGCTCACATCGGCAATATGGCGATCGCGAGCTGTTTCGCCCGCCGAGCGTCGAGGAGCGCATCGGCAGTCGCGCCTTTCGCGATGGGCCAGAGCTTTGCGACCAACCGCCGGCGCCATGTCGGCCACGGCGAATTGTAGGAACGACAATGCTTCTCATCCGCTGCCCCTATTGCGAGGAAGAGCGCCCGGAGCTCGAGTTCCGCAACGCCGGCGAGGCGCATATCGCGCGCTCGGCCAACATGGCCGGCGAGAGCGACGACGACTTCGAAAAGTTCTTCTTCATCCGCTCGAACCCCAAGGGCATCATCTACGAGCGCTGGCGGCACATGCATGGCTGCGCGCGCTTCTTCAACGCGGTGCGCGACACCGTCACCGACAAGTTCGTCATGACCTACAAGGCCGGCGAGCCGAAGCCGTCGCGAAGCTGCCAACGAAGCGGTTGCCAAATGAGCGGCGCGTTCCGCATTCCCGGCGCCGGGCGCCTCAAGCCAGGCGAAGACGGCGCGCTTCAGCTTCGACGGCCAGTCCTATGCCGGCATCGAGGGCGACACGCTGGCCTCGGCGCTTGCTCGCCAATGGCGTCCATCTCGTCGGCCGCTCGTTCAAATACCACCGTCCGCGCGGCTTCCTGTCCGCCGGCGCGGAAGAGCCCAATGCGCTGGTCCAGATCGAGCGCGACGCGGCGCGCAAGACGCCGAATGTGCGCGCCACCGTGCAGGAGCTCTATGACGGGCTGGCCGCGCAGTCGCAGAACCGCTGGCCGTCGCTCGCCTTCGACGTCGGCGCGGTCAACGACATCGCCTCGCCGCTCTTTTCGGCCGGCTTCTACTACAAGACCTTCATGTGGCCGAAGGCGGCGTGGAAAAGCCTCTACGAGCCGAAGATCCGCGCCGCGGCCGGCCTCGGCGTTTCGCCGGACCAGCCCGATCCCGACCATTATTCGTCGCGCTTCGCGCATTGCGACGTGCTGGTGCTGGGCGGCGGTGCGGCCGGCATCGCGGCGGCGCTTGCCGCAGCCGAAACCGGCGCGCGCGTCATCCTCGCCGACGAGCAGGCGGATTTCGGCGGCAGCCTGCGCTTCGAGACCGGCGCGAAGATCGATGGCCAGGACGGCTTTGCCTGGGCGCAAGCGTGCGATCGCCAAGCTCAAGGCCATGGACAATGTCCGCGTGCTGTCGCGCACGACGGCGTTCGGCTACTACGCGCAGAATTTCGTCGGCCTGGTCGAGCGCGTCAGCGACCATCTGCAAAACCCCGGCCGCGACCTGCCGCGCGAGCGGCTGTGGCAGGTCCGCGCCAAGCGCGTGGTGCTGGCGACCGGCGCCATCGAGCGCCACATGGTGTTTGCCGACAATGACCGTCCCGGCATCATGCTGGCCTCGGCCGCGCGCACCTATCTCAACCATTACGGCGTTGCCGTCGGCAAGAATGTCGGCGTCTATACCGCCAATGATTCCGCCTATGCGGCGGCGATCGACCTGAAGAAGGCCGGCGTCAACATCGCGGCGATCGTCGACCTGCGCGACAATCCGACCGGGCCGGTGATCGACGAGGCGAGGGCACTCGGCATCGAGATCAATTTCGGCCGCGCGGTGATCCGCGCCGGCGGCAAATTGCGGGTGACCTCGATGACCGTGCAGCCGAAGAATGGCGGCGGCGAGCGCACCATTCCGGTCGACGCGATCCTGATGTCGGCCGGCTGGACGCCGTCGGTGCATCTGTTCTCGCAGTCGCGCGGCAAGGTCGCCTTCAACGACGAGACCAAGCGCTTCGTGCCCGGCACCTATGCGCAGGATTGCGTCTCGGTCGGCGCCTGCAACGGCACTGACGGGCTGGCGGCGACGATCGACGAGGCCTATGCGGCCGGCGCCAAGGCGGCGAAGGATGCCGGCGCCAAAGCCGCCAAGGGTACGAAGCCGAAGGTCGATGCCGGCGAGAGCTGGTCGCGCGGCATGCTGGGTGCGGCGCCTGGCGCCGGGCCGGATACGACGGTCAAGGCCTTCGTCGATTTCCAGAACGACGTCACCGCCAAGGACATCCGCCAGGCGGTGCATGAAGGCATGCGCTCGATCGAGCACGTCAAGCGCTTCACCACCAACGGCATGGCGACCGACCAGGGCAAGACCTCCAACATGCATGGCCTGGCGATTGCCGCCGAGACGCTGGGCAAGCCGATCCCGGAGGTCGGCCTCACCACATTCCGCGCGCCCTATACGCCGGTCACCTTCGGCGCGATCGTCGGCCACGCGCGCGGGTCCGCTGTTCGATCCGACGCGCAAGACCGCGATCCATCCCTGGGCCGAAGCGCCAAGGTGCCGTGTTCGAGGATGTCGGCCAGTGGAAGCGCGCCTGGTATTTCCCGAAGGGCGGCGAGGACATGCATGCCGCCGTCGACCGCGAATGCGTCGCGCGTGCGCAACGACGGCCGGCCTGTTCGATGCCTCGACGCTCGGCAAGATCGAGGTGGTCGGGCCGGATGCGGCGAAGTTCATGGAGCTGCTCTACACCAATCCGTGGGAGAAGCTGGAGCCCGGCCGCTGCCGCTATGGCATCATGCTGCGCGAGGACGGCTTCATCTATGATGACGGCGTCGTCGGCCGGCTGGCGCCGGACCGTTTCCATGTGACGACGACGACCGGCGGCGCGCCGCGCGTCATGAACCATATGGAAGACTATCTCCAGACCGAGTTCCCGCATCTCAATGTCTGGCTGACCTCGATCACCGAGCAATGGGCGGTGATTGCCGTGCAGGGACCGAAGTCGCGCGACATCATCGCGCCGCTGGTCGAAGGCATCGACATGTCGGACGAGGCGCTGCCGCATATGTCGGTGCGCGAAGGCAAGATCTGCGGCGTGCCGACCAGGCTGTTCCGCATGTCGTTCACCGGCGAGCGCGGCTTCGAGGTCAACGTGCCGGCCGATTACGGCCAGGCGGTCTGGGAAGCGCTGTGGGCCGAGGGCCAGAAGCATGGCGCCGTCGCCTACGGCACCGAGGCGATGCACGTGCTGCGCGCCGAAAAGGGCTACATCATCGTCGGCCAGGACACCGACGGCACGGTGACGCCGAACGATGCCGGGCTCGACTGGGCGGTCGGCAAGAAGAAGACCGATTTCGTCGGCATTCGCGGCTTGACGCGGCCGGATCTGGTCGCCAAGGGCCGCAAGCAGCTTGTCGGCCTGAAGACCAAGGATCCGAAAGTGGTGCTGGAGGAAGGCGCGCAGATCGTCGCCGACCCGAAGCAGGCGATCCCGATGAAGATGATCGGCCATGTCACCTCGAGCTACTGGTCGGAAAATTGCGGCCGCTCGATCGCGCTGGCGCTGGTCGCCGGCGGCCGCGACCGCATGGGCGAGACGCTGTACGTGCCGATGCCGAACGGGGTGATCGAAGTGGAGGTCACCGGCATGGTGTTCTTCGACGAGAAGGGAGAGCGCCTCAATGGCTAAGGCTGCCGCAAAAACCAATGCATCCGCAATGTCGTCCACGGCCGAGCGCCGTCCGGCGCTCGCCGGGCGCAGCGTGTCGGCAACGGGCGTCAAGCTCGAAATCCTGCCGCCGGCCGAGCGCATTTCGCTGCGCGCGCCGGAGGCTTCCGTTGGCAGCGCTTTCGAAGGCGCTTGGCGTGACCTTGCCGACAAAGCCGAAGACTTCGGCGACGAAGGCCGGCCGCACGGCGCTGTGGCTCGGGCCGGACGAATGGCTGGTCATCGACGAGGCTGGAAAAGACCCGCTCGCCGATTGCGCCAAGGTGACCGCGCTGCATTCGGCGGTCGGCATCTCGCACCGCAATGTCGCCTTCGCCGTCACCGGTCCGGCCGCCGCCGCGGCGATCAATGGCGGCTGCCCGCAGGACCTGTCGCTTGAAGTCTTTCCGGTGGGCGCTGCTTCGCGCACCATCCTGGGCAAGTCCGAGATCGTGCTGCTGCGCACGCGGACCAGACGCCTTCCGGGTCGAATGCTGGCGTTCGTTCTCGGACTATGTCTTTACTTTCCTGTCGGAAGCAGCGAGCGACGCGGCAGCGTAGCGCAGTCAGGAACGTTTGCCGCGCAGGCTCGTTCTGCTTCCGCAGGCCGAGGGAGAATGCCGATGCCGCCGAAATCCGCGCCGAAGTCGGCCAGGAAGACTGCTGCCGTCCGTTCGCTCGAACGCGAACGAGATCACGAGGTGAGCGCGGAAGAGGAACTCGAGGAAGGTCTCGAGGACACGTTCCCGGCCAGCGACCCGGTGTCGATCACCTCGACCTCCATCTCCGGCGCTCCCGCAAGACCCGGCAAGGCCAAGACTGTGGTCGGGCGAAAACAGCGCAAGAAGTAATTCGGCAGGGCAGCGCCTGACATGAAAACGGGCGGCCAGGTTCTCCTGCCGCGCCTTACTGTCATCCGCATATTTGAGCCGCCACGGCGTCGTCGACCTTGGGGGGTCGAGCGCCGCCGCAGCGGTATCAAACCTCAGAACGTGCTGGGCACGATCCAGGGGTTGATCTCGATGCCGAGACGCGGGCCCTTGGCGGCGTCGGTCTTGGTCGCGCCGGTCTTTTCGACCGAGCCGGTCGTGCCGCAATCGAGCTTCACATTGGTCTTGGTATGGACGCAGGCCGTAGCCGGCGCCTGCTTGGTCGGATGGGTGGAGCCGGCGAAGGCCGACCGGAAAACGCCAGCACGGCTGCGAGGGTGAGGAGTGTCTTTTTCATGGTTTGTCTCCATCGGTTAATTTCTTTCGTACATGTACGATACGATGTACATATACGTCCGGAGATCGGGACTTCAAGTCAGAAAACGTACATGTACGATCATATTTTTTTAAAATGCCAAAATGCCGCAAGGCATAGGCAGAGCTTGGTCCCATCCCGATGAAATCGGGATGGACTTCTATCTCTTTGTTTGAACGTGATCTTTTCCGAACCGAAGCTCAGCGCCGCAAAACCGAATTCCACTTTTCTGGATCATGCTCCAGACGCTGGCTGGAGCAAACGATGTTGGACGCAGGCCTGTCAGCAGTTGACCGGAGTCTCGGTCAGCGGCGGCACGTCCTGTGTCGACAGCGTGGCCAGAGTGAAATCGCACATCCGCTTCACGAAAGCCTGCGGGTCGCCGAAGGGGTAGAACGGAAAGGTGATCAGCAGCGAGATCGTGCCGTGGCCGACCGCCCACAGCATGGTGGCGATGGCGCGCGGATCGCCCTTGAGCTTGCCGGCGGCGACGCAGGCCTCGACCCTGCTGATCAGCGCCTTCATCGCCGGGTTGCTCTCTTCCATCTCCTCGTAGGACTCTGCCTTCCGGCAGCTTGGTCTTTTCGGTCATGAAGACGGTGCGGTATTCGTTGGGATTGCCGAGGCCGAAGGCGGCGTACTCGGTCATCACCGCCTGCAATGCCTCGATCGGATCGTCGGACGGATGCTCCTCGATGCGGCGGGCAAGTGTCTCGAACGCATCCTCGGCCAATGCGAAGAGGATGTCCTGCTTGTCGGCGAAATAGGAATAGACCGACATCGGTGCATAGCCGACGCGCTTGGCCAGCTTGCGGATGGTCAGGCCTTCATAGCCTTCTTCCTGCACAAGCTTGTGCGCCGCCTCGACCAGTTCGGAGCGCAGTTCGGCCTTTCTGTCTTTCGCGGCGGTTCTGGACGCTCAGCGGCAATTCCTGTCTGCCTTCATGTGGTGGTTGCCTGACTAAATTATATACGCTGTACGAAAACCGACAAGGGCGGGTTTGGTTCCCCGGCGTTACGTCAGATCGCGCCAATGCCGCCATCGACGGCGAGCGTATGGCCGGTCATGAAGGAGTTGGCGGGGTCAGCGGCAAACAGGATGGCGGTGACGACCTCGTCGACTTCGGCCACCCGCTTCATCGGCACGCCGCGCGTCAGCTCGGCCAGCGCCTCGGCTTCCGGCGCGCCGCTGCCGCGCACGAAGCCGTCGACCATGGCCGTGCGCGTATGGGCCGGGCAGACGGCATTGATGCGTATGCCCTTGGTGGCGTATTCGGCGGCCGCCGACCTGGTCAGCCCGACGACGCCATGCTTGGCGGCGGCATAGACCGACAGTTTCGGCGCGCCGACCAAGCCCGGCGACGGAGGCGATGTTGACGATCGTGCCGCCCTTGCCGCTCCGTTTGAACTGCCGCTCCATCAGCGGGATCTGGTGCTTCATGGCGAAGAAAACGCCGAGCAGGTCGATCTCCAGCACGCGGCGCGCCTCGTCGGATGCCACCTGCGGCAGGCGCACGAAGCTGTGGACGATGCCGGCATTGTTGATGGCGACATCCAGCCGGCCGAATCTTTCCGTCGCCAGTGTCACCAGATCCTCCGACAGTTTTTCGTCGGCGATGTTGCCGGCAAGGATCGCCGTCTCGGCCTCCAGCGTCCGGCAAAGGTCGGCCAGCGCCTTTTCGTCCAGATGTCCGACAGCACCAGCCGCGCGCCTTCGGCGGCAAAGCCCTTTGCCGCGCCGCGGCCGAGGCCGCCGGCAGCGCCCGTGATCAGCACCGTCGCTCCGTCAAAACGGCCCATCGCTCAGCTCTCCCGATTTTCAGGTCTTCTTGTCGATCAATCTCACCGCCAGGCCGGCCAGCAGCTTGACCGCTTCGCCATAGGTTCTCGCCTTTTCCGGATTGGAGGCGTTGCCGTCCAGCGCGCGCCGGTAGACGCCCTGGCAGATTGCCGCCAGCCGGAAGAAGGAGAAAGCGAGGAAGAAGCTCCAGTTGCCGATGCCGGCGAGCCCGCGCCGCCGGCAATAGGCGGCGACATAGGCCTCCTCGGACGGCAGGCCGAGCGTCGGCGCGGTCGATGCCGCCGAGGCCGCGAAAACCCGAGGCATGCGGCAGGCGCCATTGCATGCACTGATAGGCGAGGTCGGCGAAGGGGTGGCCGAGCGTCGACAGTTCCCAGTCGAGCACCGCCAGAACCTTGGGCTCGCCGGCTGCGAAGATCATGTTGTCCAGCCGATAGTCGCCATGCACCAGCGAGACACGGCCGTCATCGGCCGGCATATGCGTCTCCAGCCAGGCGATCAGCCGGTCCATGTCGGCGACCGTGCCGGTTTCCGAGGCGCGGTACTGGCTGGTCCAGCGGGCGAGCTGGCGTTCGAAATAATTGCCGGGTTTGCCGAAATCGCCGAGCCCGACCGCTTCGACATCGACGTCGTGCAGTGCGGCCAGCGTGGCGTTCATGGCGTCGTAGATCGCCGCGCGCTCCTCGTTGCCGAGGCTTCCGGCACGGCCGGATCCCAGAAGATGCGGCCGTCGAGGAACTCCATGACATAGAACATGCGGCCGATCGGCGAGTCCTCACCGGACAGATGCAGCATGGCGGGCACCGGCACGGCTGTTCCGGCAAGCGCCTGCATCACCCGGAATTCGCGGTCGACCTGATGCGCGGATTTCAGCAACTGGCCCGGCGGCTTGGCGCGCAGCACATAGCGGCCGCTTGCCGCCGTCAAGAGATAGGTCGGGTTCGATTGGCCGGATTTGAATTTCTCGATCGCGCGCAAGCCCGGCGAAGCCCGGGATGTGCGCCTCGAGATAAGGCGCAAGCGCTGCCTGATCGATCGCGTTGGCGTCGCCGCTCATGCGGTCTCCGGCTCACGCTCGATCAGCGTCAGCGTCAGCCAGCGCGCGGTCAGCGCCGGCTTCTTCGAGCCCTCGATCTCGATGGTCACGTCATGCGCCGTCTGCACCCAGCCCGAGGGCCGGACCTTGACGTCGGCCAGCACGAAACGGGTGCGGATGCGCGAGCCGGTCTTCACCGGCGCCAGGAAGCGCAGCGAATCGAAGCCGTGGTTGACGCCCATCTTGCTGTTTTCCAGCGGCGGCATGGTCTCGAAGGTCATCGCCGAGAGCAGCGACAGCGACAGGAAGCCGTGCGCGATGGTGCCGCCGAACGGCGTCTCGCAGCCTGGCGCGCTCGGGGTCGCAATGGATGAACTGGTGGTCGTCGGTGGCGTCGGCGAACTGGTCGATCATGCGTCTGCGTGACCACGCGCCACGGCGACACGCCGACTTCCTTGCCGACGCTGGCCAGAAGCACATCGAGACTGATCGGTTCCACGCTGATGTCCTCCACTTCGCCGCCGGCTTCTCCGGCCGACATGTCATTCCTTGAACAGTGTCAGCCCATGCTGCACCGACTGCCCGCCGTCGATCGGCAGGATGGCGCCGGTAACATAGCTGCCGGCACGGCTGCACAAATAAAGCGTTGCGCCGCAATGTCATCCGCCACGCCGATACGGCCGATCGGAACATGGCTGCCGACATGTCTGGCCTGTTCCTCGGTGCCGGTGGCAAAGGCGGTCATCCGGCTCTGGAAGGGGCCGGGGGCGAAGGCGTTGACGGTGATGCGCCGCGCCGCGAGCTCGATCGCCAGCGTGCGCGTCAGATGGTGAACGGCGGCTTTTGAGGCGGTGTAGGAATAGGCGTCGTCGGCCAGCGGCTGCGTGCCCATCACCGAACCCAGATTGATCACGCTTGCCGGATCGGCGTCGCTGGCCGCGGCGTCGAGCAGCGGCAGCAATTCGCGCGTCAGGTGGAAGACGGCGGTGACGTTGACGCCGAGCACCTTGGCCCAGGCCGAATAAGGAAAACTCTCCAGCGAGCGCGCCCCAGGAGATGCCGGCATTGTTGACCAGGATGTGCAGTTTTTCCGTGCGCGCCTTCACCTCGGCGACCAGAGCCGCAATGCCTGCTTCGCTGGAGACATCGCCGGCAAAGCCCTCGGCGCGGCCCGAGGCGCCGAGCCCGTTCAGTTCGGCGGCGACCTTGACGCAATCCTCGCCCTTGCGCGAGGCGATCATCACGCTGGCGCCGGCCTTGACCAGAGCGGTCGCCGCCATGCGGCCGATGCCGGTCGCGGCGCCGGTGACCAGCGCGGTCTTGCCGGCGACCGAAAACAGCTCGTCCGAGATAGCTCATCGCATTTCCTCCGCCTGCCTCTGTCTCGCGGCCGGGCGAAAGGGCTCGCGTTGACAAGGCTACCCGAAGTACGGTCATCCTTGCCACGGGTAAAGGGCCTGGATGCGCGTTGGAGGGCCGGAGATCGATGGCGGACATGAATCTCGGCATGACCGAGCGGCTGAAGCCGATCCACGCGCGCGTCGCGGCGATGGTGCGCGACGAGATCATGCCGCTCGACGAGGAATTTCTGGCCGAGGTCGGCAAGGGCGGCGACCGCTGGGTCTACACCGCGCGCCAGACGGAAATTCTCGAAGGGCTGAAGAAGAACCGCCAAGAGAGCGCGGCCTGTGGAATTTCTGGCTGACCGGTTCCGAGCGCGGCTACGGGCTTTCCACGGTCGAATATGCCTATCTCGCCGAAGAAATGGGCAAGGCGCATCTCGGCGCCGAGACCTTCAACTGCTCGGCGCCCGACACCGGCAATATGGAGGTGCTGGAGCGCTACGGTTCGGCCGAGCACAAGAAGGAATGGCTGGAGCCGCTGCTCGAGGGCAAGATCCGCTCGGCCTATCTGATGACCGAGCCGGATGTCGCGTCCTCCGACGCCACCAACATATCGATGCGCTGCGAGCGGCAGGGCGACGACTATGTGCTGAACGGCGAGAAATGGTGGGCATCGGGCGCCGGCGATCCGCGCTGCGCCATCTATATCGTCATGGTCAGGACCGGCGGCGACGACGAGCCGCAGCACCGCCGGCATTCGATGATCCTGGTGCCGTCGGACACGAAAGGCGTGACCAAGCTGCGGCCCATGCAGGTCTATGGCGACGATGACGCGCCGCACGGCCACATGCATCTCAGCTTCGACAATGTGCGCGTACCGGCATCGAACCTGATCCTCGGCGAGGGCAGGGGATTCGAGATCGCGCAAGGGCGGCTCGGGCCGGGCCGCATCCACCACTGCATGCGCGCCATCGGCCAGGCCGAGATGGCGCTGGAGATGCTGTGCCAGCGCTCGGTGCGGCGCGAGGCCTTCGGCCAGCCTCTGGCCAAGCTCGGCGCCAATTTCGACATCATCGCCGAATGCCGCATGGAGATCGAGATGGCCGGCTGCTCTGCCTCAAGGCGGCGTGGATGATCGACCAGGGCGATGCCCGCGCCGCCGCTCCCTGGATCAGCCAGATCAAGGTGATCGCGCCGCGCGTCGCGCTCAAGGTCACCGACGAGGCGGTGCAGATGTTCGGCGCGCAAGGCATCAGCCAGGACACGCCGCTGGCGCGCTCGTGGACGCATCTGAGGACGCTGCGGCTGGCCGACGGGCCGGACGCCGTGCATCGCCGGCAGGTGGCGCGGACCGAACTGAAGAAATACACGCAGGAAAAGGTCTGAGCCGCGGTTCGGCCAACCACCACTGATATCCGCCGGCAAGCAAGGAGTTTTCCGATGGCCATTCCGTCCGAGATGAAGGCACTGCTGCTTGTCGGCGACGGCTACACCAGGACGCCTTCCGGCTTCGCGCTGGAAGCGATGGAGCCCTATCTCGAGCCAGGCGAGATCGCGGTGCCGGCGCCCGGACCGACGCAGGTGCTGATCAAGGTCAGCCTCGCCTCGATCAACCCGTCCGACGTCGCCTTCATCAAGGGCCAGTACGGCCAGCCGCGCGCCAAGGGCCAGCCGGCCGGCTTCGAGGGGGTCGGCACCGTCGTCGCCGGCGGCGACGAGCCTTATCCCAAAAGCCTGGTCGGCAAGCGCGTCGCCTTCGCCACCGGCGTCACCAATTGGGGCTCCTGGGCCGAATACGCGGTCGCCGAAGCGGCCGTCTGCATCCCGCTGCTCGACACGGTGCGCGACGAGGACGGCGCGGCGATGATCGTCAACCCGCTCACCGCGCTCGCCATGTTCGACATCGTCAAGCAGGAAGGCGAAAAAGCCTTCATCATGACCGCCGGCGCCTGCCAGCTCTGCAAGCTGATCGCTGGGCCTCGCCAAGGAGGAGGGCTACAGGCCGATCGTCACCGTGCGCCGCGACGAGCAGATCCCGCTGTTGAAGGAAATCGGCGCGGCCCATGTGCTCAACGAGAAGGCGCCGGATTTCAAGGCTGCGCTGCGCGAGGTGATCAAGGCCGAGCAGCCGCGCATCTTCCTCGATGCGGTGACCGGGCCGCTGGCCTCGGTCATCTTCGACGCCATGCCGAAGCGCTCGCGCTGGATCATCTACGGCCGGCTCGACGCCGACGCGACAGTCATCCGCGAGCCCGGCCAGCTGATCTTCCAGCACAAGCATATCGAAGGCTTCTGGCTGAGCGAATGGATGCGCCAGTTCCGCGACAAGCGCGGCCCGGCGATCCTGGAGGCACAGAAGCGCTTTTCCGACGGGCGCTGGTCGACCGATGTGACGGCGGTGCGTGCCACTGGCCGAGGCGATGGCGAAGGTTCCGGCGGAGCTGGCCAAGCCGAACGGCAAGGTGTTTCATCAGGCCGTGACGCCTCGCCCTGAGGGTGCGGGCAGGACTATCTCGCGCCGGCTCGACTGTTCGTGTATGGCCGCCTCTCTCCATCTCGCGCTTCAGCCGCGCCTGCTTCCTCGTGCGTCTTCGGCGTGACGAAGCGGCCGAGCAGGAGATAGGCGACCGGCGTCAGGAACAGCGTCGAGACGGTGGCGAGGCCGAGCCCGCCGACGATCACCCAGCCGAGCGCGATGCGCGCCTCGGCGCCGGCGCCGCGCGGCCAGCACCAGCGGCACGCCGCCGAGCACGGTGCAGATCATCGTCATCATCACCGGGCGCAGGCGGATGTTCGAGGCCTGCTCGATCGCCTCGCGCACGCCGAAGCCGCGGTCGCGCAACTGGTTGGCGAACTCGACGATCAGGATGCCGTTCTTGGCCATGACGCCGACCAGCAGCACCAGGCCGATCTGGCTGTAGGCGTTGAGGCTGGTGCCGGTGAGCAGCAGCGCGAAGATCGCGCAGGCAAGGCCGAGCGGCACCGTCGCCATGATGATGATGGCGCTGACGAAGCTCTCGAACTGCGCGGCCAGCACCAGAAGGATGATGACCAGCGCGAAGCCGAAGATGGTGATCATGGCGCTGTTGGTTTCGCCCAGCGTCGCGGCTTCGGCCAGCGGCAGGATGCGGCTGCCGGGCGGCAGCAGCGGCGTGGCGATCTCCTCGGCGCGGCTGCAGCGCGTCGCCGAGCGCGAAATTGCCGCGCAGGTTCGAGGTGATGGCCACCGACGGCTGCTGCTGCTCGCGCGTCAGCGATGGCGGCACGGCGCGCTCGGTCAGCGTGGCGATGGTCGACATCGGCACGAAGCGGCCGTCGGCCGTCTTCAGGAAGATGTTCTCCAGGTCGGTCGGATCGTTGATCGGGTTGGTGGTCGAGACCAGCTTCACGCCATAGCTGCGGTCGGCGATGTAGACGTCGCCGACATCGTTGCCGTCGAGCATCGCCTGCATGGTGTTGGCAAGCCCGGTGATGTCGATGCCGAGGTCGGAGGCGCGCTCGCGGTCGATGGCGACGGCAAGCTGCGGCTGCGTCGGGTCGACGGAGAGCCGCGGCTGCTGGAAGCGCGGATCCTTGCTGCATCTCGTCGATGATCTTGACCGCCGCGTCGCCCAGCGCCTTGCGGTCATTGCCGACCAGCGCGAATTGCAGGCCGTTGCCGGCGCCGCGGATGCCGAGGCTGTTGGGCTGCACCGGGAAGACGCGCACGCTCGGCACCTGCCGGGTCAGCTGGCTGATCTCGGCCATGATCTCGCTGCTGGCTGCGCTCGCGCTGGTCCCACGGCGCCAGCGTCATCACCATGAAGCCGGAGTTGTAGGCAGCCGTTCTGGCCGGCATTCTCGAAGGTGCTGACGATCTCGCCGGAATCGCGCAGCGGCTGGATCAGCTTCTCGATCTTCTGCATCTGCTGCGTCGTGTAGTCGAGGCTGACGCCTTGCGGCGCGTTGATGCGCAACAGCACGACGGCGCGGTCCTCGCTCGGCGTCAGCTCCTGGCGGATGGTGCCGAACAGGCAGAAGGCGGTGCCGGCGAACAGCACCGCGACCAGCACGACGATCCACGGCGCGTCGAGGCAGGCATGCAGGCAGCGCCGGTAGAGCCGCGTTCAGCGCGCCGCCGATGCGGGCGCCGATGCCGTTGCCGCCTTCATGGTGGAGCGATGCGCTGGTCAGCATGCGCGAGGCGAGCATCGGGCAGAGCGTCAGCGCCACCACGCAGGACAGAAGCACCGACATGGCGAGCACGAAGCCGAATTCGCGGAACAGGCCGCCGGTCTGGCCGGGCAGGAAGGAGATCGGCACGAAGACGGCGACCAGCGTCAGCGTCGTGGCGATGACGGCGAAGAACACCTCCTGCGCGCCGAGCACGGCGGCGGCGCGCGGGCCCATGCCTTCGTTGCGCCGGCGCACGATGTTTTCGAGCACGACGATGGCGTCGTCGACGACAAGGCCGGTCGCCAGCACCAGCGCCAGCAAGGTCAGGATGTTGATCGAGAAGCCGGCGAGATAGATCGCGGCGATGGTGCCGATCATGGCCACCGGCATGGACAGGCCCGGAATGAGCGTCGCGCGCCAGTCGAGCAGGAAGACGTAGATGACGATCAGCACGATCGAGACCGACAGGGCCAGCGCGATCTCGACCTCGTGCACGGCGCCGTTGACGAAGACGGCGTCGTCGCTGGTGACCTTGATCGCCATGCCCTCGGGCAGGTTCTCCTGGATCTTGGCGACGGCCGCCCTGACGCCGTCGGAGATGTCCAGCGTGTTCGATTCCGCCTGGCGGATGATGCCGAGGCCGATGCCGGTCTTGCCGTCCGAGCGCAACGTGGTCTGGCCGATGTCGGGGCCGAGCGTGACGGTGGCGACGTCGCGGATGCGCGTCTTGCCGCCGATGATGATGTTCTCGAACTCTTCGGGCGTGGTCACGTCCGCCGTGGTGCGCACGATCAGGTCCTGGTTGGTGGTGGTGATCGAGCCGGCCGGCGAATCGAAGGCGACCGAGGCCAGCGCTGTTCGCAGATCGGCGACGGTGAAGCCGTGGCTGGCCAGCTTGTTCTGGTCGACGTCGATGCGGAAGATCTTGTCGCGGTCGCCGTAGACCTGGACGTCGGCGACGCCGGGCACCGCGGCAAGCTCGTCCTCGATCTGGTCCTGGACGATCACCGTCATGTCCTGCACCGACATGGTGTCGGAGGTGACGGCCAGCCGCATCACCGGTTCGGAATTGGCGTCGGCCTTGACGATGCGCGGCGGATCGGCGGTGTCCGGCATCTGGTTGGCGACGCGGCCGACGGCGTCGCGCACGTCGGAGGCGGCGACATTGAGGTCGACGCCGTCGTTGAACTCGATGGTGACGCGGCTGCGAGCCGAAGGAGGAGGTCGACGAGATCGACTTGACGCCGGAGACGCGGGCGACCGCGCCTTCGATCGTATCGGTCAGCTCGCGGTCGACGGTTTCGGCGGCCGCACCCTCGAAGTCGGTGCTGACGGTGATGACGGCGCGGTCGACATCCGGCAGTTCGCGGATCTCGACGCCGTAGAAGGCGGCAAGGCCGGCGACCGCGATCAGCGTGTTGAGCACGAAGGCCATGACCGGCCGGCGGATGAACAGGGCGGTAAAGCCGGTTTCGCTGGCGGCGTTGACGGTGCCGGTCATGAGCCGTCAGCGTCGGCGGCGCGCTGTTCCTCGCCGGCGATGCGGACCTCGCCGCCGTCGCTCACGCTCTGGGTGCCCTCGGTCACCACCATGTCGCCGCTGACGATCGGCGCGTCGATCAGCACCGTCTCGGTGTTGCGCTGGATGATGCGCACGGCGACGCGCTTCGCCTTGCCGTTCTGCGACCGCCCAGACATAGGCGCCGTCGGAGCCCCACTGGATCGCCAGCGGGCTGACGGCCGGATAGGTGTCGCCGGGGAATTTCATGCTGATCTGGAACGACATGCCGGCGCGCAGCGAATCGGCCGGATTGGCGATCGTTGCCTTGACCAGCAGCGTGCGGCTCTTCTCGTCGATGTGGTTGTCGATGGCCGAAACCGTTCCGGTGTAGGCCTGGGCTCGGGTTGGCGATCGGCGTCGCCGACAGTTGCGCGCCGACCTTGACGGCGGCGGCGAAGCGCTCCGGCACGCAGGAATCGACCAGGATCGAGGAGCGGTCGTCCAGCGTGGCGATCGCCGACTGGCTGGTGACGTAGTTGCCGGCCGCGATCGGCAGGATGCCGACGGTGCCGGCGATCGGCGCGACGATCGAGCGGCGCTGCAGGGCGAGTTCGGCATCGCGAAGTACCAGTTTGGCGACCGCCAGCACCACTTCGGCATCGGCGACGGCGACCGGTGTCGCGGCGTTGGAAGCCTGCAGCGATTTCACCCGGTCGAGCTTGTTCTGCGCAGTCCTGTAAAACGAGCTTGGCACGATCCTGCGCGATCACCTCGGTCTCGGAATCGAGGGTAGCGATGACCTGGCCCTTTTCGACACGGGTGCCGGATTGCGACCAGAAATTCGGTGAGGCGGCCGGAACTGTAGGGATTGACCGTCACCGAGGCGTTGGCGCGGCCGGTGCCGATCGCCTGCAGGCGGTCGTTGATGGTGGCTGTGCCAGCCGGCAACGCGATGACGGTGGCGCGCTGGCCGGCGCCGTTGCTACCGGTTGCCTGCCTTGTCGTGTCGACCGCACCAGTCGTCACATTGGGCGCCGCGGCATAAGCCCAGTCGATGCCCCAGCGGGCCAACACCTCCGGCGCGCCTGGAAAGAAGCGAACCCAGGCAGCAGCCGCGGCCACCAGGACCACAAGCGCAAAAACGATCTGTTTCCAGGCGGCCATCGGCACTCCGGTTGGCAAACGTCTACCGGTTTCCCCAAGCATAAAACGCAGCAACGCACCCGGTCTGTGCGAAGACACCAAAATATCATGGCTTTATGGCAATTCTGCCGCTGCCATGCACATTAAATCTGCGTAACCTTGGTGGGCTCGCCGCCAGGAAAGCCGGGGTCAGCGCAGGCTTTCCATCTCGCGGATGCGCTTGGCGCCGTCGGTCTCGAGCTGCCTCGTCACCGCGCCGATCAGCGTTTCGGCGACGACGAAAAGCGCCGCCGAGGAATCCCAGGCCGAAGGCACGGCGGTGCGGCCGGCGATCACATGGCGGGCAAAGCGGGCGATCGGCGACAGCCACTGGTCGGTGAACAGCACGATGTGCACGCCGCGCTGATGCGCCGTTTCGGCGAAACGCACCAGGCTGTCCTGGTAGCGCCTGATGTCGAAGATCACCAGCACGTCGCGCTTGCCCATGTCGATCAGCCGGTCGCGCCAGATGCCTTCCTGGCCGGCGAGGTGGTAGACGTCGGGCTGGATGATGGCGAGGTGAGCGGCCATGTAGCGCGCCAGCGGATCGGTGAAGCGGCCGCCGATCAGGAAGGTCTTGCCGCGGCGATGGGCAAGTGTCGCGGCGATGTCGGCAAGCTGCCTTTCGGACAGATGCCTGAATGTCTCGCGCATATTGTCGAGCGTCGCCTCCAGCATCGGCGACACCGCGCCGCCCGATGAGGCCGGGTTGAGCGTCCGCGTCGCCGGCGACTGCAATTGCGCCGCCAGTTCGTCCTGCAGTGCCGACTGGAATTCGGGATAGTTCTGGAAACCCAGCCGGGCGACGAAACGCAGGATCGTCGGCGAGGACACGCCTGCCGCTGTAGAGAATTCGGCGACCGTCTTCAGGCCGATCAGCGGGTAGTTGGCGATCAGCGTCTGTGCGGCGCGGCGCTCGCCTGCCGGCATCGCGCCGATGCGGTCCGAGATCAGTTCGGCAATGCTGGAAATCATGTTTTCCCCCGCCTTTGGCTCAGTCGAAACCGCTTTCTCGAAATCGCGTTTGACAAAGCCGGACAAACTGTATGAAATCATCCACAGGGACGCAATGAGACAAAATACGTAACATACGATACAGCGCTCCCCTTGGGGACGTAGGCTATGGAGACAGCACGGCCCGCCAGCCTTGCATCGCCTGAAACCGTCAGGGTGACCAACCCCGGCGGATCAAGTCCGTTCGTGTTCACCTGCGACCACGCCTCCAATTTCCTGCCCGCCGAATTCGGCACGCTCGGCCTGCCCGCCGAGGACCTTTCGCGCCACATCGCCTGGGATCCCGGCGCGCTGCCGGTCGCCCGGCGCATGGCCGAGGCGCTCGACGCGACGCTGGTCGAAACCCGCATCTCGCGCCTCGTCATCGACTGCAACCGCCCGCTCGACGCACCCGACCTGGTGCCGCCGGTCAGCGAGACCACGATCATCCCCGGCAATGCCGGCCTGTCGGACAAGCAGCGCGCGGAGCGTATCGCTTTGTCGTGGCAGCCCTTCCATGACACCATCGCCCGGCTCATCGACGAGCGGCTGGCGCGCGGACAGGAGACGCGGCTGGTCTCGGTGCATTCCTTCACGCCCGTCTACAAGGGCAAGAGCCGGCCCTGGCATATCGGCATCATCCATGACGAGGACCGCCGGCTGGCGGCGCCGCTGATCGCTGCGCTGCAGCGGCTTTCCGGCGTCACCGTCGGCGTCAACGAACCCTATTCGCCGGCCGACCGCGTCTACTTCACGCTGGAACGCCATGCGCGCTCGCGCGGCCTTGCCTGCGCCATGATCGAAATCCGCAACGACGAAATTTCCGGCGAGGCCGGGCAGCGGAAATGGGCGGATATGCTCACCGGCATTTTTCTGGATCTGGAGCCCGAGGAGGCCAAGGGCTCCCGACAGCGTGCAGTGGGAAAGTCAGTTCAATCGGCCAGCTAAGAACTAAAAGGGGACTTCAAATGGCAGCACCGGGCTATACAGACGTCGACAAGAAGGAGGACCTGAAGGTCCTCCATGGCATGGGCTATGCCCAGGAACTGGCGCGAAGCATGAGCCGCTTCTCGAATTTCGCGATCTCGTTCTCGATCATCTGCATCCTGTCGGGCGGCATCAATTCCTTCGCACAGGCGACGTCGTCGATCGGCGGCGCGGGCGCCGGCATCGGCTGGATCGTCGGCTGCGCCGTATCAGGGTCCTTCGCTCTCGCCATGGCACAGATCGCCTCGGCCTATCCCAACCGCCGGCGGCCTCTATCACTGGGCGTCGATCCTCGGCAACCGCTTCACCGGCTGGCTGACGGCCTGGCTCAACCTGCTCGGCCTGATCACCGTGCTCGGCGCCATCAATATCGGCACCGCGTTCTTCTTCGTCGGCACGTTCGGCAGCCGCGTTCGGCATCGACCGGCACGCCTGGCGAGATCGTCGGTGTTCGTTGCCTTCATCACCGTCGCTGCAGGCGCTGTTCAACCATTTCGGCATCAAGCTGACGGCCATGCTGACGGACTCTTCCGGCTATCTTGATCTCTCGGAGCGACCGCCGTCCTGATCGTGGCTTGCCTGGTGTTTGCGCCGAGCGATCGATATCACGCGGCTTTGGACCTTCACCAACTACTCGGGTGATGCCGGTGGCGGCGTTTTCCCGCAAACCGATTCCATGAGCTATCTGTTCCTGCTCTGCCTGCTTCTGCCGATCTACACCATCACCGGCTATGACGCGTCGGCGCACACGTCGGAGGAAACCGTGAAGGCCGCGCACTCGGTGCCGCGGGCGATCGTTTCGTCCGTGCTCTGGTCGTCGCTGATCGGCTGGGTCATGCTGTGCGCGATCGTTCTGGCGATCCCGGATCTGGCGGCCGGCGCCAAGCAGGGCTGGAGCGTGTTCTTCTGCGACCATGGATGCAATCCTGCCGGGCATGGCTGAAGGAACTGCTCTATCTTGGCGATCCTGATCGCGCAGTTCCTCTGCGGTCTCGCCACCGTGACCTCGGCCTCGCGCATGCTGTTTGCCTTCTCGCGCGACGGCGGCCTGCCGGTCGGCTCGGCGGCGCTCGCCAAGGTCAGCCCGACCTGGCGCACGCCGGTCGACGCGATCTGGACGGCAGCGATCCTGGAGATGCTCTTCGTCTTGCTTGCCCAGTTCATCTCGGTCGGCGGCACCAACATCTACACCATCGTCGTCAACTCGCACCGCTGGTCTTCCTGTTCCTGTCGTTCACCATGCCGATCGTGCTCGGCATGCTGGCCTTCGGCACGGCGAAATGGCCCAAGCTGGGTCCGTGGAACCTGGGCGCTGGGCTGTTCAAGCTGTTCTGCGCGTCTGTCGATCATCGGCATGATCGTCATCTTCTACATCGCCATCCAGCCGCCGAACGACAAGGTGCTGTACATCACCATCGGCTTCATCGTGCTGACCGCCGTGCTTTGGTTCGGTTTCGAGAACCGCCGCTTCCAGGGCCCGCCGATCGGCGACCAGATCGCCAAGCGTCAGGCGGCGATCACGGCAGCCGAAGCAGGCCGTCGGCGAAACCGGCCACTGACACTCACCCATCATGACCATGGCCGGCTTCGTGCCGGCCATGGTTTCGTTTAACTCATTCAATCGACAAGCGCTGGAGTGCCACAAGAATGGCCGGAAATTTCTCGTTCGATCAGTTGAAGAAGGCGGTCTCCAGCGGCGAGATCGACACGGTGCTGGCCTGCATCGTCGACATGCAGGGCCGGCTCGCGGGGAAGCGTTTCCTGGCGCAGTATTTCGTCGATTCCGCCCATGACGAGACGCATGGCTGCAACTATCTGCTGGCCGCCGACATCGATATGGAGCCGGTGCCCGGCTACAAGGCGGCGAGCTGGTCGAAGGGCTATGGCGACTTCGTCATGAAGCCGGACCTGTCGACGCTGCGGCGCATTCCCTGGCTGGAAAAGACGGCGCTGGTCATCTGCGACGTGCTCGACCACCACACCCATGACGACCTGCCGCATTCGCCGCGCGCCATCCTGAAGAAGCAGGTCAAGCGGCTGAAGGAACGCGGCTATATCGGCTATTTCGCTTCCGAGCTCGAATTCTACCTGTTCAACGAGACCTACGATTCCGCCCGCAAGAAGCACTGGCAGGGCCTCGACACCGCCTCGCCCTATATCGGCGACTACCAGATCGGCATCACCACCAAGGAAGAAGGCGTCATGCGCCGGCTTCGCAACGAGATGGAAGCGGCCGGCATCCCGATCGAGAACTCCAAGGGCGAGTGGGGCCCGGGCCAGGAAGAGATCAATGTGCGCTATGCCGAGGCGCTCGACATGGCCGACCGCCACGTCATCCTGAAGAACGGCGCCAAGGAGATCGCCGAGTCCGAAGGCAAGGCGATCTCCTTCATGTCCAAGTACAATTACGGGCTCGCCGGCAATTCCAGCCACATCCACAATTCGCTGTGGAGCGCCGACGGCAAGACGCCGCTGTTCTTCGACAAGAAGGCCGACTGGACGCTGTCGACGCTCGGCCAGCAATGGGCGGCGGGCCAGCTCAAATACGCCAAGGAGTTCACCTGGTTCCTGGCGCCCTACATCAATTCCTACAAGCGCTTCCAGGCCGGCACCTTCGCGCCGACCAAGATCATGTGGAGCGAGGACAACCGCACCGCCGGCTTCCGCCTGTGCGGCGAGGGCACCAAGGGCATCCGCATGGAATGCCGCATCGGCGGCGCCGACCTGAACCCGTATCTCGCCTTCGCGGCGCTGATCGCGGCCGGCCTTGCCGGCATCGACGAGAAGCTGGAGCTGCAGAAGCCGTTCGTCGGCGACGCCTACCAGGCCTCGCGCCTGCCCGAGATCCCGAAGACGCTGCGCGACGCCACCGAGACGCTGGCCAAGTCGAAGATGCTGAAGCAGGCGCTCGGCGACGACGTGCTCGAACACTATGTCCACACCGCGAAGTGGGAGCAGTTCGAATACGACCGCCGGATCACGGATTGGGAACTGCACAGGGGGTTCGAGCGGTACTAACGCAGCGCTGCGAAGCGTCGATTGCCGCTCTCTTCCCCGTCCTATACGGGGAGAAGGTGCCGGCAGGCGGATGAGGGGCAGCGCCAAGCCATATGATTATCGATTGTTAGAAAGTGCGAGGACTTACAAAATGACCGAAACGGTCAAACTCAAATCCCCCATCGACGGCTCGATCTATGCCGAGCGGCCGATCGCGACCGACCAGGCGATCAACGCCGCGGTCGAGCGCGCCAAGGCGGCGCAGGAGAAGTGGGCGCAGACGCCGATCGTCGAGCGCGGCAAATACATGCTGGCCATGCTGGAAGCGCTGGTCGCCATGACCGACGAGATCGTGCCGGAGATCGCCTGGCAGATGGGCCGCCCGGTGCGCTATGGCGGCGAGTTCGGCGGCGTCAAGGAACGCACCAACTACATGGTCGAGATCGCCGAAGCGGCGCTGAAGCCGGTGCCGGCGTCCAACCCGAAGGACGGCTTCCGCCGCTATGTGAAGAAGGATCCGCTCGGCGTCGTCATGGTGATCGCGCCGTGGAACTATCCCTATCTGACCGCGGTCAACACCATCGTGCCGGCGCTGATGGCCGGCAACACCGTCATCCTGAAGCATGCGGCGCAGACGCTGCTGGTCGGCGAGCGTTTCCAGCAGGCGTTCGACAAGGCCGGCCTGCCCAAGGGCGTGTTCCAGAACGTCGTGCTCAACCATGCCCAGACCGAGAAGCTGCTCGGCTCCGGCAAGATCGACCATGTCAACTTCACCGGCTCGGTCGGCGGCGGCCGCGCCATCGAGAAGGCGGCGGCCGGCACCTTCATGACGCTCGGCCTCGAACTCGGCGGCAAGGATCCGGCCTATGTGCTGCCCGACGCCAAGCTCGACCATGCGGTCGCCAATCTGGTCGACGGCGCCTTCTACAATTCCGGCCAGTGCTGCTGCGGCATCGAGCGCGTCTATGTGCATGAGAAGGTCTATGACGAGTTCGTCGAAGGCTTCATCGCCGAGACGAAGAACTATGTCGTCGGCAATCCGCTGGAGCAGGCGACGACGATGGGGCCGATGGCGCAGGCGCGCTTCGCCGACCTGATCCGCGAGCAGAAGGCCGAGGCGCTGCGCAAGGGCGCGGTGGCGCATATCAACATGAAGGTGGCCAACGACAAGGCCGGCTCGCCCTATCTGGCGCCGGAAGTGCTGACCAGCGTCGACCACCAGATGAGCGTCATGCGCGAGGAGAGCTTTGGTCCGATCGTCGGCATCATGAAGGTGCGCAACGACGAGGAGGCGATCGCGCTGATGAACGACAGCCCCTACGGGCTGACCGCCTCGATCTGGACCGGCGACATCGAGCATGCGGTGGCGATCGGCGACCGCGTCGAGACCGGCACCGTGTTCATGAACCGCTGCGACTATCTCGATCCGGCGCTGGTCTGGACCGGCGTCAAGGACACCGGCAAGGGCGCGGCCCTGTCGGCGCATCGGCTACGACAATCTGACCCGGCCGAAATCCTATCACCTGCGCGAAGCCATCTGATTTTTCGAAAGACAAGACATGTCCAAGCTGATCTCCAAATGGAACTACCCGACCACCGTCCGCTTCGGCGCCGGGCGCATCAAGGAATTGCCCGACGTGCTGGCCGCCACCGGCATCAAGCGGCCGCTCTTCGTCACCGATCCGGGGCTGGCCAAGCTGCCGGTCGTCGCCTCGACGCTGAAAATCCTCGACGACGCCAAGGTGCCCTATGGCGTGTTTTCCGAGGTGAAGCCGAACCCGGTCGATTCCAACCTCACCGCCGGCATCGCCGTGTTCAAGAAGGGCAAGCATGACGGCGTCATCGCCTTCGGCGGCGGCTCGGCGCTCGATCTCGGCAAGCTGATCGCCTTCCAGGCCGGCCAGACGCGGCCGGTCTGGGATTTCGAGGATGTCGGCGACTGGTGGACGCGCGCCAATTCCGATGCGATCGCGCCGATCATCGCCGTGCCGACCACCGCCGGCACCGGCTCGGAGGTCGGCCGCGCCGGCGTCATCACCAATGAGGCGACGCACACCAAGAAGGTCATCTTCCATCCGAAGCTTTTGCCGGCGATCGTCATTGCCGATCCGGAACTGTCGGTCGGCATGCCGGGCTTCATCACCGCCGGCACCGGCATGGATGCGCTCGCCCACTGCCTCGAGGCCTATTGCGCGCCGGGCTATCACCCGATGGCCGACGGCATCGCGGTCGAAGGCATGCGGCTGGTGTTCGAGAACCTGCCGAAGGCCTATGCCAACGGCAAGGACCTCGTCGCCCGCGCCCATATGATGAGCGCTGCCGCCATGGGCGCCGCCGCCTTCCAGAAGGGGCTGGGCGCCATCCACTCGCTGTCGCATCCGATCGGCGCGCTCTACGACACCCATCACGGCATGACCAATGCCGTGTTCATGCCCTATGTGCTGGCCTTCAACCGCGACGCCGATCGAGGAGCGCATCGCCCGGCTCGCCGCCTATTGCGGCATCAAGGGCGGCTTCGACGGCTTCGCCAAGGCGATCATCAAGCTGCGCAAGGAGCTCAAGGTGCCGCATGCGCTGCCCGGGCCTGATCAAGGGGCTCGACATGGACAAGAAGCGCAAGGGGCTGATCGCCGACATGGCGGTGGTCGATCCGACCGCCGGCGGCAACCCGGTCAAGCTGACCAAGAAGGCGGCGCTGACGCTGCTCGAAAACGCCATCGCCGGCACGGTCTGAGGCGGATTGCGGTGCCGGAAGTGATCTGGAAACGAGGGGAAAGGAAAGGGAAGGGGGTAAAGGCAAGGCAGAAACTAGTTAGCCGGAAAAATAAGTCGCGAGGCGATTGCTACAGCCGGTTAAAAAGAGTTAACTTTTCGTACCGCCGGGGGCCGGTTTCAAAAAGCTTTCATCTGGCTGTCACATGAAAACGATACCGCATCGCAGGCGTCCAACGGCGTCAGTTCAACGGAGAGAACACATGTTCAAGTTCACGGGGAAAGTGCTTTCCCTTATCGGCCGCGTCGCTCATGGTGACGACGGCGATCTCGTCGGCGCAGATCCATGGACGATCTCGTCGCCGCCGCCAAGGCCGAAGGCCAGCTCACCACCATCGCGCTGCCGCATGACTGGTGCGGCTATGGCGCCGTCATCGACGGCTTCAAGGCGAAGTATCCGGAAATCACCGTCAACGAACTCAACCCCGATGCCGGCTCCGGCGACGAGATCGAGGCGATCAAGGCCAACAAGGACAACAAGGGCCCGCAGGCGCCCGACGTGATCGACGTCGGCCTGTCCTTCGGCCCGTCCGCCAAGGCCGAAGGCCTGATCCAGCCCTACAAGGTCTCGACCTGGGACTCGATCCCGGACAGCGCCAAGGATGCCGACGGCTACTGGTACGGCGACTATTACGGCGTGCTGTCCTTCGAGGTGAACAAGGACCTCGTCAAGGAAGCTGCCGGCCGACTGGGCCGACCTGCTGAAGCCGGAATACGCCAACTCGGTCGCGCTCGCCGGCGATCCGCGCGCTTCGAACCAGGCGATCCAGGGCGTCTATGCCGCCGGCCTGTCGACGGGCGCCGCTGCTGGCGAAGCCGCCGGCACCGCGGGCCTCGACTTCTTCAAGAAGCTCAACGCCGCCGGCAATTTCGTGCCGGTCATCGGCAAGGCCGCGACGCTCGCGCAGGGCCAGACGCCGATCCTGATCACCTGGGACTACAACGCGCTCGCCGGCCGCGACACGCTGAACGGCAACCCGCCGGTCGACGTCGTCGTGCCGAAGACCGGCGTCGTCGCCGGCGTCTACGTGCAGGCGATCAGCGCCTACGCGCCGCATCCGAACGCCGCCAAGCTCTGGATGGAGTATCTCTATTCCGACGAAGGCCAGCTCGGCTGGCTGAAGGGCTACTGCCACCCGATCCGCTTCAACGATCTCGCCAAGAACGGCAAGATCCCGCAGGACCTGCTCGACAAGCTGCCGCCGGCCGACGTCCTACGCCAAGGCCGTGTTCCCGACGCTCGACGAGCAGGCGCAAGGCCAAGGAAGCCATCACCAAGAACTGGGACAGCCGTCGTCGGCGCCAACGTCCAGTAAGACTTGAAGTCACCGGGCGGTCACGCGGCCGCCCGGCTTCCTCGACGACGGTAGCCGGCGCATGACCGATCTCTCGCTTTCCGACCGACCGTTGCCGGGAAGACCGCGCCGCCCGCCGAGGCGCGCGGCCTGCAGGCTGCCGACGCAATGGCTCGGCGTCGCGCCGTTCTTCATCTTCGCCCTGCATGTTCCTGATCCTGCCCGACGCTCTATCTGATCGCTCGGCGCGTTCCAGAACGCCGACGGCGACTTCACGCTTCGAGAACATCGTCGGCGCTGTGCGCAGCCGTCAGATCGTCGCCGCCTACTGGATCTCGATCAAGGTCAGCCTCGCCTCGGCGCTGCTCGGCGCGTTCGATCGGCCTCGCCATCGCCATCGCCATCGTGCGCGGCGGCCTGCCGAACTGGATCCGCTCGGCGACGCTGACCTTCTCCGGCGTCGCCTCCAATTTCGCCGGCGTGCCGCTGGCCTTCGCCTTCCTCGCCACGCTCGGCCGGCTCGGCCTCGTCACGGTGCTCCTCAAGACTGTGTTCGGCTTCAACATCTACGCGCACGGCTTCAACCTCCTGTCGCTTCTGGGGCCTGACGCTCACCTATCTCTATCTTCCAGATCCCGCTGATGGTCGTCATCATCACGCCGGCGATCGACGGCCTGAAGAAGGAATGGGGCGAGGCCGCCGCGACGCTCGGCGCCACGCACGTGCGCAATACTGGCGCATGGTGGTCATCCCGGTGCTGTGGCCGAGCTTCCTCGGCACGCGTCATCCTGCTGTTCGCCAACGCCTTCGGCGCCATCGCCACCGCCTATGCGCTGACCGGCTCGTCGCTCAACATCGTGCCGATCCTGCTCTATGCGCAGATCCGCGGCGACGTGCTGCACAACCCGCATCTCGGCTATGCGCTCGCCTTCGGCATGATCGTCATCACCGGCCTCGCCAACGTCTTCTACATCTGGTTCCGGACCCGCGCCGAGAGGTGGCTGAAATGAAGTCGCGGCAAGTTCTGGGCCTGGGTCGTCTTCGCGCTCGGCGCGGCCTATTTCTTCATTCCGCTGATCGCGACCGTTCGAGTTCTCGCTGCGCATGCGGCGCGGCGTCTATTCCTTCGACGCCTACACGTCGTGCTTCGGCGACGCCGCGCTTCCAGGCGACCTTCAGCTATTCGGTGATCGCCGCCGTCTTCACCATCATCCTCGGCGTCCTGATCGTCGTGCCGGCCGCCTACTGGATCCGGCTGCGCCTGCCGCAGCTGCGGCCGATCGTCGAGTTCATCACGCTGCTGCCGCTGGTCATTCCGGCCATCGTCATCGTCTTCGGCTATATCCGGATGTACAACTCGAACTCGCCGCTGCCGTTCCTGGCGAGCGACATGCGGCACCAATGCGCTTGCTGGTCATCGGCTATGCGACGCTGGCGCTGCCCTACATGTACCGCGCCGTCGACACCGGCCTGCGCACCATCGACGTGCAGCACGCTGACCGAAGCGGCGCAGATCCTCGGCGCCGGCTGGGCGACGATCATCGCCCGCGTCATCCTGCCCAACGTGCTGATCGCGGTGCTGTCGGGCGCGTTCCTGACCTTCGCCATCGTCATCGGCGAGTTCACCATGGCCAGCCTGCTCAACCGGCCGGCCTTCGGCCCCTATCTGCAGAACATCGGCGCCAACCGCGCCTATGAGCCGGCGGCGCTCGCCATCATCTCCTTCGTCATCACCTGGGGCTGCATGGCGCTGATCCAGATCCTGTCGCGCTTCGCGCCGAAATCGGCGAACCGCCCGAACTGAGGATCGAAGCCATGGCCGAGCCATTCCTCTCCATCCAGCATGTGCAGAAAGTCCTTCGGCGCCACCACCGTGGTCCAGGACTTCAACCTCGACGTCGAGCAGGGCGAGTTCGTCTCCTTCCTCGGGCCCTCGGGCTGCGGCAAGACGACGGTGCTGCGCATGGTCGCCGGCTTCGAGGAGCCGACCGCCGGCACGATCGTCGTCGACGGCAAGGACATCACGCGGCTGAAGCCCAACCAGCGCAATATCGGCATGGTGTTCCAGGCCTATGCGCTGTTCCCCAACCTGACCGTGGCGCAGAACATCGCCTTCGGGCTGAAGGTCGCCGGCATGCCCAAGGCGGATGCCGACGCGCGCGTCGCGGAGATGCTCGAGCATCATCAAGCTGCCGCAGCTCGGCGACCGCTATCCCTACCAGCTCTCCGGCGGCCAGCAGCAGCGCGTCGCGCTGGCCCGCGCCCTTGCGCCGAAGCCGAAGCTGCTGCTGCTCGACGAGCCGCTGTCGGCGCTCGACGCCAAGGTGCGCGTGTCGCTGCGCGAGGAGATCCGCTCGATCCAGAAGCAAGCTCGGCATCACCACCATCTTCGTCACCCACGACCAGGAAGAGGCGCTGTCGATCTCCGACCGCATCGTGGTCATGTATGGCGGCAAGGCCGAGCAGGTCGGCACGCCGTTCGAGATCTACAACCGGCCGGCGACCAAGTTCGTCGCCAATTTCGTCGGCACGCTCAACGTGCTCGAAGGCACGGTCACCGATGCCGCGGCCGGCACGGTGCAGCGTCAACACGCAGGAGGTCTCGCTCAAGGGCAAGCTCAACGGCTCGAAGTCCGGCGACACGCTGTCGCTGGCGCTGCGGCCCGAGGCGATTTCGCTCGGCCGCCAGCCCGGCCGCGATTCCAGCCTGTCGGGCGAGATCGCCGAAGTGCATTTCCTCGGCTCGGTGATCCGCGTTCGCGTCGGCATCGGCGGCAGCACGGTCTCGCTCGACACGTTCAACAGCCCGGCGACGCCGCCGCCGGCTGTCGGCGAAAAGGCCGAGATTTCGTTCTCGTCGAGCGACATGCTGGTGCTGCACTGATCCAGTGAGAAGCCGGCAGGGCCGAAGCGTTCAAGCCGGCGCGATGAACGGCTGGAAATCGCCTGGAAGACCGGCAATGCCTCCATCCGCGCGGCGTGGGCTTCCAGCGCCGGAAAGCCGGCCAGCGGAACCAGACCCGGATGCGCTTCGCCGAGGAAACGCAGCACGGCGGCAACCGCGATGTCGGCATGGCCGATACGGTCGCCGAACCACCAGGCGCCGGGCCGCGCGGCGCGGTCCGCTTCCAATGCACGGCAAGGACGCTCTCGATCTGCTTTCGGCAGCGGCCGACCCAGAGGTCGGAGACCTTCTCGTGCAGGCGCCTTTCGTAAAACAGGCTGACGCTCTTGTCGCCAAGCCCGGTGGCCAGGGCCGCAATCTTAGTGCCTGATGGCGCGCCGGCTCGCTCGGTCGGAAACATCCTTCGATCGGCCGCTACCAGGCTGTCGAGATAATCGAGCATCAGATGGCTTTCGATCAGCACCTCGCCATTGTCCAGCACCAGCGTCGGCACGCGCGTCAGCGGGTTGTAGGGACGGATCTTGTCGGCATCGCCGAAGGCCGACCATGGCCGATGCTCGAAGGGCAGGCCGTAGAGGGTCAGCGCGATGCCGACGCGGCGAACGAAGGGCGAGTCATACTGGCCGATGAGGATCATGGCCAATCCTATACGCCGGCAACCGGTCCGGCGCATACGGCCAGGCAGACCGGGCCGGCTGGACAATCAACAGCATCTTGCCATCTTGCCACTGCCGATAATGCCGCTTCGCGGCTACGATAGGCCATGGCGCTTTTCGAACTGACCCTCGTCCTGCTTCTGATCGCCGTCGCGCTGACGGCGCTGTCGCGGCGGCTGGAGATTCCCTATCCCTCCCTGCTGGCTCTGGCCGGGGTCGCGATTGCCTTCGTGCCCGGCGCGCCGACGATCGAGATCGATCCGGAACTGGCGCTTGCCCTGTTCATCGCGCCGGTGCTTCTCGACGCCGCCTACGACACGTCGCTGCGCGACCTGAAACGCTACCGGCTGTCGCTGTGCGCTGCTGGCGCTTGGCGCCGTGGTCTTCACCACCGTGGTGGTTGCCTTCGTCGGCTGGAAGATGGCCGGCCTGCCGATCGCCGCGGCGATCGCGCTTGGTGCCATCGTCGCACCGCCGGACGCGGTGGCGGCAGCTGCCGTGCTCGGCCAGTTCAAGGTGCCGCACCGCATCACCGCCATCCTGCAGGGCGAGAGCCTGCTCAACGATGCCACCGCGCTCCTGATCTACCGGCTGGCGGTCTCGGCGGCGCTCGGCTCGATCATGCTGAGCAACGCCATTCCGGCGATCCTGCTGGCAACGATCGGCAGCCTGGTCGCGGGCTATGTGCTTGGCCGCTTCTCGCTGCTGACGCTTGCCCGGATCGAGGACGCGGCGAGCAGCACGGTGGTGCAATTCGCCGGAACCTTCGCCGTCTGGATCCTCGCCGACAAGCTCGGCCTTTCCGCCATCATCACCATCGTCGTCTACGCCATGACCATCGCGCGCAGGGCGCCGCGCCGCATGTCGGCGAGGACGCCGCGTCAGCACCTATTCGGTCTGGGAGTCGGCGGTGTTCGTGCTCAACGTGCTGGCCTTCGTGCTGATGGGCCTGCAGGCGCGGCTCGATCGTCGGCCGGCTTGCCGGCGAAGGGCAGGGCGAAGCCTTTCGTCTTCGCCGGAACGCGTGCTGGCGGTCGTCATCGTCTCGCGTCTCGTCTGGGTGGTGAGCTACGGTCGCCATCATCCGATGGCTTGCCCGCTTCGGCAGCGAAGAGGCAAGGCGCGACGCTGCCGACATTTGCGCGGCGCCGTGCTGGTCGGCTGGTGCGGCATGCGCGGGCTGGTGACGCTGGTGGTGGCCATTGCCCTGCCGGCCGATTTTCCCGGCCGCGACCCGATCGTGCTGGCCGCCTTCGCGGTGGTTCTCGGCACGCTGGTGCTGCAAGGCATGACGCTGAAACCGCTGCTGCGCTGGATCAACTTCGACCCGGACAGGACGATCGACAACGAGGTGGCGCAGGCGCGCGTGGCCATCATGCAGGCGGCGCTCGACGTGTTGAGCCGCAAGACGTCGGCCGCGGCAGCCGTGGTGCGCGAGCAATATGAGGCGCAGCGCGTGATCGCGGAAAACCCGGAAGACGCGCAGGCGGCGACCGAATATGACCGGCTGCGCCTCTATGCCATCAACCGCCAGCGCGACACGCTGGAAGAACTGCGCCGCAACGGCACGATCGGCGACGAGGCCTATCACCGGCTGGAGGAAGAGATCGACTGGGCGGAACTGGCGGCATCGCCGGCCGGCCGTTTCCAGCCGCTGACCACCTGACGTAAGCGGAACACTGGCTCACCGCTGGCCTGCTCGCGTGCGGCCGGTCCATTGCAAGCCCATCGCCGAACCGCTACTGCCATCAGCGAAATTGAGCCGGATAAGCAATGAAGCTGGTCAGCTACAACATCCAGTACGGGTTCGGCGGCGACGGCCGCTACGATCTGACGCGCGCCGCGCGGATCGTTGACGGCGCCGACATCATTGCGCTTGCAGGAAGTGGAGCGGCACTGGCAGCGGACCAATGAGGACGACCAGCCGGAGCTCCTGTCCCGGCTGCTGCCCGACTATCACTGGGTCTATGGCCCGGCCTTCGACATGGACGCCAGCGAGCGGCGCGACGGCCGCATCGTCAACCGCCGCCGGCAGTTCGGCACCATGCTGCTGTCGAAGCTGCCGATCGTCTGGTCGCGCCTGCACGCGCTGCCGATGCGCCGCACGCTGCAGGCCGCTCAACACCCGCAACGCCGCGCTCGAATGCATGATCCGCACGCCGGCCGGCCCGGTGCGGTTCCTGTCGCTGCATCTCGCCCATATCGCGGCCGAGGAGCGGCTGGAGCAGATCGACTATCTGCTCGACGAACATCGCCGCGCGCCGTCCGAAGGCGGACCGTGGAGCGGCGTCGACGACGAGCCCGCGCGCAACTGGAGCAATGGCGAGCCGGAGCCGGAAAACCCGCTGGCGGCGATCTGGATGGGCGATTTCAACATGGAGCCGGGCAGCGCCGAATATCGCCGCATCGTCGGCAGCACGCCATACCATCGCGGCGCGGCCTATCTCGATGGCTTTGTCGATGCCGCCGCCGTTGCCAGCCGAGCCGGCGGCGGATTTCCACACCCATGTGAAGACCATCGACGGCAAGCTGGCGAAGCGCCGGCTCGACCATTGCTTCGTCGGCGGCATGTTTGCGGACCGCGTGCGCTCGGTCAGCGCCGATATCGGCGAGGTCGCCTCGGACCATTTTCCGCTGCGGGTCGACATCGATCTCGAAACGCCGCTCGCGCGCATGCAGGAGGCGGATGAGGCAGCGATGACGCTTTTCGTCTTCTTCGCGGTGCTTGCCGCCGCCGCCATGCACGCGATCTGGAATGCGCTGGTCAAGGTGCATCTCGACCGCTTCCTGTCGATCACGCTGATGACGCTGGGCATGGGCGCTTGCGGCGCTGTTCGTGCTGCCTTTCGTCGAGTTGCCGAAGGCCGAAGTGTGGCCCTACATCATCGCCTCGGTGATCTTCCACATGGGCTACCGGACCTTCCTGATCGGCGCCTACAAGGCCGGCGATTTCGCCCAGACCTATCCGCTGGCGCGCGGCACGGCGCCGCTGCTGACCGCGCTCGGCGGCATTGTCGTGGTGCAGGAGATGCCGGCGCCGTTCGCCATCCTCGGCATCCTGCTGCTGTCGGCCGGCACGCTGGTGATGTCGTTTCGCGGCGGCGCGCATCTGGAGCGGCTCAATCTGCGCGCGGTCGGCTTTGCGCTCGGCACCTCGATCTTCATCGCCAGCTATACGCTGTCCGACGGCAGCGGCGCGCGGCTGGCGGCGACCGCGCAGAGCTATGCCGCCTGGCTGTTCATCTGCGATGCCTTCGGCGCGCTGGTGCTGTGCCTCATCTTCCGCGGACCCAAGGCGCTGCCGGTGCTGGCGCGCGACTGGAAGGCCGGGCTGTTCACCGGCGTGCTCAGCGGCGCCGCCTACTGGATCGTCATGTGGGCGATGACCAAGGCGCCGATCGCCTCGGTGGCGTCGCTGCGCGAGACCTCGATCCTGTTCGCCATGATGATCTCGGTCTTCGCGCTGGGCGAAAAGATGACGGGCTGGCGCGGTGCCGCCGCGCTCAGCATTGTCGCCGGTGTCGTGGCGCTGCAGGCTGGGCTAGCGCCGTCAGCCGAGCACCGTCATCACCTGGCCGCGCCGCTCCGGACTGAAGCGGATGACGACGATGATGCAGACGGCGACCACGCCGGCAAACAGCGCCAGCGCGTAGCCATAGCTGCCTCCGGGCGCCTCGGCGATGCCTGCCTGGTAGGGACCGCCATAGGACGCCGCGAGATTGCCGGCCTGGTAGATGAAGCCGGGCAAGGTCGCGCGCACCGCGCCGGGCGACAGCTCGTTGAGGTGCACCGGGATGACGCCCCAGGCGCCCTGGACCGCGACCTGCATGACGAAGGCGCCGATGGCGAGCATGAAGGGCGTCGAGCTGTAGGCCCAGAGCGGGATCGACGGCAAGGCGATCAGGCAGGCGAGCGTGATCGCATTGATGCGGCCGATCTTCTCCGACAGCGCGCCGAACGCCAGGCCGCCGACGATGGCGCCGATATTGGCGACGATGGTGATCCAGCTCACCGTATGCGGGTCGAAGCCATGCTGCTTCTTCAGGAAGGTCGGATAGAGGTCCTGCGTGCCGTGGCTGAAGAAGTTGAAGAACATCATCAGCACGACCGCATAGAGGGCAACGCCCCAGTGCTTCTGCAGCGTTTCCAGGAGCCCCGGTTTGACGGATTTCTGCGCCTCGACGAAGGCCGGCGATTCCGGCACGTGCGAGCGGATGAACAGCACGATCAGCGCCGGCAGGAAGGAGAGCAGGAACATGGCGCGCCAGCCGATCGTGTAGCCGCCGATCGTCTGCTGATAGAGCAGGCCATAGACCACGGCCGCCAGCAGATAGCCGGTGGGATAGCCGCATTGCAGGATGCCCGAGACCATGCCGCGCGCGCTGGGCGGAATGGATCTCCATGGCGAGCGAACTGCCCAGCCCCCATTCGCCGCCCATGGCGATGCCGAACAGAGCGCGCAGCGCCAGGAAGATGCCGAGATTGGGCGAGAAGGCGGCCAGCGCGCCGATCACCGAATAGCTGACGATGTTGAGCATCAGGATGGGCTTGCGGCCGTATTTGTCGGCAAGCATGCCGAAGAAGAAGGCGCCGATGAAGCGCGTCGCCAGTGTCAGGAACAGCGCCTTGGAGACTGCCGGGACGTCGGTGTGGAATTCGGTTGCGATATCGGTGAGCAGGAATGTCAGAAGGAAGAAATCAAAAGCGTCGAGCGTCCAGCCGAGGAAGGAGGCAAGGACGGTTTTCTTCTGCTGCGAATTGAGGGTCAAGACGTTCCTCCTTCCATCTTCACGGACGCGAGGAACTATCGGCCAGTTTGCGTAAGGCCGGTGGTCACTTTTTCGCGCGGCTCATGTGATCGAACGCCGCCTGCGAATGACAGGTCCGGACGCAGCTCGAGGATTGGTTCTAGATTTCCAGATCGAAGACCATCAGCCCGTCGGTGCCGCCTTCGAGCGCCGCGACCAGGCGGGCGCCGGCGCGCTGATGCGCTTCATGCACCAGATAGGCGTCGCGGGCGGCGGCATCGCGGAAGTCGATGGTGAAGCCGTGGCTGAAGCCGCGCGCGAACGGCTCGGGGCTGACATTGGCGCTGAATTTGACCGTGTCCATGCCGTCGATCACCTGGCGCAGCGCCTCGAGATCGGCGTGGATCGCCGTGCGTTCGGCGTCGGCGACATCGCTGCGGAAGCGGACGAAGACACAGTGCCTGATCATCTGATTTGCCTCCTGATGCTACGCCGCGCGGTTTCCGGAAAACACCGCCGGCGGCAGCGGCTCGCGGCCGAGGATGAGGTCGGCGCCTTTTTCGCCGACCATGATGGTCGGCGCATTGGTGTTGGAGGAGGGCACGCGCGGCATGACCGAGGCGTCGCAGACGCGCAGGCCTTCGATGCCGCGCAGCCGCAGGTCCGGCGTCACCACGGCCATCTCGTCATGGCCCATGCGGCAGGTGCCGACCGGATGATGGTCGGTCTTGGCGGTGCGGCAGGCATAGTCGAACAGCTCGTCGTCGGTCTGCAGCGACGGGCCCGGCAGCACCTCGCGCAGCACGTAAGGGCTGCAAGCGCCTTCTGGCGCATGATCTCGCGCGCCAGCCGCAGGCCCTTGATCGACATGTCGCGGTCGTAGGGATCGGCCCAGTAGTTCGGGTCGATCAGCGGATGCGTCGGCCGGATCGGCGCTCGCCAGCCGCACCGTGCCGCGCGAGCGCGGGCGCAGGAAGGCGGAGTTCAGCGTCACGCCGGGGTTCCTCAGCTTCTCGACGCCGGCCTCGATGCCGGAGCCGAGGCCGAGATGGAACTGGATGTCGGGCGAGCGCGGCGGTCGGGTCGGCGTACCAGAAGCCGCCGGTCTCGAACAGGCTGGAGGCCACCGGGCCCTTCTTCAACAGCAGATATTGCAGGCCGGCCCAGGCCGTGCGGTGCAGCTTGGCGTAGTTGTCGTAGGTGTGGTCGCCGGTGCATTCGGCGATGACGAACAGGTCGAGATGGTCCTGCAGGTTGGAGCCGACGCCGGGCAGGTCGTGCATCGGCGTGCACGCCGACCGACTTCAGGTGATCGGCCGGGCCGATGCCCGACTGCATCAGCAGCTTCGGCGAGCCGATGGCGCCGGACGACACGATCACCTCGCGCTCGGCGCGCAGGATTGTCGTCTGGCCGCCGGGCTTGTCGACGATCTCGACGCCGACGGCGCGGCCCTTCTCGACGACGATGCGGGTGACCAGCGACGCCGGTCCTGACGGTGAGGTTCTTGCGGCGCGCGGATCGGCTTCAGATAGGCGACCGAGGCGGAGGAGCGCCGCGCATCCTTCTGGCGTCAGCTGGTAGTAGCCGACGCCTTCCTGGCTGGCGCCGTTGAAGTCGGGATTGAAGGGGATGCCCATCTCCTGGCCGGCGCGGAAGATAGGCCTCGCAGATCGGCAGCGGGAAATCGGGTTGGAGACGCCGAGCGGGCCGCCGTAGCCATGATAGTCGTTGGCGAAGCGCTGGTTGTTCTCGGCGCGCTTGAAGTAGGGCAGCACGTCGCGATAGCCCCAGCCGGCGCAGCCCTCCTCCTTGTCCCAGGCGTCGTAGTCGCGGGCATTGCCGCGCGTGTAGATCTGCGCGTTGATGGAGGAGCCGCCGCCGATCACCTTGGCCTGCGTGTACCAGAAGACGCGGTCCTTCATGTGCTTCTGCGGCACGGTCGACCAGCCCCAGGAGGCGATGCCCTTGGTCATCTTGGCGAAGCCCGCCGGCATGTGGATCAGCGGGTGCCAGTCCGTGCCGCCGGCCTCGAGCAGCAGCACCTTAATCGACGGGATCCTCGCTCAGCCGGTTGGCCAGAACGCAGCCGGCCGGGCCGGCGCCGACGATGATGTAGTCGGTCATGGTCTCATCCGTTCACAGTCGCGGCACCGAGAGCGCGCCGTCGACATTGATGATCGAGCCGGTGGCGAAGCCGAGCTTGCCGCCGGCAAGCGGCGGCCACCACGGCGCCGACGTCCTCGGCGCTTCGCCCCAGCGCTTCGCCGGCACCAGGCCGCCGTCGATCAGCGCGTCGTATTTGGCGGCCACGCCCGCCGTCATGTCGGTGCGGATGATGCCCGGGCGCACCTCGAACACGCCGATGCCTTCGGCGCGAGCCGCAGCGCCAGGTTCTTCACCCACATGGAAAGCCCGGCCTTGGAGATGCAGTAGTCGGCGCGCTCCGGCGAGGCCATCTCGGCGCTGACCGAGGTGATGGTGATGATCGAGTGCGGATGGTCGCCGGCGTGCCGCCAGCATCGCCGGCGACGGCCTGGGTGAGGAAGACGGTGCCGCGCAGATTGATGCCGAGCACCCGGTCGAAGTTCTCCGGCTTCAGCTCGAGCAGGTCGCCGCGCACCGACGGCGCCGATGCCGGCATTGTTGACGAGGCAGTCGATGCGGCCGAAGGCGACGCATCGCGGCATCGACGAGCCGCGGCGTGAGTCGGCGAGGTCGGCGATGTCGCAGCGGGATATAAGCGCAGCTTCGCGCCACGTCGCGCGCGATGTCGGCGGCGAGCGCTTCGCCGGCCGCTTCGTCCGCGCGAGGTCGGCGACCAGGATGTCGAAGCCGGCGTCGGCGAGCGCCTCGGCGCATGCGCGCAGCCCGATGCCGCGCGCGCCGCCGGTGACGATGGCGACGCCGGGCGCCGGGTCATGCCGGCGCAAGGTCTCGCAGCTCCGTCTGCGGATGTGGTCGGCGACCCGCAGCGCCTGCGCGGCGATCGTCAGCGCCGGGTTGACCGCCGCCGAGGTCGGCAGGAAGCCGGCGTCGACGACGAACAGGTTCTGGTGGTCGAAGGCGCGGCAGAACGGGTCGAGCGGCGACGTCGCCGGGTCGTCGCCGATCCTGACCGTGCCGCACTGGTGCGACGGCGTGCGCTTGTCGAAGGGTCGCGACAGCACGATCGGGATAGCCGGCAGGCGCGGAAGTCTTCGCGCATCACCTTGGTCAGCCCGTCGATGCGCTGTCATGTTGGAGCGCCGCCAGTGCAGGACGATGTCCTTGCCGTCGACCATGATGCGGCTTTCGGGATCGGGCAGGTCCTCGCACATCAGGTACCAGTCGACGGCGTGGCCGGCCATGTAATCGAGCGCGAATTTCGGCGCCAGCTTGACGTTCGGCCTTCAGCATCGTTGCCGTCGATCTTGCCGAGCAGCTGGACGTTGCCGAGCGGCTTGCCGCCCTTGCCGTCCGACGAGATAGTAGTCGTTGAGCACGAGCGTCTTCTGGTAGACGGCGTCGTTGCCTGCGGCGCGGATCGATCGCCAGCATGGCGCTCGAATTGTGGTTCATGAAATTGCGGCCGACCTGGTCGGAGCGGTTGGCGAGGCCCTTGCCGATCGCGTGCGCGAGGGCGAGCGCAGCAGGATGACGGCGGAATTGACCGCGCCGGCCGACAGGATGACCAGCTTCGGCGATACCGTCTTCAGCTCGCCGTTCTGCCGGTAGTGCGACGGCGGCGATGCGTTTTGCCGTCGGCGGCGGCTTCGAGGCGCTCGACATCGGCGCCGGTCTCGAGCCGGATGTTGCTCGTCCGCGAGCGCCGCGGTCAGCGGCGCGGTCTCGGCGTCGATCTTGCCGTGGCCGGTGTTGGGGAAAGCGTCCCAGCGCGTCTTGCCGTCCTTCAGCCAGGCGTCGATGTCGACGCCGAGCGGCAGCGAGAGCGGGATGCAGGCCGAGCGCCTTGCAGCTCGGCGCGGGCGCGCGGCGATCGGCGGCTCGTCGGGCACCGGCGTGAAGGCATAGGGGATCGAGTGGAACGGCTCGGTCGGGTCCTCGCCGAGCGTGCCGCGCACCCGAAACAGCTGCTCGGCTTCGTCGAATACCAGGGCTCGAGCTCGTCATAGGAAAACGGCCAGGCCGGCGAGACGCCGCCGAAATGCTCCATGGCCGCGAAATCCTCCTTGCGGTAGCGGATCAGCACCGCGCCGTAGAATTTCGAATTGCCGCCGACATAGTAGTAGTTGCCGGGGTTGAAGGCTGCACCGCCGGCCTCGCGCCACATCTCCTTCGGCCGGATAGTGGCCGTCGACTGAAGATGGCGCGCGTGTCGCGGGTCTCGCGGCGTCGCCGGCAGCTGCTCGCCGCGCTCCAGGATCAGGATCGAGGCGCCGCTGCCGGCCAGGCCGGAGGCGATCGTGGCGCCGCCCATGCCGGAGCCGATGATGACGATATCGGGGCTGTGCCATGGTCGCTCAGCGGATGCGCTGCTCGGTCGCCGGATCGAAGAACACCGCCTTGTCAGGTTGAAGGCGAGCGGCGTGCTGTGCCCGGCTGGATGTTGGCATCGGCGCGCAGCCGCGCCACCACGTCCTTGCCGCCGAGATTGGTGACGGCGAAGGTGTCGGAGCCGGCCGGCTCGACCACCTCGATGTGGCAGTCGGCGGTGGCGATGTTGCGAGGCGTTGCGGTCGGCGCCTTCCGGATCGGTCAGCGCCTCGGGCCGGACGCCGAAGATGATCTGCTTGCCCTGGAATGCCGACAGGCCCGCCGGCGCATTGGCCATCGGCAGCGAGATCGGCTCGCGCGCCTCGCGCTGCGAGCACGACGGACAGCGCATTGCCCGTTGGCGCCGATCGTCGCCGGGATCAGGTTCATGGCCGGCGAGCCCATGAAGTCGGCGACGAACAGGTTGGCCGGGTTGTTGTAGATCTCGGCCGGCGTGCCGAACTGCTGCACCTCGCCGTCGCTGCATGCACGGCGATCTTGGTCGCCAGCGTCATCGCCTCGATCTGGTCGTGGGTGACGTAGACGATGGTCGTGCCGGTGCGTGGCATGCAGGCGCTTGATCTCGATGCGCATGTCGACGCGCAGCTTGGCGTCGAGGTTGGACAGCGGCTCGTCGAACAGGAACAGCTTGCGGGTCGCGCACCAGCGCCCGGCCCATGGCGACGCGCTGGCGCTGGCCGCCGGAAAGCTGGCTCGGCTTGCGCTGGAGCAGATGGCCGATCTGCAGCACCTTGGCGACCTTGTCGATCGCCTTCTGGCGCTCCTCGGCTTCGGCACGCCGCGCATCTCCATGCCGAAGGAGATGTTCCCGGCCACCGTCATGTTCGGATAGAGCGCGTAGGTCTGGAACACCATGGCGATGTCGCGCTTGGAGGGATGCAGGTCGTTGATCGCCCGGCCGTCGACGCGGATCTCGCCCTCGGTGATCGGTCTCCAGCCCGGCGATGGTGTTGAGCAGCGTGGACTTGCCGCAGCCGGACGGGCCGACCAGCACGAGGAAGCCGCCCTTCTCGAGCTCGACGATCGATGCCCTTCAGGATCTCGACCGCGCCGAAGCGCTTCTTCAGGCCGTCGATTTCGAGAAAAGCCATCGGATCTATCCTTTGACCGCGCCGGCCATCAGGCCGCGCACGAAATAGCGGCCGGCGACGACGTAGACGAGAAGGGTGGGCAGGGCCGCGATCATCGCCGCCGCCATGTTGACATTGTATTCGACGACGCCGGTCGAGGTGTTGACGACGTTGTTCAGCGCCACCGTCATCGGCATCGACGTCGCCGGTGCCGGCATAGGCCGAGGCGAACAGGAAGTCGTTCCAGATGTTGGTGAACTGGTAGATGACGGTGACGACGATGATCGGCAGCGAGTTCGGCAGCATGATGCGGCGGAAGATCTGGAAGAAGCAGGCGCCGTCGACCTGCGCCGCCTTGATCAGTTCGGTCGGGAACGCCTCGTAGTAGTTGCGGAAGAACAGCGTGGTGAAGCCGAGGCCGTAGACGACGTGGACGAAGACCAGGTTGACCGTCGGATTGCCGAGGCCGAAGCGACATGCCGGTCGCGTTCTGCAGCGTCACGCCGAAGCGGCCGAGGCTGCCGAGGATCGTCGCCATCGGCAGCAGCACCGACTGGAACGGGATGAAGCAGGCGAACAGCATCAGCCCGAAGACCAGCGTGTGCGCCGCGAAAGCGCCATTTGGTCAGCACGTAGCCGTTGAGCGCGCCGAGCAGGGTCGAGATCAGCACCGCCGGAACCACCATCTTGATGGAGTTCCAGAAATAGCCCTTGATGCCGGCGCAGGTCAGGCCGACGCAGGTCTCGCCCCAGGCCTTGAGCCAGGGATCGAGGGTCGGCGCCTTGGGCAGCGCCAGCATGTTGCCGTTCTGGATCTCGTCCATGGTCTTGAACGAGGTCACCAGCATGACGAACAGCGGCATCAGGTAGAACAGCGCGAACAGCGCCAGCAGCCCGTAGATGACGATGCGGTTGAGGGTCCTGGTGCCGATGCCGCCGGTGGCTCTGGCGGGCAGGGAGTGGCGACGGCGCTCATCGCGGCTTCTCCCTGCAGTTCGGAATAGAGATAGGGCACGATGATCGCGGTGATGGTCATCAGCATGATCACGGCGCTGGCCGAGCCGACGGCCATCTCGTTGCGCTTGAAGGTGTACTCGTACATGAAGTTGGAGGGCAGCCAGGCCGAGCCGCCGGGCCCGCCGCTGGTCAGCGCGACGACAAGGTCGTAGGACTTGATGGCGAGGTGGGCGAGCACGATGAAGGCCGACAGGAACACCGGCCGCAGCAGCGGGATGACGATGCGGCGATAGAGCTGGAAGGTGGTGGCGCCGTCGATCTGCGCCGCCTTCATGATCTCGCCGTCGATGCCGCGCAGGCCGGCCAGGAACATCGCCATGATGAAGCCGGAGGCCTGCCAGACGCCGGCGATGACCACGGTGTAGATGACGAAATCCTTGTTCTTGATCCAGTCGAAATGGAAGCTCGTCCAGCCCCATTGATGCATGGTCTGCTCGAGGCCGAGGCCGGGATCGAGGAACCATTTCCAGGCGACGCCGGTGACGATGAAGGACAGCGCCATCGGGTAGAGGTAGATCGGCCGCAGCATGCCTTCGCCGCGGATCTTCTGGTCGAGCAGGATGGCCAGGAACAGGCCGAGCGCCAGGCAGATGACGATGTAGAGAAAGCCGAAAATGCCCATGTTGATGATCGATGTGTACCAGCTCGACGGCGGATCGCTCTCGAAGGTCCAGCGCCACAGCCGCTGATAGGCGCGCGGCCCGGTGAGCGCATAGGACGGGAAGGTCTTGGAGTTGGTGAAGGACAGATAGATCGTCCACAGGATGAAGCCGTAGACGAAGACGAGGGTGACCGCGAAGCTCGGCGCCAGCACGATCTTCGGCAGCGCGTCCTGCAGACGCGAGCGCATGGAGGCACCAGGGCGGGCGTCATGCTCCGGTGTCAGCTTGATCTGGCTTGTCGCAACCGTACTCATGAGCTCCTCCCGTTCGGGCAGTCCGTCCTTCACCGCCGGGCAGGAAACGGCCCCGTATAGACGGGGTTTTGATCGACGCGAGGCCGACCATATCAGCGGATTGGAAACCTTCCCCGCCGGAGCGGGGAAGGTGTCTTCGTGCGCAGCGCTTACTTGGCGTCGTCGATCGCCTTGACCAGTTCGGTCACGGCTTCGTCGGAGGTCTTGATCTGACCATGGACGAACTTCGAAACGACGTCCTTGTAGGCGTTGGCGACCGCCGGAGGTGCGCCATAGCCCTGTGCCAGCGAGCCGAACAGCGTGCCGCCTTCGTTGGCAGCCTTCAGGTCGGCGATGCCCTTCTTGCCGCAAGCGTCGAAGTCGGTGTCCGGCACGTCGGTGCGGGCCGGAACCGAGCCCTTGACGACGTTGAAGGCCGACTGGAAGCTCTTCGACAGCGTGGCGGTGGCCAACGCTACCTGGGCGGCCTTGCGGTCGTCCGGAACGTTGAACATGCCGAACATGTCGGAGTTGTAGACCACGCAGCCGTCGGTGCCCGGGAAGCGGTAGCACAGGAAGTCGGTGCCCGGGGTCTTCTTGGCGGCGTTGAACTCGCCCTTGGCCCAGTCACCCATGACCTGCACCAGGGCATCGCCCTTGATGACCATGGCGGTGGCGAGGTTCCAGTCGCGGCCCGAGAAGTTCGGGTCGACATAGGTGACGAGCTTGGCGAGGTTGTCGAACGACTTCTTCATCGTGTCGGACTTGAGCGATTCCTCGTCGAGGTCGTTGAAGGCCTTCTTGTAGAACTCAGGCCCGCCGGTCGACAGCACGACCGAGTCGAACATGGTGGCTTCCTGCCAGTTCTGGCCGCCGAGCGCGAGCGGGATGACGCCCGCCGCCTTGGCCTTGTCGAGCAGCGCGACGAAGTCGTCGAAGGTCTTCGGCTCGGTGCCGCCGATCTTGTCCATCACCGCCTTGTTGATCCACAGCCAGTTGACCGAGTGGACGTTGACCGGAGCCGCGACCCACTTGCCGTCATAGACGGAGAACTTCTGCAGGGCCGCCGGAACCGACTTGTCCCAGCCTTCCTTCTTCGCCGTCTCGGTCAGGTCGCCCATCACGCCGGCTGCGGCATAGTCGAGCACGGTGTAGCCGAGCATCTGCGAGGCGGTCGGGTAATTGCCGGCCGCGACCATCGCCTTCAGCGCGGTCATGGCAGCGTCGCCGCCACCGCCGGCCACCGGCACGTCCTTCCAGGCATAGCCTTCCTTGGACAGATCTTCCTTGAGCACGTTCAGAGCGGCCGCCTCGCCGCCCGACGTCCACCAATGCAGCATCTGGACTTCCTTGACGTCCTCGGCATGGGCCGCGAACACAAGGCCCGATGCGAGAGCCGTTCCGATAAGCAGTTTGCGCAACATGTACTACCTCCCTTGTTGCATTACACGACCGGCGGAAGCCCGCCGGGTTCTTCCCAACTCAGCCGACCCACCAACCGGTGCGCTGGCCGCGATGAAACTGGATTGTCTTTTCCTCGGTATAATCCTCGACGGCGCGCTTGCCGAGTTCGCGTCCGAGACCGGACTGCTTGTAGCCGCCGAAAGGCAGTTCGGGATAACCTTCCATGAACGTGTTCACCCAAACGGTCCCCGAACGCACATCCCGCGCCACCGACATGCAGGTGTCGATGCTGGCGCTCCACACGCCTGCCGACAAACCATAGGGCGTGTTGTTGGCGATGTGCAACGCCTTTTCAATCGATTCAAAAGTCAGCACGGAAAGCACCGGGCCGAACACTTCTTCGCGCGCGATCGCCATGTCCTCGGTCACGCCGCGAATGATGGTCGGGTCGAGGTATTGGCCGGCATTGGACGCCAGTTGCTTGCCGCCGCTGTAGACGCTGCTGCCGTCGCTTGCCGCCGCCGTGACGTAGCCGGCTACCTTGGTGAGATGGTCGGACGAGATCATCGCGCCGACCTTGGTGCGGTCGTCGAGCGGATCGCCGACCGTCACCCTTGGCGGTGAGCGCCTTCACGGCGGCGAGGAAATCGTCGGCGATCGCCTCATGCACGATCAGCCGGCTGCCGGCATTGCAGCATTCGCCGGCGTTGAAGAAGCCGCCGAATACGGCGGCGTCGGCGGCAGCTTCGAGGTCGGCATCCGGGAAGACGATCTGGCCGTTCTTGCCGCCGAGTTCCATCGAGACTTTCTTCAGCGAGCTGGCGGCGGAGGCCATGGTCATCTTGCCGACGCGGGTCGAGCCGGTGAAGGAGACCATCTCGACCAGCGGATGGCTGACCATCGGCGCGCCGACATCGGCGCCGAGACCGGCAAGGATGTTGACGACGCCAGCGGGCAGGCCGGCCTGCATCAGGATATCGCCGAGCACGAAGGTCGAGGCCGAGGTCATCTCGCTCGGCTTGACCACCGCCGTGCAGCCGGCGGCAAGCGCGAAGGGCAGTTTCTGGCTGACGATCAGGAACGGGAAATTCCACGGCGTGATGATCGAGACGACGCCGATCGGCTCGCGCAGCACGACGCCCAGCATGGCGTCGCCGAGATTGGCGTAGCTCTCGCCATGCAGCGTGCGGGCGAGCGAGGCGGCATAGCGCCAGATGTCGACGGCGCCGCCGATCTCGCCGCGCGCCTGGGCGATCGGCTTGCCGGATTCCAGCGCATCGAGCCGGGCGATGTCTTCCAGCTGGGCCTCGATCAGGTCGGCGGCCTTGAGCAGGATCGCGGCGCGCTCGGCGGCCTTCATGCGCGGCCATGGGCCGGTCTCGAAGGCCTTGTGCGCGGCCTGCACCGCGGCCTCGACTTCCGCCTCGCCGGCCTGCGCATAGCGCGAGACGATGAAGCCGTGGCCGGGGCTGTTGCGTTCCAGCGTGCGGCCGTCGCGGGCGTCGACATGCTTGCCGTCGATCAGCAGCCGGTAGCTCTTCGGCGCGGCGGATGCCTCGGCTGGCATGGCGATGTTGAGAGGCGCGTTCATCAGGATTTCCACTCTTGTCTAGGATCTCGAAAAGGCTGGCTTCTGCTTGGTCTTGAAGGCGCCGACGCCGGCCTTGAGGTCGCCGGTCAGGGCGATGAAGCCGCTGGCCAGCGCCTCGGTCGCGGCAGCGCTTTCCTCGCCCTCGGCGACCGCGATCATCAGCTTGGCGGCTTCGGTTGCCAGCGGCCCGCGCTCGGCGATTTTTTCTGCCCAGGCCTTGGCCTCATCGAACGCCTTGCCGGTCTCGACAACGCGGTCGACGATGCCCAGAGCGAGCGCGTCAGAGGCGAGAAAAACCTCGCCGCCGAGCGCCATGCGCCGCACCGTCTGCGCGCCGAAGCGGCGCACGGCGCGCTGCGTGCCGGACCAGCCGGGAACGACGCCGATCGAAGTCTCGGGGAAGCCGAGCTTCACCTGCGTTTCCGCGACGCGGAAGTCGCAGGCGACCGCCAGTTCCAGCCCGCCGCCCAGCGCATGGCCGGACAGCACCGCGATGGTCGGCTGCCTGAGCCGCGCCAGCCGGTCGAAGACGCGGTGGCCGTAGCGCACCCATTGCACCTGGAAATCGGCGGCGCTCATCTGCGCCCAGGCCTCGACATCGCCGCCGGCGCAAAAGCCCTTGCCTTCGCCACGCAGACAGCACGACGCGCACGCCGTCGGCCATCTCCGCCTCGTCGAGCGCTGCTTCCAGCGCCCGCAGCATCGGGATGTCGAGCGCGTTGAATTTCTCCGGCCGGCGCAGCGTGACGATGCCGATGGCGCCGTCCTGCTCGAAGGTGACGAGACGCTCAGCCATGCGCTGCCTCCGAGCGAGGCGCCGCCATTGAGCGACAGGCCGATCGGCCGATCCTGATAGAGGCGGACGGCGTCACCTTGAGGTCGTTGGCGACGCCGAGCGGGATCTCGGACTGCGCCAGCACATCGCGCTCGCAGGTCGATGCCCGGCGCAAGTTCCGTCACCATCAACGCCGTCCGGCGTCAGCTTCATCACGCAGCGCTCGGTGACATAGGTGATGTCCTGTCCCTGCGCGACCGCGCGCTTGCCCGAGAAGGAGATGTGCTCGACCTCGTTGACCACCTTCTTGACCTTGCCCTCCTGCGTCGATGCGGATGCCGCCATCGGCCAGCGAGAGTTTGGCGCCGGCATTGAAGAAGCCGGAGAAGACGATCTTTTTCGCCCGCGCGGTGATGTCGACGAAACCGCCGGCGCCGGCGGTGACATGCGGCCGTGCCGAAAGCTTCGAGACGTTGACCGAGCCGTGGCGGTCGATCTGCAGGAAGGACAGCAGCGAGGCATCGAAGCCGCCGGCCTGGAAATAGATGAACTGGTGCGGCGAGGGCATGATCGCCTCGGCATTGGAGGCGCAGCCGAACTTGAAGTCGAGCAGCGGCACGCCGCCGACCGCGCCCTGTTCGATCACCCAGGTGACCTTGCCGTGCTGGCCTTCCTCGAGAAGGATGCGCGGCACGTTGGCCGAGATGCCGAAGCCGATGTTGACGGCCATGCCGTCGCGCAACTCCATGGCGACGCGGCGGGCGATCACCTTCTGGACGTTCATCTCGGCATTGCGGAAGCGTCGACAGCGGCCGGAAGATCTCGCCCGAGATTGCCGGGTCGTAAGGCGTCAGCGTCGTCTGCAACTGGTCGGGCGCGACGACGATGTGGTCGACCAGCACGCCGGGCACGCGCACATCATGCGGCTTCAGCGTGCCGTTCTCGACGACGCGCTTGACCTGCGCAATGACGATGCCGCCATTGTTGCGGGCGGCGAGCGCCTGTTCGAGGCCGCCGAGATAGGCGCCTTCATGCTCATAGGTGAGGTTGCCGCGCTCGTCGGCGGTGGTGGCGCGGATGATCGAGACGTGCGGGACGATCGAGCGGAAATAGAGCCATTCCTCGCCGTCGAACTGCTGACCGACACGATCGGCTCGCTGGCGGCGGCGTTCATGGCGCAGCCCTGGTGGCGCGGGTCGGCGAAGGTGTCGAGGCCGACCTTGGTCAGCACGCCCGGCCGCTTGGCGGCGGCCTCGCGGTGCATGTCGAACAATGATGCCGGACGGCACGTTGTAGGCGGCGACCGAATTGTCGCCGATCATCTTCCAGATCTGCGGCGGCTCGGAGGACGACGGGCCTGACGGGTAGGAGCCGCACAAGGTGCGCTTCAGCAGGCCGGGCTTGGCGAGGTGATCGATGCCCTTGATGCCGTACATGTCGCCGGCGGCGATCGGGTGCAGCGTGGTGATGTTCTTGCGGATGGCCTTCGCGTGTCGAAGCGCTCGCCGATCGCGGCAAGCACCGCGTCCGGGCAGCCGAGGCCGCTCGACGACGAGACGGAGACGACCATGCCGTCCTTGATCAGGCTGGCGGCCTGCGCGGCGGAAACGACCTTGCTCACGCTGGCGCTCCCGAGCTTCGGGTCGATTGCGACCGCCTTGCCTGATTTCGCGGACTGAAGCGCCGCCTCGGCCGACGCCAGCGACCAGACGCCGTCCTCGCCGGTGGCGGAAGGCTGGCCCTCGCCACGGATGGCGGCATGGAACTGGCGCAGCGACCTCGTGTAGAGATCCTCGCGGTCGAAGCTCAATTCTTCCTCGCCCTTTGCGGTGCGCAGCAGCACCGAGCCGACCGGCTTCTGGGTCATGACGTTGCTGGCGATGAGCGAGCCTTCCGAACCGTGCACCTCGAAGCCGGTGCCGGCGAACTTGGTCGTGAAGCCTTCATGCGACTGGGCAATGACGCCGGACTTGAAGCGCCAGATGCACATGGCGCCGTCCTCCAGACCGCTGCCGGCCATGCCTGCCGATTGCGTGAAGGCGGAAATCTCGATCGGATCGTCGCCGAGCACGAAGCGCAGCGTGTCGGCGTCGTGCACGGTGATGTCGAGCACCACGCCGCCGCCCGCCTCGGGCTTGGTAATGCGCCATCCCTGCAGGTTCTCCGGCAGATAGACCGAGTGAAAAACGCGCGCGGCGACCGGCTTGCCGATGCGCCCAGTTGCGATCGCCTCGCGCATGGCCCGGTGGGCGCCGGCATTGCGCAGATGGTGGTTGGTGCCGAGCACGACGCCCGCCGCCTTGGCGGCGGCGACCATCTTGCGCGCATCGGCGCTGGTCAGCGCCAGCGGCTTTTCGCACAGCACATGCTTGCCCGCCTTGATCGCGGCCAGCGCCTGTTCGAGATGCAATTCGTTGGTGGTCGAGATGTAGACGGCGTCGATGTCGGCACCGAGCAGTGCGTCGAGTGTCGACACCGCGACCGGAATTCCGTTCTCCCCGGCATAGGCCGCGGCGCGCTCCTGGCTGGAGCTCATCACCGCAACGATCTCGCCATCGGCCTGTGCACGGATGGCGTCGATCATGAATTGCCTGGCGATCGTGCTGGCGCCGATCAGACCCCATCTGACGCTCATGCCGCGTCTCCCATTCCTGCGCGGCGATCGGGACCGCAGCTGTCCCTGACGACGAGATTGACGGCGCCGATATGATCCTCGGCGCGCGTCGTGCGCGACTGGATCATCTTCAGCATGACATGGGCGGCGCGCTCGCCGAGGCCCGCCGAGTCCACCGCGACGCTGGTCAGCGCCGGCATGTAATGCTCGGCCTCGGCCACGTCGTCGAAGCCGACGACGGCAAAATCCGCGCCCGGCTCAAGCCCGCGCTTGCGCAGCGCCAGCATGGCGCCGAAGGCGACCGCGTCGTTGAAGCAGAGTGCCGCCGTCGGCGGCTCGGCCATGGCGAGCGCCGTCTCCATGCAGGCGATGCCGCCCTTGCGGCTGGTCTCGCCTTCGAAGATCAGCCTGTCGCTCGGCGCGATGCCGAGCGTCTCGCAGGCCTCGCGGAAACCGCCGAGACGCTCGTGATAGACCACCAGATCGGAGGAGCCGCCGAAGAAGGCCAGCCGGCGATGGCCCTTGCCGATCAGATGGGCGGTGGCGAGCCAGGCGCCGCGATGATTGTCGGGCGCGATCACCGGGATGCGGCTTTCGGGCAAGCGGCGCATGGCGAAGACGACCGGCAGGCCCGCCGTCTCCAGGCGGCGGAAAGCGCCCGGCGTGGTGCCGCGCGCCGGCGACACGATCAGCCCGGCGACGCCCTGTTCCATCAGCGACTTCAGCACCTCCTCCTGGCGCACCGGGTTCTCCGCCGTGTTGGCGATGAAGGGCACGATGCCGGCCGACTGGAAGACACGCTCCATGCCGACCGCCAGTTCGGCGAAGAAGGGGTTGGTGAGATCGTTGATGACCATGCCGATGACATTGGAGTGGGCCTTGCGCAGATTGGCGGCGCCGCGGTTGTAGACATAGCCGACATCCTCGATCGCCTTGCGCACCTTGACCGCGGTTTCAGGCCGGATCAGCCCGCTGCCCTGCAGCACGAGCGATACCGTCGATTTGGACACGCCCGCCTCGCGGGCAATGTCGAGTATCGTCGCCTTGGCCCGGCTGGCCATCCAGATACGTCCTCCGATTTTTTGGTCGAATTTATTGGAACGTTCTAATCACCATCGGGAATAGGAGTCAATCCGGATTTTTCTCGCTTGCGAAAAATTGATCGAATCCCATTGAAAGACCCTTCCTGACAAGGGTTCCTGTGTTGCGATGCAGCATCCAGTTGCGCTGGGTATGACGAATCATGAAAGGTTCTTGATTTATTGGAACGTTCCATTTATAGGCGCGACAAAGGAGGTTGTCATGGACATCACCTTGCCCGTAGAGAGCGGTCGCAGTTCGAGCTACCGGCTGGTCGGCCAGCCGGTGCAGCCGGTGGCCGGCGCGCGGTTTTCCGCGCATCGCCTATGCCGCCGCCCATGTCGTCGCCGATCCTCTGGCGATGACCGATCCGTGGTCGCAGCCCGTCGTCGACTGGGACACGACGATGGCATTTCGCCATCATCTGTGGGGGCTCGGCTTCCGCATCGCCGAGGCGATGGACACCTCGCAGCGCGGCATGGGTTTCGACTGGGCGAGCGCGAAGGAATTGATCCGCCGCTCGATCGCCGAGGCGCGCACGGTGCCGGGCGCCGACCTCGCTTCGGGCGCCGGCACCGACCATCTGGCACCGGCAGCCGCGACGATCGCTCGACGATGTGATCGCGCGCCTATGAGGAGCAGTTCGCCTTCATCGAAGGCGCAGGGCGGCAACGCGATCATGATGGCCAGCCGCGCGCTGGCGGCGCGTCGCCAAGCGGGCCGGACGACTATCCCGCGTCTACGACCGCATCCTCGCACAGGCCTCCGGCAAGGTCATCCTGCACTGGCTGGGCGACATGTTCGATCCGGCACTGAAAGGCTATTGGGGCAGCGACGATTTCGAGGCGGCGCTCGACACGGTCGTCGCCATCATCGAGCGCCATGCCGGCAAGGTCGAGGGCATAAAGATTTCGCTGCTCGATGCCGGCAAGGAGGTGTTGCTGCGCGACCGGCTGCCGGAAGGCGTCGTCATGTTCACCGGCGACGACTTCAACTATCCCGAGCTGATCGCCGGCGACGGCAAGCGACATCTCGCACGCGCTGCTCGGCATCTTCGACGCCATCGCGCCGGTCGCCAATGCCGCGCTGGCGAAGCTCGCCGACGGCGACCGCGCCGGCTACGACGCGCTGATGGCGCCGACCGTGCCGCTGTCGCGCAAAATCTTCGAAGCGCCGACCGCAGTACTACAAGGCCGGCATCGTCTTCATGGCCTGGCTGAACGGCCACCAGGACCATTTCTCAATGGTCGGCGGCATGCAATCGGCGCGCGGCATCCTGCACTATGCCGATGTCTTCCGCCTTGCCGATCAGGCCGGGTTGCTGGCCGACCCGGAGCTTGCCGTCGCCAGGATGAAGCACCTCTGCGCCGTCGCGGGCGCCTGAGCACACCGCATCGTCCTCGTTGGCCCATGTGCGGATTTGCCTTCTTGCGGCAAATCTGTATTCGGTATGGCCCGGGGAGGGACGAATGGGGCATGACCGACAAAGTAGCTCTGATCACCGGCGTGACCGGGCCAGGACGGCGCCTATCTGGCAGAGCTGCTGCTGCAGAAGGGCTATGTCGTCCATGGCGTCAAGCGCCGCTCGTCCTCGTTCAACACCGAGCGCGTCGATGACATCTATGTCGATCCGCATGAGCGCGGCGCCCGTTTCTTCCTGCACTATGGCGACCTGACCGACGCCACCAATCTGATCCGCCTGGTGCAGGAAACGCAGCCGAACGAAATCTACAATCTCGGCGCCCAGAGCCATGTCCAGGTGAGTTTCGAGACGCCGGAATACACCGCGCAATGCCGATGCGCTCGGCACGCTCGGCTGCTGGAGGCGATCCGCATCCTCGGCCTGGAAAAGACGGTGCGCTTCTATCAGGCGTCGACCTCGGAGCTTTACGGCAAGGTCGCACGAAATCCCGCAGAGCGAGACCACGCCGTTCTATCCGCGCTCGCCCTATGCGGCGGCCAAGCTCTATGCCTACTGGATCACGGTCAACTACCGCGAGGCCTACGGCATGCTCGCCGCCAACGGCATCCTGTTCAACCATGAGAGCCCGATCGCGCGGCGAAACCTTCGTCACCCGCAAGATCACGCGCGCCGTCGCCGCGATCCAGCTCGGGCTGCAGGACACGCTCTATCTCGGCAATCTCGACGCCAAGCGCGACTGGGGCCATGCGCGCGACTATGTCGAAGGCATGTGGCGGATCCTGCAGCACAGCGAAGCCGACGATTTCGTGCTGGCGACCGGCGAGACGCACTCGGTGCGCGAATTCGTCGAACTGGCCTTTGCCGAGACCGGCACGGACCATTCGCTGGCAAGGCGAGGGCGTCGACGAGGTCGGTGTCGATGCCGGCATCGGGCGCGGTGCTGGTGCGCGATCGATCCGCGCTATTTCCGGCCGACCGAGGTCGACATGCTGCTCGGCGACGCCGTCCAAGGCGCGAGCGCGAGCTTGGCTGGTCGCACACGACTGGCTTCAGGGAGCTGGTCGCGGAAATGGTGCAGGCCGATCTGGCCCGCGCCGCCGACGAGCATCGGCCGCAACGGCCGCTCGGCATGAGGCAGGCGAGCGACGTGACCTTCGAGCTTCGAGGGCAAGCGGGTCTTCGTCGCCGGGCATCGCGGCATGGTCGGCTCGGCCATCGTGCGCCGGCTGGCGGCGCGAGGATTGCGAGATCCTGACCGCGACCGCGCGACAGCTCGACCTGCTCGACCAGGCCGGCGTGCGGCGCTGGATGGCCGACGCGCAGGCCGGATGCGGTGGTCGTGGCGGCGGCCAAGGTCGGCGGCATCCTGGCCAATGACAGCGTTCCCGGTCGATTTCCTGCATGACAATCTGGTCATCGCAGACCAACGTCATCGAGGCCGCCTATCGCAGCGAGCGTGGAGAAGCTGCTGTTTCTCGGCTCGTCCTGCATCTATCCGAAGCTCGCGCCGCAGCCGATCCCCGAAGACGCGCTGCTGACCGGCCCGCTCGAGCCGACCAATGAATGGTATGCGATCGCCAAGATCGCCGGGCTCAAACTGTGCCAGGCCTATCGGCGCCAGTACGGCGTCGACTTCATCTCGGCGATGCCGACCAATCTTTACGGTCCGGGCGACAATTTCGACCTGTCGACCAGCCATGTCGTGCCGGCGCTGATGCGCAAGGCGCATGAGGCCAAGCGCACCGGCGGCACGACGCCTCGAGGTCTGGGGAACGGGCACGCCGCGGCGCGAGTTCCTGCATGTCGACGACGCCGCCGATGCGCTGGTCTGGCTGCTGAAGAATTATTCCGGCGACAGCCATGTCAATGTCGGCTCGGGAGAGGACATCACCATTGCCGATCTCGCCCGCACCATCGCATCCGTCGTCGGCGTCGAGGCAGCGATCACGTTCGATCCGACCAAGCCGGACGGCACGCCGCGCAAGCTGATGGATGTGTCGCGCCTGTTTGCCACGGGATGGCGTCCGGGCTACCGCTTCGCAGTGGATTGGAACAGACATATGCGTGGTTTCTCCAGCATGTTGAGAAAGGTGATGTCCGCCTCGGCGCGGTCTGAACCTCGACGGAAAACCGCTACGCACTTTTCCTGGAATTGCTTAGGCCCTCCTCCACATCCAGAACGGAGCGATGCCTTCGTCCGGGTGGAAGACGGGCGTGACGGTCTGCGCCTCGGCGTTGGGGATCGTTGCTTCGGGATCGTGGCGCGCGAGATCGAGCAATAGCGGCCAAAGCCGGTGCGGATCGATCGCATCCATCGGCGTGGTGTGATGGCTGTCGATATTCGCCGCCAGCCAGTGCAGGGCACGGACCAGTCCCGGTCCTTCGCCTGCACGCTGCTGCCAAAGATCGTCACCGACCGAGGACAGGATGCGCGCCAGCGTCGTCCAGCCCTGCAAGGTAAACAGCGTGTAGTGTCTGGGGCGGGTGCGCGACAGTTCCCTTGGCAGCGAGCCGTCGGGCGCGATCTGATCCACCAGTCTCTCCCTGGTGCGACGGCCGATCCCGGCCAGCATTGCGCTTTCCCCCAGGAATGCGGCGATCGACGCCCGCTGCAGGTCAAAGAACACACCGTGGTTGTTGAGGCGCTTGGACGCCGCCACCGCGGCCGGCGCCGTGTCCAACCATTGGCGATATGAACCAAGCCAGGATCTGAATGCTTCCCCTTCGCTTGCGTCCAATACGCCGGCACGTTCGATCAGACGAACCGCGTCGAGGAAGAAATAGAGATCCTTGAGCTCGATGATGCCTTGCCCGTTGCCTTCGTTGTCGTCGTGACCGAACCGCACCTGCGCGTAGCGCATATGCGGGTTCATTCTTGTCGCGGGATCGATGAACCATGTGCGGATGAGCCCGGCGGCGTGGCCGGCATAGTGCCGTTCGCCAAGCACGGTCGCCGCCAGGGCAAGCACGGTGGTATCGTCTAGCAATCGCTGCAGGCGCGTACGATCGTAGGCTTCGCTGCCTGCTTCATACATTGTGGTGCCGGGTGCGCGTTGGCCGTCGCGCCAGACAAAGGGAAGTCCGCCAGGCTTGTGTGGATCAGGCCACCAATAGGGCGCCGGCTGGAAGTAATCGTGCGGGTCGCCGCTCGGCGCCACGCCTGTCTTGTCCGTCACGCTGAATGGACCGCGGGTCAGCGCCTGGTCGGCGCAGATCCGCAAATGCCGCTGAAGATCGGCGTCCCTGTTCCCGGACGCGGCGGTGAGCGCGTCCTCGTCGTAGAAAGCCAGGCGCGACGGATCGAGCCTGGCAGAGACCGCCCTGGCGTCACAGCGGTCGAGCATGTCGATGATCGCCTCGTCGCGGCTGCTCCAGCGGGCGAGGAAGCCCGCCTTGCCGATTTCAAGATGCGAGCGCCCTGAATCCAGGCGCGCGACCCAGCCGGCATTCTGGAAAAGTCCGGCGGTGGGCGAGAGGGGCCGACGCGGGAAATCCCACCGGTCGTCGCGGAACCGGTCCCACTGCCCGGGAACGCCAAGCCGCCACAGCATTTCGACCTTCGGCCGGCGTCCATAGGGATAATTTTCGTCGAACAGTTCGGTCGTATCGGCTCGAAATATGATTTGCGGCTCTTCGTTTGCCCGCGGTTTGAAGGCCGCGTCGAGCAGAAGTGCGTTGTCGACGATGCGCGCCATCGGCACCACGACATAGCGGAAATGCGGGTTTTCTCGGGTTGCCGCCCGGATCTGCTGGTAGGCCGACAGCGTCAGGCAGCAGTTGCCGTCCCACGGCATCAGCCACTTCGCCCGTCCGCGGGCGATCTCAAGAGCCGTGTTGCGCGCGCCGTTGTTGTTCATCACATAGAGGTTCTTGCCGCGCCGGATGTGCGTTTCATAACGCGCGGCATTCGGCTCGGCCGATCGGCTGCTGTGCGAAGACCTGAACTCGCCCGCGGCGGCCAGTTCGTCCATGTTCCAGGGAATTTGCCGATAGGCATCGAGGTCGAAAGGAATCCTGTGGAAGTTCTGGTTCCGGCTTTTCAGCAGGCCGATGATGCGAGCCTCTTCCTCGGGGTCCGTTATCCGGTTGACGATCCAGAATTTCTCGCAGTCCGGGAAGGCGGGTTCGTTGTCCAGGATGAACAGGGCGTTATCGTATGACTGGCCCTTGCGGTGTCGCGGCTCGAGGTCGTTGCCGATAATGCGGACAAGCATGAAGCTGTCCTTCACGCGCGAAATCGGCGAGGCCGCGTAGCCGTCACGCGCCGCCTTTCTGCGCAGCCTCACGACATGCCGGTGTTCGAACTTGCGTTTTGCCGAAATCAGCACCGCGCCAAGGCTCGTGAGCGGCGACTTGAGATGCTTTTTCGACCGCTCGAGCTCGAGGACTATTCGTTGCCAGGTGGACCGTCGCTCGGCTGGAACTTGGGTCATGGCTGCCCGCCAGGGGGCAGCCATGGTCGGTCGGGATCACATGTCATCATGGACCATCCGATTGTCGCCATCTCCGCGTCTTCCCCCCGATCCCTTCGCCGTCTCCTAGCCTTTTGCACGTCATGCGTCACGGCTCAATGCGGCCCGGGTGGCATCGATGCACTTGTGGTTCGCACGTCGGGGAAAGTTTCTCGAATTATCTTTCGGTTCCTTTGAACCAATCCATCGCGCGACGCGACCAAGCGCTGCGTAACAACGTGGTCCATCAAGGAGAACATCCATGTTTATTCGATCAAGAAACGTCGTGCTTGCCGCCATTGCCGTCTCGGTGCTGGCGGGCTGTCAGACGACGGCGCCAAGAGATTGCGACAAGACAAAGCCTGGTGTTACCCACAACGCCAAATGCTGCGGCATCGGCGACGCGCCGTGCAAGGAAGGCAAGAACGGCGACAAGCACGACAACAGGCCCGATCCACGGCCGCAGTGAGAGTAGGGCGATCCGGGAGTAAGGGAATAGGACGAGCGGCACCAATTGCCTTACTCCCCACCGGGACGGGCCTCAGGTGTGGCGAGATGCGATACGGCTTGTCTGGATGGTGGGCGTGACAGGGATTGAACCTGTGACCCCTGCAATGTCAATGCAGTGCTCTCCCGCTGAGCTACACGCCCATCCGAAGCCGCGCATACACCACTTTTGATCCAGCGCGTCAATAGGTCGAAAAGGGAAAGAAAGGCTCGTTTTGTCGCGCCGCCGAGGAGGCGCAGGGGCCGAGCCGGATGCGCCTCAGGCGGCCTGCAGCATCTTTTCGACCTCGTTGACGAGGTCGCGCAGGTGGAACGGCTTCGACAGGACCTTGGCGTCCTTCGGGGCCTTTGAATCCGGATTGAGCGCAACGGCGGCGAAACCGGTGATGAACATGACCTTGAGGTCGGGATCGATCTCGGTTGCGCGGCGGGCAAGCTCGATGCCGTCCATCTCGGGCATGACGATGTCGGTCAACAGCAGCGAGAAAGGCTCCTCGCGCAGCCGCTCATAGGCGCTGGCGCCATTGTCGAAATCGCTCACCTGATAGCCGGCACGCTCCAGCGCCTTGACGAGGAACCGGCGCATATCGTCATCGTCTTCCGCCAGCAGAATGCGTGCCATCATATCCCGTCCGAATCACCCGCCCCGACATTGGCGCCGGGCAAGCCCGTTAACCATCCTGTATATGCGGAGGTGACGGTAAACATCAAGTGAACGATGGCAGCATTATCCCGACTTTGGCTGAGCTGTGAGGGTGCTGAAATGCTGGACATGCGGCCGGCGAGATGGCACTTTCAAATCATGATGCAGTGCTGTTTCCGGGTTCGCTCAAATTGAAGACGGCAGCCGAGGATTTTTCGGTCGTTCCACCCTTCGAAATCCGATCGGGCGCCGAGCAGCGCGTTCCCTTCCTCTTCAACTCGCCGCATAGCGGCCGCTACTATCCCGACCGCTTCCTGGCCATGGCGCGGCTCGACCGCAACGCCATCCGCCGGTCCGAGGATTGCTATGTCGAGGAACTGTTCGGCGGCGCCGTAGCGCTTGGCGCGCCGATGCTGGCGGCGAATTTCCCGCGCGCCTATCTCGACGTCAATCGAGAGCCCTGGGAACTTGACCCGCGCATGTTCGCCGAACCGGTGCCGTCCTTCTGCAACATCCGCTCGGCGCGGGTGGCAGGCGGACTTGGCACCGTGCCGAAGCTGGTGGGGGAGGGGCTCGACATCTATTCCGGCCGCCTGCCGCTGGCCGAGGCCGTGGCGCGTATCGAGACCGTCTACAAACCCTATCACGAGACGCTGAAGCGGCTTCTGACCAGGACCCATGCGCGGTTCGGCTATGCCGTGCTGATCGACTGCCACTCGATGCCCGCCAGCATCAGGGTCGGCGACAATGGGGTGCGGCCGGACTTCATCATAGGCGACCGGTTCGGCATATCCGCCACGGCCGCCTTGACCGAGACGGCGATCGGCCTGCTTACCGGCATGGGCTATACCGTCGCCCACAACAAGCCCTATGCCGGCGGCTTCATCACCGAGCATTACGGCCGGCCTGCGCGCCATCTCCACGCGCTGCAGATCGAGGTCAATCGCGGGCTTTACATGAATGAGCGGACGTTCCAGAAATCCGCCGGCTTCGATGCGCTTGCCGACGATCTGGCGCGGTTCTCGGCCGACCTGATGGCGATGCCAGATCACCATTTCATCGACCTGCCGCTCGCCGCCGAATAGGTTTGGCGCCAGGCAGCACAGGTCAACGCCGCGCCGGTGTCGCGGTCAAAAAAAGACCGCATCGTTTGCACGACACGGTCGAAGTCTAGGGAGGAAACGCCCAAGGAGGGCATGGACAGGAAGACCTGTCCGAGAACAAATCTATTGTGCGCTGCACAAATGTCAACCGACTTACGGCTTTTTTAATTCACTATGAAGTGGAAATTGCGTTTCGATGACGCTTGCGTGACATTCGGGCAACAGTGCTCGTGGCGCCGGAGGGCTCCCCAAGCCCTTGCTCCGGCGCGAAATCACCGGCAATGACGACATGCTGCAACGCGGGGAGAATCAGTTGGACATCAGCATCGATTTCATGCGGCGCGTCGCCGATGCCGCCGCCGCCGAGACGTTGCCGCGCTTCCGTAGCCGAGGCGCCGTCGCCAACAAGGAGGCGGGCGGCTTCGACCCGGTCACCGAGGCCGACCGCGAGGCCGAGCGGGTGATCCGGGCGCTGATATCGGCGGAATATCCCGATCATGGCATTTTGGGCGAGGAGCATGGCAGCGAGAACATCTCCAGCAGGCATGTCTGGGTGATCGATCCGATCGATGGCACGCGCGCCTTCATCTCCGGTCTGCCGGTCTGGGGAACGCTGGTCGGGTTCACGGTCGACGGCGATGCCGTCGCCGGCCTGATGTCGCAGCCCTTCACCGGCGAGCTGTTCTACGCCAACGCCTCCGGGTCCCACTATGAGGGGCCGGGCGGGCCGCGCAAGCTTGCGACGCGCAGGACGACGGAGCTCAGCAAAGCGACGCTGTTCACCACCACGCCGGCACTGTTCAAGGGCGAGGCGCGCACCCGCTACGACCAGTTCGAAAAGCAGGTCCAGCTCGCCCGCTACGGCACCGATTGCTATGCCTTCGCCATGGTCGCGGCGGGAAGCGTCGACATCGTCGCCGATCCCGGGCTGAAGCCCTACGACATCGTGGCGCTGATCCCGATCATCGAAAAGGCCGGCGGCGTCGTGACCACCTTCGACGGCGGGCCGGCGGAAAAGGGCGGCGACATACTGGCAGCGGCGACGCCGGAACTGCATGCCGCGGCGATGGCAGCACTGCGCGGTTAGGGTCCGCAGATATTCAGGTGATGCCGGCTTGACCTGAATCTCGACGAACCCTTGGCGCGGCGACAAATAGGCAACTACTACCCAATCCTCCTGACAGACAGGTGTCAGTATCCCTCCGCTATAGAAGGGTCTCACGCGAGGGAGGATCGCACATGCAGACGCAGTCAACAGCCAGCCGTCCAGACGAGAAGCCGGCGGACGGCCGAACCGATTTCGATTTCTTCCACGGACGCTGGGCGGTCAACCATCGACGGCTGCGCACGCGGCTGGCTGATGATACCAACTGGGACATGTTTGGCGGAACGTGTGACGTGCGCCCGATCCTCGGCGGGCTCGGCAATGTCGACGACAATGTGATTGAATTGCCCGGCGGCGCCTACCGCGCCGCCACGGTACGGACCTTCGATGCGGCGACGAAGCAGTGGTCGATCTGGTGGATCGACGGCCGCAATCCACTGACCATCGACGTGCCGATGCGCGGGTCGTTCGAGGACGGCGTCGGCACGTTCCTGTGCGACGACGTCTTCGAAGGCCGTCCGATCCGGGTCCGCTTCCTCTGGTCGGGGATCACCGAAAAGTCTGCGCGCTGGGAGCAGGCCTTTTCGCCGGATGGCGGCAAGACCTGGGAAACCAACTGGATCATGGAATTCGCCCGTCAGGCCTGATCTCCGAGTGTCCGCGCCTGCGGATTGCTGCCACTCAGGTGTCGTCGCCGGTGCCTGGGATGAAGGCATCGAAGGCGGCGAGGAATTGCTCGCGATACATGTCGGCCTCCTGCAGGATTTCATGGTGCGCGCCGTCGATCATCAGCAGCGAGCCGAGGCGCAGACGCCTGGCGTAGGCCTCCACCGCCTTGGTCGAAACGACTTTGTCGGCGCCGGCGGCGATCACCAGCATGGGGACCTGGATCGCGGCGACAAAGTCCGGATCGCTTACGGCTTCGGAAGCTTCGGCGGCAGCTTTCAACCAGCGGATCGTCGGGCCGCCAAGCGCCAGTTGCGGATAGGCTTCGTAGATCCCCGTGTTGCGCCGGTAGCGTTCCGGATCCGATGTCACCTTGTTGACAGCGAAGGGGGTGGTCTGCTTCGACCGCGGTCCCCATGCGGCATAAAGCCGGCCGAGACCCAGAAGGCAAAAAAGTGTGCAGACGCGGCGAACGGTCGTGATCGACACCGGAAGGTCGGGCAAGGTCAGGAAAGGGGCGATCAGCACCATGCGACGCACCCGGTTGACCATCGAGGGCGAGGCAAGCAGGGCGACTACCGCACCGGCTGAATGGGCCAGGATATAATAAGGCCCGCGGCAATCGGGCAGCACGATTTCTTCGAAGAACTGTTCCAGGTCGCTGGCGTAGTCGCGAAAACTGCGGACATAGCCGCGCTGCCGGTCGCGGATCAGCCGGTCGGAGCCACCCTGGCCGCGCCAATCGAAGGTCGCAACGCCAAAGCCTCTTTCGGTAAGGTTGCGGATGGTCTCGAAATATTTCTCGGTGCACTCGTTGCGGCCGGTCAGCACCACCACCGTGCCCTTGATCGGGCGGGTTACGGCGCCAAAGAGGCCATAGCGGATCCGCTTGCGGTCGCGGGTGGTGAAGTAACCGCCTGCCGCGTTTACCGGTGACGGATTGCCAGGAAATTCGTGGAAGAGGTCCGTCATTCGGCGTTTCGTTTTTCGTGTCGCGCCAGCGAGGCGTGGCACGGTGATAGACGCCAACGTGGCAAAAGCAAAGGCCTCCGCTTGGAGGGAAGGCAGGTCTTCCAGCAACGAATGAGGCCGGAAGCAGCCTGCGGCGTGCTTCCGGCCTCTGTCGATCCGGGAGGAAGGGACGTTACACCCGGTTCGGCCTCGTCGCGGCGCATTATCTGGTGCCGCTTGTTCTTGATCCTGGCTGCACTCTAGCGCCGCCTGCCTGAACGGGCGCCGAAGCAGCGGTTCATCTGCCGTTCATCGAAGCGCGAATTCGCCGTCCGGCAAAAATCTTGAAATGGGCTTTTGCGCTCCCCAAATGTTGGATGCGGTCGCCAATGTCGGGGCCGCTGGCCCATCCGGAACGCCGCTCAAGGGTTTCGCACCGGCCAAACGCAAACCATGTTGCTCAACAGGAGAACACCTCATGCGTCACGTTGATTTTTCCCCGCTTTATCGCTCCACCGTCGGCTTCGATCGTCTCTTCACCATTTTGGATTCGCTTGCCCAGCCTGAGAGCGCGCAGACCTATCCGCCCTACAACATCGAGCGCACCGGCGAGGACGCCTATCGCATCTCGATGGCGGTTGCCGGTTTCTCGGAAGACGAGATCTCGATCGAGGCCCACCGCAATGTGCTGACCGTGAAGGGTGAGCGCAAGGAAGAGGGCAATGGCGAAGGTTCCGAGCTGCTCTATCGCGGTATCGCCTCGAGGGCTTTCGAGCGCCGCTTCCAGCTTGCCGACCATGTCGATGTCGTCGGCGCCACGCTGAAGAACGGCCTGCTCTTCGTCGACCTCAAGCGCAACATTCCCGAGGAGCTGAAGCCGCGCAAGATCGCGATCACCGCGTCTTCGGCCAAGGCCAGGCAGATCGAGGCCAAGACCGCCGCGTAATCGCGGATCTCTCGAACGAACAAGTCCGTCTCCTCCCGAGACGAAAGCGGCGCCGAAAGGCGCCGCTTTTTGTTTGCCCTGATGTCCGTGCCATCCCCAACCAAGGATACTGGCCCTTTCGCGACAAGCCCCGCTGAACGAGGTTTTCGTCTTGCGAATGGATCGAGGGCATGTCTGATTTTTCCCTGGCACTGACGGGCACAATCGCCATCACCTTCCTGCTGGCCGGCATCGTCAAGGGTGTCACCGGCATGGGCTTGCCGACGCTGGCGATGGGGCTTCTCTGCACCGTCATGCCGCCGGTCACGGCGGCGTCGCTGCTGATCGTCCCGTCCTTCGTCACCAATGTATGGCAGCTGTTCGCCGGCCCGAGCTTTGTATCGATCCTGCGCCGGCTGTGGCTGATGATGGCCGGCATTCTTATTGGCACTGTCGCCAGGGGCAAGGCTGCTGGCCAGCGACAACGTCAAATGGACGACCGCGGGACTGGGTGCCGCTCTGGTGCTCTACGCCGCCTACACGCTGCTGGCGCGGCAGCTTAGCATTCCCACAAAGGCGGAGCGCTGGTGGTCGCCGGCCATCGGCTTCCTAACCGGCCTTGTCACCGGCGGCACAGGCGTGTTCGTGATGCCGGCGGTGCCTTACATCCAGGCGCTCGGGCTGAGTCGGGACGACCTGATCCAGGCGCTGGGTCTTTCCTTCACAGTGTCGACCATTGCGCTGGCAGTCGGCCTCGCCTCGCACGGGGCATTCGAGATCGAGCATATCGCGACGTCGGCGCTGGCCGTGGCGCCGGCCCTGCTCGGCATGTGGCTCGGCCAGCTGCTCAGGCAGAGGATCAGCCCGGCGACCTTCCGGCGCTGGTTTCTGATCTTCCTGATCCTGCTTGGGCTGGAACTGCTGGTGCGGCCCTTTCTAGCCTAGCCGTTTCCTAGCCCGATAAGCAAATGACCGATGTGGTCGACCTCTTCCGTTGTGGTCGCGAAGCTGGCGACGAAACGGTAGATCGCTTCATTGTCGCCGAGGTGGCCGTCGAAGCCTTGGGGTACGCCCCATTCGTAGAATTTGGCGCCTGCCGCCTGCAGCTTTTCGGCACTGACGCGGTCGAGGATGGCGAATACCTCGTTGGCCTGCGGCAGCCAGGCGAGCCTGCCTGCTGGAGCGTCTTCGATCGTCTCGGCCAGTCGCGCGGCCATGGCGTTGGCGTGGCGCGCCATCCTCAGCCAGAGATCGTCGGTGAAATAGGCTTCGAACTGGGCCGAGATGAAGCGCGCCTTCGAGAAGGTCTGTCCGGCGCGCTGGCGCAGCAGGCGCAGATCATGCCCGATGTCGGGGTTGAAGACCACGACCGCGTCGGCCATCCAGCAGCCGTTCTTGGTGCCACCGAAGGAGATGATGTCGACGCCGCTCTTCCAGGTCATTTCCGCAGGCGAAATGTCGGTCGCGGCAACGGCGTTGGCGAAGCGCGCGCCGTCCATGTGCAGAGGCAGCTTGTGGCGGCGAGCGACCTCAGAAACGGCTTTGATATCGTCGACGGTGTAGACCGTGCCGACCTCGGTCGCCTGGGTGATCGTCACCGCCATCGGCTGGCCGGCGGGCGCGAGGTCCTGCGAATAGCGTGTGATGGCGCGGTCGAGAGCCTGCGGACTGATGCGCCCCAACGGCCCGGGGACCGGCGACATGCGCGCTCCGCCGGTATAGAAGCCCGCGGCACCGAATTCATCGACGTTCATATGCGCCTCGGATTGGCAGAAGGCGACGCCGCCGATACGATTGCATGCCGCCATGGAGAGCGCGTTGGCCGCCGTGCCGGTGGCGACGAAGAACACCGCGACCTCCCGCTCGAAGATCTCGCTGAAGCGCCGGTAGACGGCGCGGTCGAGTTCGCTGTCGCCATAGGCGGTCGCGATGCCCGCAGCGTGCCGGGACAGATTGGCCGAGATGTCGGGATGGACGCCCGCCCAGTTGTCGGATGCAAAGAACATTGAGAGGTCCGTATCTGGTTTGAAAACGGGCGGGACCATGGCTGCTTTGGAGTTTGACGCGCAAGAGCCAAGCGCTGGAAAAGCGGTAAAGCCAGCCAAGCCAGGGCGGCACGGGTGGCGACTGAAGGTTACGTTTCTTCCCTCTTGCGCGTAATTTTCTGTCGCGAAGGGCTCGAGATTTTTGTAAATCGGTCTTGTGCACGCCTGCGATTTCTGTCATAAAAAATTTAGGACAGTAGTGCTGTCTTATTTTGTCGCACAAATCAGGCTGGATTGGCGTATCATTTGGGCCACTCCGGCCGTTGCCGCGAGCGACGGGTAGACGGCTCGGCTCTGGCCTGTACGATACCGGATACGAACCGGGCGGTAAGCCGCATGGTTCGGCAAGGATTTCGCAAGACGTGCAGCAAAGATGAAGGGGAAGCTATGCGCTTCCCGAGGCAAACCAGCGCCTGAAGGGCTGGAACGGAGGACAGGACGATGACGGAATTGACGCTATCTGCGATCAACGGCCAGGCCGCGCAGACGAAAGCGGCTACCGTCAAAAATACGTCCCTGACCAACGTTGGGCGCACCGCCAACGGTTTCGCCGCGCAGGGTCTTTACGATCCGCGCAACGAGCACGATGCCTGTGGCGTCGGCTTCATCGTCAACATGAAGGGCGTGAAGTCGTACCAGATCGTCAAGGACGGGCTGGCGATGCTCGAAAACCTGACGCATCGCGGCGCCGTCGGTGCCGATCCGCTGGTGGGCGACGGCGCCGGCGTTCTGGTGCAGATTCCAGATCGTTTCTTCCGCGAGGAGATGGCCACGCAGGGCATCGACCTGCCGCAGGCGGGTCAGTACGGCGTCGGACACTGGTTCATGCCGCAGGACGCAGCATTGCGCGCCCATATAGAGGACATCATCGCCGAATCGGCGCAGTCCGAGGGGCTGCCGCTGATCGGGTTCCGTGACGTGCCCGTCGACAACTCGTCCCTGTCGAAGGCTCCCAACATCGTGGCATCCGAGCCGTTCCATCGGCAGGTCTTCATCGGCCGCACGGCCGACATTACCGACGACGAGGAGTATGAGGCCCGGCTCTATCTGCTGCGCAAGGTCATATCGGGCCGCATCTACGCAGAGAACGACAACAAGGACATCGGTTCCTATTGCGTGTCGCTGTCGGCGCGCACCATCGTCTACAAGGGCATGTTCCTGGCCTACCAGGTCGGGGCCTACTACAAGGATCTCACCGATCCGCGTTTTGAGACCGCGCTTATCCTCGTCCACCAGCGCTTCTCGACCAACACCTTCCCGTCGTGGAAGCTGGCGCATCCCTACCGCATGGTCGCGCACAATGGTGAGATCAACACCGTGCGCGGCAACAACAACTGGATGGCGGCGCGCCAGGCGTCAGTCGATTCCGAGCTGTTCGGCAACAACATCTCGAAGCTTTGGCCGATCTCCTATGAAGGCCAGTCCGACACCGCATGCTTCGACAATGCGCTCGAATTCCTGTTCCAGGGCGGCTACAGCCTCAGCCACGCCATGATGATGCTGATCCCGGAAGCCTGGGCCGGCAACAAGCTGATGGATCAAGACCGCAAGGCCTTCTACGAATACCACGCCGCGCTGATGGAGCCGTGGGACGGGCCGGCGGCGGTCGTGTTCACCGATGGCCGCCAGATCGGCGCCACGCTCGACCGCAATGGCTTGCGCCCGGCGCGCTATATCGTCACAGATGACGACCGCGTCATCATGGCTTCCGAAGCCGGCGTGCTGCCGGTGCCGGAGGAGCGGATCGTCAAGAAGTGGCGGCTGCAGCCCGGCCGCATGCTTTTGATCGACCTGGAAAAGGGCCGCATCATCTCCGACGAGGAGATCAAGTCGGAGATCGCGACCAAGCACCCCTACAAGAGCTGGCTCGCCAACACGCAGCTCATCCTGGAAGATTTGAAGCCGGTCGAGCCGCGCGCGCTGCGCAAGGATGTCAGCCTGCTCGATCGCCAGCAGGCCTTCGGCTACAGCCAGGAAGACACCAAGCTTTTGATGTCGCCGATGGCCACCACCGGCCAGGAAGCGGTCGGTTCGATGGGCACCGACACGCCGATCTCGGCGATGTCGGACAAGTCGAAGCTGCTCTACACCTATTTCAAGCAGAACTTCGCTCAGGTCACCAACCCGCCGATCGATCCGATCCGCGAAGAGCTGGTGATGAGCCTGGTCTCGTTCATCGGGCCGCGGCCGAACATCTTCGACCTGGTCGGCAATTCGCGCCGCAAGCGGCTCGAGGTGCGCCAGCCGATCCTGACCAATGGCGATCTGGAAAAGATCCGCTCCATCGGCCACACCGAGGACCGCTTCGACACCAAGACGATCGACATCACCTACGGGTCGAGTGAGGGCGCTGCCGGCATGCAGGGCGCAGTCGAACGTCTGTGCGAGCGCTCGGAAGCCGCCGTCGCCGGCGGCTACAACATCATCATCCTGTCCGATCGCCAGGTCGGACCGGACCGTATCGCCATCCCGGCGCTTCTCGCCACGGCCGCGGTGCATCATCACCTGATCCGCAAGGGATTGCGCACGTCGGTCGGTCTCGTCGTGGAATCCGGCGAGCCGCGCGAAGTGCATCATTTCTGTTGCCTCGCCGGCTACGGCGCCGAGGCGATCAATCCTTATCTTGCCTTCGACACGCTGCTCGACATGCACAAGCGCGGCGAGTTGCCGGCCGAGGTCGACGCCTATGAAGTCGTCTCGCGCTATATCAAGTCGATCGGCAAGGGCATCCTCAAGGTAATGTCCAAGATGGGCATCTCGACCTACCAGTCCTATTGTGGCGCGCAGATCTTTGACGCCATCGGGCTGAAGTCTGACTTCGTCGAGAAGTATTTCACCGGCACGGCGACGCTGATCGAAGGCGTCGGGCTGGACGAGGTTGCGGGCGAGACTGTCAGCCGTCACACGGACGGGTTCGGCAACGATCCGGTGCTGCGCAACAGCCTCGAGGTTGGCGGCGAATATCTCTTCCGCATGCGCGGCGAGGCCCACATGTGGTCACCCGACGCGGTCGCCACCTTGCAGCATGCCGTGCGCCAGGGCTCGTGGGAGACGTTCAAGGACTATTCGGCGCAGATCGACAGCGAGACCGCGCGGGCGCAAGCCATCCGCGGCCTGTTCAAGATCAAGCTGGCGGAAGAGAGCGGTCGCAAGAAGGTCGCGCTCGACGAGGTGATGCCGGCAGCCGACATCGTCAAGCGCTTCTCGACCGGGGCGATGTCGTTCGGCTCGATCTCTCGCGAAGCGCACACCACGCTGGCGCGCGCCATGAACGCCATCGGCGGTAAGTCGAACACCGGCGAGGGCGGCGAAGAGTCCGACCGCTATCTGCCGTTGCCCGGCGGCGGCAAGAACCCCGAACGCTCGGCGATCAAGCAGGTCGCCTCCGGCCGCTTCGGCGTCACGGCGGAGTACCTTGTCAACTCCGACATGATGCAGATCAAGGTCGCGCAGGGCGCCAAGCCCGGCGAGGGCGGCCAGCTGCCCGGCCACAAGGTCGATGCCACCATCGCCAAGGTCCGGCACTCGACGCCGGGCGTCGGCCTGATCTCGCCGCCGCCGCATCACGACATCTATTCGATCGAGGATCTGGCTCAGCTGATCTACGATCTGAAGAACGTCAATCCGGCGGCAGACGTCTCGGTCAAGCTGGTCTCCGAGGTTGGTGTCGGCACGGTTGCGGCCGGCGTTGCCAAGGCGCGCGCCGACCACATCACCATCTCCGGCTATGACGGCGGCACCGGTGCATCGCCGCTGACCTCGCTGAAGCACGCCGGCAGCCCGTGGGAAATGGGTCTTGCCGAAACGCACCAGACGCTGGTGCTGAACGGTCTGCGGTCGCGCGTGGCACTGCAGGTCGATGGCGGGTTGCGCACCGGCCGCGACGTCATCATCGGCGCGTTGCTCGGCGCCGACGAGTTCGGCTTCTCGACCGCGCCGCTGATCGCGGCCGGCTGCATCATGATGCGCAAGTGCCATCTCAACACCTGTCCGGTCGGCGTGGCGACGCAGGACCCGGTGCTGCGCAAGCGCTTCAAGGGCACGCCCGAGCACGTCATCAACTTCTTCTTCTATGTTGCCGAGGAAGTGCGCGGGCTGCTCGCCGAAATGGGCTTCACCCATCTCGACCAGATCATCGGCGATACCGACCTTCTGGAGAAGCGCGACGTGATCCAGCACTGGAAGGCGCGCGGGCTCGATTTCGGCAGGATGTTCTTCAAGCCGGACGCCCCGCATGAGGCCGTGCACTGGACCGAGCGGCAGAAGCATCCGATCGACGACGTGCTCGACCGCAAGCTGATCGAACTGGCGAAGCCGGCGCTTGAAGCCAAGCAGCCGGTGACCATCGAGCTGCCGATCCGCAATGTCGACCGTTCGGCGGGCGCGATGCTGTCGGGCGAAGTGGCCAAGCGCTTCAAGCACAAGGGCCTGCGCGAAGACACCATCTCGGTCAAGCTGACCGGCACCGCCGGCCAGTCCTTCGGCGCCTTCCTGGCGCGCGGCATCTCGTTCGAGCTGGTCGGCGCCGGCAACGACTATGTCGGCAAGGGCCTGTCGGGCGGCCGCATCGTCATCCGTCCGCCGGATGAGGCCAAGATCGTCGCGGCCGAGTCCATCATCGTCGGCAACACCGTGCTGTACGGCGCGACCGAGGGCGAGGCCTATTTCGCCGGTGTCGCCGGCGAGCGGTTCGCGGTGCGCAATTCGGGCGTTGCCGCCGTCGTCGAGGGCGTCGGCGACCATGGCTGCGAATACATGACCGGCGGCATCGTCGTCGTCATCGGCAAGACCGGCCGCAACTTCGCCGCCGGCATGTCGGGCGGCGTCGCGTATGTGCTGGACGAGGAAGGCGACTTCGCCGAGCGCTGCAACATGGCGATGGTCGAGCTTGAGCCGGTGCCGGAGGAAGACGATCTGATGGAGAAGCTGCTGCATCATGGCGGCGACCTCGACCACAAGGGCCGTGTCGACGTCTCCGGCGACATGACCAGTCACGACGAGGAGCGGCTCTACCAGCTGATCTCGAACCACGTCCACTTTACGGGTTCGGTGCGCGGTCGCGAAATCCTCGACAACTGGACGGCTTTCCGGCCGAAATTCCGGAAAATCATGCCGGTCGAGTATCGCCGCGCGCTGATCGAGATGGAGCGCATGCGCATGAGCGTGGCGGCGGAATAGGCTTTGGGCGTTGCCGGGGAGCAAGGCTTCCCGGCCGACACCTCATCAACAATCCTGACCTCGGACTGAAGGTTGCCATGGCTGCCTTATGAGGTTAACGGGTGCGCCGACGAGCGTGCCTTCGGACAGCAGGGACTGGACTATGGGCAAGGTAACAGGCTTTCTCGAGATCGACCGGCAGGTGCACAAGTACCAGCCGGCCTCCGACCGCATCCGGCATTTCCGCGAATTCACGCTGCCGATGTCGGACAAGGAGGTCGAGAAACAGGCCGCGCGCTGCATGGATTGCGGCATTCCGTTCTGCCACGGGCCGACCGGCTGTCCGATCCACAACCAGATCCCGGACTGGAACGACCTCGTCTACAATGGCGACTGGGACAATGCGATCCGCAACCTGCATTCGACCAACAATTTCCCGGAGTTCACCGGCCGCATCTGTCCGGCACCCTGCGAGGAAGCCTGCACGCTGAACCTCGAGGACATTCCGGTCGCCATCAAGACCGTCGAGCAGGCGATCGCCGACAAGGCCTACGAGACCGGTCATATCCGGCCCTATCCGCCGGAGAAGAAGACCGGCAAGCACGTCGCCGTCATCGGCTCGGGGCCGGCTGGCATGGCGGCCGCGCAGCAGCTCGGCCGCGCCGGTCACGACGTGCATGTCTATGAGCGCGAAAGCCGCCCGGGCGGGCTGATGCGCTACGGCATTCCCGACTTCAAGATCGAGAAGCACTATATCGACCGCCGCATCGAGCAGATGCAGGGCGAGGGCGTGACCTTCTATTGCGGCGTCAATGTCGGCGTCGACAAGCCTGTGGCCGAACTGCTCGCCGAGTACGATGCGGTACTCTATTGCGGCGGTTCGGAAACGCCGCGCGCCGCCAGCATCCCCGGTGACGATCTCGGCGGCGTCTACGATGCGATGCCTTACCTGGTGCAGCAGAACAAGCGCGTCGGCGGCGAGCCGATCCAGTCGGTGGCCTGGCCTTCGCATCCGATCATAGCCAGCGGCCAGCATGTCGTGGTCGTCGGCGGTGGCGATACCGCCTCCGACTGCGTCGGCACCGCCTTTCGCCAGGGCGCGGTCCGCGTCACCCAGCTCGACATCCGGCCGCAGCCGCCGGAGAAGGAAGACAAGCTCGCGGTCTGGCCCTATTGGGCGACCAAGATGCGGACCTCGTCGTCCCAGGCCGAGGGCGCTGAGCGCGAATTCCAGGTGGCGACACTCGAATTCATCGGCGAAGAGGGCCAGCTGACCGGCGTCAGGTGCTGCGAGGTCGACGACAAGCGCAAGCCGATCGCCGGCACCGAATTCGTCATCCGTGCCGACCTCGCCTTCATCGCCATCGGCTTTGCCGGGCCTGCAGCCGCTGGCGTGGTCACGGAACTCGACGGGCAGATGAAGATCGCCACCGACAGCCGGCGTTCCAGGAATGTCGAGGCCAATGACCTCGATTACAGGACCAGCGTCGACAGGCTCTACGCAGCGGGCGATGTGCGCCGCGGCCAGTCGCTGGTGGTCTGGGCTATTCGCGAAGGCCGCCAGGCGGCGCGTTCGATCGACGAGGCGCTGATGGGATCGAGCGTTCTGCCCCGCTAAGGAGTGATTGCCGTCGTCTTGTCGGTCACGGCGGCAGCCGTGGCGGGCCGGGTTTTCGGCGGCGAGGAGAAATCATCGGCGCGGCCGGGCGAGGCATCGTGCGCCTTGCCTTCGATGACGAGTTTTTCGCCGGGCAAATTCGGGTTGCCCTTTACCGGCGGCACGGCGCCGAGAAGTTCGGAGCCGCCATCGAGTGCCGGATCGCCAAGCAGCATTGGCGGGGTGCGGTCGACCACGATCGGAGCGGCAGCCGGCGCCGGTGCTTCCACCGGTGCGCCAGCGGGGGCGGAGGCTGTCACCGCGCCTCCCGGCGTGGTGATGCCAAGAATCTTCATCAGCGGCTTTTCCGTGTAGAAGGCGAGTTTGCGCTTGCCGGCCTTCGACACGTTGATGCCGTCGTCGGAGCGCAGGCGCACCGGCTGGCCGTTGATGTCGGGGCCGCTGGTGACGAAGGCGCCGTTCTCGTCGACGAAGCCGTCCCAGACATCGACGAATTCGCCGCCATGCTTTTGCGCCGCCGAGTGGTAGATGTCGTTGAAGGCCAGCATGTCGGAGGTCATTTTCGAGACCCGGAACGCCGGCATGCCGACCCACAGGAACGGCACCTTGGCGGCGGCGATGGCGCTGCCGAATGCATCGGTCCGGCGTTCATACTCCTTGGTCCAGTTCTCCGATCGCGGCTGCTCGCGCACGTCGGCGACCTTCATCTGCTGGCGATCGTTGGAGCCGAGCATGACGACCACGGCCGCGGGCTTTTCGGTGTCGATCAGCGATTTGATCTGTTCTGGCCAGTTGTAGAAGTCGTCGCGCACGAAACCGGATGAGCCGTTGCTGCGCGCGACAATCCTGACGCCGGGATTCTCGGCAAAGGCGGTATCCAGACCTTCGGCGAGACCCGCCGCCATGAAATCGCCGACCACCAGGACGACGCGGGCATCCGGCGTCTTTTCCACGATCGGCGTCGCCGGTTCGGCCGGAAGGCGGGGCCGGGATTTTTTTGTCTTGGACTTCGGCCTTGCCTTCTGGATGTCGAGCGGTGGTTCGACCCGCTCGCTGCGGCGCGGAAACAGGAGATCGCGCAGAGACCAGCCGCGATTTTGCTGTTCCTGCGCCAGGGCCGGCGTGTGAAAGGCACTGGCCGCCGCGACAGCCAGGACGGCGATCGCCAGAATCAGGATCGGCATGCGGCGAAGGATCACCCGGATACGCGCAACCGAAACCAAGTATTCCCCCCGCTTCTAAGTCAGCTCTACTTTTGCCGGAGCGATTTGAGCACTTCCATGCTTGGATAGCCGTCCTGGGTCAAGCCGGTCTTTGCCTGGAAGGCCAGGATGGCAGCTTTCGATCCGTCACCGATCTTGCCGTCGAACTTACCGTTATAGTAGCCATGCTCGGAAAGCCGTTGCTGAAGCTCCTGCCTTTCCTCGAAGGTGAGCTTGGTGAAAGGCCGTTTCCAATCCTGCACCAGACCGCCATAGCCGGCGATTTCGTCGGCAAGAAGGCCGACGGCGAGCGCGTACTTGTCGGCGTTGTTGTAGGCCTTGATGACCGAGAAATTCTTGATCATCAGGAAGGCTGGCCCGCCACGGCCATCCGGCACCTTCAAAGTCGCCTTGTCGGAGCCGTTCTTGAAAGGCTTGCCGCTGGCCCTGGCAACGCCGAGCGCCTGCCATTGCGCCAGCGTCTTGGAGCCGCCGGGAAGTTTGCCGGCCGGCAAGGTGACCTCATAGCCCCAGGTCTTGCCGGCCTGCCAGCCGTTCTTCCTGAGCAGGTTGGCGGCGGTCGCCAGGGCGTCTGGAATCGAATTCCAGATGTCGCGCTTGCCGTTGCCGTCCATGTCGACCGCATAGGCCTGATAGCTGGTCGGGATGAACTGGGTGTGGCCCATCGCGCCGGCCCAGGAGCCGCTGAGATGGCTTTCGTCGATATCGCCCCTCTGCAGGATCTTCAGTGCCGCGATCAGCTGGGTGCGGGCGAACTTCGATCGCCTGGGATCCGCATAGCCGAGCGTCGCCAGCGACCGGATGACATTGCGCATGATGTCGTCGCGCTTGAGGATCTCGCCATAATTCGATTCCATCGACCAGATGGCGAGCAAAATGTTGCGGTCGACGCCAAATCTGGCCTCGATCCTGTCCAGCCAAGGCTTCCATTTCCTGGCCATCTGTTGGCCGACGGCGACCGACTGGTCATGGACGCGGTTGTCGAAATAGTCCCAGGCGGGAGCGGTGAATTCGGGCTGCGTACGGGCCTTCTCCAGCACCACGGGGTCGATCTCGTTGATGTTCTTGAAGGCCTGGTCGTAAAGCGCCCCGGAAACGCCGCTCTGCACCGCCGTAGCGCGGAAGCTGGCAACCCATTGCCGAAACCCGGCATCGGCGAAAGCGGGCCCAGCGGGCATCAGCAGGGCAAGCGAGAGGCTGGCCGCCGTCACGGCGCTTGCCAGGCGCTTTGCGGTGCTGCGAATGGACATCTTTTCCTCCTTCGTCATATCAGGAAGATCATTCATCGCCGAACCCGGTTAGCATTTAGTTTACCATAGGTGGGGTCGGGAACGAAAAGACGCCTCGATGCTTTACGCACTGCAATGTTCAGCCCTGCTCTTGTCCAGGTCTCAATTCCGGCGCGAAAATGTCTCAGAACGGGATTGCGGAGCAGGCCCTCAAACGGATAATTGACAGCATGAAGAGAGTTCGCAAAGCAGTCTTCCCGGTCGCCGGCCTCGGCACACGGTTCCTCCCGGCCACCAAGGCCATCCCGAAGGAAATGCTGACGGTCGTCGACAGGCCGGTCATCCAGTATGTCGTCGACGAGGCGCGCGACGCGGGGATCGAGCACTTCATCTTCGTCACCGGCCGCAACAAGGCGGTCATCGAGGATCATTTCGACGTCCAGTTCGAGCTCTACGACACGCTTGCGCAGCGCGGCAAGGACGACCAGCTCGCCCGCCTGCAGCGGCTGCAGCCGGCGCCCGGCCAGACCAGCTTCACCCGCCAGCAGGTGCCGATGGGGCTTGGCCATGCCGTCTGGTGCGCGCGCGAGCTGGTCGGCGACGAGCCGTTCGCGCTGCTTTTGCCCGACATGATCATGCAGTCGGAAAAGAGCTGCATGAAGGACATGGTCGAACTCTATGCCGAGACCGGCAACAACATCATCGCGGTGCAGGAATGCGATCCGGCCGAGGCGCATAAATACGGCATCGTCGGCCGCGGCGAGGATATCGCATCACGGCTTCCGCATCACCGGCATGGTCGAGAAGCCGAAGACCGGCACCGCGCCGTCCAACCTGTTCATCAACGGCCGCTATATCCTGCAGCCGGAGATCTTCGGCATCCTCGAAAGCCAGGAACGCGGCGCCGGCAACGAGATCCAGCTTACCGACGGAATGCTGAAGCTGGAAAAGCAGCAACCCTTCTACGGCTACCACTATCAGGGCCGCACCTTCGATTGCGGTTCGCCGGAAGGCTTCGTCGAGGCCAATGTCGCGTTCGCCCTGTGGCGCAACGACATGAACGAAAACATGCGCGGTGTGATCCGCACGCTGCTCGATGAGATGAAGCCCTCCGAGCGCCGCGGCGCCGCCCTCTAAGTTACCGCTGCACCTTCACGCCAAGGAAGATGCTGTTGGCGGTGTAGTCGCGGCCGGGCAGGTTGCTGGTCAGCTTCTCGGTCCTGACGCGGGTGGTGAGGCCGGCGTAGCGGTTCAGCCACCATGTCAGGCTGCTCTCGGCGCTCAGCACCAAATCATGACCATCGATGCCGACATAGTCGCGCCAGTCGACGCCGAGTGCCGCGTTCGCCGTCAGATTGGCGCGGATCTGCCGCTCGCCGGTGAGCCGGCCGGAATAGAGGATGTCGCCACTTTGGGCGGCGGTCGTGGTGTCCTCGATGGTGGTCTGGCCGGTCAGTCCGATCGTGGTGCCGCGCTCCGGCGACCATTTGAGATCGGCATTCACCGTCGGGCCTGAAATCGCTTCCAGGCTATTGTCGTCGATCGCCTCCCGCAGCCAGCCCGCCGAGAATTCGCCGGCAAGCTTGTCTCCCATGTCGATCTCAAGGCCGGCGCGCGCGCCAAGCCGCGTCGAGGAGCGTTCGAACCCATTGCTGTCTGAGCGCAGATCATAGTCCCTGCGCCCGACCTCGACCTCAGTGAACGGGATGAGGGCCGGAGAGATTTCGTAACCGGTGCGCAAGGTCGCGGTGTAGAGGGTGGAGTTGCGGTCCTTCTGCGACAGCGATGTGCCGTCTGAAAGATCGGCGTCGCCGTAGAAGTCGTGCGTCACCGCGCCGGTCAGCGTGTAGCGCATCTTGCCGACATCCTTCTCGATGCCGAGGCTGCCGTTGACGGTCTGCCGCAGCGGCTGCGATGAGACCCCGGCAATGGCGTCCGGCGAGGAGGCCGATTCCGGCACGGCTTCGTAACCGAGCTTGGCGATGGCGCGCAGCTCGTTGTCGAGATCAACGTTGAGCGTTCCCTCGATCCGCCCTTGTGCGTCGGAGACCTCGTCGCCGGACACGGTCTTGCGAAAGATGCCGTAGCCGTTGATGAACGCCGAATTCTCGCGCCAGTCGGAGGCGGCGGAAAAACGCAGCGCCGTTTCCGAAAGCAGCGCCGGCGTGCCGCCGCTGCTGGAATTGGCGTTGGACGACGACGTCAGGCCCTGCTCCAGCGTTGGCCTGAAGAGGAAGGAGCCGACCTTGATGCCGGTCGCGGCGAAGGGGTCGTCCTCGGGCTTCTTGTCCTGCCCTTCGATGGAACCGGTGCGTTCGGCGCCGGGATCGAGCTTCTGCCTGTCGGCGCTGTCGACGGTGACGGCGCGGCGATTGGCAGTGTCCCGCGAGGCGTCAGTGGTGGTCTCGGTGTCGTCCGTGCCGGTTGTGCTTGCTGTCGCGTCAGTGGTCTTTTTCGCCTTCTTCTTGTCGGCGGCCTTGGCCTTGGCGTCCTTGGTCTTGTCCTGGTCGGCGGCGCGCTGTCGTGCGGTCGAGAGCCGGCGGGGCTTAGTCGGAGCCGCCTCGTCGGCCGATGTGTCGTCGGTGGCAGCGGGCTGATCGAAAATGCTGGTTGCGCCTGTCGCGTCGGTGTCGTCAGGCACCGCGCCGGGGCTGGCCGGCTGGTAGGCGTCGGCCGGCGCGTCGTCCGTTGCGGCTGCGTTCGCGGGCGGCTGCTGATCCTGGGAACTGGCCATGCCCAACTGCCTTGCCCTGCGCTGCTGGTCGGCCAGGATCGCCGATTCCGAAACCTCGCCGCGCAGCTCGGTTTCCTGAGCGTAAAGCGGTATCGGACGCAGCAAAGCCAAGACACTGGCCGCCAGCAGCAAGGTGCTGACGGTTTTGTCCCTGAGACCTCGTTTCGTTTCAGGCTGGGCCCGCGACATCGTCACCACTGCTTGCGCGGCGCATGCGCGCGCCATACTTACCGAACCGTAAATGGGGATGGTTAACGGAGGGTTGAGGCGGTGGCGTCCGGCACGGTCTGGTGGCACGATTTCGAAGTCCGCGCGGTCCGAGACCGGGACGCTAACAGCCATTTCTGTTGGACAGGCGTGCGGCAAAGCGCTAATCGCATCGGCATGCATGCGGGGTCCCCAGAAAAGAAGCAGCCGGACAGGCAGGCCGCGATCAATTCGGCGCTGAGAACGGTGGCGACTGAGCAGGCCGGTGTCGCGGCACTTGCCGCGGCGCTCGAAGACGGACTAGCCGAGCCGTTCGCGCGGGCCGTCGCCATCGTCTCGCGGATCGATGGCCGCGTCATCGTCACCGGCGTCGGCAAGAGCGGCCATATCGGTTCGAAGATCGCCGCGACGCTTGCCTCGACCGGCACGCCCGCCTTCTTCGTCCATCCGGCCGAGGCCAATCACGGCGATCTCGGCATGATTGCCAAGGACGATGCCATCATCGCCATGTCATGGTCCGGCGAGAGCAAGGAATTGATGGGGATCGTCGCCTATTCCCGGCGCTTTTCGATCCCGCTGATCGCGGTCACATCCGGCGCGACATCGGCGCTGGCGCGCGCGGCCGACGTGGTGCTGCTCTTGCCGCCGGCGCCGGAAGCCTGTCCGCATGGGCTAGCGCCGACGACGTCGACGCTGCTTCAGCTGATCATGGGCGATGCGCTGGCCATCGCACTGCTCGAGGCGCGCGGCTTCACGCCGGATCATTTCCGCACCTTTCATCCCGGCGGCCAGCTCGGCGCCAATCTGACGCAGATCCGCGAGATCATGCATGTCGGCGACAGGATTCCTCTGGTGCCGACGGGGACCGGAATGCAGGACGCGATCCTCGAATTGTCGCGCAAGGGGTTTGGCTGCGTGGCGATTACGGCCGTGGACGGCGCACTGATAGGGATCATCACCGACGGCGATATCCGCCGTCATATCGCCAACGATCTCTTGGCAATGAGCGTCGATCAGGTGATGACCAGGAAGCCGAAGACGGCGAGCCCTGACACGCTGGTGGCGACGGCGCTGCAGACCATCAATACTTCGGCCATCACCAGCCTGATGGTGGTCGAGGGCGGACGCCCGGTGGGACTGGTCCATCTCCACGATCTGCTGCGCATTGGCGCAGCCTGAAAGAATTCAAGGCGCGTCACGTTCGGGAAGCCCTACGCGACGCGCCCTGATTTTCTGTTCCGAAAGCGCTGCGCGCTTTCGGGCGATCAGACAGCCTCGACCGTCAGTTCCAGATCGGTGTCGGCCGAACTGACGACGCGCACCTGCGTGCCGGCCGGCAGGTCGGGCCCCGAGACGCGCCACAGCGTGTCGCCGAGCTTGATGCGGCCGCGGCCGTCCTTGATCGGTTCGGCAAGGGTAGCCATCTTGCCGACCATCTGCGCGCCGCGCCGGTTGAGCAGCGGCTGGTCGGTCGAGTCATGACGCCCGCCAACCAGCTTCTTGCCGACGAAGGCCGAGACCAGCGACAGCGCCAGGAAGGCGAGGACCTGGACTTCCCAGGTCCAGAAGCTTGCATCCCAGATGAGCAGGGAAACCAGGCCGATCAGCAGCGCGGCGATGCCGATCCACAGCATGAAGATGCCTGGCGCGATGACCTCCATCACCAGGAGGACGAAGCCCAGAACCATCCAGTTCCACGGACCAAGTTCGGAAATGATGCGTTCGAACATGGGAGTATGCTCCTAGTTCTTGTTTGAGAGCATGATCTTTTCCGAAAACCGGTTCCCACTTTTCGGGATCATGCTCCTATGATCTCAATTCTCGTTCGGGCGAACCACCGGAGGGCGGGCGGCCTGCCGCGCGGCGCCGGCAGTGCCTTCGCTGCGAAACACCTCTTTGGCGATTTCGCCAATGCCGCCCAGCGAGCCGATCAGCGACGAGGCTTCCATCGGCATCAGCACGACCTTGCTGTTGGTGGCGGTGCCGATCTTGCCCATCGCCTCGGTGTATTTCAGCGCTACGAAGTAGTTGAGCGCCTGTACGTCTCCCTTGGAGATGGCCTCGGAGACGACCTGCGTGGCGCGCGCTTCGGCCTCGGCCGAGCGTTCGCGCGCCTCGGCGTCGCGGAAGGCGGCTTCCTTGCGGCCTTCGGCTTCGAGGATTTGCGACTGCTTGAGGCCTTCGGCGGCCAGAATCTGAGCGCGCTTGTTGCGCTCGGCGGTCATCTGCCGACCCATCGATTCGATGAGGTTGGCCGGCGGATTGATGTCCTTGATCTCGACGCGGGTGATCTTGATGCCCCACGGATGCGCCGCCTCGTCGACGACGCGCAGCAGGCGCTCGTTGATGGCGTCGCGGTTCGACAGCAATTCGTCGAGGTCCATCGAACCCATGACGGTACGGATGTTGGTCATCGTCAGGTTCAGGATGGCGTTTTCAAGCCCCGAGACCTGGTAGGCGGCCTGCGCCGCATTGAGGATCTGGTAAAAGGCGATGCCGTCGACACCGACTATGGCGTTGTCGCGGGTGATGATTTCCTGGCTCGGAACGTCGAGCACCTGCTCCATCATGTTCATCTTGGCGCCGATGCGGTCGACGAACGGGACGATCAGGTTAAGGCCGGGGCTCAGTGTCTTGGTGTAACGGCCAAAACGCTCCACCGTATAATTGTAGCCCTGCGGGATTGTCCTGATGCCTTTGACAAGAAGCACCAACACCAGAAAGGTAAGCGCACCAATCGCAATACCGAAACCACTGAAGTCCATTTAAATCTCCCTCAGATGCCGGCCATGGCGTTGACTCCATGCAACCGACTTCAACAAACACTTATGTATGTTTCAATAACGTTACAATCAGGTGATCGCGGATTAATAGTGCATAGACTGTTTCATAGCGGCCGACGGGCCACTTCAGATCCAGCCCGCCAGCTCGCGCCGCACCATCGCCTCGATCACTGCCATTCCCTCAGCGCTGTCGTTGAGGCAAGGAATGTGGGCGAATTTCTTGCCGCCGGCGTGATGGAAGGTTTCGGCGGCCTCGCGGCCGATCTCGTCCAGCGTCTCGATGCAGTCGACGGAAAAGCCCGGATTGACGATGGCGATCGATTTCACGCCATCATGTCCGAGTTTCTCCACCGTCTTGTCGGTGTAGGGCTGCAGCCATTCCTGCGCGCCGAAGCGCGACTGGAAGGTGGTAATCAGTCTGTCGTCGCTCCAGCCGAGCTTTTGGCGCAGCAGCCGCGTCGTCTCCAGGCAATGGACCTGATAGGGATCGCCCTTGTCTGAATAAGGCTTCGGGATGCCGTGATAGGAGGTAATGACCACCTCCGGCTCGAAGTCGAGGCTTGCAAGGTGCCGCTCGATCGAGCGGGCGAGTGCATCGATGTAGACAGGCTCGGCATAGTAAGGCGGCACGCTGCGGATCGCTGGTGCCGCCCGCATCTTCATCAGCGCGCGAAAGAGCTGGTCGTTGGCGGTCGCCGTCGTCGTTGCCGAATATTGCGGATAGAGCGGGAAGGACAGGATGCGGTCGCAGCCTTGCTCGACCAGTCGTTGGGCGACGCTCGCCGTCGAGGGATTGCCGTAGCGCATCGCCCAGTCGACGACGACTTCGGGCAGGTCACCGAGCGCTTGGGCAAGCTTCTCGCTTTGGGCGCGGGTGTAGGTGCGCAGCGGCAACTCGTTCTTCTCCCGGTTCCAGATCCTGGCGTAGTTGGCGCCCGATTTCTTCGGCCTGGTGGTGAGGACCAAACCATAGAGGATCGGATACCAGATCGCCTTGTTCAACTCGATCACCCGCGGATCTGAGAGGAATTCCCTCAAATAGCGCCACATCGGCGTGAAGTCGGTGCCGTCTGGCGTGCCGAGATTGATCAGCATGACGCCGATCCTGCCCGCCGTGACCGGCGCATGACCCGCCGGGGCAGGCGCCTTCGCAGCTTTGGAATTGGCGGGGCTGGTAAGCGTCATAAAGGTCTCCGGACACTGCGCCACACCGGCGGTGTCGCGGCGAAATTAACGATGCCGCGCCGGTTTTCAATGCTGCGTCTGGCCGCACCTTAGCTCGTTCCCGCCTGAAAGCAGAACACCCGCCTGGTGTCCCAGGCGGGTGTTGTGCGTTTCTGCGAAAGGACTACTTCGCAGCAGGCGGAATCGTCAGGGTCGCGCCGAGCGGCAGCCGGCGTGGCTCGTAGCCCTTGTTGGCTTCGGAAATCGCCTTCCACTTGGTGCCGTCGCCATAGGCTTTCTTGGCCAAGTCCCAGTAGGTGTCGCCGGCGACGATGACATGGCCGGCTTCGGCTGGCGCGGCTGCCTCTGCCGGTTTGGCGGGTTCCGTGCCCGGGGCCGGTGTCGCGGGCGCGGCTTCGGCGGGTTTGGCAGGCTCCGCCGGTGCGGGCGCCGCAGGAGCGGTTTCGGCCGGGACGGTCGGCGGGGTCGTGGCGATGTCGCCAGAGTTGTCCGGCAAGGCGGGCATCGCCGGCTCGGCGGGAGCTGCTTCCGCGGGCTTTGCCGGTTCCGCTGCCGGAGCCGGTGCTGCTGGCTCGGCTGGCTTGGCCGGCTCGGCCGCGGGAGCCGCCGCAACGGTCGCGGCGATCTCGGTGATGCGGCCGTCGAGCTTGGGCGTATAGGGCCGGTGCGCGCCGAGATAGTCGGCGACCACCTGCTCGAGGCCCGGACCGTAATCATAGGCGTTCTGGGCCTTTTCGGCGAACACCTTGTAACCGTCGCCACCCTGGCGGACATAGTTGTTGGTGGCGACCAGATAGACCTTGTCGGGATTGAGCGGGGCCCAGGCGCCGCCTTCCATCACCTCGACCGACTTGACGCGTCCGGCATTGGGCGCGACCGATTTGTCGAAGGAATACTTCAGGCCGGCAACCTGCGGGAAGCGTCCGGCGCCGTCCTCGATCTGGCTGAGGCCGCTTTCCAGCCCGGCCACGAGATCCTTGCCCGAGATCTTGAATGTCGCCAGCGTGTTCTGGAACGGCAGCACGGTCAGCACTTCGCCCATGGTCACGGTGCCCTGGTCGATCGAGGCGCGCAGGCCGCCGCCGTTCGAGATGACGATCTCGACGCCCTGACCCTTGACGCGGTCGAGGATGGCGTCGGAGACGAGATTGCCCATCTCGCACTCGCGGGTGCGGCAGTTCTCGCGGCTGCCGTCGATCGGCTTGGTGGTCTCGGCCACCTCCTTGTTCTTCAGTTCCTCGATCGGCGCGCCGAGTTCCTTGATGCGGGCGAGCACGGCGGGATCGGGCGTGATCGACTTGTCGAGAAAGATCGGATCACCGCTGGCTTCCTTGACGACGCCGTTGTCGTCGAAGACGACCTTGAACTCGCCGAGATATTTCGAATAGGACGCCGCCTGCACGACCGGCACCTTATAGCCGTCGGGGTTGTCGACCATCGTCGGATAGGGGCCCGCCGCCTTCGGATCGATGTTCGACAAAAGCGTATGGCTGTGGCCGCCGACCACCACATCGATGCCGGGGATCTTGGCGATGACGTCGCGCTCGCGGTTGTAGCCGATATGGGTCACCGCGATGATCTTGTTCACGCCTTCGCCCTTCAGCTTCTCGACCTCTGATGTGATAGACTTGACGTCGTCCTCGATGGTGATGTTCGGGCCCGGGGAAGCGAGTTCCGGCGTGTCGTTGGTAACGGCGCCGATGATGCCGATCTTCTGGCCGCCGACTTCGACCACGATCGATGGCTTGACGCGGTCGCCGAGCTTGGATTGCGCGTTGGCCTTCACATTGGCGCCCAGCACCGGGAACTTGATCATGTCGAGGAACGGAGCAAGTGCGGTCTCGCCGTCGTCGAACTCGTGATTGCCGAGCGCCATGGCGTCGAATTTCATCTCATTGAGGAACTCGCCTTCGACCTTGCCCTTGTAGGTGGTGTAGAACAGCGAGCCCTGGAAATTGTCGCCGGCGCTGAGCAGCAGCACATTCTGGCCTTCCAGCTTCTTGCGCTCCTGCGCGATCGCGGTGACCAGGCGGCCGGCGCCGCCGATGCATTCGCCCTTGGTCTCCTCTTCGGCCGAACAGGTCGACTCGTATTTGTTGTTGCCCTCGATGCGGCTGTGCCAGTCGTTGATATGCAGGATGTTCAGTGTGTAGTCGGCAAAGGATGCGCCGGCCGACAGGCCAAGCGTGGATGCCGACAGGGCGGCAATGGCGGCAAACTTCTTCATATTCGTCTCCCGGATGAACCTGACCAGAGGCATTTAACGCCCTTGCTTGACTGGGGCATAACAGCCAGCTTTTGCGTCATGTTCACATCGCGTTTTCATCGATGCAAGCGGAAATCAGGACGATGTTTGCCGGCATAAAAAAGACGGCGGCTCGCGCCGCCGTCTTTTGGATAGATCGATGTCGTACCAGGCTATTTCAGCCGCATTTCATACCGCGCCAAGTGAATTCGCCTGGCTGCGAAATGCTTTAGGCCCGGCGCGTCAGCACGAAATTCTGCCCGGCCGCGCTGGTGCAGTTGAGCTGGCTGGTGGAAACCATCAGGCAGTTGAAGCTGACCGGCGTCTGGCGGATGAGCGAGGTGCCGTGGATCTCGACCGATGTGGCACCGGTCATGGTGTAGCTGCCTTCGGCGAGCTTCTGGCCGGTATCGGTCGCGACGGTGGCGAAGCTGCCGGCCGCGAAGGTCGACAGGCCGGTGCCTTTGGCATCGATCCAGGAGCCTTCGACGCCTTTCGGCCCGGACGCCATCGGCGGCGCCTCGGAGCCGCCCGTCATGCAGCCGGCAAGCATCGTCGCCAGGGCGCCCGCGGCGCCTATAGAAAGAACTTTGCGCGCAATCGTCATTTCCAAAAAACCCTCTCCTCAAGCATCGGCCCGAAAATCGATGCGATTTTCGGAAAGCACGATGCGTGCATCCAAAGTGCTAGAGCGTACTTTCCAAATGGAGGCACGTCGCTCTAGGCCGCATCCCTTCAATCGCCCGATTTCCGGGCGATTGCAAGGCAGTCGGACGTGCTGGTGGAACCGCTATCGCACCAGGATGTTGCGGAATTGCCACGGGTCGTTGTGGTCGAGATCCTCGGGGAAAAGCCCCGGGCGGTTATCGAGCGGCGTCCAGTCGGTGTAGTAGCCCTTGACCGGCCCGAGATAGGGCGACTGCACTTCCAGGCAGCGCTTGTAGTCCATCTCATCGGCCTCGACGATGCCGGCTTCGGGGTTTTCCAGCGCCCAGACCATGCCGGCGAGCACCGCCGACGTGACCTGCATGCCGGTGGCGTTCTGATAGGGCGCCAGCTTGCGCGCCTCGGCCAGCGACAGCTGCGAGCCATACCAGTAGGCGTTCTTATCGTGGCCGTAGAGCAGGATGCCAAGCTCGTCGACGCCGTCGACCAGCTCGTTCTCGTCAAGCACGTGATGCACGGGTTGCGACTTGCCGGCGGCGCCGAACATCTCGTGCAGCGACAGCACGGCGTCATTGCAGGGATGATAGGCATAGTGGCAGGTCGGGCGGTACTGCACCTTGCCCTTCTTGCCGCGCACGGTGAAGAAATCGGCGATCGAGATTGCCTCGTTATGCGTCACCAGGAAGCCATATTGCGGGCCGGGCGTCGGGCACCACGAGCGCACGCGCGTGTTGGCGCCGGGTTGTTCCAGATAGATGGCGGCCTTGGAGCCGTGCTTGTGCTTCTTGCCGTTCTTCGGCATCCATTTCTCATGAGTGCCCCAGCCGAGCTCGGAGGGCTGCAAGCCTTCCGAGATGAAGCCCTCGACCGACCAGGTGTTCCAGAACACGTTCATCGGCTTCGGCTTCTTGGTGCGCTGGGTGTCGCGCTCGGCGATGTGGATGCCCTTGATACCGGCCTTCTTCATCAGCCTGGCCCAGCCTTCGCGGTCGTCCTGCGCCGGCTCGGAAAATTCGAGGCCGAGATCGGTGGCGAGGTTCAGCAGTGCCTGCTTGACGAACCAGGAGACCATGCCGGGATTGGCGCCGCAGGTCGAGATTGCGGTCGCACCGCCGGGCTTGTCGTGCTTTTCCTTGATCATCGCTTCGCGCAGCGCATAGTTGGTGCGGCTGGCATTGTCGGCCGTGGCATCGAAATAGAAACCGAGCCACGGTTCCACGACCGTGTCGATGTAGAGCACGCCGAGCTTGCGGCAGAGCCGCATCAGATCCACCGAGCCGGTGTCGACCGACAGGTTGACGCAAAAGCCCTGGCCGCCGCCATTGGTCAGAAGCGGCGTCAAGAGCTTCTTGTAGTTCTTCTCGGTCACCGCCTCCTGGACGAAGGCGATGCCGCGCTCGTCGAGCAGCTTGCGGTCGGTGTCGCGCGGGTCGATGACCGTCATGCGCGACTTGTCGAACTTGAAATGGCGCTCGATCAGCGGCAGCGTTCCCCGTCCGATCGAGCCGAAGCCGACCATCACGACCGGGCCGGTGATTTCACCGTAAACGGGCCAGTTTTCATTCGCCATTTTATCGAACACTCCTTCAGTACATAGACAAAGTCGGGCAAAACACGGGGCAAAGCCGGGCATTTGCGCCGGACGGCCAAGCGCTACATCACAGATCATTGTCATAAACCAGTGAAAAGCGCCAACCGCCTGCTACGCCGGCTTGCGCGTTTGGTTAAGCCGCCTTGGCCATGTCGTCGAGGAAGGCAACGAGCCGGTCGCGGTCGGCGGTCAGGCCCTTGTAGTCGAGCTGAGCCTGGTCGAGCTCCTGGAGCTGCGCGGCGAAAGACACAGCCAGCGCCTGTCTGTCGGGGTGGCTGGCCAGCACTTTCAGCGGATCGAGATGGATGCGGATGGTGAACAGGATGTCGCGTGACGCAGGCAGCTTGCGCAGCGTCTGCCGCTCGACGCGGATGAAGGCGCAGGCGTCAACGTCGCCGTCGGGGAAGCGCGTCGGGCGGCTGGTGGCGCGGTCGATGCGCTCGACGTTGGAGAGTGGATGGTAGAGAGCGTCGCCTGCCTGGATCGACCAGTTGTAGCGCTCGACCGCCTGACCCTGCAGGCCGTCGAACATGCGGTTGATGAGATCGGCCGGACGCGTGCCCGGCCCGAAACCCGGCACCGGCGCGTGGATCTGCTGCAGCGGCTTGCCGAATTTTTCGGTGAGCGACCATGACGAGGGGAAGCAGAGCGAGCCGGCGACGAGGCGCCAGCCGCTTTCGTCCCGGCGCATCAGGATCAGGTCTTCCTGGACGAGCAGGGAGGCCACGACGAGCGGTGCGTCGAGGGCATCGCCGGCGGGGACGGCATTCCTGCCTTCGGCGCCGACCAGCTCGATGCCGGCGCCAGAGCGCCGGTAGAGGTTCGGATGCTTCGCCAGCAGATGCTCGCCGAGCAGGTCGAGCACTTCGCGCTGCACGTCGCGCGTGCCGTCTTCCTCGACAAAAACCTTCTCGGGGATTTCGGCATAGAGCCGGCGCTTCTCGGCGAGATGCGGCAGCAAATGCCCGTCGATCTCGATCCACCGGTGCGGGTCGAGCGGCTTCAACCCGATAGTGAAGAGTTTCGACGAGCCGTCATAGGGCGTGTGGGTGGGCTGGCGAGATGTCATGCTTCGTTGAAGGCGTCCAATCCGGCGGCGGTCATCCTCGCGGTGAATTCGGTGATGTCGTAGTCGGCGGCACCCGCCTTGGCGAACGGGTCGGCCGCCAGCCTGGCAACCAGCACATCACGCGGACCGCGCGCGATGATGACGCCGCCAGTTCTCGGCCGCTTTGGGCCGGAGGCAACGAATATGCCTTCCGCGTAGCAGGCCGTCAGCCATTCGACATGTGCCGGCGCCAGCCGGTCGATCTCGGCGAGCGGCACTTTGTAGTTCAGCGAAACGACGAACATCGCTATCTCCCGCCTGTATCAGGCCAACCTGGCCGGGATCAGCCCGCGCAGCGAATTGCCGACGTAGACCGCCCTGGCCGATTTCAGATCGTCAAAGCTGTAGATCGCCTCGGCGGCGCGGCCTTCGTCCAGAAACTCGCCGCGCAATACGCCAGGCAGCAGGCCGCAATCGAGGCGGGGCGTCATCAGCACGCCGTCGCCGAAGTCGGCGAAGAGACTGGTGATCGTGCCCTCGCAGAGTTCGCCGCGTTCGTTGGCTAACAGCACCTCGTCGGCCTGGGTGATGAGATATTCGGCACGGGCACGGGTGTAGGCCTCTCGTCGGCTGGTCTTGTGGCGCAGCAGCGTCTCGCCGGAATCGAGCCGCACCCGCGCCAGCTGCAGCCTCCAGACCTTGTCGGCTGCCAGCGGTTCGTAAGGCTGCACCGAGGCCGTCGCCTCGCCATTGCGCGCCAGGACGAGGCGGGTGCGCAATGCCGTTTCCTGTCGGCCAACCGTATTCATGAGCACTTCGCCGACCCGTTGCGGATCGCACGCGAAGCCCAGCTCCGCAGCCGAGCCATAGAGCCGTGCGAGGTGACGGTCGAAGCGCAGGAAGCCCGAACCCGGTTCCCAGCGCATGGTCTCGATCAGCTCGAAGTCGGCGGTGTTCCCGTCGCGAAGCGTGCTTTCAGCAGACACTCCCGATACTCCTCTTCGGCCGTGGAATCGAAGACGACGCCGCCGCCGACATTGTAGACTGCCTCGCCGCTGGAAAAGAGCGAGATGGTGCGGATCGCCACCGAAAAGCGCATCGTGCCGCCGGGCGCGATCCAGCCGATGGCGCCGCAATAGACGTCGCGCGGCACGCCTTCCAATTCGTGCAGTATCTCCATGGCGCGTATTTTCGGCGCGCCGGTGATCGAGCCGCAGGGAAACAGCGCCGCCAGGATCTGGCGGATGCTGACATCCGGCAGGAGCTTCGCCCGCACACGGCTCACCATCTGGTGCACCGTCGGATAGGTCTCTATGCGGAACAGTTCGGGAACCTCCAGCGTGCCGACCTCGCTGATCAGCGAGATGTCGTTGCGCAGGAGGTCGACGATCATCCGGTTCTCGGCCTGGTTCTTCTCGTCGTTGCGGAGGAATGCCTTGAGCTTGGCGTCCTCGGCCTTGGTCGCGCCGCGCGGCGCCGTGCCCTTCATCGGATGCGTCTCGATCATGCCGTTGGCGTCGATCTCGAAGAACAGTTCGGGCGAGCGCGACAGCACGATCGGATCGCCGAGCGCAACCAGCGCGCCGTATTTCACCGGCTGGCGCTCGGTCAGCGCATTGAAGGCGGCGAGCGGATCGCCCGACCATTGCGCGTTGACCGGAAAGGTCAGGTTGCCCTGATAGCAGTCGCCTTTGCGGATGTGGTCATGCAGCCGTGCGAAGCGTCTGGCGTAATCTTCGGCGGACCAGGCGGCCCTGGCGTCGAAGATCGGACCGTTGGTGGCCGGCGCAGTGTTTTGCGGCACGGCCTGCTCGAGAGGGGCATCGAAGACGCCGAGGCAGACCAGCGGCGCGCGCCGGCCCTCGGGCAGCAGCGGCACCAATTTCGGCTCGAGCAGGTAACCCGCCTCGTAGGAGAAATAGCCGGCCAGCCATTTGCCTGCGTCGCTTGCCGCCTGCGCGGTTTCCAGCGCCGGCAGGAAATCCTGCGCCTTATGCGCCGTGATGATTTCGGCCGGATGGTCGAAGACCAGCTGACGCGCGCTCGCATCATTGCGGAAGATGGCGGAGGGCAGGGACATTGGGGCTCGGATGCTGCGGTCTGTGACGCCAGCGATCGCTCTATATGGGGGCTCGCCCGCGTGCAATCGAGGGAGCGGCGTCCAAGGACGCAAAGGTTGCACGGCTACAAAAACAATGGCGGCACGGGGCGCCGCCATTGTGGCCCGCAGGCTGAATACGCTCAGGTGTTGTTGGTGGTTCCCGCGGTCGGGAAGCGTCGGGCGAATTCCTTTTCGTCGCCGGCGGCCAAAAGCTTCGCCTGGTCGATCCACTGCTCTCGCGCGATACGGCCGTCGAAATTCAGCACGTCCTCGATCCGCTTGACATCAGCGGCCGTCCAGGCGGCGATCTGGGCGTAGGAGGTGACCCCCAGGCCCTTGAGCAGCTTTTCGTTGACCGGGCCGATGCCGATCAAGCGGCGCAGATTGTCGGGCTTGCCGGCTGCCGCCTTGGCCGAAGCCGGTACTGCTTTCTTCGCCGCGGCTGGCTTGGGCGCAGCAGGCTTCGGTGTGGCAGCCTTGGGGGCGGCGGCTTTCGCTGCCGGCTTTGGCGCGGCTGCCGACTTGGCATCCGCGGGTTTCTTGGCCGCGGCGGCCGGCTTGGCGGCAGCGGGCTTGGCGGCAGCGGGTTTGGCCGGAGCAGACTTTGCCGTCGCGGGTGCGCGCCAGACGGATGCTCGGGCGCCAGGGGGTATTCAGGAACGAGCACGCGTGAGTTCGTGGCATACGAAACATACGCGGCATGTGCTCGATAGCCCTCAGCTGAACCGATCCAGTGTCCACCCCCGTGAAGCATCACGGCAGCACGCTGGAACTGTCGTGTGCACATCCACCCTTACGCGGGCCGACCCGCTATCTCCACCATGCGTCTGATCTCCTGACCTGTTTGGCAAAAATGGTGTGGAACTGTGACAAGAGCTCATCGTAGAGGGCGCGACGTTCCTGGTATTGTGCCCGGATATACCGGCGGAAGCGATGCCTGATGCATCCGCGTCGCCCTCTCCTGTGGCGTCTCGGCTGTGGTACTCATCGCGCGAGCGCTTTCAACGGGCTGGCGATGAAGGACGTCTTCATTGAGGTGGCTCCCTTTTTCCCGCGGTATACGCGACGCCTGGGGCTGAACCAGCGAACAGCGCATGCGACATCGGCGTCTTATGTGCATAACGTACCGTGAGTGTAGAATACACCTTACTTGCCGCCAGCGAGCGACCTGGCGCGGCTTCCATGATGAGAAGCCTTGTTAGCAGCTGGGCGGGTATCGTCCAACTAATTCATCAGCTAATATGTTCCGCAGTGATGTCTTCGGTCGGCTCGAAGGCAAGCTCCCCGGTGGTCGAGTTTAAGGATGAACTTATGACAATTGCACAAGCGGCCGCCATCCAGATGGAACAAGCGGACTATTGGGTGTCAGTGGCGCACTCTCTCGCTCCGCTCATCTCAGCCGAAGTCATCGAGGGAGAGAAGAACAACAACGTCACCGACAAGGTCGGTGCGGGCCCTCGAGGATGCCGGCCTGTACACCCTGGTCTTCCCAAAGTCGCTTGGCGGTTCTGAAGCCGATGTCGTCGCGTGGCTCGCTGTGATGGAGGAGATCGCGCGCATCGACGCGAGCGCGGGGTGGGTTTACATGGTGCACTCCGCGGGAAGCCTGATGGCAGCCATGAACCTGGAGCGAGAAACCGTCTTCGAGCTCTTCGGCGAAGGGCGCCGAGCACTGTTGTGTGGGGCCGGGAACGCACCCCACGCGGAACCGCGCTCAAGGTCGAAGGTGGCTATCTCGTTAGTGCACTGCCGATGCCGTTCGGCAGCGGCACCCTGCACGTCGATCGCCCTGTTTCACTCTTCTTCGAGGTCGACGAGCGTGGCGAGAAGGTCCTCGGGCCAGACGGCAAGCCTGTCGTACTTTTCGGGTATCCGCACAAGGACAATGTCGATTTTCTTCGCAACTGGCATCCTACAGGGCTCGCTGGTACCGGCTCCGGAGAGTACGCGGTCAAGGAACACGTGCTGGAGGCGAAGTGGTTTGCCTCTGCGAATCAGGAGAACAAGTACGATGGGCCGATCTTCCGGTTCGGGCTCTGGGGCGCAACTTTTCTTGGCCACACTGGATGGGCGCTCGGGGTCATGAAGCGGGCAATCGAAGAGGTGGCACGTGCCGTCAAGGCGAAGCGGCGAGGGGGGATCCCCGTGCCGGTGGATGAGTACTCGCTCTTTCAATTTGAGTTCGTGCGCATCGAATCCCTCTACCAGTCTTCGAGGGCGTGGGCCATGCAGGTTTACCGTGAGTCGTGGGATTCGGCGATTCGAGGCGGTGTGACCGAGCGCGACATCATCCGGTTGGAGCAGGTGTCCACCCATGTCAATCGGGTGATGAATGACGTGGTCAACACTGCCGCCTTGTGGTCCGGGTCTGCGGTGGTACCACACGACTCGGTCCTGGGCAGGTTGACACGGGACATGCGCGTGGGTGCGGCGCACGTCGTGGTCTCCCGTCGAGCTTCGCCAACGTCGCCCCCGGATCCTCGAAGCGTGGCAGTGTCGTCCACGGACTAAGCGCCCGGCCTGCCTAGGTTCTTCAGACCAACGTCGCGCTTGAATCCGCCTATGTCGCGCACGATATCAGCTATGGCTGGCAATGGTGTCGATCTCAACGGAAAATACGGTGTTTGGCGCGTCAGCACTCTGATCGACGTGCCGTTCGCTCAGACCGTGGAGCGATTGGGCTTCGGATCCCTGTGGCTCGGGGGGTCGCCTGATGAGTTCGCACCGCAGGTGATTGAGCTGCTGGACGCAACCGTGTCGCTGGTCGTTGCGACCGGTATCGCGAGTATCTGGAAGACGCAGCCTGCGCGCGCTGCAACCCTGTTCGCCGAGATCGAGGCGGCGCACCCCGGCCGTTTCATCCTCGGCCTTGGCCCCGCCCACCGCGAGGCAGTTGGACCGGCCGCGGTCAAGCCCTATACGGCGCTGAAGAGCTATCTCGACCGCTTGGACGAACTCGACATACCTCGCGAGCGTTTGGTACTCGCTGCGCTGGGGCCGCGCATCCTCGAACTCTCCCGCGACCGCACTGCCGGCGCGCATCCGTACCTCGTCACCCCGGCCCATACGCGCGACGCCCGGAAACTCCTCGGACCAGCTTCACTCCTGATACCCGAACAGCACGTCATCTTGGAGGAGGACGTGGGCAAGGCTCGGGCTAACGCGCGCGACGCCCTTGCCATGTACATCGCTCTAGTGAACTACCGGACGAGCTGGTTGCGACTCGGCTACACCGATGAGGATCTGGCGGACGGGGGGAGCGACCGGTTCATTGACGAAGTCGTTGCCCACGGCTCCGCCGAAGCCATCGCGGCCGCGCTCACCGAGCATCTAGTCGCGGGAGCCGATCACGTCGTCGCGCAGGTCATCGGAGACGGAGACCCTCTCGCAACGTTGACCGCCATCGCGCGGGCTCTAAAGCTCACCCCGCACCAACGTCTGCACGCGCAATAAGGCGAACGGCCGAGAAAGACGCGGGTCACGACATGCCATCTCGTCCTGCCGCGACGCGCCGCAGGGCCACGTTGACCGCCAGTTCGTTCTGCTTCGCCGAGGCGCTCGGGTCGTCGGATATCGCCTCGATAGACATGCAGATCCTATTCACTTGGATCGTGGTCCCACCGTCGGGTTTGGCGACGAATCACACCAAACAGCTTCACGTATTGCCACGAGAACACGGAGAACTGAACCATGCAAGAAAAGAGAACAGCAATCGTCACCGGCGGTGCACGGGGCATCGGCGCCGCGATCGCCCGCAAGCTGGCCGCGGATGGGCGCCGCGTGGCTGTCATCGACCTGCGCGAGCCTGACACAGCCGAGGTGGTCGATGCTATCCGCGCTGCAGGAGGTGAGGCCGTCGGGGTGGGCGCAGACGTCGCCGACGCGGCAGCGGTCGCAGACGCGGTCAATCGGATTGTCGATGATCTCGGGGCTCCGACGATCCTCGTCAACAATGCCGGCATTCTGCGTGACAATCTCTTGTTCAAGATGAGCGAGGGGGACTGGGATTCGGTGATGAACGTTCACTTGCGCGGCGCGTTCCTCATGACCCGCGCAGTGCAGAGCCATCAGGTCGCCGCCGGCTGGGGTCGCATCGTCAATCTCTCAAGTACCTCTGCGCTCGGCAATCGGGGTCAGGTCAACTATTCGGCGGCAAAGGCCGGGCTTCAGGGCTTTACCAAGACGCTCGCGATCGAATTGGGCCGGTTCGGCATTACGGCGAACGCGATCGCCCCCGGCTTTATCGAGACCGACATGACCAGGCAGACAGCCGACCGACTCGGGCTCACGTACGAGGAGTTCCTCGCTGCAGCGTTGAAGGACATCCCTGCAGGGAGGGCGGGTAGTCCGCAAGATATCGCCTACGCCGCCTCATTCTTCACCAGCGACGACGCCTCCTACGTCACAGGGCAGGTTCTGTACGTCGCCGGCGGACGAAAGGACTGACCGGTGGTGCGATACGCAGACGTCGAGGCGGTTCGGATGGCAGGTGCAGCTGAAGTGGTCAGCGACTGGCTCGAGATCACTCAAGAGCGCGTGAACGGTTTTGCGGATGCCACGAGCGATCATCAGTGGATTCACGTCGATCCGGAGCGCGCGAAGCAGGGGCCGTTCGGCGCCCCGATAGCCCACGGCTTCCTCACGCTGTCGCTCCTCTCCTACCTTACGGATGGTGTGGTGGAGATCGACGGAACCGCCATGGTCGTCAACTACGGGCTGAACAGGGTGAGATTCCTGAATCCGGTGAGGGTGGGCGATCGAATTCGCGCGCGCTCCACAATAGCTTCAGTTGAGAGGGTCGCCCAGGGCACTCGCATCACCTCGAGTGTCGTCGTGGAGATCGAAGGCGTGCTCAAGCCGGCAGCCGTGGTCGAGTCCGTCGCGCTGCACGTCACCGCCCCCCTCCATTCGTCAGAATGACATGTCAGACGCATCTGAATGAGCGTGGGCGGCGACCCCAGCCCGCGAGCGCCTGGTCTCAAAAGGCACAGACTTACGCGACTCTGGATTAGATGTATAATGCATCTAGTCTTTCTACGATGGAGTGAATATGAGAGAAGCTGTGATCGTCTCGACCGCTCGCACGGGCATCGGTCGTGCTTACCGCGGTGCGTTCAACGACACAGAGGGACAGGCCCTCGCGGGACATGCCATCTCCCATGCGGTCGAGCGCGCCGGCGTCGACCGAGATGAGATTGAGGATGTGGTGATGGGTGTCGCCCTGCAGCAGGGAAACACCGGTACGAATGTCGCCCGCCAGAGCGCGCTCCGAGCGGGACTGCCCGTTAGTGTGCCCGGGATGACTGTTGACCGCCAGTGCGCATCGGGACTCATGGCGATCGCGATCGCGGCCAAACAGATCGCGACCGACGGTCAACAGATCGCCGGTCGGCGGCGGATTGGAGTCTATCTCGCTGGTTCAAAACGAGCGGATGAACATGGACCGGGCGTTTGATCCATGGTTCAAAATAATCACCCTGGGATCTACTTCCCGATGCTTCGAACAGCGGAGGTCGTCGCGGAGCGGTACGGCGTTTCTCGCGAGGCGCAGGACGAATACTCGCTGCTGTCGCAGACGCGCACCGCGAAGGCCCAGGAGCTCGGACTGTTCGACGATGAGATCGTGCCGTTCGCTGCGAGGATGGCAATACGGGACAAGGAATCCGGGCAGGTGTCCTACCGAGACGTCACGCTCTCGAAGGACGAAGGCAACCGCCCGGAGACAACCATGGAAGGGTTGTCGGGTCTCCGCACCGTTCTCGCAGACGGCGATGTCACCGAAACCGCACGCATCACGGCCGGAAACGCATCGCAGCTGTCTGACGGTGCGTCTGCGTCGGTATTGATGGAGGCGGGTGAGGCCTCGCGGCGTGGCCTGCGGCCGCTCGGCATCTACCGTGGGATTGCCGTCGCCGGCGTGGAGCCGGATGAAATGGGCATCGGCCCAGTCGCGGCAGTGCCCAAGCTCCTGAGGTTGCATGGGCTTTCGGTCGACGACATCGATCTATGGGAGCTCAACGAGGCGTTTGCATGCCAGGCGCTCTATTGTCGAGACACCCTGGGGATTGATCCAGCGAGGTACAACGTCAATGGTGGGGCAATCTCGATAGGCCATCCCTACGGAATGTCCGGTGCACGCATGGTCGGTCATGCTCTCATCGAAGGTAGGCGTCGTGGCGCGAAGCTTGTCGTCGTGACGATGTGCATCGGCGGGGGAATGGGCGCGGCGGGCCTTTTCGAGGTCGCCTGACCGGAGCACTGTGTGTCGATTGAGATGATGCGGATCTAGTTCTAAAACTGATGGGAAGGACCGCTCGAGTGTTCCGTATCGCGACATCACCGTCAGCCCCTCTCGGGGATCTGGCACATCCTGAACAAGCTGGGTCTCAGCCGACTGCCCGCGTCGCAGCGATATAAGCGCACCCGGACCCGGTGGGAAGCGGTACGAGAAGCAACGTCCCGGCCACCAGCTGCGCGGCTGAACGGGAAGGTAGAGAGATCCCATTGACGATGCGGAACCTGTTCTCCGAACGCCTGCAGCAAATGGGAAGACCACTACAACTACGATCGACCCCACGGCAGCCTCGCCGGCCAAACACCCTACGAGCGCCTCCTGCAGAAAGCACGAGACCCACTGTCATAGGCCTCCGTCACTTGCACAACTGGCGATTCAATCTGTTGTTGTGCGCAGCGAAAAGGGCGGATGCGCTCGCCAAGACCATCGCGCAGCCGGCTTGGGGTCTCCCACGTCTTCTGCCTTCACCAACCCGCGACGACGTGCGTTCCGAAACCCCTTCGTCGTCCATAGCCTGGATCTCTTCCTCGGTGAACCCGGTGTCGCGAAGTACCTCTTCTGTGTGCTCACCGAGCTTCGGCGGAGGGCCGAGGCGACGCTTAGCCCAGGCTGAAGCCACGTAGGGCAGATCAGGTAGCCAGAGGATCTTTCCTTCGGCATCCGCAACCGAGCTGAAGCGGCCCAGGCTGCGAAGCTCAGGATCGTTTACGATCTCCATCTGGCTGAGGACCGGAGCCGAAATGACGCCAGCTTCAGCCAGCCGCGCCGCCACTTCGTCCCGGCCGCGACTTGCAAAAATCGGAGTCAGGTCGTCGCTCAACTGCTCCTTGTTTTGGATTCTGTCGGCGTTAGTTGCGTAACGCGGATCGTCAATGAGGTGAATTGCATCCAGGGCGGTGCACAGTTTGATCCACTGATCTGGGAAGTAAGCGGCCACCATCACGTAGCCATCCGTAGTCGCGAACATATCAGTTGGCGCACCTAGCGCGCCGGCTGTGTTCCCGGGGCGTACCGGCTCCCATCGCGATGCGAGGCTTGTGCGAAGATTGTCGTCTGGATGTAGGCCGAGACTTCGAAAAGGGACAGATCGACCTCACTTCCTTGACCGGTACGCTCTCGATGGTAGAGCGCCGCAAGGGTGGCCTGCCCGATGGCAAGGCTCGCTGCACCGTCTATGACTTGAAATCCCGTCTTGACTGGCGGTCCGTCCGGGTCGCCCGTTATCGACATCACTCCGGTTGCCGCCTGGAGCACAGAGTCCACTCCCGGCCAACTACCGCCGAGCCCTTCTGGGTTATAGGCAGAGAGGGAGACGTAGATCAGTCTGGGGTTGACGCCTGATAGGGTCGCGAAATCGAGTCCCAAACGGTTCATGACTCCGGGGCGGAAAGCTTGCACGATGACATCGGCGCCACCGATCACCCGCCGAGCCGCCGACCGGCCGGACTCCGACGTGAGGTCGAGCGTGATCGACTTCTTGCCTCCGTTGATGGCTGTGAAAGTGGGCGGGGCTGACACTCCGGGCTCCCCCCCGATGGACCGTGCGAGATCGCCGCTTGGCCGTTCTAGCTTTGTCACGGTAGCGCCGAGCTGACCTAGCGCCATCGTCGCGGTCGG
>CAWBIN010000022.1:0-49398 GCA_963788955.1 uncultured Alphaproteobacteria bacterium | reverse complement strand
TCGACATCAGCGCGGCCGGTGCCTGTACCGCGGCCTTCGCCGCGCCGGATGCGGCGGGCGCTTCGCGCAGCTGGCGCTCGAGATCGGCGCGGGCGCGGCCACATGCATCCAGCTCGGCACGAAGCTTGTCACGTTCGCTGCGCGTGCGGTCCACATCGCCGCGCAAACTGTCGAGTTCGCCGCGCAGGCGACCCCAGAGGAACCAGCCAACCAACGCACCTACAACGAACGCCAGGAGCATGTAGAAAAAAGTGCCCATTGTCTCTCTCCACTCCGATCCGTCTGCCGTGGCCGGAGTGATGACCTTGGCGCAAGGACCATTCAAAGGTGGTTCCGCGGTTAACGGAACTGCCGGCTTCAATCGAGCTGTCGGCGATCGGGTTTTGCGCACCCATGGCCAACGGCCGCCATCGCATTCGCCAAGGCGCCACGACCGGCCGAGATTGTCCCCTGGCCTGAGCGGTGCGTCCGGCTGAGCTTGAGGCGGGACGCTATCATACGGCCTGCGGAAAGCTAACGGAAAAATCCCGCGGAGAGTTATTCAAGAACAGATATTTAGGACAAGAATAGAACGGTCCCAACATGCGCTTCGGCTAATCTATTTTGGTTGAGCCGAGCGTCGAGACGTGTGTCATTTGTCCAGCGCTTCCAGCTCGTCGATCAGGCCGCCGATCACGCCAAGCCCGATCTGCCAGAAGGCGGGATCGGTCGCGTCGAGGCCGAAGGGCGCCAGAAGTTCGGAATGATGCTTGGTGCCGCCGGCGCGCAGCATCTCGAAATACTTCTCCTGAAAGCCGCGCTCGGCATTCTGGTAGACCGCATAGAGCGAGTTCACCAGGCAATCGCCGAAGGCATAGGCATAGACGTAGAAAGGCGAATGGATGAAGTGCGGGATGTAGGTCCAGAACACCTCGTAGCCATCGCGCAGCTTGATCGCCGGTCCGAGGCTCTCGGCCTGCACCTCCAGCCAGAACTGGCCGAGCCGGTCGGAGGTCAGTTCGCCGTTCTTGCGCTCGGCATGCACCTTGCGCTCGAACTCGTAGAAGGCGATCTGGCGCACGACCGTGTTGATCATGTCCTCGACCTTCTGAGCGAGCATCGCCTTGCGCTCGCGCTTGTCGGTGGTCTGGTCGAGCAGCGAACGGAAGGTCAGCATCTCGCCGAAGACGGATGCCGTCTCGGCAAGCGTCAGCGGCGTCGAGGCCATCAGCGCGCCCTGGCCGCCGGCCAGCACCTGATGCACGCCATGGCCAAGTTCGTGCGCCAGCGTCATGACATCGCGCGGCTTGCCCATGTAGTTGAGCAGCACGTAGGGATGCGCCGACGGCACGGTCGGATGGGCGAAGGCGCCGGGCGACTTGCCTGGCCTGACCGGCGCGTCGATCCAGTTGCGGTCGAAGAAGGTCCGGGCGATTTCCGCCATGTCGGGCGAAAAGCGCTGATAGGCGGACAGCACCGTGTCCCTGGCGTCGTCCCAGCGGATGACCGCCTGCGGGGTCTCGGGCAACGGCGCGTTGCGGTCCCAGTGGTTCATCATCTCCATGCCCAGCCAGCGCGCCTTCATCGCGTAGTAGCGATGCGACAGGCGTGGATAGGCCTCGCGTACGGCCAAGGCCAGCGCGTCGACCACGCTGCGCTCGACGCGGTTGGCGAGATGGCGTGAATCGGCGATGTCCTCGAAGCCACGCCAGCGGTCGGAGATCTCCTTGTCCTTGGCCAGCGTGTTGGTGATCAGGGTGAAGGTGCGCAAATTCTTGCGGAAGGTCGCGGCCAGCGCTTCGGAGGCCTGGCGTCGCACCTCGCCGTCGGCATCCTGCAGGCGGTTCAGCGTCGGCTCCAGCGCCAGTTCCTCGCCGTCGACGTCGAAGCGCAGATCCGTCATCGTCTCGTCGAACAGCCGGTTCCAGGCGCCGCGCCCGGTGATCGACTTTTCGTGGAAGAGCTGCTCGACCCGGTCCTCGAGCTGGTAGGGCTTGTCCTTGCGCAGGTCGAGCACCCAGGGCCGGTAGTGGGCGAAGCCAGCGTCGGCTGCGAGCGCGCTCTCGATCACCGCATCGTCGATCAGGTTCAGCTCGAGCGCGAAGAACAGCAGATGCGCGCTGGCGTCGGTCATCTTCTCCTGGATATCGCCATAGAGCTTGGCGCGCTGCGGATCGGCCGTGTTGCCGGCATAGACCAGCCCGGCATAGGAGACGATGCGGCCGATCAGTTCCTCCAGCGCCTCATAGGCGCGCAGCGCTTCGCCCAGCCTGCCGGCGCTGCCGCGCTCGGCCTCGGCGGCCAGCGTTCCCTTCCAGCGGCTCTCGAAGGCGGTGGCATCGCTTGCGGCGCTCGCAATGTCGCGCTTCAGTTCGGGCGCCTCCATGCCGGAGTAGAGATCGGCGAGGTTCCATTCCGGCAGATCGCCCAACTCGGACGCGCCGTGACCGATTGCTGGCGCCGCAAGCCGCCGATCGAACATCATGCGCATCAACAATACCTTCCGGAATCAAGGGGAAAGGAGAAGCCGGTCAAATCCTAAGGAATTCGTTCACCGGGTTTTTTGAAACCTTGTTTAGAACCCTGTGCCAAGATGATCCATGGGGAATTTCTCAGGCGGGCATCTCAAGACAGTCATGACAGGTTCCATTCTCATAGTCGATGACGATCCCGTGCAGCGCAGGCTGCTCGAGGCGGCGGTGACGAAATTCGGCCACGGCGCGATCGTCGCCGACGGCGGCGAAGTCGGTCTCGGCGTCCTCGACGGGCCCAATGCACGGGAGGTCTCGGTTGTCATCCTCGACCTGGTCATGCCGGGCCTCGACGGCATCGGCGTGCTCAAGGCGATGCGCGAGCGCGGCATCCATGTGCCGGTCATCGTGCAGACCGCGCAGGGCGGTATCGAGACCGTCGTTTCGGCGATGCGCCACGGCGCGTTCGATTTCGTGGTCAAGCCGGCCTCGCCCGACCGGCTGCAGACAGCGATCGGCAACGCGCTCAAAGTCGAGGCGGTCGAGGACGAGGTGAAGCGCACGTCGCGGCGGCGCGGCGGCCATCTCACCTTCAAGGACATGATCACCCACAGCCCGGCGATGGACAGGGTGATCCGCCTCGGCCAGAAGGCGGCGGCGTCCAACATCCCGATCCTGATCGAGGGCGAATTGGGCGTCGGCAAGGAACTGGTGGCGCGCGCCATCCAGGGCAGCGGCGACCGCCGCTCGAAGCCTTTCGTCACCGTCAATTGCGGCGCCATCCCCGACAATCTGGTCGAATCGATCCTGTTCGGCCACGAGAAGGGCTCGTTCACCGGCGCCACCGAAAAACACACCGGCAAGTTCGTCGAGGCGCATTCGGGCACGCTGTTCCTCGACGAGATCGGCGACCTGCCGCTCGATGTGCAGGTCAAGCTGCTGCGCGCCGTGCAGGATGGCGAGGTCGATCCGGTCGGCGGCCGCTCGACCGTCAGGGTCGACATCAGGCTGATCTCGGCGACGCACCGCAACCTCTTGCAGCAGGTCAAGGACGGCAAGTTCCGCGAGGACCTGTTCTATCGGCTGAACGTCTATCCGATCTTCGTGCCGCCGCTGCGCGACCGCCGCGACGACATTCCCTATCTGGTCAGGCACTTCATGGAGAAGGTCGCGCCGGCCGATCCGCGCCGTCGCCTGCACGGCATTTCGGCCGAGGCGCTTGCCATGCTGGAGGCCTATGACTGGCCGGGCAACATCAGACAGCTGGAAAACGCCGTCTTCAGGGCCTCGGTGCTCGCCGAGGGCGATGTGCTGACGGAAGAGGAATTCCCGCAGATCCGCGCGCAGGTGGAAGGCACGGTCAATCTCGATGCCGAGGTCGCGATGCCCGGTCCCGGCCCGGCTTCTGACGATTTGCCACGCGCCAACGGTGTTGCGGCCGCCGATGAAGGATTTGCGGTCGGCGAAGCTGATCCGCCTACCAGGCTGCAGCCGCGTTTCGGCACGCTCAGGGCGCTGGACGAGCGCGGCAATGTGCGCGCGCTGGCCGATGTCGAACTCGAAATGATCAAGCTGGCGATCGATCACTATAACGGCCAGATGAGCGAGGTCGCGCGCCGCCTCGGCATCGGCCGCTCGACGCTCTACAGGAAGCTCAAGGAATACGGCATCGACCCGGAAAACGGCCGCATCGAACGGCTCGCTTCCTGACGGGAAAGGCCTTGTCCCGCAAGGTCCGGGCCAGCATGCACCCTTAGTTGTCGTGACAAGATCGACGGTTTCGATCGTGCATGGCGCGGGCCGGGCGCGGGGCGGCTCCGTTCACACATTAAGGCTGGCGGTAACAGATCGTGTTTCGATCGGAGGCGGAATCATGATCTAAACCAGCAGTTTACCAAGAAACCCCGTGCATTATTTTTGACGGGATATCGCCACGGTGTTACCGCATTTCGGCTTCAATAAGCGATGATTAACCATTAGGATCGATATTCGGATGTGATCAACCACGCATCCGTTTGGGCAAATCCGGGGACAAACGGCAGCCTGCAAGGCCTTTTGATTTGAACAAAGTCGAACGACACAAAGACGGGCGGCACTATCACATGAGCGTCTGGCCGAGATGGCTGGCGGCGGTGATCCTTGCTGTTTCGTTCCTGTCCGCAGCCGCGACCGGCGCAAGCGCCGATACACGCTCGCTGAAGCTTTATCACCTCCACACGCACGAAAAGGCCGAGATCGTCTACAAGCGCAATGGCCGCTACGATCCGGAGGGCCTGCGAAAGATCAACATCATCCTGCGCGACTGGCGCCGCAACGAGCCGACCAAGATGGATCCGCGCCTGCTCGATCTGGTGTGGGAAGCCTATCGGCAGAGTCGGTGCCACCGACTATATCCAGGTGGTCTGCGGCTACCGCTCGCCATCGACGAACTCGATGCTGCGCAGCCGCAGCCGGGGCGTTGCCGAGAAAAGCCAGCACATGCTCGGCAAGGCGATGGACTTCTACATTCCAGGCGTGCCGCTGAAGAAGCTGCGCGACATCGGTTTGAAGATGCAAGGCGGCGGCGTCGGCTATTATCCGTCGTCGGGCTCGCCCTTCGTGCATATGGATGTCGGCAATGTGCGCCACTGGCCGGGCATCAGCCGCCAGGAACTCGTCAGCGTATTCCCCAACGGCAAGACGCTGCATGTGCCGAGCGATGGCAAGCCGCTGCCTGGCTATCGAGCAGGCGCTTGGCCTCCTACAAGGCGCGCAAGGGCTCCGGCTCTCCCGCCATCGAACTGGCCAGCGCCGGCGGCGGTTACAAGAAATCCGGTGGCTTCCTTTCTGCTTTCTTTGGCGGCGGCGATGACGAGGCCGACGACAGTGCCGATGTGGCGAGCGCGGCGCCCGCGCCCAAGACGAAGACCACAAAGCCGGCGGCGAGCGCCAAGCCGAGCAATTTGCCTGGCATAGCCATCGTGTCGCCGAAGGATGCGCAGCGGGCCAACATCCCGCAGCTTGCCGACGAGAATGCAGCCGAACCGGAGCAGCAGCAGGATACGCCCGAGACGATCATCGCGGCGCTGCCGGCCAAGGAGATTCCGCTGCCTGACTTCGCCCCGCGTCCGAAGGCCGACGTTGGTGCGCAGACACCTGAAAACGTTCCGTTCGGCACGGCGGACACCACCGCCAGCACCGAGCAGACGGTGGCGATTGCGCATGCGCCGGTCAATGTTCCGTTCGGCATGACCGACCCAGCCAATGCAACCGATGCCGATGCGACTGCCGCAGACCCGGCACAGGTTGCGGTCAACAACATTCCGCTGCCGTCCTGGCGTCCGGACCTGCCGGCCGATCTCGCACCGCAGGACAAGAACGTTCTGCTGGCGCTGGCCGATACGGCCCAGCACAACACGACCGCGACCGACGCGTTCTCGGTTCTGCCGTCCGCGCGTCCGGATGAGGTCAAGCCGGATCAGGTCGGGCAGCAGGATGAGGTCAAGGCGGTTCTCGAACGGGTCAGCGCAACGAGCGATGCCGCTGCCGGCGGCGACTATCAGGTCGCCTCGCTCTCCGAGCCGCGTTCGGCGTTCAACGATCCGGCCGGTGTCGATGCGGCATCGCCGCGTGATGCCATTGTTGCCCGTCCCGCCGGCACCGATCCCGCACTGGCGATCGGCGCTGGCGTGAAGACGACGCGCAAGGAAGCCAGGGCCACCGCCCGCGACCTGAAGCCCGGCCCGAAGGCGGTGGTGGTTGCAGCCGCGCCGCAGGCGGCGCGCTGGGCGCTGAACAGCAACGAATACGTCGCCACCGTTTCCAGCTCGACGACCGCGCCGCGCTACGCCTACAACATTGTGCATACGCCGCCGAGCGAGGTCTATACGGCCGGCTTCCAGCCGGACAGCGAGACGGTGGATCCCAACCGCTTCACCGGCAATGCGGTCAAGTTCCTTTCGGTCGCTCGCTTCCAGACCAAGTAGCGGATCGATCAAACAAACCAAAGCCGCGCCGGCCAACCCGCGCGGCCTTTGCTTTTTCGGGGTGCGGCCTGTTGTTGCAAACAGGGAGAACGCCACGGCCTCACGCTGGCTTTCGTTGCATCGAGATGCTAACCAAGCTCAACTTCTCCCGCTTCGTCTAATGGTAGGACAGCGCCCTTTGAAGGCGTGAATCGTGGTTCGAGCCCATGAGCGGGAACCAGCCGGCAACAGCAATCATCCAGGCTGACTGAGGCCCGAACCGGCAAGATCACGGCGGACAAAACTTCTCGTGATGGCGGAACAGCACACTCTTCTCCGGGTTAGAATGCGTGCGTTCCAACCTCGGGGATATTCATGAAGAACATTCTATTCGCATCAGTCCTGGCTCTGGCTGCCGTTTCCGCGGCTGTCGCTCCCACGCAGGCCGAGACGGTGATCATCAAGACCGGCAAACATCACTGCAGGACCAAACTGGTCACGCACTGGGTGCATCACCACAAGGTCGTTGAAAAGGTCAAAGTCTGCCACTGATCCTGTTCGCGGCAGGAAACCTGACCCGGTCGGCGCAAGCCGGCCGGGTTTTTCCATTCTTTCGGGAGAAGGGCGTTATCGGCCGAGCTTGCTCGCCGCACGCGCAAGGGCCTCGATCTCGTCCCACTTGCCGGCCTTGACCAAATCGTCCGGCGCCACCCAGGAGCCGCCGACGCAGATGACATTGGGCAAAGCGAGATAGTCGGCGGCGTTCTTGCCGGTGATGCCGCCGGTCGGGCAGAATTTCACGTCGGCGAGCGGCGAGGCGAAGGCTTTCAGCGAGGCGATGCCGCCGGACTGTTCGGCCGGGAAGAATTTCAGGAAGCGCAAGCCGGCTTCGCGCGCGGCCATGATCTCGCCGGGCGTGATGGCTCCGGGCAGCAGCGGCACGGCACTGTCCTTTGCCGCCGCCAGAAGCTGGTTGGTGATGCCGGGGCTGACGATGAATTTCGAACCGGCGCTGGCCGCTTCGTCGAACTGACGGGCATCGAGAATGGTGCCGGCGCCGACGACGGCGCCCTCGACTTCGCCGGCCACGCGGCGGATCGCTTCCAGCGCGTCGGCGGTTCTGAGCGTGATCTCGATTGCCGGCAGGCCGCCTGCGGTGAGTGCACGTGCCAGCGGCACGGCGTCCTTGACGTCGGCGATCTTCAGCACCGGGATGACCGGCTGGCCATTGAGGAGCGACAGGAGCTTTTCGGTCTTGCTGGGCATTCGCGTGTCTCTCCGGCATCGATGATTTCAACCGATTAGCAGAAGGCAGATTCCGAGTCCACGAAACGAGGCGTGTCGCGATGTCACGCGCACCGGCTCGCTTGCAACGCCCAAGGCTGTCCTGTTCGCTCTGCCTTGAATTGGCTTTCAGCAGAGTTTAGTGGCTTGGCGATGACAAGGTCCACCCGCAATCAACCTGTTCGAGTCGCCGCGCTCTACAGGTTTGCCCGGCTCGACGGCTTCGAGGCGCTGCGTGCGCCGCTCGCGGCCTTCTGCTGCGGACGCGGCATCAAGGGCACGCTGCTGCTTGCGCATGAGGGCATCAACGGCACGGTCGCCGGCAGCGAGACTGATATCGCCGCCCTGATCGATCATCTGGAATCGATCGAGGGGCTCGCCGGGCTCGAGGTCAAATACAGCAGCGCCGCCGAGATGCCCTTCCACCGTATGAAGGTGCGGCTGAAGCGTGAGATCGTCACCATGGGCGTTGAGGATATCGACCCGGCGGCGAGTGCCGGCACCTATGTCGCGCCGGCCGACTGGAACGCGCTGATCTCGAACGCCGACACCGTCGTCATCGATACGCGCAATGCCTACGAAGTGTCGATCGGCACCTTCAAGGGGGCCGTCGATCCGGCGACATCGAGCTTTCGCGAGTTCCCGGCCTGGGTGGAAAAGCATCGGGAAGAGCTGGAAGGGCGCAAGGTCGCCATGTTTTGCACCGGCGGCATACGCTGCGAGAAGGCGACGGCCTATGTGAAGTCGCTTGGCTTCGAGGACGTGTTCCACCTCAAGGGCGGCATCCTCAAATATCTCGAAGAGGTGCCGGCCGAGGAGAGCCTGTGGCAAGGCGAATGCTTCGTCTTCGACGAGCGTGTCTCGGTATCGCATGGCCTCGCCGAGGGCGAGGCCGAACTCTGCCGCGCCTGCCGGCATCCGCTGATCGCGGAGGACCTGCTGTCGCCGCACTATGTCGCGGGCATCTCATGCCCGCGTTGCCTCGATGCGCGCTCGGATGAGGATCGCGCCCGCTACGCCGAGCGCCAGCGCCAGGTCGAATTGGCTGAGGCGCGTGGTGACGGTCCGCATATCGGCGGATAGCACCCGTGTAACAACTGTTGCCGGCTTCGGCTGCATCACCATGCGACGGAGTAGCGGTCGATGACCCAAAGCCAAGTGCCATCGTCCTGCCGGCGGGCGACCTCGGTGGTTATGCTCCCGTCAGGCAGCTTGGTTGACGTCAGCGCCAGGTCGCCATTGATGAGGGCGGGGCGCTGCTCTCCGGCGGCGAATTTCCGGCCCGTCGCGGTGATCTCCGCGAAGAGCGTTCGGATTGCCTCCGGGCCACGCGTCAACTGACCTTCGCTGCTGTCGACAACGGCGTTGGGTTCGAACAGCGCCACCATTCCGTCGATGTCGCCAGCCCATTGGCGGGCAATCAAAAGGCGCTCCAGATCCTGCGGATCACCCGCCGGCGTGCGGTCTGGCTCATCGGTCACGCGAACTCCTCCCTCGTCTGCAAGGCCGCGACATTAGCCGAAGCCGAGGCCGATTTCGACACAGCGGTTTCACATTGCGCCGCTGCCGGCATTTCCGACAAAGCGACCACCCGTCATTGTAATGTCAATGTGCGGGCCCTACCTCTTCGACGTTCGAAACCTGCCCGTTCGGCCGGGCAAATTCTGGAGGCACTGATGTTCGATCCCAAGAAGCTCCTCGACGATCTGCTGGGTTCGCAAATCCCCGGCACAAGCGGCACCGTCCGCGACAAAGCGGGGCAGGCCGTGCAGATGGCCAAGGACAATCCGCTGGCAGCCGGCGCGCTGGCCGCGGTGCTGCTTGGAACCGGCGCCGGCCGGCAGGTCACCGGTACGGCCGTGAAGCTCGGCGGACTGGCCGCCATTGGCGGCCTCGCCTACAAGGCTTACCAGAACTACAAGGCCGGCAACGCGCCGGCGCAAACGCCTGCCGCCGGCGAGCCGGAATTGCTGCCGCCGCCCGCCGACACCGCTTTCCATCCATCACAGGCGCCGCAAGGCGAGGACGAATTCACGCTGACGCTGGTGCGGGCGATGATCTCGGCGGCGAAGGCCGACGGCCATGTTGACGACGAAGAACGCCAGAAGATCGCCGGCAAGCTCAGCCTGTCCGGCATCGGCACGGAAGCGGAGCAATTCCTGATGGCGGAACTGGAAAGCCCGCTCGACCTCGATACGTTGGTCGCCGGCGCCAAGACCGATGCGCAGAAGCTCGAACTCTACACGGCCTCGCGCCTCACCGTCGATCCCGACACGCGGACCGAGCGCGGCTATCTCGACCTGCTCGCCGGACGTCTCGGCCTGCCGGATGCGCTGGTCGATCATGTCGAGGCGACGGTGTCGGCGGCAAAGGTGCCGGCTGGAACTTCGCCCAATCCGCGCTGGTAGGTTTCAGGCGAGCACTGCGGGCAGTCGAGGTGAACGCCATTGCGTTAGTGCCTCGTTAACCGAGCAAGCGCATCATTCTAAGCAGTCGGACCGGCTTATCCTCCTCCCAAGCCCGGTTCAGATCAGGGGCGGTCGCCAATGACCGCCCTTTTTGTTGAACTGATCACGAATGGTTCGGCTTGCCATGGGAGCCGTCATTTGCGATGGCACATGTTCTTCCAGCCATGATCAGGGAGGTCGGCGATGACAGCCATCACAGAGAAAACCGCCATCGTCACCGGAGCCGGCACGGGCATCGGCAGGAGTGTTGCCACGGCACTGCTCAAGGCGGGCTGGAACACGGTGTTCTGCGGCCGCCGCAAGGCGGTGTTGGAGGAGGCGATCGCTGAGGCCGGGAAGACGGACGCCAAGGCGCTGGCGGTTGCCTGCGACATCAGCAAGGCCGACCAGGTCGATGATCTCTTCGAGACGGTGCTGGAGGCGTTCGGCCGTGTCGACCTGCTCTTCAACAATGCCGGCATGGGCTACAAGTCGACATTGATCGACGAGATCCCGGTCGAGGTGTGGACCGACATCGTCGGCGTCAATCTCACCGGCTCGTTCCTGTGCGCGCGCGCCGCCTTCGGCGCTATGCGCCGGCAGCAGCCGATGGGTGGCCGCATCATCAACAACGGCTCGGTGTCGGCCTATGCGCCGCGGCCTGGCTCGGTGCCTTACACCGCGACCAAGCATGCCATCACCGGGCTGACCAAGACGCTGGCGCTGGACGGAAGGCCCTATGACATCGCCTGCGGCCAGATCGACATCGGCAATGCGCTGACCGACATGGCACAAGCGATGACGGTCGGCGTGCCGCAGGCCAACGGCTCTATCGCCGCCGAAGCGGTGATGGATGTCGAGCGCGTCGCCGATGCCGTGGTCCACATGGCGAGCCTGCCGCTCGACGCCAACGTGCTGTTCATGACCGTGATGGCGACCAAGATGCCGTTCGTGGGGCGCGGGTGAGCGGTCGGTTCGCGTAAGCGAATTCATCGTGCCAGTGGCACGATGAAAGGCCAGCGAACGCCGGGACGCTGCGAAGCAGCGGGGACCCGGCCGGGCGACCTTGCCTACTTCTTCAAAAAAGCCTCGATCCGCTCCAGCGCGCGCAAGATGTTCTCCTCGGAGTTGGCGTAGGAGAGCCTGATGTAACCCTCGCCGAGAATGCCGAAATCGGGGCCGCCGATCAGCGCCACGCCGGCATCCTCGAGCAGCGCCGAAGCGAGTTTCTTTGCCTTCCAGCCGGTCTTGGAAACGTTGGGGAAGGCGTAGAATGCGCCCTTCGGCGTGATGCAGGACACGCCGGGCAAAGCATTCAGCCCCTCGACCACGACCTTCCTGCGGTTGTCGAAGGCGCGCATCATCTTGTCGACGTCGTCCTGCGGACCGTCGATGGCGGCGATGCCCGCGAACTGGCTCGGCGCGTTGACGCAGGACCAGCAATTGACCGCCAGCTTGCGCACCTTGTCGCAGAGATGGGCGCCCTTGTCACCGTTCGGCCAGATCGACCAACCCATGCGCCAGCCGGTCATCGCCCAGGTCTTCGACCAGCCGTTCAGTACGATCAGCCGGTCGCGGATTTCGGGGAAGCTGAGCAGCGAGCAATGCGTCTCGCCGTCATAGGTCATCACGTCGTAGATCTCGTCGGACAAGATGGCGACATGCGGGTGGGCTTCCAGTCCTTTCACGAGCTTCTCGATCTCGGCCCGCGGCGTCACACCGCCGGTCGGGTTGGCCGGCGAATTGAGGATCAGGAGCCTGGTCTTCGGCGTGATCAGCGCCAGCGTCTCCTCAGCCGAGAAGGCAAAGCCGTTCTCTTCGCGGATCGGCACCGGAATGGGGGCCGCTCCGGTGAATTCGATCATCGAGCGGTAGATCGGAAAGCCGGGATCGGGATAGAGGATTTCCGTCCCCGGTTCGCCGAACATCAGGATCGCCGCGAACATAGTAGGCTTGCCGCCCGGCAGGATCATCACGCTCTCCGGCGAGACCTCGATGCCGGTGGTGGTCAGCGTGCGGCGCACCACCGCCTCGCGCGTCGCCAAGAGGCCGTTGGCCGGCGTGTAGCCATGGTGGCCGTCGCGCAGCGCCTTGATCGCCGCCTCGACGATGTGCTGCGGCGTCTTGAAGTCGGGCTGGCCGATGCCGAGATTGACGATGTCGCGGCCCTGGTGCGCCAAAGCTGTCGCCCGCGCGAGCACCGCGAATGCATTTTCCTCGCCGAGACGGTCGAAGGCCGAAATCGTGTGGAGCATTTTTCCCGTCCCTGTGGTTCTTTCACTCAGCGTGCGTTTTTGTGAGCGTCCGGTCACAAAAGTCAACGGATTGGAGCCTTGCGTGTCGGATAATCTCAAGAACTGGCAGCCGCGTCCGCGGCCCGAACGCAAGGTGCTTGAAGGCCGCACTGTCAGGCTCGAGCCGCTGAGCGCCGCAAAGCATGGCGACGGCCTCTACGAAGCGTCGTCTGTGCCTGACGTCGGCGGCCGCTTCGCCTGGCTGCCCGATTATCCGCCGGAAACCCGCACCGCCTTCCAGCCATGGCTGGACAAGGTTGAAGCGAGTGAAGACCCCTTGTTCTTCACCGTCATCGACCAAGCCAGCGGCAAGGTCGCCGGACGCCAGACGCTGATGCGCATCGATCCGGCCTATGGCGTCATCGAGATCGGCAACATCTATTGGGGGCCGATCATCTCGCGCAAGCCGGCGGCGACCGAAGCGCAGTTCCTGTTCATGAAGTACATCTTCGACGAGCTCGGCTATCGCCGTTACGAATGGAAATGCAACAACCGCAACGAACCGTCGAAGCGCGCGGCCGAGCGTTTCGGCTTCAAGTTCGAGGGCATTTTCCGCCAGCACCTTGTCGTCAAGGGTGAAAACCGCGATACCGCGTGGTACTCGATCATCGACAAGGAATGGCCTGACCTGCGCAGAGCCTATGAGGCATGGCTCGATCCGGCCAATTTCGACGGCGAGGGCCAGCAGAAGCGGCGGCTCGAGGATTTCCGCGCAGAGTTCGGCGCCTGAACCATGATCCCGAAAGTGGAAACCGGTTTTCGGACAAGATCATGGTCAAACAAGAAGATAGAGCTTCCATCCCGATTTTGTCGGGATGGATCAGGTTCTAGCAGGAGTTTTGCGGATGGCGCATAGCCACGATCATGGTTCGCAGGGGCACGCCCACAACCACGGCGCTGGCCATGTGCACGGCTCGACCGACAAGAAGCGGGTGCTGATCGCCGCCTGCCTGACGGCAGGCTTCATGGTGGCGGAGGCGCTTGGCGGCCTGCTGACGGGTTCGCTGGCGCTGCTGGCGGATGCCGGCCACATGCTCGCCGATTCGATCGCGCTCGGCCTGGCCTGGTATGCCTTCCATCTTGCCGGGCGGCCGGCGACGGTTCGGCTCACCTATGGTTTCGGGCGGGTCAAGACGCTGGTCGCCTACACCAACGGCATCGCCATCTTCGCCATCGCCCTGTGGATCGTCTACGAGGCCTGGGGCCGCCTGCTGACGCCGGCGCCGGTGCTTGGCGGGCCGATGCTGGTGGTGGCGATCGCCGGCCTGCTGGTGAACATCGGCTCGTTCTTCGTGCTGCATGGCGGCGATCGCGACAGCCTCAACATGCGCGGCGCCATCCTGCATGTGCTCGGCGACTTGCTCGGCTCGGCGGCGGCCATCGTTGCGGCCCTGGTCATCCTGGCGACCGGCTGGACGCCCATTGATCCGATCCTGTCGGTGTTGGTCTCGCTGCTGATCCTGTCGACAGCGTGGTCGCTGATGCGCGAAGCCGCCCATGTCCTGCTCGAAGGCGTGCCGGAAAGCCTCGATCGCGATCTCATCGCCAAGGACATCGAGGGGACGGTGAAGGGCGTGCGCGAGGTGCATCACATGCATGTCTGGTCGCTCGATGGCTCAGCCAACATGGCGACGCTGCACGCCTGCCTCAATGACGGGGTCGATGCCCACACCGCCGTCAGCGCCATCAAGAAACGGCTTGCGGCCGAGCACGGCATCAGCCATGCCACTGTCGAACCGGAATTCGGGCGCTGCGCCGATGACGAGCATGACCACGACCATGATCATGAACATGGTACGGCGCCGCATCACGGTCACTATCACTGACGCAGGGAATCCCATGACATTGGCAACGAGCCTGATTTTCCGCCGCATCGGGCGCGCGTGATGGATCGCGATACGCGCAATGCACTGATTGCGGCGGCATGGATCATGCTGCTGTTCGGCCTCGCCGCCTATTGGCTGCCAACGGTGATGCTGGCGGTCGGCAGCGTCTCGACCGTTCTCGCAGTCATTGTCGCCGCCATCTTCCTGCTGGCGTTGTTCGTCGTGTTCTGGCTGCGCGGCCGCAGCCAACGCAAGAAGGGTCTTTGACAAATGCGCATTCTGATCACCGGCGCGGCAGGCATGGTCGGCCGCAAGCTCATTGCCCGGCTGGCGAAGGACCGGACGCTGCGCGGGCAAAGGATCACCGCGCTCGACCTGCACGACATCGTGCCGCCGCAGGCGCCCGCCATCGAAGGCGTCGATGTTTCCATCCACACCGGCGACCTCGCAGCTCCCGGCGCGACGGCAAGCCTGGTCGCTTCGCGTCCCGACGTGGTCTTTCATCTCGCGGGTGTGGTGTCGGGCGAGGCGGAGGCCAATTTCGATCTCGGCTACCGCGTCAATCTCGACGGCACGCGTGCGCTGTTCGATGCCGTCCGGCTGGCGGCGTTCGCGCCGCGCCTTGTCTTCACCTCGTCGATCGCCGTGTTCGGCGCGCCGTTTCCCGAAATCATTCCGGACGAATTCCATCCGACGCCGCTGACCTCCTACGGCACGCAGAAGCTTATGGGCGAGGCGCTGCTTGCCGACTATTCCAGGCGCAGCTTTTTCGACGGTATCGGCATCAGGCTGCCTACCATTTGCGTGCGGCCCGGAAAGCCGAACAAGGCCGCCTCCGGGTTTTTTTCCGGCATCATCCGCGAACCGCTTAGCGGTCAGGAGGCGATCCTGCCGGTGCCGCGCTCGGTCGTGCACACCCATGCCAGCCCGCGCTCGGCGGTGAACTTCCTGATCCATGCCGCCGGGATCGACGGCAGCGCCGTCGGACCGCGCCGCAACCTGACCATGCCCGGTGTCGCCGTTACGGTCGGCGAGCAGATCGAGGCGCTCGAGCGCGTCGCCGGGGCCAGCGCGGTGAAGCTGATCCGCGAGCAACCCGATGAAACGATCTGGGCGATCGTGAAGGGCTGGCCGACGCGGTTCGAGGCTCGGCGTTCGAGGGAGCTTGGCTTTACAGCCGAAAAGAGTTTCGACGAGATCATCCACGCTCATATCGAGGATGAGCTCGACGGCAAGGTCGCGAACTAAGCCTGATGGGGCCGGGCGTCACGTCATACGCCGCCGGTCAGGCTTGCCGACAGCAACAGCAATCCGAACAGGAAGACGAAGGCCGCGCCGCCGATCTCGATGATCGAGTGGATGCGGTTGCCCATACGGCCGTCACCGGCGAAATAGACGGCCCAGTTCTTGGCGGTGACGGCAAGCGTCGCCAGCGCCGAGACCGTGATCGCTGTGCCGAGCGACATCGCCAGGACCGACAGCAGGCCGCCGAGCCAAGAGACCGTTGAGCAGCGCGAAGCTCAGCACGATCAGCGCGCCGGAGCAGGGGCGGATGCCGACGGCGGCCACCGCCGACCATGCCGTGCGCCAGTCGAAACGATCGCCCGACAGCAGCGACGGATCGGCGCATGCGAATGACCGCAGGTCTCGCAGACCTCGCCCGCCGCGTGGTCGTTATGGGCATGCGCGCCATGATCGTGGTGACCGTGCGCGCCATGGACATGATGATCGTGGGCATGTGCCCCGTGGTCGTGATCATGCGAATGGTCATGGTCCGTATGATCGTGGTCGTGACGCGCATGGGAATGCGCCGAATGCGCATGCGCGGCATGGGAATGGCCACCATGCGAATGTCCGCCATGCGACTGGGCGTGAGCAGCCGAGAGACTGTAGGCCGGGCCGGCGCCGAACAGGCGCAGGACGGTGGGACCGAGCTTGCGCCACAGCAGCCAGGCGCCGAACAAGGTGACGAAGACAAAGCTCACGATCTCCATGAACCATGCAGCGTCGGTCATCGAGACACTGGTGCCGCGCAGCACGAAATAGGCGAGCAGCATCACGGCGATCGCCGTCAACCCCTGCAGCAGGGCCGAGACGAAGGACAGCAGGATGCCGCGCTTCAGCGCGACTTCGTTGGCCACCATGTAGGACGAGATCACCGCCTTGCCGTGACCGGGACCGGCGGCGTGGAAAATGCCATAGGCGAAGGAGAGCGCAATCAGCAGCCACATCTCGCTGCCGTCCTGGCGCATCGCTTTCATCGCCGTCGCCAGCGCGCGGTAGAACTCCTGTTGCTGAGATTGATCCACATCAGGATGTGGGCGAACGGGCCGCTGGCGGTGGGGGCCATGCCGTCATTGGTGCCGATGCCGAGCGAGCTCTGGGCATGGGCGGAGCCGAGGAAGTGCGTCATCAGCAGAGCGGCGGCCATAAGGCCGAGCGCCAGGCGCAGGGACGGTTTCATCACCGGATCTATCCTTCTGGCGGGCAGGTCAGTTCGAGCTTGGTGGCGAAGATCTTGCTCATGTCGGTGCCTGTCGGATCGTTGAAGAAGGCTTCCGTCAAGGTCTTCTGGTTCTCTGCGATGGCCTCGTCCGGATCCGGACGGACGACCTTCTTGGTGCATGTCGAAGGCAGGCCTTCGACCGTGATGTTGGAATCCTCGGTGAAGTCGATCGCCGTATAGAAGGTCGGGTCGTAGACGCCGATGTCGATCTTGCCGGACAGCTTGATCGGCTGCTTCGGCTCGGACTCGAACAGGATGATCAACTGATCGTTCTCGAAATTGGCCATCAGGTGCGGCGGCGGCGTCATCGCCACGTCCTTGCCGTCGACGGTGACGAGCTGGAAGTAGTTGAATTCGGCGAGCGAAGCGTGGACGGTGTCGGCGACATCCTTCAGCTCCTTGTCGTCAAGTTTCAGGTCGGAGTTCTTGTCGAACTCCATCATCACCGTACTCGAAAACAGGTCGTCGAAGCGCCAGAGATGGCGCAGCGCTTTCACACTTTGGTGATCCTCACTCAGGATGACGTCGAGGCGGGCTTCGGCGAAGACGTGGGGATGCGCAGCGGCCGACTTCGACCGCGGCAAATGTCGCCGCCATGGCCGAAGCCATTACAATTGCCTGCCGTTTCAGCTGCATTCTCGGTCGCGATTCCATCGACTTCGGAGGTGGACCCGAGAGTTATCACAAAGGGGGCGAAATTGGGACCGCCGGACACCAGGCCAGTCAGGCGGCGTCGCGCACCTTGAACCACTGCACCAGGAAATCAACGAAAACGCGGACCTTGGCGGGCAAATAGCGCCGATGCGGATAGACGGCGAAGATGCCGGCGCCCGACAGGATACGGTCGTCCAGCGCGGTCACCAATCGGCCGCTCTCGAGATCGGGCGCGGCGATGAAATCCGGCAGTATGGTGAACCCCAACCCCGACACGGCGGCAGCCCGTGCCGCCATCGGGCTGTTGACCTCGACCGGACCGGAGACCGAAACGCTCACCGTGTCGCTGCCGTCGCCCTTGAACTGCCAATTGTTCAGCCCGCGACCGTTGGTGTCGACGATGCAGGGAATTCGGGCAAGGTCTTGTGGCCGCGCCGGCATGCCGTGCCTGGCGATGAGCTCCGGAGAGGCGCACAGCCGCACCGAAAATGGCGCCAGACGTCTGGCGATGAGCGAGGAATTCTCCAGCCGCGAAATGCGCACCGCGAGATCAAAGCCCTCCTCGACCAGGTCGACGAAGCGGTCGTCGAGCTGGATGTCGAGCACGATGTCGGGGTGCTGCTTGGCGAAGTCGATCAGCGACTGGCCGATCGGCGCGTCGGCGAAGGTGCGCGGCGCCGAAAGCTTGATGCGGCCACGCACATCACCGGAGGATTCGCGCACCGCATCTGCCAGGCTGTCGACCTCGCGCACGATCTCCGAGGCGCGCCGATAATAGGTATGGCCGGCTTCGGTCATTGAGAACTGCCGGGTGGTGCGGTTCAACAGCAATGCGCCGAGTTCGTCCTCCAGCTCGCGCACATATTTCGACAGCAGCGCCTTGGAACGGCCGATCTTGCGCGCGGCGGCCGAAAAGCCTTCGGCTTCGACCACGTCGATGAAGGCGCGCATACGGGTCAACGTGTCCATGGCTCAGGCCTTTCGTGCGGCGTCGAGAAGTTTGCGGCCGAGCCGTATCAGGGCGATATCGCTTCCGGAAGGGCCGAGCAGCGAGAGGCCGAAGGGCGCACCGTCGACCGATCCGAGCGGCAGTGTGATCTGCGGAAAACCGGACAGGCCCGAAAGGCACAACAGATGCAGCGCCCGTTCGCGATAGGCCTGGAGCTGCTCCGCCGTGCCGTTGACGAGCGGTGCCGGGCCGGGAACCGTCGGCAGGACGAGAAAGCCATTGTTGCCCAGCAGACTGGAGAGTTCGTCGCGGAAGGTCAGCCGGCGCGCCGCCTCTGCTTCAGCGGTCCCGGCGTCGACCGCGCGGCCGAAACCGAATCGCTCGTCGACGCCGGGCCCAAGGCGCAGGCTCGCCAGCCGTGATCCACTCGCCATGCACCTGCCAGGCTTCGTAGGCCTGCAACCGGCGAAAGCACCAATAGAGCTCGTCGGGGGAAGAGGCGAAGCTGTAGTCAACCGGCGCCGGCTCACCGAAAACGGCTGCCGCACACGCCTTCATTTCTGCATATTCGGCGGCCTCGGCCGGTCCGGTGACGAAGGCGTCCAGCCAGCCGATCGAAAGCGGGCGGTTGAGCGCGTGCTGATGCGGATCGCGGCCGAGCAGGAGTTTGCCGACCGCCTCGTAGGTCTCGATGTCGTCGGCGAACCAGCCGAACGTGTCGAGGCTAGGCGCCAGCTTCATGGCGCCCTCAAGTGAGATGCGGCCATGCGTGGTTCGCAGCCCAATCAGCCCGCAGAAGCTCGCAGGCACCCGAATGGAGCCGCCGGTGTCCGAGCCGACGGCAATGTCGGCCAGCCCGCCTGCCACCGCGGCGGCCGAGCCGGACGAGGAACCGCCGGTGACACGGTCGGGCGCGGCCGGGTTCACCGGAAACGGGAAATGCGCATTCTGGCCCATCAGCGAGAAGGCAAGCTCGTCGGTCTGGGTCTTGCCGACGAAGCGCGCGCCGGCGTCGAGCATCGCCTGCACGGCCTCGGCCGTCTGCGAGGCAGCGTGGGCCTCGGCGAATTTGCACGGGTTGCCGCAGCCGGTGCGATAGCCGGCGACGTCGTAGATGTCCTTGACGGCCAGCGTGAGGCCGGCGAGCGGGCCCAACTGCGCATGCGCCACCGGCATTTGGCGAAGGTCGAGGAAAGCGTTGAGCGGTCCGTGCGTGCCTGTCATCGTTCAATATCCGGATACGGTCATGCGTAGATTGTTCGGTGCCGGAAATTTTACAACCGGGGATACGATTTTTATTGATTGTGAAATCCTTCGCTCTTATATCGCGCTTGCCCAAAGTCGCACGTGCCTGTGGGTGTCCGCCGATCCTCGAATGGTGAGGGCAATCGGTAAGGTAACTGGAGCTAACCCCTCCAGTCGGTTTAGCGGCCAACCGCCAGACCGAGGACACCTTGAAGCAACGACGGTGCGGGCCTTTCTGGTGTTCTGCCGGTTGTCCAAAGACCGGGGTTACTGAAGAGGCACACCTTCATTGCCGGCAGTGCGGACGGGTCTCCCATCCAAGCCAAGGCAGACAAAGCGAACCGAGGCCGGGCAAGGCCAAGGTTCACCGCCGCGAGACGGCGCTTCATGGTTCCGGGGTCTCCACCGGCTGGTTCCATGGATTTCCGTCCCGCCTTTGTCCACCGCGTGTTCGCGAGGCCGACAGCCCGCGTCCCGCAGCCTTACTGCGCGCCGCAAGGCGCTGATGGAGAGACCCCGATGGCTACCCAGCGCATCCTTGACTTCCTCGCCACCCGACGTCCGAACGGCCCGTGCCTCGTCGTCGACCTCGATGTCGTGCGCGACAATTTCCGCACCTTCGAGAAGGCGTTGCCCGATTCGAAAATCTACTATGCGGTGAAAGCAAACCCGGCGCCGGAAATCCTGCGCCTCCTTGCTGCGATGGGCTCGTCCTTCGACACCGCTTCCGTTGCCGAAGTCGAGATGGCGATGGACGCCGGTGCGCCGGCGGACCGCATCTCCTTCGGCAACACCATCAAGAAGGAGCGTGACATCGCACGCGCCTACCAGCTCGGCATTCGCCTGTTCGCGGTCGACTGCGTCGAGGAAGTCGAGAAGATCGCCCGTGTCGCTCCCGGCGCGCGCGTGTTCTGCCGCGTTTTGACCGACGGCGAGGGCGCCGAGTGGCCGCTGTCGCGCAAGTTCGGCTGCGTGCCGGTAATGGCCGTCGACGTGCTGCGCCATGCCAAGACGCTCGGCCTCGACGCCTATGGCGTGTCGTTCCATGTCGGCTCGCAGCAGACCGACCTGACCGCTTGGGATCGTGCGCTGGGCGACGCCAAGAAAGTGTTCGCGACGCTCGCCGACGAAGGCATCGTCTTGAAGATGGTCAATATGGGCGGTGGTTTCCCGACCCGCTACCTGAAGGACGTGCCGGTGGCGCAGGCCTACGGCCAGGCGATCTTTTCGGCGCTGCGCAAGCATTTCGGCAATGCGCTGCCCGAGACCATCATCGAGCCGGGCCGCGGCATGGTCGGCAATGCCGGCGTCATCAAGTCGGAAGTCGTGCTGATCTCGAAGAAGGCCGACAACGACAATGTGCGCTGGGTGTTCCTCGACATCGGCAAGTTCGGCGGTCTCGCCGAGACGATGGACGAGGCGATCCGCTACCCGATCGTCACCGCGCATGACGGCTCCGAGACCGCGCCTTGCGTGCTCGCCGGCCCGACCTGCGATTCGGCCGACGTGATGTACGAGAAGACGCCGTATCCGCTGCCCTTGTCGCTGACCATCGGCGACGAGGTGCTGATCGAAGGCACCGGCGCCTACACGACGACCTACGCCTCGGTCGCCTTCAACGGCTTCGAGCCGCTCCGATCCTACGTGATCTGACGGTTCGAAAGAACCGCTCAGATCATCCCAGGTGGGCGCCCGTCGCCCGCCCGGGTTCGCCTGTGGAACAGATCTCCGCTCGTGAAGGATCGCGGAAATGGAAATGCCAGTTGAAATCGTGAACCACTCGCCGGCCTTTGTGATGGTCGCCGAAACCGCCGCCGATGAGGCGGCGCGCGAGGCTTTGCTCGATCGAGCCATGGGGCCGAAGCGGCGGAAAAAGTCGTCGGAGAGGCTGCGGCGCGGCCGCCGGCCTTCCGAAGGCCTCGCCTTTGTCGTGCGCGACGCCTCGGGCGCCGTCGTCGGCACCGTGCGGCTTTGGGACGTGAGGCTGGGCGAGGGCGGTCGGGCAGCGCTGCTGCTCGGCCCGCTCGCCGTCGACCCCGCCCTCAAGAATGCCGGCATCGGCTCGGCGCTGATGCGGCACGCGGTGACCGAGGCGGCGCGCCTTGGCCACGGCGCCATCCTGCTGGTCGGCGACGCACCCTATTATGGGCGCTTCGGCTTCTCGGCGGCAAAGACCGGCGCACTTGCCATGCCGGGCCCCTATGAGCGGCACCGGCTGCTGGCGTTGGAGCTGACGGACGGTGCGCTTGACGGCGCGCAGGGCACGCTGCGGGCGGCGGGGCGCAAGCTGAAGACGCTGCCGCTGACGTTCGCGGCGTAGAGCTTCCCGAGCAATTCCAGGAAAAGTGTGCCGCGGTTTTCCGTCCGGAATTCCGAAAAATAAAATACAAGCAAAAACGCCGCCCGATGGGCGACGTTCTATCTTGATCCGGAGCGGATCAGCCGAGCAGCTGGCTGAGCGCCATGGCGACCGTCATGTCGCCTTCGACCTTGATCTTGCCCGACATGAAAGCCATGGTCGGGTTCAGATCGCCTGCAATCAGCGAGTTCCAGATCGTCGAGCGAGAGCTTTACGGTGCAATCGGTCGGTGCGTCGGTGGTCGAGACGGTCGCGCCGTCGATGACGATGACGCCGTCGCTACCCGTGTCGAACTTCACCGAATGCTCGAAACCGGCGCTTGCCACGCGCGACTTGATCCGGTCGGCAATCTCCTGAACGCCCATGGCTGTTCTCCTCGTCTGGTTGCGTTGATGCGCATATAGCTTTGAGTTGACGTTTACGTCAACGCGGCCGGGATGCGTCATCTTGGTTTTCGGCCGATATGTGAGGCGCCGTCTGAGCTTTCGCCGAAAACAGACTAGCGCGCGTGGCCGATCCGCATTGCTGCAGGTCAATGTCCCGGGGCTGCCTTGGCCGGCTCCGTGGTCGCTGGCTCATCGTCGTTCTTGCGCCGGCGCATAGCGTTGTCGCGGATCTCGTCCTTGGTCAGGAAGTTGACCTGGTCGACCAACACATCATGCACCAACTCGACGCCGACACGGGCGTTGACGGTTTCGCGGATGGCGTTGCGGAAGGCATCGAGATCGATCGTTTCCTTCTTGGTGAAGTCGATCTGCGGATTGGCATAGAGGTAGGAATAGACCTGGTCGGTCATCAGTGCCGCGGCCGGGATCGACAGTTTCTTTATCTCGGCGGGTTCGACCGTATAGACGAGCTTGGTCAGAAAATAGCCGTCGATCCGGGAATCGCGGATCAGCGGCACCGAGATCATGTCGGTCTTGACGTAATCGAGACCGCCCAGCATCGGCTTGGGCGTCTCGCCGACGCCATTTTCGCCGGCTGTCTGGAACGAATAGAACACCGCGCCGAGCGTGGCGGCGCAGATCCAGATCGCTGCGGCGATGAATTTGATCATGTCTTTTTTTCTTGTTTGAGCATGATCTTGTCCGAAAACCGGGTCCCACTTTTCGCTGACGCGGTCCTGCGGTTCGGGATCACGCTCTTGCCCAGCCGAATTCGCCGGCCGAATAGGTGCCGTCGGCTTCAGCGCGCTGGATGGCGTTCTTCAAAAGACCGGCGACCTCGTTGACGGCGTTGAGATGAGCGAGGATCGCGGCCTCGTTGCGCGCCAGCTTCTGGCGCAGCCGCGTCAACCCCTCGCGGTGCTGCTCCAGGAATTCGATCTCGTTGCCGCCCTTGATGGCGCGGGTCAGCTCATAGAGGTAGCGGCTCTTGCGGGCGTTCGACGCCTTGAGGTCGAAACCGGTGCCGGTGCGGATGCCCGCCGTCTCTTCGTCGACCGCTTCCTCGATGCGGCCGATGATGGCGGCAAGGTTACCGGGTCGCGCAAAGGGGATGGGCGCGTCAGGCGCGACCGTGCGGGCAGGCAGATTGGAGAAGTCCGATTTGTCGGCCATGTAGGTCCCTAGATCTCTTTATCTGTTCTTATGGTTGTCTCATCGCCGGTCATCGACCGCGCGGCCTGGCGCTGCAGCTCCTGGACCATGGAGGTCGACAGCCGGGTCTGCTGGTCGATCTCGACCTTGTCCGGGCCGCCCGAAACGGGACCGACGGGCACCATGCGCTTGCCGTCGAGATAGTGGTCGGCGAGCAGTGATTTGGCGATGCCGATGCCTCCGCGCGCTGCCATGACATTGGCCATGTGCTCGGCGAGCTGCGATTTCCACATGTCGCCGGCCAGGCCCTTGCCGTAAACGCCCTCGGTGTCCTTGGGCATCATGTTCTGGATGAAGGTCTGCAACACCATCGCCTCGAAGCGCTGGAATTTTTTCTCCGGGTTGGCCGCCCCCGCTGAGTCAGCCGTGCTGCGCGACAGGATCGAGCCGGCATCAGCCGAAGCGGCGGTATCGACCGAAAAGGTCCCAGAAACACCGCCGGCCCGCTTTGTCAGCGCGGCGCGGGCGGCTTCGATGTCCGCCGGTTCGACTGCGCGGGCAACATCCAGAACGATGTCGCTGGGTGGAGAAATGGCCAAGAAGGTCCGCCTTTTGCCCGTTTTCGTGTCAAGACAATGCGCCAACAAGCTTGCGGCAGGCTTGCGAGGAGAGCCGATGCCATTGTCAGCCGGCGAAGCCGCCTTCATCGAGAAAGCATTGCTCCTCCGGCCGCATGGCGCGGCCGAGGATCGGGTTGCGATGCGGGAAGCGTCCGAACCGCCTGATGATGTCTCGGTGGTGTTCGGCGCGCTCCAGGTTTGGTCCGCCGATCTCGCCGGCCAGCGCCACCGAGCGGTCCTGGTCGGCAAGGCTCTCGGAATGGGCGAAGGGCAGCCTCAAGAACAGCTGCCAGGTCGGGTGCACGTCGTGCTCGAAGCCAGCATCGATGGCGTCGGCCGCGATGCGACGAGCCTTCTCGTCGGTCGCATACATGCGCGGCGTGCCGCGAAAGGCATTGCGTGGGAACTGGTCGAGCAGCACCAGCAGCGCCAGGGCGCCGTATGGTGTTGCCGCCCAGCCGTCGCAGTCGCCGCGTGCCGCCGCCTCGTGCAGCGGCAGGAAGCGGTCGCGAAAGACGCGGTCGAACTCCGTGTCCTTGGCGAACCACGCGGTGGGTCCCGCCAGCCACCAGAAGTCGATGACTTCGGCGGCTTCGTGAGGCACATTTTCGAGCCCGGATGAACCGGCCCGGTCCTGGATCAGGATCGCTGCCATGGTCATGCCGCCCTCTCGGTGCCGGCCAGCGCCGGCCAGTCCTGAGCCTTTGCCCAGTTGGCGAACGAGGTTGGCTTGATCGGCAGCATGCCGATCGTGTCGGCGATCTCGACGGTGAACAGCATCGAGCGCTGCCGGTGCACCCAGGCGTAATTGGCGGCGACCTGTTCGGCCGCTTCCTTGCCCAGCATCGCGGTGAGGCCAGCAGCAAAGTCTGCCAGCGGCACCGGATAATAGTCGACCTTGCGGCCGACAATGTCCGACAGCACATCGGCAATCTGCTGTCCGGTGAGCGCCTTGGGGCCGCCAATGTCTAAACTCGCGCCGGCAAGCTCCGGTCGGCGCATCGCCTCAACCACATAGGCTGCCATGTCTTCCCATGAGATCCAGGAGGTTCGAAAATCCGACGGCAGCGGATAGGCGAACACGCCACGGTGAACGATCGCAGGCGCGCTCCAGGGCGCGGCGATATTGCTCATATAGAGCGTCGGCTTGAGGACGATCGACGGCAGACCGGAAGCTTTCAAACGGTCGATGAGTTCGACCTTGGCCTCCATCAGCGCCATGCCGGAATGCCTGGAAACATGACCGCTGGCGTTGAACACCAGAAGCTTGACATCTGCCGCCAGCGCCGCGTCGATCATGTTGCGACCGTAGCGGAGAATTTCCTTGGGGCCGGCATTGAGCGGCAGCGTCAGCGCCACCGCATCGACTCCGAGGCAGGCGAGGCCGACACGGTCGGCATCGGCAAGGTCGCCGCGCACGATGTTGACGCCGTCGCCAAACGGGTCGGGCGAGCCTTTGCGCAAGAGAAGGCGCACAGTCGCGCCCGCCGCGCGGCAAGCTTGCACGATGGCTGATCCCTGGGCGCCGCCGGCGCAGGTGACCAGAACTGAACTGGGGAAATCAGACATTGAGTTTGCTCCTCGGTCGCGAGGTGATTCCAAGCGACGGGCGAGCCCGCCGCCTGGACGTCGGATGTCGACCGTGATGGTCGATCTTGCAATCAACGGCCCCAGATTCCCTGGCCATAACCCGGCGCGGGCTTATCGAAAGCCGAATTTCCACCCAGCGCCTTTTCGCCATCGTTCGTGCCGATGCTCTTCGTGCTCTTCAGGTCGATCGAGTAGCCGTTGTCGGACGCCATCGAAGAGTGGTCGGTGACCGGATAGCTGTCGGGGCCCGGGATGAAGTGCGAGCCATAGTGGTCACTGCCGGCGAAAGCCATGCCGGAGGCAGACAGGAGCGCAACAGTGGCAAGAATGATCTTCTTCATTTCAATTCTCCATCGTTAAGAGTTTAACAATTGACGGCCCGCGCTGTGCCTTGCACTGCGTTGATATGGCCGTCTTTTCAGGCACTTAGCAAAACCTCCCAGCCGTCATCCTTCTGGACGCGCGGCGGCAGGTTGTTCAGCGTACGATCGTCTTGGGTTTGGTCGTGCGCTGTTCGTGAGGCCGCTTACGGCAGCCGGAATCATCGAGAACTCTGGTCCTTCTTCCAAGGTCGCGGCCGAACCATTCGGCTACGTCAATGCGGCCTGTGGGGAATGGCGGTTCCCGATTACCGTTGCGTCGTAAAGTGAATGCCTCGGATCCTCACTGTTGCGAGCAGGTCCAGGCGCCGGTCATGGGCGGAAACATGATGCAGGCTCCATGTGCGACTGCTTCCTCGCGCAGCCGGTCGGCAAGGTCGTCGATGCCGATCTCCGCGGCCGTGGCGATGCCTGTCCGCTCCATCGCCGGAATGAGGCTTCTGACGGTCTGCGCGATGTATTCATAGCCAAGCGATTCCCCGCCGCCTTCGACGCGGGCGGCGGAGATCATCTGCGGGACGGGCAAGCCGGCAGCGAGATAGGTCGAAAACAGTTTTCCGCCCATGTCGGTCTCGAAACCGGTCCGCGCGAAGGCCCGAACGATCCAGCCGAGCACCTGTGTGAAGAGCGGTGTTGTGGGGACGCTTCGTGCGAACGGCATCGACATTTCCTGGAACGCGACTATGCCACCTGGGCGCAAGAAACCTGCCAGACGGCGCAGCGTCTCAGCCGGTTCGGGCAAATACATCAGGACCAGCCGCCCGATGATCGCGTCGAACTTCCGCTCCGGAACGAATTTTGCGAGATCCGCCGAGGCGAAGCGCACCCAGTAGCATTGTCCCGCTTCGACGGCGCGCTGTTCAGCAGCCTCGACCGCATCCTGCGACCGGTCGATGCCCAGCACCGACCCGCTCGGGCCAACCAGTTGCCCGGCAAGCAGAGAAACGTCGCCAACGCCGCAGCCCAGGTCGAGCACGTGCATGCCTTGCTTCAGTCCGGCCCGGCGCAGCACATCCTCGGTCAGGTCACGCACGAAGTCGCCCTGCAGCTGCAGCCGTTTGAATTCGCCTTCGGAATAGCCGAGCGTATACTGTCTGGTATCAAGGGTTTCGATCTGGCCATCTGGCCGGCGTTCGACAAAGCTGGTGTTCACTGCCCCGTCTCCTCAACAATCGGTTTCCTGCTGGGGGGCTGTCGACAACGTTCGGATCCGTACGGCCGGACGGAGCCTCATGCTCCACCTCGCCCAGAACATGTTTTGGGCCGGTAACCGGGTCCGAGTTGCTTTGATATCTGCCGCCCCGCAACGGCACGGGAACAAAATCCCGCCGACGATCTAACGCGATCAACGTGGTCGCAGGATCAGGGAGCCGCGTTTAAGCGAGCGTGGTAGCGAGCGTGGTAAGAGCGACCGCAAATGTGGTATTTTGCGTTGAAAGCAACCGGGAGCGGGGGAACGCAGCCGGGGGCGTAATGTCATCGCACATTCGGATCTGCCTTCTGGGTGAATTGCGTATTGTGTCGGACGGACGCCGGCTCGACCTGCCGCCTTCCAAGAAGACGCGCGCGCTGCTGGCCTATCTGGCGCTGACCGGTCGCCCGCACCGGCGCGAGCGATTGTGTGAGATTTTTTGGGAGCTGCCCGACGATCCACGCGGATCGCTGAGGTGGGCGCTGAGCAAGATCCGTGCCCTGGTCGACGTGCCCGGCTCCGCGCAGTTGAGCGCCGATCGTGAACGAGTTCCCTTGGTCCAGGACTCGGCGATGGTGGACTATGTCGAAATCGTCCGCCGACTGCAGGCTTCCTCGCCGCCCGCCACACTCGATGAACTGCACGAAATGGGGAAGCTTCTGGCGCTGCCTTTGCTCGACGGGCTCGATCTGCCGCAGCTTGGCGCCTACCAGGCCTGGCTCGCGGCCGAGCGCGAGGAGGCGCTGCAACTCCGTCTCGGTGTGCTGGAGCGCATTACGCTTCACCCCGAAACCAGCGACCGCGACGCAGTCAAATGGCTGCGCCAGTGGCAAAGCGCGGACCCGACTTCGGAACAGGCTGCCGGCATCCTGGTTCGAACGCTCAAGCGGCTCGGCCGCAGCGACGAAGCCGCCGGAGTGGTGAGCAACTATCAGCGCATGGCCAAGGATACCGGGTTAACGCCGGTAGACGATCTGTCGGAAGTGGGCCCCCCACCCTCCGCGGTCGAGACGGCAACAACGGTGCCCAGCCTTCTGAAGCGCCAGTCGATCGGTTTTTGTCAGTCGGCAGATGGAGTGCGTATCGCCTACGCGACCGTGGGCACGGGACCGCCACTGGTCAAGGCCGCCAACTGGCTCAACCACCTCGAACTCGACTGGCAGAGTCCGATTTGGAGCAAGACTTTTCAGGCGCTGTCCGACGGACGTACTTTCATCCGTTACGATGAACGCGGCAACGGTCTTTCCGACTGGGAAGTGGACGACATCAGCTTCGAGGCGTTCGTGCGCGACCTCGAAACCGTTGTCGACGCGCTGCGGCTGGAGCGTTTCCCGCTGCTCGGCATGTCGCAAGGCTGCGCGGTGTCGATCGCCTATGCCGTGCGCCATCCCGAGCGGGTGTCCGCGCTTGTACTGATTGGCGGCTATGCGTCAGGCTGGCGCATCGGCTGCACGGCGGAAGAGCAGGAGCGGCGCCACGCGGTGATGACCTTGACCAAGCTCGGTTGGGGCACGAACAATCCCGCATATCGCCACATCTTCTCGCAGACTTTCATGCCGGACGGCACACCCGACGAACTTGCCTGGTTCGACGAATTCCAACGGCAGACCACCTCGCCGGACAATGCCGTCCGGTTCCAGGATGCATTCGGCGATATCGACGTGCGCGACCAGTTGGCGCAGCTGCACGTGCCAACCCTGGTGCTGCACGCCCGACACGATCAACGCATATCGCTCGATCAAGGCCGGGAACTTGCCATCGGCATTCCGAATGCCCGCTTCGTCGTGCTGGAGAGCCGAAGCCACATCATCTTAGGCCACGAACCCGCCTGGCCGGTATTCATGGACGAGGTCCAGCGGTTCCTCGCAGAGACAAATACAGCATAAGAAGGTCAATTTCAGAGCAGATTGGGCAGATCCGATTTCCGCGTGCCCCTTGCGGCCTCCTTCTGGAAGTACGCTGGCTGTCTGCCGATAACCTCAAGTCTTATTTTAGAAAGTATTAATCTGTTAACGAGACTGCCTCGTTTGGGACCAAATTGAGCAGTTTAGAAACCGCTCATTAACCGGCCCCGCTCATCCTCAAATCCATGCACCGGAGTGTTGATTGTGAAACGCGATGTCGCGCTGATCGCATTTTTGCTGTCGTTTGCCTGCCCGTTTGCTGCGCAGGCAGGGACGACCATGGAAATCAAGGGCAAGGCGTTCGCACCGCCCGCCTTCTATTCGTTCTGTAGCCGACAACCCAGCTTGTGCAGCACGGCCGGCGGAAAGAAGGTCGTACTCCTGCAGCCCAAGCTCAGCTCGGAATTGAAGCAGGTGAACCGATCGGTCAATTCACGCATCACGGAGCTCAGCGATCGTGTCGCTGTCGGCAAGGACGACGACTGGCGCGTGGCGACCGTCTCTGGCGATTGCGAGGATATTGCGATCCTGAAGAAGCTAGAACTGATGAAGCGCGGCTGGCCGGCTTCGGCGCTCCTGTTGACCGTGGCAAGCTATGGCGGCGATGGGCACACAGTGCTGACGGTGCGCACCAGCGAGGGCGACCTGGTGCTCGACAATCTCACGAACTCCGTCCGTGACTGGTCCAGCACTCCCTACAGCTACTTCGCCCGACAGGCGCAGGGGAATGGCAAACGCTGGGAGCGGATCGGCGGAGCCAAGCCTATCCAGGCGACCGCGACGGGCGGCTGAGGCTTCTCAACTCGAAGTTCCGCCCCACGCAGAATTCCACAGCTACTCGTGTGCCCGCTTCTGCGCGATCAGGTCGAGACGCTCGCGGTCGGAGCGTTCGCGCTCGTCGCGGCGGCGCACGTCCTTGTAGGCGCGCTCGACCATGTTGGTGCGCGCGGTCGCCGTGGCGATCAGCGCGGCCTCCTGCCTGGCGCTTTCCTGGTTCGCCTCCTGGCGAACCAGAGCATTGGCGATGCGGCGATGGTAGAGGTCGGGAAACAGGCCGGCCAGCGACTGGTCGGCGTCGAAACGTTCGACCAATTCCGTGGCTTCGGCTTCGGCGGCCGCGGCGGTTGTCAGGAATGTCGCGTGACGGGTTTCGTGCAGCGCCTTCAGCTGCTCCTGCACCTTGACCAGTTTCCTGAGGCGGTCCTTGCGTGTGGTCATCTGCCTACCGCGCGAGCGTCTGGTTAACAAAACCGTCGACGAACAGCGACAGCATGGTGCCGATGGCGAAATAGAAGATGATCAGCCCGCCGGCGATGACGAAGGGCAGCGAGATGAAATAGACCGGGATCTGCGGGGTCAGCTTGTTGACGAAGCCGATCGTCAGATTGACGAGGATGGCATAGGCGACGAAGGGGCTGCCCAGGCGGATGACCAGGAAGAAGGCGTCCGACACGGTGTCGGTGAGATCGACCAGGGCCGCCTGCGGGTTGAAGAAGACATTGACCGGCGCGACGGTGTAGGAGGCGACCAGCGCGCGCACGATCTCGTGGTCGAAATCGAAGACGAACAGCAAAAGCAGCGCTGAAAACGAGATGATGGCGGCAAGGGCCGCCTGCGGCTCCGCCTCCTCGATGGCCGGCCCGCCGGTGCCGCCATAGCCGATCAGCATGGCGATGGCCGAGCCCATGAAGCGCAGCGCCTCCATGTAGAGCCTGGTCATGGCGCCGATCAGTCCGCCGACCAGCAATTCGGAGACGATCATCGGCGCCAGGATCTGCGGACGCGGATCGACGAACGGATAGATGCGGTCCCAGAGGAAGGCGAGCAGGCCGCCGGTGGCGGCGACTGCCACGAACAGCCGGACCTGGATCGGCACGCGGGCGCTGGACAGGCCGGGCATCAGCATGAAGCAGGCGCCGATGCGGCAGAAGGCGAGGAAGGCGGCGATCACGACGCCTTGCGAGAGCGCGCTCACGATATGGTCCCGAGCACCTTGATCTCGACGCCCTTGGCGATTTCGACGTGGCTCAGCACCGGCAGCGTGGTGAACAGGCGCTCGATGATCATGCGCACATAGGGACGCGCATCCGGTGCGGTGACGAGGACGAAGCGCTCGCCTGCCTCGAGATGCTTGCGGATCGCCTTGGTCGCGTCCTGGCCGAATTCCTCGAGCTGGCGCGGGTCGATGTCGAATTCGCGCACCTCGCCCTTGGCGTCGCGCTTGAGGCTCTGGTGGAAGGCGAGGTCCCAGCGGTTGCCGAGGCGCAGCACCTTGAGCACGCCGCCTTCGGAGAGGTCGCCGCAGATCTGCTGCGCCATGCGGATGCGGACATGCTCGACGATCTGCTCGGTGCGGCGCACATGCGGAGCGATCTCGGCGATCGCCTCGATGATCAGGTGCAGATTGCGGATCGAGACGCGTTCGGCCAGCAAGAGCTTCAGCACCGCCTGCAGGCCCGGATAGGAAATATGCGTGGTGCAGATCTCGTCGGCGAGCTTGCGGTATTCTGGGTCCTGGCGTTCGAGCAGCGCCTTCATGTCCTTGTAGGACAGAAGCTGCGGCAGGTTGTTGCGGATGACCTCGGACAGGTGCGTGAGCAGCACCGACATGTTGTCGGCGAAGGTGTAGTTCTCGCGCTTCAAATCTTCGGCGAAGGTTTCGAGCACCGAGAAGGCGCGCATGCCGAAAGCCGGCTCGCGGATCTCCTCGCCGGGAAGTTCCGGCACGTCGCGGGTGCCGAGCAGCACCATGATCTCGCCGACGCGCATCTGGTATTCGGCGACCACGGTGCCGTGGACCTTGATCTGGTAGCTCTTCGGCGGAATGGCGAAGTCATCGGCGACACGCACTTCCGGCACGACGAAGCCGTATTGCGTGGCAAACTTCTTGCGCATCTTGCCCATGCGGAAGACCAGTTCCTGATGCGACACCAGCAGCCTTGTCGAAAGCTGCTTGCCGATCAAGAGCTCGATCTCGGCGGTGGCCAGCGATGCCTTGACCGAGTTCTTCTCTTCCTCGGCCTTGTTCGCCTTTTCCTGGTTCTTCACCGCTTCGGCGGCGGCGACGGCGCGATTGTGGCGCAGCGGGATGATGTAGCCGAGACCGGCCATACCGCCGGCAAGAGCAAAGAACGGGAACAGCGGCAGGCCGGGCATCAGACCCAGAATGACGAGCAGCGACGCCGCGACGTAGAGCGCGCGCGGATGGGCGCCGAGCTGGCCGAACACCGCCTGGTTGGTCGAGCCACGCGTGCCGCCCTTGGAGACCAGAAGGCCGGCGGCGAGCGAGACGATCAGCGCCGGGATCTGGGTGACGAGGCCGTCGCCGACCGACAGCTTGATGAACACGTCGGCCGCTTGGCCCATGCCCATGTCGTGGCGGATGTAGCCGATGGCGATACCGCCGACGATATTGATGGCGGTGATGATGAGGCCGGCGATGGCATCGCCGCGGACGAATTTCGAGGCGCCGTCCATCGAACCGAAGAAGGAGGATTCCTCCTCCAGTTCGCGGCGGCGCAGTTGCGCCGTCTTTTCGTCGATCATGCCGGCGGAAAGGTCGGCATCGATCGACATCTGCTTGCCGGGAATGGCGTCGAGGGTGAAGCGCGCGCCGACTTCGGCGATACGGGTGGCGCCCTTTGTGATGACGATGAAGTTCACCACGATCAGGATCAGGAAGACGATGAGGCCGATGACGAAGTCGCTGGCCATCACCAGCCTGGAGAAACCGGCAATGACATAGCCGGCGGCATGCGTGCCTTCGTTGCCATGCGACAGGATCATGCGCGTCGTGGCGATGTTGAGCGACAGCCTGAGCATGGTGGCGATCAAGAGCACGGTCGGGAAGGACGAGAAATCGAGCGGGCGCTGGATCCACAGCGCCACCATTAGGATCAGCACCGACAGCGCGATCGAGAAGGCAAGGCCGATATCGATGAGGAAGGCCGGGATCGGCAGGAACAGCACGGCCAGGATGATGACGATGCCGATCGCGAAGAAGACGTCGCGGCCGTTCTTGGCAACGGTGCCGGCTGCAATGCTTTCGCTGATCGCCATAATCGTCCTCAAATCATAAGCCTGCCGCGCGCGACAGCCTTGTGAGCCTAGCTGGCCAAGCTTGCGCGAGGGTGGGAGAATGCGCCCTGAGGGAAGAAGGGAATCGCATGCTCCTGATCATCGGCACGGTCCGTTTGCCGCCGGACAAGCTCGCTGAGGCAAGACCGGCCATGCAGCGGATGATCTCCGTCAGCCGCGCCGAGCCCGGCTGCATCGAATATTCCTATGCGCAGGATGTCCTCGACGCAGGGCTTGTCCACGTCTCCGAAGTCTGGAGCGACCGCGCAGCGCTCGACGCGCATTTCAGCTCGGCGCATATCGCGGACTGGCGTGCAAGCTGGGCGGCGCTCGGCATCGGCGATCGCAACCTGATGCTCTACGAAGCGGGCGATGCCAAGCCGACCTGATCGATCGAAGGCAGGTTCGGTGATGCCGGCTCGGCACGGCTGAGCTTCGCAGGGGTGGGAAGCTGCAGCGCGGTGCCAAAATGGCGCCACAAGCAGTCGGCATTGCGGTTGTCACGCAATGCCGCCGGGCGTATCAGGCGGCAGCTTCCACCTCTTGCTCTATGGCGAGCCGTTCCGGTGCTTTCCAGAAACGAACCTCAAGTCTATGCCCGCCGGCTCCGCGCGGTGCTGATCAGATCGATCCCGCTGCTCGAGGCGCGCGGCATCGTGATCGTCGTCCTGGCCGGTGTCGTGGGCGTGATGGCCGGCGTGTTGGTCACGGCGATGAGCCAGACGGTGCAGGGCATGCATGGGCTGCTGTTCGGCGTCCAGCCGGGCGGCCGGCTGTCGGCGATGTTTTCCTTGTCCGACCCGGTTCAGGCGGCGATCCCGGCGATCGGCGGCATCCTGCTTGGTCTGTCGGTGGTCTGGCTGCGGAAGCGAAAGTTCCGCACCCCGGTCGATCCGATCGAGGCCAATGCGCTCTACGGTGGACGCATGTCGCTCACCGACACTTTCATCATCGCCGGGCAGACGATCATCTCGAGTGGCTTCGGGGCTTCGGTCGGGTTGGAGGCCGGCTACACGCAGGTCGGCTCCGGGCTAGCGTCGCGGCTGGCGCGCGCCTTGAGGCTGCGTCGCAATGACGTGCGTATCCTGGTCGGCTGCGGCGCGGCAGGAGCGATCGCCGCCGCCTTCGATGCGCCGCTGACGGGAGCCTTCTACGGGTTCGAGCTGGTCATCGGCATCTATTCGGTCGCCAATGTCGCGCCGGTGATGACCGCCGCGATCTGCGCTTCGCTGACCGCCGAGATGTTTGGCGGCGTGCCCTTTCCGCTGGAGCTTGCCGGCCTGCCGGAACTCACCGCCAGCCAGTATTTGCCGTTCCTGCTGCTGGGGCTTCTGGGCGGCGGCGCTTCCATCGCCATCATGCATCTGGTCAGCCTGATCGAGCGCGGCTTTGCCAGGCTTTCCATCGACGCCTCGCTGCGGCCCTTCATCGGCGGCATCCTTGTCGGGCTGCTGGGGCTGGTCACGCCGCAGGTCCTGTCCAGCGGCCATGGCGCGCTGCATCGCGAGTTCGCGATGAACTACGGCATCGCCGTCGTCGCCAGCGTCTTCGTGCTGAAGCTGGCGGCGTCGGCGATCTCGCTGGGCTCGGGCTTTCGCGGCGGCCTGTTCTTCGCCTCGCTGTTCCTCGGTGCGCTGCTCGGCAAGATCTTCGCCGGGGTGATGGCATTCGTATCGCCGGCAACCGGCATCGATCCGGCGGTTGCCGCCGTCGTCGGCATGACCTCGCTTGCCGTCGGCGTCGTCGGTGGGCCGCTGACCATGACGTTCCTGGCGCTGGAATCGACGCGCGACCTGACGCTGACCGGCGTCGTGCTGGCGGCCTCGATCATGTCGGCGATCCTGGTGCGCGAAACTTTCGGCTACTCGTTCTCGACGTGGCGTTTCCATCTGCGCGGCGAGACGATCCGCAGCGCGCACGACGTCGGCTGGATGCGCAGCCTCACCGTCGGCTCGATGATGCGCAAGGATGTCCGCACGATCGACGCGTCGACGACGCTTGGCGCTTTCCGTAAGGAAATCCCGCTCGGCTCAGCGCAACGCGTCATCGCGGTGGACGAGGGCCGGCACTATGTCGGCGTGCTGATCGTGGCCGAACTGCACAGTGAACTGTCCAACGGCGAGACGCCGGTGCGGACGTTTGCCCAGTTCAAGGATGCGGTTCTGGTGCCGACCATGAACGTCCAGTCGGCGGCCGAAACCTTCCAGCGCGCCGGCGCCGAGGAACTGGCCGTGGTCGAGGACTTTGCCGACCGCGTCGTGCTTGGGCTTTTGACCGAAAGCCATCTGATGCGCCGCTATGCCGAGGAACTCGACAAGGCGCGCCGGGACCTGTCCGGCGAGGGCTAGCTGGACACGTCCGGGCCGACGGGCTGACAGCCCGCTTCTCCATCCGAAATACTCAAGCTTGCAAGCTTGGCATCCCTTCGGAGCGGGCTCGGCTCGGCCTCGCCCGTTTTCATTGCTTGCCAAATGTACAGTGGTACTGTACAAACTGTTAAGTGACGTTTGGGAGGACGGCATGGGCAAGACGCCTGATCGAGACAAAGCTCTGGCACGGAATGGCGGCGCCACATCGGGTGCAACGCTTGCTCATCAAGTGCTGGGCATGCGTCTCAAAAGCCTCCGTCTCGCCCGCAGGCTCTCGTTGCGCGAGCTCGCAGAGATGACCGGGACGAGCGCCAGTTTCATCAGCCAGCTCGAACGCGGCCTGACCGGCGCCAGCACGGCTTCGCTCAACCAGATGGCCTCGGCACTCGGGGTCAGCGTGGCGATGCTGTTCGAGGAAAGCGCGAACGCGAACCATGGGGTTCTGCGCCGTAGCGAGCGGCCCAGCCTGCCGCCCAGCGACGGCTGCCGCAAGATGCTGCTCTCGCGTCCCCCGTTGAGCGACATGGAAGTCTATGTCGGGGAGTTCGACATAGGCGGCTCGACCGGCTCGGCTCTCTACACGCATGGCGATGCGCACGAGATGCTCGTCGTGCTGCGCGGCATTGTGGAGGTCTCTCTCGGCGATGCGCGCCATGTGCTGGAGGAAGGCGACAGCATCGAATACGCGACGTCGACCCCGCATCGCAGCGAGAACATCGGCAGCGGCCGCGCCGAAGTGATGTGGATCATCGCGCCGCCGACTTCGGCGCGCGCCGAACTTGACCAATACACGGCCTGGAAACCGCTCGCGGCTAGGTAGGTCCGATCAAACGCGGGCATCAATGGGAGAATGACAGTCATGCTGAAAACGAAAGGTTTGGGTCTTGGCGCCATGGTGGTGCTTGGTGCCCTGGCAACCGCCGCGTTCGCGCAGGAGAAGCCCGTCGCGGGCGAGGTCAAGGAGGGGTCGCTCAAGGGCAAGACCCTGACGCTCGTCTCCTTCGGCGGCATTTATCAGGACGGCCAGGTGGCCGCGCTCAAGGAATTCGTCGAAAAGTCCGGCGTCACCTTGCTCAATGATGGGCCTACCGAGATCGCCAAGCTGCAGGCCCAGGTGGAATCGGGCAATGTCGCCTGGGACGTGGTCGACACCGCCGATTTCCCGCCCTACGTCTATTGCGGCAAGCTGTTCCAGAAGCTCGACTTCTCCAAGCTCGACATCTCGCACATTCCCGAGGGCCAGGTCAGCGATTGCTCGGTGCCGGCGATGAACTACGGCGTCGTGCTGATGTACAACACCGAGAAGTACAAGGATAACCCGCCCAAGGACTGGGCCGACTTCTTCGATACGGCAAAGTTCCCGGGCGTGCGCGGCATAGACGGCTCCGGCGACTTCACGGGCGGTCTCCTGGAACAGGCCCTCAAGGTCGGCGGCGGCGATCCGAAGGCGATGACACCAGCCGATATCGACAAGGCGATCGATGTGGTCCGCAAGCTCGGCCCCGACACGATCTACTGGAAGACGGGCGCGGAATCACAGCAACTCGCCGAATCCGGCGAGGCTGACATGCTGATGATGTGGACCGGCCGCGCCATGACCGCGGTCAAGAACGGCGCCAAATATGCGCCGGCCTGGCAGGACTGGCTGGTGGTGATGGACCAGATGACCATTCCCGTTGGCGTCAAGGACACCGACGCGGCCTATGCGCTGCTCAATGCCTATCTCGGCAAACAGTCGCAGGAGATCCTGACGCAGACCACCTCCTATACGCCGATCAACAATGAGGCGCAGCCCAAGGTCGACGAGTCCGTCGCCGCCTTCCTGACCAATACGCCCGAGCGCCAGAAGCAGGGCGTCAAGCAGAACATCAAGTTCTGGGTCGAGAACTTCCAGGTGGCGCAGGAAAAGTGGTCCGCGCTGATGGCGGGCAACTAAGCGACGGACGGAGAGACAGGCCGTGAGCGCCTCCGAGCCGACAACTCAACCCGCAGCCAAGGGGCGGGCGGGATGGGCGTGGAGGCCGTATGCGCTCACGCTGCCGGCTTTGATCCTGCTCGCCGCCGTGATCGGCTATCCGTTGCTCACGATCGTGCTGCGCAGCCTGTCGGAGCCCGAATGGGGCGTGCAGAACTATGTCTGGTTCTTCGGTGCGCCGATCAACCTCACCGTGCTCCAGCGGACCTTCGCCATCTCGGCGTGGGTCACGCTGGTCTGCGTGGGCTGCGCCTACCCCTACGCCTATCTGATGACCGCGGTCGGGCCGCGCGTTCGGCTGCTGATGGTGCTTTGCGTCCTGATCCCGTTCTGGGTGAGCGGCGTGGTGCGCACCTTGTCCTGGGTGATCCTGCTGCAGGATTCGGGCGTCATCAATTCGCTGCTCCGGTCGGTCGGGTTTAGCGGCGTCCGCCTGATCCGCACGCAGACCGGCGTGGTGATCGGCATGGCGCAAGTGCTGTTGCCGTTCATGATCCTGCCACTCTATTCGGTCATGAAAGGCATCGACCTCAGGCTGATGCGGGCGGCCGAAAGCCTTGGCGCGAGGCCGTCCCGCGCCTTCTTCACAGTCTATCTGCCGCTGTCGTTGCCGGGGGTCTATGCCGGCGCGATCATCGTCTTCATCCTGGCGCTGGGCTTCTACATCACCCCGGCCCTGCTCGGTGGTCCGCGCTCGACCATGCTGTCGACGCTGGTGCAGAACCAGGTGCTCAGCCTGCTGCAATGGGGTCGCGGCGGCGCGATGGGTGTGGTGCTGCTTGCGGCCACCTTCCTGTTGCTGGCGCTGGCGGCACCGGTGATGCGGTCGAAACACCGGGAAGCGGGGCGACGCTGATGGAGATGAAGCCGCTCACTCGCGTCCTGCTCGGACTGGTCTGCCTGCTGGTCGCCATATGGCTCGTGGCGCCGACGCTGGTCGTCGTGCCGATGTCGTTCAACGCCAACAAGTCGCTGGCGTTTCCGCCGCAAGGCTTCTCGTGGCAGTGGTATCAGAATTTCGCCACCAGCCCGGATTGGTCCACCAGCTTCCTCAATTCGCTGAAGGTCGCCTCGATCGTGGCGGTGCTGGCGACGGTGCTCGGCACGCTCGCGGCCTTTGGTCTGGATCGCATGAAGGCGCGGCCGGCGAACCTGTTACGGATGCTGATGCTGACGCCGATGGTGGTGCCGGGCGTGGTGCTGGCCATCGGCATCTACGCCGTCTATCTCGACACAAAGCTTGTCGGAACGCTGCTCGGCTTCGTGCTTGCCCACACCATCCTTGCGCTTCCTTTCGTGCTGATCGCCGTCTCGGCCAATCTCGAAGTGTTCGACAGGCGCCTCGAGACAGCGGCGGCGAGCCTGGGCGCGGGCGCGCTGACCACGTTCCGCACGGTGACGCTGCCGCTGATCCTGCCCGGCATCTTGTCGGGCCTGCTCTTCGCCTTCGCCACCTCCTTCGACGAGATCGTCGTCTCCCTGTTCATCACCAATCCCTACCTCAAGACTTTGCCCGTGCAGATATTCGCCTCCATCACGCGCGACGCCGACCCGACGGTCGCGGCCGTCGGTACGATCCTGCTTTTCGCCACCACGATCCTGATCGGCGGCGGCATGCTTCTTCTTGGCCGCGAGCGGAAGGGACGCCTATGAACCCGGGGCAGGAGAGCAGAGGCGCGGCGATCGACCTGGAGTCCATCACCAAGGCCTATGGCGGCTTCAAGGCGCTGGACGGCGTCTCGCTGCGGATCGAGCCGGGCGAGTTCATGACGCTGCTCGGCCCAAGCGGCTCGGGCAAGACGACGACGCTCAACGTGGTGGCCGGCTTCACGGATGTGACAAGCGGCAAGCTTCTGGTCGGGGGAAAAAGCGTCGTCGGCGTGCCGGCGCACAAGCGCAATATCGGCGTCGTCTTCCAGCACTATGCGCTGTTTCCGCACATGACGGTCGGCCGCAATGTCGCCTATCCGCTGACGCTGCGCGGCATCGACCGGGCGACGCGGCAAGCGCGCGTGGCAAGGGCGCTCGACATGGTCAAGATGGGCGACTTCGCGCATCGTTATCCGAGCGAATTGTCGGGCGGCCAGCAGCAGCGCGTGGCGCTGGCCCGCGCCATCGTGTTCGATCCGCCGCTGCTCCTGATGGACGAGCCGCTTGGCGCGCTCGACAAGAAGCTGCGCGAATGGCTGCAGCTCGAGATCAAGCGCATTCACCGCGAGCTTGGCACCACCTTCGTCTATGTGACGCACGACCAGGAGGAGGCGCTGGTGCTGTCGGATCGCATCGCGGTGTTCAATCGCGGGCGCATCGAGCAGATCGGCACCGGCCGCCAGCTCTATGACGAACCCGCAACGCTCTTCGTCGGCCGCTTCATCGGCGACTCCACGGTGCTGCGCGGAGAGGCGCGAAGCGATGCAACCAGCACCGCGCTGCGGATCGCGGGCGAGACAGTGACGGCGCCAAGGCGGCTCGCGGGCGAGGCCAGTCCGGTGATGCTGCTGCGCCCCGAAAAGCTAGCCATCGGCCGGCCCGGTCAAGGTGTTGCAAGCGGCACGAACCGGCTGGCGGGTATGATCGCTGAAGCCATCTATCTCGGCTCGGGATCGAAATACGAAGTGCGGCTCGCCGACGGCTCGACCGCGATCGTGCGCTCGCCGCTGACCGGCGAAAGTTTCGGCCTGGGCGAACAGGTCGAGCTTTGCTTCGACGGCGTCGACGCCAAGCTGCTTGCCGACGACAGCACGGCCGACACGACACTCACCTGATCCTACCTGAAAGTCATCCCATGCAAGCCAAGCGTAACGGCGACATATCGTTCTGGTATGCGGATATGGGAGCGGTTCCCGCTCCCCGACCACCTTTGCCCGGCAATGTCGAAGCCGACGTCGCGATCGTCGGCGCCGGCTACACCGGGCTGTGGACCGCCTACTACCTGAAGAAGGCGAGGCCCTCGCTTCGGGTCGCGGTGATCGAGCGCCAATTTGCCGGGTTCGGCGCTTCAGGCCGCAATGGCGGCTGGCTGTCGGGCGGCTTCAGCTGGTCGCGCGACAAGTATCTCAAGACGTCGAGCCGGCAAGGCGTGATGGCGATGCAGAAGGCCATGGCGGGCTGCGTCGACGAAGTGATCCGAGTGGCGACAGCGGAAGGCATCGACGCCGACATCCGCCGCGTCGACAATCTGACGGTGGCCACCAACCTGGCGCAGCTCGAACGAGCTCGCGAGGAGTGCGAGACGATCCGCTCATGGGATGTCGATCCCGGCCGCGTCGAGATGCTGGATGCCGCCGCGACGCGGGCGCGTATCAACGTCCGCAATGTCATGGGCGGTTTCGTCGTGCATGGCCAGGCGCGCGTGCAGCCGGCCAAGCTGGTGCGCGGGCTTGCAGCCGCCGTCGAACGGCTGGGCGTGCCGATCTATGAGCAGACGACGGTGACTGCCATCGCCAAGGGCAGCGTGACGACCGACCGTGGCGCGGTGCAGGCGGAGACCATCATCCGCGCGACGGAGGGCTTTACCGCCGGCATCCCCGGCGAGGAGCGGACCTGGCTCGCGCTCAACAGCGCCCAGATCGTGACCGAACCGTTGTCAGCTGAACTCTGGCGCGAGATCGGCTGGGACGGGCACGAGCTTCTCGGCAATGCGGCGCACGCCTATTGCTATGCCCAGCGCACGCGCGAGGGGCGCATCACCATGGGTGGCCGCGGCGTGCCTTATCGCTACGGCTCGCGCACCGACGTCAACGGACAGACGCAGCAGGCTACGATCGACCAGCTGCATGCGATCCTGTCGAACCTGCTGCCGCAGACGGCGGGATGCCGCATCGAGCACGCCTGGTGCGGCGTTCTCGGCGTGCCGCGGGACTGGTGCACGACGGTCGGCCTCGATCCCCGCACCCGCATCGGCTGGGCGGGCGGCTATGTCGGGCTCGGCGTATCGAGCTCCAACCTCTCGGGGCGCACCCTTGCCGATCTGATCCTCGGCCAGGACACCGACCTTGCACGCCTGCCCTGGGTCAACCGCACGGTCAGGCGTTGGGAGCCGGAGCCGTTCCGATGGCTGGGCGTGCACGCGATGTACCAGCTCTACAGCATCGCCGACCGCCGCGAGGCCGCCGGGCTCAAGCAAACCTCGAAGCTTGCCGCCTTGGCCGACCGCATCACAGGCCACTAGAGCGGTTCGGCGTTCGCCGAGCCGCTCTAACTGCTTGTTTTCATGCAATTCCGAACGGAAAACCGCTGCACACTTTTCCTGGAATTGCGCTAATCCATGGAGCCCAACTTGATCGATCTTTCGACCTTCCACGATCTCGCCAGGACCGATATAGGCGCGTTCTCGCCTAAGCCGACCTCCATCGAAGGGGACCAGGTCGAGGCGGTGCGCTCGCTCTTCCAATCACCGGACGGGACGATCGATATCGGCATCTGGGAATGCACGCCCGGCCGCTTCACCGCCGACCGCTCGCGCTCGTCGGAGATCTGCCACATCCTCTCGGGGCTGGTGGAAGTGCGCCGCGCCGACGGCGAGACGCGCGAACTTGGTCCTGGCGATCTCCTTGTCCTTCCCCAGGGGTGGAAGGGAGAATGGCGCATCCGTGAAACCACGCGCAAGCTGTACATGATCCAGACCGGCGACTGATCGACAATCGGCTTTAATGTTCGATCGGCCCTTTGGGCATGACGAGCGCGGTGCCGGCGGTCGTCGGCCGCTCGATCATGCGCCGGACGCGGGGTGGCTCGCTGCCGCTGTGCAGCGCCCGTATGCGCTCGCCGATGACGGCGTCGGCATGGGTGGCGCGCCTGTTGTGGCGGATGTATTCGAGCCAGGTCGGCGTGTGGTAGTGCTCGATCCAGATCGCCGGATTTTCGAGGTCGCGCGCCAAGGTCCAGTTGCGGGCGCCATCGCGGCGGCGGATGCGGCCGCGCTCGGCCATGGTGGCGAGGAACTCCGGCACGTCCTCGTCGCGAATGATGTATTCGATCATGATGGCGATCGGGCCGCTGCGCGGCTTGAGGTCGAGCCCGAGAGGCGGCTCCTTGAAGCGGTTGAGCGGGTCGAGATTGAGCACCGCCTGCTGGGGCAAAGGCAGCAGCAGGCCGATGGCGCCGCCTGCCAGCATGGCGATGCTTGCCACGATCAGCGCGGTCTCGGCGCCATGCGCGTCGGCCACGACACCCCAGATCCAGCTGCCCAGCGCGATGCCGCCGAAGGTCGCCGTCTGGTAGACCGAGAGCACCCGGCCGACCACCCAGCGCGGTGTCGACATCTGCACCGTGACGTTGAAATGCGACAGCGCGATCACCCAGCAGGCGCCGCCGACGAGCAGTCCGAGCGCAGTCTGCCAGGCGTGGTCGCTGATGGCGGCGTTGAAAGCGCAGACGGCGAAGCCGGCAAAAGCCATGCGCACCATCGTCTCGCTCGACAGCAACTGCCGCAGCCGCACGCTGATCAGCGCCCCGCCGACCGCGCCGATGCCGAAGGCGCCGAGCATGATGCCGTAGGTCAGGGCGTCGCCCTTGACGACATCGCGCGCCACCAGCGGCAGCAAGGCGAGCACCGCGCCGGCGCTGAAGCCGAAGGCAAAACCCCTGACCAGGACCTTGCCGATGTTGGGCGACATGGCGACATAGCGCAGGCCGGCGCCCATCGCCGCTCCCAGCGTCTCGCGCGGCAGCGTCGATACAGGCAGATCCGGCTTCCAGCGAAACAGCACGATGATCAGCGCCGACATAGCTTATTGCGTTGGCGGCGAAGGCAGCGGCAGCGCCCGCGGCGGCGACGATGATGCCGCCGATCGCCGGGCCGACGCTGCGCGTCAGATTGAAGCCCAGTGAGTTCAGCGCGACGGCCGCCGGCAGCTTGGCGCGCGGCACCATATCGCCGACCGAGGCCTGCCATGACGGATTGTTCAGCGCCGTGCCGCTGTCGATCAGGAAGGTGAAGGCAAGCAGCGTCCACGGCGTGATCAGGCCGAGGTAAGTGAAGACGGTCAGGAGCACCGAGACGACCAGCATGAAGGTCTGGGCGACCAGCATGACCTTGCGACGGTCGAAGCTGTCGGCGATGGCGCCGGCAACCAGCGCAAACAGCATGATCGGCAAGGTGGTCGAGGCCTGGACGAGCGCGACCTGGTAGGAGGAGGTAGCGATCGAGGTCATCATCCAGGCGGCACCGACGCCCTGGATCAGGCCGCCGAAATTCGACACCAGGCTGGCCGACCATACAGCCCGGAAAATGCCGTGCCGGAAAGGTGCCAGCGCCGAGACGCGTTCGCTGCCCGGCTCGTCATCGATCATCAATGCTGTCCCGCCTGATTACGTCCGTTCCCTCGGCTGTCATGCCACCCACGCAGGCAGGCGCGGCAGCGCGGGAGGCGAATACCTCTTCAAAAAAAGATCATGGTCCAACAACAGGATAGCACGGCAAAAATACGTCGGACGCAACTAATCCAAAGGTCTTGGCGCTCTGGACCAATTTAGAGCCTGGTCCCGCGTCCTGAGCGGCGGTGTACAGTGCGTCGGTGAGGGTGCCCGCTGCAGCCGGTGGAAGATTTCGGGCATGCTGAATGGTACCTGGCGAAGGCGCTGGAATTTCCGATCCAACCATTGCTTCGAGCGTAACAGCCGCGCGGCCTAGAGCGGTTCAGCTTTCTAATAGAATCGCCGACCCGCTCTAAGCATTTGTTTTTACGCAATTCCGGACGGAAAACCGCTTCGCACTTTTCCTGGAATTGCTCTAGAAGCCGCTTTCGATGCGCTCGAAGATAACGTTGGTGAAGGCCGATATCTGGCCGCCGATAAACGGGCCGGTCAGCGCCACCACCAGCATGATGGCGACGATCTTGGGGACGAAGGTGAGGGTGATTTCCTGGATCTGCGTCAAGGCCTGGATCAGGGCGATGCCGATGCCGACCGCCATCGCCACCAGCACGACGGGAGCCGATGCGGTCAGCACCGTCCACACCGCGTATTGTACGATATCGAGGGCGTCTGCCTCGTTCATGGCACCGGCCTCGGCTATAGTTCGCGACTAGCTGGCGGCCTTGACCGAGACGCCCGAGGTCACGGGAATTTCCGTGCCGTTCGCCAGCACCGCGATAAGGCCGCTGCTGGCGAGGCGCACCGACGCCACGGTGCCTGACGTCTTGCCGTCGGCCGAGGTTATCGAACGGCCGATCAGGGCATCGGCCTGCGACAAGGCAGAGGATTGCATGATCTGGTCGAGCTTGGTGTTGGTCTGCACCGATTGCTCGACCTGCGAGAAGGTGGCGAGCTGGGCGACATACTGCGTCGAATCCATCGGCTTGGTCGGATCCTGGTTCTTCATTTCGGCGATCAGCAGTTTCAGGAACGACTGGTAGTCGACCGCTGTCTTGGAGGTCGACGTGGTGGTCGAATTGGCGCCGGTCGGTATGGTGGTCGTCATGTCAACGGTCATCAGTATCGGGCTCCCACGGCCAGCGGGCGCGGCGCACCCGCAACATCGTCATTGCCGCCAAGCGCGCGGCGTTCGAGCGGATAAAGCGCACGGATCGCCTTCAGCGCCTCATAGATATGGTCCTCGCCGACCATGCGGTCGATCTGCTTCAGCGCGCTGCAGATCTCGTTCGTCCTCGAAACTCGCCAGCAGCATGGGCAGCGAGCGGCGGAACATGTCGCGCGCCTCGGAGGCCGCCTGCGGGTTCATCAGCATGACCTGCAGGATGAAATAGAGCTGCTTGAGCGGTGTCGACGCCTCGTCGGCCTGGATGACATGGCTTTCGAGCAGGAACTGCACGTCGTTCATCAGCTCGATGGCGACCTTGCGGTCGACGCGGATGACGGCGCCGTTGATGTAGATCTTCTCGTTCGGCTTCAGCGATATCTTCAGCGTGTTGGTCATTGAATGCCGTCCCGGATGATCTGGGACACTTCGATAAGGCCTTCGAAATTGTTCGTTCGGCCCTGACGGATGTCCTCGGCCTCACGCAGCAGCCACAGGCCGATGGAGATCAGGTTGGCGCGCAATTCCTTGGGCAAGGCATTGTCGCTGGAGCCGAGATCCTCGACGAAGGTGGTCCATACCCGGTTGGTGAAGTGCAGCGCCTCGGCTGCTTCCATCGAACCATGGCCGACGGCCGCCGCCGCCGCGAGCATGTCGATCGAGCGGGTGAGCAGCTGCCGCTCCCGGTCCTTCGCGTCGGCGACGGAGTTGGTCTGGATGTCGGCGTAGGAGAATTGGTACATCTTGGGAGCTCTGCCGTTCCGGTGGGTGGTTTCAGGTCAGGTAATTCAACAGGCTGAGTTGCTGCAGGCGCGCCGTCAGCGCGAAGGACGTCTCGATATGCTGCGTCAGGTCGGCGACGCGGGTCGCGGCCTCGGCGGGATCGACGCCTACGAGGTCGATGATATGCTTCTCGAACAGGTCGACCTGGGTTTTCATGCGATCGCTGGCGTCGGACACGCGCTTCTGGGCGAGGCCGGCTTCGGACTGCACCTGGACCAGCCCGCCGATGGCTTCGCCGACCAGCGTCTGGGCGCGGCTGGTGACCGCAGTCCTCGCCGCCTGGCTGATGGTGCTGCTGGAAAGCAAGCTGGTGACCATGGCCGATGCCATGGCGAGCTTGCGGATGCCTTCTTCGTTGGCGCTGACCGAGGTTTCGGTGGTTTCGTTGAGCGCGATGCGGCTGGTGATCTGCTCATCGGTGGCGTTCGACCAGTTGGCCTTGCCAGCCCGAGCCGAGGAACTGCGGCTCGACGCTGGTGGTGATGAAAGCATCCATCTGGGCAGCAGTGATATTAGCCGCGGCCGGGTCGTTCTGCGCGAAACCGAAATAGGTGACGAAGGAAGCGTCGAAGGCAGCCTTGGCGGGCGAGCCGGTGGCCGTGAAATCATCGATCGGCTTGACGTCGGTGTTGGTGCCGGCGAACAGATATTCGCCATTCACGCCGGTGTTGAGGATTCCCGTTATCTGCTGCAGCGCCGAGGCGCCGCGGCCCGCGTGATGCTGGTCGAGGAATTGCCGGATACGGCGCGGTCAGGGCGCCGAGGAAACTCTGCGCAACATCGGAGAGCTGGCCAAGCGAATCCTGGGTCGACGTGAGCCGGGCGGCGACCAGCGCATTGGAATTGATGATGCCGTTCAGCCGGTCGAGATCGCGCGAGAAGGTCACGGCCTGAGTTGTGCGTCCGCCAAGCGCCAGACCGATATCGGCGACCTGGCCCGTCGCGACTCCTTCGTCGCCTTGACCAGTTCGGCCTGCATGCGCATCTGCTGATAGCGCATGGCATTGGACAATGCGAGCTGAGGAGACGGAGGTGGCTTTCATGGATTATCCTCACCGCATCGAGCAGGGCGGCCAGCATGTCGTCGACAGTCTTCATCAGGCGCGCCGAGGCCTGGTAGGAATGTTCGAGATCGAGCAGCAGCGACATTTCCATGTCGACATTGACGCCGGTGTCGTTGGACAGCGCCTCGGCCGTGCGCGTGGCCAGCGCCTCCTTGGCGTCGGCGGCGTCGAGGCCTGCTTGCGCACGCCTTCGAACCAGCCGATGGCGTTGGTCGGAATAGTCGCTGAGACGCTGGATGTCGGCGTGATGCCGGCGGCCGGATCGAAGACCATCGGCGCGTCGATCCGGTCGCCATAGGCGATCAGTAGGTCGGAATAGGATGCGCCGCCGCTGGTGTTGAGGACATAGGCCGCGCCGTTGGCGCCGCCGTCGCGCAGCAGCGCCGGATCGCCGCCCTGCGCCGAATCCATCGCCGCGTTGACGCTGATCGAACCGGCAAGGCCATTGACCAGCGTGCCGGCCGCCGGCATCGCCGGCGCGCCGGACCAGGTGAAGAGGCCGGGCGCATCGGGCAGCGCGTCGGCGAGGTTTCGGCGAAGGCGGTGATGAGACCGCGCGCGATCTCGTCGAGCTGGCTCTGCATGGTCGACGGCGACGCCGTCGCGCAGCTGGATCATGCCGGCGATGCTTGCCCGACGCGCTGGTGTTGCCGCCGGCCGCGGATCGACCGGCACGCCGTCGATATAGACGGCTTGCCAGTGGTGCCGGCGGCATAGACGGCCGTTCGGCGTGAAGCTGACGCGCGCGGCACGGTCTCGAACAGCGTCGTGCCGTCGCTGTGGTCAGCACGACCATGTCGTTGTCGCCGCGCGTGAAGGTCGAGACCGGCACATATTCGGCGATCTTCTTCAGCGTCGCGTCGCGCTGGTCGAGCGCGTCGGAGACGTCGCGGCCGGAGCGCGTGCCGGATATGACGGCGTTGTTGGCCTTCTCGAAATCGGCGAGCAGCTGGTTCAGCTCGTCGACGGCGGTCGCGATCTCCTGGTCGGCGACGGCGCGGAAGGCCTGGATCGCGCGTGGTGCCGTCGTTCAGCGTGCGCACCACTTGCGCGCGCGGCGTCGAGCGTGTTCTCGGCGAGGTTGCTGGTTGGACGGCGACGTGCGAATAGAGCTGCAGCGCCTCCTGCAGCTTGCCGATCGCGGTGGCCGGCGAGGTTGCGTTTCGACGCCGTTGACCGAGAGGTCCGAGCTGCTCCATGCCGTTGTACAGCGTGCTCTGGCCGTTGAAGGCCGAGAGCGCCGACAGGTTCTGGCGGAACAGCTGCTCGTTGGCGGCGCGCTGGATTTCGACGGAGCGCGCGCCGGGCGCGTGTTGGTGAGGACCGCCGTGCGGCGGGTGTAGTCGGGATTGTTGGCTTCCAGGACGTTGCGGGAAACGATGCTGGTCTGCCGGCGCGGTGTTCCTGATCGACGATTGGGCGATGCTGAGGGCAGATGACAGCGACATGCTAGCTTTCGGCGCGCCTTCAGGCTACCTCTTGAGGTTGACCAGGATGTCCATCAGGTCGGCGCCGGTCTGGAACACCTTGGAGTTGGCGGTGTAGCTGCGCTGCGACTCGATCATGTTGGTGAGCTCTTCGGCGATGTCGACGTTGGAGTTCTCCAGCGCGCCCGAGATGATCGCGCCGAGCCCGCCTTTGCCGGCGAAGCCGATCTGCAGGTCGCCGGAATCGCGCGCTCTGCGCGATAGACGTTGCCGGGCAAGCGCGGTCAGCCGGTCGGGGCTTTCCACGTTGGCGAGCGGGATGCGGTAGAGCGCGCGGAAGGAGCCGTTCTCGTACTGCGCGTACATGGTGCCGTCCGTGCCGATCTCGATCTTCTCGATATGCTCGGCGCATTGCCGTTGACCTCGGCTTTCGATAACCGTGTAGCCGGTGCCGAGCTGGGTCATGCCTGGCCAGATCGAGGTTGAGGCTGCCGCCGTTCGGCACGGGAACGCGATGCTGTCGACGGCGCGGTGAGCTTGCCGGTGGTGCCGTCGAAGGTCAGGCTTGGCGGTGAGCCAGCGCGCCACCGCGCATAGGGGAAGGATGTGCCGGCGGTGCGCCTGGGCCTGGTCGAAGACCGCGACTTCCCAGGTGTTGGCCCGGTCTTGGTGGAGTGGACGTCGAGCAGCACCTCGTGGCCGAGATTGTCGTAGACGACAGCGACGATTTCGCCGTGTATTCGGCGCGTCGCGGCGTTGGCGGAGGGCAGGTTGCGCCGGAGCGGACGTCGTGGCGTCTGCCGGCAGGTTGGCGGTGAAGATGCCCTGGGGCTGGACGTTGCCGCATCTCCTGCGGAGATCGACACCGTCTCCAGGCCGCCGAAGCCGTTGGCGGTGGCGGCCGGCACGCCGTTGGCGAAGCTGTAGCCCATCAGCTGGAAGCCGGCGGCGTTGACCAGCTGCCCTTGCCGTCAGGTACGAGGAGCCGGCGCGGGTGAGGAAGGGCGTTAGCAAGACGTACCAGTAGGTACGAGAAACAGA
>CAWBIN010000021.1:0-11604 GCA_963788955.1 uncultured Alphaproteobacteria bacterium | reverse complement strand
CAGGTCGAGGTCAGCGAGAACCAGCAGGTCAAGGCCGGCGACCCGCTGCTGACCGTCGATGACGGCGACTAAGGATCGCCGTCGCCAGGCTGAGGCGCAGATCGCCACGCTTGAAGACGCTCGACCGCATCGACGCGCAGACCAAGGCTGCGCAGGCTCGCTGCAGCAGGCTGAGGCGCAGAAGACCGCCGATCGGCCGCGACCGACAATGCGGCTGTGCCCAGCAGCGCGCGGCGCAATTGCTGAAGACGCATGTCGGCACGCAGGCGCAGCTCGACGACGCCCAGACCGCCCTCGATCAGGCCAAGGCCGCGCTTGTCGGTGCCGACGCCCAGATCACCGCGCGCAGGCCAATATCGGTGTGCTCGAGGCGCAGCGCGCCAACCCGCACGCTGGCATCGCTGCAGCTCAGCCACGACAAGGCGGCACGCGACCTTTCCTTCACCGTGCTCCACGCGCCCTATGACGGCGTCGTCGGCAACCGTTCGGTCGAGCAGGGCGACCTGGTCAGCGCCCGGACAGAAGCTCGCGGTCATCGTGCCGATGGACAAGCTCTACATCGTCGCCAATTTCAAGGAGACGCAGCTTGCCCGGCTGGTCCCCGGCGAAAAGGTCCGGATCTCGGTCGATGCGACCGACGGCCACGATTTCGAAGGCACGGTGTCGTCGCTGGCGCCGGCCTCGGGTGCGGTGTTCTCGCTGCTGCCGCCGGAAAACGCGACCGGCAACTTCACCAAGGTCGTGCAGCGCGTCCCGGTGCGCATCGATGTGCCGGCGGACGTGCTGAAGACCGGCAGGCTGCGTGCTGGCTTGAGCGTCGTCGTCGCCGTCGACAGCCGCACCGCGCCGGCCGCGGTGAAGTAACGCGAACCCTCCGGGAGCAGTGTCATGGCGACCGCAACCCTGACCGCAGCGATCGCCGTAGCCGGCCATGCCGGCGCAGGCCGACGCACATGCCGGTTGCGCCGCATCATCGCCTTCCTGGCGATGGTGTTCGGCATGTTCATGGCGATCCTGGACATCCAGATCGTCTCGGCTTCGCTGTCCGAGATCCAGGCGGGCCTCAGCGCCAGCTCCGACGAGATCCCTGGGTGCAGACCGCCTATCTGATCGCCGAGGTGGTCATGATCCCGCTGTCCGGCTTCCTCAGCCGGATGCTGTCGACGCGCGTGCTGTTCACGGTTTCGGCGGCCGGCTTCACCGCCGCGAGCGCGCTGTGCGCGACGGCCACCAACATCGACCAGATGATCGTCTACCGCGCGATCCAGGGTTTTATCGGCGGCGGCATGATCCCGAGCGTCTTCGCGGCCGCCTTCACCATCTTCCCGCCGTCGCGCCGAGCCATCGTCTCGCCGATGATCGGCCTGGTGGCGACGCTGGCCCCGACCATCGGCCCGACGGTCGGCGGCTATATCAGCCACGCCATGTCCTGGCACTGGCTGTTCCTGATCAATGTCGTGCCGGGCATCCTGGTCGCGACCGCGGCCTGGTCGCTGATCGATTTCGACAAGCCGAACCTCGAGCTGTTCAGCAAGTTCGACTGGTGGGGCCTTGCCGGCATGGCCGCCTTCCTCGGCTGCTCGAATATGTGCTGGAGGAAGGCCCGAGCCATGACTGGCTCCAGGACGACAGCGTTTTCGTCTGCGCCATCATGCTGACCGTCGGCGCGGTGCTGTTCTTCTGGCGCGTCTTCACCGCCGAGGAGCCGATCGTCGACCTGCAGCGCCTTCACCAACGTCAACTTCGCCTTCGGCTCGCTGTTCTCCTTCGTGATCGGCATCGGCCTGTACGGGCTCACCTATCTCTATCCGGTGTTTCTCGGCCGCATCCGCGGCTACGATTCGATGATGATCGGCGAGGCGCTGTTCGTCAGCGGCCTGGCGATGTTCCTCACCGCGCCCGTCGCCGGCATCTTGTCGAGCAAGATGGATCTGCGGCTGATGATGATGATCGGTTTCTTCGGCTTCGCGGCCGGCACCTGGCGGATGACGCATCTCACCGCCGACTGGGATTTCTATGAATTGCTGGTCCCGCAGATCCTGCGCGGCTGCTCGATGATGCTGTGCATGGTGCCGATCAACAATCTCGCGCTCGGCACGCTTGCCGCCGGACCGGCTGAAGAACGCGTCGGGCCTGTTCAACCTCACGCGCAATCTCGGCGGCGCCGTCGGCCTCGCCGTCATCAACACGGTGCTGATCGACCGCAACGCCTTCCACTATGCAAGGCTTGCCGAGCATGTGCAGTGGGGCAGTGCCGAGGCCCAGACCAAGCTGCAGAACATGACGCTCAACTTCGAGCAAACCGCCGGGCTCGATGCCTCCAAGGCAGCGATCTCCAAGCTGTCGGGCATGGTCCAGCAGCAGGCGGCGCTGCTGTCCTTCATGGACGTGTTCTTCATGCTGACGGTGCTGTTCGCGACACTGGGACTTTTCGTCCTGTTCATCCGCAAGCCGGCCGGACAGGGTGGCGGTGGCGGCGGAGGCCATTGACTTCAAACGTGCGCAGCGGGTTTTCGGCGATGCTCCTCCTGTCCAGGCCCGGAAGCTCCGACCATGCAAAAACTCCGGGCCGCAAGCCCGGAGTTTTTTGCTGCAGTTGGAATTGTCAGGCGGCGGCCGGCTTGAAGCTTAGCGCCACGCCGTTGATGCAGTGGCGCAGGCCGGTCGGCGGCGGCCCGTCGTCGAAGACATGGCCGAGATGGCCGCCGCAACGGCGGCAGTGGACTTCGGTGCGGGTCATGCCGAGCGAACGGTCCACGGTCTTGCCGACAGCATTGGGAAGCTCCTGCCAGAAGCTCGGCCAGCCGGTGCCGGAATCGAACTTGGTCTCGGACGAATAGAGCGGCAGGTCGCAGCCGGCGCAGGCGAAAACGCCCTTGCGGTGCTCGTTGAGCAGCGGGCTGGTGCCGGGGTATTCCGTGCCTTCCTTGCGCAGCACGTTGTAGGCCGCGTCGGACAGGATGGCGTGCCACTCGGCGTCGGTTTTGGTGACCTCGAAGGTCTGGGCCGCCAGCGCATCCTTGGGGCCTCCCATGCGTAGCATTGCCGCCGTGCCGGCCAACAATGCCATGGCGGCAGCGCCGCTCCAAAGAAAGTCGCGACGGGTCATGCCATTCCTCCTGCTATCAATTTGCCAGATTAGACCGCCAGCCGGAAATCAAAAGCCGGTGACGGTCCTGGAAACGAACACTCCGCACCGGCTCCATCCCTGGAGCAACGTTGCGGATCGAACGCTTGCCGACCGCGCGGGTCATTGACCCGCGCGGTCGGCAGGGTGCTTGCTGCCAGTTCGCCGGCAGCGGGCCATTTGTTACATCTTCGGCAAGAGAACCTTGTCGATGACGTGGATGACGCCGTTCGACTGCTCGACATCGGCGATAGTCACATTGGCGACATTGCCGTTCTCGTCGGTGACGGTGACCTTGCCGCCATCTGCCTTGAGCGTCAGTTCGCAGCCGCCTGCGGTCTTGACCTTGTGCGCGCCGCCATCATCCTTGACCATCTTGGTCACGTCAGCCGCCAGCGCCTTGGCGCCGATGACATGGCAGGTCAGGATCTTGGTCAGTTTGTCCTTGTTCTCGGGCTTGAGCAGCATTTCGACGGTGCCGGCCGGAAGCGCGGTGAAGGCCTCGTTGGTCGGCGCGAACACGGTGAAGGGACCGGCGCTTTGCAGCGTGTCGACCAGGCCGGCGGCCTTGACGGCGGCGACCAGCGTGGTGTGATCCTTCGAATTGACGGCGTTCTCGATGATGTTCTTCTTGGCATACATCGGGGCGCCCCCGACCATCGGATTGGCGGCATAGGCGGCGGCGCCGAGCGCGGAAACGGCGATCGTGCCGGCAAGCAAAAGGGTGGCGAGTTTACGCATGATTTCTATCTCCTCTGGATATTGTTTCCCGTTGTTGGGAACGCAAGAAGATACGGTTCAGAAAGGCGTGAGTTTCGTCGACCGATAAAAAAGTCTTGTCTCGAACGCGGGTGGGATGGAATTTCCCCGTACGATCTTTTGCCGGATTGCATGCTTGCAGGATCCAACTGCAGTGGCAGATAGATTTTAAATCTGCTTAGCAAGGCACGTCAAAATTGGGGGATCATATGCCTTTGAGATCGCCCGCGGCGACGACCGGCCCAGTCGGCTGGCCGGTCGGCGAGCCACCTGTCGGCTCGACGCTGACGGCAAGCACGGCGCCTTGCGCGAGCTTCTGCTGGACGGCCGGCGTAACGGCCAAATGCGTGGTCTGGCCGGCCGGGATGACGCCCATCGAGACCGGGGCATTCTTGCCCTCGATCATCCATAGCTCGAAGTCCTTGCCGGCGGCACGCTCGCCGGAAACCAGCGACAGGCCGACATCGCGGCGCGCCGCGTCATAGACGACGAGATATTTGACGTCGCTGCCGTCGGCCGCCAGCGAGGCGACAAGCCGCTCCTGCGGCGCAACGACCGGCGGGTTGAGGTAGGGCACGGCGACGGAGACGGCGAGCGCGGCGACGGCCGCCGCGGCAAGGCCGCGCCAGAAGCCAAGGCTCGACCAGAGGCCGGCGCTTGGCTGTGTCGCAGTCGATGAGGAGGCGAACAGCCGGCGGTCGACCGCCGGTTTGACCGAGGCCGGAGGCTCTATCTCGGGATAGGCGGCGGCCATCGGCGAAAAGTGCACTTCCCAGCTGTCGACCAGGCGGGCGAAACCGGCTTCGGTGTCCATGCGGCGGGCCGCGATCTGGCGCTCGTCCGTGGCGAGCACGCCAAGAACGTATTCGGCGGCGAACAGGTCGTCGCCTCCACGTTCCGGTCCGTTGTCCTCTGCCAGCGTCATCTTTCCAGGCATTCCCTAAGCTTCAACAGGCTGCGCCGCAGCCAGGTCCGCATCGTGTTCAGCGGCACGCGATGGCGCTCCGCAAGTTCGGCATAACTTTCGCCGTTGAGATAGGCGCCCCGGACGGCCGCCGCCCGGTCCTTTTCCAGTTCATCGAGACAATGGTAGATGCGTTCGGACTTACCGCCCGCCACAACCATGGCCTCCGGTCCCGGCGCCGGATCGGCCACGTCGAGCGCGGCATCGATATGGGCGGCAGGCACCCGCCGCGCCCTGATGCGATCGATCGCATGATTGCGCGCAATGGCCACCAGCCAGGAAATCGGGCTCAGATCAGAGACAGCGAAACGGTCCGCCTTGGTCCATATCTTGACGAAGACTTCCTGAAGCGCTTCTTCCGCATCTCCCCGATCGTTCAATACACGAAGGCAGACGCCGAAAAGTTTCGCGCTTGTCTGCCTGTAGAGCAGATCGAACGCGGCCCGGTCCTTCATCGAAGTCCGGACGATCAGCTTGCTGATGTCCTGCGGCGCCATGCCCGCAAATTAGGCGATTGCGTTATATTTGCAATCGCGGAAACGATGTTGTTCACCACCCAGGCGCGCCTGCTTGCCCACCGACAAATCATGCGCCGTTGCCAAGGAAATCGCCTGCGGCTAGCCTCCGACCAGGCGGGAGAGGGCGGCGATGTCGGTTGAACGGGTGTTGTGGGAGCAGGATGCAACCGGCCTGGCCGGGCTGGTGCAGCAAGGAGAGGTCTCGCCGCATGAGCTTGTCGAAGCGGCGATCGCGCGGGCCGAGGCGACCCGCCCCGATATCAACGCCATCGCCGAGCCGCTCTACGATGCGGCGCAATTGCGCGCCAAAACTGTCGACCGCAAGCTGCCGCTTGCCGGCGTGCCCTTCGCGATCAAGGATCTCGGCATCGCCATCAAAGGCGTGCCGACCCATGGCGGCAGCCGCATTCCGGCTTTCACCGCCGACTTCAATTCGGTGATGACTGAGCGTTATCTTGCCGCCGGCCTCATTCCGATCGCCACCAGCACCTCGCCCGAGCACGGGCTGAGGCTGATGACCGAGTCGGCCGCGTTCGGCATCACCCGCAATCCATGGAATACGGACCATACGACGGGCGGCTCGTCCGGGGGCGCCGCCGCGCTGGTGGCCGCCGGCGTGGTGCCGGTGGCGCATGCCTCGGACGGCGGCGGCTCGATCCGCGTGCCGTCGGCCTGCAGCGGGCTGGTCGGGCTGAAAACCTCGCGCGGCCGCGTGCCGCTGGCGCCGCTGGTCAGCGAGAGCTGGTACGGCATGGTCGTCGACCATGCCGTCAGCCGGTCGGTCCGCGATACGGCGCTGCTGCTCGACCTGACCCACGGCGCCGATCCGCTGTCACCCTATGCCGCGCCGTCGCCGAAAGGCAGTTTTGCCGCCGCGGCGGCGCGCGATCCCGGCAAGCTCAAGCTCGCCGTCTACCGGAAATCGCCGCTCGGCCTGCCGATTTCGGCCGAGACGTTGACGGCGCTGGACACGGCGGTGGCGCTGGCGCGCGAGGGCGGCCATACGGTCGAGGAGATCGACCTGCCCTATATCGATCGCGACTTCATGTCCGATTTCTGCAAGACGGTGGCTTCCGCCGTGGCCGGTACCATGCGTGCCGAGGCCTTGCGCATCGGCCGCTCCGTTGCCGGTGACATCGAGCGCGCCACGCGCGTGCTCAGCCGCTTCGGCGAGATCATTCCCGCCGGCGAGATCTACGAGATCCTGCAGCGGCTGCATGCAACGTCGCGCCGGCTGATCAGCGAGACCGCGCAGTATGACGCCGTGCTGATGCCGATCATCGCGCACCCGCCGCTGGCCTGCGGCGGCATGGACCCGAAGGGCGCCGACGAATTCATCGAAAACATGCTGGACAGGATGCACCTCACCCGGCTTTTGAAGATTAAGTCGCTGTTCGGGCAATTGATGGACAAGAGCCTGTGGTTCACCCATTGGCCGGCGATCCATAATGTCAGCGGCCAGCCATCGATTGCGCTGCCGGTCCATGTCACCGCGGCCGGCCTGCCGCTCGGCATCCAGGCCGCCGGACGCCCAGGCGACGAGGAGACGCTGTTGTCCTTCGCCGCGCAGATGGAGAAGATTTCCGGCTGGCAGAAGCGGCGGGCACCGCTCAAGGCGCCGGCCTAGGTCCCGCAGCACGCGATTTCATCAATTTGTGACAGCAATGCCGTTTGCGGCCTGCGCCAATTCCCGCTAAGACGCCGCCGTTCACGCCAAGCTGGGATCCATACCGATGACGGACATCGCCGCCACCGCCGAAATGCAGGCCGCGCTGCTCTCCAGGGCGCTGCCCTACATGCAGCGCTACGAGAACAAGACGGTCGTGGTGAAATATGGCGGCCATGCCATGGGCGACCATGAGCTCGGCAAGGCCTTCGCCCGCGACATCGCGCTGTTGAAACAATCCGGCGTCAACCCGATCGTGGTCCATGGCGGCGGGCCGCAGATCGGCGCCATGCTCAACAAGATGGGCATCGAATCGAAGTTCGAGGGCGGCCTGCGCGTCACCGACCAGAAGACGGTGGAGATCGTCGAGATGGTGCTGGCCGGTTCGATCAACAAGGAGATCGTGGCACTGATCAATGCCGAGGGCGAGTGGGCGATCGGACTGTGCGGCAAGGACGGCAACATGGTGTTCGCCGAAAAGGCGCGCAAGACCATGATCGACCCGGATTCCAACATCGAGCGTGTGCTGGACCTCGGCTTCGTCGGCGAGCCGGTGGAGGTCGACCGCACGTTGCTCGATCTCCTTGCGCGCTCCGAGATGATCCCGGTGCTGGCGCCGGTGGCGCCTGGCCGCGACGGCCATACCTACAACATCAATGCCGACACTTTCGCCGGCGCCATCGCCGGCGCCTGCCAGGCCTCGCGCCTGTTGTTCCTGACCGACGTGCCCGGCGTGCTCGACAAGAACAAGAAACTCATCGACGAGCTGACGGTGGCCGAGGCCAAGGCGCTGATCAAGGACGGTACGGTGTCGGGCGGCATGATCCCCAAGGTCGAAACCTGCATCGAGGCGATCGAGCGCGGCGTCGAAGGCGTCGTCATCCTCAACGGCAAGACGCCGCATTCGGTGCTGCTGGAACTGTTCACCGAGCACGGCGCCGGCACGCTGATCGTGCCGTAACAACTCGTCAGCCGGCTAATCTTTTCGCAGCCGGAGCTTCGAGATTGCCTATGCCGGGAATGGCCGGCTTCCGTGCCGGGCGTTGGACAATCATCGATTCCTCCTCGGCATCCTGCGGTGCGCCCCAGAATTCGGCCAGCGTCGGGCCGTCCTCCAGGCGGCGGTCGCGGACGAGAAAACCCCAGACCTCGCAGAACCAGACGCGGCGGCCCATCTGCGTGTACCAGCGCATCGAATGGCGCTGCTCGGTATCCTTGTGGAACAGGATGCGCGCCAGCGCCTTCGGCCGCGACTGCACCGCCAGCTCGATCAGCTTGACGCTGAAGAACAGCATCCAGGGTTTAAGTCGGGTCATCTGCAGGACCTGGTGCTTGTAGTCCCAAAGGCGAGCGTCCGTCTGGATCACCTTGCGGTCCCGGGCGATGCGGAAGAACGGCGTCCAGCGGTGCGGCGTGACGTAGAGCGCCTGGATCTGGTCGGGATCGTAGGCGATAAGCTGGCGAAAGCCGCGCCAGAGGTCGCGAAAGCCTTCGTCCTCGAAGCCGGCCACCCAGGTCGCCATCGACAGGATGCCGTGCAGGCGCAGCAAACGGATCGCCTCGCGGTCGGAGGAGGTGCTGCCGCCCTTGCAGATCAATTGCAGCGTCTGTTCGTCGGTGTTTTCCATGCCGAGCAGCCAGCGGATGACGCCGGCCTTGCGGTAGAGATGCAGGATGTCGGCGTCGCGCACGATGTCGTCGGCGCGGGTCGAGCCGACGATCAGCACCGGCACATTCTCGGCGATCAGCGCGTCGAGGAAGACGCGCCATGCCTTTTTCGAAACCGTCGGGTTTTCGTCGGCGAGGTTGATCAGCTCGACGCCGTGCTCGCGATGCAGCCAGGCGATCTCCTGCGCGAACTTTTTTGGATCGCGGTGCCGCCAGCGGGTCCAGAAACCGCGCTGGCCGCAATAGTTACAGAGATGCGGACAGCCACGCGAGAACTGCATGACCACGGCGCGCTTGCCGCCCCAATAGCTGTAGCGGCGGTGGTCGATCAGTTCCCAGCCGACGCGGTAATCGTCGAGGTTGGCGATCGTCTTCGCCGGCTGGGTGGCGAAGGGGCGGCGCAAATCGTCGCGAAAGGCGATGCCATGCACCTCAGACAGCGGCCCGCGCCGCTCCAGAGCCTCGATGAGTGCTGCGATGGTGGCCTCGCCCTCGCCGCGCACGATGAAGTCGAAGACATCCGTTTCAGCCAGAATGTCACGCCAGTGATAAGTCGGGAACACGCCGCCATAGATAACGATCGTCGCCGGGGCTTGAGCCTTGATCATCTGCGCGATGCGCAAGGCCGTCGGATGCGCCGAGGTCGAGCCGGAATGGCCGATGAGGACGCAGTCTGGCTGGCCGCCCAAGGCGTCGAGGATGAGTACGGCAAGCGGCATCGGACCAAATTCCGCATCGACGAGGCGCACAAGATGGCCGGCGTCGAGCAGTGGACCGCCCAGCGCCAGGAGCCCGAGCGGCGGCAGATGGTCGTCCGGCACGCGGCTGCCGATGGCGGTGTGCGGCGGATTGATCAGGACGATGTTCATGGCAGACCTTTTTCAACGGCGGTCCGCCTGTCCTAACCGGCGATCTGGATGACGAGTTGGCCCTGTTCAGCAGTTTGCGTGCAGCTTTCCCGCAGAATTGGCGGGCAGGCGGCCCTAGCGTCGAAGGTGCGCGAGCGGCACATGGCCCGGGCCCTTGATGTTCTGCAGCACGAGCTGGGTGTGAACGTCGCGCACGCCTTCAAGCCGCATCAGCCGGTGCATGACGAAGTGGTTGAGCTCGTCGACCGACGGCACCATGACATGCAGGAGGAAGTCGTGGTCGCCGGTCATCGTCCAGCAGGCGGACACCTCGTCCATGCGCTGAACGGCGGCGATGAAGCTTTCCGGCGAGCCGTCGCTATGGCTGACTAGGCGCACCTGGATGAACACCTCGACCGTCAGGCCGACGGCGCGACGGCTGATGACGGCGGCAAAGCCCTTGATGACGCCGGTGTCCTGCAGGGCCTCGAAGCGTCGCGCGCAAGGCGTTGTCGACAGGCCTATTTCCTGGGCGAGCTCCGACACCGGCTTGCGTCCGTCGCGCTGCAGGATGTCGAGCATCCTGATTTCGAATTCGTCAAACTGAGGCATTTTCACTCTCCAACAGCTTTCCGATAGCGCCTTTTACCTCAAATGCTGCGTTTAGGCCATCATCAAAGCGGATATGCCTCGCCGTCTCGGGCTAGAATTGCTCAGCGATTGGCCATGAATTCATGAGGAGAAGAGCATGACAATGAGCGTTGCCGACTATGCAAGGGAATGTGCGGCGCAGGGGCTGCGCGGCGATTATTCGGTCTGCCGCGCCGATTTCACCGTGGCGCAGGGCTATGACTATAGCGCCGACGAGCAGGCGGTGTGGCGCACGCTGTGCGACCGCCAGACGAAGCTGACGCGGAAGCTGGCCCATCACTCCTATCTCGACGGTGTTGCAGCTCTTGGCCTGCTTGACAGGATCCCGGACTTCGATGCGGTCAGCGAAAAGCTGCGCAAGCTCACCGGCTGGGAAATCGTGGCCGTGCCGGGGCTGATCCCCGCCGCGCCGTTCTTCGACCATCTCGCCAACCGCCGCTTCCCGGTGACCAACTGGCTCAGGACGCGAGACGAGCTCGACTACATTGTCGAGCCGGACATGTTCCATGACTTCTTCGGCCATGTGCCGATCCTGACGCAGCCGGTCTTCGCCGATTTCATGCAGATGTATGGCCAGAAGGCCGAGGACGTGATCGCGCTCGGCGGCGACGAGATGATCACCCGCCTGTACTGGTACACCGCCGAATACGGGCTGATGCAGGAGGCCGGCCAGCCGCTGAAGGCCTTTGGCGCCGGGCTGATGTCATCCTTCACCGAGCTGCAGTTCGCCGTCGAGGGCAAGGACGCGCATCATGTGCCCTTCGACCTCGAAACGGTAATGCGCACCGGCTACGAGATCGACAAGTTCCAGCGCGCCTATTTCGTGCTGCCGTCCTTCGATGTCCTGCGCGACGCCTTCCAGACCGCCGACATGGCCGGCATCGTCGGACGCAACAAGGGCAAGCCGGCGCTCGACCCGGCAGCCGTCTGACCACTCAGGCGGCCTCGGTCTTCAGACGGGCAAGCTGCTCGCGCTGCAGGTCGAGTGCCGCGGTGGTGAACCGCAATATGGTGGCCAGTTCGGCATCGCTGAAGCTGGCCATCATCTTTTGCCCTTCCTGCGCAATGGCGCCGTAATAGCGCGCCGACAGGTCCCGCGTGCGCTCCGTCGCCTCGATGACCACCTTGCGCCTGTCTTCCAGGCTGCGCGTGCGCGTGAGGAACCCGCGTGCCTCCAGCCGGTCGATCAGCGCGGTGACGGCGGCCGGCGTCAAGCCCGTCGCGACCGCGACCGCGCCTGCCGATTGCGGGCCGCCATAGAGCAGCCCGAGGCAATGCCGCTCGGCCGCGTTCAGCCCAAGCTTTGCGCCCACCGCCTCGTCATAGGCCTGCGTCGTATCCTGCCAGCGCATGATGGCGAGGCTGATCGCCTCGGCCATTTCGGCGCGATTTTTGGTTGACGA
>CAWBIN010000020.1:0-11105 GCA_963788955.1 uncultured Alphaproteobacteria bacterium | reverse complement strand
GCATCACCGCGAACTCGTTCCACTGGCACGGCGAACGCTCTTCACGACGGTGGCAGGACCTGGCGGACTAATCGATTTCTTCGTTCGGCGAGCCGGCCAGGCGCCAGTTCAACAGCTATCTGAAAGAGAAAAGAATGTTCGACCACATCTGGATCGGAGTGCGCGACATCGCGGCCACAAGGCGCTTCTACGACGCGGCGCTGAAGCCGCTCGGGCTATCAGCTTCTCAGCGACGGCGAAACCTATCTCGGCTATGGCCGCAATGCCGTCGGTCTGTGGATCTGGCGACCGACCACCCGGTTGCAGCAGATCCGCAATCGGGCCTGCATTTCTGCTTCGCCGCACCGGACAGGCAGAGCGTTGCGGATTTCCACGCAGCGGCCCTTGCGGCGGGCGGAAGGAGAATGGCCAACCAGGGCTGCGGGCCGATTACGGTCCCGATTATTTCGCGGCCTATGCGCTCGATCCCGACGGCTACCGGCTGGAAGCCTATTGCTCGGCAAAGCAAGGCTAAGCACCCATAGCGTCCCGCCGCGCCTTGCTCTATGACAGGCAAGAGCAAGTGCGGCGGGGAATGCGATGCCGAGCTACGACAGCCTGTTCAACGCCTTCGTGACGCTGCTCGTGACGATCGATCCGCCCGGCCTGGCGCCGCTTTTCCTCGGCGTCACGCGCGGCATGAACCGCGATGAGCGCGCGCAAGTATCGGTGCGCGCAAGCATCATCGGCTTTGCGCTGCTGGCGCTGTTTGCGCTCGCCGGCGCGAAAATCCTGTCGGTGTTCGGCATCACCCTGCCGGCCTTCCGCGTGGCCGGCGGTTTCCTGTTGTTTTTCATCGCCTTCGAGATGGTTTTTGAGCGCCGCCAGGACCGCAAGGAAAAGATCTCCGATGTCGCCATCACCAAGGACCTGATCCAGAATATCGCCGCCTTTCCGCTGGCCATCCCGCTGATTGCCGGGCCGGGCGCGATCTCCGCCACCGTGCTGCTGTCCGGGTCGTTCCAGGGTGTGGGCAGCCCAGCTCTCGCTGATCGCGATCATCGCGGTCTGCCTGCTGCTGACCTATCTGGTGTTCGTGCTTGCCGAGCGCATCGACCGCTTTCTCGGCAATACCGGCCGCTCGATCCTGACCCGGCTGCTCGGCGTCATCCTGGCGGCGCTCGCCGTGCAATTCGTCGCCGACGGCATCAAGGCGCTGATGGCGGCCTGAGCGGCTTCAGATCAGGATGGTCTCGGACCTCACCCAGCATCGCCGCGCCTTCTGGGCATATTTCGCGGAGCAACTGCCCGAGCTGTACGCGAGAACCGAGCGCGGAAACGAGACCACGCGCTGGCTGACGGTGGGCCGCGTGCCCCTGATTGCCGCGCACTACATTTCGGCGAATGGCGTCGGCATGTTCGTGCGCGGCGCACGAGGCACCAGGATCGGACACGTCAGGGAGCATCTCTTCCCGCATCGTGATTTTCTGGCGAAAGCACTACGCCGCGAACAGCTGCGCCTGGGCACGAACTTCCTCGTCGGCAACAGCTTACGCGTGGACATGCAGGACAGAGCCAACTGGCCGCGCGCGACGAACTGGCTTGCGGAGCAATCGCCGCTCTACGAGCGCGCACTCAAGGCGCTGCAGCGGCGACCAGCCCGCGATCCATTCCTATAGGCTTGATTCAGGTGATGCCGGCCTGACCTGATCCTCAACACCCTAGAGTGTTTGACATCAGAACGGGATCTCGTCGTCGAGGTCGCGCGAAAAACCGCCGCTGCCTCCACTGCCGCCACTGCGACCGCCGCCGGCACCCACGCTGCGGCCACCGCCCCGGATCGTCGCCCGGTCCGGACTGGCCGAAATCCGATCCGCGGCCGCCGGATATCCTGGCGCATCGCCGCCCTGGCCGCGCGCATCGAGCATCTGCAGCTCGCCACGGAATTTCTGCAGCACGACCTCAGTCGTGTAGCGGTCGTTGCCGGTCTGGTCCTGCCATTTGCGGGTCTGCAACTGACCCTCGACATAGACCTTCATGCCCTTCTTCAGGTACTGCTCGGCGACCTTGGCGAGATTGTCGTTGAAAATCACGACGTTATGCCATTCGGTCTTTTCCTTGCGCTCGCCCGAATTCTTGTCGCGCCAGCTTTCGGACGTGGCGATCCGGATATTGACGACCGGGTCGCCTGAATTCAGCCGCCGGATTTCAGGGTCTGCCCCGAGATTACCGACCAGAATGACCTTGTTTACGCTACCCGCCATCACACTATCTCCGCGCTCATCCGAAACCAGCTTCGATCGGAAGGGCGCACCCTAGCCGATCGGCACTCCTTTCGCGCGCCGCCCGCCGTGAAATACGCCAGCCTATCCACAAGTAGTTTGTTCTCTATTCGTTCTATATGGCTTTCCCCCTAAACGCAAGCAGCGGGATCGCCGATGGCATGTTGTCACCATACCGCTATATTGGTCCTGATGATCACGCGCGCCAGAACATGCCTCGGTTGGGCCATTCTCGCTGCCTCTCTTGCCGCGACAGCGCCGGCTTTTGCCGCGGAGAAAAAACCCGCGCCGAAAAATCTCCCTGGCGTCGAGGGCGACTACCAGATCGTCAAGCCATACGTGCCCGAACCGGAGCCCGATCAAGCGCCGGCTACGAAGATCGGAGGGTGGGACGTCAAGGCGTCGAGCCAGCTGACGATCGACGTCGGCACAGGCGGCCTGCCGCTCCCGCGCAACTGACGTACGTCCGCGACAACTCGCTGCAGCTGCAAAAGCAATGGCCCTGCGGCTGGTTGGCGCGCAGGGCCTGTTGGGACTTTGCCCGTTTGCCGATCGCACACGATCGGCTTTGAATTCGGATGCCAAGCGGCTTCATGCCGCGATCCGACTTGTGGTCTCTACGATGTCAGGGGGAAACGGCTGGCCAAGCCTGCAGCTTTACCCGGGCACTTATGCCTGCCGCGGCTCCGCGCCATTGCGGAGCCTTGTGGGACTGTCCGGTGGGGTCATGCCTCCGCTCCTCTGTCCGTTGCTCCAACGCCTGTTCCGACCGGCATCCGCGAGCCTGCGCTGGCGCAGGCGGCTTGTCGCCGCGCGGGCGATCAGAAAGACATTCGGACTCTGCAACCAGCGACGGTCGAGGTCAACCCTTAACCGGCTTGCGAAGGCAAAATGTGATCGCTGGCGAGGCACTTCTCCGCGATGAGCTTCGGGTGGAGCGGTAGCCCGTCAGATCACCTGGAAATCGTTGGCGGCCAGCACCGGCTTGTTGGTGAGGACGGCGAAGGCGATGGCCGCGTGCGCGCCGTTGCCGTCATTGTCGTAGGACAAGATTCCGGTCGCCTTGTTGTAGACGATGTAGTCATTGGCGTCGGCCGCCTTGATACCTGCATGGAAGAAGCTGGGGCTCAGCGCGTGCACCCCTGCCCCGAGCCTGGTGAATACAGCGTTCTCCAGCTTGAACGTGTCGGCGACGTGGTTGAAGTCGGCGATGGTGTCGCGGTTGGTGGACGCATTGAGCGCGGTGTTGAACACGAAGAAGTCATTGTTCGCGCCGCCGGTCAGTTTGTCGTTGCCCGCCCCGCCGAACAGCGTGTCGTTGCCAAGGCCACCGTTCAGGACGTCGTTGCCGAGCCCGCCATTCAGCGTGTCATTGCCGTCCTGACCGAGCAGCGTGTCGTTACCGAGGCCGCCGAGAACTGCATCGGCCCCAATGCCACCGTCGAGGACGTCATTGCCGCCGCCGCCATCGAGGACGTCGTTGCCTTGGCCCCCGCTGAATGTCTCGCCGAGCGCACCGCCGAGCAGCGTATCGATCCCGAAAGAGCCGTCGACGGTGCCCGCAACCCGGCCGCCGCGACCGTCATAGAGGTCATCGCCCAGCCCGAGCGAGATAGCGCCAACCATCAAACCATTGTTGGTGACGCGATCGGTCGATATGGCAGTGGAATAATAAGCGAAAGAATTCGCACCGCCATCGCAGCGGATCTCGCCCGTGTTGGTGAGCGCGACCGTATCGGAACTGCCATTGTATTTGAAGACCGCAAGCTGCGAGCCTTCTATCAGGCCGCTGTTGTTTACGGTCGTGGTGGAATTCGGATCGTCGCCACCAAAGCTCAGCGCATAGATAGAGCCATAAATGGTGCCGCGATTGTCGATCACTGTGCCGTTGCCCAGGACATTCACGGCATTCGAGCTGGTGTAAGATATGTTGGCGACATACGCGTTCTCGCCGATCAGCAGGTTCTGAGCGCCGACGCCAAGACTCTGGCCGATCGAGATCGCCACCGTGTCGCCGATTACCGTTCCCTGGATATCGAGCTTGTGGCTGCCGCTGCCGTAGACCGTCGTGCTGCCACTCGTCGAGCCGACGGTTGCGTTCTCCCCAACGAACAGATCGTCGACCGCGAGCAGATCCGCCCGGATGCCGACGCCAATCGAATTCGAGCCAATGATCTGCAAGGCCATGGTCTGCTCCTGTCGGCGCGGCAGGCTCGTGCCCGGTGCGCACAAAATGGTGGCGGGATGCCCGGCGCAGCGATCGGATGACCGCCCGCGTCGGCGCGTCTTTTGGTCAGATCACCTGGAAATCGTTGGCGGCGAGCACCGGCTTGTTCTTGAGCTCGGCAAACTGGATCGCCGCATGCGCGCCATTGCCGTCATTGTCGTAGGACAAAATGCCGGTCGCCTTGTTGTAGACGATATAGTCATTGGCATCGGCGGCCTTGACGCCGGCGTGGAAAAAGCCGGGGTTGAGCGCATGCACCCCCGCGCCGAGCTTGGTGAAGATGGCATTCTCCAGCTTGAAGGTGTCGGCGACGTGGTTGAAGTCCGTGATGATGTCGCGGTTCGTCGATGCATTGAGCGCGGTGTTGAAGACGAAGAAATCGTTGTTGGCCCCGCCGATCAGCGTGTCCTTGCCGGCCCCGCCAAACAGCGTGTCGTTGCCAAGGCCACCGTCGAGGAAGTCGTTGCCGAGGCCGCCATTGAGCGTGTCGTTGCCGTCCTGGCCGAGCAGCGTATCGTTGCCGCCATTGCCGGTCAGCGCATCGTTCTCCGTGCCGCCTTCGAACCTGTCGCCGGCGTTGCCGCCGAACAACGTGTCGAGGCCGGCCTCGCCGAACACTGTGCCCTGGGTGCCCGCGCCGGAGAAGACGTCGTTGCCACCACCAAGACTAATCGCCCCAACCATCAGACCGTTGTTGGTGACGTGATCTACGTGAGTCGATCCCGATGCCGTGTAAGACTTGCCATTCGGGTGGTGTACGCGGACCTCACCGCTATTGACGAAAGTGACACCGCACTGGCCGTACGCGCCGATACCGAAACTCGTGGCTTCGATCCGACCACTGTTGAATATCATGATGTCAGGCGAGGACTCGCTATCGCCTGCAACCGAGATCGCCTGGCTGTAACCACGGATCATGCCGCGATTGTCGAGCATGCTGGCATCGCCGCCCAGTACCACAGTCGCAGCGGTGAAATTGAACGGCACCGCAATCGCTGCGACATACCCGTTTTCGCCGATGAGCAGGTTTTGACCGTAATCTGCCGACGTCCCGATATCGATGGCGTGCTGGTCGCAGACGACTGTCCCCTGGATATTGACGCTATGAAAACTCCCGGTCCCGACGATGGTGGTGCTGGTGTCGGTCGAGCCGACCGTGGCGTTCTCGCCGATGAAAACGTCGTCGTCCGTGCCGAGTGGAACCCTGGTTCCAACGCCGATGGAATTCGAAGCGAAGATCTGCAAGGCCATGGCAAAGCTCCTTGATGCGCGGGCGGCAGCAGGCCGCTCACGTTCCAGATGATTGAGGTGCTCGGTTGTCTTCACCGATCCATCGGAGCCCCCGCCCCGGTGACGTTACGGCATATGCCTCAAAAACTACATCTCGTCCAGATAAATTTACGGTATCTCGCAACATGTACGTATATGATACGGATATTGACGGAAATATCCTTATTTTCTACGGGCATATGCCTTACCAACCTTACCTGCGAGATGCGCAATTGCCCTGAAATCGACGACACGGACCGCAAGCTGCTCGAACGGCTCCAGCACAATGGCCGGACCTCCTATGCAGAGCTCGGCAACGCGGTCGGATTGTCGATCTCTTCGGTCAACGAGCGCGTGCGCAAGCTGCAGGATCGCGGCATTATCGAGGGCGTCTGTTCGATCCTGGCGCCGGCCGCTCTCGGACTTGACCTGCTGGCCTTCGTCTTCGTCGGATGGATCGATCCGGAGATAGAGGCTCCGTTCCTGGCGCGCGTCGGCACGAAAGCGGCGATCCTCGAATGCCATCACGTGACCGGCGCCTGGAATTACCTGCTCAAGGTGCGAACCCACACGACCCGTGACCTGGAAGCGTTTCTCGATGAGATGATCAAAGGCGTTCCGGGCGTACTGCGGATCGAGACGCTTATTGTCATGTCGTCGGCCAAGGAGACGGTTCGTTTGCCGTTGACGAGGCAGCGGCAGGCTGAGTGCATTGCGCAAGCCACTTGAGCCGGAAGCCGGGGCGCGGTGTCCTTGCGTTGTTTCGCTGGCGCAATTACCACATGCCGGCGAGGGTTTTTCCAAACGGGTCGGCAAATCTGGTGTCCATGGTCTCACGGACGCGCAAGGCGTTCAGGCTGCAACTGCTGCCGCTGGTCGCGGGCTTCGCCGTGCTGGCGGCGATCGTCGGCACGCGCTCGCTGCTGATCGAGAGCCAGCAGTCCGACAACATCGCTGTGCGCGAGGCCTTCGAGCTCGAGCGCCGCATCGTGCAGACGCTGTCGCTGGTGCAGGACGCAGAGACCGGCCAGCGTGGCTACATGCTGACCGGCGAGGCGCCGTATCTGGCGCCCTATCAGTCGGCCGTCGAAGCGCTGCCGGGCGAGCTCGACAAGCTCAAGCCGGCGATGGCGGACGACCCGCAGCGCGCTGCGGCATTCGGCGAATTGAAATCGGCGATCGGCGATAAGCTGAAGGAGCTCGCCGACACCATCGCCGTCTACCAGTCCGGCGACCACGCCGGCGCGTTTGCGATGGTGCGCGACGATCGCGGCAAGGTCTATATGGACCGCGTCCGCGAGGTAGTCTCGAACATCAGGCAAAATGAGAACGCCGTGCTGCAGGCCCGGCTCGCCGCCGCCGACAGCTCCGGCACATGGCTGAGCCGCGCCTCGATCGCCACGCTGGCCGGCCTGCTGCTGCTTGGCCTGTTCAGCGCACTTCGACCTGCGCCGCCGCCTCGCCGCGATCGATGCCTCGCAGGAGCAGTTGACCGCAGCCAATGCCGCGCTGGTCAGCGAGATCGCCACGCGCGAGACCGCGGAGGCGCAGGTCAGGCAGATGCAGAAGATGGAGGCGATCGGCCAGCTCACCGGCGGCATCGCGCATGATTTCAACAACATGCTGGCCGTCGTCATCAGCGCCATGAACCTGATCCAGCGCAAGCTGGCGCGCGGCGAAACCGAAATCGGCAAATTCGTCGAATCGGCGCTCGACGCTGCCCAGCGCGCCGCCAATCTGACGCAGCGGCTGCTTGCCTTCTCGCGCCAGCAGCCGCTGGCGCCGCAATTGGTCGATGCCAATCGCCTGCTCTCCGGCATGTCGGACCTGCTGCTGCGCACGCTCGGCGAGCAGGTCGCCATCGAGACCGTGCTCGCCGGCGGGCTGTGGAAGACCAATGCCGATCCGAGCCAGATCGAGAACGCCATCCTCAACCTGGCGGTCAATGCGCGCGACGCCATGCCGGACGGCGGCAAGCTGACCATCGAGACGGCCAATTGCCATCTCGACGACGCCTATGCCGCTCGTCATTCCGAGGTGCCGGCCGGGCAATACGTGCTGATCGCCGTCACCGATACCGGCACCGGCATGCCGCCCGAGGTCGCGGCCAGGGCGTTCGATCCGTTCTTCACCACCAAGCCGGTCGACAAGGGTACCGGTCTCGGGCTGAGCCAGGTGTTCGGCTTCGTCAGGCAGTCGGGCGGGCATGTGAAGATCTATTCGGAGGTCGGGCAAGGCACGACCGTCAAGATCTACCTGCCGCGCCATTTCGGCGAGGACGAGCGTGCTGCCGTCTGCAGGCACGCCCTCGAAAGCCGGCGCCGGCGAGACGATCCTGCTCGTCGAGGACGACGAGCGTGTACGGCTGTTGGCGGTCGAGGCGCTGCGCGACCTCGGCTATATCGTCGTGCACGCCGCCAATGCCGAGCGATGCGCTGCGCCAGCTGGAGACGCATCCCGATGTGACGCTGCTGTTCACCGACATCGTCATGCCCGGCATGAACGGCCGCAAACTCGCGGACCAGGCGCTGCAATCGCGGCCCGGACTGAAGCTTCTGTTCACCACCGGCTTCACCCGCAACGCGGTGGTCCACAACGGCGTCCTCGACCATGGCGTGAATTTCCTGGCGAAGCCCTTCACCATCGATCAGCTGGCTGAAAAGGTGCGCGCGGTGCTGGACGGTTAGCGCTGCCTTGCTAGACTGGCGAGCGGACTGTCGCCGTAGTTCGGGTAATGCAATGACAGTGCCGTTGTAGCCAACCGCTTGATCTTGAAGGCGACGCGCATGGACCGATTTACCGGCGGCTGCTCGTGCGGCAACGTGCGAATTGTGGCTTCGGGGCGCCCATACCGGGTCGGCATTTGTCACTGCCTCGACTGCCGCAAGCATCATGGCGCGCTTTTTCACGCTTCCGCGATTTTCCCCCAGGATGCGGTGACGGTCTCCGGCGAAACACGCGACTACCACGGGCGGTTTTTCTGCCCTCGCTGCGGCTCGCCCGTTTTCGGACGCAGCGCAGACGAAGTCGAAGTGAACCTCGGATCCCTGGATGCCCCTGACCAGCTGATGCCAACCTATGAAAGCTGGACCGTTCGCCGCGAGTTGTGGCTGCCGCCGTTTCCGTTGACGCGACGATACGAGCACGATCGTGACGCCACGGGTCGTTTTGAAGAGTAGGTAGCGCGAACGGTCGACCGGCAGATTTCCGGGAGATCACGCTGTCGCGTCACGCCGGAAGGCCGGCCTTGCGGTAGCCATCAACGAAATGCTCGAGCGTCGCAGCGTCGCGGAACGGCTCGGTCGTGGCCCAGTGGCGGGTTGTGAACTGCGGGTTGCCGACCAGGAACAGTTCGACCTCCGCGCGCGCCTCGTCGAGCCGGCCCAGTTGGGCAAGGCTGGCCGCCAGGAAACGGCGTGAGCTCGTGCGATAGGTCTCGTCCCTGCGCAGTGTCTCGATAGCGGCTTCGTATTGGCCGGCCGCATATTGCGCCTGGCCGAGCGTCAGATAGTACCAGCTTGCCGGAAACGGGTTCAGCCGGAACGCCTTGCGGATGTGCTCGAGCCCCTCCTCGATCCGCCCGGCCAGGACGGCGATATCGGATAATGCCGCCCAGGTGTCGGCCTCGTTCGGGTCGAGCTCGATAGCCTTGGCGAATTCCGCATCCGCCTCGGCGAAGCTGCGGTCATAGGCAAGCAGGTAAGCCAGCACCCAGCGGCAGCCGGCATCGTTGGGATCGATCGCCACGGCTTTGCGCGCCAGTTCCATCGCAACGCCACGGCTGGATTTGGTTGGTCCGCCCCAATGCACCGATCCCATCCAGTGGTTCATGGCAAGCCAGCGATAAGGCTCGGCATATCCTGGATCGAGCGAAACCGCCCGCGTGAGCATGAGATGCGCTTCCTGCGCCGTCTGCGGCGAATCGTCGATCATCTTGCGGGCCCGCACGCAGAGATCGTAAGCCTCGAGATTGTTGGGTCGATTGCGCGGCGGCGGTGCGCGCAGCCGGCCGAGCAACGCCTCCACGATCTTGCCGGTGACCTCGTCCTGAACGGCAAAGATATCTTCCAGGCTGCGGTCGAAGCGTTCGGCCCAAAGATGATCGCCACTCACCGCGTCGACCAGCTGCGCGTTGATGCGCACACGCCCCGCGGCGCGCCGTGCGCTGCCCTCCAGCAGGTAACGCACGCCAAGGTCCTGCGCGATCTCGCGCACGTCGACCGCCTTTCCCTTGTAGGCAAAGGCCGAGTTGCGTGCGATCACGAACAGGCCGGCGATCCTGGACAGGTCGGTGATCAGGTCTTCGGTCAACCCATCCGCGAAGGATTCCTGCTCGGGATCGTTGCTGACATTGACGAAGGGCAGCACAGCTATCGATGGTTTGTCGGGCAGCGGCAAAGGTTTGCGCTTCGCGCCGACCTGTTCGATCGCCGTCCCCGTGAAGCGGTAGCCGACGCGCGGAACCGTGGCGATCCATTCACCGCCATCGGCCGCCGGACCAAGCAGCTTGCGCAGCTGCGCGATCTGGACGGTGAGGTTGCCTTCCTCGACGGCCGTGCCCGGCCACGCCGCGTCCATCAACTCGGCCTTGCCCAGGATTTCGCCGGTCCGTCCGACGAGCGCAGCAAGCAGCTTTAGCCCACGGTAGCCAACGGCCACGGGGACATCGTTCCGAAGGAGCGTTCCCGCACCCGCATCAAGCACGAACGGACCAAAGGCAAAGCGCGATCCCTGCATGCGGCGCATCCATAGCCGGTTTGGAAGTTTTTGCGAACTTTTTGGGAGACCTTAAGTACGACGCGGCTCGTATCCCGCAGAATTCAACCTCTTTCAGATCGAGGGTCCTCGAACTCTCAAGCCCTATGGAGGTTGCCATGAACGATACTCCCACCCTTGCGCCGGCTCTGCATCAGGCAGCGCGGCCGGCAACGCCCGCGGCGCCGCGTCGGCACTACAGCCTGGCAGCGCTGCGAGGCACTATCGCGACCTGGAGCGAGCAGGTACGCTTTCGCCGGAAGCTTGCGCAGTTGGCGAAGGACAATCCGTATTTGATCGACGATATCGGTCTGACGAAATGGCAGGTCGAGGCAGAGATCGCCAAGCGCTTCTGGCAAGTATAAGCGAATGCTGCAAAGACACCGGGTCGCGGCGCCAGGCTGGTACGACAACCCGTCGCCGCAGACGGAAGACGCATGGCAGCATTCTGGACTAGTGCAAAGTGTATTGGCACGCCTGTTCCAGAACCACGCCAGGCGGCCGCATCGAACGCGGCTGCCTGTGGATAAGCAGGGCGCCCGGCGACAAAAATGCGCCGGGCTCCTGACAACACGTTGTCAGGTGGCTTTGTT